>NZ_FOSG01000005.1 GCF_900114215.1 Streptomyces mangrovi | reverse complement strand
GTCGGCGGCGGCGCGCAGGTCGCCGCGGACCAGGGTCAGGTCGCCGGCCTCGATGGCGGCGTCGGTTCCGGTGCCCATGGCCAGGCCGAGGTCGGCCTGGGCGAGGGCGGCCGCGTCGTTGACGCCGTCGCCGACCATGGCCACGGAGCGGCCCTGGCTCTGGAGGCGCTTGACGGTGTCGACCTTGTCCTGGGGCATGACCTCGGCGATCACCTCGTCGATCCCGACCTCGCGGGCGACGGATTCGGCCACCGTCCGGTTGTCGCCGGTGAGCAGGACGGGGGTGAGTCCGAGGGCACGCAGCCGGGTGATGGCCTCGGCGCTGGTGGGCTTGACGGCGTCCGCCACCGCCAGCAGCCCCCGCACCTTCCCGTCCCAGGCGACGGCGACCGCGGTGCGGCCCTCCGCCTCCGCGGCGGCCCGTGCCCCGGCCAGTTCCGGGGGAAGCTCCAGGGCGCTCCCGGCCAGCAGCCGCTCCCGGCCCACGGCCACCTCGCGGCCCTCGACGGTGCCCCGGACGCCGAGCCCGGCGGCGTTCTCGAAGCGCTCCACCGCGGGCAGGGTGCCGACGCGCTCGGCGGCGCCGGCCGCGATCGCCCGTGCGACGGGGTGTTCGGAGGCGTGCTCCAGGGCGCCGGCCAGGCGCAGCACCTCGCTCTCGTCCTCGCCGTCGGCGGTGTGGACGGACAGGAGGGTCATCTTCCCGGTGGTGACGGTGCCGGTCTTGTCCAGGACGACGGTGTCCACGCGCCGGGTGTTCTCCAGGACCTCGGGGCCCTTGATGAGGATGCCGAGCTGGGCCCCGCGTCCGGTGCCGACCATCAGGGCGGTGGGGGTGGCCAGGCCCAGGGCGCAGGGGCAGGCGATGATCAGGACGGCGACGGCCGCGGTGAAGGCCGCGGTCGGGCCTGCGCCGTTGCCGAGCCAGAAGCCCAGGGTGCCCAGGGCGATCGTGATGACGACGGGCACGAAGACGGCGGAGATGCGGTCGGCCAGGCGCTGGGCGTCGGCCTTGCCGTTCTGGGCGTCCTCGACCAGCTTGGCCATCCGGGCGAGCTGGGTGTCGGAGCCGACACGGGTGGCCTCGACGACCAGCCGGCCGCCGGCGTTGACGGTGGCGCCGGTGACCGCGTCACCGGCCGAGACGTCCACCGGTACCGACTCGCCGGTCAGCATCGAGGCGTCCACGGCCGAGGCGCCCTCGACCACGGTGCCGTCGGTGGCGATCTTCTCGCCGGGGCGGACCAGGAAGCGGTCCCCGACGGCCAGCTCGGCCACGGGGACGAGCTCCTCGCGCCCTCCCCGCAGCACGGTGACCTCCTTGGCGCCCAGCTCCAGCAGGGCGCGCAGGGCGGCGCCCGCGCTCCGCTTGGAGCGCGCCTCCAGATAGCGGCCGAGCAGGATGAACGTCGTCACCCCGGCGGCGACCTCCAGATACAGGGCGGAGGAGGCGTCGGAGCGGGAGACGGTCAGCTCGAAGCCGTGCCGCATCCCCGGCATGCCGGCGTCACCGAGGAACAGCGCCCACAGCGACCAGCCCAGGGCCGCGGTCGTACCCAGTGAGACCAGGGTGTCCATGGTGGCCGCGCCGTGCCGGGCGTTCGTCCACGCCGCGCGGTGGAAGGGCAGCGCGCCCCACACCACGACCGGCGCGGCCAGGGTCAGCGACAGCCACTGCCAGTTGTCGAACTGGAGGGCCGGGATCATCGACAGCAGCACCACCGGCACCGACAGGACCAGGGAGACCAGGAAGCGCTGCCGCAGCGAGGCCAGTTCGCGCTCGCCCTCGCCCTGTCCGGCCCCGTCCCCGGCCCGCGTCCCGGCCTCCGGGCGCGCGGGGGCGGGCGGCGGGGGAGGCTGGGCGGTGTAGCCGGTCTTCTCGACGGTGGCGATCAGATCGTCGACGCTCACACCGGGGGCGTAGCTGACGCGCGCCTTCTCGGTGGCGAAGTTGACGGTGGCGCTCACGCCGTCCATCCGGTTGAGTTTCTTCTCGACACGGGCGGCGCAGGAGGCGCAGGTCATCCCGCCGATGGCGAGTTCGACCTCGTCGGCGGGCGCCTGCGTACCGGATGTCGTGGTGGTGGTCATGCTCTCTCCCGGGCGGGGGCCGGACCGTGCCGGCGGCGCGGGCGCGCGGCCGGCACGGTCCGGCGGAGGCGGGGTGGTCGCGGGCGGTCAGGCCCGGCCGGCGAGCTCGTAGCCCGCCTCGTCGACGGCGGCGCGTACGGCCTCGTCGTCCAGTTCGCGGGTGGAGGTGACGGTCACCAGACCGGTCGAGGCGACGGCCTTCACCTCGGTGACGCCGTCGATCCCGGAGACCTCGCTGTTGACGGCGCCCTCGCAGTGGCCGCAGGTCATGCCGGTGACCTTGTAGGTGGTGGTGACGGTGCTCATGGATTCTGCTCCCTCGGATCGGTGCGCGGAAACGCCCGGACGGCCGGGCGGCCGGGCGGATGTTCCGACACTCTCGACTTTATACCCCTAGGGGGTATTAGCCAAATGGGCCCCGGTACGCCCCCTCCAGGCTTCCCCGGAAAACCGTGGGGCGGCCGTCCCGGGGGGCCGGTAGGGTGCGGCGGACGATCATCGAGGGGCAGGGGGCGAAGCCGTGGCGTGCACGGAGTGCGGGGGCGAAGGGGACGGGAAGACCGGCGGGAAGGCGGACGGGGAGGGACGGGGCGAGGCGGCCGGGAACCGGTGCCCGGCGTGCGGCGACACGGTGCCGCCGTCCGCCGCGCCCACCGCGCCCACCGTGCCCGCCGCGCCCGCCGCGCCCGCGGGACAGCCCTGGTGGGTGCTGACCGACGAGGAACTGCGGGTGGTGGAACGGACCCGCCGGAAGCAGGGGGAGTCGCCGTATCTGCGCTGGCAGTCCACCCGGACCCTGGCGACCGTCACCGTCGCGCTGCTGGGGGCGGTCGTGGCCTCCGACCTGTTCGCGATCCTCGCCGGCTCCCGGCTCGCCGGGCTCCTGAAGGAGGAGTCGCGGTCGTCGTGGTACGGCTCCACCGAGGCCCTGGAGAGCGCGGAGTCGCTGTACTTCGCCGCCGGTGTGGTCCAGTTCGCCGCGCTGGTGGCGGCGGGGATCCCGTTCCTGATGTGGTTCCACCGCTCCCGGCTCAACGCGGAGACGTTCGACGCCGCGAGCCAGCGGATGAGGCCGGGCTGGGCGATCGGCGGATGGTTCGTGCCCGTCGTCAACCTCTGGTTCCCCAAGAAGATCGCCAACGACATCTGGGACGCCAGCACCCCGCCGGGGCCGGACGGCACGGTCCGCGAGCGCCTTCCCGGCGGACTGCTCAACTGCTGGTGGCTGCTGTGGCTGCTCACCTGGGCGTCCAACCGGTTCGCGTCCCGCAGGTACCAGGACGCGCAGACCCTCGAGGAACTCGGGAGCGCCGTCTCCTCCTACCTCTTCGCCGACGGGGTCGACATCCTCGCCGCCGTGCTGGCGATCCTCGTCGTCCGCAGGATCACCGCCATGCAGCACACCCTCCAGGAGCACCGTGCGGCCCTCGCCGCGACCCCGGTCTGATCCGCCCGCCCGCCCGGCACCCCTCTGTCCCGGGCCGCTCCGGGGCAGCGGTAGGGTGCCCGCCTGTCGGGGCCCGCGCACGGCAGGTCCGGCGGCCGGAGTCCGCGTCCTGGGGAGAGTGTTCTCGTGGTACTCGTCATGGTGTTCGGAGTGGCGCTGCTCATAGCGGTGCTGCTGTCCGGGCTGGCCGCCCGGTCGGTGCTCTCCACCTCGCTGCTGTTCCTGGTGGGCGGCGCGCTGGTCAGCGACGGCTTCCTGGGGCTGATCCACATCACCCCGGACAGCGACATCGTGGCGGCCACCGCCGACCTGGCCCTGTTCGCGGTGCTGTTCACCGACGGCATGCACGTCTCCTTCCCCGCGCTGCGCCGGGCCTGGCGCAATCCGGTCCGCGCGCTCGGCCTGGGCATGCCGCTGGCCTTCCTCGGCGTCGCGCTGCTGACCCACTTCCTGGTCGGCCTGGACTGGACGACGTCCTTCCTGGTCGGCGCGGTACTGGCACCCACCGACCCGGTGTTCGCCTCGGCGATCGTGGGCCGCGAGGAGGTGCCCGCGAAGCTGCGGCAGCTCCTCAACATCGAAAGCGGCGTCAACGACGGCCTCGCACTGCCCTTCGTCCTGATCCTCATCGCCGCCGCCGCGCCGGCCGGGCACGCCGAGGACGCCGACTTCACCGCGATCGCCACCGAGCTGGTCCTCGGCCTGCTCTTCGGCGTCCTGCTGCCGCTGCTGGCGAACTGGCTGGTCCGCTTCCGTCTGCTGGGCGCCGAGCCCAGGCTCCAGCCGCTGCTGCCGCTGGCCGTCGGTGTGACCCTGTACGCCGCCTGCCACCTCACCCACGCCAACCCCTACCTCGCCGCTTTCTCGGCGGGCGCGGTGATCGCCGCGGTCTCCCCGGAGGCCAAGGGGGCGTTCGAGCCGCTGGGGGAGTCCCTGGCGGAGCTGGCGAAGTTCGCGGCGCTGCTGGTCTTCGGCGCGCTGCTGACCCCGCAGCTCTTCGGGGACCTGTCCTTGGGGGGCTACGTGGTCGCGCTCCTGGCCATCGTGCTGATCCGCCCGGCCTCGATGCTGCTGTCCCTGGTGGGCACCGGTTTCGACCGTAAGGAGAGGCTCACGGCGGCCTGGTTCGGGCCCAAGGGCTTCGCCTCGGTGGTCTACGGGCTGCTGGTGCTCCAGTCGGGCGTCCCGCGCGCCGAGGACGCCTTCACACTGATCGCCGTCACCATCGCCTTCTCGATCGTCGCCCACAGCAGCACGGACGTGCCGATCGCGCGGGTCTTCGACCTCGAGAAGCTGGCGGGCATCCCGGGCGACGGGAAGGGGCCGCGCCTGCCGGTGGGCGGGCGCGGCCGGAACGGCGCGGGCGGCGGTGACGACGCCGGAAGCGGCACTTCGGAGTCCGGAGGGGCCGGGGAGGGCGCCGTCAGCCCTCGCGGTTGACCTCCCGGTCGGCCCGGCCGGCGGCTCCCTCGGTGACCGTGCCCCGCGGCCGCTCGTAGATGTCCGGGATGCCGTCGCGGTCGTCGTCCCGGTTCTCCTCCTCCCACAGCCGCTTGTAGCGGGCGTCGCGGAACTTGAGGAAGACGGCGGCGGCCACCGCGGAGAGCAGCGAGCCGATCAGGACGGCCGCCTTGACGTACTCGCCGGTCTCCGCGTTGTCCGCGAAGGCCAGGTCACCCACCAGCAGCGAGACGGTGAAGCCGATGCCGGCCAGCAGCGCGACGCCCGCCACGTCCGCCCACTCCAGGTCCTCGCTGAGCCGGGCACGGGTGAAGCGGGCGGCCAGATAGGTGCCGCCGAAGACGCCGATGAGCTTGCCCGCGAACAGGCCGAGGATCACGCCCAGCGACTCGGGTCGGCGGAACGTCTCGCCCAGCGCGTCGCCGGAGACGCTGACGCCTGCCGCGAAGAGGGCGAACACCGGCACCGCGAAGCCCGCCGACAGCGGCCGCACCAGATGCTCGATCCGCTCGGCCGGGGACTCCTTCTCGGTGGGCCAGCCCTCGCTGCCCTTGGTCGGGACCACCCGCAGCAGCATGCCCATCGCCACACCGGCGATGGTGGCGTGCACCCCGCTGGCGTGCATCAGCGCCCAGATGACCAGGCCCAGCGGCACGTACACGTACCAGCCGCGCACCCGCAGCTTCTGGTGGAGGAACCAGAACACCGCCAGTCCGGCCAGCGCCCCGCCCAGGGCGGGCAGGTTCAGCGCGGAGGTGTAGAAGACGGCGATGACGAGGATCGCGCCGAGGTCGTCGACGATGGCGAGGGTGAGGAGGAAGGCCCGGATGCCCGACGGCAGGTTGGTGCCGATCACGGCGAGCACGCCGAGGGCGAAGGCGATGTCGGTGGCCATGGGGATGGCCCAGCCGTCCATCTGGCCGCCGCCCGCCGCGTTGACCGCGACGTAGAAGAGGGCGGGCACCACCATGCCGCACACGGCGGCGACCACCGGGAGCGCGGCCGCGGCCGGGCGCCGCAGCTCACCCAGGAGCAGTTCGCGCTTCAGTTCGATGCCGGCGACGAAGAAGAAGATCGTCAGCAGGCCGTCCGACGCCCAGTGCCCCACCGACAGGTCGAGGTGGAGGGAGGAGATGCCGAAGTGGAAGTCGCGGACCGACTCGTACAGCCCCCCCCAGGGGGAGTTCGCCCAGACCAACGCCACCACCGCGGCGGCCAGCAGCAGCATCCCGCCGACGGTCTCGGCGCGCAGCGCCTCCAGCAGGAACCGGCGCTCCTGGAACGACGGCAGCCCGAAGAGGGAGGTGCGCTCTTTGGGGGCGTTGGACATGGAGTGACCTCCCGGGGTCGGTTTCGGGGTACGTGGACAACGTCGCCGACCAGACTTCCCGGCACACCATTTATGATCTTGATTGTCATACCACCGTACCCACAACCTGCTGTTTCCGCGCAAGAGCGGATCCGTGCACGACTGCGCGGGTACTGTCGGGTAATGCCCGGCAACTCCCGGTCCATGTCGGCGAATGCCCCCGGCCGCCCCGGTTTCGCCGGTGACGGTGATCACACCGCCCTCCGCCGCGGCGACCGGAGGTGATCCTTCCCCGCCGCGCACGCCGCCACCCCTGCCGCGGCGGCCCCGTCACTCCCTTAGTCTGTGCCGGTGGTCCGGCCGTACGGCCGGGGGCGGGTGGAACGCGGAACGAAAGGGGGCGGGGCACCGGTGAGGCGCAGCAGGCTCCCCGACTCCTTCCTCGGCGGTTACGCGGAACTGCTCGCCGAGATATCCCGGACCGGGCGGCTGCCGCGCCGCGCCGAGCTGGACACCTTCCGCGAGACCGGCGAGCGGGTCGCCGAGCAGGGCTACGGCCTGCGCGACCTGGTCGGCCTCTACCTCGCCGAGACCCGCCGGCTGTGGGGCACGCTGCCGGGCATCGCCCGGTCGGCCACGGCCGCCGAGCGGGCCCGCACCGGCGACGCCCTGCTGGCCGCGGTGGAGGCCGCGGTGGCCGCGCTGGGAGAGGGGCACGAGCGGGCCCAGCGGCTGGCGGTACGGCAGGAGGAGGCCGAGCGCCGCGAGTTCGTGGACGACCTGCTCTACGGCCGCAGCGACCTGGGCCGACTCGCCGAGCGCGCCGAGCGCTTCGGTCTGCGGCTGGCCCGCGCGCACGCGGTCGCGGTGGCCTCGGGCACCGAGAAGTACGACGACGTGCACCCCACCGTGCGCCGCATCGAGCGCGAACTGGTGGGCCGTTTCGGCGAGCGCGACGTGCTGCTCGCCACCAAGGACGGGCGGCTGGTGTGCATCGCCGCCAGCGCCGACAAGTCCGTCCTGCGGGCCTTCGCCCGGCTCGCCGAGGACCCCGGCCCGGGCTACCCCGCCGCCGGGCGGGTGGCGCTCGGCCGGTCCCACAGCGGCCCCAGCGGCGTGGTGCGCTCCTACGAGGAGGCGCTGGGGGCCCTGGACCTCGCCGACCGGCTCGGCCTGGAGGGGGTCCGGTTCAACGCGGCGGAGATGCTGGTCTTCCCGGTGCTGCTGCGCGACCGCGCGGCGATGGCCGATCTGGTGCGCACGGTCCTGGGGCCGCTCACCCAGGCCCGCGGCGGGGCCGCGCCGCTGCTGGAGACCCTGTCGGTGTGCTCGGCGGCGGGCTATGTGAACGCGGAGGCCGCCCGCCGGCTGGGCGTGAGCGTGCGGACCCTGTCGTACCGGCTGGCGCGCATCCGGGAGCTGACCGGCTACGACCCCGGTGACGGTCTCCAGCGCTACACCCTGGAGACCGCCGCGATGGGCGCCCGGCTGCTGGGCTGGCCGGAGAAGCCGCTCTAGCCGACCGCCTCGCGGCTCCCCACGGCTCCCCACGGCTCCTCCCCACGGCTCCTCCCCGCGCCCCGGGGGCGCCGAACCGCCTGGCCGGACAGCCCGCACCATCCGGCCCGAAGGGGCGGGCGACGGCTGCCGCGCCGATGGTTCCCTCCGGTTGCCGGACGTAAGCACGGCGTAAAGATTGCCGGATCCTGGCAATGTGCGACCCGGTTCCGGACTGTCAGCATGAGGTCACGCCGCGACCGGTACGGGGGTGCAACGATGAGCGAGTTCATGCATACGGCCATGAGCTTCCCCGCCAATCTGTTCGGGTTCGGACTTGTGGTGGTGCTCGTGTACTGGTTGACGGTACTGGTCGGAGCGGTCGGCGTCGATGCCCTCGACGGGGGTGAGAGCATCGACGCCGGCCACCGCGACCACTTTGGCACCGGTCCGGCCACCGGCCCCGCGGCGGTTCTCGCGGCGGCCGGACTCGGCGGGGCGCCGGTTTCCGTCTCCCTGTCCCTCCTCATCTCGATTTCCTGGTTCGCATCACTGAGCGGTGCGGCGCTGGTCGAGCGGGCCGGCGGGGGCGCCCCGGCGCGCCTGCTGGTCCTGCCCGCCGCGCTGCTCGCCGCCTGGGGGCTGACACGGCTGCTGATCCGCCTGCTGGCCCGGCTGGCGCCGCGGGAGGCGGGCATCAGCCACCGCGACCTCGTCGGCCGGGTGTGCACCATCCGCACCGGGCACGTCAGCCACCGCTTCGGGCAGGCCGAGATCACCGCCGACGACGGCTCGGCCCATCTGGTCCAGGTCCGCGCCCGGGGCGAGGATGCCGCGGGCCTGGCCGCCGGAAGCACCGCACTGGTCTTCGACTACGACCCCGACGGCGGTTTCTTCCACGTCATGCCCTGCGACCCCGTACTGGACCCCGGTCCGGACGCCGGCCGGCTGCCGCGCTGACCCCCGCGCGCCGCCGCGGACCCGCCCACCGGACCTCAAGCACACGACCTCACAAGGAACCCACCGCCATGGACGTCATCTCCACGGGCCTCGGCGTGCTCATCGCCGTGCTCATGCTCATGGGCATCGCCCTGCTGATCGTGGTCAGCCGCCTGTTCCGCAAGGTCGAACAGGGCAAGGCGCTGATCGTCTCCAAGATGCGCAAGGTCGACGTGACCTTCACCGGCACCGTGGTGCTGCCCGTGCTGCACCGGGCCGAGGTGATGGACATCTCGGTGAAGACCATCGAGATCGCCCGCACCGGAGGCGAGGGGCTGATCTGCCGGGACAACATCCGCGCCGACATCCGCATCTCGTTCTTCGTCCGCGTCAACAAGACCGTCGAGGACGTCATCAAGGTCGCCCAGGCCATCGGCACCGAGCGGGCCAGCGACCGGACCACCCTCCAGGAGTTGTTCAACGCCAAGTTCTCCGAGGCGCTCAAGACCGTCGGCAAGCAGCTCGACTTCGCCGACCTCTACACCAAGCGCGACGAGTTCCGCGACCGGATCATCGCCGTCATCGGCACCGACCTCAACGGCTACAGCCTGGAGGACGCGGCCATCGACTACCTGGAGCAGACCCCGCTCAGGCAGCTCGACGGGAACAACATCCTCGACGCCCAGGGCATCCGCAAGATCACCGAGCTGACCGCCGTGGAGCACGTGCGCACCAACGAGTTCCAGCGCAGCGAGGAGAAGGAGATCACCCGGCAGAACGTCGAGGCCCGCGAGGCCGTCCTCGAACTCGAGCGCCGCCAGGCCGACGCCGAGATCCGCCAGCAGCGCGAGATAGAGACCGTGCGCGCCCGCGAGGAGGCCGAGACCGCCCGCGTCCAGGCCGAGGAGCGGCTGCGCTCCCACGCCGCGCATCTGAAGACCGAGGAGGCCCTCGGCATCCAGAACGAGAACCGCGAGCGCGAGATCGCCGTCGCCAAGCTCAACCGCGACCGGGTCGTGGCCATCGAGAACGAGCGCATCGAGAAGGACCGTCTGCTGGAGGTCATCGCCCGCGAACGCGAGACCCAGCTGCGCCGGATCGCCGCCGACAAGGAGGTCGAGGCCGAGAAGCGGGACATCGCCGACGTGATCCGCGAGCGGATCGCGGTGGAGAAGACCGTCGCGCAGCAGGAGGAGGAGATCAAGAAGCTGCGCACGGTGGAGGAGGCCGAGCGCGAGCGCCAGGCCCTGATCATCGCCGCCGAGGCCCAGGCCCAGGAGCGGCTGGTCAAGGACATCAAGGCGGCCGAGGCCGCCGAGCAGGCCGCCGGGCACCGGGCGGCCGAGGAGCTGACGATGGCCGAGGCGCGCCGCAAGGCCGCCGAGATGGACGCGGCCGCCGCCGTACGCCTGGCCGAGGGCCGCAAGGCCGAGGCCGCCGCGGCCGGACTCGCCGAGGCCGACGTCCAGGAGCGGATGGCCGACGCCATCGCCAAGACCCGCCGTGCCGAGGCCGAGGCCGAGCGCGAACTCGCCCTGGCCCAGGCCGACGGGCTGCGCGAGAAGCTGAAGGCCGAGGCCGAGGGGCTCACCGAGAAGGCCGGCGCCATGGCACGGATGGACGAGGCGGGCCGGGGGCACGAGGAGTACCGCCTGCGGCTGGAGGCGGAGAAGGAGGTCCGCATCGCGGGCATCGACGTCCAGCGGCAGATCGCCGAGTCCCAGGCGACCCTGATCGCCACCGGCCTGGAGAACGCCAACATCGACATCGTCGGCGGGGACTCGGTCTTCTTCGACAAGCTGGTGGGCTCCATCGCCGCCGGCCGGAGCGTCGACGGCTTCGTGAACCGCAGCGAGACCGTCCAGGCCATGGCGGGCCCCTGGCTCGACAAGGAGAACTCGACGTTCACGCACGACCTGACCGCCGTGACCGCCGGGCTCGGCGCCGCGGGACTGCGCGATCTGACCCTGGCCGGCCTGCTGGCGAGGCTGGCCTCGGGCGGCGGCCCCGACGCCCCGAAGCTGGCCTCCCTGCTGGAGGCGGTGCGCGGCTCGGGCGTCGCCGACCTGCCGCTGTCGGCCCTGGCCGGCGGCGCGGCCGGTACGGCGGGCGGCGCGGCCGACCGTACGCACGCCGCCGGGAACGGCACCCCCGTGGGCCGCTGACCCGCACACCCTGTGAAGGACGCCGAACGAGCGAGGAGTTGAGGGCAGGTGGCAACCGAGGCACGCCGGACGCCGGAGGCGCGGCCGGACGTGGGGCCGGACGCGGGCGCCCACGAGGTGCTGCGGGACCGGATGGCGGCCGCGGCGACGGATCTCGCGGCCCGGGCACGGGCCCTCAACGACCGCCGCGTCGAGGCCTTCGGCGACGCCGGACTGGAACTGGCGGGCGCCGCCCGGCTGGACACCGGGCGGCCCCGGGTGCCGTGCGACGCGGTGGCCGTCGGCGGGGCGCTGCTGCTGGGCGCCAACCCGCCCGCCGGGCACGGGCGGCCGGAGTCGGTCGCCGACGTGCTCACCCTCCACCGCCTGCGCGCGGAGGACGGCGGCCCGCCCGCCTTCGAGCCCGCCGGCCCGGACGCCGTGCCCGGCCTGCTCGACGACCCGCGCCTCCACCGCGACGTCGAGGAGCTGTTCCGCTACTACCGGCACGCCCGGCTGCTGCGGCTGCGCCGCACCGGACCGCTGCTGCTGGCCGTCTTCTCCATCGGCGGGCGGGCCACCGACATCCGCGTCCTGCGCTGGCGCGCCGAGGTGGGCGGCACGGTCGCCTACCTCGACGCCGAGGGCGAGCGCGACCACCTCGACCGCGCGGCGGGCTCCACCGGTTCCGCCCAGGACGTCGTCTGGACGCCGGCCGCCCGCGAGGACCACGTCACCGGACGCCACCCCCATGTGGCGGTCGACGGCGGGACACTGTACGTCTCGACCGTCGGCGGCTTTCTCACCGTCAAGACCGACAACGACACCGAGACCGCCGAGGGCGTCCACAGCGAGCCCGTCGAGGACCCCCTGCAGGCCCTGGCCGACGCCGAGATCGCCCACGCCCGCGTCGGCGATCTCGTCCTGCTGCGCGTGCTGCCGTACAACGAGGCCGCCCACCGCCACCTGGTCTTCAACACCCGCACCGGCGAGGTGCTGCGGCTGGACGGCATCGGGCAGGCGTGCCGCCGCCTCCCCGACGACCAGGGCGTCGTCTTCCCCGGCGGCTGCTACCTCGCCGACGCCCCCGCCGGCTCGGCCGCCCGTACCTTCGAGACGGACACCGAGGGGATGGAGTTCGAGGCGGAGGTGCGCTCGCCGGGCGGCGAGGACGTGCTGTACGTCTTCCACGCCCCTGCCCGGGGCCGCTCCCTGCTGCTGTCCTACAACCTCATCCGCAAGGAGGCCGCCGCCCCGATCCCCGCCCTGGGCCACGCCCTCTTCGACGACGGCACCCTGGCCGTGCTCGGCCGGGCGCCCGGCGGGGAGGAGACGGCGGCGCACCCGGTACGGCTGTGGAACACCCCCTACGCCCTTCACCCCCGCGCCGCCGGCCCCGCCGGGGACGGTCCGCTGGCCCGGGTCGGAAACGCCGAGCTGGTGCGTGGCATCTCCGACTGCCTGTCCGTCGTACGGCTGGCCGAGGGGGTGACCGGATGGACGGCTCGGGGTACGGGCGGCGGGCTGCCCACGGCGGCCGCCCTGGAGGCGGTCACCGCCGCCTGCGCCCGCGCCGCCGACCGCCACCACTGGCTGGACGCGCCCGGCCTGGCCGAGGAGCTGGAAGGGCTCGGCACGCCGCTGCGGACGCTGCGCGAGGCCGCCGGGCAGGCCGTCGCCGAGTACGCGCGGGTGGCCGAACTGCGCGAGAGGGCCTCGGCCGCCGTGGAGGAGACGGCCGCGCGCACCACCGCGCTGGTGCGCCGCGCCCGGGGCGAGGCGCCCGGGGAGGCGGTCGGCTGGGTGGACCTCCTGGCCGAACTGCGCCGCGCCCGGGGCTCGGTGGAGACCCTGCGCGAGCTGCGCCACGCCGACCCCGGCCGGATCGACGCGCTCGGCGCGGAGCTGGACGAGGCGCTTGCCGCCACCGGCCGCCGGGCGGCGGCCGACCTCTCCCGCGCGGACGCCTTCGACGCCGTGGGCGCGGCCGTGGCCGAACTGGCCGACCGCGCCGCCTCCGCCGCCACGGCCGCCGAGGCCGACGAACTGGGCGAGCGGATCGCCGGCCACGCCGACGGCCTCGGCGCCGTCACCGAGGTGATCGGCTCCCTGGAGGTCGGCGACGCCACCGTGCGCACGGCCGTGCTGGAACGGATCGGCGAGACCACGGCCGCCGTCAACCGCGCCCGCGCCGTACTGGAGGGCCGGCGCCGGGAGCTGCTGGAGGCCGAGGGGCGCGCGGAGTTCGCCGCCGAGACGGCCCTGCTGGGCCAGGCGGTCACCGGCGCGCTGGCCGCCGCCACCACCCCCGACGAGTGCGACGAGCAGCTCGGACGGCTGCTGGTGCGCCTGGAGGACCTCCAGGCGCGCTTCGGCGCCCACGAGGACTTCCTCGCCCGCCTGGCCGAGCGGCGCGAGGAGATCCGCGAGGCCTTCGCCGCCCGCCGCCAGGCCCAGTTGGACGAGCGCGCCCGGCGCGCGGAGCGCTTGGCGGTGTCCGCCGCGCGCGTGCTGGAGACCGTCGCGCGCCGCTGCGCCTCCCTCGCCTCCGCCGAGGAGGTGGCCGCCCACTTCGCCGCCGATCCGCTGGTCGCCCGGATCCGCGCCGCCGTCGAGGAGCTGCGCTCCCTGGGCGACACCGCGCGCGCCGAGGAGCTGACCGCCTCCCTGACGGCGGCCCGGCAGGAGGCGGACCGCGCCCTGCGCGACCGCGTCGAGCTGGGCGCCGACACCGGCGGGGGAGCCGGCGGGGGAGCCGGCACCGTGCGGCTGGGCCGCCACCGCTTCGCGGTGAGCACCAGGCCGCTGGAGGTGACGCTGGTCCCGCACGGCGACGGGCTGGCCTTCGCGGTCTCCGGCACCGGATACCGCGCCGCCGTACGCGACCCGGACTTCGCGGCCACCCGCGAGTTCTGGGACCAGCCGCTGGTCTCGGAGTCGCCGCGGGTCTACCGCGCCGAGCACCTGGCGGCCGGCGTGCTGGCGGACCTGCCGCACGACGCGGCCGGGGCGGGCGTGGGTGAGGGCGAGGGGGAAGCCGACGCCGGGAGCCTGCTGCCGCTGGTGCGCCGGGCGGCCGAGACCGCCTACGACGAGGGGTACGACCGGGGCGTCCACGACCACGACGCCGCCGCGATCCTCGCCGCGGCGCTGCGGCTGCGGGCCGGGGCCGGGCTGCTGCGCTTCACCCCTGGAGTACGGGCCGCGGCGCAGCTGTTCTGGGCTTACGGCGCGAACGGCGCGGCGCGCGCCGCCTGGACGGTGCGTGCCCAGTCACTGGCCCGGGCCCGCGCCGCCTTCGGCGCGCGCGGCGCGCTGGAGCCGCTCGCCGCCGAACTGGGCGGCGCGGCACAGGAGTTCCTGGAGAGCGCCGGGCTGCCGGTACCGCCGCGCCCGGCCGCGGTGGGAACGTATCTGGCCGAGGAACTGGCCTTCAGCGGCGGCCGGTTCGCCGTCGGTCCCGCCGCCCGCGCCCTGCTGGAGGGCTTCTACGCCTCGCTGGGCGGCGCCCGGTCGGCCCCGGCCGAGGAGTTCGCCGAGGATCTGCGGGCGCTCGGCGGATCGTCGCCGGAGGACCCGGAGCGGCCGGCGGCCCGCCACCAGCTCGCGGCGGCCTGGCTGGGCGCGTACGCCGAGTCCGTGGCCCGGGAAGGGCGCGAGGACGGGCGGGACGCCGGACCGGCCGCCGGACCGGCCGCCGGGGGTGACGCCGCGCCGTCCCCCGACCTGCCCGAGGCCGTCGCCGTCGCCCTGTGCGGCGAGGCGCTGGAGCACCGGGACGTGGACGCGCCGCTGACGGCCGTCGTCACCGGGCTGCTGGGCACCCACCCGCGGATCACCGGCGGCGCCCTGCCGCTGCGCCTGGACGAGTTCCTCGACCGCACCGAGGAGTTCCGCACCGTCCGCGTCCCGGCCCACCGCGCCTACACCCGCCGCCGCGCCGAACTGCTGGACGCCGAGCGCGAGCGGCTGCGGCTGGACGCGTACGTGCCGCGCGTACTGCCCGCGTTCGTCCGCAACCGCCTCATCGACGAGGTCTACCTGCCGCTGATCGGCGACAACCTCGCCAAACAGCTCGGCACGGCGGGGGAGGACCGCCGCACCGACAGCCAGGGCCTGCTCCTGCTGCTCTCCCCGCCCGGCTACGGCAAGACGACGCTGATGGAGTACGTCGCCGCCCGCCTGGGCCTGGCCTTCGTCCGCGTCGACGGCCCGGCGCTGGGCCACCGCACCACCTCCCTGGACCCGGCCGCCGCACCGGACGCCACCGCGCGGCGCGAGGTCGAGAAGATCAACTTCGCCCTGGAGACGGGCAGCGACATCCTGCTCCACCTCGACGACGTCCAGCACACCTCGCCGGAGCTGCTCCAGCGCTTCATCCCGCTGTGCGACGCCCAGCGCCGCCTGGACGGAGTGCGGTTCTCCGACGGCCGGCCGGCCACGTACGACCTGCGCGGCAAGCGGTTCGCGGTGTGCATGACGGGCAACCCCTTCACCGAGTCCGGCGCCCGCTTCCGCGTCCCGGACATGCTCGCCAACCGCGCGGACGTGTGGAACCTGGGCGACGTCCTGTCCGGCCGGGAGGAGCTGTTCGCGTTCAGCCACATCGAGAACTCCCTCACCGCCAACCCGGTGCTGGCGCCGCTGGCCTCGCGCGAGCGCGCCGACACCGAGCTGCTGGTGCGGCTGGCCGCCGGCGACCCCTCGGCGCGCCCCGACCGCCTGTCCCACCCGTACTCGCCCGCCGAGCTGGAGCAGGTGCTGGGCGTGCTGCGCGGGCTGCTGCGGGTGCGGCGCACGGTGCTGGCGGTCAACGCCGCCTACATCGCCTCCGCCTCCGGCGACGAGGCGGCCCGCACCGAACCACCGTTCCGCCTCCAGGGCTCCTACCGCGACACGGGGAAGCTGGCCGGGCGCCTGGCGCCGGTGATGACGGACGAGGAGGTCGAGGCGCTGATCGACGACCACTACACGGCCGAGGCCCGCACGCTGTCGGCGGACGCGGAGGCGAACCTGCTCAGACTCGCCGAACTGCGCGGCCGTATGACGCGGGAGCAGGAGCGGCGGTGGCACCAGGTCAAGGAGGCGTTCCGGGCCCGCAATGCCGCGGGTGCCGCCGGTGCCCCCGCGCCGGAGACGGCGGGGGCGCCGGAGACGGCGGGAGGTGCGGGGCGGTGAGGCGCGGCGCGGCCGGGGGCCGGCTCCGGCGCGGGGCCGCCCGCGACCGGTGGCCCGGCGCGGAGTACGTCCACGGCGAGGCGGACCGGGCCCGGGAGAGGGCGAGGGTCTCCGAAGGCCTGGGCCGGGCCGTGTACGGACGCCGCAGGGCGCTGGGCATCTCCCAGTCGGAACTGGCCGGCCGGGCGGGCATGAGTCGGCCGCGGGTCTCCAGGCTGGAACTGGGCGCGGGCATGCCGACCCTGGCGGTGCTCACCCGGCCGGCGAGAGCCCTGGACGCCTCCTTCGCGCTCACCTTCGACGCCGGCGAGCCGCGTCTGGTGTTCGAGCCGCCCGCCGCGGGGTCCGGCACGCAGCGGCATATGACGATCGCGGAGAGTGGTGCGAAGGCCGGGACAGGCGCGGGCGGACGCTTCTAGAGTGCCGGTATGACCGACAGCCGGGAGGCGCCGAAGGCCACGCCCGTCCGGGAGCGGGGGCAACGGGCCCCGTACGCCGCGCACCTCCCGTGCGGCTCGCACGGTCCGCTCCCCCCGGGGGCTCCGGCCCTACGCGCAGGAGGCCGGCGCGGTGCCCCCGGTCGCTTCGGCCGCCTCCGCCACCTCGGCCGCCTCGACCGCCTTCGCCGTCTCCAGCGCAGCGCGCAGCGCACGGATGCTGGTCAGCCGGCGGTCGGCGGCCGGAGGCACGATCCAGTGCAGGCCCGGCGGGCGGACGCTGGCGGCGTCGGGCACGACGACGTAGGAGCCGCGGCCCAGCACACGGGTACCGGGCAGCTCCCAGCGCTCGGCGACCCTGGGCGGGATGAGGAAGTACATCCGCGACCGCTCCCGGCCCCCTTCCGCCGCTCCGCCCGGTCCGGTCTCCCCGGGCAGGTCGGCGATGACCGGGCCGGGCGGCCGGTCGCCGTGGCGCAGCAGCGCGTCGAGCACCAGCAGACCCGTCCGCCCCGGCATCCGCACCGCGTCCCACCAGGTGCCGGCGGGTACGGCGCGGTGCGTCCCGCCGTACGGCAGCCAGCTCGGCCGGGCGGCGGGCGGTATCGCCTGGAAGGGGCCGGGCAGGAGGGGCGCCGAGCGCGGATCGGGCGCGCCGGGCGCGCCGGCCAGCCGGATGCGGCCGCCTCCCGTGCGCTTGACCTCCCGCAGCGCCACGTCGGAGTCCAGCAGCAGGTCCGACAGCCCGCCCGGGGCGGGGTCGGCCGGATCCCAGACGGCGACGCCGAGCGAGACGGTCTGCCCGGTGATGGTCACGGTGGTGCCGCGGCTGACCGGGGCCGGTACCGACATCTCCCGCACGCCCTGCTGGACGAGTCGGGCCGCGGCCATCGCCTCCTCGGCGCCGGCGCCGGGCAGCAGGGCCAGGAACTCGTCGCCCGCGTGGCCCCCGTAGCGCCCGCAGACCGCCTCCCCGGCCGAGCTCTGAACAGCGCTCCCGACGCGGCGCAGCACGTCCGCCGCGGCGCGCAGCACGGCGTCCCCCGCGAGGTGGCCGTAGGTGTCGTTGACGGCCTTGAAGCGGTCGAGGTCGCCCAGCAGCAGCGCCAGCGGCCTGTGCTGCCTGCGGGCGGAGGCGAGGGCCTGGGAGGCCCTGATCTCCCAGGCCCTCCTCACCAGCAACCCGGTGAGGTCATCGGTCAGGGGGCGATGGCCGCCTCCCGGACAGCACGAGGGGGACGGCGCGTGCTCCTCGGTCGTCCTCGGCGCAGTACTCATCGATCCCCTTCTCCCCCGGTCGTGCGGTCCGGCGCATGGGCAGTGGTGAACCTGCGGTTGAACCGTTTGGTTTTCAACTCAACTGGTAGTTGAGCGAATGCGATGAGTGAGTTTAGGCTTCCGAATGACCGGGCTGTCAACTCCCGTCCGGTCGGCAGGAGTTATGATGCGGTGACGACTCCTGGTCGGTTCCGGTGCGGTGGAGGTGGATGCGGTGTCCGACACCCGCGGGGATCGGACGCTGTCGGAGAGACTCGACCGGCTCTTCGACACCGTCCGCCCGGAGGGCCCCAAGGGCCGCCGGTACACCAACGAGGAGGTCGCCACCGCCGTCAAGCGCGCGGAGCCCGGTGTCCGGGTGGGCGGCGCCTATCTGTCGGCACTGCGCAAGGGCACCAAGAAGAACCCCTCCACCGAACTCCTGGCGGCCCTGGCCCGATTCTTCGGCGTTCCCGCCTCCTACTTCCTGGACGAGCGCGCCGCGGCCCGCACCGACGCGGAGATCGAGCTCGCCAAGGTGGCCCACAACATGGGCGTCAGAAAGCTCGCCCTGCGCGCCCTGGAGCTGTCCCCCGAGGGGCTCGCCGCCGTGACGAGGATCGTCGAGCACGTCCTGGAGAGCGAGCCCGGCGCCCGTACCCGGCAGGAGGAGCGCCCGTCCGCCGGCGCGCCGGACCCGGAGGACCGCACCGCACGGCCCTGACCGCGCCCGACGCTCCCGCACCCGACGGATCCTCACACGTACGCGTGAGGGGCGTGGTTGTCCGGATCGTCCCGCACTCCTAGGCTTCGCGGAGATCGCCGCCATGTGAGGAGAGCGACCCTTGACGCTGCTGATGGGCGCCGTGGCCTACGACCCGAAGACCGTCACCATCTGGACCGGCTTCCGCGCGTGGCTGCGCGCCCGGGACCTGCCCTTCGACTTCCTCCTCTACTCGCACTACGAGCGCCAGGTCGAGGACCTGCTCGCCGGAAGACTGCACGCCGCCTGGAACTCGCCGCTGGCCTGGGTGCGCGCCGACCGCACGGCGCGGGCGGCGGGCCGGGAGGTGCGCGCACTGGTGATGCGCGACACCGACCAGGACCTCACCTCCGTGGTCGTCACCCGCCACGACTCGCCCGTCGCCACCCTCGCCGACCTCAAGGGACGCACGGTGGCCGTCGGGGCGGTCGACTCGCCCCAGGCGACCCTGCTGCCACTGGAGGCGCTGCGCCGGGCGGGGCTGCGCCCGGGCGGGGACTTCGGCGTCCGCCGCTTCGACGTCGGCACCGGTCTCCACGGCGACCACGTCGGCGGCGAGCGGGAGGCGGCGCGCGCCCTGCTGGCGGGCGAGGCGGACGCCGCCTGCCTCCTGGACGCCAACCACCTGCTGTTCGGGCGGGAGGGGACGCTGCCGCCGGGGAGCACACGGGTGCTGGCCCAGACGGAGCCGTACGACCACTGCAACATGACGGTCGCGGACGACGCCCCCGGCGAACTGACCGGGCGGTTCGGCGAGCTGCTGCTGTCCATGTCGTTCGCCGACCCCGAGGCACGCCCCCTGCTGGAGCTGGAAGGGCTCACCGCCTGGCACCCCGGCCGCACCACCGGCTACGCGCTGCTGGAGGCCGCGGTGGACGAGGCGGGCTTCTACGACCCGTCCGGACGGGTCACCGCGGCGGAGTACGCCCCGTGACAACGGCCGGACACGGCTCCGGTTTTGATCCCGGGCCCGGTCCGCGGACGCTCCGCCTCGGGGCGCTGGGATTCGAGCGGGGCGCGCATCTGCTGGTGCGGCGCGCGCTGCTCGGCCTGCACCCGGGCCAGGAACTGGCGGTGACCGGGGGCGATCCCGCGCTCCTGGTCCACCTGCGCGCCTGGTGCCGCGCACACGGCCACGGGCTGCGCGCACCGGATCCGGGCGGGGCCCCGGGCGGGCAGGGGCCCGGCGGCGTCCACGCCCGCATCGTCCGCGGCCGGGCGGACCTCGACCGCTGGGCGGGCGCCGAGCGGGCCGGCGGCCCCGGCCCCGACGGCCTCGCCGCCCGCCCCTCGCCCACCTGGGGCCTGGCGGCGCGCGGCGCGCTGGTCGAGCGCGGCGGCCCGGTCGGCCCCTTCGACCTGGTGGACCGCGACCACGTCTGGGCCGACGTCGCCCCCCACCTCTACGCCCGCGCGGCGGCCGAGCAGTGGGACCCCGGCCGGGCCGTCGACTGGGAGGCGCCCTTCGCGCTCCCCGACGAGATCGAGCGCGCCGTCGTCCAGGTGATGACCTATCTGGTGGAGAACGAGCAGGCCGCCCTCGTCGTCCCGGCCCGGCTGCTGGCGCGCATCCACCCGCACTTCCGCGAGGTCGTCCAGCTGCTGGCCGTGCAGGCGGCCGACGAGGCCCGCCACATGGAGGTC
The DNA here is from genome assembly GCF_900114215.1 of Streptomyces mangrovi. GTDB lineage: Bacteria > Actinomycetota > Actinomycetes > Streptomycetales > Streptomycetaceae > Streptomyces > Streptomyces barkulensis. Next base: position 376,054 of record NZ_FOSG01000005.1, on the reverse strand, counting down.
TTCACCCGCCGTGCCCTGCTGCGGGGCGGGGAGATGGGCACGTCCTCGGCCGGCGGGCGGGAGTCGCTCGACACCCTGCTGACCGAACCGGACTTCTCCCTGGCCTCCTTCCTGCTCTCCGTGCTGGGCGAGGGCAGCTTCCTGAGCCTGCTGGCCTTCCTGGAGCGCCATGCCCCCGACCCGGTCACCCGCCGCGTCACGGCCCTGGCCCGCCGCGACGAGGCCCGGCACGTCGCCTTCGGCGTCGCCCACCTCCACCACCGCGGCACCGTCGACCCCGCCCTGCGCGGCAGGCTCCGCGCGGCCGTGGAGCGCCGCCACGACGCCCTCACCGACACCACGGGCCTCAACGCGGACGTCTTCGACTCCCTGGTGGTGCTCGCCGCGGGCGAGTGGACCCCCGAGGCGATCGGCCGGGGCCACGACGCGGTCCTGGCCCTCCAGGCCGAGATGGACGAGGGCAGGCAGCGCCGCCTGGTCCACCTCGGCTTCCCCGCCGACGAGGCGGCCGAACTCTCCGCGCTCCACACCCGCAACTTCATGTGACCGGGAAAGTCGGCTCAACAAAGTAAGACCGGATCTTAGTTAGATCCGGTCTTACTTTGTTGTGGCGCGGGGTGGCGGGGCAGGACCTCCCTCGCCCCGCGGGGCGAGGGAGGTCCTGCCCCGCCCGGCCGGAGCCGGGCGGGGCAGGACGGACGGGGCTCAGCCCTCGCCGTCGGCCGCTCCTGCGGACCGCGGCGCCGGGTCCGCCGGCGGCAGGGCCGCCAGCCGCGGCAGCAGCTGGGCCGTCAGCAGCGTGGACAGCGCCGAGGTGTCGCCGCCGCCCGCGCCGTCGGTGCGCACCACGACCGGCCGCGGCGCGCTGCCGGCCAGGGCCGCGCCGACCTCCAGCCGGCGGCGGGCCAGCTCGTACTGGAGGACTGCCCGGTTGTCGCGGTACGCCTGGGCCAGCCGCCGCTGGGCGCGGGCCTCGTTCTCGGCGGCGATCAGACCGCTGCGCCCGCGGGTCTCGATCTCGAACCGCACCCGCTGCGCGTTGGTCTCCTGCTCCTCCAGGAGCTGGGCCACCTCCTCGCGGGCCCGGTTCAGGGCGGCCTTCACCTCGACGATGCGCGCGTCGCGCACCTTCTTCGCCCGCTCGATGTCCATCTGGAGGCTGTCGATGCGGCGCTTGCGGGTAAGGCCCCACTCCTGGTCGTACGCGGCGCGCTCCTTGGCGACCCGCTCACGGGTGGCCAGGTGCTGCTGGTACTGGGCCGGGAGCTGCACGTCGGGGATGTTGCAGCCGGTGATGCGCACCCCGTAGCGGGAGAGCTGGCGGTTGAGCAGCTCCTGCATGTCGGCCACGTCCGAGCCCCGCAGGTCGTAGGCCCGCTCGGTGCGCATCTGGCGCGCCCGCTGCCGGATGGCGTCCTGCACCGCGCTGGAGAGCACCAGGTCGAAGTTGCCCGCGCCGATGGTCCGCACGAACAGCACCGCGTCGGTGATGCGGAACTTCAGGAAGAACTCGATCGACCGCAGCGGCACGTTCTCCTGGGTCGGGCAGGCCATCACCGGGGCCGAGTAGGGGATCTCGGTGGCGGTGTCCACCACGAACTCCACCCGCGACCACGGGTGCCACAGATAGTGGCGGCCGGGGTCCAGGGTGCGGGTGACCGCGCCGTAGCGGGTCAGGACCCCGTTGGTGCCCTGCTCGATCTCCACGATCGAGGAGCGCCACCACCACAGCCCCCCGACCAGCAGTGCGAGCACGCCCAGAACGTAGGAGAACACCGCCAGGGAGTCACGGGCGGCGCCGGTCAGCCCGTCGGAGTCGCCCGCGCTCAGCAGGACGCCGGTCAGCAGCGCGAACACCCCCAGCCACAGCGGCAGCAGCCACCACAGCCGGCGGCGCTGGCGGGGGATGATGACCGGGACCAGGGTGCCCGCCTCGCCGCCGCGCAGCAGCTGGGCGATCTCGCTCCAGGGGGCCACGGCCTCGGAGATGACCGACCTGCGGGCGGTGGATACGGCGCTCACTGCGCGGCCTCCTCGGTGTCGTCGCCGGACGCCGCGGATGCTTCAGGTGCCGCGGGCGCCCCGGGTGCTTCGGATGCTGAGGACGGCCCGGACTCCCCGCCGGGCGCCCCGGACTCCCCGCCGGGCGCTTCCGGGGTCGCGGCCTCCGTGCCCACGGAAGCCGCCGCGCTCCCGGCCGGCACGGTCGGCCGCTCCTCCTCCAGCAGGGCGCGGATCTCCTCCTGGCGCCGTTCGATGCGCTCGGAGACCTCCCGCAGCCGGGTGCGGACGGCGGCCATGTCGGCGTCCGTGAACAGCTCCGTGCCGTGCTCGCCGATCATCTCCCGGGCCAGCCGCAGGAAGTCGACCCCGGCCGTGCCGTCGGCATCCTCCGCGCCGCCGACCCGCACCAGCTGCGGCAGGTGGTCGGCCACCTGCTCCAGGGTGTCGAGCATCTGCTGCCGGTAGCGGTACTCCAGGATCTCCGGGGCCTCGGCGGCGGTCACCGCGCGGATGTCCAGGGCCTGCGCCTCCAGCAGCGCGGCGTTGGCCTTCGCCTCCGACTCGGCCTGCACATAGCGCTGCCGGGCCAGCGCCTGGGCCCGGTTGGTCTCCCGCTCGACGGCGGTGTCCATCTGGGCCTGGTACTGGGCGATCTCCGCCTGGATCGCGGAGAACGTCTCCTGGAGACCGGCCAGCTCCTTGGTGAGGTCGCCCTCGTCCTGCTCCTTGCGGAGCTGGAGCGCGTACTCGTGGGTGTAGGCCTCCTTGGCGACCCGCACCATCTCCGGGGCCGCCAGGTCCATGCGGTAGTTGCGGTCGGAGGGCTCGGCGTGCGTGATGTTGGCGTTGGTCAGCTCCACCGCCGGCTGGAACTGCTGGTTGAGCTGCTCCAGGAGCCGGCCGGTGTCCTCGCCGACCATGTCGTAGATGCCCGCGGCCTCCTGCTCGTAGATCAGGCTGCGGATGGTCTCGCTGACCGCGTTGCTCAGCTTCTCCTCGAAGCCGCGGACCGCGCCGAGGGTGTAGACGAACTCCACCGGGTCGTTGATCCGGAACTGGATGAACAGGTCGATCGAGGCCTTCACCCCGCTGCGGGTCGGAGCCTCGCGCACCGGCGCGTTGAACGGGTACTCGCGGGTGGTGTTGAGGATGTACGACACCCGCTTCCACGGGTTCAGCAGGATCACCCGGCCGGGGCCGACCACCTGCTCCAGCTTCCCGAAGCGGGTGATCAGCGCCTGGCAGCCGTCCGGCACCATCACCATGCCCTGCCGCCACCACACGAAGGCCACGGCCAGCACCGAAAGCACCCAGTAGTGCAGGCCGAACAGGGGGTTGGTCAGCGCGCTGCCGCCGACGGCGGACACCGTCAAGGAGCCCACGAAGCCCACCAGCAGCAGCATGAGCACCGGGAGCATGCTCAGCAGGGAGCGTCCGCGCGGGAGCACCATCGGGCAGATGGCGTGCACCGGCCCACCCCCCTCGCGCCGCTGCTCGCTGCGGTTGAGCGCCTCCCCGGCCTCCGCCAGCGGAACGGTCTGCTGCGTCATGACGGTGGCGATGGAGCCGCCCTGCTCCCGCGCGGCGGGGAAGTCTGCGGGGTCGATGCCGTCCTGCTGGGAGGGGGCCTCCTGACGGGAGCCGCCCTCGGCGTTCCCGCCGCCCTCGCCGCCTCCGGCCCCGCCGCGCCGTCGCCGGCGCAGCTCCTCCTCGGCCACGGCCCGCGGATCGGCCCCCTGGGCCACCGACTGTGCGATTCTGCGCATGTCCTGGGTTCGTGCCACGTCTGCCCTTCGCCGTCTCCGGTCTCGTTCGTCCCGTACGGGTGTTCCACCCCCATCTCACATCACGCGGCCCGCCCGGGGCCAAGCCGGGCGCGGATCGTGACCCGTACGGGACCTTCCAGGCCGCCTGTGGCGGCACCGACCCACCGCCGGGAACAGGGCGGCGGCAGAGCAGAGGACGGATCAGCGCCGTCAGGCGATCACCTTGCGGCACGGTGGCCCGTAAGGCACCTTCGGCACTGACCTCAAGGTGCGAGGACGGTCAGCCGCAGCAGTGCGGCCAGGTTCGGGAGCACGGGGAGCGCGTACCACCACCGGCGCAGGCGCCCGGCTCTCACGAACCTCCAGGTCAGCAGGCGCAGACACCGGTGGCCAGCAGCGCCGGCCCCGCTGTGAAACCGGAGTGGGCGGCGGCGTCCGGCTCCCACGGATTGGCGGTCCCGGACATGTACGCCAGGAAGAGGAGGTAGCCCGCCACCGCGTGCGCCGGCACCAGTAGGAGGACGGCACTCCGCGCGCGAGCCGGGCCTTGCGTTCTCACCGCGATGAGACCGCCCGTGGAGGACGGGGAGGGAAGTCGGTCTTCTCCTTGCACTCGGCCACCTCGTAGGCGCGTTCGGCAACCTGGAAGCCGATGTCCACGATCGCCTGCCGGAGTTCGTCTCCCGAGGCCCGGCTCTCGCTGAACATGCCCGCCGTCACGATCAGCGCATACGGCTGCGAACCCACACCCTCCTCGGGGTCCGGAGGCGTGCAGGGGATGTAGATGCTCGCGTCTCTGGGCCAGGAAGTGGCCTCTATCCCACCAGTCAGGTCAACAGCCTTCCCGTCTTTGTTTTCCGCATGGTAGTTGCGCCAGGATTCCCGGCTGTTTTTTATCATCTCCGCCCTGGCGGAAAGGATGCTCTCCTCTTCCGTTATCAGAGAGCAACTGAATATGATGTCATCCCCCGGCCTGCCTTGAGTGGTGTGCACGGTCACTTTCCTCGTGCTCGGCAGCACCCTTTCGGCGATTGAAGTGTCGACTACAGAGTCGCATACACTGTCCGGCAGATCCTCTACGCCGTCCAGAAATATTTCCCGATACCCTAGGAAGCCGACAACGGAAATCCCCGCGATCAAAGCAGTGACCAGAAGTGCATCCTTGCTTTCCTTCTTCATTTTTGGTTCCTCTGTAAGTCTCACGGGCTGGGGCGCTTGGTTGAGCTTTCCAGGAGGCTGTCACTGTTGACCCAGCCATCCTTGAATTCTTTCCGGATGAAGTTCTTCATGTCATCCGGAGGGAGATCTGAATCATGTTTTTCCAGGGCATGGTCGGCGGCATCCTGTATGGATTTCGTGCCGGATTCCTCCGCATTGAAAAAACCTTGGCTGCTCCGGTAGATCGCCTCGTCGGTTCCGTCCATCTGGCGACCCTCGTAGATGTGGTCGATCCTGATGGCGGCAGTTCCGGCGAAGAACGAACTTGCCGCTGCGGCCGCGACCTGGCCTGCGAGGGTTTGCGGAACGAGTGCTGCCGCGCCAACGGCTGTGGCGGTGGAAACCACGGTCTTGAAAAATTCCCCCTGCTGCTCGAACGCCTTGTTCGTCTTCTCGTCGCGCTCGACGGAGTTTCCTATCTCTATGTCCTGGCGAGAGTTGGCCATCACCCCTTCAATGATCCCGGAGTTCTTGGCGATAGTGCCTATTGCATCCTTGGTGGTGCCGTCGTAGAAGTCCGGATTGGCGATATGTGCCTCGATCGAACTGCTGGTGTAGATATTCTGCCCGTAGATCACGGAGGCGTACGCGTCGTCATCTTTCGCCAAGTTGTAGAGGAACCTGTACGCGTCGGACTGACTTAGCTCATTGGGGGCCTCGCTGTTCGTGATGAAGATCGTCTCTGCGCCTCTTCCCGCAATCGCGCGGTTGATCTCCGGCATATATGCGGCAGCGATGTGCCCCAGGCTCTCCCCCGTGGCTTCGTCGACCAGTTTCTCTCCGCCCGGCTCCGCGATCACGTGCATCACGTTCTTGACGATCTCCACCTGATCCCTGCTGTGAGGGATGGGCTCGGCAGGGACCTCACCGCCGTGCGGAACTCCTGTCACGGCCGCTTCCAGCGCCCGTGACACAGGCGTCCCGCGGTCGGTGTTCTTCGTGCTTTCGAGCATATGCTCGGTATGGGTTTTGTCCTTGAAGAAGGATTCCGCGGCGTCAGGGTTGTGGGACAAGGCGTTCATGAACCCGTTGACCGGGTCCTGTCCGTCACCCTTCCCGAAGACAAGGTCGAAGTAGCCGTGGTTCTCCCAGACCTCTTTGGTGTGTCCCGGCCCCAGTGCGGTACTCCGGTCCTTCTCCCAGACCAGTTTCCCGTACTCGTCGAGGAACTTGCTGTCGAAGCTTCCGTGGCCCATGAGGCTGCTCATGACCTGGAGCCCCAGAGGACCGGTCAGACCCTTCATCGGATCACCGCGGAACGCCGTGTTGCCCTCCCTCATCACCTCTTTCTCCCAGCGCTGCATCCCGATGCTGTCGGATTGCGTGGCGGTGGCCAGCGTGACGCTCATGTTCTCCTGAAGGCTTTTGAGCATCTCGAGGTCGTCGCCCCGGGCGCCGGCATGGGTGGACGTGACGTTGCTCCAGAACTGGAGTGTCTCCTTGCCACCGGACCGGGATGCGAACCTGTCGGCGAAGAGGGGGTCGTCGGCGTACTTCTCAAGGCTGTGGTCGAGGCTCGCCAGTTCCTCCAGTGAGGGATCGCCCTTCCGGACGATCTTCGCCATCTTCTCGGCTGTTCTGATGGCCTCGGCGGCGGAGTCGCGGTCTTTGTAGTATCCGTCGGAGAATCCGTAGTCCGACTGATCCACGAGGGCCCGCAGGACCTTGGCCGCGGTGGTGTCGCTGTTGCGGGCTTTCTTGAGGATGCCCCGGATCTCGTCGCGCAGATCGGTAGCGTCCTGAGGGCTGCGCTCGGGGACTCCGGTGTCCTCGGCCGCACGGTCGGGGTGGACGTTCACGGTGACGGTGAAGCCGCCGTCACCGGTGCCCCGCACCGTCAGGTTCTTCGCCGTGCCGCGCTCGATGGCCTCCTTGAGCTGCCTGCGGTACTCCACCAGCTCGTCACGGGTGTCCTTGAGGATGTTGCGGATGGAGGTGGCCTGGGTGTGGGCGTCGGTGAACTCACCGGCGGTCTTCTCGATGAACTCGCGGGTCACATCGGCGTTGCTGCCGGTCCAGTCGGCCTTCAGCGCCTTCGCCTTGAGATCGGACTTGGCCTCCTCCTCCAGGTCCTTGAGGCGGCCGACCATGTCCGACCAGTCATCGACGGCCGTGTTCAGCTTGGAGAAGTCGGCGTAGAGCAGGGCGTCGAAGTCCATCAGCGCTGGGTCCTCTCGTCAAAGCCTTCGTTCAGGTGGGTGAGGCTGTTGAAGAGGCCGCTGATGTGCTGCTCGTTGTCGGCATGGGCCTTGTCGCTGTATTCCAGGTGGTTGGAGATGTGGCCGCAGGCGTCGGTGAGGGTCCGAAGCTGGTCTCGCCACCGGGTCGTGACGTAGTCCAGAGCACTGCCGATCTCGAAGTCCCGGCTCAGGGCGGCGGCCGCCGCGTAGCCGCTGGCCCGGGCGCGGTCACCGTCCTTGATCAGCCGCTCGCGCAGTCTGAACGCCGCGTCTCCGATGGCCGCCAGGTCTTTCTGCTTCACGGTCAGTTCACCGTGCGAGGAGTCGGCGCTCTTGCCCCGGCCGCCCCCGCCGTCGAGCTGGTTCAGCCGCGTCTGTGTGGCCTTGCGCTCCTCCGCGGCCGTCACCAGCCGGTTCCACTCGTCGTCGAACGACATCCGTGTTGTCCTCCCCCTACGGCTTCCTGCGGTCGAGCCGGAAACATAAGGTACGCACGCGGTGACAGCGGGTGCCAACGGGGTCGTCGGTGAGTCGCTGCATCGGCAGGGCACTCCTGGTCGGCACGTGTACCAGGGGAGAAGGGCCACTACCTCCTGGACGCCTACGTAGAGCGCGTCGACGCGGACAGCCCCGACTGCTGGCGAGCGGAGCTCGAACCTTCACGGAGGCGTACCGTCGGAGCGGCGTGTACGCGCCGCCCCACCAGCCGTTCGCAGGTTCACGGACGTAAGACCGCTTCTGGGTGGTGAAGGCCGACCAAACGGCGGGAGACACGAAAAGCGGCAGCGCCGGGCGGGGCGCAGGCCGGTGCCCTGAGAAGCTCGAAGGGCTCGGGCATGTCCGTGTTCAGTGCGTGGGCGGACTCCGGCAGCGAACCGGCGGACAACCCGTTGACACGGGAGTGGACGAACAGCCCTGCTTCTGGAACCGACGCCCGCTCTGACAGAAAGATGCCGCCGGTCAAAGCTCCCCGGCGATAACCCTCTGCCGGAACGCCTCCCACTCGGAGGCTGTGTAGCGCAGGGGAGCGGCGTCGGGCCGCTTGGAGTCGCGTACGGCCTTGCCGCCGCCGGGTAGGTCGGTGACCTCCACGCAGTCGTGTTCGGCTCCGCTGGCCGAAGACTTCCGCCATATGGCGCCCGTCAGGTCGTATGCGTAGAGCTCTGCCTTGGGGTCGGTCATCTCCGGTGTCCCTCTTCCATCTCGGCGATCCTCGCGAGCGAGTCCTCCACGGACAGGGCCGTCGCGCGGATGCGGTCGAAAGCCTTGGCGAAGGGGGTCGCTTCGTCGCCCTCAACGTATGCCGCACCGCTGAGGTTCTCCAGCAGGACGACGGGCGGCATGGGGGAGGGGAAGGAGCTGAGCGTGAAGCTGCCCAGAACGCCGGGATGAGCTGTGGAGTCCAGCGGCATCAACTGCACGGTGATGTTGGGGATGTCAGCCGTGTCCAGCAGGCGCCGCAGTTGCTCGCGCATGATCGTCGGGCGTACGGTGAAGCGCTGGTGAAGTGCCGCTTCATGGATGACCGCCCATAGCTCCAGGGGCGAGCCGGGGCGGGTGAGGACGGACTGACGCGCCATCCTCACCTCGGCCAGTGCGGCCACCTCCTCGGGTGTGCGGGTGGTCGTCACACCCGCGATCACTTCCCGTGCGTAGGCGGCTGTCTGGAGCAGGCCGGGAACGACCAGCGGCGACCAGGAGTGAATCGCTTCGGCGTCGGCTTCGAGAGAGATGTAGTCGGCGTAGGAAGGCGAGACGACTCCGCTGTAGGTCTGCCACCAGCCTCTCTTCCCGGCGTCCCGCGCCAGGCCCTCCAGCGCGCCGACGACCGTTGGGTCATCGACTCCGTACACCGTCAGCAGAGCGCTCACGTCCGACGGGTGGATGGCCTGGGTGGCGTTCTCGATCTTCGAGAGTTTCGGGCTCTTCCAGCCCATGGCCGTGGCAGCCGCTTCGAGGGTCATGCCCGCGTCGGTGCGGAGGCGCCGGAGTGCCGCGCCCAGTCGTCGGCGGCGGATCGTCGGAGTCAGAGGGGAGTTGGGCATGGCCGGAGTCTGGCAGGCAGGGGGCTGGGACCGAACTTCTCGACAGGAAAGTCACTCGTTCGGGTAGAAAACTTTCCACCTCGTGGAGAAATATTACTGACCGGTCGATGCTGCTGGTGGGCGGCAGTCACGCCGCCCGGCAACGCGCCGTGCGGCGCACGCCCGCCACCGCCCGACCACGAGGAGACGACATATGCACCCCATCTCCGCCGAACTCGCCCACCGTCCCTCCGGGGTCTCCGGGATTCCCGGAGTGCCGCCGAGCCCCAACGTGCCCGGCTACTACCTGCGGCCTCGCGCCAACGGCTTCGTGGCGCACGTGTGCACGTCGGGCGCCGCCCTGCGGTCGGTGCGGCGGCTGGTCCCGATGGTGCTGCGCGGGCACGGCATCGTGGCCGAGGACGTCGACAACGCGCAGCTCGTCGTCTCCGAACTGGTCGGCAACTCGGTGCGCGCGTGCGGCGACCACGTACCGGTGGTGGTGGAGGTGTACGCGGCCTCCTACGGCGTCGCCGTCAACGTCCACGACCCCGATCCCGACCTCAGCGCCCTGCCGCGCCGCGGGACGGTGCCGCTGGACAGCGCGGTGGCCGAGTCCGGGCGCGGGCTCGGCCTGCTCGACCTGCTCGCCCCGGGCTGGCAGGTGCGGCGCTGGTCCATCGGCAAGCAGGTGCGCTGCCGAGTACCCGCCCGGCGCGAGCCGTCGTAGGCGCCGCCCGCCGCTCCACCGCGCTCCCGTCCCCGTCCCTGCGGCACCCGCCCGGAAGTACCCCGCTCCGCCGGAGCGGCATCGTCACCGGGCGTGCCGGTACGGGGCCGGACTGTCGGCAGTGCCCGCTATGTTGGGCGCACGGACTGATCACCGACCGACCGCCCAGCCCCGCCCCACGTGGCGGCGGGGCGGAGGGCAGCAGGGGCAGGGGGCGCCATGACCGCCGTTTTCGAGATGAGCGCGCGTGTCGTACGGGCCGCGATGGACGTACTCGCAGGGCTGCCGGACGACCACGGGCTGGCGTTCGGAGAGGTGTGGCAGCGGGTCCAGAAGACGGATCCGTCGCTGGTGCCGGAGTGGGAGGCCGCGCTCCCCCCGCAGGCCACCGGACCCAAGACGAAACTGCGGTACGAGAGCATCAACCTGGTCAAGGCCGGCTGGCTGCGCAAGACGGGACGCGTATGGCGCCTCACCGGCCCGGGGCGGCTGGCGCTGGCCGAGTTCGCCGACGACCCGGTCGCCTTCCTGCGGCGGGCTTATGAGCGCTACGCCTACTGGGACCGGGAACGGCCCGCCTTCGACCGGGTCGAGGCGGTGCTGGGGGCGCTGGCCGACCTGGGGCAGTGGGTCCGGGCCGGGCAGCTCGCCCGCGCCGTCGGACTGGACAGGGGCTTTCTGCTGGTCTGGCTCCAGGGCTCCCGGCCGCGCGGCTGGCATCTGGTCCTGGGCGACGACGGGGAGGTCCCGGAGGAACTCGGTCTGGCGGACAGCGAGTACGACGGCTGGCGCACCTCCCTGGAACGCGACGCCGCCTACGACGCGGCGGCCTCCGGCGGGCACGCCGTACGGGCGCGGCTGGACAAGGAGATTCCGGCGGAGGAGCTTCAGCGGCAGGTGTCCGAAGCCGGACCCGAGGCGTCACCGGACGCGGACAGCCCCCGCCGGGCCTGGCTCATTCGCGGAGCCGACGCCAGGGGAGCGGCGCTGATCCGCGGGCTGTGGCGGGAGAGGAAGGTCTGCACCCTCCCCGCGGAACGCCTTCCGGGCCTCGGGGAGGGCGCCGCGACGGGGCTGATCAGGAACCTTGTCGACACCCACTACTCCGACCTGAGCCAGTCCCGGCGCAACGAGACGGCCACGGCCTTCCACACCTTCCTCTCGCGCATGCGGAAGGGCGACATCGTGGCTACCACCGATGGCGACCAGGTCTACCTGGGTACGATCACTGGCGAGACCGTACAGACGGTCACCGGCGGCGGCACCGTCCTCCAGCGGTCCGTGGATTGGAGCAACCTCGACAGCCCGCTGAGCCTGGCGGACCTGCCCAAGGCCCTGGCCGGGCCGCTGGGCAACCCGGGCGCCGGACTGGTGGAGATCTCCGAGTTCACCGGCGACCTGGAGGTGCTGCTCGACGAGGACCCCGAGCAGAGCCCGACGGGCGGCGCGGACGCCGCCGAGCTGCCGGACGCGACGGACGAGCTGGCCGGGAAGCTGACCATGCGGGACACCGAGTGGCTCCAGGACTGCGTGGAACTGCTGCGCGACCGCCCCCAGTTGATCCTGTACGGCCCGCCCGGCACGGGAAAGACCTTCACCGCGCTCGCCCTGGCCCGCCACCTCACCGGAGGCCGCGAGGCCAACGTCGCGCTGGTGCAGTTCCACCCCGCCTACTCCTACGAGGACTTCTTCGAGGGCTTCCGGCCGCGCGCCGTGCCCCTGACGCCGCGGGAGGGCACGGAGGCGAAAGGGAAGCCCGCGGCCGGGGACCTGTCGGACGCGGGGTCCGGCATCGTCTTCGACCTGGTGCCGGGCCCGCTGAAGACCATCGCCGAGAAGGCCCGCGACAACCCGGGCGAGAACTTCGTCCTGGTCATCGACGAGATCAACCGGGGGCACCTGGCCAAGGTCTTCGGCGAGCTGTACTTCCTGCTGGAGTACCGTGACGAGTTCGTCCAGCTGCTGTACGGATCCGACGAGGGGCGCCGCTTCTGGCTGCCGCGCAACCTGGTCATTCTCGGCACGATGAACACCACCGACCGCTCCATCGCCCTGCTGGACGCGGCCATGCGGCGCCGCTTCTCCTTCATGGAACTGCACCCGGCCAAGCCGCCGGTGGACACCGTCCTCGCCGACTGGCTGAAGAAGAAGAGTCTCCCCCAGGACGCGGCGCTGCTGCTCGACGCCCTCAACGGGCGCATCGAGCAGGCGGAGCTGGAGGACCGCGACTTCCGGATCGGCCCCTCCTATCTGATGCGGCCGGCCGTCCACACCACTCCCAAGGGACTGGACCGGGTCTGGAAGCACCAGATCCTCCCGCTGCTGAAGGAGCTCCACTGGGGTGACGAGGCGGTGGACGTCGAGGAGCGGTACGGCCTGGAAGCGCTGCGGAGGGAGACCGGGGTGACAACCGGTGCGGCCGTCCCGGCGGCCCGGGGGACCGGGGAGTGACAGCGCCCCGGCGCGGCGGTCCGTTCCCCGTCGAGCTGGCCGAGGGCGACGACTGGAGCACCTGGGCACTGACCACCGCACAGCTCGACACACTGCGCACCAGGGCCGAGAAGATCGTCGACATCCAGCCCGCCGAACGGGGATCCGAGGGGTGGCGGTGGCGGCTGAAGGCCAAGCGGACGGTCGGAACGGTGCGGTTCGGGTCCGGTGAGGACGCCGTCCAGCTGCGGATCACCCCCAAGGTGCCCGTCGACCGCCTGCTCCACCTGCTCGCCCACGCCCCGGACCGGGCGCGCTGGGACCACGGACTCGTCGACACGGCGGCCCGCGAGGAGCTCTTCCCCGCCGTCGCCCGCACCTTCGTCCGCACCGCCGAGCGCGCCCTGCGCCCCGGCCCGCTGTCGGGCTACCAGGGCCGGGAGGACACCTCCACGACCCTGCGCGGCAGACTCCGCGTGGCCGCCCAGCTGCGCCGCCGCCCCGGCCTCGCGCTCCCGCTGGAGGTGGCGTACGACGAGCACACCCCCGACATCCTGGAGAACCGGCTCCTGCTCGGTGCGGCCCGGCGGCTGGCCCGGCTGCCCGGTCTGGAACCGTCCGTGCGCTCCCGGCTCTGCGGGCTCGACGTCCTGCTCGACGGGGTCACCGCCCCCGCGCCCGGCGCCCGGCTGCCGGTATGGACCCCGACCAGGCTGAACGCCCGCTACGGCCCGGCTCTGCGGCTGGCCGAACTCGTGCTGCGCGGCGCTTCCTTCGAGTATGCCGACGGCCGGCGGGTCAGGGTGGACGGTCTGCTGCTGAACATGGAGAAGGTCTACGAGGACTTCCTGGCCGCCGCCCTCGGAGCCGTCCTGCAGCGCCGCGCCGGAGGGCGCCCCCAGCCCCATCCGCGCACGCACCACCTGGACGACCGTCGCGAGCACGTACTCCTGCCGGACCTGGTCCACCTGCTGCCGGACGACGGCGGCGCGCTGCGCCCCGCCGTCGTCGTCGATGCCAAGTACCAGGAGGGCTTGAGGCGGGAGAACCTCTACCAGATGCTGGCGTACTGCACCCGCTTCGGCCTCCACGAGGGTCATCTGATCTGTGTGGCGGGAGACGTGGACGGAACGGCCGTGCGCGTTCCGGCCCCCGGCGGCACGATCACCCTCCACCGGCACGTACTGGACCTGTCGCTGCCCCGCCAGGCGCTCACCGCCCGTCTGGACGACCTCGGCCGGACGATCCTCCGGGCGCGCACGCCCGCGGCCCGGCCGGGAGCATGAGCCGGTGCCCGGCGGTCTCTCCTCCTTCCGCCGCGGGATTCCGTTACCGCCTGCGGGCGTACGGGGTGATCGGGGAGAATCGGCGGTGATGTCCTCCCAGCACCACGGCCGGCACCACGGTTCCGGCCGGGCCGATCCGGCCGACTACGCGCCCTTCGCCCATCTGACCGTCCCCAACGCCGCCCTGTACCGGCAGGTGATGCGGACGTTCACCGCCGCCAAGGAGCGGTTCGCGGTGCATCTGCGGCCCGAGGACGTCCAGGCGGCGCTGGAGCCGGGGCCCGGGGAGCAGCCGGCCGACCTGGACACGGTGGTCAAGGCGCTGGACAGCCTCGTGGAGTGGGGCAATCTGCGGGCCGACCCCGACACCGCGCGGGTGACGGCGGTCGAGGACTTCTACCGCAAGCGGTTCATCTACCAGCTCACCCGGGCCGGCGAGGCGGCCGAGGCCGCGCTGGGAACGTACGACGAGGAGCTGGGGCGGCGCGGCGAGCTCCAGGCGGTGGCGCTGCATGACATCGTCACCCAGCTCCGGGCGCTGCTGGTGATCGCGGCCGAGGAGGAACCGGACCGGGCCAAGGCGTACCTGACCCTGTCCACCCTGACCGCGCGGTTCACCGATCTCGCCGAGAACGCGCGGGCGTTCATGGGGTCGCTGCAGCGCACCATCGACCTGCACGAGGTGGAGGTCGAGGCGTTCCTCGCCTACAAGGACCGGCTGATCGACTACCTGAAGCGGTTCATCCAGGACCTGATCACCCTCGGCGGCCTGATCGCCGCCCTGATCGGGGAGCTGGAGGAGCACGACCGCATACGCCCGCTGCTGCGGCTGGCCGCGGCCCGCGAGGCCGCCGACGCGGCACCGGACGAGGCCGAGCACGCCGAGCGGGCCGCGTACCGCAGATGGCGGGACCGCTGGTCGGGCCTGGCCGACTGGTTCGTCTCCGGGCATGGGCGCGAGTCGCAGGCCCGGCTGCTGCGCGGCCGGGCACTGGGGGCGATCCCGCAGCTCCTGGCCGTGGTACGGCGGCTCAACGAGCGGCGCGCCGGGCGATCGGACCGGTCGGCGGACTTCCGCACCCTCGCCCGCTGGTTCGCCGAGGCGCCCGACGACGCCGCGCGGCACCGGCTGTGGCGGGCGGCCTTCGGCCTCCACTCCTCCCGCCACCTCACCGTGGACGCCGACACCCTCGCGGCCCGCGCGGCCGACCAGGTACCGCCCACCACCGCCTGGGCGGAGGCAGAGCCGCTGCGCATCAGCCCGCAGCTGCGGCGCACCGGCAGCTACGAGCGGCGCGGCAAGCCCCGCAAGGTGGTCAGCCGCGCCGCCGACCGGGCGCGGCTGGCCGAGATCGCCGCCCGCCAGGCCGAGCAGACCGCGGCCGCCCGCGCCCGGCTGGCCACCGGCGGCGAGATCCGCCTCTCCCGGATCGGCGAACTGGACCCGGCCGCGTTCGGCCTGTTCCTGCGGCTGCTCGGCGACGCCCTGGCCACCTGGCGGCCCGGCATCTCCTCCACCACGGCCACCAGCGGCGACGGCTCCCTGGAGATCCGGCTCACCGCCCTGGCGGACGGTACGACGGCCGAGATCCCCACCCCGGACGGGACGTTTTGCGGCCCCGACCACCTCGTCGAGATCACCGATCTCACCGACACCGACCGCACCGTCCCCGCCGGGAAGGAGGCCCACCGGTGACCACCCCGCTGGCCGAGGTGCTCGACGGACAGCGCGCCGCGAACCTCCGCAAGGCCGCCCGCGCCCTGCTGAAGGAGCCGCTGCTGACCGCCGACGGCCCCCGCGGCGACGAGTTCCGCCTGGTGCGGCAGTACGCGGCGGAGCTGCGCGAGTGGTTCGACCGCAACACCGGCTGGCCGCTGCGGGTGGACGCCGACGCCGCCCGGCTGCGCAAGACTCCCGGCACCCTGGACGATCCCACCCACCCCGCGCGCGAGGCCGGCCGGGCCGCGCAGCCCTTCACCCGCCGCCGCTACGTCCTGCTGTGCCTGGCACTGGCCGCGCTGGAGCGGGGCGAGGCGCAGGTCGCGCTCGGCCGGCTGGCCGAACAGGTGGTGCTGGACGCCGCCGACCCCCACCTGGCCGCCGCCGGGATCGCCTTCACCCTGGAGAAGCGCGACGAGCGCAGCGACCTGGCGGCCGTGGTGCGGGTGCTGCTGCGCCTGGGCGTGCTGCGGCGGGTGGCGGGCGACGAGGACGCCTACGTGGCCGGGGCGGGGGACGTGCTCTACGACGTGAAACGGCGGGTGCTGGCCGGGCTGCTCGCCACCCGGATCGGCCCCTCGATGGTCACCGCCGCCGGTTTCGAGGACCGCCTGGCTAAGCTGACCGCCCAGTCCGCGCTGGACAGCGACGAACTCAGGTTCCGCGCCATCCGCTGGAAGCTCACCCGCCGCCTGCTGGACGACCCGGTGCTCTACTACGACACCCTCACCGAGGAGGAGCTGGCCTACCTCACCCGCCAGCGCGGCTTCCTCACCGCCCGGATCGCCGAACTGACCGGCCTGGTGCCCGAGGTGCGGGCCGAGGGCATCGCCATGGTCGACCCCGACGACGACCTCACCGACGCCCGTATGCCCGAGCAGGGCACCCACGGGCACATCACCCTGCTGCTCGCCGGGCACCTGGCCGCCGCCGGCGGGCCGGTGGGCCGGGACGAACTGGAGCGGCGGGTGCGCGAACTGGCCGCGGAGCACGGCGGCTTCTGGTCCAGGTCGGCCCGGGAGCCGGGCGCGGAGGCCGAACTGGTGGAGCGGGCGCTGGCCAGGCTCACGGCGCTCGGCCTGGTGACGGTCACGGGCCGGGAGGCCGTACCGCGCCCGGCACTGGCGCGGTACGCGGTCGGCGAGCCCGTGGTGAAGGAACCCGGCCCCCGCAGGGCGGCGGGGACGAAGGCAAGTGAAAGGCGGCCCACGCGGTGAACCCCCCGAATTCCCTGCCCACTCCCGCCCCCGGACGCTGGAAGCCCCTGCGCATCGGGCTCGTCGACCTCTTCCACTACGACGTGGAGGAGTTCTGGTTCCGCGACGGCCGGCTGCTGCTGCGCGGCAACAACGGCACCGGCAAGTCGAAGGTGCTGGCCCTGACCCTGCCGTTCCTGCTGGACGGCGACCTGTCGGCGCGCCGTGTGGAACCCGACGGCGACCCGGGCAAGCGCATGGAGTGGAACCTGCTGCTCGGCGGGCAGCACCCGCACCCCGAGCGGCTCGGCTACACCTGGGTCGAGTTCGGCCGCCTGGACGAGACGGGCCAGGCCCGGTACCGCACCCTGCTGTGCGGGCTGAAGGCGGTCACGGGCCGGGGTATCGCCCGCCACTGGTTCGCCATCACCGACCAGCGTGTCGGCGCGGAGCTGACCCTGCTGGACGCCACCGGCACCGCGCTGTCCCGCGACCGGCTCGCGGAGGCCCTCGCCGGGCGGGGCATGGTGTACGACACGGCGAAGGCGTACCGCAGAGCGGTCGACGAGGCGCTGTTCGGCCTCGGCGAGCGCAGGTACGCGGCCCTGGTCGACATGCTGATCCAGCTGCGCCAGCCGCAGCTGTCCAAACGGCCCAGCGAGACGGCCCTCTCCCGCGCCCTGACGGAGGCGCTGCCGCCCATGGACCAGGCCGTCGTCGCCGATGTGGCCGAGGCGTTCCGGTCGCTGGAGGAGGAGAAGGAGGAGCTGCGGGCGGCGACCGAGGCCGAGCGGGCCTCCTCGGCGTTCCTCGGCCACTACCGGCGCTACGCGAAGGTCGCCGCCCGCCGCCGGGCCCGCCTGCCCCGCACCGAGCACGCCCGCTACGAGAGGCTTCAGCGCGACCTGGCCCAGGCGCAGGCCGAGCGGGAGCGGGCGGAGGCGGACCGCGAGGCCGCGGCCGGACGGATCGCACAGCTGGAGGAACGCGCGGCCCGGCTCGCCGCACAGCAGGAGGCCCTGCGCACGGGCCCGGAGATGAGGGACGCGCGAGCCCTGGAGCAGGCCGCCGCCGACGCCCGCCGCACGGCCGACGAAGCGGAACGGGCGGAGGCGGACCGGCGGCAGGCCGCCGAGACGCACACCCGGGCCCTGGGGCGGCTGGCGACGGCCGGGAACCGGCTGGCCGCGGCCGAGCGGTCGCTTCAGGAGATCCGCACCCGCGTCGGCGAGGCGGCCGTGGCCGCCGGGCTGGACGGCGAGGTGCGCACCGCGGGCGCGCCCGGGTCCGAACTGCGCCGCGCGGCCGAGGAGGCACTGGCCCGCGGGCGGCGCGCCGTCGAGCACGTGGAGGAGCTGGCGGCACGCGCCGAGCGCGCGGAGGAAGGGCGCCGGACGGCCCTGTCGCGCGCCGACGAGGCGGACAGGGACCTCGTCCACGGCACCGGGGAGCTGGCCCGCGCCGAGGAGAGGGTGGCCGAGGAGGGGCGGGCACTGGTCGGCCGCGTGCGCGAGTACGCCGCCGGGTGCACCGAGCTGGAACTTCCCGGTCTGCCCGGCCTGCTGGACGGGACACAGGAGTGGGCGGCCCGGCTGGACGGCCCCGAGCCCGCGCGGCAGGCGGCCGCCGCCGCGCACCGCGCCCGGGCGGCACACCTGGCCGACCGGGCGGCGGAACTGGCCCAGCGGCTTCGTACGGCGCGCAGCCGCGCCGCGGAGGCGGAAGCGGAGCTGGCCGCCCTGGAGGCGGGACGCCAGAGCGGCCCCCGGGCCCCGTACACCCGCACCCCCGGCGCCAGGGACCGGGCGGCCGGCGCGCCGCTGTGGCGGCTCGTCGACTTCCGCCCGCAGGTCGCGGAGGCCGAGCGCGCGGGCCTGGAGGCGGCCCTGGAAGCATCCGGCCTGCTGGACGCCTGGGTGCGCCCGGACGGTGCCGCGGTCCTCGCCGACGGCCACGACGTCCTGCTGGCGCCCGCGCCGGTTTCCGGGGCCCCGGCCGCCGGGCCCACCCTCGCCGACGTACTGCGCCCGGCCCCGGACCACGGCGACGCCCGGGCCGCCGGAGTGGGGGAGGAGACCGTGGCGCGGTTGCTGGCCGCGATCGGACTGGGCGGGAACCCCGGCACGGACCCGGGAGGCAGCGGTGCGAGTGACACCTGGGTGTCGCCGGACGGCCGCTTCCGGACCGGCGCGCTGACCGGGAGCTGGAGCAAACCGGCCGCCGAGTACGTGGGCGAGGGCGCCCGTGAGGAGGCCCGCCGCGCCCGTATCACCGCCCTGCGGGGCGAACTGTCCACTGTGCGTGAGGAGTCGGCCGCACTGGAGGAGGCGTCCCGCGCGGTGGCGGAGCGCCGCCGCGTACTGGACGCCGAACTGTCCGCCTTCCCCGGCGACGACGATCTGCGCCGGGCCCACGCGCTGGCCGCCGCGGCCGGCGACACGGTCCGCCGGGCCCGCACCCGCCACGAGGAGCGCTCCGCCGAACTGGCCGCGGCGGCCCGTCGGGCGGAGCAGGCCGCGGCCGAACTCACCGAGACGGCCGCCGCCGTCCAACTGCCCGCCGACCGCACCGGGCTCGCGGCCGTCCGCCAGGCCCTCGCCGACCTCACCGCCCACCTCGCCGCCCTGTGGCCCGCACTGCGGGAGCACACCGACGCCGAGAGCGCCGTCTCCGAGGAACGGGCCGAGGCGGAGCGGGCCGGGGAACGGGCCGCCGAGCTGGCCCTGCGCACGGAGGAGGCGGCGCGGCAGGCCGCCGCGGCCGACGAGCACCACACCACCCTGCGCTCCACCGTCGGCGCCGCCGTCGCCGACCTGCAGCGCCGGCTGGCCGAGACCGTCGAGGCGGCGCGGCTGTGCGGGCAGGAGCAGAAGCGGGCCGACCAGGAGCACCGGCAGGCGGACGGCCGCGCCCACCGCGCCGAAGGACGCATCGAACAGCTGGAGGAGGACGTCACCGAGGCCGCGGCGGCCCGGGACCGGGTCGTCGCCGCGCTCCAGCGGTTCGCGGCGACCGGACTGCTGGCGGTGGCCCTGCCCGGCATCGAACAGCCGGAGGCCGACGGCGGACCGTGGGCGGCGACCCCGGCCGTCGTACTGGCCCGCGCAGTCGAGTCCGAACTCGCCGGTACCGACGACTCCGACGGCGCCTGGGAGCGGGTGCAGAAGCGGCTGAGCGAGGAGCTGACCAGACTCCAGGACGCGCTGTCGAGGCACGGGCACACCGCCTCGGCCCACAGCGGCGAGGACGGCATGGTCGTCGACATCGTCTACCAGGGGCGCGAACGCGCCGTGCCGGAACTCGCCGAGGCGCTCGCCGCCGAGGTGGAGGAGCTGACCCGCATCCTGTCCGCGCGCGAACGGGAGATCCTGGAGACCCACCTCATCACCGAGGTCGCCGGCACCCTCCAGGAGCTGATCGGCACCGCCGAGCGGCAGGTGCGGGCCATGAACGCCGAACTGGAGGAGCGGCCGACCTCCACCGGCATGGTGCTGCGCCTGGTGTGGCGGCCCTCGCGGAAGGCGCCGCCCGGGCTCGCCCAGGCCCGCGAAAGGCTGCGCCAGTCCGCCGACGCCTGGTCGCCGGAGGACCGGGCCGCGGTCGGCGGGTTCCTCCAGGAGCAGATCGCGCGCCGGCACGCCGACGACAGCTCCGGCAGCTGGCTGGAGGACCTCACCGCGGCCCTCGACTACCGCACCTGGCACGAGTTCGGCATCGAACGCCACCAGCACGGCAGATGGGTCCCGGCCACCGGGCCCGCCTCGGGCGGGGAGCGGGTGCTGGCGGCGTCGGTGCCGCTGTTCGCCGCCGCGTCCGCGCACTACGCCAGCGCCTCCGTACCGCACGCCCCGCGCCTGGTCACCCTGGACGAGGCGTTCGCCGGCGTGGACGACGACTCGCGCGCCAAGTGCCTGGGGCTGCTGCACGCCTTCGACCTGGACGTGGTGATGACCAGCGAGCGCGAGTGGGCCTGCTATCCGCAGGTGCCGGGCGTCGCCATCGCCCAGCTCTCGCGCGTCGACGAGATCTCCGCGGTCCTGGTGACCCGCTGGGAGTGGGACGGAACGCGGAGGTCGCGGGGCGCGGACCCGCAGGCGTACGGCGGGCCGGAACACGCCTCCCCGGACGCCGGCCCCGCAGGTACGGCCGGTGCCCCCGTCACCGCGGGTACGGCCGGCACCGGGAAGCCCACGGCCCAGGACTCCCTGTGGACATGACCCCACGCCCCGAGCGGGTCGACACCGCCCGCCTCACCCGCCTGCTCGGCGCACCCGAACTGGCCTGGCTCCTGGACCGCGCCCGGCACCGGATGGCCCGCGGCCGCCCCCTGACCGGCGCGGTCACCCTGACCGGTCCCGACCAGAACCAGCGGGCGGCGGTGGAGCGCCTGCTGGGCCGCGCCCCGCGCGGCGGCCGGTCCCTGACGGTGCGCCTGGAGACGGTGGACGAGATCCTGCGCCGCTCCGGCGCCAGCCCGGACGGGCTGGCCGCCGCCGTGACCGCCCTGACCGGCCCCGTGGCCCGGCTCGACGAGACACGCCGGGCCGAGGCGGCGGCCTGGGAGGAGGCCCACGCACCGCTCGGCGAACTCGGCGCCGCCCGCCCCGAACTGGCCGACTGGGCCGCCCGGGTGCGCGCGGAGGGCCTGGCCCGCCGTCTGGCCCGGACCCCGAAGGCGGCCCGCGAACTCCTGGCAGACGCGGCGGCGGCCCTGCGGGCGCTGCCCGCCGACCCCCCGGTCTCCCTGGCGGCCTTCGCCGCCAGGACCCTCGGCAGCGCCCACGCCCTGGACGACGGCAGACCGCTCGCCACCCTCGTACTGTCCGGAACACGCGCGCTGACCGGCTTCGCCGACGGCTCCGGCGCCCGGTGGCGGCGCGAGGCATGGGCCTCGGCGGGACTGCTGAAGGACGAGCTGTCCTCCACCGTCCTCACCCTCAATCTGCGCGGCACTCCGGCGCTGGACTGGTCGGCCGATGCGGGCGAGCCCGCCGTCCTCACCCTGCGCCAACTGGCCCGCGACACCTCCTTCGTACCGCACGCGGCCGCCGGGCGCGTCCACGTCTGCGAGAACCCGGCCGTGATCGCGGCGGCGGCCGACGCCCACGGCCCCGGCTGCCCGCTCATGGTCTGCCTCCAGGGCCAGCCCTCGGCCGCCGCCCTCACCCTGCTGCGCCGCCTGCACGCCCGGGGCGCCCAACTCCTGTACCACGGCGACTTCGACTGGGGCGGGCTGCGCATCGCCGCCGCGCTGGCCCGCGCCGTTCCATGGCGGCCCTGGCGCTACACCGCCGCCGACTACCGCGCCGCCGCCACCACCGCACCCGGACTCCCCGCCCTGACGGGCACTCCCGCCGAGTCCCCCTGGGACCCGGACCTGTCCGGCGCCCTCGCCGGGCTCGGCGTGCGCGTCGAGGAGGAGACGGTCCTCGACAACCTGCTCTCCGACCTCGCGGACCTCGCACCGACTCCGTGAGGCCCGCGGCCGGTGGGCGGTCCCTGGGAGCCCGGTTCCCCGACCTCCGGGCGTTTTCCGGCACGTCGGGGCCGACCCACGTCGAGCTGGAGGACGCCCTGAAGGCTGCCCGGTTCGATCTGTGGCACGACGAGGAGTCCTGCCGGTTCTTCCCCGAGGCGCCCGCCCCGCGGCTCTCCCGGACCTCCACGGGGACGCACACGAGCCTCCGCCGCCCGCCCCCGCCGCACGCGGACAGACCGGAGACCCGCACGGAACCGTCCGCGACCGCCTGACGCGGAGCGCCCGGCGCGGCGGGTTCCTGGCCCTGACGGTCAAGGTCCACCGGCTGCCGGGCGCGGCCGAGCACGGGCAGGACTGGCAGACGGTCCTGCGCGCGGACGCCGCATCGTCCCCGGGCCGCGTCAAGCCGGGCCTGGCCACATTCGTCCGCGCCGTCTGGCAGCGGGTGGAGGAGCACCTCACAGCCCGCTGCGCCGCGTCGCGCACGGCCCTCTTCCTCCACGACGCGGGTCTGGTGGCCCGCTACTGGGACGAGGGCGGGCGCATCCTGCTGGTCCGCCTCCAAAGCGCGGCCCGCCGCCCGGCGCAGGACCCGCACGGCCTGTGGCTGCTGTGCCCGGTGGAGGCCCGCATCCAGGTGCCGCACCTGAACGGGCGGATCGTCGAAGCGGTCCCCGGCGACGGCGAACTGGCCTACCTGGACGGCGCCTTCCTGTCCTCGCAGGCCTCTGCGTGACGTAGCCCGACGGCGGGGGAGCGGTTCGCAGACGCACATGTCGACGGGGCTGCCGGCACTCCCGCTGGCGTCGTACGCCTCCGACGGGAAGGAGACCGCCTACCGGCCTCGACGGGAGCGGGTGTGATCCTTCCGACGTTTGAGGAACCTCGACGCCCGTGCCTCAACGTCTGTGGTCCGAACCGGTCGGCCGCCCGGCCGCACTGGCCCGAAGTGGCCTTCATCCCGGTGGATCAACCTCCTACAGTCCTCCGACTGTGTGCCTGTTCGCACACGTTTCGTGACCGATCGCGTCGAGAGGACGTGCTGGTTCGTGTTCTTACGTGGAACCGCATCCCGCAGAGGACCCCGATCCCGTTCCGTGCCCCGGACGGCCGCCGGGGCCGCTCTGCTCCTGGTCGCCGAGACCGTGCTCCTGGCGGGCGGTTCGGCGGCCGCCGCGCCGGCCCCCGAGCCGGGCGCCCCGCCGAAAGCGGTCACCGCTCCGTCCGAGGCCGACATCCTCGCCTCCGACATGGCCTGGGCTGCCCGGCATGCCAAGGGCTCCAAGGCGTGGGCGATCACCGAGGCGAAGAAGACCGGCAAGAAGGTCGTGGCCCACGCCGAGACCACGGCCACCACCCGCACCACGGCCAACCCGGACGGGACGCTGACCACCGAGCTGACCTCCGGCCCCGAGCGGGTCTGGCAGGACGGCAGGTGGCACAAGGTCGATGTCACCCTCACCGCCGCCGACGGGGACGTGCGGGCCAAGCGGCACCCCAACGGGTTGCGTCTGGCCGGCCGGGGCGGCACGGTGGCGAAGTCCCTGAGCGCCGCCCGGAACGCCCCCGCCCGTGATCTGGTCACCCTCGGCAGCGGTGACCAGGCGGTGACGCTGCAGTGGAAGGGCGGACTGCCCGAGCCCGAACTGGACGGCACCACGGCCCGCTACAAGAACGCGGTGCCCGGCGCCGATGTGATCGTCGAGGCCACCCGGACCGGCTTCGAGCAGTTCGTCGAGATCGAGAGGAAGCCGACCGCCGGCGACTACTCCTACACCCTCCCGGTCAAGGCCGAGGGGCTGAAGGCCAGGGCGAACAAGGACGGCTCGGTCACCTTCACCGACACCGGGACCGGCGAGGCCCGGGCGACCATGCCCGCCCCGGTGATGTGGGACGCGTCGGTGGACGAGCGCTCCGGGGAGCACACCCGCCGGGCCCGCGTCGACATGGAGGTCGTGGAGCGAGGCAAGGGCCGGATCGACCTGGTCGTCACCCCCGACGCCGGCTTCCTCGCCGACCCGGCCACGAAGTACCCGGTGACCGTGGACCCCTCCACCTCAGCCCTGTCCAACACCTTCGACACCTACGTCCAGCGCGGCGAGAGCGTCGACTGGTCCACCGACACCGAGCTCGACCTCGGCAACCCGGGCACCACCAACCCCGACGGCACCTACCGCACCGCCCGCTCGTTCATCACCTGGAACACCACACCGATCCAGGACGCGCTGATCATCGACACCAACCTGGCGCTGTGGAACTTCCACTCAGGCAACACCGACTGCTCCACGCAGTCCTGGACGGTCTGGGACACCGGCGCCCCCTCCACCTCCTCGCGCTGGACCAGCCAGCCCGCCTGGAACCAGCAGTACCACTCCTCCACCCAGACCCGCGGCAACCCCGGCTGCACCGGATCCCAGCCCGACGGGTGGATCAACGCCGACGTCGACACCCTCGTGCAGAGCTGGGCCTCGGCCAAGGCCACCCGCGGCCACATGGGCCTGCGCGCCGCCACCGACGACGTCCGGGCCTGGAAGCGGGTCAACTCCGCCGACAACGCGGCCAACCAGCCCAGGCTCACCGTCACCTACAACTACCGGCCCTCCGACGGCACCGACCGCCAGGCCGGCGGGCCGTTCAAGTCCTACGCCGGGGTGTGGGCGGTCAACACCACGACCCCGACCCTGCGCGACACCTTCACCGACCCCGACGGCGACACCGTCACCGGCACCTTCCAGGTCTACGACGCCGCCACCGACACTCCCATCACCACCCCGGCCGGGGAGGGCCTGCTCGTCTCCGGCTACGGCGAGCAGGGCGAGCCCGTCTCCGTCACCGTCCCGGCCGGACAGCTCCAGGACGGAAAGACCTACAAGTTCCGCACCAACGCCTACGACGGCACCCACTACAACCTCTCCTGGTCCTCCTGGACCCACTTCGTCGTCGACACCACCGCACCCGACGCACCGGCGAGCGTGACCTCCGCGACGTATCCGGAGAACTGGGGCGGCGGCTCCGCCGGAACCCCGGGTGTCTTCGACGTCACCACCGGTGCCGACGACGCCTACGAGGTGCGGTACCGCCTCGACCCGTACGAGGACGATGCCCCCGACCACGGCTGGTCCGCCGTCAGAACCACCACCGGCGCTCTGAAGACCATGGCGGTGGACGCGTCGTACACGGTGACACCGGCCGCGGACGGCAACCACCTGGTGCAGACCCGCACCGTGGACAGGGCAGGGAACGCCGGTCCGATCAAGGACTACGGCTTTGTTGCGGGGAACCGTGACTACAACCGCGAGCAGAAGATCGACATCAAGCTGCCGCAGCCCGATCTGGGCGCCGCCTATCCGGAGCAGACCGACCCGCCGCAGCCCGCCCCGGGCTGGAAGGGGGGAGTCGCACCCCGCACCATCGACAGAGGCGACGGCTCGAAGGTGATCATCACTCCGAAGGCGGAGCAGTCACTGGCGGGCACGCGCAAGGCGGCGAGGGCGCTGAGGACCCTGGCCCCCGAATACCCGGACCCGATCGTCACCGCACCCTGGTGCCAGCCCGACCTGTACGGCGATGCGCAGAAATCCCTGATGACGCGCAACGAGGCCTGCGTGTTCCTGGACCTGACGTTCATCTGGGAGAGCAAGCCGATCACCGGTGTCGAGACGATCAGCTACAGCGCCAGCTTCGAGGTCGCCTACCAGGTCAAGACCCACCCGAAGAGCGGGGACCTCAAGACCTGGATCCAGCTGAATCCGGTTAGGAACACCTTCCCGGCCCAGGACCGCTCGGTGCTGTTCGGCGCCGGTGACCCCGAGGCGCGCCTCGACTCGATGATGTGCCTCGACTTCGACCCCGACACCAAGGAGTGCGACGACGGCGTCGAACTGAAGAACTACGACTTCTACGGCACCCTCGCCTGGAAGGGAGGCATGAACGGAGGCGAACCGAACGACACGCACATGGCGACCGGCACCGCGGACCACAAGTGGGACGGCGAGGTCAGGAACGCTTCCGGTGGCCGGGACGTCGACCTGTCGATGAACTTGCCGGTCTACTTCGCGGGGGCCACCCAGACCGACGTCGAGCCGCCGCCGGCCCCGGACGGGCGCAAACGTGAATGGGTGGACGGTGCCGACCGGCCCTGGCGTATCCCGACCCAGGTGGACGTGCGCTGCGACAAGGTGGCCGCGAACGGCCTGCCGGGCTGTGTGATGCCGAAGTACTACCCGGAGTACAAGATCCACACGGCGCGGTTCCCGGCCGCGGCGGCTCATGTGTGGATGATCCAGAACAAGTCGAAGCCGTCGAAGGGCCTTGGAGCGAGCGTCGACAGGCCGCTGCACTACCTGTCGACGAAGGCGCGCACCTCGTCCGGATGGGACCGGGACGACAACCGGGAAAGGGTGATGTGCCCCAAGTACACGGGTAAGCGCGCCGACGGCTGGGTGCCGAAGAAGAGGTTCGTCAAGCACTCCTGGACCGCGCCCCATCCGGAACTCGGCCCAGGTGGCCCGACCCCGCCCGTGGACTCGATCAGCTGCGACGAGTTCCCGTTCTCGGCGACCTACGAGTCTCCCGGTGTGCCGAGTGCGAACGGCGGCCGGATGCCCGCAGGGGTGAACGGCGGAGGCGAGTGCATCCAGACCGTCGCGGCCAGAACCGACGACGGCAGCGAACACCTGCTGGACGACACCCGCTACGACCCGCCGACGTGGGACGAGACATGCGGCAGGTCGTCGATGTCCGGGTATGTCAACACCGGCTCGATGCAACCGTTCAGCAACACCTTCACCGGCAGGTTCCGAATGCTCGACGGAGACGCCTACACAGTCGATCCGGGCCGCGCCTGGTTCGAGAACTGCGACCCGGCGACGGCCGAACTCGTCTGCGAGATGACCAAGCCCTGACCCGGAAGAACCGGCCGGGCCCCACCCCTTGTCCCGGAGGTGCGGGCCCGGCCGCTCAGTGGAGCGGTGTCCAGTGCTCGAAGGCCTCGTCCATACCCGGGTGGTCCGGGTTCTCCCACACCAGGCAGCCGTATACGATGCCCGGCACATCAGGCCCCATCAGGTCGGCCGGTCCCACGGTCAGGGTGCGGTGGACGGCTTCGAGGTAGGCGGCGACCGACGGGTGGCGCGGCTCGGACACCTCCGGTCCGGCCATCGTCGACCAGTGACCGACACCGCCGGAGCCGGCGTACTGGCCGAACTCGGGGCCGGCCTCGTCCGGGGTGAGCCACGGAACCACCCGGGCTCCGTTCCAGTAGTCCGGCCGACCGGGCTCCGGAAGTCGCGGGCGCACCGCCTCCCGCGGAGGCAGCAGCACCCCGTCCGGCAGAAACGCACCGGAGCCGACCTCCCCGTGCTCCTCGTTCTCCTCGATGTACTGGTGCTCCACGCCGCCGCACAGCCGCCACAGCGCGACCAACTCCGCGGGCAGCCCGTACCCGGCGTACCGCGTCAGCAGGGAGTCGGCGGCGGCGATGTCCTCCTCCCCGGCCGGCGGCAGGAGGGAGGCGTGGGAGACGGGGGCGTGCTCGGCAAGCCAGCCGGTCAGGGCCTGCCAGGCCGCTGTGACCTGTTCGGTTCCACCGTGCGGTTGGACTGACATTCGGCCACCTTACAAAGGCTGGGCATCCTGCCTCCGAACTCTCACAACACACGGCCCGCCTCGGACGGGTGCGGGCGCGGATCGTGACCCGGACGGGACCTTCGGCGCCGCCCGTGGCGGTGTCGGCCTCAGGGCGCGAGGACGGTCAGCCGCAGCAGTGTGACCGGGCCCAGGAGCACGGGGAGCGCGTACCACCACCGGCGCAGCCGCCCGGCCCTCACGAACCTCCGGGTCAGCAGCATGGAGACGCCGGTGACCAGCAGCGCCGACCTCGCGGCGAAGCCGGAGTGGGCGACGGCATCCGGTCTTCCGTCCGTCCCGCGCCGGGGCGGGGAAGGCACGCTACCGCCCACCTCGATACCCCTTCACCCGGTCGGATCCGGTCTCGTGTCCCGCAGTAGCGTAAGCATCCGGTAGCGGACTGTGAACCGAGCAGGGAAGGGGAGCGGCGCGTGTCGTTCGATGACGAGTGGGCGCAGTTGGTGGCGAAGGCCAGTCAGGAACGTTCTGCGCAGACACGGTTGAACCGACTCGACGGCGGGGGTGGCGGAGACGGTGGCGGTCAGGGCGGCCTCACCGTCAAGCAGGACGACCTCGGACTGATCGGCCGCGCCGCGCACGGACTCCACACCGGCCTGAAGGCGGACGGCAAGCATCCCGTATCGGCCGGCAAGAGCGCCGGCACCCAGTTGAGCGGGGACAACTTCACCTCGGGCGCCGCGCTGTCCAAGGTCGCGGAGACCTGGGAGACGCAGGTCGGCACGTTGCTGGAGGCCTGCGCGCACATCTCCAACCACCTGGACTTCTCCTCCAGGAGCTACGGAGCGGAAGAGGAGAAGATCGAGACCGGGATGCGCAACCTCCAGGGACAGCTGATGAACCCGTCCCGCATCAGCGACTACTACCGCTGACGGACCCGGCAGGAGGAAGCAGGCAGGAATGGGACCGAAGTTCGAGGACGTGCTGCACGTCCGGCTGGGCAAGCTCGGTGATGCGGTCACGGACTGGACGACGACCGTCACCAAGCTGGAGAAGCTGTCAGACGAAGCCAGGAACGACATGAAGGCGAAGTCGGACAAGGCGGACTGGGAGGGGGAGAACGCCGCCGTCACGCGGACGTTCGTGGACAAGACCGTCAAGGAGTTCCAGGACGCGGTCACCCAGGCGACCAGCATCCGTGACGTCCTGCGGGACGGCCACGACACCATCAAGGCGGCCCGGGACGACCTGAAGCGGATCGTCGACAACCCCCCGGAGGGTGTGACCGTCTGGCCCAACGGCGTCGTCGCCCGCTCCGTGCATCCCGACCGGCGCGGCGAGGGCAACACCGACCCCGGGCCCACGCAGGAGACGTTGAACTCCGTGCGGGACCAGATCAGCCAGGCGGTCGACAAGGCGAGCCAGGCGGACGAGACGATGGCCGCCGTACTGCGGTCCCTCGTCGCCGGGCACCCGTACGACTTCGGCAGCGACAGTTACTCCTCCCTGCGGGACTACCGGGACCAGCAGGGTGTCAAGGAGGCCGAGAAGGCTCTTGAGATGGCGTCCAAGGGATCGTCCATGACGGACGCCGAACTCAAGCGGTTCAACGATCACGTGGCCGAGAACATGGACAACCCGGCCTTCGCCGAGCGGTTCGCGACCGGCATGGGCGGCAAGGGTTTCCTGGAGTTCTACGCGAACCTCAACGACCCCCGGCAGGGCGGTCCCTTCAGCGACGAGCGGATCGAGGAGCTGAAGGAGGCACAGGAGAATCTCAGCGTCGTCCTGGCCGAGGCGTCGCACAGCGACAGTCCCGCCATGCGGGCGTGGAAGAAGGAGGTCATCGAACTCGGGCCCAGGCAACTGGACATCCCCACCCAGGGCAATCCGTACGGCTTCCAGGTCATGAGCAACCTGATGCACCACGGCACGTACGACAAGGACTTCCTCAACGACTACGGCGACGCCCTGGTCGAGCGGGAGAAGGAGATGGGCCTGCCGAGAGGCCACTGGCAGGGCCTCACCTCCGGGCACACCATCCTCAACCCGGGCGGCGCCGACAACGACCTGGGCCGAGACCCGATGACCGGCTTCATGACGGCGCTCAGCCGCAACCCCGAGGCGTCCACCGAGTTCTTCACCTCCACGCACCCGCAGGACAACGCCCAGTACGTGCTCGAGGAACGGGAGGGTTTCCCCGACGGCATCGGGCAGGACCCGCCCTTCGCGGCCCGCGAGGCCATCGGCGACGCGCTCTTCGCGGCGGCCACCGGCATCGACCCCCACGACGACACAGCGGCCTTCGTGCCGCACACGGACCAGCACGGCGCGGTCCTGGAGCGTTCACTGAAGTACCTGTCGGCGACGGGCGACGACTTCCCGCCGGAGATCCGCGACGACATGGCCAAGGTCCTCGCCAACCACTCGGACACCGTGCACCAGGCGGCCAGCAGCCTCGACCCGTACGAGAGCCCGCTGGACAGGAAGCAACTGCTGGAGGTCAGCAAGCAGGTGTCCCGCGACCAGGAGGCGTACGGAATCCTCAACGAGGGGTTGCTCCGGGAGATGGGCCGGGACATCAACGTGGGCACTCCCGATGACCCGAAGGAGACCCTGCTGCGCGCCGGCCACACGACCGGATTCCTCGAAGAGGCCCGCTACCAGGCTCTGGACACCGACAAGGACGACCCCTCCTGGGACGCCAAGTGGGGCTACCACCTCGTCGGCGGTGCGGCGAACTTCATCCCCGTCGTCGGCGACGCGGCCCAGCGCGGTGTGGACGCGATGGCGTACTCCTGGCAATTGGAGGAGCAGAGGCGCATCGACGACGAGATCAGCCGGGAGAACGGGGAGAACTTCCGGGTGCGCGAGATACAGCTCAAAGCACTGGCGCAACTGTGGGCCGAAGCCAACCCCGACCACCCTGACGCGGGAACGGAATACAGTCTGCAGCACGAGATAGGCGGAGCGGCGTACGACGGGAACAACCGTGCCAAGGGGCTGGCGGGGAAGAATGGGGACTAGCGGAATGTATCGCGGGCCGAGGACGACGGCGCTGTCCGCAGTCGTTCTGGTGGCGTCCCTGTCCGCGTGCGGCGGCTCGGAGGGCTACACGGTGCCGCAGGAGGTCTGCGGCAGGAAGATCGACCCCGGACTTCTGCGTCCGCTGCTGCCGGAGGGCGAGAAGTTCGAGGCGGAGGTGACCCCCATCGGGGACGACATGACGAGATGCCTGTTGTCCGTCGACGGGCGGACGGAACTGGGCATCCGCGAATACCGGGACGGTGGGGAGATCGACGCCATGAAGTTCGCGGCGGAGAATCCCAGTCGTTTCGTCAACCCGAAGAAGGCGTCCTTCGGCGCGGACACGGTCGTCTCTGACGGCATGGCGCTCTCGGTCAACCCGTGCACGTATCAGGGGAAGGAAGGCCACTACATCCTGGACGTCTCCGTCGAGCGCTTCGACGTGTCCGAGCCAGACGGCTGGCGTGAGGAGCTCGAACGCTTCGCCGAGGCGTACCTGCCAGTGGGCATGGAGGAGACGGGCTGTGAGGAGTAGCCGCGGTGCGTGCCGCCGGGGCGGTGGCGGAGGGGGCGCCGTACGGCGCCCCCTCCGCCGTATGCGGGGGCTTCGGCGAAGGGCGGCGGCTGGCAGGATTGGGGCCGAGCCGCAGGGCATGCGGGGACGGCGCGGCGGAGCGAGAAGGAAACGGACTGTGACGGAGACGACGGCCGGTGCGGACACCGGCGTGGACGCCGGTGTGGACAGGGGAGCCCTGCTCAAGGACCTGAAGCGGCAGGTGACCGCCCTGGAGGACGACCTGCGCGAACGCGCCGGGTCCGAGGAGTTCCACACCCGCCTGGAGGGCGAGTACCGCAAGGCCAGGGAGGCGCCGCGCGGCGGCCCCTTACGGGATGTGGCGCGACGAGCGGGTGCGGCAGTCGGCCGCCGCCTGGGTGCTCGGGTGCGTCTTCGTGCGGTTCTGCGAGGACAACGGGCTGATCGACGAGCCGTTCATCGCCGGCCCCGGCGAACGGCTGGCCGAGGCCGAGGCCCGGCACTGGAGCACTGAGCGGATCGTTCCGCTGCTCGCCGGACTGCGTGAGGTCATGCCGTGGGCCAAGCAGTGGCACGGCGAGTACGACGACGAGTGGGGCGACGTACCAGCGGACGAGCTGGAGGCGGAGTACGAGAACCTGCTCCGCAGGAATCAGGTGGGCGAGCAGGAGTTGGCTGCCTGGCGTCCGGTGAGGAAGCAGCGCGGACGTAAGCCGGCCAGGAAGGCCGCGCCGGACGGGGAGTAGCCCCGAACGGTTGGTGGGGCGGCGCGTATACGCGCCGCCCCACCAACCGTTCACGGGTTCAGGGACGTGAGCCCGCCGCGTGGGTGGTGAAGGCCGACCAGGCGGCAGGGGACACGGACAGCGGCTGCCGCTGCGTGTCCTTGGAGTCCCGGACGAGGACCGTCGCAGGCTGTACCGCCACCTCGACGCAGTCGCCGCCCCCGCCGCCGCTGTAGCTGCTCTTGAACCAGTGCGGTTCAGTGGTGCTCATAGCGCTCCTCGCATCTGCTCCAGCAGGCTCGTGGTGGCCTGGTGGCTCAGAGCCTGTGAGCGCATCTTGCCATAGCGCTGGAGCATGGCACTGACGGCTTTCGGGTCGGTGATCAGCGCACTGCTGTCGTGCGCTTCGACGTATCCGACCCATCGGTTGTCCGCCGTCTCAGCCAGGCGCATCGGCCCCTCGAATCCCGAGTGGTCCTCCTGCCGCAGCGGCATGATCTGGATCTCCACGTTGCGGCGGCGTCCCTGTTCCAGAAGGTGATCGAGAAGGGTCCGTGTGGTGTCGGGACCTCCGAAGTGGCGTTCCAGGAGCGCCTGTTCGATCACGAAGGAGAACATCGTGTCCGGGCGTTCCACGATTAGTTGCTGCCTGGCCAGACGAGCCGCCACCTGGCGTTCGAAGACGTCCTCCGTCAGGAGTGGAAGGCGGCGCTCGAAGATCGCCCGGATGTAGGGTTCCGGCTGCAACAGCCCAGGGATGACGCTCGACTCGTACGTGTACAGCGACAGCGCCTCCTCCTCGATACCGGCCCACTGGTGGAACCACGAGGCGAGGCCCGCCCGCCGGGTCAGGCTGCGGGCGGCCGCCGCGAGGACGCGGGCGGCGATGGGGCCGAGGGGATCCTCCGCGCGTGCGACGAGGTCCCTGGGCGGGAACCGCTTGCCCTGCTCGATCTTGGCGACGTAGTGCGGGGAGTACCGGACGCGCGGGGCGAACTCCTCCTGCGTCAGCCGTGCTTCCTCCCGCAGGACCTTCAGTACGGCCCCGAAGGTCTTGAGGCTGTCGGACAGCTCCAGCCCGCCGTTCCCACCGCCGTTTCCGCCGTTCCCGGCTCCGCCGTCGTTGTCCGCCGCCATGGAAAACCGCCCCCCGTACCCGCGTCCGCAACAAGAAGTGCCCGTCCCATTGCCCAACGTCACAGACTCGTCATCGTCACGCCCCGTGACCGACCCAGTCCACCGGTTCCGCTGGTACAGCGGGATCTGTACTGGCTCCGGCCCTGCCGAGCAGGCGATTCGCGGCGGAACGCTGGCCGCCATGACAGTCCAGCACCCCCAACCGCCCGTCACCGTACGTACGTTCGCCCAGCGTTTCTCCGCTACCCGGCGCGGTGCGCGGCTGGCCCGGCTGCTCGCCGCGCACCAGTTCACCGTCTGGGGCATCCCGCGCGGCACGGCCGTCTTCGACGCCGCCGCGCTCGCCGTCGCCGAGCTGGCGGCCAACGCCGTACTGCACGGCCGCGTCCCCGGGCGGGACTTCGAGTTGGTGCTCGTGTACGACGGCGGGGGAGGCGTGTTACGCGTCGAGGTGTCCGACACCCACCCGGGGCGCCCCCTGCCCCTTGTGTGTGCCGAAGCCGGTTCGGAGGAGCGTGGCAGGGGACTGCTGCTGGTCGAGGCGGTCGCGGACCGCTGGGGGGTGCGCGACCGCTGCGGGCCGGGCAAGACGGTCTGGGCGGAGATCGCCCTGTGAAGGGTGAGGACGGGCGCGGGGCGGCACGCGCTCACTCGTGTGCGACGTCCACCCCGTAGCCGCGGGCGAGTTCGGCCAGGCCGTGGTCGTAGCCCTGGCCGACGGCGCGCAGGCGCCAGAGGGGGCCGCGGCGGTAGATCTCCGCCAGGATCATGGTGCGCTCGGTGGTGGCGGCGTCGAGGACGGCCTGGGCCAGCGGCGCCGTGCCGCCGTCCGGGCCCACGGTGATCTGGACGGCGCCGACGTCGCCGAAGGCCGGTTCGCCGTCGACGGCCGCCGCGACCACCACCTTGCGGACCGCGGGCGGCAGCGTGCCGGTGTCGACGGTGACGGTCTGCTCGGTGGGTCCGTCGCAGAGGAGCCGCACGGTGCCACCGGGGTTCTCGGGCGCGCCGTAGAAGACGAAGTCCTCGTCGCGGGAGACCTGTTCGTCCTCGTCGACGCTGAAGGCCACGACATCGATCTCGCAGGCCGTCTGCTGGGCCCAGGACGCGGTGACGCTCCACAGGGCGCCCACGTCCTGCCCGGGCAGGTCGACGACTCCTCCCCTCGGCAGCACCCGCGGGGTCTGCCGGCTGTCGGCCCGCTCCGGGCCCGGGGCGGCGGCGGTGGGTGCGTCGAGCCAGTCGGCACCGTGTACGGGGATCTCCAGCGCGGTGATCCGGCGCATGCGCCGGTCGCCGTCGCCGCCCGGCAGGAGGACGACGTCGGTGACGCCGGCCGACAGGTTGATCGCCGCGGCTCCGCCCAGTTCGACGATCCGGGTGCGGGCGGCGGCGGCCCGGGGGTGGGTGCCGCCCAGGGCGAGTACGCGCCGCCCCGCCAGCGGCCCGCTCGCCCGCTTCGGCTTCGGCCGCGGGGGTGCGGCGGGTGCGGTGCCGGCGGTCCGCTCGGCCGCTGTGTCCGCCGGGGACGCCGTGTCGGCCGGGGACGCCGTGTCCGGTGCGTCGGCCGTGGCCGGCGCGGACTCCGGCGGCGCGGTGGCCGGGGTGGCCGGGGTGGCCGGGGCGGGAACGGAGGCGGCCGGCTGTCCGTGCGGCGTCCCCGGGCGTACGTCGTCCAGCATCCGCAGGAAGGTGCGCTCGTCGACGACGGGTACGCCCTCGGCGACGGCCCGCCGCGCCTTCGCCGAGCCCGAGGCCGGGGCGTTGGTGACCAGGACGCCGGTGTGCCGGCTGACGGAGGTCACCACGTTCAGTCCGGCGGCCACGGCGCGCTCGGTCAGCTCCGCGCGGGAGACGGCGGTCTCCCCGGTGAGGGCGACCTTCATGCCCTGCACCAGCTTCCCGCCCGGCGACAGCCGCCCGGGGTTGCGGAAGGCGCACGGGGTCTTGGGGGGCTTCGGCGCGAACCGCGGGTCCTGCCGGGGCGGGCAGGGCACGAGCGGCAGGGGCAGACCGAGCCTGGCCGCCTCCCGCAGGGAGCCGCGCAGTACGCCGGCCAGCACACGGGTGTCGTCCAGCGCGTCATGGGCGCGCAGCCGCGGAACTCCGTAGTGCGCGGCCAGCGTGCCCAGCCGCAGGTCCTCGGTCGGCGGGTCCACGCGCCGGTTCAGCGCCAGGGTGCACAGCCGCCGCGAGACCGGCAGGGACCTGCGCACCCGGGCGAACTCGTGGGCCAGGAAGTCGTAGTCGAACTGTGCGTTGTGGGCGACCAGGACGCGGCCCTCCAGCATGGCGGCGATCCGCTCGGCGACCTGCTCGAAGACCGGGGCGCCGCGCAGCCGCCCGGCCGTCAGCCCGTGTACGTGGACCGGCCCGGGATCGCATCCGGGGTCGAGCAGGGTGGAGAACTCCCCCGTCTGCTCGCCGTCCGGACCGAGGGTCACCACCGCGACGGACAGCACCCGGTCCCGGCGGGCCACCAGACCGGAGGTCTCCACGTCGACCAGAGCCCAGTCGAGGGCGTAGTCGCGCATGCCGGATACATCGGGAAAGGCGGTGGCAAGGCTCATGGGAACAAGGATGGTGCGATATTCAACCAGCTCTCAACCCATACGGCTCTTTGTCCCGCTATGCGGCCTCGCCGGGCGGGTGCGGCACGGCGTGCGGCACGAGGGGGTGGGGACGCGCGCGCCGCCCGGCGGACCGGACGGCGGCGGAAGGCTGTGAGCGCCCCCGGCAGGACTCGAACCTGCGGCCAAGCGCTTAGAAGGCGCCTGCTCTATCCACTGAGCTACGGGGGCTCGAGCGGTCGCGGACGGACGGCGGAGCGCCCCCGGGTGACCTTGCCGCGACAAGGATAGGGGCCCGGGCACTTCCTCCCGGTTGCTTCACGTCCGCGACACCCTGTGGAGGTTCAGTGAAGCGGTCCCGATAATCGCAGGCGAGTACGAATCATGCATCGGTTTGAACGCCCGGTGGGGCGGGTGTTGTGCAGTCGTTATGCCCTCCGCTCCCCGGTGCGGCGCGGGCCACAGGGGTCAAAACACCCTGTTCTAGCCCTAATGCACTTCAAAAACCATTCGAAATTGGGCATTCTGCGCATGTGGCGATCTTGGAAGCTAGGACCGAACTGCTCGACGCGCTCACCACGCTGCGTGACCGCGTCGCCGCAGCCCGCTTTCCGCTGCCGCTGCCCGGGGCCGAGCGCGCCCGCCGCTCCCGCAGCGAGCTGCTCGCCCAGCTCGACGACTACCTGGTGCCCCGGCTGCGCGCCCCCGAGGCGCCGCTGCTCGCCGTCGTCGGCGGCTCCACCGGAGCCGGGAAGTCCACCCTGGTCAACTCGCTCGTCGGGCGCCGGGTCAGCGACGCGGGAGTGCTGCGGCCCACCACGCGCACCCCCGTGCTGGTCTGCCACCCCGCCGACCAGCACTGGTTCGCCGGGCCCCGCGTACTGCCCCGGCTGAGACGGGTCTGGACACCGCGCCGGGACGACTGCCGGGCCGCGCAGGACACCCCGCCCGCCCTCCCCGACGACGACCACCCGGCGGACGGCGGAGACGCGGACGCCCCGCCCGCGCTCGCCGTCGAGACGGCCGAGGCCGTGCCCGTGGGGCTGGCCCTGCTGGACTCGCCCGACATC
Source organism: Streptomyces mangrovi (assembly GCF_900114215.1). GTDB lineage: Bacteria > Actinomycetota > Actinomycetes > Streptomycetales > Streptomycetaceae > Streptomyces > Streptomyces barkulensis. The sequence goes on along the minus strand of NZ_FOSG01000005.1, from coordinate 339,371 downwards.
GACTCCCTGGTGACCGCCAACCGCGAACTGGCCGCCGAGCTGTTCTGCGCCGCCGACGTGTGGATCCTGGTCACCACCGCCTCCCGCTACGCCGACGCGATCCCCTGGCACCTGCTGCGCAGCGCCCGCGAGTACGACGTGACGCTGGCCACCGTGCTGGACCGGGCGCCCCACCAGGTCGCCGACGAGCTCTCCCGCCAGTACACCGCCCTGCTGGCGCGGGCCGGCCTCGGCGACGTGCCCTGCTTCACCGTTCCCGAGCTGCCCGAATCCGCGCGCGGCGGCTCCGGGCTGCTGCCCGCCACGGCCGTGGCCGGGCTGCGAGAGTGGCTGCTCCACCACGCCGGGGACCCCGCCGCCCGCGTGGTCGCCGCCGACCGGACGGCCACCGGAGCCCTGGCCTCGCTGCGCTCGCGCGTCTCGGGGCTGGCGGGCGCGGCGGCGGCCCAGCACGCGGCCGTACTGCGGCTGATGCGCCACATCGACGGCGCGTACGAGCGGGCCGGGGCGCGGGTGCGGCGGCAGATCGCCGACGGCGAGCTGCTGGCGGGCGAGGCCCTCGCCCGCTGGCGCGGCTTCCCCCGGGACAGCGGCGGCGACGAACTCCTGGACGCCTTCGCCGACGGACTGTCCGCCCTGCTGCGCGGCGCCGTCGGCGACGCCGACGAGCAGGCCGCCGACGCCTGGCGCCAGGAACCCGGCGCCCCCGAGTGCGGCCGCGCCGACGAACTGGTCGCCGAGCGGATCGACCTCCTGGCGCGGCGCTGGCGGCGCTGCCTGGAGGAGGTGGCCGACGAGGAACTGCGCGCGGCCGAGAGCGGCTGCCCGCTGTCGGCCGAGGAGATCGCGGCCCTGCTCGCCACCGCCCTGCTGGGCGGGCGGCGCGCGCGGGGCGCGGACGAGGCGCTCGCCTGCGCCCTGGGCGCGGTCGTCGCGGCGCGGCTGCGCGAGCGCGGCGAGCGGCTGTTGGAGGACTGCCTGGACCGCGTGCTGCGGGGGGAGCGCGGCTACCGGCTCGCGCCCCTGCGGGACCTCGACGCCACCCCCGACCAGCAGGTGGCCCTGGTCGCCGCACTGTCCGTACTGCAGAGGGAGAGGTGATCGCGGTGGGCACCGATGTCCGCACCGACGGCGGCCGGATCTGGGACGACGGGCTGATCGCCCGCAGGGCCCGTACGGACGGGGGCGGGGGCGTGCGGGAGGAGGCCGGGGGAGCGGCGTTCTCCGCCGGCCCCTTCCCCGCCGGCCCCTTCGACACCGGGCCGTTCGAGGGCGCTCCCTTCGACGCCGGGCCGTTCGACGGCGCCCGCGGCGGCCGCCCCGGCGGCACACGGGTGTACGCCGCGCCGGGCGCCGCGCCGGGCGCCGTGACCGAGGAGGAGGCGCTGCGCGAACGGCTGCGCGCGCTGCGGGAGCTGGTCGGCCTCTCCCGCACCCGGCTGGACGGCGAGGTGCTCGCCGAGGCGGGCCGGATCCTGGACGAGGTCACCGCGCGCGGCAGGCTGTCGCGGGCCTACACCACCGTCGCCGTCGCCGGGGCCACCGGCAGCGGCAAGTCGATGCTGTTCAACACGCTCGCCGGGGTCCAGCTCTCCGAGACCGGACTGCGCCGCCCCACCACCTCGGTGCCCGTCGCCTGCGTCTGGGAGACCGAGTGGGACAGCGGCGCCGACGGCCTGCTGGAGCGGATGGGGGTGCCGCCCCGGGCCCGGCGCCGGGTGCAGCCGCGCGACCCGGCCCTGTGCGGCCTGGTCCTCATCGACCTGCCCGACCACGACTCCGCCGCCCCCGGCCACCGCGAGCAGGTCGACCGGATGCTGCGGCTGGTGGACGCGGTGGTCTGGGTGACCGACCCGGAGAAGTACGCGGACGCGGTGCTGCACGAGCGCTATCTGCGGCCCCTGGCCGGCCACGCCGAGGTGACGTTCGTAGTGCTCAACCAGGTCGACCGGCTGCCGGGCGACGCCGTCGACACCGTCATGGACGACCTGCGGCGGCTGCTGGACGAGGACGGCATGGCCCTCGGCGAGCACGGCGAGCCCGGCGCGACCGTACTGGCCCTGTCCGCGCTCACGGGCCAGGGCGTCGGCGAACTGAGGGACTCGCTGCGCGAGTTGGTCTCGGGGCGGCGGGCGGCCGCGCTGCGGCTGTCGGCCGACGTGGACGGTGCGGTCGCCCGGCTCCGCCCGGTCTACATGGCCGACACCCCGCAGGGCCCGGCCGGGCTGACCGAGCGGGCGCGCGAGGAGTTCGAGGACCGGCTGGCCTGCGCGGTGGGCGCGTGGGCGGCGGGGCAGACGGCCGAGCGCCTCTGGCTGCGCCACGCCGAGCAGGCCTGCGGCACCCCCTGGGCGCGGCTGCTGCGCCGGTACGAGACGCGGCGCGGGCGCGGGGAGACGGCCGCCGCCCCGGCGGCCGGGCGCGGTACCGGACCGGCCTCCGGTGGCGCAGACGGGAACGGAGACGGGAACGGGACAGGGGAAGGGGACAGGGACGGGGTGCCGGAGACGGTCGCGGTGGCCCGGCCCGTACTGGCGCAGGCGGTCCGGGCGCTGGCCGAGGAGGCGTCGGCCGGGCTGCCGCAGCCATGGGCACGCTCGGTGCGGGACGCGGCCTGGCGCGGCGCGCTGGGGCTGCCGGAGGCGCTGGAGGACGCGATCGCCTCGGCCGAGGACGACGGCGACGAGGTCCGGCCGCCGAGGCCGCGCTGGTGGACGGTGGTGTCCTGCGCGCAGTGGCTGATGCTGGCCGTCCAACTGCTCGGCCTGTACCTGCTGGTGGACCTGATCGCCGGAGGGCCCGGGTGGGGCGGCGTCTGGCTGCCGGTGGCGCTGCTGACGGGCGGCGCGCTGGGCGGTCCGCTGCTGGCCGGGTGCTGCCGGATCGCGGCACGGGGGCCGGCGCGGGCGTACGGGCTGGAGGAGGAGCGCGGACTGCGGCGGCTGGCGACCGGCTGGGGCCAGGCCTGGGTGCTGGAACCGGTGGCCGCCGAACTGCTGCGGTACCGGGAGGTGCGCGAGCAGTACGTCATCGCGGCGGGCGGCACGGACCGGGCCTGAGGCCGGATCCGTAGAGCCCCTATGCCCGGCCACCCGGTGACCCGTCCGAGTGGCCGGGTTGTCCACAACCCGGTGGTACCCCACAGGCTGCGGCGGACTTCGCCCCGTGCGGGCAGCATCAGACCCGTACGGCTCGTACGACCCGTACGGGAGCGAACGGGAAGGGAACGGGGGAGGCCCGGATGAACGAGACGATGGTGACGGTGGTCGGCAACGCGGCGTCGGCGGTGGAGGCCAGGGCGACGGCGTCCGGCCATCCGGTGGCCCGGCTGCGGCTGGCCACCACGGTGCGGCGCTACGACGAGCAGCGGGGCGGCTGGACGGACGCCTACACCAGCTTCTACACGGTGTGGGCGTTCCGGGGGCTCGCGGAGAACCTGGCCGCCTCCGTGACCGTCGGCGAACCCCTGGTCGTCCAGGGGCGGTTGCGAGTGCAGCAGGGCGAACGCGACGGAAAGCGCTGGACGTCGGCGGAGATCGAGGCCACGGCGGTGGGGCACGACCTGGCCCGGGGCACCTCCTCGTTCCGCCGCGTGGTGCGGGCCGTGACCGTCGGCGAACCGGCCGCAGGTCCATGAAACTTACACACAACCAGCCGGTAACTGCCTCTATGTCATGGTGAGTACGGCTCTGCGGCATTCTCCGATAACGATTGGGACTCGGAGTGTGTAACGTCTGATATTCCTGGGGATCGCGTTCCGATTGCTCCCTACGATCACCCCCTGAGACCACGGGGGTTGACGAGGGGACGACCAGACCATGATTTCTGTACGCGGACGGGGTCCCGCCCGTTTCGCCGCCGCAGCGATAGCCACCGGCATGCTGGCGGCAGGAGCGATCGCCGGCGCGGGGACCGCCGTCGCAGACGAGAACAACCAGCAGGGCGGCGTACTCGCCACCCTGCCCAAGGCCGGTGTGACGATCGGTTCCGGTGTCAAGATCCTCAACGGTCCCAATCCGGGTAACACCGCTGCCGGTCTGTTCGAGCTGCAGGTCAAGGGTGGCGGCACCCTGAAGACCTACTGCATCGACGTCGGCCGCGGGACGGTCGCGGGCGCTGAGTACCGCGAGGCCTCCTGGGACGAGTCCACGCTGCACAACAACGAGAACGCGGGCAGGATCCTCTGGATCCTGAAGAACTCCTACCCGCAGGTGAACGACCTCACGGCGCTCGCGACCAAGGCCGGTGCCGAGCGCCTCACCGAGAAGACCGCCGCCGCCGGCACCCAGATCGCGATCTGGCACTTCTCCGACAACGTGAAGGTCGACGCGGACGACGACAACGCCGACAAGCTCGCCGAGTACCTGATCGAGTCGGCCGAGAACCTCGCCGAGCCGAAGGCCTCGCTCACGCTCGAGCCGTCCGCCGTCTCCGGCAAGGCCGGCGAGAAGCTCGGCCCGGTCACCGTGAACACCAACGCGCAGACCGTGAACGTCGCGCCGGGCGCGGAGGCCGCGAACGCGGGTGTGACGGTCGTCGACAAGGACGGCAACGCGGTGACCACCGCCAAGCAGGGCGACCAGCTCTTCTTCGACGTGCCCAAGGGCACCGAGCCCGGCACCGCCTCGCTGACCGCGCAGGCCAACACCGAGGTCGCCGTGGGCCGCGCCTTCACCAGCGTCAACCCGAAGAACCCGAGCCAGACCCAGATCCTGGCCGGCTCCAGCAGCTCCAGCGTCACCGCCAACGCGACCGCGACCTGGGCCAACGAAGGTCCGATCCCGGCCGTGACCGCCGAGAAGAACTGCGTCAAGGGCGGCGTGGACGTCACCGCCACCAACAAGGGTGACGAGCCGTTCTCCTTCTCCCTCGCGGGCAAGGAGCACGAGATCCCGGCCGGCGGCTCCGAGACCGTGACCGTCCCGGTCCAGGAGGACCAGGAGTACAACATCACGATCACCGGTCCGAACGGTTTCGAGGAGACCTTCACCGGCACCCTCGACTGCGAGACCGAGACCACCACCGGCGGCGGCGAGGAGGAGAGCCCCGAGCCCTCCACCGAGCCCAGCCCGGCCACCGTCGGCGGCGACACCGGCGACACCGGTGACACCGACGGCAACCTCGCCGAGACCGGCAGCAGCAGCACCACCCCGATCATCGCGGGCGTCGCCCTCGCTCTGGTCGTCCTCGGTGGCGCCGCAGTCTTCTTCCTCCGGAAGAAGAAGCCCGCCACCGCCGGCTCCGGCGACTGAGTCGTCGCTCCGCACAGCTCCACCGGTCCGGGCGTGATCACCCGATCCGCCCGGACCACCTGAACCACCCGGCCGTGTGCCGCCGCACCGCTTGCGGCGGCACACGGCCTTTTCACGGCCCGAGGCCGTGACACAGGTCGCCCCGCTACTCGTTTTCGTCCCAGCGCGGGGGTGCGGCAAGATGGGGTGTATCTGCCCACTCCCTGATTGCCGGACGGTTTCTCTTGGCTGAGTACATCTACACCATGCGCAAGGCGCGTAAGGCGCACGGCGACAAGGTGATTCTCGACGACGTCACGCTGAGCTTCCTGCCCGGAGCGAAGATCGGTGTCGTGGGCCCCAACGGCGCCGGAAAGTCCACGGTGCTGAAGATCATGGCCGGGCTGGAGCAGCCGTCCAACGGCGACGCCTTCCTCGCCCCCGGCTACAGCGTCGGCATCCTGCTCCAGGAGCCCCCGCTGGACGAGTCCAAGACGGTGCTGGAGAACGTCCAGGACGGCGTCGCGGAGATCAAGGGCAAGCTCGACCGGTTCAACGAGATCGCCGAGCAGATGGCGACCGAGTACACCGACGAGCTGATGGAGGAGATGGGCAAGCTCCAGGAGCAGCTCGACCACGCGAACGCCTGGGACCTGGACGCCCAGCTGGAGCAGGCCATGGACGCCCTGGGCTGCCCGCCCGGCGACTGGCCCGTCACCAACCTCTCCGGCGGTGAGAAGCGCCGCGTCGCGCTGTGCAAGCTGCTGCTGGAGGCTCCCGACCTGCTGCTGCTGGACGAGCCCACCAACCACCTGGACGCCGAGTCCGTGCTGTGGCTGGAGCAGCACCTGGCCAAGTACGAGGGCACCGTCGTGGCCATCACCCACGACCGGTACTTCCTGGACAACGTCGCCGAGTGGATCCTCGAGCTCGACCGCGGCCGCGCCCACCCCTACGAGGGCAACTACTCCACCTACCTGGAGAAGAAGGCCAGCCGCCTCAAGGTCGAGGGGCAGAAGGACGCCAAGAGGCAGAAGCGCCTCAAGGAGGAGCTGGAGTGGGTCCGCTCCAACGCCAAGGGCCGCCAGGCGAAGTCCAAGGCGCGTCTGACCCGCTACGAGGAGATGGCCGCCGAGGCCGAGAAGACCCGCAAGCTGGACTTCGAGGAGATCCAGATCCCGCCGGGCCCGCGTCTGGGCAACGTCGTGGTCGAGGTCGAACACCTGCACAAGGCGTTCGGTGACAAGGTCCTCATCGACGACCTGTCCTTCACCCTGCCGCGCAACGGCATCGTCGGCGTCATCGGCCCCAACGGCGCGGGCAAGACCACGCTGTTCAAGATGATCCAGGGCCTGGAGGAGCCGGACTCCGGCACCATCAAGGTCGGCGACACGGTCAAGATCTCCTACGTCGACCAGACCCGCGCCAACATCGATCCCAAGAAGACGCTGTGGGCCGTCGTCTCCGACGAGCTGGACTACATCAACGTCGGCCAGGTCGAGATGCCCTCGCGCGCCTACGTCTCCGCGTTCGGCTTCAAGGGCCCGGACCAGCAGAAGCCGGCCGGGGTCCTCTCCGGCGGTGAGCGCAACCGCCTGAACCTGGCGCTCACCCTCAAGCAGGGCGGCAACCTGCTCCTGCTCGACGAGCCGACCAACGACCTCGACGTCGAGACCCTGTCCTCGCTGGAGAACGCGCTGCTGGAGTTCCCCGGCTGCGCCGTGGTGGTCTCCCACGACCGCTGGTTCCTGGACCGCGTGGCCACCCACATCCTCGCCTACGAGGGCGAGAGCAAGTGGTTCTGGTTCGAGGGCAACTTCGAGTCGTACGAGAAGAACAAGATCGAGCGGCTCGGCCCGGACGCCGCCCGTCCGCACCGCACCACCTACAAGAAGCTGACGCGGGGCTGAGGAGAGGCGTGCGCCACACATTCCCCTGCCCCCTGCGCTGGTCCGACATGGACTCCTTCGGGCACGTCAACAACGTCGTGTTCCTGAGGTACCTGGAGGAGGCGCGGATCGACTTCATGTTCCGGCTCGCCCGCCAGGCGGCGTCGGGGGCCTTCACCGGCGGCTCGGTGGTGGCCGGGCACGAGATCTCCTATCTGCGCCCGCTGGTGCACCGGCACGAGCCGGTCGTGGTCGAGATGTGGGTGACCAAGATCGGGGCGGCCTCGCTGACGGTCGCCTACGAGGTCAAGGACGGCCCCGGCCAGGGGGACACCGTCTACGTCCGCGCCTCGACGGTCGTGGTCCCCTACGACCTGGAGCGCGAGCGTCCGCGCCGGCTCAGCGACGAGGAGAAGGCGTTCCTCAAGGAGTACCTGGACGACAGCGCGACGGGAGCCGCCGCCGCATGAGCCGCACGAGCGGACAGCCCCCGCGCCTGGTGTTCGCCGACCCCGGGGAGGCGGCCGAGCTGGCCGCCCTCCTGGGGCGGCTGCTGCGCTGGGAGAAGACCGCGGCGGCACGGCTGCGGGCGACCGGAGACGGTGTCCTGGGCGTCTTCGCGCGCCCGGCCCGCTTCGAGGTGCTGGCCGTGCGCACCGCCCGGCTGACCGAGCCGGCACAGCTGGACGCGACGGTCTCCGCCGGGGAGCTGCTGGAGGGCCTCGACGAGGCGTCCGAGTCGGTCTCCGTGCCCGCCGCCGTGACCGGCCCGCCCTGGGCCGGCCTGCTGCCGCCGCGCGGCGGCTGGCGCCCGGTGGGCGAGCTGCCGTACGAGTCGGTGCGCGCCGCCGCCGCCTCGGTGGTCGCCGAGTTCCGGCGGCGCAGCGAGGCGCTGGCGCCCGGCGAGCGCACCCGCGAGGCGCTGGACGCGCTGGCGGAGGAGATCTGGTCCCGCCCCCTGGGCGGCGGTACGGGGCTGCCGCTGCGCGCCGTGCACGCCGCGCAGGCGCTGGGCATGCTGCGCTCGCGCGGCCCGGCCCCGGCGGCCGGCCCGCAGGGCCCGCCGCCCGCCACCGGCGGGCGGGCCGCCGCGGTGGCGGTGCTGGCCGCCGGCACCTGGCTGCGGCTGCGCACCCCGTACGGCTCGGTCGCCGTGCGCGGCGCCGGGCGGGGCGTGCCGGGGCTGAGCGTCACCCCGCTCTGAGAGCACCCCCCGCCAACGTCTCCGCCAACGACACCGCGAAGAACACCGGGAAAGCCCCGGCCCTTGGGAGTGGGAAGGGCCGGGGCTTCGCCGGGTGCGCCGTGTGTGTGCGCGGTGTGGTGCGGTGCGGGGGTCAGTCCGGGGTGTTGACCATCGAGGCGGCCGCGTAGACCAGGTAGTCCCACAGCTGCCGCTCGTGCTCGGGGGACAGGCCGAGGTCGTCCACGGCGTCGCGCATGTGCCGCAGCCAGGCGTCGTGGGCGGCGCGGTCGACCCTGAAGGGCACGTGCCGCATGCGCAGCCGGGGATGCCCGCGCTGCTCGCTGTACGTCCGGGGCCCGCCCCAGTACTGCATCAGGAACAGCGCCAGCCGCTCCTCGGCCGGACCGAGGTCCTCCTCCGGGTACATCGGCCGCAGCAGCGGGTCCCCGGCGACACCCTCGTAGAACCGGCGCACCAGCCGCCGGAAGGTCTCCTCGCCCCCGACCTGCTCGAAGAAGGTCTGCGTCTGCACGTCGCCACGCGGAATCTCCATCACGCCCCCCATGGTCGCAGATGCCCGGCCCATGTCCTCAGGGCTCGGGACCCACGGCCGTGATGCCCCGCACCCGCACCCGGACCCGGGGCCCGGCGCCCCGGCCGGCGGGCGGCCGTGGGCCTCAGGCGTCGTCCCAGCGGAAGAGCCGGGCGGCCACGGCCGTCAAGGCCGCCGCGAACAGCAGCAGCCCGCCCATGACGGGCAGCACCGCGCCCCAGGACTGGCCGCGGGAGAGGACGTCCTGCATGGCCTCGTTCAGATACGTCAGCGGGAAGAGGCCGGAGACCGTCCGGATCCAGGCCGGCGCCATGTCCAGCGGGAAGAAGGCGCCGGAGAGGAAAGCCATCGGCAGGATGACCACCTGGGCCACTCCGTTCGCCGCCTCCTCGGTCTTCGCCCAGGCGCCGACGACCAGCCCGATGGACATGAAGGCCAGCGTGCCGCACACCACCAGCGGCACGGCCAGCCACCAGTGGCCGCTCAGCTCCAGGCCGTAGTAGGGGATGGAGGCCACGCCGAGGAAGACCGCGGTCTGGACGAGGGCCAGCGCCACGCTCACCCCGACACGGGCCGCTATGACCGTGCCCGCGCTCACCGGGGCCAGCCACAGCCGTCGCAGGATGCGCTTCTTGCGCCAGTTGACCAGGGTGAACGCCGAGCCGAAGACCGCGCCCATCGCCACCGCCCAGCCGAGCAGGCCCGGGGTGAGGAACTGGATCGCCTTCAGCGACTCGTCCTCCACCTGACGGGCGGTCAGCGCGTAGGCGGGCGGCTGCCCGGTCGCGGCGATGTTGGCCTGCTGGACGACCGAGCCGACCAGCGCCCGCGCGTTGCCCGCCCGGACCTGGTCGGCTGCCGAGTAGCGCAGCCGTACCTCGTCGCCCTCCTGCCAGACGACGGCGTCCACGTCGCCCGCGCGGACCTCCTCCAGGGCTTTCTCCCGGTCGTCGGACCGTCTGATCTCCAGGACCTCCTCCAGCCCCTCGCGCTCCTCGCGCGGCAGGGAGTCGAAGATCTCGACCCGGCCGACCTGGACGATCTCCGCCCGGGCCGTCGAGTCGTTCTTGAACAGCGCGCCGAACAGCACCAGGAACATCAGCGGGAAGACCAACATGAAGAAGGCGGCCGTCCGGTCCCGCAGCAGGCCCAGGGCCATCGCCCTGGAGAGGCTGGCGAACGTCTTGGGGTTCACTGGCGGTACTCCCGTCCGGTCAGCTGGAGGAAGACGTCCTCCAGGGAGTCCACGCCCAGCTCCGCCACCAGCTCGGCCGGGGCGCCCACGCGCAGCACGCGGCCGTGGTCCATCACCGCCACCCGGTCGCACAGCGTCTCGGCCTCGTCCATGTAGTGCGTGGTGAGCACCACGGTGCGGCCCTCCCCGTTGATGGCGCGCAGCAGGTCCCACAGGTTGCGGCGGGCCTGCGGGTCGAGGCCGGTGGTCGGCTCGTCCAGGAACACCAGCTCCGGGTCGTGGACCAGCGCGCAGGCTATGGACAGCCGCTGGGCCTGGCCCCCGGAGAGCCTGTTCTCGCGGGTGCCCGCCTTCTCGGTCAGACCGACGGTCTCCAGCATCGCGTCGGCGCGCTCGGCGGGGACGCCGTAGAGGGAGGCGAAGGTGCGGATCTGCTCGCGGGCGGTCAGCTTCTCGAAGAACGCCGACGCCTGGAGCTGGACGCCCATGCGGCGCAGCAGCGCCGGATTGCGGGGGAAGGGGGACTCGCCGAGCAGCCGGACCGTCCCCTCGTCCGGCTTGCGCAGGCCCTCGGTCATCTCCAGGGTGGTCGTCTTGCCCGCGCCGTTCGGTCCGAGGATGCCGTAGAACTCGCCGCGTTCGACGGTGAGGGACACCCCGTCGACGGCCTGTACGTCCCCGTACCGCTTGCGCAGTCCCTCGACTGTGATCGCGGCATCTGTCATGGGGCGGAGGCTACTGCCGGAATATCACCTTCCGGCAGTAGCCGGGATCCGGGGCGGTCTCGCCCGGCGGGCCGGGGCCTGCTCCGGGGACCGGTCCGGGCGTCAGCCCCGGTGCAGGGTGATCGTGGTCCACGCGCCCACGTGCACCCGGTCGCCCTCCTGGAGCGGGACGGGGACGAACGGCTGGATCGGGTCCTCGGCGCCGTTGACGGTGGTGCCGTTGGTGGAGTCCTGGTCGACCACGGACCAGCCGCCGTCGGGCTGCTGCACCAGCACCGCGTGCTGGTGCGAGACCCCCGGGTCCTCCGGCGAGCGGCCCAGGTCGATGTCGGGCGACTCGCCGGTGGAGTGGCGTCGACGGCCGATGGTGACCTGGGGGCCACTGAGCCGGACGTGCTGCTCGGCGGTGTAGGCGGGCATGTTGAGCCCGGCCGCCTCGGGGCCGCTGCGCCGCATCATCGCGGTGAAGTACTCCTGGTCGGGCCCGACCGTCACCGCCCAGCTCGCGGGCTGCTGCTGGGGCGGTGGCCCCTGGTGGTGCTGGTGGTGCTGCGGGGGCTGGGGGGCCGGAGGCTGCTGGGGGTAGCCGTAGCCGGGCTGCCCGCCGTAGTCGGAGCGGCCGTAGTCGGGCTGGGCGTGCTGGGGCTGGGCGTGCGGAGGCTGCCCGTGCTGACCGGTCTGCTGTCCGCCGTGCGAGGGCGGCGGAAGCGGCCAGTCGTCACCGCCGCCTCCGTGCGGCTGCGGCTGGTGCTGCGGCTGGTGGTGCTGGGGGTGCTGGTGGTGCTGCGGGGGCTGGGGGGCCGGAGGCTGCTGGGGGTAGCCGTAGCCGGGCTGCCCGCCGTAGTCGGAGCGGCCGTAGTCGGGCTGGGCGTGGTGCGGTTGGGCGTGCGGAGGCTGCCCGTGGTGCTGGGGAGGAGCCATGGGCTGCTGGGCCTGCTGCTGCTGCGGTGGCGGCGGTGCGGGCGGAGGCGGCGGGGAGGGCGGGCCCTGCGCCTGGAAGCCGGGCGGCAGGTTCAGCCCGCTCATGCTGCCGCCGGGCATCTGCTGCGGCGGTGCGGGCGGAGGCGGCGGACTGTAGGCGGCGGGGGAGTGCGTGAGAAAGCTGTACCGGCACTCCTCGCAGACCGGGGACTGCCCCTCGCGGGGGGTGCGGCACTGCGGGCACAGCTCGCCCTGCGCCGCGGAGTCGCCCCCGGGGCCGGGGTAGCCGTAGCCGCCCCGGCCGGGCATCGGGGGCGGCGGGACGGCACCGGCGGGCACACCCGGAGCGGAGGCCATGCGGTGGCCGCACACCTCGCACCAGTCGTCGGCCGCCGACTGATGGCCGTTCGGGCAAGTCGGCATGTCGGTCCTTCCCCCTCCGCGCGGCTCCGTGTCGCGTCGCTCGGTCGTTCGCCTCTTCGCGCGCCCCGGCCTCCGGGCCGCGCGTCCGGTGGTCCCGCCGGTCTCGGAGGACCACCGCCGTCAGCGGAACAGTACCGGGCGCGGGGCCGGTCACGCCCACTGCCTTCTCCACCGCCTCCGGGGCGCGACCACCCGCCGTCGCACCCCTTTGCCGCCCGTCACCGCGCGGGGAGGCGGGCGCCGGGAGAGCGGTGACGGGGAGCCCCGCCCGTCTCTCCCACGGTGTCCCCGGGCCCGTTTCCGCCCGGCCGGGAGTCCCGTGACCTGCGGGTGGGCCATCGGACGGCGGGAGCGGAACCGGACGGGCGCGGCCGGCGGAACGCTTCCCGTGCCGCTGCCGCCGGGCACCGCGAAACGGTGCGCCGGCCGGGACGGAAGGGGCGGGCCGTGATCTGCGCCACCTCCGGCCGGCCCGCCCGCCCGGCACTCGTTCAGGTTGCCGCCCGCCGTGAGGCGCGGTACGCCCGATCCGGCGAAGGCGCTCCGGCGCGGGCGCGGGCGCGGGCGCACGCCCGGCCCACGGCGGGCGGCGCGTCAGCCGGTCACGGCCGGGCCGGAGCCGGGCGGCGCGGGGAAGGGGAGCACCGCCACCGTCACGTTGTCGTGGCCGCCGCCGTCCAGCGCGTGCCCCACCAGATGCCGGGCGGACCGCATCGGGTGGGTACGGGCGTCGGCCGGGACGGCCGCGGCCATCTCCTCGGCGGATTCGGCGTAGTTCCACAGCCCGTCCGTGCACACCACCACCACGCCGGGCCGGTCCGGGGTGAACGAGGCGGTGTGCGGGTCGAGTTCGTAGGCGTCCGCGCCCAGCCACCCGGTGATGGCGTGCGCCCGGGCGTCCGCGTAGGCCTCGGCCTCCTCCATCAGGCCCGCCGCCACCATCTGGGCGGCCCAGGAGTCGTCCTCGGTGAGCCGGGCGGGCGCGGTGGAGCGGTCCTCGGGGACCCAGTAGGCGCGGCTGTCGCCGATCCAGCCGACGGTGAGGAGGTCCCCTGCGACCACCGCGCCGACGATGGTGCAGGCCGGGGCGTTCTCCACCGGGTCGCGCGGCTTTGGTGCCAGGGCGTTGACGGCCTCGGAGGCGGCCACCAGGGCGTCGTGCATCGCCTGCCGGGAGTCGGTGCCGCCCGGCAGGGACCGCCGCATCGACGTGCACGCGGACTCGGCGGCGGCCGCCGAGGCCTCGTCCGGACGGGTCGCCGACGACACCCCGTCGCAGACGACGGCGATCACGGCCGGGGAGCCGTCCGGCAGGGAGACGGCCGAGACGGCGAAGGAGTCCTCGTTGCGGTGGTGGCGCAGTCCGCGGTCGCTGACCGCCGCGACGCCTTCCGACTCCTCCTCCATGTGGTCGCGTTCGCGCGGCTGGGCGTGGCCGCAGTGCTCGCAGCGGCTCTCGGCGTCCACGGCGCCGGTGCCACAGGCGACACACCGCTCCGGTCCGCCGCCGGCCGGAGCGCCGCCGTGGGCGCCGTCCGGGAGCGGGTTCTCAGGTGGCTCCGGCGCCGGCGGACCGGCCTGCCCCGCGTCTCTGCCCTGCCCCGCGTCTTCGGCCCGCCCGGCGGGGACCGCGGGCGGCACGGCCGGAGGCGGCGGCACCTGCGGGACGGGGGGCACGGGGGCGGAGGGCGGCAGGACATGGTCCGACCCGTCCCCCGCGGTGTCCGGTACGGCGGGCGGGACCGCGGGAGGCGCCGGCGGTACGGGAGGCGCGGGTGGAGCCGCCGGGGGCGGCGGGATCAGGGGCCGCGAGCCGCCTGCCCCGGCCCCCGGACCGGCGCCGCAGGCGCCGCGGTGGAGATCACCGTCCTCCAGCGGCTCATGGCACCGGGGGCAGACGGAAGGGCGGTCGGGCTGCGGCATGGTCAACGGGTTCCTTCGATGATGTCCCGGCCTCCGGGCCGGGGTGAGGATGCCCCCCGCTTGCGGGAGGGAGTCGGACTCCTGCGGTGCAGGACGGGGAGGGGCCAGTCGCCCTCAGCGTGATGCGCCGTCGGCCTCGACGGCGCGCTCGACCTCCAGACGGTGGACGGTCCCGGAGCCGAGGGACCTGCGGGCGGAACCGGCCCGGCCGGTCGGCCGGGTGCGGAGGCCGACGGGAAGGCGGGGCGTGATGTGCGTCGTCTCGTCCATGACTTCAAAATATGGTCTTCGTGGTGTTCTGATGGCGAGTCGGGGATGCCGTGGTGACGCCGTGGATGCCGGAGGGCGCCGGGCGCGCCCCCCCTGGCCGTTCCCGCCGGACGCCCCGGTGATCAAGCGTTCCCGGAGCGGCGCGTCCAAACCCGCCCTCCGCGGCCGCGCCGGCCGGTGCGCGGCGGGCCGGAGACCCTCCGGTTCACCGGAACTCCTCCTGTCTGCCCGCCGGTTCGCCACCCGCCGACCCCCCCTCCGCCGGCTTCCCGTCAGCCGGCCCGCCGGGCGGTGCCAGCACCTCCAGCGCCGCCTCCCGGTAGCGCAGCACCGCCTGCTCGGCCGCCCGCAGATCGCACGGCGCGCTCCACAGCAGCCGCCGCGCGGCGTCGTACCGCTCCGTCAGCACGGGGTCGTCGGCCGCCCCGCGCCGTGCCAGCCGCGCGCGGTACGCGTCCAGCCGGCCGCGCAGCTCCGCCCGTACCGCCAGCGGTGCGGTCACGGCGGTCAGCGAGGCGCGGGCCCGCTCCAATTCCTCGTCCGCGCGCTCCTCCAGGCTCTCCAGCAACGGCGACAGCCGGTGCCAGCGCGCGTGCCGCCGGTGCTCGGCGGCCAGCGTGAGCTGTTCGTACAGGGCGGTCGGCGGCCCGCTCACCGCGGGCACCTCGACCGCCGCGATCTTCGCCAGCACCTCGCCGCGCGCGGTCCGGGCCTCGGCCAGGGTGCGGTCGGCACGCGACAGCACGTCGCGCAGCCGCATCAGCCGCTGCTCGGCGTCCTGCCGCACCTGGAGCACGGCGTCGATCTCGCGCCGGACGTCCTCCAGCGCACGGGCCGCGCGGTCGTACCGGACGGTGTCGGGCCGCCCGCCGCCGGGGGCCGAACTCCCGCCCGCCGAAACCCAGAAGGCCAGCGGGTCGGTGACGACCTCGGCCCGCAGCGCGGTCAGCTCAGCGGTGACCTGCTCCAGCTCGTCGCCCGCCGGGTGCTCCCCGGGGCGCACGCCCACGGAGTGCGCCAGGGAGCGGATGCGCTGGAGCTCGGCGGAGAGCATGTCTATCCGTGCGGGCAGCGCGGACCACACGGAGTCGGCGGCGGCGACCGTGTCCAGGGACCGGGCGTACCAGCCGTTCATCCGGGCCACCAGCTCGGCCAGGGTGATCCGCTCGACGGGCCCGGCCCCGGACTCGGTTTTGGACTCGGCTTTGGGCTCGGGCCCGGATCCGGGGCCGTCGGCGGGGCTGTGGGCGGCGGGGACGGCGACCGCCGGGCCGCGCAGCCGCGCGGTCAGCTCGGCGAGGTCGTCCGGCGCCGGCCAGCGGCTTTCGCCGCGCAGTCCGCGCGCGGAGTCCAGCGCCGCGGTGAAGGCGTCGAAGTACGTCCACAGCAGCGAGACGGCCTCCTCGGTCCGCGCCCACCGCTCCTTGGTCACCCCGGTCAGCTCGGCCCCCTCCAGCAGCCTGCGCCCCGCGTGGTCCTGGAGCGCGTACAGAGAGGTCTCCACCGCCTCGTGTTCCGCGCCGAACCGGGCCAGGGCACGGTCCACCTCCTCCCGGTCCATCACCGGTCCGCCCGGTTCGGCAGCCCCGTCGTCCCCCATCGGTCACCTCGCCGCTCGTGTCGTCTTCTTCACGTCCTGGTCGCGTCCGTGCTCGCACCCGGTGTCCTCCCCGCTCCGGTGGGCCGGGGCGGGGAGCGCCGGATGCGCTGCTCCCATCTTGTCGGCCGGACACCGCTCGTGTACGGCCATCGGCGGACTGCCCAGCCCACTTCGGCGATACTCCTCCGGCGCGTTGTTGACGCGGGCGACCTCGTCCCCGTTCCCGTTCCGGTCCCCGGGGCCTTCGGGCACCGGCGGACCGGGCCCGTGCCCCGTGCGGTGGAAGGCCGGGGAGCCCGGTCGGCGGTATGGCGGCGGGGAGCCGTGACGGCGCCGTTCCGGCGGGGTCCTGTCCGGACCGCGATGCCCGGACCGCGATGCCCGGGGCGCGACGGCAGGGTGCGCGCGCCCGGGCGCGCCTCAGGCGCGTGCGGTGCGGCCGGCGTAGTGGGCGCGCAGCCGGGTGCAGGGGGCGGGCCCGGCCTCCAGCCGGTCCAGGGCCAGCAGACCGGCGCCGAGCACCGGGGGAGCGGTGACCACGCGGACGGCGGCCAGCGGTGCGCGTTCGGCCAGCAGGCCGAGCAGGCGGTCGTGCAGCAGCGGATGGCGGGCGGCCGCGACGCCGCCGCCCAGCACCACCGGCACCGGGACCTCCAGCAGGTCCAGCCGTTCCAGTGCCACCGAGGCCATCACCGCGATCTCCTCGGCCTGCCGGTGCACCAGGGAGCGGGCCACGGCGTCGCCCTGCGCGGCCACCGCGAAGAGGACGGGCACCAGCTCGTGCCTGCGCCCGCCCGGCAGATCGCCCAGATGGAAGGCCTCGATCAGCGCGTACATGCTGGGCAGTCCGAAGTGCGCGGGCAGCGCCCTCGCCAGCTCGGTGTCCTCGCCCCGGCCGTCCTCGGCGCGGGCGGCGTACCACAGGGCCTCCTCCGTCAGCCCTCCGCCGCCGCCCCAGTCCCCGGACAGGCGGCCGACGGCGGGGAAGCGGTGGACGCGTCCGTCGGCGGCCGCGCCGACGCAGTTGATCCCCGCGCCGCACACGACGGCGACCCCGTGCCGGGAGGATCCGTCGTCGGGCAGGCCCGCGCGCAGGATCGCGAAGGTGTCGTTGGCCACGCGGAGGGTGCGGCCCCAGCCCAGGGCGCCGATCCGTTCCGCCAACTCCCGCTCCTCGGACGGCAGGTCGGCATTGGCCAGACAGGCCGACACATGCCCGGCCAGGGGCTCGCCCGGCCGCGCGTCCAGGCCCGCGGCCCGCGCCGCCCGGGCCACCGTCCGGGCCAGCGACGCGACGGCCCTCCCCGCCCCGACGGCCGGCGGACGGAAGCCGCCGCCGCGCGCCGAGCCCAGCACCGTCCCGTCCGCCGAGACCAGCGCCACGTCGGTCTTGCTGTTGCCCGCGTCGACGGCCAGTGCGGCGGCGGGCGGTCCGGCGGCGGGCGGTCCGGCGGCGGGAGTCAGGCCCATGCCAGGTACTCCCGGTTGTGCGCGAGCAGACGGTCCGTCAGCTTCTCGGCGAGGGAGTACTGACCGATCAGGGGGTGGGCCAGCAGCGCGGCGAACACCCGGTCCCGGCCGCCGCGCAGGGCGGCGTCCAGCGCCAGGTGCTCGTACGCCGTCACGGCCGAGATCAGGCCCGTGTGGAGCGGGTTCAGCTGCGGTACGGGCAGCGGCTCGGCGCCCGCCGGGGAGACGGCGGCCGGGACCTCGACCACCGCGTCGTCGGGGAGGAAGGGCAGGGTGCCGTCGTTGCGGACGTTCACCACCTGCACGCCCCCGCCGGTGCCGCCCCTGCCGCCCCCGTCCGCCCCGCCCCGGCCGTCGCCCAGCAGGGCCGCGGCCAGGGCGACGGCGGCCTCGGAGTAGTAGGCGCCGCCGCGCCCGGCCAGCAGCTCCGGCTTGGTGTCCAGCGCCGGATCGGCGTACATCTCCAGCAGCTCGCGCTCCATCGCGGCGACCTCCGCCGCCCGCGGGGGCCGCTCCCGCATCTCGGCCACGACCTCGTCATGGGCGTAGAAGTAGCGCAGGTAGTACGAGGGCACGGCGCCCAGCCGGTGCAGGAGGGGCTCGGGCAGCCGCAGGTCGGCGGCGATCGCCGCGCCGTGCCGGGCCAGCAGTCCGGGCAGCACGTCCCGCCCGTCCGGCCCGCCCAGGCGCACCCCGAACTCCCAGGTGAGGTGGTTGAGCCCGACGTGGTCCAGGTGCACCCGGCCGGGCTCCACCTCCAGCAGGGCGGCGAACTTCCGCTGGAGCCCGATCGCCACGTTGCACAGACCCACCGCCCGGTGGCCCTCGTTCAGCAGCGCGCGGGTGACGATGCCGACCGGGTTGGTGAAGTCGACGATCCACGCACCGGGGTTGGCGCGGCGCACCCGCTCGGCGATGTCCAGGACGACGGGAACGGTGCGCAGCGCCTTGGCCAGTCCGCCCGCGCCCGTGGTCTCCTGCCCGACGCAGCCGCACTCCAGCGGCCAGGTCTCGTCCCGCTCGCGGGCCGCCTGGCCGCCCACGCGGAGCTGGAGCAGCACGGCGTCGGCGTCCGCGACGGCCGCGTCCAGGTCGCCGGTGGTGGTGACGGCGGCCGGGTGGCCGGCGCGGGCGAGCATACGGCGGGCGAGCCCGCCCACCAGCTCCAGCCGGCCCCCGGCCGGGTCGGCCAGGACCAGCTCGGTGACCGGGAGGGTGCCTTGCAACCGGGCGAATCCGTCGACGAGTTCGGGGGTGTAGGTGGATCCGCCGCCCACCACTGCGAGTTTCACGGGACTGCCTCCTCGGGCCCGGGGAGCGGGACTTGGAATGTGCGGGGTGTGGGGTGCCGGGGTACGGGGTGTCAGCGGGAGGTGTCGAACACCTCGTCGCGGGTGGTGGCCAGGGCGCTCTCCAGCGCGCCGCTGAGCACGGGGTGACCGGCGACGGTCCCGAGGACCAGCCGCGGCCGGGATGCCGCCAGTTCGTCCAGCTCCTGTCGCACCAGCGTGCGCAGCACCTCCCCGCCCGCGGCGAGTACGCCGCCCGACAGCACGATCAGCTCCGGGTCCAGGACGGCGACCAGTGCGGCCAGCCCGGTCGCGAGCCCGGTGGCGGCGCGGCGCAGCAGCTCGCCGTACGGGCCGCCGTCCTGCCCGCTGCTGGCCCGCCCGCCGCCGGCCCACCCGGCCTCCGGGCCGGACCGTTCCACCGCGCGGGCGAGCAGCTTCGCCGCCGCCTCGCCGTCCCGGCCGGCGGGGGGCTCGATGCCCAGCTCGCGCGCCGTCCGCAGCAGCGCCCGCGCGCCCGCCAGTTCCTGGAACCCGCCCCTGTTGGCGCGGGCCACCCGCCGCAGGAGCGGGGTGCCGGGGACGGGCAGGAACCCGACCTCGCCCGCGCCGCCGGTCCAGCCGCGGTGCAGCCGCCCGCCCAGCACCAGCGCGGCGCCCAGGCCCTGCTCGTTCCAGAGCAGGACGAAGTCGTCGTGGCCCCGGGCGGCGCCCAGGCGGTGCTCGGCGACGGCGGCGAGATTGACGTCGTTGTCGTACTCCACCGGCACCGGCAGCGCGGCGGCCAGCTCCTCCAGCAGACCGGGGGAGTGCCAGCCGGGCAGGTGGGAGGCGTAGCGCAGCCGTCCGGTGCGCGGGTCGAAGGCGCCGGGGGTGCCGATGACGACACGGTGCAGCGCGGACCGGGCGAGTCCGGCGGCCTCGGCGGCCCCGTCCACGGCGGCCACGACCTGCCGTACGACCGGCTCGGCGGACCGCCGTCCCGGGGCCCCGGACGGCTCGGAAGCCGCCGAGCGCCCCGGCGCGGGCACCTCGAAGGAGCCGACGGTACGGCCGGTGATGTCGGCGACCGCGGCGCGGATCCGGGTGGCGGTGACGTCGAGCCCGGCCACGTGCGCCGCGGCCGGGTCGAGCGAGTAGAGCCGGGCGTTCGGCCCCGGGCGGCCCTCGCCGGCGCCGGTGGCCCTGGCCCGGACCAGGCCCGCGGCCTCCAGGCGGGCCAGGAGCTGGGAGGCGGTCGGCTTGGACAGCCCGGTCAGCCTGCCGATGCGGCCGCGCGAGAGCGAGCCGTGCGCGAGCAGCAGTTCCAGGGCGGCGCGGTCGTTCATCGCCCGCAGCACCCGGGGCGTTCCCGGAGTGGTTCCGGCCATGGGCCCGTCTCCCGCCCAGAACTGTAAGGAAGGTTTCCTGTCGTCTCGCCGGGACACTAGGGCCCGCCTCCGGCCGGCGTCAACGGACGTGCCGGAGGCGGGCCTCGCGCCGCTCCCCGTCTGCCTTCCGGGTGTCCTCCGCGTCCTACCGCCGCGGCCCGCCGGAGCCCCGCCCGAGGTCCCCCGGCCCCTTCACCAGGGTCCTGGCCGGGTCCCCGGCCGGACTTCTGGTCAGGGCGTCCTTCACCGGGTCCACCGCCTCCTTCGCGGCGTCCGGTCCCTTCGCCGCCTCCTTCGCGGCGTCCGGTCCCTTCTCCAGCAGGACCCGGCCGGAGCCCCGTCCGCGGGCCGGCGCCCCCGGCTCCCCGTCCAGCTTCCGCAGGGCGGCCAGCGACTCCTCGTCCACCATCCGGATGCCCCGCGCGTCCAGCGCCCGCTTGACGCGCCAGCGCAGCTCGCGCTCCACCGGCAGCGCCTTGCCCGGCATCGTCTTGGCCGAGACGCGGACGACCATGGTGTCCAGCGTCACCGAGTTCAGGCCCAGCACCTCCACCGGCGCCCACAGGACCTCGTCCCACGGCGCGGACGTCGACATCTCCTCGCCGGCCGCGGCGATCGCCGAGCGGACCTCCTCCAAGTCCTCGCCGGAGCGGACCTCAACGTCCAGGGCGGCCGTCGCCCAGCCCTGGCTGAGGTTGCCGACCCGTTTGATCTCGCCGTTGCGCACGTACCAGATCTCGCCGTCGTCGCCGCGCAGCTTGGTCACCCGCAGCCCGATCTCCAGGACGGTGCCGGTGGCCTCGCCCGCGTCGATGCGGTCGCCGACGCCGTACTGGTCCTCCAGCAGCACGAACATCCCGGTCAGCACGTCCGTGACCAGATTGCGCGCGCCGAAGCCGATCGCCACGCCCGCCACACCGGCGCTGGCCAGCAGCGGGGCCAGGTCGATGCCGAGGGTGGAGAGCACGATCAGCAGCGCCGTCCCCATGATCACGAAGGTGGTGACGCTGCGCAGCACCGAGCCGATGGCCTCCGTGCGCTGGCGCCGCCGCTCGGTGTTGACCAGCAGACCGCGCAGCGCGTTGCCGCTGGCCTCGGCCTCGGCGTTGCGGTTCATCCGGGCGATCAGCCGGGTGATGGCCCGTCTGACCACCGAACGCAGCACGACGGCGATCGCCAGGATCAGCGCGATGCGCAGCCCGACGGCGAGCCAGGTCCCCCAGTTCTCCTCTATCCAGCCCGCGGTGTCGGTGGCGGTCCTGTGCGCCTCGTCCATGGAATCCACCCACAACACACTAACGGGGGACACCTCGCCGGACAGGCCGCGTCACCCGGGGTAGCGGCGGCACCGGGCGGGGGAGGAACAGCGTGTGGTCGAAAACACGCTCAGCGCGTTACGCGATCGTGGTGGCGCCGCCACCGGGGCGCGGGACACACTGGGGGAGATCGTCCCGGCGCGAGCCACGCGCCGCCGACGTACAAGGAGGCACCGTGCCGCACGTCCTGGTCCTCAACGCGTCGTACGAGCCGCTCGGCGTCGTACCGCTCCGCCGCGCGCTCATACTCGTCCTCAACGGCAAGGCGATCAGCCTGGAGGACTCCGGCGCCCTCATGCACAGCGCGACCCAGGCCATACCCGCCCCCAGCGTCGTCCGTCTCAAACGCTTCGTGCGCGTGCCCTTCCGGGGCACGGTGCCGCTCACCCGCCGTGCCCTGTTCGCCCGTGACGGCGGCCGGTGCGCGTACTGCGGTGGCGTCGCGACCAGCGTCGACCACGTCGTACCGCGCAGCCGCGGCGGGCAGCACTCCTGGGAGAACGTCGTGGCGGCCTGCCGCCGCTGCAACCACGTCAAGGCCGACCGCCACGTGGCGGAGCTGGGCTGGCGACTGCGCCACCAGCCCGCCCCGCCCAGCGGCCTGGCCTGGCGGATCATCGGAACGGGGCACCGGGATCCGCGCTGGCTGCCGTATCTGCGGCCCTACGGCGCGGACGACGCCCTCGCCCGGATCGAAGGCAGGACGACGACACCCGCCTGAGATCCGGGTCTTTCCCGTACGGGGCCGGTGACGGCCCCGTGTCCGGCGTGCGCCCCGTGTCCGGCGCGCCCCTACTCCTGTTCCCGCCCCTGCTCCTGTTCCCGCCCCTGCTCCCGCACGGCGTACGCCTCCACGGACCACAGCGAGACACCGAACCGGGTCGCCCGCTCGTCCGCCACGATCCGTACGTAGCGGGTGCCGGCGGGCGCGTCCAGCCGCACCGTCTCCCGGCCGCCCCGCCCGTCGCGGACGGTCGCGGCCGTGCTCCAGGCCCTGCCGTCGGCGGAGACCTGGACGCGGTAGCGGGAGGCGTACGCGTCCTGCCAGTGCAGCCGCACCTCGCCGATCCGGGCCGGGCGGTCCAGCTCCACCCGCAGCCACTGGCCGTCCTTGGCGGGGGAGGACCAGCGGGTCCCGGGATCGCCGTCGGTGGCCGCCGAGGCGGGGAAGTCCTCGGTCTCGTCGGCCGAGGAGCCGGCCCGTGCGCCCCGGGCCAGGTCCGGCCCGCCGGTGGGCGGGTAGGCGCGCACCGTCAGCGTCCGCCGCAGGCTCTCGCCCTCGGCGGTGAGGGTGACCGGGACCCGGTACGTGCCCGGCCGCACGTCCTTCCCGGCGCTGATCTCGATCTTCGGGGCCGCCGGCACACCGCGCCGGAGTGTGACCCGGCGAGGCGCCCGCACCGTGAAGCCCTCCGGCGCCCGCACGGTCAGCCGGCCGCGCACATCGGTGGGCCGGTGGCCGGTCAGCCGGGCCCCGACGGCGGTGGGCCCGCCGCCGACGACGGCGTTGACCTCCTCGCGGAGGAGCTCCAGCCCGGCGCCGGGAGAGTCCGAGTACCAGGGCGTCAGCTCGTGGACGACCGGCGCCTTCGAGCCGTCCTGCCAGGCCAGCCGTACGGCGTCCGCCCGCAGACCGCCGGTGTCCACCTCCGTCCAGCCCTTCTCGGAGAGCGCGCCCAGCCGCCTCCAGCCCTCGCCCGGCACATGCGCCTCGACGGCGGCACGGGTGCCCGCGCCCGGCTCGGACTGGACGGTGACGGCCGCCAGGGAGCGCGCCCGGGGCAGCCGCAGCACCAGCTCGTCGCCGCTGCCGTCGTCACCCTCGTCACCGGCTGCGCCGGGGGCGGGCTCCTCGGCGGCGCGGAAGGCGGTTGCGGGGTCGCCGTCGGCGGCGTGCTCCGGTGGGGAGCCGGGCAGCGGCGCGGGGCCGCCGCGCACCCGCTCCCCGGAGCGCCCGGCCTTCTTCTCCGCCCCGCCGCTCGCGCCGGACCAGTCGTCGGCGGCCTTCAGCGCCCGGTCCACGAAGGCGGGCAGTACGTCCTCGCCGACCGTCACCCCGCTCTCGCGGGCCTCCGCGCGCAGCCGCTGGAGCTCCAGCCGCGCCTTCCACGCCCCGGCGCCGTCCCCGCGCCGCTGGGCGGCCAGCATGTCCAGCGCGTACCGGCCGGCCCGCCCGTAGCGCGCCAGCTGCCGCACCCAGGGGCGCATCTCCTCGCTCAGGGCGCCGCCGGCGACGCCGGCCAGGTTCTCCGGGGACTCGCGCAGAACGGCGAAGGCGTCGCGCAGCCGGTCGGACGCGGCGGTGAACTCCTCGTCGTCCTCGCCCGCGCGGGCCTTCCAGAAGGCGTCGAGCAGGGGGGCGAGGTAGGCCGACTCCTCCTCGTCGAGCACCGAGGAGGAGTTGTTGGCGGCCAGGGCGTGCAGCGCCTCGCGGGCCCGATCCCCGGGCTCACCGGGCTTGTCGGATCCCTCCGGCCTCCCCGTCCCGCCGCCCGTGGCGGCCAGGTCCTCGACGGCCGCCTTCCAGGACTCCTGCGGCCGGTAGCCGCGCGGGTTCCAGGCGTAGTCGGCGACGGTGAACAGCGGCAGACGGGAGGCCGTCGCCTGCTCCATCGCGTTGGCCAGCAGTGCCGCCGAGCGGTTGGCGACGGCCGGTTCCCGGCCGGTGTAGGGGCCCAGGAAGACGCGGTCGCCGGCGTAGTCGTTGACCGGGTAGTTGTCCATGGTGACCAGCGGGTGGCGGAAGACGGTGCGGGCCTGGGCCAGCTCGCCGCCGGTGATGGCGGAGGGCACGACCCCCACCCCCGTCCAGGCCACCTCCACGTCCGCGTCCAGCTTCTGCGCCAGCGCGCCGCGGTACTCGGTCGGGCCGTCCTGGTAGAACTCCGTCGGCAGCACCGACAGCGGCACCGCGTCGCGCCCGAAGCCGTACCGCTTCGCCAGATGCGCCGCCACCTCGTTGGCCAGCTCCGCATGGGCGGTGGCCGCGGCCTTCGGTCCCGTGCCGTAGCGCTCGGCGTCCGCGCCGCAGTGCCACTCGGTGTAACTGGCGTCCTCGAAGCGGAGCTGGAAAGCCCGCACCCCCAGGGCCGCCATGGCGTCGATCTTGCGCAGCAGGGCCCTGCGGTCGCCCTCGGAGGCCAGGCACATCGACTGCCCCGGCGAGACGGCCCAGCCGAGCACCACATGGTTGCGCCGGGCGCGCTCGGCGAGCTCGCGGAACTGCGCGCGCCGCTCGGCGGGGTAGGGCTCGCGCCAGCGGGACTGGCGGAAGGCGTCGTCACCGGGGGCGTACAGATAGCGGTTCTGCTTGGTGCGGCCCATGAAGTCCAGGTGGGCCAGCCGCTCCTGGTGCGGCCAGGCCTCGCCGTAGAAGCCCTCCGTGGTGCCGCGCACCGGCGAGGCGGGCCAGTCGCGCACGACGGCCCCGGTGATCCGCGCCCCGCCGTCGCCGGTGGTCACCAGCTGCCGCAGCGTCTGCGCGGCGTGGAACAGCCCGTCCGGGCCGGCGCCCGACAGCGCCACCGTGCCGCCCGGCCCGTCCACGCCGTCCGCCCGCCCGGCCGCCAGCCGGTAGCCGCCCGCGGGCAGATCGCCGCGCTCGGGCGCGCCCAGGGCGCGCAGCGCCCGCTCGGCGGCCCGGTCGCCGGCGCGCACCACCAGCCCCCGGGCGTGCGTCTCCTGACCCGGGCGCACGGTGCGCACCTCGCGCGCCCCGGCCGCGCGCAGGATGTCGCGGACGGTGTCGAGGGCGTACGGGTCGGCGTCCTCGTCGGCGACCAGCAGCACCTCCTGCCCGACGGGCACGGCCGGGCCGCGCGTGCGCAGGGACTGGGGGCGCGGCCACACGCCGGGGGCGCCGTCCAGGCGGACGCGGTCGTCCGGGCCCGCGGCGTCCCGCGCGGGCTCCTCGGCCGTCCTGTCCGGCGGTGGCGCCGAGTGTGCGGCCGGTGCGCCGCCGAGAAGTCCGCCGAGGACGGCCGCGACCAGTGCCGTCGCACCGGTCCGGCGCACGGCGCGGCCATGCGTCGCGTGGTTCACGTGTTCCTCAGGCCCCTCTCGACCCGTTCCCCGACCCGTCTCCCGGCTCGTTCCTCCGCCCGGCCCCCGTCCGTTCCGTCCCGTCCCGTCCGGAGCGTCCCTCCGACCGGGCGGTCGGACCCGCCGGTAGGTAACGAGCCCATCACCGCCGTGGTGAAGGTGTCAACGACAGGGGCCGAAGTGCCCGGTTTGTCGACCGGTGCGGCCGAGGCCGGGCGGAGTGGCGCGGAACGGCTCCGGGGCCTCCGCAGGGCTTCCGTCCGGCGGCCGTCCCGCGAGGGGGCGGTAAATCTTGGCCGAGATGCCCGCTTTGCTCGAATGCCCTACGCTGACAGGCGCATCACGCCGTGAAATCATCGGTGATGGGACTGTGAGCCATCTCACGTTTGTCCCGCCAAAAGTGTCTGGGCTCCGCCTCAGTGGGTAGGGCCCCCATGTCCGACCGACAGCAACGAACGGAGGCCCCCGTGGCCGCGTCCGCTGAACTCCTCACCCCCCTCCCCCTGTTTCCCAAACAGGGGCAGGAGCCGATCGACCTGTCCGGAGTCTCCGACCCCGACTCCGGCCTGGACGGCTCCTGCTCCTGGGACTACGCCGAGACACCGCTGACCAGCGAACCACCGCTCGCCGACGCCGCCCCGCTCACCAGTGAGCCGCCGCTGGCCGCCGAGCTCCCGCTGACCAGCGAACCGGCCGGGGTGGGATACGGAACGGATTCCGCGGAGATCTAGACCCGGGAGAGCCCAGGGGGAAGAGCGGAGGAAGTTCCCATGAGCCGACTGGCGCGACTGGCCGCGGCACACGGAGTCTGCACCTCCTACGACCCGGCCCCGGGCCGTACGATCCGGGTGCCCGACGACACGATCGTCGAAGTGCTCGCCGCGCTGGGTGTCGACGCCTCCACCCCGGACGCCGTACGCGACGCCCTGGCGCGTCACGCACGCGAGGAGGCGGCCCGGCTGCTGCCCCCCACCGTCGTCGTACGCGCCGCCTCCCGCGGCGACTCTTCCCCGCCCGCCGCCGCCGCGCCCGTCGTCCGCGGCGGCGTCCCCCCGCTCCCCGACGGCACCGCGCTGCGGGTCGAGACGGAGGACGGCCGCACCCTCGACTGGGGAACGGACCCGGACGCCGAAGGCGAGCGGCTCCCCCTGGGCTGCCACACCCTCCACGCCGAGGCCCCCGACGGCCGCACCGCGCACGCCGCCCTGATCGTCGCCCCGGACCGCTTCCCGGCCGTCCGGGGCCGCTCCTTCGGCCTGCTCGTCCAGCTCTACTCGCTGCTGTCCTCGCGCTCATGGGGCATGGGCGACCTCGCCGACCTCGCCGACCTCGCCGCCTGGTCCGGGCGCGCGACCGGAGCCGACTTCATCCAGCTCAACCCCCTGCACTCGGCCGTGCCCGCCGCCGACGGCGAGAGGGTGGACCCCTCCCCCTACCGCCCCTCGTCGCGGCGCTTCGCCGACCCGGCGCACCTGCGGATCGAGGAGATCCCCGAGTACGCCTACCTGCGCGGCGAGGCCCGAGCGAAGGCGGACGAACTGCTGGCCCAGGCCGCCGAACTGCGCGAGGCCACCCTCGCCAAGGACGGGATGATCGACCGCGACGCGGTGTGGTCGCTCAAGCGCCGCGCCCTGGAGCTGGTGCGCACCGTCCCCCTCGGACCCGGCCGCCACGTCGCGTACTGCGACTTCCTCGCCGAGCAGGGCCAGGCCCTGGAGGACCACGCCGTCTGGTGCGCCCTCGCCGAGATCCACGGTCCCGACTGGCGCTCCTGGCCCGCCGGCCTGGACGATCCCCGCTCGGCCGCCACCGCCCGGGCCCGCGGCGAACTGCTGGACCGGGTGGACTTCCACACCTGGCTGGCCTGGCTCACCGACGCCCAGCTCGCCCGCGCCCAGCGCACCGCCCGCGACGCGGGCATGTCCATCGGCCTGGTGCACGACATGGCGCTGGGCGTCCACCCCTCCGGGGCCGAGGCCTGGGCGCTCAAGGACTTCCTGGCCACCGGCATGTCCATCGGCGCCCCGCCGGACGCCTTCAGCCCCCACGGCCAGGACTGGGGCCTGCCGCCCTGGAACCCGGGCGCGCTGGCCGCCTCCGGCTACGCCCCCTACCGCGCGCTGCTGCGCGGACTGCTGCGGCACACCGGCGGCCTGCGCATCGACCATGTGATGGGCCTGTTCCGGCTGTGGTGGGTCCCCGAGGGCCGCCCGCCCACGGAGGGCGCGTACGTGCGCTACGACGCCGAGGCCATGCTCGGCGTGCTCGCCCTGGAGGCCTACCGCGCCGGGTCGGTCGTCGTCGGCGAGGACCTGGGCACCGTCGAGCCCGGCGTGCGCGGGGAACTGGCCGGGCGCGGCGTGCTGGGCACCTCCGTGCTGTGGTTCGAACGCGACTACGACCACGTCCGCACCCCCAGCCACGAGGTCCCCCAGCCGCTGGAGCCGCAGGACTGGCGCGCCGACTGCCTGGCCACCGCCACCACCCACGACCTGCCCAGCACCGCCGCGCGCCTGAGCGGCGACCACGTCGCGCTGCGCGCCGGCCTCGGCCTGCTGTCCGGCCCGCTCGCCGAGGAGCAGGCCCGGGACGCCATGGAGACCGCCGAGTGGATCTCCCATCTGACCCGTCTGGACCTGCTGCCGGAAGGACCGGGCGAGGAGGAGGGCGAGATCAGGGGCCTGTACCGCTTCCTGGCCCGCACCCCCGCGAAGATGGTCGGCGTCTGGCTGCCCGACGGCGTCGGCGACAGGCGCCCGCAGAACGTGCCGGGCACCTGGGACCAGTACCCCAACTGGCGGCTG
The DNA here is from genome assembly GCF_900114215.1 of Streptomyces mangrovi. Taxonomy (GTDB): domain Bacteria; phylum Actinomycetota; class Actinomycetes; order Streptomycetales; family Streptomycetaceae; genus Streptomyces; species Streptomyces barkulensis. The sequence goes on along the minus strand of NZ_FOSG01000005.1, from coordinate 311,165 downwards.
CCCGTCGCCGACGGCGACGGCAGGCCCGTCACCCTGGAGGAACTGGTCACCTCGCCCCGGATGCGCGACCTGCTGGAGACGGTGTACGAGGAGCTGCACGGGCCGCGCGAGCGCCGCATACCGGCCCCCGGGCAGCACGGGGGGCAGCACGAGGAGAGCCACGCCGAGCCCGAAGACCACCCTGGACGCGTGACGACCGGAGACGTTCGCTAGCGTTGACTCCGTGGACAACAAGGTCAAGGTCAACGAGAACGTCAGGAGCGCCGGCACCGCCGTGCGCGCCGGATTCGTCACCGCCCTCACCGCGCTGACGCTGCTGGTCGCCTCCCCCTCCGCCCTCGCCCTCTACCGCGACGACGGCGACGACCCGGGCACCGGCCTGAGCGTGGTCGAGACCCTCGGCCTGTACGTCGTGGCGCCCCTCGCCCTGTTCGCGATCATCGCCGCGCTGGTGATGGTCGGCGACAAGTCCGCCCGCAAGAGCGGCCAGGTCGCCGGCCGCCAGGAGCCCAACCGCGGCTGACCCGCGGCCCGGCGACCCGCCGCGCGCTGCGGCGCATCGCGGCGGGGTTCTCGGACACCGGGCCGGCCCTACCGGCCCGCCCGGCGATCGGCCCGGCGAACCGGCCGCCGATTGGCTCTGCCGGCAGGACCGGACGACTCCGTAGCGTCACGGCACGACCCTGCGGAAACGGCCGGCCCCGTCCCGGCCGCTGGCACTGGCACTGGCACTGGCCCAGCTGACCAACTCCGTCGGCGACGGCGCGTACTACGTCTGCTCCGCGCTGTACTTCACCCGCGTCGTCGGCCTGTCCGCGACCGAGGTCGGCCTCGGCCTCACCGTCGGCTGGGTGGCCGGCGCGGTGGCGGGCGTACCCCTGGGCCATCTGGCCGACCGGCGCGGGGCGCGCGGCACGGTCGCCGCGCCGGCGGTGGCCACAGCGGCGGCGGTCGCCGTCTTCCTCGCCGTCCGCGGCCTGCCCGCCTTCGTCCTGGCCGCCGTGCTCTGTACGCCTGCCGCCAGTGCGGACTGGGCGCGGCCCGGCAGGCGCTGCCGGCCGCCCTGGTCGCCGAGCGGGAGCGCACCCGCGTCCGCGCGTATCTGCAGTCCACCACGAACGCCGGACTCGCCGCCGCCCTCGCCCTGACGCGCCTGCCCGCCGCCGCCCCCTCCCCGCCGGCCGCCTCCGATGCCCCGCGCCGGGCCGTCCTGCGTGACCGGCCGTACGCGCTGATCACCGCGCTCCACACGGCGCTGCTGCTCTACATGCCGCTGCTGAGCGTCGTCATCCCGCTGCGGGTGGGGCAGTGGACCGAGGCCCCGCGCTGGACGGTGGCCGCGCTGCTGCTCAACACCCTCGGCGTCGTCGCCCTCCAGGTCCTGGGCGAGACGGCGCTGGCCTCCGGCGCCCGGGAGATCTCCTTCGGCCTCGCACCCGACGGCCGCCACGGCCAGTACTAGGGCTTCTTCGGCACGGGAGCGGCCGTCGCACGCATGCTCGGCCCGCTGCTGCTGACCTGGCTGGCCCTGGGCGGCGGCGGGGAAGCCGCCGGCGACCTCCTCCCAGCACCCACCGGTGCCGTCGCTGTAGGACGGCCCGCACCGGACGGCCGTGCTCGGACCGTGGCCGACGCCCTCGGGACGCGGCCGGTTCGAGACAGCCGGGGGAAGGGATTCGGTCAACGGTCTCGCGGGAGAGAAGCGGCAGGGATGACCAAGAGACCACCTCTGACCAGGAATCACCTTCGCGTACGGAAAACGCGATGAATGGTTCCGGTTATTGATCTTGTTGTGGCGGATGTTGTTCATGTGATCAGGTTCTGGTGTTCAAGTATTCGTAGCGAGGGGGAAACATGAAGAAGACCGCACGGCGCGCTGTGGCCATATCCGGCATGACACTCGCGATCGGTGCCACCCTTGGTGCCGCCCCCGCGTTCGGCTTCTACGCCTGGCAGGGCGACGACTACGCCTACACGACGAACGGCGGCAGGAATGCCGAGGTGTGTGACTGGGAAGCGGACGGCAACAAGATCAAGGCCCAGTATCGGCGTGACGGCAGCGACACCATCAAGAACTGGTGGAACGAACTCGGCGACGGAAGCTGCTACCCAACCCCTGAAGGCCGCGAGATCAACAAGATGCGTGTGGTCGAGCAGAGGTTCGCCGCTCCCGACGTCGAGGGCAAGTGGTACTACCGGTAGGAACGACTGACGGAGCATCGTCCGATCACTGGCGGTGGGCGGGGACTCCCCGCCCACCGCGCCATCCTCTTCCCCGGAGTCTCGGAGCCGCAGCGTGAACGACCCAGTTCTGTCCGTCAGGGACGTCAGCCACGGCTTCCCGGGCCGTCCCGTGCTGGCGCACGTGAACCTGGAGGTGTACGCGGGCTCGTCGGTCGCGGTGACGGGGCCGTCCGGGACGGGGAAGACGACCCTGCTCTCCTGCGTCCTGGGCCTGGTCAGGCCGGACGAGGGCAGCATCCTGGTGGGCGGCACGGACATCACCCGGCTCGGCCGCGGCCGGCTGGCCGCGTTCCGCGCCCGGAACCTGGGCATGGTGTTCCAGTTCGGCGAACTCCTCCCGGAGCTCAGCCCACTGGAGAACGTCACCCTCCCCGCGCTCCTGGCCGGCACCGGGCGGCGGGAGGCCCGCAGTCGCGGGCTCGAACTACTCGACCACCTCGGTGTGCCCCACCACACGGCCACGGGCGCCCTGTCTGGTGGGGAACGACAGCGGGTCGCGGTGGCCCGCGCACTGGTCAACCGGCCGACGGTGCTGCTCGCCGACGAGCCCACGGGCTCACTGGACACCGCGAGCCGTGACATCGTCGCCGACCTGCTCTTCTCACTGCCCGGTCGGTGGGACTGCGCACTGGTCGTGGTCACCCACGATCAGCAGGTGGCCCGGTGGGCCGACGACGTCCTCGATCTCGCTCCCGCTGTGGAGGCCGTGTGAGCCGCCACGCGGCCGAGGGGCCGCTGTGGCGGCGGCTGTGGCGGATCGGCCGGGCAGCCGGGGCCGGGGCACGACAGGCACGGCTGCGGTGGGCCGGCCTGTTCCTGGCCGCGGCCACGCTGACCATGGGCCTGACGGCTCTTGTCACCACGGCGGCCGGCTACGACGCGCGTGCCGACACCGACCGGGCCCGCGCCCCGCGTATGCACATGTCCCACCCGGACGAGGAGCCGGTCGCCCACTGGTACGAGTCCGGGAACGACATCACCGGATCACCGCAGCACAACGTCGTCTTCCTCGCCCCTCTCGACGCCGACACCGAGGCCGAGCCGCCGCCCGGCCTGCCGCGCTGGCCCGATCCGGGCGAGGCGTTCCTCTCCCCGGCGCTGCTTCAGGTCGGCGCCGGCCAGAGGATCACCGAACGTTACGGTACCCATGCGGGCGCCATCACCGGAGACGGGCTCACCTCCCCGGCCGAGCGCTTGGCCTACGTCCGTGCCCCCGAGGGGCACGAGTCCTTCGACGACAGCGATCTGGTCACCGGGTTCGGGGCCCGTGGCGAAGAGACGTATCCGGTCTTCGGGGACTCCGCCGTGGTCTACGGCCCCGACATCCTCCTGTCGGCCATCGGCGGCCTGATCCTGCTCCCCACCGCCGTGCTGGTGGTGATCGCCGTCCGTGTCGACGCGGCCGGACGGGACCGGCGCACCACACTGCTGGAGACCCTGGGAGCGACCGCCGGCCATCGGGCCCTGATCAACCTCGGTGAGGCCGCGACCCCGGTCGTGGCGGGCGCGCTGACGGGTACGATCCCCGCCGTCGCCGTGCTGACGTGGGACATCACACTGCCTCTGGTCGGGTATCCGCTCACCGCAGCCGGGCTGCGGCCCTGGCTGTGGGCGTACGCGGCCACCGCGCCGGTTGCCGTCCTCACCGTTCTCGTCGCCGTAGTCCTACTTCACCGCGCCCGGCGCGCCGCGGACCGCCATGCCCCCGCCCGGGTCAGCAGACGCTGGATGGTCCTGCTACCGCTCGGCGCGGTCATCGCCATGCCCGCCGATCTCACCCCGTTCGCTCCGAACCTCGCGGTGAGCCTGGCCCAGTACGTCACGGGGCTGGTGCTGGTCCTGGCCTCTCTGCCCGCACTGATCGCCACCGTCATGGCGGCCCTCGGCCGGGCCGTGGCCTGGGCGGGGGAGAGGTCCGGGAAAGTGGGGCCGCTCGTCGCGGGACGGTGGACCACCCACCACCCCGGGGTGACCGCCCGCATGGTCGCCACCGTCACCATCGGGCTGGTTCTGGTAACCCAGCTCCACATCTGGACCTCGCGCACATCGGGCGAGGCCGCCGCCGCGGCCGAGACCCTGGACCGCATCGGTACGAGCATCAGCCTCGTCCGCACCGACGCCATCACGGAGAAGGAGCTCACAGCGTTCCGGCGGGACCTCGCCGGGCAGCACGTCCTGGCCCTCGTCCGTCGGCCCGATCCCCGTAGCCCCGCCGAACTCCGCGGAGACTGCGAGGCTCTGCGTTCGCTGGGACAGAAATGCTCCGCCGCCCCGGCCCCCATCGACACCGGTACCGGTACACAGGCGCGGGAACTCGCACGCTGGACCGGGACACGTGCCGGTCTGACCGTCCGTGAAGCACCCGTTACCGACTACGTCCACGCGGTGAACGAGCCGGGCGATGCCCAGTGGACCCTGGTGACGGTCGCCGATTCCGCCGATCACGGTGCGTCGGAGGCTGTCAACAGAGCCTCCTACACGCATCTGGGAATGGCCCCGTTCGTTGACCGACTCGGTGGGAACGCCTTGGGAGGCATGCTCCAGTACGCCACCGTGGGCCGGTGGATCGCGCTGCTGGGCGGCGTCGGCCTGCTCGTCCTCGCATGCGCGTCCACCATCAGTTCCCTGTCGGAGTTCCGGCGCTTCGGCACCCGGCTCGCCCCGGTCGGCGTCTTCAGCGGGAACCGTCGCGTCTTCGTCAGCACCTCGGTGTGGTACCTCACCACGCCGCTGGTGATCGCCGCGCCCATCGCGACGGGAGCCGCGTGGTTCCTTTCCCAGCCCGTGGTCAGAGGGACCGGCGCGGGGCTCTCGACCGGCCTTGTCGTCACCGCCGTCGCTGGCTGCGCCCTCCTGGCCGTGCTCACCGGGGCGGCCGGCGCCCGTGGCGCATTCGCCGGGGCCCGGCGCTGGACGCCTACCAACGACTGACGGTGAACTCCCTTCTTACGGTCGACAGGACTGGTCCGGTGAACCGGTCAGAGCACGTTGTCCTTGACCGCCGTTACGAAGGCCGACCAGCCGGCGTTCGGGAAGACCAGTGCGGGCCTCTCGGGGGCTTTGCTGTCGCGGACGGGGGTGACGCCAGGGAGGTCGTCGACGATCTCGACGCACGCTCCTCCGTCTCCGTTGGTGTAGGACGACTTGCGCCAGGTGGCCGTGCTCAGGTCGTAGTCGATGCTCATGGTGTCTTGTAGTCCTTCGCCACCGATTGGATCAGGGCCAGGGACGCCTTCGGTGACAGCGCGGCGGCCCTGATCAGGTCGTAGGCTCGCTGGTACTGGGCTACCAGCCTTGGTTCCTCGACGAGTTGGCCGGTGTACGCACTCTCGGCGTAGGAGACCGGCGGGGCGTCTGGGAAGGTCATCTGGATCACCGTGCCGTTCAGGAAAGCGGCTGATCCCGCTTCGAAGGGCAGCACTTGGACCACGATGCGGTAGTGGTCATGGCCCAGTTCCAGCAGGTGGCGCAGTTGCTCGTGCATGGTGGCCGGGCCGCCGACCGGGATACGCAGCGCAGCTTCGTGGATGACTGCCCACAGCTCGGGAGGTGCGGACTGGGCGAGCATTCGCTGCCTTTCCATGCGCGCCGTGACGCGATCGTCCACTTCCTCCTGGGGCGCGAACAGTTGTGTTGCTCGGATCAGATCTCGTGCGTACCCCTCGGTCTGCAACAAGCCGGGCACCAACGTCGGCGCGTACTCGCTGATGGTCGTCGCTGTCCTCTCCAGTTCCGCTGCTTCGGCGAAGTAATCGGGGTACCGGGACTTTCGCGCCAGTCGGCACAGGCGTTGCAGGTGTTCGCCAGCCCCTCGGCCTTGCCCAACAGGGGAAGTGCGGGCCGGAACCAGCCGTATGCGCGCCCGCCCGTCCGGTTCCGGAAAGCCGCATCTCCGGCGAACGGCATCGATGCGATCTTCCCGCCCGTCCCCACTCCCCGGCCCGGACGCCACAACGCTGCCGGGGCAGTGCCCTTGCCGAGGCCCACGGCTGCGCCCTGGTGACCGCCGACGTGCGCCTGGCGCGCTCGGGCGCGGCACGCTGCCCAATCCACGTGGTCGGCTGACGGTGAACTCCCATCGCTACGACCGGCAGGGCTTCCGGCCGACTCGCGGCCTCGGGTGGGTCCGTGAGACCGGCGGGGGCTGAGGTGGGTCCGAAGTCGGCTGTGTTGGCCGGAAGTTCGCTTTGTTCAACCCCTTGACCGAGGACAGTCCACCGCTAAGGTCTAGACCTGAACACCTCAGGTCTAGACCTTAGGTCAGCCTCTGTCCTCGTCCCACGGCGTTGTCCGTGTGAGGGCACGGTGCGTGGACGGTGATGCCCATCGCGGCATCCGGTGCGTCCGCGCACCCGCGCCACCCGGCGGGTCGGCGCGACCGGCACGGCGTACGCGCCGTACCCCACCCGGTCGCGCCGGACTTCCGGGCGGCGGCCTCGACGACACCGAAGAAAGTGGAATGGCATGAACACGAAGAAGCGAGTGGCCCTTGCGCTCGGCGCGATGGTCGCCCCCCTGCTCGCCGTCAGCCTTCCGGCGGGCACGGCCAACGCCCACGGCTGGGTGACCGACCCCGGCAGCCGCCAGGACCAGTGCGCCCAGGGCGTCGTCGACTGCGGTCAGATCTCGTACGAGCCGCAGAGCGTGGAGGGGCCGAAGGGGCTCAAGAGCTGCAGCGGCGGCAACGAGCAGTTCGCCGAGCTCGACGACGACAGCAAGGCCTGGCGGGTCACGCCGGTCGGCTCCTCGCACACCTTCACCTGGAGCCTGACGGCACGCCACGCCACCGACACCTGGCAGTACTTCATCGGCGACCGGAAGATCGCCGAGTTCGACGGCAAGGGTGTGCAGCCGCCCTCGCAGGTCAGCCACCAGGTGAACTTCGACGGCCTCACCGGCCGCCAGAAGGTGCTCGCCGTGTGGAACGTGGCGGACACCGCCAACGCCTTCTACGCCTGCATCGACGTCAACATCGGTGGCACGGGCGGCGGTGACGGTGGTGGCGACGGCGGCGGCGATGGTGGCGGTGACGGCGAGCCGGGCGCCTGCGCCTCGCCGGCCTGGGGCACCGGGAACGTCTACAACGGCGGCGACACCGTCACCCACGACGGGCACACCTGGCGCGCCAAGTGGTGGACGCAGGGTGAGGAGCCCGGCGCCACCGGCGAGTGGGGCGTCTGGGAGGACCTCGGAGCCTGCGCGGCCGGGTGATCCGGTGACCGCGTGATCCGGTGACCGCGTGACGCGGCCGGGCCGGTGCGCGCCCGCTGGGGGCGTGCGCCGGCCCTTTCGCGTTCCCCGCCGCGCGTGTGCCGGTCGCGTCGTCAGCCGATGACGTGCGTCGGTGTACGACCTCCCCGCCGTCCCGCCCGCCGCTGTGGCGGGCCGCGATCCGGTCACCGAGGCGATCAGTGCCTCCACCGAGGCGGTGGTCGAACCCCACGCGGCCCTGGCCGGAAACGGGATCGCCCTGCCTCCCTCGGCATCGACCTGGCGTCCTGCCCCCGGACCGTCGGCCCGCGCCCGCTGGTGGAGCTGGGCCGCTGCAACCCGGAGACCGCCCGCGCCCGGACCGCCGCCCTGGAGAGGGCGGCGGTCCGGTGACACCGGCCCGTCCTGAGTCCGGCGCGGGACGGGGCGAGCGGATGTGAGCCGGAAGCGGGCCGGGCCCGCCACCGCCGGCAGAGGGCGGTGGCGGGCCCGGCGGGGGCGGGGCTCATCGGGTCACCCGCCGCAGGCGGACGCGCTCAGCGGCGCTTCCAGCCCCGGTCCTCCTTCCACTGCTCCCACTTGGCCTCCTTCAGGGAGGACCGCAGGGCGTAGAAGGCGGGCTTGCGCTTGAAGTCCTCGGTCATGACCGTCGCCGAGCCCTCGCCCTCGAAGAACACCGGCACCCAGGAGTACTTGTCGGTGAAGCCCCAGATGGTGAAGGAGTTGCACTCCTCGACCTCCAGGCACGCCTCCAGCACCCGCTGGTACCAGTCGGCCTGCTGCTTCTGCTGCTCGGCGGTGGGCTCGCCGCTCTCGGGCAGGTCCATGCGGATGTCCAGCTCGGTGACGGCCGTCTCCAGGCCGAGGTCGTCGAACCGCTGCAGGTTCTGCTGGAGGTCGCCCGGGAAGCCGTAGCGCATGCTCAGGTGTGCCTGCACGGAGAAGCCGTGCACGGGCACGCCCTGCGCGAGCAGCTCCTGGCTGAGCTCGTAGTAGGCGTCGCTCTTGGCGTTGTCGCTCTCGACGTTGTAGTCGTTGAAGAACAGCTTCGCCTCCGGGTCGGCCTCGTGGGCCCAGCGGAAGGCGTCGGCGATGATCTCCGGCCCGAGCTCACGGATCCAGATGTTGTCCTGGGTGCGCAGGTTGCCCTGGTCGTCGAAGATCTCGTTGGCCACGTCCCACTGCTGGATCTTTCCGGCGTAGCGGCCGACGACGGTGGTGATGTGCTCGCGCAGGATCTCGCGCAGCTCCTCCTCGGAGAAGTCGCCCTGCTCCAGCCACTCGGGGTTCTGGCTGTGCCACAGCAGCGTGTGGCCGCGCACGACCTGCCGGTGGCGCTCGGCGAACTCGACGATGGCGTCGGCCGCCCCGAAGTCGTAGGTGTCCCGCTCGGGGTGGATGAACTCCCACTTCATCTGGTTCTCGGGGGAGACCGAGTTGAACTGCTGCCCGAGGATCTTCCGGTACTTCCGGTCGTGGGTGAACGGGTCCGGGTAGTCCTGCTCCAGGTGGTGGCCGCCGCCCGCCACGGCGGTGCCCACGTAGAACCCCTTGGGAGCGGCCTCGCGAAGCCGGTCGAACTTGGCGTTGGAGTGCGGTGCGGCCTCCCGGTCGGCGGGCGGGGCGGCCGTGGCCGAGGTCACCACCAGGGGCAGGGACAGTGCGGCCGCGGTGAGTGCGGCGGTGGCGATGCGAACGGGTCTCATCGGAGGGCTCCCATTTTCGGTCGACCTTTTCAAAGTTTCCGGAAATTTTCCGGACGCTTGGTTCAGGGACGCTAAGGGCCGCTCGGTCGGGGCGTCAATACCCGTGCACCACCGCGTTCGCCGACGCGTTCACCGCCGCCTTTCCGCGTACCCGTGTGCCGGACGGGGCGGACGGGGCGCGGGTGAGGGGAAGCACGGTGAGCGCGCGGTGCGTGGGAGACCCGGCGCATGATCGTCGAACGCGCGTACGCACACGTGGAGTCGTACGACGACGGGGAATGGCCCTGGTCCCTCCCCTGCGTACGGGCGCTCCTGACGGACGGGCTGCGCTTCACCGCGCCGGTGACGTTCCTGGTGGGCGAGAACGGTTCGGGGAAGTCCACGCTGGTCGAGGTCCTGGCGGAGGGCTTCGGCCTGGACCCCTGGGGCGGCTCGCACGACTGGCGCTACGCGAGCCCGCGCGCCAGGTCGAAGCTGGGGGAGCGGATACGGTTCGACGCGGCGCCGCGCGGGCGGCGCATGCTCGGGAACTGGTCCGCCCGCACCGGGTTCTTCCTGCGTGCGGAGACGGCGCTGGACGCGCTGGAGCGGGAGGGATTCGCGCCGGACTCGGTCAGCCACGGCGAGGGCTTCCTCGCCGCGTTCCGCGGGAAGTTCCTCAGGCCCGGGCTGTATGTGATGGACGAGCCGGAGGCGGCGCTGTCGTTCGCGTCCGGCCTGGAACTGATCGGCCACATCGACCGGCCGGCCGGAAGCGGCGGCCAGGTCGTCTGCGCCAACCACTCACCACTGCTGACCGCGCTGCCGGGCGCGGACGTCGTCGAGGTCGGCGAGCACGGCCTGCGCCGGACGGCCCGGGGCGAACTCGCCCTGGTCGACCACTGGCGCCGCTACCTCGCCGACCCCGGGGCCTATCTGCGGCACATCCTGGACTGAGGGCCACTCGCGTTACGCGCTCCGCGTCGGTGTCGGCGGTGCCGTCGGTGCCGTCGGTCCCGGCGGCCTCTAGTGGGCGACCATCCCGTGCTCCGGCCAGGCGCCGGAGGTGTGGTGGGTGCGGGCGATCCCGCGGACCGTGGCGCGGAAGCCGAAGGTCTGCCCGCCGTCGTCCGGTTCGGCCTCGTGGGTCGCCTTGTCCAGGGTCATGACCCGGTCCATCTCCTCAGGGCGCCCACCGAACGCGTAACGGACGGTGGAGGCGTCCTCGGAGAGCTTGCGGTAGTAGACGAGTATGGCCATCCGTGCCGCTCCTCCCGATCGTCCCCCGTACCCTGGCCCACCGCCGCACCCGGCACAACACCTTTCCGCCCGCCCCCGGGCGGCGCGGTTGTCGGCGTGACATGCGAACATGCCACGCCATGGACCTGTCCTCGCTCATCGCACGGCTCGAGCTCCCACCGCCGTCGGCGGACTCCGGCCGGCCCGCCGCGCCCGAGCCCGTCCCCGTCGGCTGGGACGCGGTCGAGAGCCGACTGGGGCTGAGGCTGCCCGCCGACTACAGGGCGCTGGCCCGCACCCTCGGGCCGCTGGAGATCGGCGAGCGGCTGTGGCTGCACACGCCGTGCGAGCGGGAGGGCGATTACGACTACGGGGACTGGCTGTGGGAGACCCACCGGGAGTGCCGTATCTCCTCCCTCCGGGCCCTGCGGCGGGAGCCCCCGCCGTTCCACCCCGAGCCCGGCGGGCTGCTCGCCTGGGGCGAGACGCGGGAGGGCGTCAGGCTGCTGTGGGACACCGGGGCGTCCGGCGACCCCGACCGGTGGCCGGTCGTCGTGTTCGACGCCGAGGCCGCCCGTCGCGGGAGCGATCCGTGGCACGGCTGCGGGACGACGCTGGCGCAGACCCTGGTGGCGCTGCTGACCACCGGGATCGGGCTGCCCGGCGGCAGGGTGCTCGGGCCGCTGCCGCCCACCGCGCGCCGTCCCGCGTTCCTGGTCGGCGCCCGTCCCTGGAAGCCGCCTGAGCCCGAGCCTCGGCCCCCCGGGCCGGAGGACCGGAGGCGCTGACCCGGCCCGTACCGCAGCCGTGGGTCCGGCCACCCCCTCAGCGGCCCCGCAGCAGCAGTTCCGTGTTGCGGTCGCCCGCCCTGCCCGCCCGTGCCGTGCTGCGGCCCGGGGCGTTGAAGGCCAGTTCGCGGTAGAGCGAGGCCAGGCCGGCGGGGGAGAGGTCGCCGGGGTCGGCGGCGTACGGGGCAGCGGACTCGACGCAGGTGGTGAACAGGGACAGGGTGCCGTCGCCGTTGTCCGTCAGCTCGATGACGCGGGCGAGCTGCGGATGGTCGACGTGCGAGGCGGTGGTGATCTCCCAGTAGTGGCCGTGCGGCTCGATCCGGTTGCGGTGGCTGTGCCCGTTGATCCAGGCGGTCACATTGGCGTGCCGCCCCAGCAGCGCGGTCAGCTCCGGGCCGCCGACGGTCATGGAGCCGCTGGGGTGGTGGCTGAAGACCAGCACGTGGTCGTCGCCGTGGCGGGTCAGCTCGCGTTCCAGCCAGCGCAGTTGGGCCGCGCCCATGTGGCCGTGCCAGTCGCCGTCCGGGTTGGTGGTGTCCAGGCTGACGCCGAGCACGCCGTCGGCGATACGGAAGGAGTAGTACAGCCGCCCCTCCTCCAGGGCGGCCCGGGTGTAGCCGTGGCCGGTCGGGCCGGGGCCGGTGTACGCCGGGTCCAGGTGCGCCGCGGCGTACTCCCGGGTGGTGAGGGGCGCGCGGGAGGGGTCGGGGGTGACGGTGCGCATCTTCCGGGAGTTGGCGCGCAGCAACTCCTGGAGTGCGGCGCCCCGGGTGTCGCGGCCCTTGCGGATCGTTCTGTACATCGCGGCGGCCTCGGCCTCGGGCAGCTCGTACAGCTTCCGCTCCCCGACGGACAGGTCGGCGAGGTATGCGCCGCCCGCGTAGTGGCCGCCGTGGAGGTCGTCGTGGTTGCCGACGGTGGAGTACCAGGGGATGGTCAGGCCGGGGCTGGTGAGCCGCCGGATCGCGGCGTCGAGGAAGCCGTCGACGCGGGGGAAGCCGTACCGCGCCCGGTCGGTGTCCTCCGCCCCGCCCTCCGGGTGCCAGTACAGGGGCAGCCCGGAGTTCTGCACTCCCTCGTAGCGCAGCGGGTCGCCGGTGTTGGGGGTGATGCGGCCACCGCTCATCGCGGTGAGGAACCACTCGGTCTCGGCACGGCAGTTGTTGTCCGTGTTGTCCCCGGTGGTGATCGCGAAGCCGAGCGGCGCGCCGGTGGCCGGGCCGCCGCGCAGCGAGTTGATCCGCTCGACCATCGAGACCAGTCCGTGCACCGACAGCGCCTCCTGCGGGCGCCAGGCGCGCGGCTTCCCGGAGCGCAGGTACTCGAAGCGCAACGGGTGCTGCACGTCCGTGACATGGGTGTCGGTGAGCTGGACGAACGAGGCCAGGACGGTGCGCCGGTCCGCGCGCGCCCCGCCCGCGGCGGCCAGGTCCTCCCGTACGACCCGCTCCCAGCCGCGTCCTTCGCCCAGCCGCCGGTAGCCGCTCGCGCCGCGCGGCGCGGCGGTGCTCACCAGCGTGGTCCCGGCGGGGGAGGGGACGGCCGGGGCGGTGGGTGTCGGGGAGGTGGGCGGCGCGGGCGGAGCCGCGGCGGGCGCGGCGGCGTCGGCCGGCTCCCCGCCTGCGCCGAGGGCCACCCCCGTCCCGGTGGCGATCGCGGCGGCTCCGGCGGCGGTGAGCAGGGTACGGCGGTCGAGGGCGCGGTGGAGCGTGCTGCGGTGGGCGGGCTGGCTGCTGCGGGACATGGACGTCTCTCCCCGGATGCGGACGCGGCGCCTTGGGGGCGGGGCGTTCCCCACCCACCGGGGATCGTCGGCAGCCGCGGTGACCCGCGTTCCAACGGCGTGCGAACGTACGGCGCCGAACAGGGTGCATGGATCACCGGGGACCGCATCCGTCATGTCCCGCCGGCCGTGCGTTCACCGGGGAGGCCGGGAGTTCACCTCCCGGCCTCCCGCTTTCGCCCTCTCCGCTCACTCCCGCGGGGCCGCCTCCGGCTGGGAGCCACCCCGTGAGGCCGCGAACGCGGCCAGCGCCTCGGCCGCGTACGCCTCGGCGGCCGTCTTGGTGACGCCCAGGCCGCTCAGCGGCCCGTCGCCGTTCTCCAGCTCCAGCAGTGCCAGCAGGATGTGCTCGGTGCCGACGTGGTTGTGGCCCAGCCGCAGCGCCTCGCGGAAGGTGAGCTCCAGCGCCTTCTTCGCCCCCGCGTCGAACGGGACGAGTTCGGGCGCCTCGCCGGCCGCGGGCGGGAGCGCCGCGGTGAGGGCCTCCCGGACCGCCTCCGCCGCCAGGCCCTGTGCGGTGACGGCCTTCGCGCCGAGCCCGTCCGGCTCGCTCAGCAGGCCCAGGGCAAGGTGCTCGGGCCGGATCTCGCCGTGGCCCGCCGCCCGGGCCTCGTTCTGCGCCGCCACCACGGCGTTCCGGGCGCGGGGGGTGAACCGGCCGAACCCCTGGGAAGGGTCCAGGTCCGGTGCGGAGCCCTTGGGGACGAAGCGTTTCTGGGCGGCCTGCTTGGTGATGCCCATGCTCCGGCCGATGTCGGTCCAGGAGGCGCCCGAGCGCCGGGCCTGGTCCACGAAGTGGCCGATCAGATGGTCGGCCACCTCGCCGAGGTGCTCCGCGGTGAGGACCGCGGTGGACAGCTGCCGCAGGACGTCGGACTCGGTCTGCTTGATGCCCTCGATCAGGTCGTCGAGGCGGACGGTGCCCGTGACGGGCGTCGGATTCTCCATGCGTCAACTTTAGGTTGACGATCCGATGCCGTCAACTTGAGGTTGACGATTTTCGGCCGAGCGCCCTCGTGGAGGGTGCGGCGCTCCGCCGGTGTCCCCGCCGTCACGGCACATCGCCGCAGGTACCGGCGGGAAAAGGTCATCACGTTCCCCGGAGCGGGCGTGCGAGGATGGCCGGAAACCCGAGAATCCGGCCATACGAAGGAGATGACGCAGGTGCCTGGTACGAACCTCACGCGCGAAGAGGCGCGGGAGCGGGCCCGTCTGCTCGAGGTGGACTCGTACGAGATCGAGCTCGACCTCTCCGGCGCGCAGGAGGGAGGAACCTTCCGCTCGGCCACCACGGTGAGGTTCGAGGCGCGCGAGACTCGGGAGAGCTTCATCGACCTGGTGGCCCCGGCCGTGCACGAGATCGTCCTCAACGGCGAGTCCCTCGACCCCGCCGAGGCCTTCGCCGACTCGCGCATCGCCCTGCCCGGCCTGGTCGCCGGACGCAACAAGCTGCGCGTCGTCGCCGACTGCGCCTACACCAACACCGGCGAGGGCCTGCACCGCTTCGTCGACCCCGTCGACGACCAGGCGTACCTCTACACGCAGTTCGAGGTGCCCGACGCCCGCCGGGTGTTCGCCTGCTTCGAGCAGCCCGACCTGAAGGCGTCCTTCGCCTTCACCGTCACCGCCCCCGAGGGCTGGACGGTGATCTCCAACTCGCCCACCCCGAAGGCCGAAGGGCAGGGCGGGAACGTCTGGCGCTTCGAGCCGACCCCGCGCATCTCCTCCTACATCACCGCGCTGATCGCCGGCCCGTACCACTCGGTGCACAGCAGCTGGGAGGACGGCAAGGGCCGCAGCGTCCCGCTGGGCGTCTACTGCCGCCCCTCACTGGCCGAGCACCTGGACGCGGACGCGATCTTCCAGGTCACCCGCCAGGGCTTCGACTGGTTCGAGGAGAAGTTCGACCACCCCTACCCCTTCGCCAAGTACGACCAGCTCTTCGTCCCCGAGTTCAACGCGGGCGCGATGGAGAACGCGGGCGCCGTCACCATCCGCGACCAGTACGTCTTCCGTTCCAAGGTGACGGACGCCGCCTACGAGGTGCGCGCCGAGACGATCCTGCACGAGCTGGCCCACATGTGGTTCGGCGACCTGGTCACCATGGAGTGGTGGAACGACCTGTGGCTGAACGAGTCGTTCGCCACCTACACCTCCATCGCCTGCCAGGCCGCAGCCCCCGGCAGCCGCTGGCCGCACGCGTGGACGACCTTCGCCAACTCCATGAAGACCTGGGCCTACCGCCAGGACCAGCTCCCCTCCACGCACCCGATCATGGCCGAGATCCGCGACCTGGACGACGTCCTGGTCAACTTCGACGGCATCACCTACGCCAAGGGCGCCTCCGTCCTCAAGCAGCTGGTGGCCTACGTCGGCGAGGACGCCTTCTTCCGCGGCGTGCAGACGTACTTCAAGCGGCACGCCTGGGGCAACACCCGTCTGACCGACCTGCTCACCGCCCTGGAGGAGACCTCCGGCCGGGATCTGAAGACCTGGTCGAAGGCGTGGCTGGAGACGGCCGGCATCAACGTCCTGCGCCCGGAGATCGAGGTGGACGGAGACGGCGTCATCACCTCCTTCGCCGTGCGCCAGGAGGCCCCGGCCCTGCCGGCGGGCGCCAAGGGCGAGCCGCTGCTGCGCCCGCACCGCATCGCCGTCGGCTCCTACGAGCTGGAGGACGGGAAGCTGGTGCGCACCGGCCGGATCGAGCTGGACGTGGACGGCGAGCGCACCGAGGTGCCCGAACTGGCCGGCACCCGCCGCCCGGCGGTGGTCCTGCTCAACGACGACGACCTGTCCTACGCCAAGGTCCGGCTCGACGAGGCGTCCCTGGCCACCGTCACCGGCCACCTGGGCGACTTCGCCGAGTCGCTGCCGCGCGCCCTGTGCTGGGCCTCGGCCTGGGACATGACCCGCGACGGCGAGCTGGCCGCCCGCGACTACCTGGAGCTGGTGCTCTCCGGCATCGGCAAGGAGTCCGACATCGGCGTCGTCCAGTCCCTCCAGCGGCAGGTCAAGCTGGCCCTGGACCTGTACGCGGCCCCGAGCTGGCGCGAGGCCGGGCTGCTGCGCTGGTCCGAGGCCGCGCTGGAGCGGCTGCGCACGGCCGGGCCCGGCAGCGACCACCAGCTCGCCTGGGCGCGGGCGCTGGCCGACACCGCCCGCACCGACGAGCAGCTCGACCTGGTCGCCGGGCTGCTGGACGGCAGCCGGGAGATCAAGGGCCTGACGGTGGACACCGAGCTGCGCTGGGCACTGCTCCACCGTCTCGCGGCCACCGGGCGCGCGGACGAGGCCGCCATCGAGGCCGAGTTGGAGCGCGACCGCACCTCGGCCGGCGAGCGGCACGCTGCGGCGGCGCGGGCGGCCCGGCCGACGCAGGAGGCCAAGGCCGAGGCGTGGGCCTCGGTCGTGGAGTCCGACAAGCTGCCCAACGCCATGCAGGAGTCGGTCATCGGCGGTTTCGTCCAGACCGACCAGCGCGAGCTGCTCGCCCCGTACACCGCGAAGTACTTCGACGTGCTCAAGGACGTGTGGGAGTCGCGCAGCCACGAGATGGCCCAGCAGATCGCGGTCGGCCTCTACCCGACCCTGCAGGTGTCCGAGGAGACGCTGCGGGCCACGGACGCCTGGCTGGAGTCGGCCGAGCCCAGCGCGGCCCTGCGCCGCCTGGTGACCGAGTCGCGCGCGGGGGTCGAGCGGGCCCTGAAGGCGCGGGCGGCGGACGCGGCGGCGGCCGTCTGACGTTCCGGGAGCCGCCCCGGGAGCCACGAAGGGGGGGGGCGGTGCCCGCGCCTTCAGGGCGCGGGCACCGCCCCCTTCCCGGTGTTTCCGGGGCTTCCGGGTCTTTCAGCCGGACGCCGCGCCGCGCGGCGCGGCGGTCTCGCCGGACGCGTCCCCGCTCCTCTCGTCACCTTCCCCGTCACCTTCCCCGTCTCCGTCTCCGTCGGTGTCCCCGGAGCGGGTGGCCGCCAGGGACCAGCCGATCGAGACGGCGATGGTGGCGGCGATGACCCCGAGGGTGACGGGGATGGGGAGCTTGCCGACGGGGGTCTCGGACAGGATCAGCTTGATGCCGGCGAAGACGAGCAGGAACGCCAGCCCGTAGTGGAGGTAGGTGAAGCGCCGCAGCAGCCCGGACAGGCAGAAGTACAGGCTGCGCAGGCCGAGGACGGCGAAGGCGTTGGCCGTCCACACCAGGAAGGTGTCGGTGGTGATGGCCAGGACGGCGGCGACCGAGTCGATGGCGAAGATCAGGTCGGTGGCCTCGATCGCGACGAGCGCGACGAACAGCAGGGTGGCCACCCGGCGCCCGTCGATCCGGATGAAGAAGCGGTCGCCGTGGTACCGGGAGTCGGTCGGGACGACCTTCTTCACCAGCCGCACCAGCGGGTTGCGGTCGGGGTGGACCTCCTCGTCGTGCGAGAAGGCCATCTTCCAGCCGGTCCAGATCAGGAACGCGCCGAAGAGGTAGGCGGTCCAGAAGAAGACCTGGAGCAGTTCGGCCCCGACGAAGATGAACACCAGCCGGGCGGCGAGCGCGCCGATCACGCCCCAGAAGAGGATCTTGTGCTGGTATGCCTCGGGGACGGCGAAGAACGAGAAGACCAGGGCGAAGACGAAGACGTTGTCGATCGAGAGGGCCTTCTCGATCAGATACCCCGCGTAGTACGTGCCGGCGGTGTCGCCGCCCTGCCAGGCCCACAGCACGAGGCCGAAGCCCAGGCCGGCGGCGATCCACACCGCACTCCAGACGGCCGCCTCACGGAAGCCGATCACATGGTTGTCGCGGTGGGCGAGCAGGTCGACGGCGAGCATCGCGGCGATGCCCAGGGTCAGGGCGGCCCACACCCACAGGGGGACGGCCAGTGACGGGTCGTTCAACGGGATCGGGTTCCTTCCGTCGTCGACGGGCGCGACGGACGCGACGGGTCCGAGGAGTGCGGCGCGGTGCCGCGCAGGGGCGCCCAGGGCGCGGGGCCCGCCGTGTGCACCGGTGGGCCGCCGTGGAGGGCGGCGGCCTCCCGCAGCGCGGCGGCGTCGACTCCGGCGGGGCCGGTACGGGCGGCGACCACCGCGTCGCAGCGGTTCCGGCGGGCCAGGGCGACCACACCGGCGGCGGTCCGCAGCCGCGTGCCGCGGCGCGGCGGCAGACGGTGGGCGGTGGGTATGTGGCCCAGGCCGGCCCGTCCGAGGCGGGGCAGCACCCTGGCCAGGACGGCGGCGCCCGCCCGCCCGGCGGCCCGGTCGTCCACGTGTGCGGGCAGTACGGCCACCAGCAGCAGGGGCGCCCGGTGGATCCCGGCCAGACGCACGGCGGCGTCGGCGACGGCGATGTCGTCGAGACGGTCGGTGAGGACGGCGGCGATCGGTCGGGGCGGGAGGTGCGGCGCGGTCACGGCGGATCCGCCTTCCTGCGCGGAAACGGTCATATGCCCAAGAGTCGCCCGAAAGGGGAACCACGTCAATAATTACGCGAAAAGTTTTTCACTAATTCTGGGGCGCCTTTTCTTGGGGGACATGCGAAGCGCGGATCGTACGATGGAGGCATGACCGTCTCCCCCTCCCGCGGCGACCGGTGGACCTTCCTCACCAACCACGCCCGCGTGCTCCTGCACATCGCCCGCGACCCCGAGGTCCGGCTGCGGGACGTCGCGGCGTCCATCGGCATCACCGAGCGCGCGACCCAGGCGATCGTCGCCGACCTGGAGGCCGCCGGATACCTCAGCCGCACCCGGGTCGGCAGGCGCAACCGCTACACCGTCGACCCCACCGTCGCCCTGCGCCACCCCTCGGAGGCGGGCCACCCCGTCGGCGACCTGCTCGACACCTTCCTCCACCGCGAGGACCCCCCGGCCGCCCCCGCCTCCCGGGCCGCGGTGTCCCGGGAGGGGGAGGGGCGGGAGGCTTCCGGCGCCTGAGGGCCGGCGCTCACCGCGGCAGGACCTCCACGTACGGGACCGGCCCGCGCTCCGGCGCGGTCACCAGGGCGGTGCGGACCACGGCGGCCTGTCGCGCGGGGCGGTCGCGGAGTTCGGACGCGGTGACGTGGACGACCGTGACGCCCCGGCCCCGCAGCCGCTCGCGCTTGCGGGCGTACGCCGGGGGGCGGGCGCCGCCCCGTGCGCCTTCGCCGCCCCGCGCCTCCGTACCGTCGCGGAGATCGATCTCGACGGCCACGGCCCGCTCCGGCCAGTAGGCGTCCACCCCGCCGAGGTGGGGGCCGCCGGGCAGCCGGAGGTCGACGTTCCAGCAGGGCTCGGGCAGGCCGTGGGCGCGGACCAGCCCGTACAGCAGGCTCTCGGCCACTGACCGGCTCTCGGCCAGCAGCGCGTCCACGGCGTCCGCCAGATGCGGGCGGCCCAGCAGCCGGGCCCGGGCCAGCTCGCGGACGACGGCCCGCGCCTCGCAGTGGCCGCCACGCACCGCCTCGGTCAGCATCCGGCGCACCGCCACCGCGTCGCCGCTCCGGGCGGCGGTGTCGGCCAGGGCGCGGGGTACCGGGGCCACGGGCAGGCCGGTGATCTCCTCGGGTACGGGGAGGTGGCGGGTGCGCACCACACGGGCGCAGCCGGCCGGGCGCAGCCGCCGGGTGTGCGGCACCAGCACGTCGATGTGCTCCAGGGCGGACAGCGGGGGCGTGGAGGAGAAGCCGTGCAGGGCGAGCGCGGCGGGCCCGGTGATCACCGCCGCCGGCGTCTCCCGGCCGGCGGGGCGGCCGGCGGAACCGGCGGAACCGGCGGAACCGGCCGAACCGGAGGAGGCCTGCCCCGGCACGCGTTCCGCCCCCGCCGCGTACAGCAGCACCGCGTGCAGCCGCTCCTCGCCGGTCGGCGGCCCGGGGTGCAGCAGGTAGACGCCGGGCAGCGGCATCCGCCAGGGCCCGCCCGGCCGGCAGCGCTCACCGGCGGCGGCGGCCGACACGCCGTGCTCGCGCAGCGTGCGGGCCGTCACCACCCGTCGGCGTACGTGCGACAGGCGGCGGACGGGGCGGGGGGACACGGGGGTCTCATGGCTCATGTCCCCGCGATTCCCGCCCGCGTTCCGCCCGCCAACCTCTGTTACGCACCCGTCGACGAACGCGGACACACCCGTCCTAAAGTACGGGCGTTCGAGCGCCGATCAGCTCCCCGCCGCATGGGCGGCCGCGTCGCGGCGCTGCGCCCGCAGCGCCCGCGCCGTGTCGTCGCGGGCCTCCAGCACCAGGCGCCGCAGCGCGGGAGCGGCCCCCTCGTGCGCGGCCAGCCAGGCGTCCGTCCGCTCCAGCACGTCCCGGTCGTCCTGGAGCGCGGGGAACAGGCCACGGACGACCGACATGCCGATCTCGATGGAACGCTCGGCCCACACCCGCTCGATCACCTCGAAGTACCGCGGCGCGTACGGCGCCAGCAGCTCCCGCTGCCCCGGCTGGTCGAAGCCGGAGATGGTCGCCTCCACCAGCGCGTTGGACAGGCGGTCGGAGTCCACCACGTCCGTCCACGCCCGCGCCTTGACCTCGGCCGACGGCCGCGCGGCCAGACAGCGCACCTGGTGGCGCTTGCCGGAGGCGGTGTCGTCGCGGACCAGCTCGGCCGCCAGCCGCCCCTCGTCGGCCAGTCCCTGGGAGGCCAGCGTCTCCAGGAAGGTCCAGCGCAGCTCCTGGTCGACCTCCAGCCCGTCGATCCGGCCCGTGCCCTCCAGTAGCCTGTCCAGCACCTGGAGGTCGTGCTCGTCGTGCGCGACGGCGGCGAAGAACCGCGCCCACGCGAGCTGGTGGTCGCCGCCCGGCTCCGCCTGCCGCAGATGCCGCAGCGCGCCCTGGGCGAGCAGCCGCGCGCCCTCCTCGCGCCACTCGGGCGCGACGTAGTGCACCAGGGCGGTGCGCGCCCAGGCGTGCAGCATCTGCACCACGCCGATGTCGGACTCCCGGCCGCCGAAGCGCAGCACCAGGTCGAGGAAGTCGCGGGCGGGCATCAGCGCGTCGCGCGTGAGGTTCCACAGGGCCGACCAGCACAGTGCGCGGGCCAGGTTGTCGGTGACCGAGCCCAGGTGGGAGCGGAGGGTGTCCAGGGACGCCTCGTCGAGGCGGACCTTGCAGTACGTCAGGTCGTCGTCGTTGACGAGGATCAGCTCGGGGCGCTCGGCGCCCGCCAGCTCCTCCACGACCGTCCGCACACCGGTGACGTCCACCTCCGCGCGGGCGTAGCGCTCCAGCGCGCCCCCCGCGGTCCGCCGCCGGTACAGGCCGACCGCCACCCGGTGCGGGCGCAGCACCGGATACTCCTCGGCCGCCTCCTGGACGACGGCCAGCTCGGTGATCCGGCCTGCGGAGTCGTAAGTAGCCTGCGGGGTGAGGGAGTTGACCCCGGCGGTCTGCAGCCAGGCGCGCGCCCACTCGCCCATGTCGCGCCCGGAGGTCTCCTCCAGCACCGACAGCAGGTGCTCCAGCCGCGTGTTGCCCCACTCATGGCGCTTGAAGTACCGCCGCGCGCCCTCCAGGAAGGCGTCACGCCCCACATACGCCACCAGCTGCTTGAGGACGGAGGCGCCCTTGGCGTAGGTGATGCCGTCGAAGTTGAGCTTGGCGTCCTCCAGATCACGGATGTCGGCGGTGATCGGATGGGTGGAGGGCAGCTGGTCGGCGCGGTACGCCCAGGACTTGCGCCGGTTGGCGAAGGTGATCCAGCCGTCGGTGAAGCGGGTGGCCTCGACCATCGAGAAGGAGCCCATGAAGTCGGCGAAGGACTCCTTGAGCCACAGGTCGTCCCACCACTCCATGGTGACCAGGTCGCCGAACCACATGTGCGCCATCTCGTGCAGGATGACGTTGGCCCGCCCCTCGTAGGAGGCGTCGGTCACCTTGCCGCGGAAGACGAACTCCTCGCGGAAGGTCACACAGCCCGGGTTCTCCATCGCGCCGAGGTTGTACTCGGGCACGAACGCCTGGTCGTACTTGCCGAACGGGTACGGGTAGTCGAAGTGGTCGTGGAAGAAGTCCAGGCCCTGCTTGGTGACGGTGAAGATCTCGTCGGCGTCGAAGTGGCGGGCCAGCCCCCTGCGGCACAGCGCGCCCAGCGGGATCACCAGCTCGCCGCCGCCGGGCAGCTCGCGCCGGTAGACGTCGGTGACGTGGTGGTAGGGGCCGGCGACGACGGTGGTGATGTACGTCGAGATCGGCTCCGTCGCCTCGAAGCGCCAGACGGCCGCGTCGTCCCCGGCCGGCTCCGGCTCGCCGGTGCGCGCGCCGTTGCTCAGCACCGTCCACCGCGCGGGGGCGGTGACGGTGAAGGCGAAGGGCGCCTTGAGGTCGGGCTGCTCGAAGTTCGCGAACACCCGGCGGGCGTCGGCCGGTTCGTACTGGGTGTAGAGGTAGGTCTCCCCGTCCTCGGGGTCGAGGAAGTGGTGCATCCCCTCGCCGGTGCGGCTGTACGCGCACCAGGCGTCCACGGTCAGGGTGTTCTCGGCCTCCAGGGAGTCCAGCGCGACGCGCGTGCCGTCGAAGACCTCGTCCACGTTCAGCTCGCGGCCGTTGAGCGTCACCGAGGCGACCGCCGGGGCCAGCAGGTCGGCGAAGGTCGAGGCGCCCGGCTCGGCGCAGCGGAAGCGGATGGTGGTGGTGGAGCGGAAGGTGCGCGGGCCGTCCCCGGGGTGGGGCCCGACCGCGGAGCGCAGGTCGAGCGCGACGTCGTACCCGTCCACGGTCAGCAGCCGGGCGCGCTCCCGGGCCTCGTCACGGGTCAGATTCTCACCGGGCACGGCGTGACTCCCTCGTCTCGCGTCTCGACAACGAAGGGCCAGGATTTCATGCGGCCGCGCGCCGGTGCGCAGCCGGTCGACCGGTCGGTCGGACGGGCGCGCGGTGCGGGCCGCCCGGGCCGGGAATCACCGCGCGGCCCCCGGACGTTCACACCAGGCACCCCGGCGGCCGTCCGTGCGACGGCCGCCGTCCGTGGCGCGCCGTCCGCGACGAGAAGACCCGCACGATCCGTACGACGAGGAGACCCGCATGCCCGAGACGTCCGAGACCGCGAGCAGGACCCCGGCCGACTTCTGGTTCGACCCCATCTGCCCGTGGGCCTGGATGACCTCCCGCTGGATGCTGGAGGTGGAGAAGGTCCGCCCGGTCGAGGTGCGCTGGCACGTGATGAGCCTGTCGGTGCTCAACGAGAACCGGCTGGACGAGCTGCCGCGGCAGTACGTCGATCTGATCGAGGCCGGCTGGGGCCCGGTGCGCGTGCTGACCGCCGCCGAGCAGAAGCACGGCCCCGAGGTGCTCGGCCCGCTCTACACCGCCCTGGGCACCCGCTTCCACAACCGGGGCCTGCCCAACGAGCGTGCCACGATCGTGGACGCGCTGAAGGAGGCCGGCCTTCCCGAGGAGCTGGCGGACGCGGCCGACACGGACGCCTACGACGAGCGGCTGCGCGCCTCGCACGAGGAGGGCATCGGTCTGGTGGGCCAGGAGGTCGGCACCCCGGTGATCGCCGTACCGGGTGCGGACGGGAAGCAGACCGCCTTCTTCGGCCCGGTCGTCACCCCGGCGCCCAAGGGCGAGGCGGCGGCCCGGCTGTGGGACGGCACGCTGATGGTGGCCTCCACCCCCGGCTTCTTCGAGCTGAAGCGGACCCGCACGGAGGACCCGAAGTTCGACTGAGCCGCCGGTTCCCGGCCTCGCCCCCCGGGCCCTCGTCCACCGGCGGGAACCTTCCGTACCGCCTGCCGCCCGTGACACGCGAAGGCTGAGAAGACGACCGCGCGGGCGGCGGGCGGCACGTACGGGAGCGGCGGGCCCGGCGCGGCGGGGAGGCCGTGCGGTACGCGGGCTCCGGCGCCCGTCCTTGTTGCACATTATGTGCAACAAGGACGGGCGGGCAACAGCGCGCGCCGGGGCGTACGGAGGCGCGGCGGCTACCGCCCGCGCGCCGCCCCGGCGGCAGCCCTCGCCGCGGCCCGCCGCTGCCGCACCAGCCCGACCGCCGACAGGGCCAGGGTGAGCCCGGCGGTGAACGCGAGCTGGGTGCGGGTGTCGCCCTCGCGCAGCATCAGCAGCAGCACCGCGGACACCCCGGCCAGCGACAGCCAGGTCAGCACGGGGAACAGCCACATGCGCACCACCAGCTTCTCCGGCGCCTCGCGCTCCAGCCTGCGGCGGGTGATCAGCTGGGAGACGGCGATGAAGCCCCACACCACCAGCACGGCGGCGCCGACCATGTTCAGCAGCCAGGCGAAGACGGTGTCGGGCCACCAGAAGCTCAGCAGCACGGCGAAGAACCCGAAGGCGGCCGAGGCCAGCACCGTCCGGCGCGGCACCCCGCCGCCGACCCGCCCCAGGAAGGCCGGGCCCTCGCCCCGGGCGACCAGCGAGTACGCCATCCGCGAGGCACCGTAGATGTTGGCGTTCATGGCCGACAGCAGGGCGACCAGCACCACCACGTTCATGACCTCGGCGGCGGCCGGGACGCCGATGTGCTCCAGCACGGCGGCGTACGGACCGGAGAGCACCGACTCGTCGTCCCAGGGGATCAGCGTGACGATCACCGCGATCGAGCCGACGTAGAAGACCGCGATGCGCCACATCGCCGTGCGCACGGCCCTGGCGACGCCCCGCACCGGGTCCTTCGACTCGGCCGCGGCGATGGTCACCGTCTCCAGCCCGCCGTAGGCGAAGACCGAGGCCAGCAGGCCGACGACCAGGCCCTCCGCGCCGTTGGGCAGGAAGCCGCCCTGCCCGGTGAGGTTGCCCAGACCGGGGGAGGGGGTGGAGGGCAGCAGGCCCGAGACGGCCACCAGGCCCAGGACGATGAACAGGACGATCGCGGCGACCTTCAGCGCGGCGAACCAGAACTCGTACTCGCCGAAGTTCCGCACGGCCAGCAGGTTGCTGCCGGTGAACGCCGCCATGAAGACGGCCACCCACAGCCACTGCGGGGTGCCCGGGAGCCAGCCCGCCATGATCGTCGCCGCGCCCAGCGCCTCCACGGCGACGGCCACGCACAGCAGCACCCAGAAGATCCACCCGGCGGTGAAGCCGGCCCACGGACCGATCGCGCGCTCGGCGTGCACGGAGAAGGAACCGGAGGCGGGGTGGGCGGCGGACATCTCGCCGAGCATCCGCATCACCAGCATCACCAGCAGCCCGGAGGCGGCGTAGGCCAGGACGATGGACGGGCCCGCGGCGGCGATGCCCGCACCGGAGCCGACGAAGAGGCCCGCGCCGATCACGCCGCCGAGGGCGATCATCGACAGATGGCGCTGTTTGAGGCCGTGGGAGAGGGCGGAGTGCTCGGTGCCGTCCGCCTCCCGGCGGGGGGAGGCGGTGGTCTTCACATCGGGCGTGCCGGACATGGGGAAGGTGCCGTCCAGGGGATCGGGGGGAGGAGGGGGGGAAGCGGAACATTCGGCTCCGCACTCGGTCAGTGTGGGCGCCCGACCCGGTCCGCGGCAACGTCCCCCGCCCCACTGTCCGATATGCGGACACCTTGGCCGCTCCGTGCGCCGGCCGTCGGCACGCGCCGCTCCAGGCGCTCTCCAGCCGCCTCCCACAAGCTGGACCTGCCCTTCTTTGTCGTCAATCTCACGGGGGCTTTGGGGCTAACGTCGGTTAACGTCGGGGCGTCCCCCGAAGTCCTCACGAGACCGGAGCCGTGATGAGCACCTCTGCCACCACCACAGCCACCGTCCGCCCGGGCGCCGTCCTCGCCGACGTCCTGCCCGCCTCCACCGCGGCCCGCGCCCGCCTGCGCGACGTGGCGCTGGTGCTCGGCGGCGCCGCGCTCACCGGAGTGGCCGCGCAGCTCGCGGTCCCCGTGCCGGGCTCGCCCGTCCCCGTCACCGGCCAGACCTTCGCCGCCCTGCTGCTCGGCGCCGGCCTGGGACCCCGCCGCGCCCTGGCCTCCATGGGGCTGTACGCCGCCGCGGGCGTGGCCGGGATGCCGTGGTTCGCCGAGGGCGCCTCCGGCGCCGCGATGCCCTCCTTCGGCTACATCATCGGCATGCTGCTGGCCGCCGTCGCCGTCGGCGCCCTGGCCCGCCGCGGCGGTGACCGCGGCGCACTGCGCACCGCCGGGACCATGGCCGTGGGCACCGCGATCATCTACGCCGTCGGCGTCCCCTACCTGGCGCTGGCCACGGGCATGTCCATCGGCCAGGCCGTCGCGGCCGGCCTGGTGCCCTTCCTGATCGGCGACGCGCTCAAGGCGGCCCTGGCCATGGGAGCCCTCCCCACGGCCTGGAGGCTGGTCGGGCGCAAGTCCTGACCCGGGCCTGAATAGACTTCCGTCCCATGCGCGTGTACCTCGGCTCCGACCATGCCGGCTACGAACTGAAGAACCACCTCGTCCAGTGGCTGAAGGAGGCCGGGCACGAGCCCGTCGACTGCGGCCCCCACATCTACGACGCGGCCGACGACTACCCGCCCTTCTGCCTGCGCGCCGCGGAGCAGACGGCCGACGACGAGGACTCCCTGGGCATCGTCATCGGCGGCTCGGGCAACGGCGAGGCCATCGCCGCCAACAAGGTCAAGGGGGTGCGGGCCGCGCTGGCGTGGAGCGTGGAGACCGCCAGGCTGGGCCGGGAGCACAACGACGCCAACGTGATCAGCGTCGGCGCCCGGATGCACACCGCCGAGGAGGCCGTCTCCTTCGTGCAGGCCTTCCTCGACACCCCGTTCTCCGGCGACGAGCGGCACATCCGCCGTATCGACATGCTCTCGTCGTACGAGCGGACCGGGAACCTCCCGCCCGTCCCCGCCCACCACCCCCAGCAGGACTGAACCCGCGAGGACTGAACCGCACCCGTGCCGGAAGGCCACACCATCCACCGGCTGGCCGCCGACCTCGACGAGAGGTTCGGCGGCCGGCCCGTCCACGCCTCCAGCCCCCAGGGCCGCTTCGAAGACGGGGCCGCCCTCGTCGACGGCCGGACGATGGGCGGCGCCGACGCCCACGGCAAGCACCTCTTCCTCGGCTTCCCCCATACCCCGGACGAGGCCGACGGCGAGTGGATCCACATCCACCTGGGCCTGTACGGCTCCTTCGCCCTCGGCGAGGGGGCACCCCCCGCCCCCGTCGGGCAGATACGCCTGCGCCTGGCCACCGCGAAGGCGCCCCTGGCCTACGCCGACCTGCGCGGACCCAGCACCTGCGAACTGCTCACCGCGGCGGAGAAGGACGCGGTCACCGACCGCCTGGGCCCCGACCCGCTGCGCCCCGACGCCGACCCCGGGAGGGCCTGGGCGCGGATCTCCCGCAGCCGCACCACGTTCGCCGCGCTGCTGATGGACCAGAAGGTCGTCGCGGGCGTCGGCAACGTCTACCGCGCCGAGGTCCTCTTCCGGCACAACATCGACCCCTACCGGGCGGGCAGGGACCTCACCCGGGCCGAATGGGAGTCGGTCTGGGCGGACCTGACCGGGCTGATGCGCGAGGGCGTACGGAACAACCGCATCGACACCGTACGGCCCGAGCACACCCCCGAGGCCATGGGCCGCCCGCCGCGCGTGGACGACCACGGCGGCGAGGTGTACGTCTACCGCCGGGCCGGGATGCCCTGCCACATCTGCGGCGAGGAGATCCGCACCGCCCCGCTCGCCGCCCGCAACCTGTTCTGGTGCCCCGGTTGCCAGAAGCCCTGACCCGCCGCCGGGCCCGCCTCGCCCACCGGGCCACCGGGTCCACCGGCCCACCAGTGGGCCCGAGCCGTCAGAAGCCGTGCGGCAGCCACGGAGCGACGGGCCAGGAGAACGCGGTCGCGGCCCCGGCCAGCGCCCCGGGACGCAGCTCCCGCACCCGTCCGGCGCCCGCCAGCGCGGCCAGGGACGTACCGCCCAGATAGACCTCGCCCAACTCCCTCGCGCTCAGCGCCAGTTCGGCCGCGTCACCGGTGCGCTCGCAGGACGCGCCCGAGGCGTCGCCGGTCAGCCGCCAACGCCCCGTGTTCCAGGGGCAGAAGGAGTCCTCCACCTCCAGCACCACGTCCACCGGCGCCGCGTAGCGGCGGGCCGCCAGCGCCGCGCCCACCTCCACCGGACGCAGATGCAGCAGGTCGCGCAGACCGAGCTCGCACCGCCGGATGTCGCTGACCAGGTGGAGCAGCGGATCGTCCACCGGGCGGGACTTCGCCTCCACCGTCGAGGTCAGATCGATCTCGAACAGGAAGCGCCACAGCGCCGCGTACGCCGCCGGGTCCGGCGCCTCCAGATCGTGCACCACCACCGTGCCCTTCGGCCCGGCCGCGTCCCACTCCGGCTTGACGGCGTAGCGGGCGTATCCGCGCAACTCGCCGTCCGCCTCGGCCAGCACACAGCGCAGCGCCGACGCGCCCTCCCGCCAGCCCTCGGGATCCAGCACCCCCTGCCGCTCCCAGCCCGGGCGCCGCTCCAGCATGCCGGGCCGGGAAGGCACCAGGCGGGCGTACAGCTTCTCGCACTCCTCCAGCGATCCGGCCGGGTCGGCGTTCCGCAGCCGGACCCCGTCCGCACCCGGCGGCACCGCCAGGCGCACCCGGGCCGTGTCGATCCGCGCGCGCAGGTGGCGGGCGGCGACGCCGTACCCGAAGCGCCCGTAGATCGCCGGCTCCGAGGCGGTCAGCACCGCCAGCGGCTCCCCGGCCGCCCGTACGTCGTCCAGCTGCCGCCGCATCATGGCGGTCAGGATGCCGCGCCGCCGGTGCGTGGCGGCCACACTGACCATCGACAGCCCGCCGGTGGGCACGATCGCGCCACCGGGAACCGACATGCGGAAGGAGAGCGTGCCGGCCGTACCGACGATCTCCTCCCCGTCCCGGACGGCGACCGCCCGTTCGAACTCCGTCAGCTCCCGCCACAGCGCCCGGGCCTCGGGCGGCTCGGACTCCCCGAAGGCGAGTTCGAGCTTGCCGTACCAGTCGTCCCATTCCCTGGGGCGCAGCGTCCGCATATCCGTACTCGTCATGCGCTCATCCCTATCAGGGAGGCGGGAGCGGGGCGACTGGTTATCGAACACCGCTTCAGGTCACCCCATATCGGGAATCGACGGACCCCCGAACGGGTGGATAAGGTCCCTGACATGGCAGGTCGCACGGGCAACACCCTCCCCGCGCCCCGGTTGTACCAGGCCCGCAAGGCCGTCCACCGGGCCCGCACGGTCCTGCGCCGCTCCGCCGTCGACTACTTCCGCGGCGAGGGGTCCGACTGGATCGCCTTCGCCGCCCTGCTCGCCACCGTCCCCGCCCTCGCCTACGCCACCGCCGCCGAGCCGCTGTGGTTCGCGCCCGAGGCACTGGTGCTGCCGGTCATCGCGGGCGGCCTGCTGCTGCGCCCGGCCAGCCTGCTGGTCCTGTACGCCGCCGCGGCCGGCGCCCTGATCGTGGAGGCCACCGCGCTCGGCCCGTACACGGCCGGGCCCGGCCGCGTCACACCGGGGACGGTCCTGGTGGTGGGCGCGGTCGGGCTCTCCGGGCTGCTGATCGCCCAGTTCCGCAGCCGGGTCGGCGTTCCCTGGCGGCGCGGCAACACCATGCTGTTCGACCTGCGCGAACGCATCCGCGTCCAGAGCAAGCTGCCGAAGCTGCCCGCGGGCTGGCACCGGGAGATGGCGCTGCGCCCGGCGGGCGGGCAGTCCTTCTCCGGTGACTTCGTCGTCGCCACCCTCACCGGGCCCGACCGCCGCACCCTGGAGGCCGTCCTCACCGACGTCTCCGGCAAGGGCATGGACGCGGGCTCCCGCGCGCTGCTGCTGTCCGGCGCCTTCGGCGGACTGCTGGGCTCCCTGCCCCCGCACGCCTTCCTCCCGGCCGCCAACGACTACCTGCTGCGCCAGGACTGGCAGGAGGGCTTCGCGACCTCCGTGCACCTCGTCCTCGACCTCGACAGCGGCGACTACGAGCTGTTCTCCGCGGGCCATGTGCCGGCCCTCCAGCTCAACGCCGGCAGCGGCCGCTGGGA
The DNA here is from genome assembly GCF_900114215.1 of Streptomyces mangrovi. Taxonomy (GTDB): domain Bacteria; phylum Actinomycetota; class Actinomycetes; order Streptomycetales; family Streptomycetaceae; genus Streptomyces; species Streptomyces barkulensis. The sequence continues at coordinate 281,312 of NZ_FOSG01000005.1, read as the reverse complement.
GGAGAAGAACGCCGATGGACCGCTCCTGGGCGTCTACGACGGCGCCCGGTTCGACCCGGTCAAGGGCAGCCTGCGCCCCGGCGACGTCCTGATGCTCTTCACCGACGGCCTGGTGGAGACCGCCGAGAGGGAGCTGGCCGAGGGCATCGACCGGCTGACGGGAGAGGCCGACCGCTATGTCGTCGCAGGCTTCGAGGGGGCCGCCTGGCATCTGATCGAGGCCGTCGCCCGCGACGTCAACGACGACCGGGCCCTGCTGCTGATCCGCCGTGACTGACAGCACGACCGGCACGACCGGCACGGCGGGCACGGCGGGCACGACCGGCGGGCCGCGCTGGCCGGTCACCGAGGCCGAGGCGGTGGCCGAGCAGGAGCGCATCCGGGCCGCGGCCGACCCGGTGGGCCCGGGACCGGCGCCGGGGCGGGCGCGCCGGATCGCCGGGGTCGACGTCACCTATGACGAGGACAGCGACCTGCTGGTCGCGGCGGCCGTGGTGCTGGACGCGGAGAGCCTGGAGGTACTGGAGGAGTCCGTCCACACCGGCCGCAGCCGCTTCCCGTACATCCCCGGCCTGCTCGCCTTCCGCGAGCTGCCGCCGGTACTGGCCGCGCTGGAGAAGCTCGGCACGTCACCCGATCTGGTGGTCTGCGACGGCTACGGCTACGCGCACCCCCGGCGGGCCGGGCTGGCGGTGCATCTGGGCGTGCTGACCGGGCTGCCGTGCTTCGGGGTCGCCAAGTCGCCCTTCGTCTTCGACCACACCGAGCCGGGACCGCGGCGGGGCGACACCTCGCCGCTGCTGGACCGGAGCTCCACCCCGGCCGAGACCGTGGGCCGCGCGCTGCGCACCCGGCCCGGCGTCAGACCGGTCTTCGTCTCCGCCGGGCACGGGATCGGACTGGACCACGCCTGCGCCCACACCCTGCGCCTCACCCCCCGCTACCGGCTGCCGGAGACGACGCGCGGCGCCGACGGACTCAGCCGCAGGGTCCTGAGGGAGATCAGGCAGGGTCTGCGGGAGCCGTACGGCGCAGCGGAGCGGTGAGATCCCGGGCGGACGGTCAGCGCGAGCCGGACGTCCCGGCCGCCCGGGCTGTCCCGGAGGACACCGCCGTCCCGGAGGACACCGCCGTCCCGGACGAGTCGGCGGACTCGGCGGACTCGGCCGGTGCGGCGGAGCGCTGCCGCGCCGCCTCGGCGGCGTCGCGCTTGAAGAGCCAGTCCATCCTGGGCTCCATCGCGAACCGGAACGTCCGCCGCACCGGCGAGGTGCACAGCAGCGCCGCCAGGGCCGCGGCGCCGATCGTCAGCACGACGATGCCGGCCGGAGTGGTGATCCACGGGAACGCGTCGTACCACCCGAAGATCCGCGAGGCCTGCACCAGGAAACCGTGCAGCAGGTAGGCGTACAGCGTCCCCGCGCCCAGCGCGGTGAACCACATGTGGCGCCGGGGGACCCAGACGAGGAAACAGACCGTCAGCACCAGCGAGCAGGCGAACATCGCCAGCTTCATGGCGATGCCGATCCACCAGGGCACGCCGAGTTCCTGGCCGCTGCTGTTGTGGTAGAACCACTCGAAGTTCATCCGGGGTCCCGACCAGTAGGCGAAGACCAGTGCCGCGGCGGCCACGGGGACGCTCAGCAGCCGCACCTCGCGCCGCCGCACGCGCTCGAAGTGCTCGGGGCGCAGACAGAGGCCGAGGACGAAGAACGGCAGGAGTTGCAGCACCCGCTGGAGGTCCAGGTCGTTGCCGATGTCGGGCGATACGGAGGCCAGCAGGGCGATGCCCAGGGCCACCGGCAGAGGCCTGCGCAGCGCCTTCCAGACGGGCGTCGTCAGCCGCCACACGAACAGCGCGATCAGGAACCAGGTCAGGTACCAGGGATCGAGCAGGCTTATGGGGTGCTCGGGGGAGTCCGCCGCCTTCCTGAACAGGCTGTAGGCGGTCTCGAAGATCAGATACGGCACCAGTACGCCGGTCACCAGCCGCCGCACCCGGCTCGGGCGCATGTCGAAGCCGCGGGAGAAGTAGCCGGAGACGACGATGAAGGCCGGCATGTGGAAGGCGTACACGAAGTTGTAGGCCGCCAGCACCGCCCGGGAGTCGTCGATCACCGGCCGCCAGGCGTGTCCCACCACGACCAGCGCGATCGCCAGGAACTTGGCGTTGTCGAAGAAGGCGTCCCGCTGCTTGGCCCCTCCCGCTCCGCCTCCCGGCCCGGGCCGGGAGGCCTTTGATGCGGACGGCGCGGACGGTGTGGACGGCGCGGCCGCGTCGGGTCCGGTGGGAGGGAGCGGGGAGCGCTCATGGCCGACTTGGAACATCTGCCGCACCTTAGTGGGAGCCCGTCCGGAGGTAAATCCGGGAAGGCCTCACCGCCCCCGTAACGGGAATTGCGACCGGTGTCCTCCGGGCGGTCCGCAGTCGGTGACTTCTTCCGGAGGGTGTCCGTTAAGCTCCATTGATCCGTTCTTTCATCCACCCATACCGGACTTATCGCCCGGATTCCTGCCGCTCTTTTCCTCGGGGGTGTTTCTCCGCCCGACGCGGTGCACGCCACCGCTCAATTCCAAAGGTGAAGTAATTGGGAATGTTCTCGGAAGATCCGATCCGAAGCACCGGTGTACGGCACACCGACCCGGTCGGCGCCCGGCGAGGCGCTCCGGCGGACCCTGTCCGCTGACACGCCCGGAGCTCGCCGTTCCTTCACCTGCCTCCACTGGCACGGCAGTTGGTGGCACGATGGTCACGCCGGGGACGCGGTGGAGGGTCCCCGGGCCGGCGTGGCCGGCGCAGAGGCGTTGCGACCGAGGGTGTGATCAGTTGTGGCCATTTCACTGTCTGTGGTGCTGCTCTTGGCGATCATCATGGTCGTTCTCATGCGCAGCGGCTCACTGAAGGCGGGGCCCGCGCTCGTCGCGATCCTCTTCGGCTTCTTCCTGGCCTCCACGGGCATCGCCCCGTCGATCAACCGCTTCCTCGACTCGCTCGCCGAGTCGATCAACCAGATCACCTTCTGAGCGGCGCCCGGAAAGCGGGCGCGGAAACCGGCAGAAGCGGAACGGCCCGGTCCTCATCGAGGACCGGGCCGTTCCGCAACCGGAGCGGGCGACGGGAATCGAACCCGCGTAGCCAGTTTGGAAGACTGGGGCTCTACCATTGAGCTACGCCCGCAGCGCCGCCGTCGTTCACGGGGCAGACAGATCATACAGATCGCCACCGGCCGACCGTGAACCGTGTGCGGCACGCTCCGCATCGTACGGCATGTACTCTACGTGTCGCACGGACGGGGTGTGGCGCAGCTTGGTAGCGCGTCCGCTTTGGGAGCGGAAGGCCGTCGGTTCGAATCCGGCCACCCCGACCACGTACTATGAAAGACGCGCCTGTCTGTGTCGTGTCTGCGTGCGGGGCGCCCCACAAGAAGTACGAAGTCCCAGCAGTCAGCCCCCAAGGAGACCGACCGTGAAGAGCGCCGTGGAGACCCTGAACCCCACCCGGGTTCGGCTCACTGTCGAGGTGCCCTTCGAGGAGCTCAAGCCCAGCCTCGACGCGGCGTACAAGAAGATCAACCAGCAGGTCACCGTGCCCGGCTTCCGCAAGGGCAAGGTCCCCGCCAGGGTGATCGACCAGCGGTTCGGCCGGGGCGCGGTCCTGGAGGAGGCCGTCAACGACGCGCTTCCCAAGCTCTACCAGGACGCCGTCGAGGAGGGTGAGCTGAGCCCGCTCGGCCAGCCCGAGGTCGACATCACCGAGCTCAAGGACAACGAGCTCCTCGCGTTCACCGCCGAGGTGGACGTCCGTCCCTCCATCGAGATCCCGGACTACTCCGGCATCGAGGTCACCGTCGACGCCGTCGAGGTCACCGACGAGGACGTGGACAAGTCGGTCGAGCAGCTCCGTGAGCGCTTCGCCTCCACCACCGTCGTCGAGCGCGCCGCCGCCGAGGGCGACGTCGTCAAGATCGACCTGGAGGCCAGCGTCGACGGCGAGGTCCTGGAGGACGGCGTCGCCGAGGGCATCGACTACACGATCGGCTCCGGTGAGCTGCTGGACGGTATCGACGAGGCCGTCACCGGCCTGGAGGCCGGCGGTTCCGCGACCTTCACCTCCGAGCTCAAGGGCGGCTCCGCCGCGGGCCGCGAGGCCGAGGTCAAGGTGGACGTCACCTCCGTCTCCGCCCGTGAACTGCCCGAGCTGGACGACGACTTCGCCCAGATGGCCAGCGAGTTCGACACCCTCGAGGAGCTGCGGGCCGACAGCCGCAAGCGCCTGGAGCGGACGAAGAAGTACGACCAGGCCACCCAGGCCCAGGAGAAGGTGCTCGACGCGCTGATCTCCCTGGCCGAGGTCCCGGTCCCGGAGAAGCTCCTCCAGGACGAGATCAACACCCGCAAGCACAACCTGGTCAACCACCAGCTCTCGCAGCTCGGCATGGACCTCGCGGCCTACCTGAAGATGCAGGAGAAGTCCGAGGAGGAGTTCGAGAACGAGCTCAAGGAGCAGGCGGAGAAGGGCATCCGGACCCAGTTCATCCTCGACGAGCTGGTCAACAAGGAGAAGCTGAACGTCAACCAGGAGGAGCTCACCGAGCACCTCATGCGGCGCGCCCAGTCCTCCGGCATGAGCCCCGACCAGTTCGCCCAGGCCGTCGTCGAGGGCGGCCAGGTGCCGATGCTCGTCGGCGAGGTCGCCCGCGGCAAGGCGCTCGCGGTCGTCGTCGAGGCCGCCAAGGTCACCGACACCAACGGCGAGGCCGTCTCCATGGAGGACGAGGAGGACGGTGAGGAGTCCGGCGAGGCCGCCGACGCCTCCGCCGAGTCCGCCGCAGCCGCCGACGCCTCCGCCGAGTCCGCCGGGCAGAGCGACGAGAAGTCCGAGGGCTGACCGGAGGGGCCCGCCCCACGACCGGCCGAACGGGCCCGCACGCGACACCGCGTGCGGGCCCGTTCACGTACGGCGGAACACGCCCGTTCCACCTGCGGGAACGCTCCCTGCGCTAACAGCGAACAGCTCTCGGACCGGGATGGCGCAGTCGGACCCGCGCGTTAGGGTCCAAGTACAGACGAAGACCCCAGAGGCGGCCCTGCGGCAGACGCGGCCGTCCGTACACGAGCAGGTGGACACGTGACGCTTCCGATGCCTTCCGCCGCCACCGAGCCGACCATCGGTGGCCTCGGCGACCAGGTCTACAACCGGCTGCTCAACGAGCGGATCATCTTCCTCGGCCAGCCGGTCGACGACGACATCGCCAACAAGATCACCGCTCAGCTGCTCCTCCTGGCCGCTGACCCGGACAAGGACATCTACCTCTACATCAACAGCCCGGGCGGCTCGATCACGGCCGGCATGGCGATCTACGACACCATGCAGTACATCAAGAACGACGTGGTGACCATCGCCATGGGCCTGGCCGCCTCCATGGGCCAGTTCCTGCTGAGCGCCGGCACTCCCGGCAAGCGCTTCGCCCTGCCGAACGCGGAGATCCTCATCCACCAGCCCTCCGCGGGCCTGGCGGGCTCGGCCTCGGACATCAAGATCCACGCCGAGCAGCTGCTGCGCACCAAGAAGAAGATGACCAAGCTGTCCGCGCTGCACACCGGCCAGAGCGAGGAGCAGTGGACCCATGACGCCGACCGCGACCGCTGGTTCACCGCCCAGGAGGCCAAGGAGTACGGCCTGATCGACGAGGTCTACGGCTCCGCCACGCAGCTTCCGGGCGGCGGCGGCACGGGCGCGTGAGCGCCTGACGCCCCGCAGCTCGACACCGCAGCCAGTCCATCTCTCCAGAACGGTGTACAGCCACATGAACAGTCAGCACAGCTTCCCCGGGGCCGGGATCCACGACCGCATCGAGACCCGCTACACCGGGCCGGCGGCCGAGTCCCGCTACGTCGTTCCGCGTTTCGTGGAGCGCACCTCGCAGGGCGTGCGGGAGTACGACCCGTACGCCAAGCTCTTCGAGGAGCGCGTGATCTTCCTCGGCGTGCAGATCGACGACGCCTCCGCCAACGACGTCATGGCGCAGCTGCTGTGCCTGGAGTCGATGGACCCCGACCGTGACATCTCGGTCTACATCAACAGCCCCGGCGGCTCCTTCACGGCGCTGACGGCCATCTACGACACGATGCAGTTCGTCAAGCCGGACATCCAGACCGTCTGCATGGGCCAGGCGGCCTCCGCCGCGGCCGTGCTGCTCGCCGCCGGCACCCCCGGCAAGCGGATGGCGCTGCCCAACGCGCGGATCCTGATCCACCAGCCCTACAGCGAGACCGGCCGGGGCCAGGTCTCCGACCTGGAGATCGCCGCCAACGAGGTGCAGCGGATGCGCACCCAGCTGGAGGAGATGCTCGCCAAGCACTCCAGCAAGTCGATCGAGCAGATCAGCCAGGACATCGAGCGCGACAAGATCCTCACCGCCGAGGAGTCGCTGGAGTACGGCCTGATCGACCAGATCATCTCCACCCGCAAGACCTCGGTGGGGCTGGGCTGAGCCCGCGGATTCTCCCGAACATTTCCGCCCCCCTCGGGTCGAGTCGGTCCGAGGGGGGCCCATTCAGGGGGCCGGGCAAGGTACCGTCATAGGGGGTCCGGGGGCCGCCCCCGCCAAGGCCCAGAGCAAGCACCCGGGTTCGTGGAACTCGACGGATCCCAGGCGAAGGAGAAGCACCTCGTGGCACGCATCGGTGACGGCGGCGATCTGCTCAAGTGCTCGTTCTGCGGCAAGAGCCAGAAGCAGGTGAAGAAGCTCATCGCGGGGCCGGGCGTCTACATCTGCGACGAGTGCATCGACCTCTGCAACGAGATCATCGAGGAAGAGCTCGCCGAAACCTCCGAGATGCGCTGGGACGAACTGCCCAAGCCGCGTGAGATCTACGAGTTCCTCGAGGGGTACGTCGTCGGCCAGGAGGCCGCCAAGAAGGCCCTCTCCGTCGCTGTCTACAACCACTACAAGCGGGTGCAGGCCGGCGAGAACGGCGGTTCGCAGGGCCGTGACGACGGCATCGAGCTGGCCAAGTCCAACATCCTCCTGCTGGGCCCCACCGGCTCCGGCAAGACGCTGCTGGCGCAGACCCTCGCCCGGATGCTGAACGTCCCCTTCGCCATCGCCGACGCCACCGCCCTGACCGAGGCCGGCTATGTGGGCGAGGACGTCGAGAACATCCTGCTGAAGCTGATCCAGGCCGCCGACTACGACGTGAAGAAGGCCGAGACCGGGATCATCTACATCGACGAGATCGACAAGGTCGCCCGCAAGAGTGAGAACCCGTCGATCACCCGCGACGTCTCCGGCGAGGGCGTGCAGCAGGCGCTGCTGAAGATCCTGGAGGGCACCACCGCCTCCGTGCCGCCGCAGGGCGGCCGCAAACACCCCCACCAGGAGTTCATCCAGATCGACACCACGAACGTGCTGTTCATCGTGGGCGGCGCCTTCGCCGGGCTGGAGAAGATCATCGAGTCCCGGGCGGGAGCCAAGGGCATCGGCTTCGGCGCCACGATCCGCTCCAAGCGCGAGATCGAGGCCAGCAACCAGTTCGAGGACGTCATGCCCGAGGACCTGGTCAAGTTCGGCATGATCCCGGAGTTCATCGGCCGTCTGCCGGTCATCACCTCCGTCCACAACCTCGACCGCGAGGCCCTGCTGAAGATCCTGGTCGAGCCGCGCAACGCGCTGGTCAAGCAGTACCAGCGGCTCTTCGAGCTCGACGGTGTGGAGCTGGACTTCGACCGCCCGGCGCTGGAGGCCATCGCCGACCAGGCGATCCTGCGCGGGACCGGGGCGCGCGGTCTGCGCGCGATCATGGAGGAGGTCCTGATGTCGGTGATGTACGAGGTGCCCTCGCGCAAGGACGTGGCACGTGTGGTGATCACCGAGGACGTCGTCCACTCCAACGTCAACCCCACCCTGGTGCCCCGCTCCCGCGGTGAGCGCGACCAGGGCCAGGGGCCGCGCGAGAAGAGCGCCTGAGCGGCGCGCCGCGCGGACGCGCGGCATGTGAACATGCGGGCTGGGGCCGCCCGGAATCCGGGCGGCCCCAGCCCGCATGCGCGTGTCGGGGCGCGCCGTGCGGGTGTCACTCGATCTCGACGCGCGCCTTGCTGTGCAGTTCCGTGGCCAAGTCGGCGGCATCGCCGATCGGCGCCCCACCCTTGCCGCTGAGGAACGCCGAGATGTCGGCCAGGGACACCGCGCCGACGGTGCTGTAGTCGGCCCAGACACAGAAGGGGATGGTCGCCCTCTTGCCGCTTCCCAGTCCGGCGGAGGAAGCACTGGTGAACTCGGCCTCCTGGCACTTCATCACAGCGTTCTCCAGCCCTTCGGGGGACACCTCCTCCGGTTCGCCGATCAGTGTGACCTTCGCGTCCCCCTCCTCGGGGGAATCCTCGTCGGCGCCCTCGGAGAGGGTCGCGAACAGCGCGTCGACGGCTGCTTCCGGGTTCTTCACCTCGCCCCACACCCCGTTGAAGGACAGGGCCATACCGGTGGTGGGGTTGGGATCGTCGACGTCGCCGGTGAAGTACTCGGCGTTGACTTCCTCGGCGTCGGAGACGCCAACCTTTTCCAGTTCCTTGAGGTCGTCCGAGTCGAACCCGTCCGGGTCGCCGGACGGTGTCTTCCTGTACTCGCCGGCCACCGTCGCGGGGAGCACGAGCTTGTACCGCTTGCCGTCGTCGGCGATGTCGCCGCCGCCGTCGGAGAAGACGAAGTAGCCGCCCACCGCCAGGCCGACGACCGCGAGGACGGCCACCAGGGCGCCGATCGTCCTGCCCTTGCCGCCGCCGCCCGGCGGGGGCGGGGGCACGTAGCCGCCGGGCTGCTGCGGGTAACCCGGCTGTCCCCAGCCGCCCTGCTGGGGGAAGCCCGGTTGGGGCTGACCGGGCTGACCGGGCTGCTGCGGGTACCCGTACCCCGGCTGCCCCTGCGGCGGCATGCCCGGCTGCTGCGGATAGCCGTACCCCGGCTGAGGGCCGCCGCCGTACGGCGGTTGCGGCTGCTGACCGTACGGACCGGGCTGTGGCGGCGGCTGGTTGTGACTCACGCTGGGGCTCCCCCTTGATCGGACACGTTCATCTATGAGCGGTCCCATCCTCGCGGACCCCGGCGCTCCCCCGTCACCCGGACCCCCAAACCGGTTCGAGACCGCCGCTCGGCCGCCCGTACACTGGCCGTCGTGACCGAGAACACTCAGCAGAGCCCGACCCCCGCGGGGGCGGAGCCTTCGAACAGCGCCCATGCCGACCTGCCGACTCAGTACGTCCCGGCCGAGGTGGAGGAGAAGCTGTACGAGCGCTGGGTAGAGCGCGGTTACTTCGAGGCGGACGCGGGGAGCGACAAGCCGTCGTACACGGTCGTCATCCCGCCGCCCAACGTCACCGGCAGTCTGCACCTGGGCCACGCCTTCGAGCACACGCTGATCGACGCCCTCACCCGCCGCAAGCGGATGCAGGGCCACGAGACGCTGTGGCAGCCCGGCATGGACCACGCCGGCATCGCCACCCAGAACGTCGTCGAGCGAGAGCTGGCCAAGGAGGGCAAGTCCCGCCACGATCTGGGCCGCGAGGCGTTCGTGGAGCGGGTGTGGCGGTGGAAGTCGGAGTCCGGCGGCCAGATCTCCGGCCAGATGCGGCGGCTGGGCGACGGCGTCGCCTGGTCGCGTGAGCGCTTCACCATGGACGAGGGGCTCTCCCGCGCCGTCCAGACGATCTTCAAGCGGCTCTACGACGACGAGCTGATCTACCGCGCCGAGCGGATCATCAACTGGTGCCCACGCTGTCTGACGGCCATCTCCGACATCGAGGTGGAGTACGCCGACCAGGACGGCGAGCTGGTCTCGATCCGTTACGGCGAGGGCGACAACTCCATCGTCGTGGCCACCACCCGCGCCGAGACGATGCTCGGCGACACCGCCGTGGCCGTCCACCCCGACGACGAGCGCTACACCCACCTCGTCGGCACCGAGATCGAACTGCCGCTCACCGGCCGGCGTATCCCGGTCGTCGCCGACGAGCACGTGGACCCCGAGTTCGGCACGGGCGCCGTCAAGGTCACCCCGGCGCACGACCCGAACGACTTCGAGATCGGCCGCCGCCACGACCTGCCGGGCATCACGGTCATGGACGAGCACGCGGTCATCACCGCCCACGGTCCGTTCCAGGGACTGGACCGGCTGGAGGCGCGTTCGGCGGTCGTCGGCGCGCTGCGCGCCGAGGGGCGCATCGTCGCCGAGAAGCGCCCCTACATCCACTCCGTCGGCCACTGCTCGCGCTGCAAGACGACCATCGAGCCGCGGCTGTCGATGCAGTGGTGGGTGAAGGTCGGCCCGCTGGCGAAGGCCGCCGGCGACGCGGTGCGCGACGGCCGGGTCACCATCCACCCCAAGGAGATGGAGTCCCGCTACTTCGGCTGGGTCGACAACCTCCACGACTGGTGCATCTCCCGCCAGCTGTGGTGGGGCCACCGCATCCCGGTCTGGTACGGCCCGAACGGCGAGACCGTCTGCGTCGGACCGGACGAGGAGCCTCCCGGAGGCGAGGGCTGGCACCAGGACAGCGATGTGCTGGACACCTGGTTCTCCTCCGGCCTGTGGCCGTTCTCCACCCTCGGGTGGCCGGAGAAGACCGAGAGCCTGGAGAAGTTCTATCCGAACTCCGCGCTGGTCACCGGCTACGACATCCTCTTCTTCTGGGTCGCCCGGATGATGATGTTCGGCCTGTACGCGATGGACGGCACCCCGCCGTTCCGCCAGATCGTGCTGCACGGCATGGTCCGCGACCAGTTCGGCAAGAAGATGTCGAAGTCCTTCGGCAATGCGGTCAACCCGCTGGACTGGATGGACACCTACGGTTCCGACGCGCTGCGCTTCACCCTCGCGCGCGGCGCCAACCCCGGTGTCGACGTCCCCATCGGCGAGGACTGGGTCCAGGCCTCCCGCAACTTCGCCAACAAGGTCTGGAACGCCACCCGCTTCGCGCTGATGAACGGCGCCACGGTCGAGGGCGACCTGCCCGCGCCCGGGGAGTTGTCGGCGACCGACCGCTGGATCCTCTCCCGGCTGAACACGGTCGTGGCCGAGGTGGACGCCCACTACGACGACTACCAGTTCGCCAAGCTCTCCGACCTGCTCTACCACTTCGCGTGGGACGAGGTCTTCGACTGGTACGTCGAGCTGTCCAAGACCACCTTCACCGCGGGCGGCGACGCGGCCCGCGCCTCCGCCCGCGTCCTGGGCGAGGTCCTGGACACCACGCTGCGGCTGCTCCACCCGGTGATGCCGTTCGTCACCGAGACGCTGTGGACGACGCTGACGGGCGGGGAGTCCGTGGTGATCGCCGACTGGCCGTCCGACTCCGGCTTCCGCGACACCGCGGCCGAGCGGGAGATCGCCACGCTCCAGCAGGTGATCACCGAGGTCCGCCGCTTCCGCGCCGACCAGGGCCTCCAGCCCGGCCAGCGCGTCCCGGCCCGCCTCACCCTGGACGGGACGGCGCTGGCCGTCCACGAGGCGGCCATCCGCTCCCTGCTGCGTCTGCAGCCGGCCGGCGAGGACTTCCGGACCACCGCGTCCCTGCCGGTGGCGGGCGCGAAGGTGGAGCTGGACCTGTCCGGCGCGATCGACTTCGCCGCCGAGCGCAAGCGTCTGGCCAAGGACCTGGCGGCGGCCGAGAAGGAGCTGACGCAGACCACGGCCAAACTCGGCAACGAGGGTTTCCTGGCCAAGGCCCCCGACCACGTGGTCGACAGGATCCGCACCCGCAGGGAGCAGGCCGAGGCGGACATCGCCCGGATCTCCGCCCAGCTGGAGGCACTGCCCCAGGGCTAGAAAGCCCGCGGGCGGGGTGGAACGACAGGCACGACGAGACGGCGGTGGCCGCCGCGCCCGGCCCGGGCGCGGCGGCCACCGCCGTCTCCGTACACTGAAACGGTGAGTGAGCAGCCCCCGCACGACCCGCACGAAGGCCCCGGCGACGCCTCCGGTCAGGAGGGGGAGCACGGCGATCCCCTGGAGCGGTTCGACGAGATCATCGACGCCGAGACCGACCGCGACCCCGATCTCGCCGTGATCGAGGCCGGCAGCCGCACCCTGCGCACCCAGGCCGGTCCGACCGGGGGCGGCGAGCTGCCGACCCGGCCCGAGGACCCGGACCTGGACCGGGCGCTGCGGGCGGTGGAGGCCGAGCTGGTGGGGCGGTGGCCCGAGACGAGGCTGGAGCCGTCCCTGACGCGGATCGCCGCGCTGATGGACGTACTCGGCGAGCCGCAGCGCTCCTACCCCTCCATCCACATCACCGGCACCAACGGCAAGACCACCACGGCCCGGATGATCGAGGCGCTGCTGGGCGCCTTCGACCTGCGCACCGGCCGCTACAGCAGCCCGCACGTCCAGGCGATGACCGAGCGGGTCAGCCTGGACGGCGCGCCGATCTCCGCCGAGCGGTTCATCGAGACGTACGAGGACCTGCGGCCGTACGTGGAGATGGTGGACGCCGCCCAGGAGCACCGGCTGTCGTTCTTCGAGGTCATGACGGGCATGGCGTACGCGGCCTTCGCCGACGCGCCCGTGGACGTGGCGGTCGTCGAGGTCGGCATGGGCGGGAGCTGGGACGCCACCAACGTGATCGACGCGTCCGTCGCCGTCGTCACCCCGATCGCCCTGGACCACACCGACCGGCTGGGCGACACACCCGAGAAGATCGCCGGGGAGAAGTCCGGCATCGTCAAGCGGGACGCCACCGTCGTGTTGGCCCAGCAGCCGGTCGAGGCCGCCTCGGTCGTACTGCGCAGGGCCGCGGAGATGGACGCCACCGTCGCCCGCGAGGGCCTGGAGTTCGGCGTCGTCTCCCGCGAGGTCGCCGTCGGCGGGCAGCTGCTGACGCTGCGCGGTCTGGGCGGGGAGTACCCGGAGGTCTTCCTGCCGCTGCACGGCGCCCACATGGCACACAACGCCGCCGTGGCGCTGGCGGCCGTCGAGGCGTTCTTCGGCATCGGCTCCCGGCACGCCCGCACCCTGGACATCGACGCCGTGCGCACCGCCTTCGCCGCCGTGGCGTCCCCGGGACGGCTGGAGGTGGTGCGCCGCAGCCCCACGGTGGTGCTGGACGCCGCGCACAACCCCGCGGGCGCCCAGGCGACGGCCGCCGCGGTCACCGAGGCGTTCGGCTTCAGCCGCCTGGTCGGCGTGGTCGCCCCCAGCGCCGAGAAGGACGTGAAGGGGCTGCTGGAGGCGTTCGAGCCGGTCTTCGCCGAGGTCGTGCTCACCCGCAACTCCACCCCCCGCGCCATGGACGTGGACGAGCTCGCCGCGCTGGCCGTGGAGGTCTTCGGCGAGGAGCGGATCCAGGTCGAACCCCGGCTGGACGACGCGCTGGAGGCGGCCATCACCCTGGCCGAGGAGGAGGGCGAGTACGCCGGTGCGGGCGTACTGGTCACCGGCTCGGTCCTCACCGTCGGCGAGGCCCGGCTGCTGCTCGGAAAGGACAGGTGACACACGGTGCGTACGCTCTGCGCGTCCACGCTCGTCGGCGAGTTCCTCGTCATCGGCTTCGCCTCCCTGGTGGCGATGCGGCTGGGGGAGCTGCCCACGGGGACGGTGTGGGCCGTCGGCGGCACGGCGATGGCGCTGTGTCTGCTGCTGTGCGGGATGCTCGGCCGGCCCGGCGCGCTCCAGCTCGGCTGGGCGCTGCAGATCGGCCTGATCGCCTCCGGTTTCGCCGTCCCGGCGATGTTCTTCCTCGGCGCCGTCTTCGCCGGGCTGTGGTGGGCGTCCATCCACTTCGGCCGGGTGATCGACGAGGCGAAGGCCCGAAGGGCCGCGGGAGTCGGCACCGCCTGACCCGCACCGCGTGACGGGTGCCGACGGGGCGCGGGCGGGCTCCCTGTAGCCTCTGAGCACTTGTGAAAGCCCATACCTCACGTGAGTGAAAGTCCCAAGGAGCAGCCGACCATGAGCCAGCGCACCCTCGTCCTCCTCAAGCCCGACGCGGTCAGGCGGGGCCTGATCGGCGAGATCGTCGGGCGCATCGAACGCAAGGCCGGCTGGACGATCGACGCGATGGAGCTGCGCACGCTGGACCGGGCCACCCTGGAGCGGCACTACGCCGAGCACGTCGGCCGCCCGTTCTACGAGCCGCTGATGGAGTTCATGGCCTCCGGCCCGTCCGTGGCGATGGTCGTCGAGGGCGAGAGGGTGATCGAGGGGGTGCGCGCCCTGGTGGGTCCGACCGACCCGATCGCCGCGGCGCCCGGCTCCATCCGAGGGGATTTCGGAACGATCGTGCGTGAGAACCTTGTCCACGCCTCGGACTCCGAGGAGTCCGCCGAACGGGAGCTGAAGATCTTCTTCCCCTCGCACCTCTGACGGAGTATCAGAAGTGTGAACCTCTTGACCTGGGGCGATCGATGGAATTCGATCGCCCCAGGCGAATTCGCCCTCCACTCGGGGGAACGAATCACCCGGACGCGACGTCACCACATACGGGGATGAACCGCGTTCCGCCGACAATGACGGAGGAGGAACCCTCTCACCGCGTTCGAAGGAGCGCGACTACGATGGAAACTTCTCCGGGCCCCGCAGCGCACGCTGTCGTCCTCCCCTCACATCGCTCCAGTCGGAAGGCCTGACGTATCCTCATGGCGAACAACATGTCGTTCATCGGCCGTGACATGGCTGTCGACCTCGGGACCGCCAACACGCTGGTGTACGTCAGGGGTCGCGGGATCGTCCTCAACGAGCCATCGGTCGTCGCCATCAACACCAACACCGGCGGAATCCTCGCGGTCGGCGCCGAGGCGAAGAAGATGATCGGCCGCACCCCGGGCAACATCGTGGCGGTCCGTCCCCTCAAGGACGGGGTGATCGCGGACTTCGAGATCACCGAGCGGATGCTCCGCTACTTCATCCTCAAGATCCACAAGCGGCGCTACCTCGCGCGGCCCCGGGTGGTCGTGTGCGTCCCCTCCGGTATCACCGGTGTCGAGCGACGCGCGGTCATCGAGGCCTCCACCCAGGCCGGCGCCCGCCAGGTGCACATCATCGAGGAGCCGATGGCGGCCGCCATCGGCTCGGGGCTGCCGGTCCACGAGGCGACGGGCAACATGGTGGTCGACATCGGCGGCGGCACCACCGAGGTGGCCGTGATCTCCCTGGGCGGGATCGTCACCGCGCAGTCCATCCGGGTGGCGGGCGACGAGCTGGACAACGCGATCATCCAGCACATCAAGAAGGAGTACAGCCTCCTGCTGGGCGAGCGCACGGCCGAGAGCATCAAGATCACGATCGGCTCGGCGTACGACATGGAGGACGACGAGCACACCGAGATCCGCGGCCGGGACCTGGTCAGCGGACTGCCCAAGACCGTGGTCATCTCGGCCACCGAGGTCCGCAAGGCCATCGAGGAGCCCGTCAACTCCATCGTGGACGCGGTCAAGACCACCCTCGACAAGTGCCCGCCCGAGCTCTCCGGCGACATCATGGACCGCGGCATCGTCCTCACCGGCGGCGGCGCCCTGCTGCGCGGCCTGGACGAGCGGCTGCGGCGCGAGACGGGCATGCCCATCCACATCGCCGAGGACCCGCTGGACTCGGTGGCGCTGGGCTCGGGCAAGTGCGTCGAGGAGTTCGAGGCGCTCCAGCAGGTGCTCGACGCCCAGCCGCGGCGGTGACGCCGGGCCGGGCCGGCTCCCGCCGCGCCGCCCGTGCCCGGACGGGGGACAAAGGCGGCGGGCGCCCCGGGAAACCGGATCGGCACCACGGTCAGACAAGTCCAACAAGGGAAGGCACGGCCGTCGCACGTGAGGGATACACGAGAGAGCCGGCTGCTGCTCGTTCTGCTGGTCGCCATCGCGTTCGCACTGATCACGGTGGACATCCGCGGCGGTGAGCGATCGCCGCTGGACGGGGCGCGGCAGGTGACCGCGTCCGTCCTGGGCCCGGTGGAGAGCGGTGTCGCCACCGCCGTCGACCCCGTCGGCAACGCCATCGCGGCCGTACGGGACTCCGGCGAGCGCCACGACCGGATCAGCGTACTGGAGCGGGAGAACGCCGAACTGAAGCAGAGGCTCGCCGCCTCCGACCGCGACAACGCCCGGGTCGAGCAGCTCGACGACCTGCTGAGGACCGCGGGCGCCGGGCAGTACGGCATCAAGGCCGCCCAGGTCGTCGGCATCGGCGCCGCCCAGGGCTTCTCCTGGACCGTCACCATCGACGTCGGCCGAGACGACGGCATCAGGCGCGACATGACCGTGATAAACGGCGACGGACTCGTCGGCCGGGTCACCACCGTCGGACCGAGCACCTCCACCGTGCTCCTGGCCAACGACCCCGACTTCACCGTCGGCACCCGGATGGAGGGCACCGGTGAACTCGGCTTCGCGGGCGGCCGCGGCGACAGCGCGCTGACCGTCCAGCTCCTCAACAGCAAGGCCAGGGTGAAGAAGGGCGACCGCCTGGTCACCTTCGGCTCCAGCAACGACCGGCCGTTCGTACCCGGCGTGCCGGTGGGCGAGGTCATCCGGGTCGATCCGCACAGCGGCGGCCTCACCCGGACGGTGCGGGTGCGGCCGTACGTCGGCTTCACCAAGCTCGACATCGTCGGCGTCGTCGTCAAGCCGCCGCGCACCGACCCGCGTGACGCGGTCCTCCCGCCCAAGCCGAAGGACCGGCCCGCCCCGACGGTCACGGTGACCGCCGACCCCTCGGCCGCCGCCGAGTCATCCGCCACCGGCCCCTCGGCGAGCACCGGTCCCTCCGCGGACGCCGCTCCCTCCGGGGGCGACACCCCAGCCCTTCCAGGAGCTGACCGATAACGATGCACCCCAACCGGATCCTGCTCTCGCTCGCGCTCGTCGTCGTCGCCCTGGTGGTCCAGGTCAGTGTGCTGGCCCGGCTCCAACTGCCCGGCGCCGTCCCCGACCTGCTGCTGCTGACCGTCCTCGGCCTGGCGCTGGTCTACGGCCACACCGGCGGAGCCCTGGTCGGCTTCGCGGCCGGCCTGCTGGCCGACCTCGCGCCGCCCGCCGACCACGCCGTGGGCCGCTACGCGCTGGTGCTGTGCGTCGTCGGCTACGCCGCCGGTCTGACCAGGCCGGAGAACGGCCAGCACCGCTCGGCCACCGTCCCGATGCTCGTCGTGGCCGGCGCCGCGCTCTCCTCCACCCTGCTCTACGCCGGCGTCGGCGCGCTGGTCGGCGACACCGCGGCCCGCCACGTGGGCCTGGGCCTGCTGCTGACCACGGCCACCGTCTACGACCTGCTGCTCGCGCCCTTCACCGTCCCGGTGGTCATGGCGCTGGCCCGCCGCACCGCGCACGACCCGCTCGCCGACACGGCCGGCAGCGCCGGTGACGGCGCCCGCACCTACGGCGGGCTGCTCGGCTCCGGAGGGCTCGGCGGGCTGCGCGGCCGCACCGGCCGCCTCGGCGGCCGGGCGGGCGCCGCCCGGCGCGGCGGTCTGACGGCCCGGGTCCCCAGGAGCGGAACGGGGCGGATCAAGGGCGTCAAGCGGCTGTGACGGCGGCGACTGTGACGGCGACAGCGGCTGTGACGACGGCGGCGACTGTGATTGCGACGGAGACGCAGTGAGCAACATTCCCGAGACCGGGCGCACCACCCGGGTCACCATCCGGCTGGTCGCCATCCAGATCCTGGTCTTCTCCCTGATGCTCACCCTCGGCGGGCGGCTGTGGTACCTCCAGATCCGCAACGGCGAGGAGTACGCGGAGAAGGCCGCGGGCAACCATGTGCAGCAGGTCGTCCAGCCCGCCGTGCGCGGCGCCATCCTCGACGCGCGCGGTGTGCCGCTGGCCGACAACGAGACGCGGCTGGTGGTCTCCGCCAGCCGCACCGAGCTGATGAAGATGGACGACGGCGGCAAGGCCGTCCTCACCCGGCTGGCCGACGTCCTCGGCATGACGTACAAGGACGTCTCCGACAAGACCCGCCTGTGCGACGCCGAGACCCCGCAGCCCTGCTGGAACGGCTCGCCCTACCAGCCGATCCCGGTGACCGACGAGGCCACCACGCAGCAGGCCCTCCAGATCCGCGAACGCCAGGAGGACTTCCCCGGCATCACCGCCGAACCCGTCGCCGTCCGCCGCTACCCGGCCCCGTACGGCGCGCGGACCTCCCAGGTCCTGGGCTACCTCTCGCCCGTCACCGACGAGGAGATCGCGCAGACCAAGGACACCGGCTCCCCGCTGCTCAGCTCCGACCAGATCGGCCGCTCCGGCCTGGAGCGCCAGTACGACGCGGCGCTGCGCGGCGACGCGGGCGTGACGCGCTACAAGGTGGACAACCTCGGCCGCGTCATCGGCGAGGCGGAGAACGACAAGGGCGAGCCCGGCTCCTCCCTCGTCACCAGCATCGACGCACGCGTCCAGGCCATCGCCGAGAAGGAACTGGTCAAGGCGATGAAGGAGGCGCGCAAACAGCACGACCGCAACACCAACCGCAACTACGAGGCGGACGCGGGCGCGGTCGTGGTGATGGAGTCCAAGACGGGCCGGATCGTGGCGATGGCCTCCGCGCCGGACTACGACCCCAACGCCTGGGTCGGCGGCATCTCCGCCAAGGACTACGCCAGGCTGACCGGCAAGAAGTCCAACTACCCGCTGCTCAACCGGGCCATCCAGGGACAGGCCGCGCCCGGCTCGATCTTCAAGGTGATCCCGACCGCCGCGGCCGTCAAGGCCGGCTACGAGTTCGACGGGCGCTACAACTGCCCCTCCTCGTACAGCATCGGCGGCCAGGTCTTCAAGAACTTCGAGTCCCAGAACCACGGCATGATCGACCTCGGCCGCGCGCTGGAGGTCTCCTGCGACACCGTCTACTACGCCCTGGCCCACCAGGAGTGGAAGAAGGACGGGGGCATCGACCCCAAGAAGAACCCCGACGACTGGTTCTACAGGACGGCCCACGAGTTCGGCCTCGGCAAGCGCACCGGGATCGACCTGCCCAACGAGGTCACCGGCCGTGTGCCCGACCGGAAGTGGAAGCGGGAGTACTGGGAGGCCAACAAGGACGCCTGGTGCAAGTACGGCAAGAAGGGCGGGGACTACGTCGAGCAGATCGCGTACGAGAACTGCCTGGAGGGCAACAAGCTGCGCGCCGGCGACAGCGTCAACTACTCCATCGGGCAGGGCGACACCCTGGTGACGCCCATTCAGATGGCGGCCATCTACGCGGCCCTGAGCAACGGCGGCACCATGTACGAGCCCACCGTCGGCAAGGCCGTCATCAGCCCCGACGGCAAGACCGTCGAGGAGATCGAGCCGAAGAAGCGCGGCAGGCTGCCGATGGACGCCAAGACCCTGCGCCAGACCGACAAGGCGCTGGAGGGCGTGGCCACCCGCGGCACCGCCGCCTGGCGCTTCGCCGACACCGGCTGGCCGCAGAAGGAGATCCCCATGCACGCCAAGACCGGTACGGCCGAGGTCCACGGCAAGCAGACCACCTCGTGGTTCGCGACCTACACCGACGAGTACACGATCGTCATGACGATCTCCCAGGGCGGCACCGGCTCCGGCGCCTCGGGCCCCGCGGTGCGCGCGATCTACGACGCGCTGTACGGCGTCGGCGAGGGCGGGAAGATCGACAGGAAGAAGGCCTTGCTGCCCAAACCGCACAAGAAGCTTCCCCGGATCAACCCGGACGGCACCATCGAGGCCCTGCGCCAGAAGGGCTTCAAGCCGTGAGCACCCACTCCTACAACGGGCGGCCCTGGCAGGAGCGCTCCGCCTGGAGCAGGCTGACGGCCCGCGACTCCGTCCTGCGCCGCCTGGACTGGACCCTGCTGCTGGCCTGCGTGGCGCTGTCCGTCATCGGCTCCCTGCTGGTGTGGTCCGCCACCCGCAACCGCACCGAGCTGAACGAGGGCGACCCCCAGCACTTCCTGTGGCGCCATCTGATCAGCCTCGCCATCGGCGTGGCACTGTCCGTGGGCACCGTCTGGCTCGGCCACCGCAGGCTGCGCGGCGCGGTCCCGGTGCTGTACGGGCTGTCCGTACTGCTCACACTGCTCGTGCTCACCCCGCTCGGCGCGACGATCAACGGCCAGCGCGCCTGGCTGGACCTGGGCGCCGGCCTGTCGCTCCAGCCCGCCGAGTTCGCCAAGATCACCATCATCCTGGGCATGGCGATGCTGCTCGCCGCCCAGGTGGACGCCGGCGACCGGCTCCACCCCGACCACCGCACGGTGGTGCAGTCCCTCGCGCTGGCCGCCGTGCCGATCGGGATCGTCATGCTGATGCCCGACATGGGCTCGGTGATGGTGCTGGTCGTGATCGTGCTGGGAGTGCTGCTGGCCTCCGGCGCCTCCAACCGCTGGATCATCGGCCTGCTGGCCACGGGCGGCATCGGCGCCGTCCTGGTCTGGCAGCTCGGCGTGCTCGACGAGTACCAGATCAACCGCTTCGCGGCCTTCGCCAACCCCGCGCTCGACCCGTCCGGCGCCGGCTACAACACCAACCAGGCCCGGATCGCCATCGGCTCGGGCGGTCTCCACGGCAAGGGACTGTTCGAGGGCAGTCAGACCACCGGGCGGTTCGTCCCCGAGCAGCAGACCGACTTCGTCTTCACCGTCGCGGGCGAGGAGCTGGGCTTCCTCGGCGCGGGCCTGATCATCCTCTTGGTGGGCGTGGTGCTGTGGCGCGCCTGCCGTATCGCGCTGGAGACGACCGAGCTGTACGGCACGATCGTCGCTGCCGGGATCATCGCCTGGTTCGCCTTCCAGTCCTTCGAGAACATCGGGATGACCATGGGCATCATGCCGGTCGCCGGTCTGCCGCTGCCCTTCGTCAGCTACGGCGGCACCTCGATGTTCGCGGTCTGGATCGCCATCGGGCTGCTCCAGTCGATCCGGGTGCAGCGCCCGGTCTCCGCCTGAGCCCCGGGCCCCCGGATCCCGGGCCCGCCCGCGTACCGGCCCTCGCCGGTATGCGGGGTCCGGGGCCCGTCCCGGCAGGCGTTACGCTGGATGGTCACTCCCGTCCGCCGAACGCGCGGACCGTCACCCGAAAACCCAGCGAATCCAGCGAACCCCAGCATCCGAGGACACCACCCATGCCTGTCGAGTCGGTCTTCCCGCGCCTGGAGGCCCTCCTCCCGCACGTCCAGAAGCCGATCCAGTACGTCGGCGGAGAGCTGAACTCCACCGTCAAGGACTGGGACGCCTGCGATGTCCGCTGGGCCCTGATGTACCCCGACGCCTACGAGGTCGGCCTGCCCAACCAGGGCGTCATGATCCTCTACGAGGTCCTCAACGAGCGCGAGGGCGTGCTCGCCGAGCGCACCTACAGCGTCTGGCCGGACCTGGAGAAGCTCATGCGCGAGCACCGGGTCCCGCAGTTCACCGTGGACGCCCACCGCCCGGTCGGCGCCTTCGACCTGTTCGGCGTCTCCTTCTCCACCGAGCTGGGCTACACCAACCTGCTCACCGCCCTGGACCTGGCCGGCATCCCGCTTGAGGCGAAGGACCGCGGAGTGGACCACCCCGTGGTCGTCGCCGGCGGCCACGCCGCCTTCAACCCCGAGCCGATCGCCGACTACATCGACTGCGCGGTCATCGGCGACGGCGAGCAGGCCGTACTGGAGATCACCGAGATCACGCGGGCCTGGAAGGCCGAGGGCCGCCCCGGCGGCCGCGAGGAGCTGCTGCTGCGCCTGGCGAAGACCGGCGGCGTGTACGTCCCCGGCTTCTACGACGTGGAGTACCTGCCCGACGGCCGCATCGCCCGCGTCGTACCCAATCGCTCCGGAGTGCCGTGGCGGGTGTCCAAGCACACCGTGATGGACCTCGACGAGTGGCCCTACCCCAAGCAGCCCCTGGTGCCGCTGGCCGAGACCGTCCACGAGCGGATGAGCGTGGAGATCTTCCGCGGCTGCACCCGCGGCTGCCGCTTCTGCCAGGCCGGCATGATCACCCGCCCGGTGCGCGAGCGCTCCATCACCGGCATCGGCGAGATGGTGGAGAAGGGCCTGAAGAACACCGGCTTCGAGGAGGTCGGCCTGCTGTCGCTGTCCTCGGCCGACCACAGCGAGATCGGCGACGTCGCCAAGGGCCTGGCCGACCGCTACGAGGACGACAAGATCGGCCTGTCGCTGCCCTCCACCCGGGTGGACGCCTTCAACATCGACCTGGCCAACGAGCTGACCCGCAACGGCCGCCGCTCGGGCCTGACCTTCGCCCCCGAGGGCGGCAGCGAGCGCATCCGCAAGGTCATCAACAAGATGGTCTCCGAGGACGACCTGATCCGCACCGTCGCCACCGCCTACGGCAACGGCTGGCGCCAGGTGAAGCTGTACTTCATGTGCGGCCTGCCCACCGAGACCGACGACGACGTCCTCCAGATCGCCGACATGGCCGCCAAGGTCATCTCCAAGGGCCGCGAGGTCTCCGGCTCCAACGACATCCGCTGCACCGTCTCCATCGGCGGCTTCGTGCCCAAGCCCCACACCCCCTTCCAGTGGGCGCCGCAGCTGTCGGCCGAGGAGACCGACGCCCGCCTGGAGAAGCTGCGCGAGAGGATCCGCGCCGACAAGCGCTACGGCCGCTCCATCGGCTTCCGCTACCACGACGGCAAGCCCGGCATCGTCGAGGGCCTGCTCTCGCGCGGCGACCGGCGCGTGGGCGACGTCATCCGCGCCGTCTACGAGGCCGGCGGCCGCTTCGACGGCTGGCGCGAGCACTTCTCCTACGACCTGTGGATGGAGTGCGCCGAGCGCGCGCTGGCCCCCCACGGCGTGGACGTCGACTGGTACACCACCCGCGAGCGCGCCTACGAGGAGGTCCTGCCCTGGGACCACCTCGACTCCGGCCTCGACAAGGACTGGCTGTGGGAGGACTGGCAGGACGCCCTCGACGAGACCGAGGTCGAGGACTGCCGCTGGACCCCCTGCTTCGACTGCGGCGTGTGCCCGGCGATGGACACCTCCATCCAGATCGGCCCGACGGGCAAGAAGCTGCTCCCGCTCACGGTCGTCAACGCCGCGACCAGCGATAACAGCCACAGTCACTCGTAAGTGGACACCCGCTGACGGGTAAGGCCCTGCTCACGTGCCACGAGGAAGCAGGTGAGCGGGGCCGTTCCATGAGCCGCTACACGGACCGCGTGTCGTCGACCGGGACCGGTACGGACCGGTGCGGCTCGTCGAGCCAGAACCTCTGCCCGTCCGGAGCGATCGTGACACCGAACCGTTCGCGAGCCGGGCGCCCATGGGACTCGAACCATGTGTGTGCTTCCTCCACGGCGTCCCACAGTCGGCGTGGTCCGCTCTGGCGCACGGTGCTCCCCTCGACGTGAGCCCAGGACCCGTCCAGGCCCCACATGCGGTAGCCGATGGTGTTGCCCTCATCGTCCACCTCGTTGGCATCGCCGATCCCGGGCAGCACGAGCGACTGGACGAAACGGAACCCCTCCTCTCCCAACTCGGCCAGGCCGAGTGCCGAGCGCCGCTCCGTGGGTGAGGCGGGCTCACCGGGATAGGGGATACTTCCGGTCCCGCCCTCCCCGCGGACCTTCATGAAGTACGAACCGCCGGCCAGAAAGTTGCCCTCCAGCGTCCCGTCCTTCCCCACGACCAAGCGAGCGTTCCCCCACCCCAGCGGGCACACGATGACACCGCCCGAGCGGACGTTGCGGGCCAGCGGATAGGGGAAGACGTCAAAGCCGCAGGTCACGACGAGCCGGTCCAGCTCGACACCGGCGGGGAACCCGTTGCGCGCGTCCCCAGCCCAGACTGTCGGGTAGTAGCCCACCTCCCCCAGACGGGCCTTCGCCAGCCTGGTGAGCTCTGAGTCCACTTCCATCGTGAAGAAGTTCTTGTATCCGACCCGGTGGCAGATGAGCCCACCGTTGTAGCCGGTGCCCGTGGCGACCTCACCCACCTTGTCCCCGTCCTCGACGCCGAGTCCTTCGAGCATCTGGACCATGAGACTGGGCTGGCTCGAAGACGAAGTGGGCCGACCATCGGTGACCTGCGTCGTCAGCGACGTGTCGCTGTACACCGCGTCGAAGTACCCGGCGTCGTACGCGGTGACAGGCTCCCACTTCCCCCGGACCTGCCGGTAGAAGACCGGCACGAAGATGTGCCGCGGAGTCTCTGCGACTGCGCTCTGCCACTCCGGGGACCGGATGTATCCGTCGTCGGCGAGCTGTTGGGTGAGAGCGGTACGCAGGGCCTTCGCCGTCTCGGTGTCCGGGTAGCTCAAGAAACCGCTCCTTGCAGCAGGGAGGCGTGCGCCTCCGCGATGGGAAGGCCGGTCGCCTTGGCGATGAACTGCCACTGGCCGGCCGGGTTGCACTCGTAGAAGATCCATTCGCCGTCCGGCCGGACTCCAAAGTCGAACGCTCCGTAGTTCAACCGGTAGGCGTTCATGAAGCGGCGAACCCCCTCGGCTACCTCGCCGGGGATCGTCACCGGCTCGTACTCCAGCGCGTCGTAGTCAGCGCGCCAATCGGCCTTGGCCTTGTCGCTCCTGGCATGGATGGCCACGGGAAACATCCGTCGGCCCACGACGGTCAGCCTGACTTCGTAGTCCTTGGGCACCCATTCCTGGAGGTAGTGCGCGGTCAGCTCCAGTGACTCGTCCAGGTCCGAGACCTCGACACGTCGCGTCGGCAGCATCGTCGGCGGCGAGTCCGGCAGGGTGAGTGAGGCCGCGGCGACCGGCTTGCAGGCGAGCGAGCCGCCGATGCTCTCACCCCATCTCCGGGCACTCTCAAGGCTGTTGCCGATGAACGATCTCGGGACGCGGAGACCGGCGGTGGAGGCGGTGACGAGCTGCCCGGGCTTGTGGGCGCTGGTCCGGTACACGTCGGGATGGTGCATCCACACGACGGGCAGGGACGAGAGAACTTGCACCATTCCGACCAGTGCCTGGGACACGGCCCAGTCCCGGTAGATCTCCGCGACCTGTGACGAGACGGCCGGAAGTCCGGGCCGCCTGTAGTAGACGGCCCGGACTTCCTGGAGCCGCACCGCGCGCCGGGCAGTCGCAAGCTCGCCCGTCCATCCGGGAGCGTCGTCCCGGTGTTCCGCGGCGAGTACGACGGACTGGGGAAACTCGGCCAGGTCGAACCTCAGCACAGGTACCTCACGTTCCGTGAGCGCCTGGACCACAAGGTCCGCTGTCGGGTCGAGTTGTTCGGCAACGATGAGAACGTGCCCGCGCGGTGACCTCATCGCTCTACGCGCCGGTCGTGAGCATGTTGGCGCTCGGCACCTGCTCGGGGTCGACCTCGGGGAAGGCGTACGGGTCGGCGTCCTCGTCCGGAGGATTGCCGGGCCGGGTGTCGTTGTTCGTGGCCGTGGACGAAGCGGCGATCGGCTCCTCGGCCCACAGACGGCCGTCCGCCGTGAGGTTCACCTGGCGCTCGGCGTCGTAGGCGAAGGTGGACGGATCGATCTCCACCGTGAACGTGGGAATCGGCACCTTGGCGCCGAACGGTACGAGGGTTGCGGTCACTGTCAGTGGCCTCCTGATGAGGGTGGATGGAATCGTGCTGCCCGGCCGGCCTTCGCTCTCGCCGGAAGCGGGGTGGAACCCCGCCTCCGTCGTGGTGGACCTTGCCGTGTGGGACGGACAGGCCGGTTCGCGAGGAGGCGGGAAATCAGAGGCGGTCCTTTGCTTCCAGGTAGGCCCAGACCATGTGGTCCAGCTCGGCAACGCACTCTCCACAGCCGTAGAGCGGAGCCTGCATCCCCGAGGAGTTGACCGGGCCGAGCCAGATGACCGGGATACCTGAGCGACGGCAGTACAGCCAGCACATGCCGGTCACCCACTCCCTGCCGTCGTAGTTGCTCACGGGAGCGGAGCGGACCGGACGCAGCTCGACTCCGGCAGCCGGACCCAGGGCCCTCATGAGGCATCACCGCCCGCGCAGACCTCGGCCCAGACGACTTTGCCCCAACGGCGGTGGTCGGTGCCCCAGCCGTCGGCCAGCTCATTCACCAGGAGCAGGCCACGGCCGCCCGTGTCGTCATCTCGGGGCTTCAGCAACTTCGTCGGCGAAGTCGACTTGTCCGCAACGGCGATGCGAACCCGTCCCGGCTTCACCAGCGTGACGCTGACGCGAAGTAGTCGGCAGTCGCTGTGCTGCACGGCGTTGCCGACCAGTTCCGAGGTGATCAGGGTTCCGTCGTCGATGAGCTGTTCGAGCCCCCAAGCGCTTATGGCTGCCCGAACCAAGCTGCGAGCACGGCCGGCGGACTCTGGCTCACAGGGCCAGGTCTCGCTGTAGCCAGGGGCACCGATTGCGTGGGGCCGGGCTGCGATGGTCACGGGTTTCCCTTCGAGGCGACCTGAGTGGCCCGCCCTGCCGGGGCAGGGCGAGGTCCACTCCTGAGGGCAACTGTCTTCTGTCTCTTAGTGACGATGCTCCGTCGCGGAAACTCTTGCGCACGAGAAACATTTCTAGCAACTCGATTGACTAAGAAACATTTCTTAATCAGAAACTGGCATATGCCAGCATCGGTGCTCGCGATATGTTGCAGCCCCAGGGAGGTAGGTCATGGCAGAGGCACGGCCGAACGTGCACAGGCGAAGGCTCGGTTCGGCGTTGCGGTCGCTCCGCATCGCTGCGGGCTTCAACATGGAGGAGGCCGCAGAGCGCCTTGGGTTGTCCGGCAAGTCGGCACTGAGCAAGATCGAGAACGGCAAGCAGCGAGTGTCCGGCCTCGGTCTGACCGCCTTCTTCCAGGTCTACGGCGTGGACGCCGAGGACACCAGGGCGAAGATCAGAGCCATGGCCTCCCTGGCGGCTTCGGGGAAGCGGACCAACCTCCTCGATGAGTACAGGGAGGCGATCCAGACTCGCGGGTTCGAGGAATACCTGTACCTCGAAGGGATGGCGTCCAAGGCCGAGTCGTATCTCCAGATGGTTCCGGGGTTGCTTCAGACCAAGGAGTACGCCACGTCGATCGTTGAGAGGAGCCAGGTATGGTCCTCGAAGCGTGAGGTCAGCCGCTTCGTGGACCTGCGCTTGGCGCGGCAGGGAGCCCTGACTCGCAGCACCCCGCTCAGCCTCTGGTGCATCCTGGACGAAGCCGCGCTACGCCGTGTCGTGGGCGGGCCGGAGGTCATGAAGGACCAGCTCGAGCGGCTACTGGAGGTGACAGAAGAGCACAGCCACGTAGTCGTCCAGGTGCTCCCCTTCGAAGCGGGTGCTCATGCCGGCATCGATGGTTCCTTCCAGCTCCTCCACTTCCCGGCGGGGCCACCGATCGCCGTCGTCGAGGCGAAGACAACCTCCCTGTACCTGGAGGAGGATGGAGACGTGGACCGTTACCAGTCCGCTCTCGACACTCTCCGTACGCAGGCCCTCGATGCGCAAGCGACCCGTCGCTTCATCCAAGAACTGATCAAGGACTGCCGCATATGAAGAAGAGCGTCGATCTGACCAACGCCGTCTGGGCCAAGAGCGAACTGTCCAACGGAGGCAACAACTGCCTGGAAGTCGCGTTCGTTGATGGAGTCGTGGCGCTGCGCGACTCCAAAGACGTCGGCGACCCGGACGCGCAGGTCCTGATCATCTCCCGTAAGGACTACGAGCTGTTCACCGAGAGTGTTCGAGCGGGGCAGAAGAGCTTGCTGCCCTGAGCCCGCTCCCGAGCGCGTAGCCCGGCCTCGCTCCCTGGGCGTGGGGCCGGGCTTCTGCATCGGCCTGAATGCGCCCATGGTCCACAGACGGCTACTGAGCCAGACCGGCTCGACCGTCGAGGAGCCGCTGCTTCTGAGGGCCGTCAACGCTGCAATCGGTGGTAACAGATGCTCGTAGGTGAACGCTCGTCGGCGGCGAGAGCCCCGCTCACGTGCTACGGGGGACATTTGACTGGTACAGCTCGCACCCAAGGCATGGGTAGAAGCCCCTGAGAGCATGGAGACCGGAACAACCGACCAGGAAGACATGGCGCATGAGTGCGGAGATCACCACGCCCGGACCCGGCGCGAACGTCAAGGTTCTGCGTCTGCGGCGGGGTTGGCTGCAAGACCAGCTCGCCGCCAGGGCCGGTATGTCGAAGTCGATGCTCGGGAAGATCGAGCGAGGCGACCGGCCGCTCACCCAGAGCATGGGAGCGGCGCTCGCGAACGCCTTCGGGATCACGCTGGACGAGCTGCTGGGGCAGGCTCCGGTACGAACCGGCGACGAGGACCGGCTGAAAGAGCTGCGGAGCGTCATGCGGCGCTTCGACCTCCCGACCGGTGAGCCCGTCCGGGGCGACCGGATCGAGCGGGGTCTCGCCGAGCTGTTCCGTCTGCGCGGTGACGCCGACCTCTCCGCCGTGACCCGGGCCCTGCCCGGCCTGCTGCGGCGAGTGCAGGACCGCGCCCACGGCACAGGACTGCCCGAGGACTGGGCGAAGGTCGCCGACGTGTACAGCGCGGTCTACTGGCTGGCGGCCCGGCACCGCTGGATGACACTCGCGGAGCTGGCGGTCACCAGGCAGGGGCAGGCGGCGGAGCGGGCGAACGCCCTGACCCGCGCGGTGGCGGCCCGTGACGAGGCCGGAACCTTCCTCAACGGCGGCGACTTCGCCGGAGGGCTGGCCCTGGTGGACCAGGCTGTCGTGCTCGCCGAATCCACCATGCGGGGCAGGCCGCGCCACCTCGCCCTGGGGCTGCTGCACCTCAGGGGGATGACGCTGGCGGGCCGGCTGCGGGACGACCGGACCGCCGAGCGGCACATCATGGCCGCACGAAAGGCCGCGGAGGCCGTCGGCACCGATGTCAACGTGCAGGGCGTGCACTTCGGCCCGGAGAACACGGTCACCCATGTGGTGGCGACCCGGGTGGACCTGAAGAGGAACGCCGAGGCGCTGGAGGACGCAGAGAGGTACCTCCGCAACGGGTACTCGCTGCCCGCGACCCGCATCGGCCCGCTCCACATGAACATCGCCAGGGCGAAACTGGCCCTGAAGGACCGGGACGGGGCGGTGGACTCCCTCATGGCGGCCTGGAGCGTCGTGCCGCAGATGGCGAAGGTCCACCCCACCAGTCAGGAACTGAGCAGGGTGCTCGTATCCCTGCACCGGCGGAGCAATCCGAGGATCAACACTCTGGCGAAGAGGGCCGGCATCCGCCTCTGACAGCGGATGACGGGCCGCAACGGCGGGAAGGCCCGGCCAGGGGTACCCGCCGGCCGGGGGCGGGGCGCGCTGACACACTGGCCGCATGCCCGAGCTGATCCTCCCCGACCCCCGCCTCCACGCCTCCTTCCTGGAGGCCGTGAAGGAGTTCGAGGCCGAGGGGCGCGGCGGGCGGGAGGACAACTCGATGCTCGGCCGCGACATCCTCCGCTACGGCAGGCGCTGGCACGACCCGGAGGTCTTCGCCGCGTACGCCGCCGCCGTCCGCGCCGACGCGGACGAGGACGGCCCGCGCCCCGAGGGCCACGTCCCGTGCACCACCCTGTGGTGGGCCGAGGGCGACACCTACCTCGGCCGTATCGCCATCCGCCACCGGCTCAACGGCTTCCTGCTCGACTACGGCGGCCACATCGGCTACGACGTCCGGGCCTCCGCCCGCAGCCGGGGCCACGCCACCGCGATGCTGCGCGCCGCCCTGCCCGTCGTCCACTCCCTCGGCATCGACCCGGTGCTGGTCACCTGCGACGACACCAATACCGCCTCCCGCCGCGTCATCGAGAAGTGCGGGGGTGTCTTCGAGGACCGGCGGGGGAAGAAACTGCGGTACTGGATCGCCACGGGACCGGCCGCGCCGCAGATGCGCGGGGCCGGTCCGGGAGAGGCCGGAGCCACCGGCGAGTAGGCTGGTGGGTAGGTACGGGCCTACCGGCCCCGCACCGGCGGGGACGGCCCGGCCGCCAGTGTTCGACCGAGGGGCGCTCGTCGCGCCACCCCGCAGCAAGGAGAAGGATCCTGGGCAAGCGACAGCCCGAAGGCCCGCCGCCCGCACCCGCGGTGCAGCGCATCCGCCTGCGTTACACCAAGCGCGGCCGCCTCCGGTTCACCAGCCACCGCGACTTCCAGCGCGCTTTCGAGCGGGCACTGCGCCGGGCCGAGGTGCCCATGGCGTACTCCGCGGGCTTCACCCCGCACCCGAAGGTCTCGTACGCGAACGCGGCGCCGACCGGCACGGGCAGCGAGGCCGAGTACCTGGAGATCGCCCTCACCGAGCGGCGCGACCCGGAGGCGCTGCGGCGGCTGCTCGACGAGTCGCTGCCCGACGGACTCGACGTCGTCGACGCGGTGGAGGCGCACACCAGCGGCTTCGCCGACCGTCTGACGGCCTCCCGCTGGGAGCTGCGGCTCGACGGGGTGGAGCCGGAGGAGGCCCGCAAGGCGGTGGAGGTCTTCCTCGCGGCGGACTCGGTCGAGGTCAGCAGGCAGACCAAGAAGGGCATGCGCACCTTCGACACACGTGCCGCCGTGGCCTCGCTGGAGGCCGCCCCGGCCGGGTCCGATAGGCCCGGTGAGGGTCCCTGTGCGATACTGCGCCTGGTGGTACGGCACCTGACACCTGCCGTACGACCCGACGACGTCCTGTCCGGCCTCCGAGCTACGGCCGACCTGGCGCCGCCGGTCCCCGCAGCGGTGACCAGGCTGGCGCAGGGGCCGCTCGATGAGGAGACCGGCACGGTGACCGATCCGCTTGCGCTCGACCGCGACGCAACCCTCGCCGCGACGGTGCCGGACGGTACCGCGTAAGGCCGACGCCGCCGCGCCGCCGATGTGCGAGGCACCAGGGAGCCACCCGGGTCCGGCCGTCAGGCAGGCGCATCCACCAGCAGACTTTCGCCGTGTCCGGGCCCGACGGCACGGAACCGGCGAGCGAGACGACAGCTCCCGTGCGGCGCCCGCGCCCCGGACAGCGGCCCGCGCACATCACGCGGAGCCCGGCCGGATCGAGGCACGGCGCCCGGGAGCGTGAACGGGAGAACCGTCCGCATGCGCGAACCCATGGAATCCGCGGAGTCCACACCCGCGGAGAACACCGACACCACGCCCGCAGCACCCGCCGTGACCGGAACGGAGGCGGAGGCCGGACAGGCCGGACAGGGCAGTCCCGGCGACACGCTGCCGCCGCGCCGGCGTCGCCGCGCCGTGTCCCGCCCGGCGGGACCGCCCGCGGCGGCCTCGGCCGAGCCGGAGGTGGTCACCACGGCGGTCGCCGCCGCACCGGCCGGGGACGTGCCGGCGCAGGCCGCCGAGCCCGAGCCCGCCGCTGAACCGGCCGCCGAGACGCAGGCCGCGCCCGCGCGGCCCCGGCGCCGCGCCGTCCGCCGGGCCTCCTCTCCGGCGGGCCCGCCGCAGGCGGCCGAGACGGTGGTGCCCGCGGAGCCTTCCGAGCCCGCCGCCGAGACGCCCGAGACGGGCGGCGCCCTCGAACCCGCCGTGGCCGAGGAGCAGCCGGCCCCGGCGCGTACGCGCCGCCGTGCCGCCCGCCGGGCCTCCGCTCCCGCGGGCCCGCCGCAGGCGGCCGCACAGAGCGCGGAGCCCGAGCCCACCGCCGAAGCGGCGCAGCCGGCCGGGGCGGAGGCTCCCGCCGAGTCCGTCGCACCGGCCGCCGAGGAGCAGCAGGCCCCCGCCCGTACCCGGCGGCGCACCCGCAGGACCGCCGAGAAGGCCGACCGGCAGGAGACCGCGCAGGAGAAGCCCACCGCCGAGGAGCCGGCCGAGGCCTCGGCCGGGACCCCCGCCGAGGCGGAGCGTCCCGCGAGGACCCGGAAGTCCGCGAAGGTGAGGGCCGCCGAGGCCGCCGAGGCGGAGAAGCCCGCGCAGACCGCCGAGTCCGAGCCCGCCGCCGAGTCCGAGCCCGCCCCTCCCCGGCGTTCCCGCAGGAAGCCGCCGATGGCGCCGGTGGCGGTGTTCCAGGCGCCCGTGTTCGCCGAGCCGGTCTTCCAGACCCCCGAGACCGCTGCGGCCGCCGCCACGGAGTCCGCCGAGGAGGAGGAAGAGGAGCCGGAGACCTCCGAGGAGTACGGGACCGAGACCGGCGGCACGGCGGAGGCCGAGCGGGAGGAGCGCGTCGCGGCCCGCCGCCGTCGCCGCCGCAGGAACGGCGAGCCCGCCGAGCGGGAGGAGCGGGACGAGCAGCCCGCCGCCGAGGCCGGGGAGGCCGCGGAGACCCGGGCCGGGTCCGGAGCCGCCGGGGAAGGCGGCGAGGAGGACGAGGAGACCTACGGCCGGGGTGAGTCCGACGAGGGCGAGGAGCGTCCCTCGCGTCGCCGTCGCCGCGGCGGGCGCCGCCGCCGTCGCGGCTCCGACACCGAGACCTCCGAGGACGCCGGTGAGGGCGACGAGGGAGACGAGGCCCGGGAGAGCGCCGGGGAGACCGGGGCAGCGGCCGACGGGGGCGGCCGGGAGGACGGGGAGCGGGGCGAGGACGCCGAGGAGCACCAGGGAGCCTCCAGCAGCACCTCGCGCCGCCGTCGGCGTCGCCGCCGCCGCAGCGGCGAGGCCGAGCCCCAGGCCGCCGAGGTGGCCCCGGACGACCCGGAGCGCACGGTCGTCAAGGTGCGCGAGCCGCGGAAGAAGAAGGACGAGCCCTCCGAGAGCTCCGACGGCGTGCAGTCCATCAAGGGCTCCACCCGTCTGGAGGCCAAGAAGCAGCGCCGCCGCGAGGGACGGGAGCAGGGCCGCCGCCGTGTCCCGATCATCACCGAGGCCGAGTTCCTGGCCCGCCGCGAGGCCGTCGAGCGCGTCATGGTCGTTCGCCAGAGCGGCGAGCGCACCCAGATCGGGGTGCTGGAGGACGGCGTCCTCGTCGAGCACTTCGTCAACAAGGAGCAGGCCACCAGCTACGTCGGCAACGTCTACCTGGGCAAGGTCCAGAACGTCCTGCCGTCGATGGAGGCCGCCTTCGTCGACATCGGCAAGGGGCGCAACGCCGTCCTGTACGCCGGTGAGGTGAACTTCGAGTCGCTGGGCCTGTCCGGCGGTCCGCGCCGGATCGAGACCGCGCTCAAGTCCGGCCAGTCCGTCCTGGTCCAGGTGACCAAGGACCCGATCGGCCACAAGGGGGCCCGGCTGACCAGCCAGGTCTCCCTCCCCGGCCGCTACCTGGTCTACGTGCCCGAGGGCTCGATGACCGGCATCAGCCGCAAGCTGCCGGACACCGAGCGGGCCCGGCTCAAGCAGATCCTCAAGCGGGTCGTCCCCGAGGACGCGGGCGTCATCGTCCGCACCGCCGCCGAGGGCGCCAGCGAGGACGAGCTGCGCCGCGACGTCGAGCGGCTCCAGGCACAGTGGGAGGAGATCCAGCAGAAGGCCCGCAAGGGCGGCGCGCCGACGCTGCTCTACGGCGAGCCGGACATGACCGTCCGGGTCGTCCGCGACATCTTCAACGAGGACTTCTCCAAGGTCGTCATCAGCGGCGACCAGGCGTGGGAGACGATCCACGGGTACGTCTCGCACGTCGCGCCGGACCTCGCCGACCGGCTCCAGCGCTGGACCTCCGAGGTGGACGTCTTCGCCACCTACCGGATCGACGAGCAGCTGATGAAGGCGCTGGACCGCAAGGTCTGGCTGCCCAGCGGCGGATCGCTGGTCATCGACCGCACCGAGGCGATGGTCGTGATCGACGTCAACACCGGCAAGTTCACCGGCCAGGGCGGCAACCTGGAGGAGACGGTCACCAGGAACAACCTGGAGGCGGCCGAGGAGATCGTGCGGCAGCTCAGGCTGCGCGACCTCGGCGGCATCATCGTGATCGACTTCATCGACATGGTGCTGGAGTCCAACCGCGACCTGGTGATGCGGCGCCTGCTGGAGTGCCTGGGGCGCGACCGCACCAAGCACCAGGTGGCCGAGGTCACCTCGCTGGGGCTGGTCCAGATGACGCGCAAGCGGGTCGGCCAGGGGCTGCTGGAGTCCTTCTCCGAGACCTGTGTGCACTGCAACGGCCGGGGCCTGATCGTCCATATGGAGCAGGTGCAGACCCAGGGCGGCGGCGGTGGCGGCAAGCGCGGCAGGAAGAAGGGCAAGGCCGCGGCCCAGCAGCCCGAAGCCCCTGCCGAGCTCCCTGCCGCCGAGGCGCCGGCCGAGGCCGCCGCGCCCTCCGTGGAGGAGTCGGCGGCCGAGACGCCCGCCGAGGTGGCGGCGGAGGCCGCCGCGCCGGCCGCGCTGCCGGAGCCGGAGTTCGTCCCGGACGAGGAGCTGTACAGCAGCGCCGCCGAGGCCGAGGAGGCCGCCCGGCGCGGCCGCAGGCGGCGGCGCACCGGCGGCCGCAAGGTGTCGGCTCCGGCCGGTCCGCCGAGGGCGGCTGCCGAGGTGGAGGCCGCGGTGACGGTGGTTCCGGCGGCCGAGGAGGCGCCGCAGGCGCCGGCGCAGGAGCCGGCCGGGGCGGCGGAGCCCGTGGAGGCTCAGGCCGAGATCCCCGCGCCCGAGGCAGTCGCGCCCGAGGCAGTCGCGCCCGAGGCCGCCGTGTCCGAGCCGGCCGAGCAGGAGGCGGCGCCGCGTGCCCGGCGCCGTGGTGCGCGCAAGGTGTCGGCTCCGGCGGGTCCGCCGAGGGCGGCTGCCGAGGTGGAGGCCGCGGTGACGGTGGTTCCGGCGGCCGAGGAGGCGCCGCAGGCGCCGGCGCAGGAGCCGGCCGGGGCGGCGGAGCCCGCCCCCGAGCCCGCTGCGCCGGCCCGTCCGCGCCGCCGTGTGGTGCGCCGTGCCGCGGCTCCGGCCGGATCTCCCGAGACGGCCGAGATCACCGAGCCCGCCGTTCCGTCCGCCGAGCCCGCAGGTGAACCGGAGGCCGCAGCCGAACCGGAGGCCGCCGCCGAGGTCTCCGGGGAGGCTCCCGCCGAGGAAGCCGCTCCGGCGAAGGGGACGGCCCGCAAGACGGCGAAGAAGACCGCCGCCAAGAAGACCGCGTCCACGGCGAAGAAGACCGCCGCCAAGAAGACGACGGCCAAGAAGGCGGCCGCCAAGAAGACGGCCGCCCGCAAGACCGCGGCGGCCGAGAAGACGACGGCGAAGAAGGCCACCGCCAAGACGGCGGCCTCCAAGGCCACCGCCAAGGCGGCCGCCAAGAAGACGGCCGCCCGCAAGACCGCGGCGGCCGAGCAGCAGAACCCGCCGTCCGTCTCGGCCCCGGCCGAGGACTGACGGAAGAAGGACCGGCCCCGGACGCCCACCGGCGTCCGGGGCCGGTTTGACCCCCCGCGACAAAGCCCCGTAACCTTGACCGTCGCGGCGTGTCGATGGACACGCCAGGCTCCTGAGCAAATCCCTCCACGCACTCCGCGAGGTGTCGCGTGAGCGCGAGGAGAGGCCGCTCAATCCACTCGGATCCGCACGGGCCCGGCCCGTGGCGAGCGGCTGGCATCAGGGGCCCCACCCACGAGCGAGAGAGAGTTCCGCGTGTACGCGATCGTGCGCACCGGCGGCCGCCAGCAGAAGGTGTCCGTCGGCGACGTCATTGAGGTTGACCGTATCTCCACCAGCAAGGTCGGCGACAGCGTCGAGCTCTCGACCCTGCTCATCGTCGATGGCGACGCGGTCACCAGCGACCCGTGGGTCCTGGCCGGCGTGAAGGTCCACGCCGAGGTCGTGGACCACCACAAGGGTGCCAAGATCGACATCATGAAGTACAAGAACAAGACCGGTTACCGCAAGCGGATCGGTCACCGTCAGCTGCACACCGCGCTGAAGATCACCGGCATCGACGCCCCGGCGACGAAGTAAGGGACTGAGGAGAGATGGCACACAAGAAGGGCGCATCGTCCACTCGGAACGGTCGTGACTCCAACGCCCAGCGGCTCGGCGTGAAGCGCTTCGGCGGTCAGGTCGTCAACGCGGGCGAGATCCTGGTCCGCCAGCGCGGCACCCACTTCCACCCGGGCTCCGGCGTGGGGCGCGGCGGCGACGACACCCTGTTCGCGCTGGCCGCCGGTGCGGTGCAGTTCGGCACCGCTCGTGGCCGCAAGGTCGTGAACGTCGTCCCGGTCGCCGAGTAACCCACCGGCTCCGGTACGACCCGCAGCACCCCCCCGAGGGCGGACCGCCTCCCGTCCGTACGTGCCCCGCGCGTACGGACGGGGAAGCGGTTCCGCCCTCGGCGCGTTGTACGAAGGCGGCCCGCGAAGGCCCGTGCCGCCGCACCGGCGCGCGGCACCCCCCGCGTGATCCGCGGATCCGCACCCCGCACATCCCTCGAACACCAGCCTGGAGGCACCCGTCATGACCACCTTCGTGGACCGCGTCGAGTTGCACGTCGCCGCGGGTAACGGAGGCCACGGCTGTGCCTCCGTCCACCGTGAGAAGTTCAAGCCGCTGGGCGGCCCGGACGGCGGCAACGGCGGCCGGGGCGGGGACGTGACCCTCGTCGTCGACCAGTCCGTGACCACGCTGCTGGAGTACCACCACACCCCGCACCGCCGGGCGACCAACGGCAAGCCCGGTGAGGGCGGCAACCGCTCGGGCGCGGATGGCAGGGACCTGGTGCTGCCCGTCCCGGACGGCACGGTCGTCCTGGACCGGCAGGGCAACGTACTGGCCGACCTCGTCGGCCAGGGCACCACCTTCGTCGCCGGACGCGGCGGACGCGGCGGCCTGGGCAACGCCGCGCTGGCCTCGGCCCGCCGCAAGGCGCCCGGCTTCGCGCTGCTGGGCGAGCCGGGGGAGACCCGCGACATCGTCCTGGAACTGAAGACGGTGGCGGACGTGGCGCTGGTCGGCTACCCGTCGGCGGGCAAGTCCTCCCTGATCTCCGTCCTCTCCGCGGCCAAGCCGAAGATCGCCGACTACCCCTTCACCACCCTGGTGCCCAACCTGGGCGTGGTCACGGCCGGCGCGACCGTCTACACCATCGCCGACGTACCCGGCCTGATCCCCGGTGCCAGCCGGGGCAAGGGGCTGGGACTGGAGTTCCTGCGTCACGTCGAGCGCTGCGAGGTCCTGGTCCATGTGCTGGACTGCGCGACGCTGGAGTCCGAGCGCGACCCGGTGACCGACCTCGACGTCATCGAGGCCGAGCTGGCCCAGTACGGCGGTCTGGACGGCAGGCCGCGCGTGGTGGTGCTCAACAAGGTGGACATCCCCGACGGCCAGGACCTGGCCGACATCATCCGCCCCGACCTGGAGGCGCGCGGCTACCCGGTCTTCGAGGTCTCGGCCGTCAGCCGCAAGGGGCTCAAGGAGCTGTCCTTCGCCCTGGCGGGGATCGTGGAGGAGGCGCGCGCGGCCAGGCCCGAGGAGGAGGCGACCCGTATCGTCATCCGTCCCCAGGCCGTGGACGACGCCGGCTTCGCCGTCACACAGGAGGGCGACGGTTTCTTCCGGGTGCGCGGCGAGAAGCCGGAGCGCTGGGTGCGCCAGACCGACTTCAGCAACGACGAGGCCGTCGGCTACCTCGCCGACCGGCTCAACCGCCTCGGCGTCGAGGACGAGCTGATGAAGGCGGGAGCCCGCGAGGGCGACGGCGTGGCCATCGGCCCGGAGGAGAACGCGGTCGTCTTCGACTGGGAGCCCACGGTGGCCGCGGGCGCGGAGATGCTCGGCCGCCGCGGCGAGGACCACCGCATGGACACCATCCGCCCGGCCGCCCAGCGCCGCCGCGACCGCGACGCGGAGCGCGACGAGGCCCTGCGCGCGTACGAGGGCTTCGACCCCTTCGAGGAGTAGGAGCGGCGCGGCACGGACGCCGGAAGCGGCGGTGGCCCGCACTCTCCCGAGACGGGAGAGTGCGGGCCACCGCCGCTTCCGGCTCGCCGGCCGGGTGTTCGTCTCAGGTGGTGAGGGAGTTCTCCGAGTCGCTGGGGTCGCTCTCCTGACCGGCCTCGGCCGCTTCGGCTTCCGCCGCCTCCGCCGCTTCCGTCGCCTCGGCGGCCACCCGCGGCGCCGACGAGTCGTCCGTGCGCAGGGCCATCAGCTCACGGCGCCTGTCCGCCTTGGCGCACAGCGCCGCGACCGCCCGGTCGAAGCGGACGATCGACGGCGGGTCGGCCGGCCCCAGCAGGTGCGTCTTCAGCTCGGCACGGGCCCGTGCCATGGTGTCCCGGGACGGGTCCCGGACGGAGTCCAGCAGGGCGGGCACGCCCGCGGCGTCGGGGGTGAGGATCGTGGCCGCCCGCACGGTCGGCAGACCGGCCCTGAACTCCTCCTCCGTCAGACCGCTGGTGTTGGCGACCGCGTACGGCTTCTCACTGGCCAGCCAGTCCGAGACCACGCTGGAGACGTCGCTGATCAGCAGGTCGGACCGGTTGAAGCAGGCGTACAGGGCGGGCCGCGGCCCGGTGACGACCAGGTGCTCCCAGTCGGGGAAGGACGCCCAGTAGGCCTCCTCCCAGGCGGCCGTCGCGGCCGCCACCGCCGCCTCCCGGTCCCCCTCGGGGGTGGACTGGAGCAGCATCCGCTCCATCTCGTCCGCGCTCGGCCGGAACGCCGTGCTGGTCAGCTCGTCCAGCGCGGCGGTGCGGCGGGCCAGCTCGGCGGCGGCCTCCGGGCCGGGGCGCGGACCGGAGCGCCGGTCGTTGGCCTCGGCGATCATCTGCTGGATGCGCTCGTCGGCGCGGGCCGCGCGCGGGTCCACCGAGCCGGTCATCGGGTGGGGCTTGTACAGCAGTCGCACCTTCGGGTCCGCCAGCAGGGCGCGGACGATGTTCTCGCCGGCCAGGATGACCGAGGTGTTGCCCGGATCGTCGGTCCAGCCCTCCCAGGTGGGCGCGTACAGCACCGTGACGGGGCCGTCCGCGGCCGGAGGCCCGGCGCAGGGGCGGATCGGCGCGAGCTGCGGGCGGCCGACCTCCACCACGTCGCGGTCGTCGACGCCGATGTCGGCGAGCCGGTAGCGGTCCCGGGCGGCCCGGCCCGCGACCCACACCTCGTCGTAGGCCTTGGCGTAGGGGTTGCAGCTGGAGAGCTTGTCGCTCTCACCGTGGTTGATGAAGGCGTGCTTGATCGACGGGATGCGCAGCACCTGTGAGGTCTTACCGGAGTTCGCCGGGTGCAGCATGATCTTGAGCGAGGAGTGCTCCAGCCGCATGAGGTGGGCGACCTTGGGGATGCACACGATGGGTACGTCGGTCGCGTCGATCTTCTGCACCATGAACCGCTCGCGCAGCACGATCAGCGGTCTGGCCTCCAGTTCGGAGAGTGTGCCCAGCCACATGTTCGCCTGGTAGGCGGAGGCGGCGCCGCCGGAGAAGTACATCGCCACCGTCGGCCGGTACTCGGCCAGCCGGCGGTCCAGCCACTCCAGCGCCTGCTGCTCGTTCACGGGCTGCGCGCCCGGCCGCAGCCAGGCGGCGAGCCGCAGGACACCGCCCAGGTGGAGCGCCAGGGTGACGCCGACCCCCAGCAGGCCCCACAGGGCCTCGGCGGTCAGGGCCGAGGCCATCAGGCCGGCCGTGGCGGGCAGGGCGAAGTACAGCAGCCGGCGGCTGGGCTGGCGGGCCAGCAGCCGCGGCGGCGCGGAGGACAGGCGCAGGGCGGAGGCGTCGATGTTGCGGGTGACGAAGGGGAGGGTGCGTCGGCGTCTGATCAGCAGCGCGGCCGCCTGGCAGCAGAAGTGCAGGAAGTAGCCGGCCAGCAGGGCCAGGGCCAGGGGCTGCTCCTCGAGCGGGTCGATGCCCGGCAGCCGGACCAGGCCGACGACGATCAGCGCGTCACGCAGCAGCTGGCGGGCGGTGACGTCGAAGCGCAGCCTGCCCAGCGCGGCGACCAGATACGGCCGACGGCGCAGTATGTACAGCTCCAGCAGGAGACCGCCCGCGGAACCCGCGAGGAACAGGAGGGGGGCGGGAAACAGAGCGCCCGCCAGTTGTGCGAGGAAGGCCGCGCCCATCAGGACCAGCGGGACCAGACCGCGTTTCACCGGGAAGTTGCCGCTGGGGCGCCGGGCGGTGTTCTCCTCAAGCGGCTTCTTGTTGTGGAAGGACCTCACAGCTGTGAACGAGGCGGACATCAGGCAGGTCACGCTCCAGGAGGGGACGTTCGGGTTGGCCGTCTTGCTCTGCCGGCACCTCCGTCATCGGATGCTCTCCGGAACGGTGTTCAAACGGCGGAGTGGCACGCTGCCGAGCGCTTGACGGCTGTTACCGAATTATGTCCCACATGTCCGTAATTCTGTCGTCCTCGCCGTCCTTGCCGTCCTCGGCGGGCCTGGATGGCGAGACCCGGCGAGGACCGCGCACAACGCCGTGTGGGGCGGCACCCGGAGAGTTCTCCGGGTGCCGCCCCACACGGCGTCGCTGTGCTTGCCGACGGCCTACTGGCGTCCGGCCGTCGCGTTGTCCTGCGAGGAGAGGTTCTCCTCCGCCGGGCTGCCGGGCTGCACCGGGAGCCCGGCGGGGGCCTCGGGGACCGA
Source organism: Streptomyces mangrovi (assembly GCF_900114215.1). Taxonomy (GTDB): domain Bacteria; phylum Actinomycetota; class Actinomycetes; order Streptomycetales; family Streptomycetaceae; genus Streptomyces; species Streptomyces barkulensis. Next base: position 241,060 of record NZ_FOSG01000005.1, on the reverse strand, counting down.
GTAGGAGGCCAGCGTGCGCTCGAAGTCCCTGGTGGACAGCAGAAGCTTGTAGATGATCGCGAGCTCGAACGCCATCAGCAGGGCGCCCGCCGCGATGGTCACGGGCATGACCGCGGCGAAGATCGGGCCCACGATGAAGACGGCCATCTGGAACTCGATACCGCTCACCAGGTGGGTGCGGATGCGGTGCCGGAGCAGGAAGGTGCGGAAGCGGCCGTACCAGGGGAACCGGCTCTTGAACTCCACGTGGAGGTCGACGACCTTCTTCTCCTTGGGCCGGGCCTGCGCGCCGTCCTCGGCTCCGGTGTCCGGGTCGTCCTGTCCGGGGTCGTTGTCGAGGTCGGCCGTGGGGTTGTCGCGGAGGAGGTCCTCCATGAAGGCGACTCCCTGCTCCTCGTCGCCGTCGTTCTCCCGCTCCTGCTCCCGCCGCTCCCGCTCGCGGTCCCGCTCCAGTTCCTCGGCGGTCATCAGTGCCTGGGCGGCCCGCCGGCTGGCCTTGGCGCGGGCCTTGATCTTCTTGCGCATGCTGTGGCGCACCTTGAAGATCTGGAGTGCGTCCAGGTAGCGCAGGGCGTCCAGGAAGACCACCACGAGAGCCAGCCAGACGTACGCCACCTCCCCGGTGCGGGAGTACTGGCCGCCCATCAGCGCGACGGCGCAGATCAGCACCCGCACTCGGTCGAACACGTAGTCCAGCCAGCCGCCGAACTCCGAGCCCCTCCCCGTGAGCCGGGCGAGCTTGCCGTCCATGCAGTCCAGGATGAAGCTCAGGTGGTAGAGCCCGGCCCCGATCAGCAGCCACTTCCAGTCGCCGCGCGCGAAGCAGGCGGCGGCGGCGAGACCGAGGAAGAGTGCCCCCCAGGTGATCTGGTTCGGTGTCACCCGGGTCCACTTCGCCGTCCACCGGACCAGGGGCGTGGCCACGGGGTCGACGAGCAGCACCGTCCACCAGGCGTCACGCTTCTTCTCGGTGAGACGGCGCACTTCGGAGAGGGGTGGTATGTCCATCAGGTCAGCAATCTTCCGTGAGCTGGGCAGGGGCGGGCAGCGGCCTCGGGAAGCCCACCCGGTGTTCTGCGGGATCTCTGCGCGAGATGCACAGGAGGGATAAACCGAAGATCGGATGATATGAGAGTGCCCCTGGATTGTACAAAAGGTTACATGGCAGGGTAGTTGAGGGATCTCGGAGGACATCCGCCCTCTCTTTCAGGCTCTTTCAGCCCTGGTTCACCGGGGACATGCGCCCGGCGTCATCGGCCCCGACCCTTCTGAGCAGCCCTTCCTTCCTGATGTTCAGCACCAGTGCCTCGCCGGGGGCCGGCTCGGCACACCATGTCATGGCACGCCGCCGCCACCGGGCGGGGCCGAGGCCACCCGGAGGGGTGAGGGGCAGCCGCCAGGAGAGATCGGCCACATCCAGGCGGACGTCGACGGACCAGGCGCCGGCCGCTGTCAGGCCGGCCCGGTGTGCCGCCGCGAGATCCACCCGGGCCAGGAAGGCATGGCGGCCCGAGCCGTGGTCGCGGACCGCGGGAAAGCGGTGAGTGGTGCCGTCGGAGCCGGTCAGGCAGACGCTGAGCGCGTCGGCGGGAAGCCCGGCGACCGTGCAGCGCACACCCACGCGCAACTCCGCGGCGGAGGCGGGGGACCAGGCGAGATCCGTGAGGCTCAGATGCCTCAGTACACGGTGCTTGTTCTCTCCGACGTCCAGGGCCAGATGTCCCCGTCCCCTGGAGAAGTAGACGGTCAGCGCGGACGCTTTCGCCGGACCGGTGCGTATTACACGGGTCAGCGGCTTCTTCCGGACGGACGGGGCGCGGGTGCCGCCTATGCGTGTCGTCCTGGTCATGCCCTGGGCGCGCAGTCGCAGGGCAACGTCCCATATCCCGTTGCCCAGCGGCTCACCGTCGGCGGCCCCGGCCAGGTCGACCTCGGCCTCGAAGCCGGACAGGGGGTACCCGAAGTCGTCCGCTTCCCCCAGCTCGGCCAGCTCGGGAGCGGGGACCGCGGTGACGGCCGTCCGGTACTCGGCCTCCCCCGAACGGCTGCGCAGCACGAGTTCGGTCTCCAGCTCCCGGCAGCTCAGTTTCCGCAGGTGGGCATGGCCGGTGATACGGAGAACACCGTCCTTGACGGTGACGCTGTCGACGCGGTGGCGGGCTCGCACGTCGTCGGTGATGTCATAGACGTGGTCGGGTACGGCCGCCACCGGATCGCGGAAGTAGGGGTACCGGGCGTAGACCCTGTCGCCTTCCACGAGAGTGGTGAGGGGTTCGGCCGCCTCGCCGGAAGCGGCCTTGAGCCCGTAGCTGACCGCGCCCCGGGCCCGCTCGTAACGCAGCAGTTCCAGCAGCTCGTCGAGCATGCCGTGTTCGATGAGGTGGCAGCGCAACCGGGCGATGGCGGACAGCCGCCGGGCTACGCCGTCGCCGTACCAGGTGGCCAGCAGTTCACGGAGCCTGGCGAACGCCTTCTGCTGGTCCTCCCGGTGGGCCTCCCGGGCCAGGTGGTTGAGGGTCTCCCGGAGATCGGCGGAGAAGTGGCGGTGCAGGAGGTGGTCCCTGTCGGGGCCGGGGGCGACGTGTTCGCCGACCAGTTCGAGCATGGCGGACAGAAAGCGCAGCCGCATCTCGGTGCCGCGTACCACGGCGGTGTTGTTCCCGCCGTCCTCGCGGGCGACCCAGTAGACGCAGTCGTAGTCGGCGACCACGGAGACGGCGGCCGCGTTGAGGTAGGCGGTCGCGGTGAAGGGCTGGTCCTGGCCGACCTTCAGCTCCGGGCGGAAGCGCAGCCCCAGCCGTTCGACGAGATCCCGGCGGAAGAGCTTCATCGGGTTGAGCGTCCAGTACACACGGGAGGAGAAGACGTCCGTGCGGCCCTCGCCGCGTTTGAACATCGCGGTGGGTGCTCTGCGCCCGCCGACCCCGACCATCCTGCCGAGCACGACGTCGGAGGAGTTGGCGTCCGCGGCGGCGACCATCCGCTCCAGCGCCTCCGGACCGAGGTAGTCGTCGGCGTCCAGGAAGAAGACGTAGCGGCCCCCGGCGTGGTCGAGACCGACGTTGCGGGGGCCGGCCGGCCCTCCGGAGTTCTCCTGGTGGACCACCTCCAGCACGGTGCCGTGCTCGGCGGCCAGCCGGTCGAGTTCCTCGCCGGAGCCGTCCGTGGACCCGTCGTCGACCGCGATGATCTCCATGCGGTGGTGGCCTATGGTCTGCTCCACCGCCGAGGTGACACAACGGGTGAGATAGGGCATCGCGTTGTAGGCGCCGATGATGACGGTGACGTCGGGAACGGACACGGCTGTTGACTCCACTCGTACGGCGGTGTGCGCTCCCTCCTCCCGCCGACGAGGATCGCGCTGGACCGGCCGTCGGGTCTTCACCCGGATGGCCGATCGGGGGTCGGAAGATTGTACGAACACTCTTCCGGGTTGGCCAGGAAGGTTCACTGCCGCGGTGAGGGCGGGCGCGAGACGGGCCCGCGCCCGAAACGGGTGGAATGTTCCGTGTTGTGGGTCCGGGTCAGGAACCGGGCGCGGCGCCGCGCGGTGCGTTCCCCGTCTTCGTCTTCTCCGGGGACGCCGGGGTGAGGAACCAGTCCAGTCGCGGTTCCATGACCCAGCGGAAGGCCTTGACCACCGGCGGCGTGGTCAGCGCCACGGCCACCGCGGCCGCGACGGCGGTGATGAGGAGGATGCCCGCCGGGCTGTTCGCGAAGTCGCCCTCGTACCAGTCCCAGTAGTGCGCCCCCTTGGCCAGGAAGCCGTGCAGCAGGTACGCGTACAGCGTTCCGGTGCCGAGCGCCGTGAACCAGGTGCGGCGCGAGGGCGTCAGGCTCAGGAAGGCGGCGCTCAGCAACAGGGAGCAGCCGAGCATCCCCAGCGCCATCAGTACGCCGACCCAGCCGGGAACGCCGAGCTCCTGGGCCGCGTAGCGGTGGTAGAACCAGTCCGGGTTCATCCGGGGCACGGCCCAGTAGGCCGCCAGGGCCCCCAGGGCGAGGACGGCGGGTGCGAGCGACCGCAGTCGCCGGTCCCGCAGCGTCTCGAAGTGGCGCTGCTCCAGGCGCAGGCCCAACACGAAGAACGGCAGGTACTGAAGCACCCGCTGGAGGGAGAGATCGCCGCCGATGTCCGGTGAGGCCGTGGCGGCCGCGGAGACGATCACCGAGACCGTGAACGGGTGCCGCATCTGACGCCACAGGGGAGTGGTCAGCCGCCAGATGAACAGCGCCATCAGGAACCATGTGAGGTACCAGGGGTAGAGCAGTGTGATCTTCAGTTCCTCGCCGGTGTTCCAGGCGCGGAACAGGTTGAGCGCGGTCTCGAAGACGATGTACGGCACGACCACCCCGCTGAACAGCCGCTGGATCTGGCGCGGCCGGAACGCGAAGCCCCTGGAGAAGTAGCCCGAGATGATGGTGAAGGCGGGCATGTGGAACGCGTACAGCAGCAGGTAGCCCGCCGCCATGACCCGGCTCTCGTCGCGCAGGGCCTCCCACGAGTGCCCGACGACGACCAGCACGATGGCCAGGAACTTCGCGTTGTCGAAGAAGGCGTCGCGTTCCTGGGGGCGGACCCCTTCGACCCGGGGTGTGGCGTCCGGGGTGACGGGGGCGGCTGGCGAAACCTGACTCACGCGAATCCTTCCTCCCAAGTGGCGGGCACAACCAGGGGGTGGTCGGTATGACGATAATGCCGGTCAGTCTGTGACGGCTCGCCGCGAAGCGCAAATGCCCCCAGGTTCTTCACCTGCCCGTCGCGGATCGCCTTGATCTTCGACGCGTACCTGTCATGATCTCCGGGTCGCCGAGACCGTGCGGGCCTGGAACGGCTGACCTCACGGAAGGTGAATCGACCCCAAAGCGGGCAGAAGGGAAAAGCGTGCGCATAACGCCGCGAAGAAAAGTGCGAAGACGCCTCGTACGGAGCTTTTTGGCTTCGGCCGTCAGTGCGGCTCTGTTTTTTGTCGGCGCCCCGCCGGCGATGGCCGCGAGCAATGAGTCGATCTTCAATGACCCCTTCAGCGCGGTCCGCGCGGAGCAGACGGTCATCCGCGACCACATCGTCGATCTGACGGAGGCGGCGGACCCCGGCTCGACCATCCGCGTCTCCTTCTACCACCTCTGGAGCCACACGGTGGCGCGGGCCCTGGCGGCGGCGCACACCGACCCTGCCAGGGGGGTGAACGTCCAGGTGGTCCTGGACGAGTCGAGCCGCAGCAGTTCCTACGCCGACAGCTCCTACACCATCCTCGCCGACGCGCTCGGCACCGACACCGGCCAGAGCTCCTTCGTCACGCTGTGCCCCGCGGGCAGATCCTGCCTCGGAGATCAGACGCACAGCGGCATCAACCACAACAAGTTCGCGCTCTTCTCCAGCGTGGCGGACGGCAGCCGGCGCGAGGTGGTCGTGCAGACCTCCTCGAACCTGACGCCTTCCAGTTACGACAAGCTCTGGAACAGTGCCACCACGGTCTCCGGCAACCACACCCTGTACAACGCGTACGTGAGCTACTTCGGCAGGCTCAGGGCGAAGGACGCCGCGAACTGGAGCTACAGCAGCACGTCCGCGGGAGTGGAGAAGGTCTACTTCTTCCCGCGCTCCAGCGGGGACACCATCCTGGGCGTGCTCGACAACGTCGAGTGTTCCTGGACCGACGGCTCCGGAACACACAAGACCGGGATCCGTCTGGCGATGTTCACCCTCACGCGTGTCGGAGTGGCGAACAGACTGGTGGAACTGCGCCGGGCGGGCTGCACCGTCGACATCGTGTACAGCAACACGAGTGCCGACTCCTGGAACGCCCTGCACGCCAGCGGAGGCCCCGTGCTCCGCTGCTACGACCACGACGACGACGGCGACAGCGGAACGCCGAGCAGGGTCGTCCACTCCAAGTACATGCTCATAGACGGCTGGTACGCGGGGAAGCGCGACAAGGTGGTGTGGACCGGCAGCGCGAACTACACCTACAGCGGGCTGCGCTACAACGACGAGACGATCATGAAGATCAACAGCGATACGGTCTACGCGGCCTATCTGGCCAACTTCACCGATGTCCGCGGTGCCGCCGTGCCCGGCACGGCCGACGACACGGCGGCCTGCAAGAGCTGACCGGATCCGTTTCCTCGTACTCCGTGGTGTGTCCGTGGACTTCGCGGACACACCACGGCCTTTCGGGGCGATGCCGTCCCGACTCCATTGCACGTTCCAACGATCTGCCCCCCGCCAGCCGTTATGCCGCTTTTGATGATCTCGGCAGGGTGGGCATGGCGTGTGTAGGGTGCCGGAGTCCTGTGATGAGCGTGTGATCGATGTGTGGCCTCCTCTGTGTGTCCGCATGTCATGTGCATGCCAAAATGACCAGTGGTGCGCCTTCGCCGGCCGCCGTGACTTCAGAGGTGGGGCTGTGTTGGCGAGGTCGCGTTCTCTCGCGATGTCCTTGTCGGGAGCGATGCTGGCCGGGCTGGTGTCCGTGGTGACGTTCGCGGTCCCCGTGGCGGCGCTGGAGGGGGGCGAGGACCTGCCCAGCGTGCCCGTACAGGCGGACGGCAGGCCGCCGGCCCAGCGGGCGGAGCCGACCACGGAGAAGGTCCCGGCGCCGGTGTGGCCCAAGGCGACGGAGGCGGTGGTGGACCTCGCCGAGACCAAGGCCGGTGAACCACTTGCCGTGTCACCCTCGGGCAAGGCCGTCGACCCATCGGCCAGGAGCGACGACGCGAAGGCCGCCGTGGTCTCCCTGGCACCGGTGAGGTCCGTGGTCCCCGGACAGCAGTCGGTACCCCCGAAGGTGGAGGTCCGAGTACTCGACCGCAAGGCGGTCGCCCCCGCCGGCGGCCTGGGGCTCGGGGTCAGGCTGACCCGGGCCGACAAGAGCGACGACCCCAAGGCGATCGAGGTGTCGATCGACTACTCGTCGTTCCGCCACGCCTACGGCGGCGACTTCGCGGGCCGTCTGCGGTTGCTGAGGATGCCCGCCTGCGCCCTGACGACGCCCCGGGCGAAGAAGTGCGCGGAGCGCGAGTACATACCCGCCGCCAACGACGTGGAGGACGGGACCCTGACCGCGACGGTGCAGGCGGATCCGGACACCTCCGGCCCCTCCACCCAGACGCTGTCCGCGGCAAGCGCCTCTTCCGGCAGCGTGTACACGCTGACCACGGGCTCGTCGTCGGACGAGGGCGACTACCGCGCGACACCGCTCAACCAGGCGAGCTCATGGGACGTCTCGACGGCTTCGGGCGCGTTCACCTACTCGGTGCCGATCCAGCTGCCCCGGCCGCCGATGGGCGAGGCCCCCGAACTGGCGCTGCGGTACAACTCGCAGAACGTGGACGGCCGCACCTCCGCCTCCAACAACCAGTCGTCCTGGACGGGCATGGGCTGGGACCTGAACGTCGGTTTCATCGAGCGCCGCTACAAGAACTGCACACAGGACGGGCACCCGACCTTCGGCGATCTGTGCTGGGACTCGCCCAACTCGGTCGAGGAGCCCTCCGGGGCGGTGTACGTCATCAACCTCGACGGCGTGTCCTCGAACCTGGTCCAGGACAACACCGGCACGGGCTCGTACCACGTCCAGGACGACCCGGGTTGGCGGGTGCAGCGGCTGACACACGACGCGGACGACTGGACCAAGGACTACTGGGTCATCTCCCACCAGGACGGCTCGCGCTACTACTTCGGATGGGGCAAGTCCCAGCGGACCGGCGCGGCGACGAACTCGGCGCTGAAGGTGCCGGTGATCGGTGACGACGCGGGCGAGCCCTGCCACGGCCAGTTCCCCGAGCCGTGCCTGCAGACCTGGCGCTGGGGCCTGGACCGCATGGTGGACGCCAATGAGGTGGAGACGGCCTACCTCTACGACCGGGAGACCAACCACTACCGCTCGGTCGCGGCCGCGGACAAGCCCCGCGCCTACCACAACGCCGGCTACCTGAAGAAGATCGAGTACGGCTGGTCGTCCCAGATCCCCGGCGCGCAGCTGCCCGCGTGGGTCGAACTCTCGCACGTGAACCGGTGTGTGGAGCGCACCACCGAGGACAACCCGCTGGACAACGCGGTCCCGGCCTGCCCGACCATCGACTCCAGCCCGGAGTCGTACCCGGACGTCCCGCTCGACCTGCTCTGCGACGGCACCACGGCCGACTACGAGTGCGCGGGCAAGACGTACTACCCGACGTTCTTCATGCGCGACATGCTGTGGGACATCAAGACTTACGTCCAGGACAACAACGCCGCCTCGAACGACCTGGTCATGCAGTACCAGTTGAAGTACGGCATGCCCAATCCGCCCGGAACCATCGGCAAGACGCTCTGGCTGGACTACATCCAGCGCAAGGCCTACGGGAACGACCCGAACATCACGTTGCCGGTCATCAACTTCAACGGCATCGACATCGACAACCAGGTCGGCTCCGGGGAACTCAACTTCCGCAGGGTCAACCAGGTCCACGGCGACCTGGGCGCCGTGGTGAACGTGACGTACGGTCACGCGAGCGCGGCCCGGCAGTGCGACGCGGCCGACCTCCCGTCCCAGTCGTCGAACACCCAGGAATGCTTCTGGCAGAAGTGGGTTCCCGAGGGAAGCGAGACGGAGAAGACCGGCTGGTTCAAGAAGTTCGTCGTCAAAAAGGTCGTCGTCGATCCCGGCGTCGGGCAGGGCACCGACGCGGACGGGGCGCCGAACCAGACCACCACCTACGACTACTTCGGCGGCGCCGGCTGGCGTTTCAGCAACGACCCGCTGACCGAGGACGAGGACGAGACCTGGTCGGACTGGCGCGGCTACCGGGAGGTGCGCATCACCTCCGGGGCCAACGAGAACCGGCACTCCTCCTACCACTGGATGTACCGGGGACTCGACGGCGACCGCACCTCCAAGACCGACTCCTCGGCCAGGCGGAGCGTGAAGATCACCGACTCCTGGGGCAAGGAGTGGACCGACCACGCCTGGCTGGCGGGCAGGGAACTCCAGCTCAGCAAGCGGGACCAGGACGACGAGTCGCACGAGCGGGTGCTGCATGAGTACTGGACCCATAACACCGCCCAGTACGTCGGTCTGCCGGACGCGCGCTTCGTGAGGGAGCAGAAGACCACGACGCGCAAGCGGATCTCGACCTCGTCCGACAACGACTCCACATGGCGGGAGAGCGTGGTCGTCAACGACTACGACGCGGCGGAGACCCCGAGCTGGAAGTACGGCCTGCCCCTGCGGCTGGACGAGTGGGGCGAGACCGGCGTCGCGGACAACCGCTGCACCACCTACGGCCGCGCCTACAACACCGACACCCTGGACAGCACGGGCACGCAGCGCTGGACGGTCCTCGTCGACGAGGTGCGCACATACTCGGTGACGTGCTCCTCCAGGGACACGGCGACCAACATGAACGGCTTCACCGTCACCCTGTACGACGGCGCCACCAGCGAGGACGCCAACAAGCCCGTCGACGGCAACCCGACCGAGGTGCACACCTACACGGCCGCGGACAAGCACCGTGTGGAGAAGAAGCAGTTCGACGACGCCGGACGTGTGGTCAAGGCGTGGGACGCCAACGGCAACCCGACCACCACCGCGTACTCCCCGCGACATCGTGGCCGCTGAACGGTGTGACGGTGACCGGACCGGACCCGGATGGCGCCGGCCCGAAGACGGCGATGTCCTCCACCACCTGGACGTCCCGATTCTGGGGCAGTCCGTGGAAGACCGTGGACGCCAATGGAAACACCACACGCATCGACCTGGACGCGGCCGGGCGGACGCTGAAGGTCTGGAAGCCGACCGAGGAGCCCGACTACCCGGACGGGAACGCGTCGCTGGTCTTCGGCTACGAGATCCCGACGCGGACCAACGGCTCGAACGTGCCCGACGTGGTGGCCGGGCCGACGAAGATCACCTCCAAGACTCTGCAGTCGGGTTCCACCTACCTGGCCTCGTACGTCTACAGCGACGGTCTCGGACAGGTGCGTGAGGCTCAGAGCCCGGCCCCCGGCGGGACGGGACGGAACGTGGTCTCGACCCGCTACGACTCCTCCGGAAATGTGACGGGCACCTCGTCGGCGTTCTACAACTCAGGCGAAGCAGGCTCGGGAATGGTCCTGCCCGCGGTGGTCGACCTTCCGTCCTACAAGGATGTGGTCGTCGACTGGGCCGGCCGCACCACACTCGCCAAGATCCAGGTGAACGGTGTCAACCAGACCGCCCAGCGTACCGAGACGGCCTACTACGGCGACATGACCCGGGTGATTCCGCCGGCCGGTGACTGGACGGACACCTACACCGATGTTTACGGACGCACCGTGAAGGTGGTGGAGCACAACGGTGCCACCTCCCACACGACGAGGTACACCTACACCCGCAAGGACGAACTCAGGAAGATCACGGACGCGCTCGGAAACGTCACCACCTACGGGTACGACTGGGCCGGACAGCGGGTGAACACCGACGACCCGGATGGGGGCGCCTCGCAGGCGGTCTACGACGACAACGGCAACGTCACCAGCACCACCGACGGCAACGGCGTGACCGTGACCACCACCTACGACGTGCTGAACCGGCCCGTCGAGGTGAAGCAGGGCACCACGGTGCTGGCGACGTACACCTACGACACGGCGCCGGGAGGCAAGGGCCTGCCGGCCGCGTCCGCGTCGTACGCGGGCGGAGCGGCGTACACCACCGCCGTCGCCGGGTACGACGGGCGGGGCAGGCCGACCGCCAAGACGCTCACCGTGCCCTCCGAGGCCGGTGTGCTGGCCGGGGCCTACACCACCGGGCTGCACTATGACGCGGCCGACCACGTCACCGCGATCGACTACCCGGCCGTGGGCGGGCTCCCCGCCGAGACGGTCCGGACCGACTACACCGCACAGGGACAGATCTCCGCTCTGAGCAGCGGGCTGGTCACATACGTCGCCCGAACCGCCTACGACAACCTGGCCCGGCTGACGGAGCGGACCTACGGCACGACGGACACGACCGTCGGGACCGCGTCACGGGCCTACACCTACGACGACGCCAACGGAACCGGTGCGCTGCTGACGGTCAGGACCAACACCAGCGCCGGCAACGGGCTGGCACAGGACGACATCTACACCCGTAACGACTCGGGGGTGACCACCTCCGTCACCGACGCGATCACCCAGCAGCGGGAGTGCTTCCGCTACGACAAGCTCAACCGCCTCACCGCGGCCTGGACCACCGGTTCCGGCACGGAGTGCGCGACCGGCACCACCCCGAACACCGACTTCGGCGCAGGGCCTGATCCGTACCGGACGGAGTACACCTACGACGTGATCGGCAACATCGCGTCGGTGACCGATACCACCGGGGCGGGGTCCTCGACCAGGCAGTACGCCTATGCCGCCTCCGGGCCCGACTCGGTCCGCCCGCACGCGGTCACCCAGGCCGGGGATGACACCTTCGTCTACAACGGAGCCGGGCAGATGACCTCCCGGACCGTCGAGGGCGTCACATCCGAACTGGACTGGAACGGCCAGAACCGCGTGTCGCGGATCACGCAGAAGAAGGCCGGCGGCGACGAGGTGTCCACCTATGTCTACGACGTGGCGGGCAACGTCCTGATGCGGAGCAGCGCGAACGAGAAGGTGCTCTACCTCGACGACCACGAGTTGCGCGCGTCGGCTGCGACCACCGCCGCTCAGGCCACCCGCTACTACAGCGCGGGCGACACGGTCGTCGCGATGCGCACTCCCAGCGACACGGAGGAGGATGGCGTACTCGTCTGGTTGATGAGCGACGGCCAGGCGTCCACCCAGCTGATGATCCTGGCCGCCACCGGAGTGGTCACCCGGCGCCGCTACACCCCCTTCGGCGACCAGCGGGGCGAGGCGTCCCTCCCGGCCGAAACCGACCGCGGCTTCCTCGGCAAGCCGGAGGACGACGCCACGGGACTGTCCATCCTCGGTGCCCGTATGTACGATGCCGCCCTCGGCCGCTTCCTCAGCCCCGACGAGCTGGTCACCCCCTACGACCCCCAGAACCTCAGCTCCTACAGCTACTCGGTCAACAACCCCGTGGCCTTTTCCGATCCCAGTGGCCTGGACTACGGCTGCGGTGGCGGTTCCTGTGAATACAAGGAAGACGGCACCAGCCGCAGCCCCGGCGATCACAGCGTGCTGGATGCTCCCAGGCGCACGGTGACGTACGAGGATCGGGGGCAGGTGTGCCGCTGCGGAAAGCGTGGACCACTGGAGGTGGGAGTGGTGGGTGGCTATCAACCGCCCCGTCCGCCGATCACGGTCGTGACCATACCCTCCGGGCCGGCTTCGGCACAGAAGCTGGCGCCGCCCAAGATTGATGTCCCGGAAGGAAGCACCGGCTCCCAGTCCATTCTTGGGAAGGTGTTCGATGTGATTGGCATCGATACTGATGTGAACACTCATGGCGGCTGCATCAGTGGATCTGGCGGGGTGTATGCCATGGGAACTCTCGAGCTCTGCTTTCTCGCGACTAAGGCGCCGGACGGATCCTGGGATTTCGGTATGAGTGGATCGGCCGGAATCTCCGCGGTCGGGTCAGGGATGTCGGGTGATGTGTCATACCTGCAGAGCAACGCCGACGATATGGGGCAGCTCGCGGGTTGGGGCTGGGACAAAGAAGTCTCTGCGCATTACTATGGAGGCCTGGTTGCCAATCATGAAAACGCCTTCAACCTGGACGGAAGTTTGGTCCGCAACGCTGCACAGGAACCAGTCTGGGCGACTACTACCGGCGGAGGAGTGGGAATTGAGGCTGGAGCGGAAATTGGAGTGAACCACACCTGGACCTGGACTTGGTAGAAGCGAGATGCTGCACCCGATAATCTGGGGTGGAATTCAATATTGATTTCTCGAGTGTCGAGGGCGGGGTGTTTATTCTTCCGTCCCTTGTCCTCGACGCCCGAGGAGAGAACCTGGAGGACCTTCCGTGATGCTCGTTTTCGGTCTTATCTTTTTCCTCATGGGGCTCTCTATCAGGAGAAACTATTTTGGGGCCGCGGATCTGATGTCGGGTGCATATGTCGCCCCCGGGCGAGTGGATCACCGTAATTCCATGCCTTATAGGATGGTCAGGTTTTTCGGAGCTCTGTGCATGGGTGTTGGGTTCGCGGTTGCCGCCGCATTCTTTATGCTCTTGGTGATGTGATGCTTGTCTGCTTCCTGATTGCTATGGGAATGTTTCTCCCTTTGGGTGTTTTTGTGCTGTGGAGCCCGAATGGCAGAGCGGATCGATTCAGGAAGGCGATTCTGAGTACCGGACTCGGTCCGGGGCTGGTCAGGGCCGTTGCCGTTGGCTGGATCATCTTCGGGGCGTTGGCCATCGCACTGCTCGCCCGTGAGGCCGGTCAGACTTTCTCGGCCATGGTCATTCCCGGTTTCCTCTGAGGAGGGAGTGGTTTGACTGATGGCTCCGATGCGACTGGGCCGAGAGCGGCGTACCGCAGTGCCCGCCGGTGGTGATGTCGGAGGTGGAGCCGGGGCCGACGTCGGGGATCCACGAGGGGGAACCGTCGGGTGCGACCGGGGAGCGGGTGTTTCCGGCGAAGCGGGTGAACACGGCTGAGGTGGCGGAATCGGCGCAGCACGAGCATGGCCCCGCGGAACGGGCGGGCGGGGCGGGGTGGGGCTCGCGTAGATTGCACAGCGACCGGACGAGAGATCACACCCAGGGGACGGCGCAGGTGGCAGCGGCAGAGCAGGGCCTTCGGCGGGATGTGCGAGACGCCCGCAGGATCGTGGTGAAGATCGGGTCGTCCTCGCTGACCACGGCCGCCGGCGGGCTGGACGCCGACCGGGTGGACGCGCTGGTGGACGTGGTGGCCAGACACCTCGGCGCCCCGGAGGACGAGGACAGCAAGGAGATCGTGCTGGTCTCCTCCGGCGCCATCGCCGCCGGACTGGCGCCGCTGGGACTGGACAAGCGGCCCCGCGACCTCGCCCGCCAGCAGGCCGCCGCCAGCGTCGGCCAGGGCCTGCTGGTGGCCCGCTACACCGCCTCCTTCGCCCGCTACGGCCGGCGCGTCGGCCAGGTGCTGCTGACCTCGGACGACACCAGCCGCCGCGCGCACTACCGCAACGCCTACCGCACCCTCGACCAGCTCCTGGCCATGGGCACGGTGCCGATCGTCAACGAGAACGACACCGTCGCCACCGACGAGATCCGCTTCGGCGACAACGACCGGCTGGCCGCGCTGGTCGCCCACCTCGTCCGCGCCGAGCTGCTGGTCCTGCTCTCCGACGTCGACGGCCTCTACGACGGCAACCCGGCCACCCCCGGCACCTCCCTCATCGAGGAGGTGCGCGGCCCGCACGACCTGGACGGGGTGGAGATCGGCAGCGCAGGGAAGGCCGGGGTCGGCACCGGGGGCATGGTCACCAAGGTCGAGGCGGCCCGGATCGCCGCCGGGGCCGGCGTCCCCGTGGTGCTCACCTCCGCCACCCGCGCCGCCGACGCCCTCGCCGGGCGGCCCGTGGGCACCTACTTCCACCGCACCGGCCGCCGCTCCGCCGGCCGGCTGCTGTGGCTGGCCCACGCCTCCGCCCCGCGCGGCGCGCTGGTGCTGGACGACGGCGCGGTACGGGCCGTGGTGGAGCGGCGTACCTCGCTGCTGCCCGCCGGGCTGGCCGGGGTCGAGGGCGAGTTCTCCGCGGGCGACCCGGTCGAGCTGCGGGACGCCGCAGGGCGGGCCGTCGCCCGCGGGCTGGTCAACTTCGACGCGCGCGAGATCCCCCGGCTGATCGGCCGCTCCACCCGCGACCTGGCCCGCGAGCTCGGACCCGCGTACGAGAGGGAGGTCGTCCACCGCGACGATCTGGTCCTGCTGCGCCACTGACGGCACCTTCGACGGCATCTTGAAGGAGCCCTCGGGTCAGCCTTTCAACGGACAGCTTCCCGAAAACCGCCACACGGCGGCTCGAGTACTGGTCCACTTCTGTGGGAGGCCGCGCCGGGACAACGTTCCGGGACTCGGCCGCACCAGCACAGTCGCACAAGCGCAGTCATATGAGTTCGGCACCACACGGGAGGCCGCCGGTGAGACGACTGACCAGCGTCGACTTGGGGTATCCCCAGCGAGGCGACGGGGCGGGGAGCCCTCTGCGGGGCCCGGCGGAGCCGGGTTCCCGCCGCGGCGGGGAGGAGGGCCGCTCCGACGGCGCCTCGCGACTGTGGCACGTCACCCTCAGCGTCTCCGGGGCCGAGGCGCCGTTGCGGGACGTCAGACGGGCGCTGGAACGGCTCGCCCACGACCACCCCTTCCTGCTGGCCGGCCGGTACGCCAACGACCACGCCGAGATCCGCTACTGGGAGGAGGCCCGCGACCTCCACGACGCCGCGGCCGTGGCGCTGCGGCTGTGGGGCGAGCACCGGGCGTCGGCGAAGCTGCCGCCGTGGGAGATCGTCGGGCTGGAGGTCATCGGCCGGGAGACGTACCACCAGCGGGTGGCGGAGGGCTACGGCCCGCACCCCGCCGTACCGGCGGGCGTCCACCCGTTCTGACCCCGTCCCGTCCGGCGGTGGGACGGACGCACCACCCGTCTCGCACTGCGGACCTGGGGATGGACGCCGCCCGCCCTGGCTACGCTGGGAGCATGAGCAGCGCATCGCAGACCTCGCCCGTGACCGACACCGCCCGCCGCGCCAAGGAGGCGGCCGCCGCGCTCGCCCCGCTGCCGCGCACCGCGCGTGACGGCGCGCTGCTCGCGATCGCCGACGCCCTGGTGGCCCGTACCGGCGAGATCGTCGAGGCCAACGCCGCCGATGTGGACAAGGCCCGCGCCGCCGGAACGGCCGACTCCATCGTCGACCGGCTCACCCTCACCCCCGAGCGGATCGCCGCCATCGCCTCCGATGTGCGCGACGTGGTGGCCCTGCCCGACCCGGTGGGCGAGGTGGTGCGCGGCTCCACGCTCCCCAACGGCCTGGAGCTGCGCCAGGTGCGGGTGCCGCTCGGCGTGGTCGGCATCGTCTACGAGGCCCGGCCCAACGTCACCGTGGACGCGGCCGTGCTCTGTCTGAAGGCCGGCAACGCGGTGCTGCTGCGCGGCTCGTCCTCCGCGTACTCCTCCAACACCGCCCTGGTCGCCGTGCTGCGCGACGCCGTGGCCTCCGCCGGACTCCCGGCCGACGCCGTCCAGCTCGTGCCCGGCGAGAGCCGCGACAGCGTCAAGGAGCTGATGCGCGCCCGCGGCCTGGTGGACGTGCTGATCCCGCGCGGCGGCGCCTCCCTGATCAGGAGGGTCGTGGAGGAGTCCACCGTCCCGGTCATCGAGACCGGCACCGGCAACTGCCACGTCTACGTCGACGAGCACGCCGACCTCGACACGGCCGTGGAGATCCTGGTCAACTCCAAGGCGCAGCGCCCCAGCGTCTGCAACGCCGCCGAGACCGTGCTGGTGCACTCCGGCATCGCCGACGCCTTCCTGCCGTGCGCCCTGGCCGCGCTGGAGAAGGCCGGGGTGACCGTCCACGGCGACGGGACCTGGGCGAAGGCGGGCGAGGCGGGCGGCGTGGACGTGGTGCCCGCCACGGACGAGGACTGGGCCACCGAGTACCTCTCCTACGACATCGCCGCCGCCGTGGTCCCCTCCCTGGACGCCGCGGTGGAGCACATCCGCCGCTGGAGCTCCGGCCACACCGAGGCGATCGTCACCTCCGACACCTCCGCCGCCCGCCGCTTCGTGTCGCTGGTGGACTCCACCGCGGTCATGGTCAACGCCTCCACCCGCTTCACCGACGGCGGCCAGTTCGGCTTCGGCGCCGAGATCGGCATCTCCACGCAGAAGCTGCACGCCCGCGGCCCCATGGGCCTGCCGGAGCTGACCTCGACGAAGTACGTGGTCACGGGCGAGGGGCACGTGCGCGACTGATCCCGCCGCTCCCCGGCACGTTTCCGCGGGAAGCACGGGAAGCACGGGGAGCGCGAAGCAGACGAATCACCGTTCTCCCTGCCCAAAGTCCTCCGGCCGGTCTACGCTGGTTCCGTGCCGGAGGATGTGGGGGGCCAGCCGCACCAGAGCGGCGAGGAGCCCGACGACCGCGACCGCGCGGCGGCGGACGACGCGTTCGCCTCCGTGGTGTTCGACGAGTCCTTCGTCCGTGCCGCCCTGATCCACGAGCCCACCGCCGCCGAGCGCACGATGGCCGCCGCCCAGTCCCCCTCCGAGACCGAGGCGGCCCTCGCGCACGACGACCAGTACGGCTACGGACCGTGGCGGGACGATCCCGAGGGCGCCGAACACGACCGTGACGCGGGGGCGGAGGACGCCGGCGGCCGCGACGGAGGGGCGGACGACGGCGGCGACCACGGCCGGTACCGCTACGGCCGGCTGGAGTTCGCCGACCGCCTCGACCATCTGGAGTACGTGGAGGACACCGAGTATCCGGAGGACGCCGGGTACGCCGCGTACACCGAGGAGGCCGAGGGCCGGGACGGTCCCCACGGGAGCCCCCCGCGCCCCTACCGAGGCCACGTCCGCTGGCAGCGGCCGGTCGCCTGGGTGCTCGCCGTGGTGATGGGCGTCGGCATCGTCGCGATGGCCTTCGCCGCCGTCCACCGGGGCGCCTCCGGTCAGCGGCAGCAGACCCCGCCGGAGCCCCCGCCGGCGACCAGTGGGGTCGACGCCCCGCCGCCGGCCGGCCGGTCCGGCGCGCTGCCCTCCCTGTCCGGCCACTACAGCACGTCCTCGCTCGACGGCCGGACGTAGCGCCCGCCGGTCCGGCCGGGCGCCGGGCGCCGGGTAGGCCGCCCGGCGGACTCTGTCCGACTTTTCCCGCCATCAGGGGTATCAGGTCGGTTTGACGGCCTTCGCCGGATCTACCCTGGAAACATGGCCGGGCCTGGAGATCCACCGCCCCGGGGCTTCTCCGGAGGCGGCGACGACGAGTACCGCTCCACCGTCTTCGACGAGTCGTTCGTCCGTGCTGCCCGCCTCCAGGAGTTCTCCGCGCGGGAGCGGCTGGCCGACTGCGAGCACCCCGTCCGCCCCCTCCCGCCCCGGCCGCTGCGCGGGAAGCCGTGGCGGGGCCTGGTCCTGGCGGTGCTGATCGTGTTCGCCTTCGGCGCCGTGGTCTACGCGGGGGTCCGTGTCCAGCAACAGCAGCCCGTGGACCGGCCGGGGCCGCGGGTGATGAGCAGCACGGTCGTCCCGCTCTCGCCGGACGGGGAGAGCAGGGTGCCCGGCGGGCGGCCGGCACGACTGATCGAACGCAGCCCGGCGGCGGAGTTCTACACCGGGGCCGCCGGAGTGACGCTGCCCCCGGTCCGCTCCACCGCCCACTTCGCCGACACCCAGGTGCTCGCCGCGCTGGCCGTCGCCAAGGAGTACGTGGTCGAGAGCTCCCTCAACCCCGAGGTGCTGAGCGGTGCGACCACGCGGCCGGTGCGGATACTGATCGACCCGGACCAGCACGCGCAGTTCGACCGCAGCATCGAGCGGCCCGCGGCCGACGGTCACCACGCGGCGACCGGCTGGCTGGTGCGCTTCGCCCCCGGACACACGGAGTTTGCCGGCGAGGGGGTGCGCGTGCGCGGCACGATGGAGATCCGCGAGACGGAGGCCGACGCGCTGGAGATCGTCACCGACCATGTCTTCGTCTACGCCGTCCGCCCCGCCGGGGCGGACGGTGCCCGTCCGGACGGGGAGGCCGCCTCGCTGTTCACGGTCCGGCGCGAACTGCGGCTGCGTTTCGACCGCGAGGACCTGCGCGACCAGCATCTGACGGTGGAACGCAGCGAGGTGCGGGCCGGGCCGATGTCCTGCGCGGCCCGGGCCCACGACGCCCTGCGCCCGCTGACGGCCGGACAGAGTGCCGGCGGCGACCACCCGGCCGGCACCGACCCGTACGTGCGCGGCGGCGGCGACGGCCCGGTGTGCGGGACGCTGGACCCTAGCTCCCTGCCGCGCCCGTAGCGCCCTCGTCGCCCTTGCGGTTCGCGCTGCCGCCCGTGCCGCCCGTGCCGCCTGTTCCGCCCGCGCCGCGCCCGGCGAAGCGGTCGCGCAGCTTCCCGCCCAGGTCCCCGGCGCCGTCGCCCAGGTCCCGCAGCAGGCCCATGAGCGGGTCCTTGCTGGTGCGCACGGTGTCGGAGTAGTGGCTCGCGGACTGCCGGAACGACTCGTAGACCGAGGTGTCCTTGTCGTCCTCGCGCCGGTCGTAGTGGCCTTCCATGATCCGCTGGTGGTCGCGGCTCGCGGCCCACTCGCGCAGCTCCGCGGCGCGCACGGTGGTGAAGGGGTGGCTGCGCGGCAGCACGTTGAGGATCTTCAGCACCGAGTCGCGCAGATCGCCGGAGGACTCGTACTCGTCGGCCTGCTTCAGGAAGGCGTCGACGTTCATCTCGTGCAGATGGTTGCCGCCGGCGATCTTCATCAGACCGCGCATCGACGCCTGGAGGTCCTGGCCGACCAGCAGTCCGGCCCGGTCCGCCGACAGCTCCGACTTGCGGAACCACTCGCGCAGCGCCGTCACGAGCGCCATGATCGCCACATTGCCCAGCGGGATCCACGCCACCTTGACGGCCAGGCCGGTCAGGAACAGCAGGATCGTCCGGTACACCGCGTGCCCGGACAGGGCGTGGCCGACCTCGTGGCCGATCACCGCCCGCATCTCCTCCTCGTCCAGCAGCTCGACCAGCCCGGTGGTCACCACGATGACCGGCTCGTCCAGGCCGATGCACATGGCGTTGGGCTTCGGGTCCTGCGTGACGTACATCGCCGGGACCTTCTCCAGGTCCAGGATGTAGCAGGCGTCGCGCAGCATGGCGTACAGGTGGGCGAACTGCGCGTCGTCCACCCGGACCGAGTCCGACAGGAACAGCAGACGCAGGCTGCGCTCGGGCAGCAGCCCGCTCAGCGTCTTGAAGACCGTGTCGAACCCGCTCAGCTTGCGCAGGGCCACCAGCGCGGAGCGGTCCGCGGGGTGTTCGTACGCCCGCGAGGAGATCCCCGGGAAACGCCGTCTGTCGCGGCCGGGAAGGTGCTCGGTGGTGCCGTTGCCGTCTGTCATGGTCCGCCCCCTGCGGGTCTGGTGTGGGCCCGTCCCCCGTGTCGGACCCCACCCTAGGTGGTGGGTGCCCCACGCCACAGCACCCCGCCCCGCTTACGATGTGGCTCAAGTTTCCGCCCCTACCCGATAGGTCTGCCGACGATGACCCTCCCCGACACCGTGCACACCCTGACCCTCCTGGCCTCCGGTGCCGAGAACGGCGAGCACGGCGGCGCGTCCGCCAACCCGTTCGCCACCGGTCTGGGCGCTCTGGCGGTGCTGCTCCTGCTGCTGTGGATCACCACCCGCTTCAACCGGGACCGCTGAGGCACCGGGACCGGGCGGCGGCGCGATCGGCGCCGGACGGCTAAGGTCGGCACGCATGGGAGAGCACATAGTGTCCGGCGCCGGCAAACGGCGGCTGGGCGTGATGGGCGGTACGTTCGACCCCATCCACCACGGGCACCTGGTCGCGGCGAGCGAGGTGGCGGCCAGGTTCCGCCTGGACGAGGTGGTCTTCGTGCCGACCGGGCAGCCGTGGCAGAAGAGCCACAGGGCTGTGTCGCCGGCCGAGGACCGCTACCTGATGACGGTCATCGCCACGGCCTCCAACCCGCAGTTCTCGGTCAGCCGCATCGACATCGACCGCGGCGGACGGACGTACACCATCGACACCCTGCGGGACCTCAGGGCGCTGCACGCCGACGCCGACCTGTTCTTCATCACCGGCGCCGACGCGCTGGCCCAGATCCTGACCTGGCGCGACGTCGACGAACTGTTCTCACTCGCCCACTTCATCGGGGTCACCCGCCCGGGGCACGCCCTCGCCGACCCGGGCCTGCCGGCCGGCGGGGTGTCCCTGATCGAGGTCCCGGCGCTGGCCATCTCCTCGACGGACTGCCGCGCACGTGTGGCGCAGGGGGACCCCGTCTGGTATCTGGTGCCGGACGGTGTGGTGCGCTACATCAACAAACGCAGGCTGTACCGGGACGGCCGGGCGCCGAAGGGCTAGAGGGGCGGCAGTCGTGAACGACCGACAGGACCCGTACGGGCCGGGGGACCCGTCGCAGGCGAGCGGCCACGTCTACGGTTACGACGAGTACGGGCGGCCGGTCTACGACGAGCGGGGCCCCGGGACGCCGCACGGGGACGCCTCGTACGACCCCTCGTACGACCCCTCGTACGGCTCCGCGTACGGACAGGGCCATCAGACGGGGCAGCGGCCCGCGTACGACCAGTACGGCACCGGCGCGTACGGCACGGGGTCCTACGACCCGGGCACGTACGCCCCCGGCTCCTACACCGCCGATCCCCACGCCACCGATCCCCATGCCGGGGGAGCCCGGACCGGATACGCCCAGGACCCCTACGCCCAGGACCCCTACGCCCAGGGCCCCTACACCCAGGACCCCTACGCTCCCGGCCCCCACGGCGGCGGGTACGACGGGCAGGACGGCCGGTACGGCGACTGGGACACCTCCGCCACCGGGCGCCAGGAGCCGGTGGCACAGACGTGGATCCCGCAGCAGGCCCAGGAGCCCTGGTACGAGGAACGGCCCACCGGACCGGCCGAGCCCACCGGACCGGCCGGGGCCGGCGACGCGCCGGAATCCGGGCCCGGCGCGGGCCGCGGCACCACCGCCCCTGCCGGCGCGGATGCCGACGAGTACCGCACCGAGGAGTTCTCCTTCGTCGAGGAGCCGGACGAGGAGTCCGAGGACGTCATCGACTGGCTGAAGTTCTCCGAGAGCCGCACCGAGCGGCGCGAGGAGGCCAAACGCCGGGGCCGCAACCGCACGGTGGCCCTGGTCGTCGCGCTCGCCGTGGTGCTGACCGGCGGCGTCGGCTGGCTGTGGTGGGCGGGCATGCTGCCCGGCACCTCGGGGGACGGCGGGGCCGGCGAGGCGGCCTCGGGCGCCCAGAAGCGCAAGGTGATCGTCGTCCACCTGCGCGACATCGACGACGGGGAGATGTCCACCGCGCTGCTGGTCAACAACGAGACCGCGGGCAGGGGCACCACCGTCCTGCTGCCCAACTCCCTGGTCGTCGCCTCCGGCGGCGCGGGGGAGGGGACGACGCTGGGCAAGTCCTTCGAGGCCGAGGGCGCGGCGGCCACCCGCGACGCGCTGGGCCTGCTGCTGGGTACCGACATCAGGGGAACCTGGCGGCTGGACACCCCCTACCTGGAGAACTGGGTCGATCTGGTCGGCGGCATCTCCCTGGACGCCGACGCCACCGTGCCCGGCGCGAAGGAGGGGGACGATCCGCCGGTGCGGCGGGGCAAGGGGCGCGACCTGGACGGAAGGGCCGCCGTCGCCTACGCCACGCACCGGGCCGAGGGCGAACCGCAGACGCGGCAGCTGGCCCGGTTCGGGCAGGTCCTGCGGGCCACGCTGGAGAAGATGTCCGACGATCCGAAGACCGCCACCGGCACGGTCCGGGCGCTGACCCAGATCCTCGACCCCTCACTGACCGACGGACAGCTCGGAGCCAGCCTCGCCTCGCTGGCCGGATACGCCGGGAAGGGCGCCTACGGCACCGAACTGCTGCCGGTGGAGGCGGACGGCACGCTCAGCGACGCCACCAGCGAGGGCCTGGTGAAGGACGTGCTCGGCGGCACGGTGAAGAACACCGACCCCGACGCCACGCCGCGGGTGAGCCTGAAGGACGCCACCGGTGACGAGAAGGCGGCGAACAACGCCAGGGTGGCGCTGGTCAACGGCGGCTACACGGTGGTCGGCGGCGGCAGCGCGGACTCCGCGTCGGCCACCACCCGCGTGACCTACTCCGACGCCGAGGACAGAGCCAGGGCCGAGGAGGTCGCCAGAACGCTCGGTCTGTCCGGGAAGGCCGTGACCGAGGGCAAGGGCGCGGCGAACGCCGACATCACGGTGGTGCTCGGCCGGGACTACGAGCCCGGGGGGTCGTGAGACCGCGGGCGGGCGCGGCGGACCGGCGGGGGAGCCCGGTGGTCCGGCGGGGGGGAGCCCCGCCGGGCCCGACGGAGCCGGTCCGCGGCGGGTCGTGAGACCCTGGAGGGGTTGTAGACCACCGACCGAAAGCGTTGCCTGTGACCGCCACGGACCGCTCCATCGAGCTGATCAACGCAGCAGCCCAGGCTGCCGCCGACAAGCTCGCCCACGACGTCGTCGCGTACGACGTCAGTGATGTGCTCTCCATCACCGACGCCTTCCTGCTGGCCTCCGCGCCCAACGACCGCCAGGTCAAGTCGATCGTCGACGAGATCGAGGAACGGCTGCAGAAGGAGAAGGGCGTCAAGCCGGTGCGCCGCGAGGGCGAGCGCGACGGCCGCTGGGTCCTGCTGGACTTCGTCGACATCGTCGTGCACGTCCAGCACAGCGAGGAGCGGGTCTTCTACGCGCTGGAGCGCCTGTGGAAGGACTGCCCGGAGATCGACCTGCCCGAGGACGCCAAGGCCACCCGGGGCAAGGGCGAGGGCGAGGCCGCCGCGGACGAGGGCGGTGAGCTGAGCTGAACGGACGCGTGGCGGGACGCGGCCGCCGCATCGTGCTGTGGCGGCACGGGCAGACCGCGTGGAACCTCGAACGACGCTTCCAGGGCACCACGGACATCGAGCTGACCGAGGCGGGCCTGGAGCAGGCCCGCCGTGCCGCGCGGCTGCTCGCGGCGCTCAGGCCGGACGCGATCATCGCCTCCGATCTGAAGAGGGCCGTGGACACCGCCGCCGAGCTGGCCGCGGTCACCGGCCTGGAGGTCACCCGCTACGAGAGCCTGCGCGAGACGTACGCGGGCGTGTGGCAGGGGCTGACGCACGAGGAGATCGTCGAGCGCCACGGCGAGGAGTACGCCGCCTGGAAGCGCGGCGAGCCCGTGCGGCGCGGCGGCGGCGAGCTGGAGACCGAGGTGGCCGACCGCGCGGCGCCGGTGGTCGAGCGCAACGCCGACAAGCTGCCCGACGGCGGGGTTCTGGTCGTGGTCAGCCACGGCGGCACGATCCGCACCACCATCGGCCGTCTGCTGGGCCTGGAACCGGGCTCGTGGGAATCGCTGGGCGGGCTGACCAACTGCTGCTGGTCGGTCCTTGGCGAGGGGGCGCGCGGCTGGCGGCTGCTGGAGCACAACGCCGGAACGCTTCCCCAGCCGGTCCTCGGCGACGACGTCTGACACGCTCCTGAGGCCGGCCCGAAAGGCTCCCCGGGGGCCGGTCCGAGGGCCGGTCCGGGGTGGACCGGCGGCGGATTTCGCATTCGGGCAGGCCACCGGTTAAGCTTCTTCCCGTTCACGGCACCGCGGTGGAAGCGGCGGAGCCGGAGCCTTGGGGCTATAGCTCAGTTGGTAGAGCGCTTGCATGGCATGCAAGAGGTCAGGAGTTCGATTCTCCTTAGCTCCACACGAGTGAGAGAGATCCCGTCCCCCACCGGGGGCGGGATCTTCGCTTTTCCGGCGGAGGCGCCCCGGAGCGGTGCGGTGAGGGGGGAAGCGGAACCTCGTCGCACGCGTTCGCGCCCTCCTGCCCGCGGACGGAGCATGGCAGAATCGGAACGCCGGACGGGCCGCTGCGCGCAGCGGGAGCCCGCCGGGGCGTTCGGAGACATCGAGGACGGCAGAGACAGCGGAGGGGTTCCCCACGTGCGCACGCCTGCGGTCACGGCTGGAGTTGACTGACGGACATGGGTGCACACAGCAGGAAGTGCGACTGGTGCGGCAGCGGGACCCCGATCGTCCGCGACATGGAGCCGGTCAACACGGCGTACCAGTACTGGTGTGTCGAGTGCGCGCGGGCGCTGATCATCAAGGGCGACCCGATCGAGACCTACCGCGAGCTGGAGGGCGAGCCGATCTACGGCCGGCTCCTTGAGGAGCACTGCACTCTCAAGCGCTTCTACTCCTTCGTGGCGGCCTGACCGTCGCCCGCCGCGCACGGGCTCGTGAGGCCGCACGGGCCCTGGGCGCGGGGAGGGCGCCGGAGGATCCCGCCGGCCCCGGGTACGGCGCGGGCCGCCGCAGCGCGCGTACCGCCAGGACGGCGGCGAGGGCGAGCAGCACCGCGCCGGCCGCCGGATAGACCGCGGACAGCACCGTCTGCGCACCGCTCTGCCGCAGTTCGAACCGCTCCACGGAGGAGCCGTGCGGCACCCACCACAGCGCGTAGGAGCAGAACAGCAGCGTCGCCAGTGCCGTACCCGTCCACCACGGCGCACTGCCGCGGCGCAGCGCCTCCGAGCCCAGCAGCAGCACGGCGGGCACGCACCACACCCAGTGGTGCGACCAGGAGACGGGGCTGACCAGCAGCGCGGTGCAGGCGACGCAGACGGCGGCCCAGGCGTGCGCGGAGGGCAGCCGGCGCGGGCCGGCGAGCACGGCGGCCACCGCGACGGCGAGCCCCGCCACGGCCGCCGCGACGGCGAGCACCGTCCAGCCGGCGCCGGGTTCGGCCGTGTGCAGCAGCCGCGCCAGGACGCCGCGCAGCGACTGGTTGGCGGTGTCCTCGACCCGGCCGACGCGCTCGGGGGAGAAGAGGGCCCCGGTCCAGAAGTTCCGGGAGTCCCGCGGCAGCACCAGCGCCGCCAGCGCGACCGTCCCGGCGAACGCGCCCGAGGCGACGGCGGCCCGGCGCAGCCAGTCGTTCCACAGCCGCACCGGGCCGCCGGAGAGCCGCCTTCGCCGCCAGGCCAGGGTCAGCCCGCACAGGGCCAGGAAGACCGCGAACAGCGCGGGGGTCAGCTTGATCCCGGCGGCCACCCCGATGCCGACGCCGGCCCAGCGGTGGCCGGAGCGCCGGGACAGGTCCCACAGCACCAGCACCGCCAGCAGCAGGTTGACCTGGCCGTACCGCAGCGTCGTCCACACCGGCTCGCACCAGACGGCGACCGCCGACAGCGCCAGGGCGGCGGCCGGGCGGGGAAGGTTCAGCGGACGTCCGGTCAGCCGCAGCGACAGATGGACCAGGGCGACCAGCAGGGCGAGGTTCGCCCCGGTCGCCAGCAGCCGCATCGTCGGCACGTCGACCAGGGTCAGGGGTATGAACAGCAGCGCGGCGAACGGCGGGTAGGTCATGGGCAGTTCGGCGTGCGTGGCACGCATCGCGTACAGGTCGCCGCCGGTGCGGGCCGTCCAGCCCTCGGTCCGGTAGACCATCAGGTCGATCATGGAGACGTTCGCCGCGCTCTGCGCCGCCAGGAAGGCGGTGAAGGAGAGCAGGCAGAACACGGCGGCGAGCCGTGTGGAGCGCTTCAGCAGATACGCCCGCGCCGCGGGGAACCGGCGGTCGGCGGTCAACTGCAGCGTACTCACGGGCGGCTCCGGCTCCTGGCTGTGGCGGTCGTATGCGTGGACGTGCGGGCGGGCGCGGCCGGTTGCCCGGACGCGGCGGCAGACTGCGTACGGGCGTGGGAGTACGACAGTACCCGGACGGTCGTGACCTGGCCGTTATGGGATTTGGCGAAGAGCGCTTCCGGACGTGTACAGTAGGCATCGCCGCCGCGGGGGACCGCGACGGAGGGAACAAGGGGCTATAGCTCAGTTGGTAGAGCGCTTGCATGGCATGCAAGAGGTCAGGAGTTCAATTCTCCTTAGCTCCACACCGGGAGAGCGGGCCGTCCAAAAGGGCGGCCCGCTCTCGTCCGTCCGGGCTCTGTCCGGGCTCTGTCCCCGCTCCGGACGGTCGCCGGAGCGGGGAAGGCCTTGCGGTACCCTGACGGCATGCGTGCCGTACGCCTTCTGCTTAGCGGGCCGCGCTGAACCAGCGCCGACCCTCCGGTCCCGGTTCCGGTGAGGTCGGAACCAGCGCGGCGTCCCCTCCTGTGCGAGGGGCCTTTTCGTTTACGGGCCGTGAGCCCTCCCGCGGGCAGACGACGACCGATGGAGCTTAGAGGACGATGAGCGAGACCACCGCCGCCGCGGAGACCGCGGCCCCCCATCGCTACACGGCCGCGCTGGCCGCGGAGATCGAGGCGCGCTGGCAGGACTTCTGGGACGAGCGCGGCGTGTACGAGGCCCCCAACCCCACCGGGGATCTGGCCGGTGACCCGGAGACCGCCGCTCTCCCCAAGCGCTTCGTCATGGACATGTTCCCCTACCCCTCGGGCGCGGGCCTGCACGTCGGGCATCCGCTGGGCTACATCGCCACGGACGTCACCGCGCGCTATCTGCGCATGACCGGCCACAACGTGCTGCACACCCTGGGCTTCGACGCCTTCGGCCTGCCCGCCGAGCAGTACGCCGTGCAGACCGGCACCCACCCGCGGGTGTCCACCGAGGCCAACATCAAGAACATGAAGGCCCAGCTGCGGCGGCTGGGCCTGGGCCACGACCAGCGCCGGTCCTTCGCCACGATCGACCCGGACTACTACAAGTGGACCCAGTGGATCTTCCTGCAGATCTTCAACTCCTGGTACGACGAGGAGGCCGGCCGGGCCCGGCCGATCTCCGAACTGGCCGGGCAGTTCGAGACCGGTGCCCGTCCCACGCCGGACGGCCGGGCCTGGAGTGAGCTGAGCGAGGCCGAGCGGGCCGACGTACTGGGCGGGTACCGCCTGGCGTACGCCTCCGACGCGCCGGTCAACTGGTGCCCCGGTCTGGGCACCGTCCTGGCCAACGAGGAGGTCACCGCCGAGGGCCGCTCCGAGCGCGGCAACTACCCCGTCTTCAAGGCCAAGCTGCGCCAGTGGAACATGCGCATCACCGCCTACGCCGAGCGGCTGCTGCGCGACCTGGACGCGCTGGACTGGCCCGAGGCGATCAAGCTGCAGCAGCGCAACTGGATCGGCCGCAGCGAGGGCGCCCGCATCGAGTTCCCGGTCGAGGGCGCCGACGGCGAGCGCATCACCGTCTTCACCACCCGTCAGGACACGCTGTTCGGGGCCACGTACATGGTGCTGGCACCCGAGCACGAACTGGTGGACCGGATCGTCCCCGACGCCTGGCCCGAGGGCACCCACGAGGTGTGGACGGGCGGCCACTCCACGCCGTCCGAGGCGGTCTCGGAGTACCGCAAGCGGGCGGCCGCCAAGTCGGACGTCGAGCGGC
Organism: Streptomyces mangrovi; assembly: GCF_900114215.1. GTDB lineage: Bacteria > Actinomycetota > Actinomycetes > Streptomycetales > Streptomycetaceae > Streptomyces > Streptomyces barkulensis. The sequence continues at coordinate 213,068 of NZ_FOSG01000005.1, read as the reverse complement.
AGGCCGAGGCGAAGGAGAAGACCGGTGTCTTCACCGGCGCATACGCCGTCAACCCGGCCGGCGGCGAGCGGATCCCGGTCTTCATCGCCGACTACGTGCTGATGGGCTACGGCACCGGGGCGATCATGGCCGTCCCCGCGCACGACAGCCGTGACTTCGCCTTCGCCCGCGCCTTCGAACTGCCCATGCGCTGCGTGGTCGAGCCGACCGACGGCCGCGGCACCGACCCGGCCACCTGGGACGACGCCTTCTCCTCCTACGACGCGGCGATCATCAACTCCACCGGTGTGGAGGTGTCGCTGGACGGTCTGGGCGTGGCCGAGGCCAAGGCCCGGACGACCGAGTGGCTGACCGAGCGCGGCATCGGCGAGGGCACCGTCAACTACCGCCTGCGCGACTGGCTGTTCAGCCGCCAGCGCTACTGGGGCGAGCCGTTCCCGATCGTCTACGACGAGGACGGCGTGGCACACGCGCTGCCCGAGTCGATGCTGCCGCTGCAACTGCCCGAGGTCGAGGACTACTCCCCGCGCACCTTCGACCCCGACGACGCCGACACCGAGCCCGAGACCCCGCTGTCGCGGAACGAGGACTGGGTGAACGTCACGCTGGACCTGGGCGACGGGCGCGGCCCGCGCAGGTTCCGCCGCGAGACCAACACCATGCCCAACTGGGCCGGTTCCTGCTGGTACGAGCTGCGTTACCTGGACCCGCACAACAGCGAGAAGCTGGTCGACCCGGAGATCGAGCGTTACTGGATGGGCCCGCGCGAGGGGATGCCCACCGGCGGCGTGGACCTGTACGTCGGCGGCGCCGAACACGCCGTGCTGCACCTGCTGTACGCCCGCTTCTGGTCCAAGGTGCTGTACGACCTGGGGCACGTCTCCTCGGCCGAGCCGTTCCACAAGCTGTTCAACCAGGGCATGATCCAGGCCTACGTCTACCGCGACTCCCGCGGCATCGCGGTGCCCGCCGCCGAGGTCACCGAGCGCGACGGCGCCTACTGGTACAACGGCGAGAAGGTCGGCCGGACGCTGGGCAAGATGGGCAAGTCCCTGAAGAACGCCGTCACTCCGGACGAGATCTGTGCCGAGTACGGCGCGGACACCCTGCGGCTGTACGAGATGGCCATGGGCCCGCTGGACGTCTCCCGCCCGTGGGACACCCGCGCGGTCGTCGGCCAGTACCGGCTGCTGCAGCGGCTGTGGCGCAACGTCGTCGACGAGGCGACGGGCGAGGTCTCGGTCGTCGACGCCGAGCCGGACGAGGAGACCCTGCGCGCACTGCACAAGGCGGTCGACGGGGTGCGGCAGGACATGGAGGGGCTGCGCTTCAACACCGCCATCGCGAAGATCACCGAGCTGAACAACCACGTCACCCGGCTGCGCGAGGTGCCGCGCGAGGTGGCCGAGCACCTGGTGCTGCTGATCGCGCCGCTGGCCCCGCACATCGCCGAGGAGCTGTGGCGCAGGCTGGGCCACGACACCGGCGTCGTCCACGAGGACTTCCCCGTGGCCGATCCCCGGTACGTGGTGGACGAGACCGTGACCTGCGTCGTGCAGGTGCGGGGCAAGGTCAAGGCCCGTCTGGAGGTCGCCCCGGACATCTCCGAGGCCGACCTGGAGGCCCGGGCACTGGCCGAGCCGGCGATCGTCGGCGCGCTGGGCGGGGCGGACGTCCGCAAGGTGATCGTGCGGGCGCCGAAGCTGGTGAACGTCGTCCCCGCCTGACCCGGGGGTACCTGCGTCACGCGGCGGCGGGGCCGCGGCTCACCGGCCGCGGCCCCGCCGCCGCGTGCGTTCAGCCCGCCGCCGGCCCGGCGTCCGTTCCCGGGCCGGGCTCGGTTCCCGGTCCCGCCCCCGGCTCCGACCGCGCCGCCATGGCGAGAAGTTCGGCCAGATGGACGGCCTTCGTACGGGAGCGCGTACGGCGCAGTCCCTGCCGCAGCTGGCGCAGACACCCGGGGTTGACCGCCACGACGTAGTCCACGTCCAGCTTCCGCAGCGCCTCCAGCTTCGGGGCCAGCACGGCCCGGCTGTCCTCCGGCCGCAGCATCGCGTACGTGCCGGCGGCGCCGCAGCAGTCGCCCGCGCCGGGCAGCTCGACGTACTCGGCCACCGCGGCGACGAGTTCGCGGGGCGGGCGGGTCACGCCCAGGCCGTTGCGCAGGTGGCAGGAGTCCTGGAGCGCCACCCGCGCCCGGCGCCCGCCGACCGTGACCCGGCCCGAGGGCCGGTGGCCGGTGGCCTCCAGGTACTCGCTCAGCTCCCTGACGCGGTCGCGGCCCAGGTGGTGGGCGAGATGGGCGGCGCAGCCGCCGGAGGTGGTCACGACGGTGCCCGGCAGCCGCTCGCCGAGCGCGCGGGCCATCCCGGCGCCGGCGGCGGAGTCGCCGTTGTGGGCGTGCAGCGCGCCGCAGCAGCCCTGCCCGGCGGGGACGGCGACCTCCGGCCGCAGCTCGCGCACGGCGCGCGAGACGGACGGGTACAGCCCGCGCTCGGCGCAGCCCAGCATCAGCGACACCGGCCGCTCCCGCTTTCGCTCCCCGCTCGCCGGACGGCGCTCCCGGGCGTGGCGCCGCACCAGCCCCTGGAGGCGCAGCAGCCACGGCCGGGACACCGCGGCCATCAGCAGCCGGGCGATCAGGGGTCGGCCGCGCCCCTGCCACTGGTGGTCGCGCCACTGCTCCAGCAGCTGCCCGTACTCCACGCCCGCCGGGCAGACCGGCTCACAGGCCCGGCAGCCCAGGCAGAACGACGACTCCTCGGCCAGGGTGGGGTCGTCCGGGGTGAGGTCGCCGGACTCCAGCGCCCGCATCAGGGTGATACGGCCGCGCGGGGAGGAGGGCTCCTGGCGGGTGAGGGCGTAGGTGGGGCAGGCGGGCAGGCAGAACCCGCAGGAGATGCAGCGGTCGAGCAGCGCCTTGTCGAAGACGCCGAGCCCTTCGCCCCGTCCGGTAACGGGCCCGGGGGAGGGGGCGGGCTCGGAGGGCTCGGAGGAGGAAGCGGGATCGGAACGGGGTGCGGAGTCGGTCATCGGGGGTCCTCCGTGGACACCCCCGCCGTCGGGCGGGGAGGAAGTCAGGATCCGAGCTTTCCCGGGTTGAGGATGCCCGCCGGGTCGAAGGCCTGCTTGACACGGCGCAGCAGGGCGACCTGGTCGTCCCCGATCCGGTCGGCCAGGTAGGGCAGTTTGGCGGCGCCCACACCGTGCTCGCCGGTGATGGTGCCGTCCAGGGCGATGGCGGCCGCGAAGATCTCGGCGAACGCCCGGTGGGCGCGGTCGGCCCCCTCGCCGTCGTCGGGATCGAGTACGCAGGTGGGGTGGAGGTTGCCGTCCCCGGCGTGCCCGAAGGTGGCGATCCGCAGACCGTGGCGGTCGGCGATCTCGTCGATGCGGTCCACCATCTCGGCGAGCCGGTGGCGGGGCACGGTGGCGTCCTCCAGGATCGTGAGCGAACCCAGCCGGGAGAGCGCCGGAAGCGAGCAGCGGCGGGCGGCGAGCAGGGCGTCGGAGCGGGCCACGTCCTCGGCGAGGGTGACCTCCAGGGCCCCGGAGGCCCCGCACACCTCCCCGATACGGGCGAGGGTGCCCGCCACGGTGCGCCTGGAGCCGTCGTCGCCGAAGAGCAGCAGCGCCCCGGCGTCCCGCCGCAGGCCGAGCCCGGCGAACTCCTCGACGGCCGAGACGCACTTGCGGTCGAGGAACTCCAGCGTGGCCGGGACGATCCCGTCGGCGATGACGGCCGCGACGGCCCGGGAGGCGTCGGCGAGCGAGTCGAAGTAGGCGACCCCGGTGCCGGTCTCCTCGGGAGCCGGCAGCAGGGCCACGGTGGCCTCGGTGATCACCGCGAGGGTGCCCTCGGAACCGGTCAGCAGCCGGGTGAGGTCGTAGCCGGCCACGTCCTTCCACAGCCGGCCGCCGGTGCGGATGACCTCCCCGGTGGGCAGGACGGCCTCCAGGCCGAGCACATGGTTGCGGGTGACGCCGTACTTCAGGCCGCGCAGGCCGCCGGCGCAGGTCGCCACGTTGCCGCCGACGGTGGAGACGGTGCGGCTGCCGGGGTCGGGGGCGTACAGCAGGCCCTCGCGCGCCGCCGCGTCCGCCAGCGCGGCGGTGGTCACCCCGGGCTGGACGCGGGCCAGCAGCTCGGCGGGGCTGACCTCCAGAATTCGGTCGAGCCGGGTGAGCACCATGACGATGCCGCCGCGCAGGGGCACGGTGGCGGCGCACAGGTTGGAGCCCGCGCCGCGCGGTACGACCGGTACGCCCCGCTCGGTGGCGTACCGCAGGACCGCGGCGACCTCGTCGGTGCTGCCGGGCAGCACCACGGCCTGCGGCCGGGCGTGGAAGAGGGGGGTGGCGTCGCGGGCGTAGGCGGCCAGCGCACCGTCGTCGGTCCTGACGTGGTCGCGCCCCACGATGGCGGCCAGGTCACCGGCCAAGTCACCGGCCAGATCCCCGGGCAGCCCCCCGGCCCGGCGTCCGGCCGGGCCCGTCTGCGCGTGTGTGTGCATCGGCGCACCACCATCCAGTCCGACTACGGGCGTGGACCGACGGTAGACCAGCGGGCGGACGGCGGCGAGAAGGCGGGCGGAGAAGGGGAGGCCGGGCCGCGCTCCGGGAGGCGGCCGGGAGACCGCCGGGCCCCCTGCGGGACGGAAGAGAGGAGCACTCCGGGCCCGCCGGAACCCGGGACCGGCTCCGCGCGTTTACCCTGGGAGGACGACCGCCCCCTCCGGGCTCCGGAGGGCGGCGGCACACCGGCCGACGAAGGAGCGGAGCTGTGGAGTTCGTCATCGGTCTGCTGGCCTTCCTCTTCGTGCTCTTCGTCGTCCTCGGCGCGGTCGCCACGGTGAAGACCGTGCGGGCGGTCAGGCGCGGCGTGGAGCGGACGGGGCAGCAGGTGCGCCGCACCGTCGAGGAGACCACGCTCAAGGCCCGCAGCGCCCAGCCCGGCCCGGTGGGCGAACTGGCCCGGGTACGGCTGGAACTGCGCGGTTCCCTGGACAGCACGCGCCGCGCACTGGAGACCGGGACCCGGAACGACCCCTCGCTGAGCGAGGCGGCCGGCCTGCTCGACCGGCTCGACGAGCACGCCCGTCAGCTGGACGGCGAGCTGCGACTGCTGATGGAGCGCGAGCCGGATCGCGGCAGGATCGCCGCCCGGCTCCCGGACGCGCGGGAGCGCGCCGACCGCATCCGTGCCTCCGCGGACTCGCTGCGCTTCGCCGCACAGGACCGGGCCCGGCGGCACGACGAGGACGGACTGGCCGCGCTGAGCGATCAGATCGAGATCGAGGCGGGTGCGCTGCGGCACTGGACGGCTTCCGCCTCCGAGGCCGCCCCCGGGACCGCCACGCCCGGCGCGCGGAGCCCAAAGGAGCGGCAGGACCCGAGCGCCGCGGAGGCTCCCGGCGTGCGGGCCCCGCAGGCGCCGGGCATCGAGGGCCCGAAGGGTGATGCGCAGGGCCGCACGGCGGACTTCGGCACCGACTTCACCAAGGAGTTCGGGCCGGACTTCGGGCCGGACTTCGGCAAGGGCCGCCCCCAGAGCGCGTCGTGAACCCCGCGCGGTGCGCCCGCCACCCGAACCGCACCACCGCGAAAGGCCGTTGAGTGAACCATCGGGCAGCGGGCCGCCGTACCGCGGACCGCGGCGTACCGCTCGCTTCACCGCGGCGAGGAAAGGCCCGGTAATCTCCGCCCCATGTCCCGCCATGTCGCGATCGTCACCGATTCCACGGCCTACCTGCCGCAGGCGGCACTGGAACACCACCGCATCGCCTCGGTGCCGCTGACCGTGGTGCTGGGCGACCGGGCGCTGGAGGAGGGCACCGAGCTCTCCGCCCGCTCGCTGGCCGAGGCCCTGCGCAAACGGCGGTCCGTCACCACCTCCCGCCCCGGCCCGCAGGTGTTCGCCGAGGTGTACCGCTCCATCGCGCGGGAGCCGGGGGTGGAGGGCATCGTCTCCCTCCACCTGTCGGCCGAACTCTCCGGCACCTACGACGCGGCCGTGACCGCCGCCCGGGAGGCGCCCGTACCGGTGCGGGTGGTGGACACCGGCATGGTGGCGATGGCGCTGGGCTTCTGCGCCCTGGCCGCCGCCGAGACCGCCGAGGCGGGCGGCACGCTGGACGAGACGGTCGCCGCGGCCCGGAAGCGGGCCGAGGGGACCTCCGCGTTCTTCTACGTGGACACCCTGGAGTACCTGCGGCGCGGCGGCCGCATCGGTGCGGCCCGGGCCCTGCTGGGCTCGGCCCTGGCGGTCAAACCGCTGCTGGAGCTGGAGGACGGCCGTATCGGCATGCTGGAGAAGGTCCGCACCGCCTCCCGGGCCATCGCCCGACTGGAGGAGATCGTGGCGGAGCGGGCGGGCGGCGCCGACGTGGACGTCGCCGTCCACCACCTGTCGGCCTCGGACCGTGCCGACCAGCTCGCACAGCGGCTGCGCACCCGGCTGCCCGGGCTCGGGGAACTGCACGTCAGCGAGGTGGGGGCGGTCATCGGCGCACACACGGGGCCGGGGCTGCTGGGCGTCGTGGTGTCACTCCGACAGGTGACGGACTTGTCCACAACCGGCCGGTAGTCCACGGAGGAAAGCCGCGACCGGACGGGACGGGCACTCCCGCCTACCGTCGAGCGGCATGAGCACCCCACCACGCCTCCGACCGCGCACCTCCGCCTCCCGTCCATCGGCCCGTCCGCCGCTGCGTCCTCTGGCGGCAGGTCCCGGGCGTCACCGGGGCCCCGGCGGGGCCGTTCCGTACGCGGGGCGGCGCGGACGCCGGCGGGAGATCCGGCGGGCCGCCGAGGCGGCACCCCTGCGAGCCCGCGCGGACGCGCTGCTCGGGAACGCCCCACCGGCGTCGGGGCCGGGGCCGGAAACAGAGCCGGGTGGGCCGGACACCGGCGGGGCGCCCGCCCCGCTGTCGCGGACGGAGGCCATCACGGCCGCGCGCGACGCGGTCCGGCAGGCACGGGCCGGCCGCCTGACGGCGGAGCTCCCGCGGGAGCGGGTGCCGGCGCCGCGTCCGGCCGGTCCCGTCCCCGCCTCAGCCTCCGGTTCCGTCCCCGGCGGCGCGCCCGCGCCCGCACGCACGTCTGCCCCCGCTTCCGTGACCGAGCCGGACGCAGTCCCCGGCCCCGGCCCCGGCCCCGGCCCCGTGGACGTGACCCGGCGCGCACGGCTGGCGGAGGCCGTACGGGACAGGTTGCCGCTGTGGGTGCGCACGCGGTGCGGAGTGGAACCGCGCACACTGGCCGCACTCGCCCTGGCCCTGGCCGTGGCCCTCGGCTTCGCCGTACACCACTTCTGGAGCGGGCGCCCGCAGACGGTGCAGGCGCCGCCGGTGGAGTCGGCCTCCCGCTCGAGTCCCGGGCCCTCCCCGCTCTCTTCCCCGGCGCCTTCCACCGCCCCGGCGCCCGCGGCGGCTTCGGGTACGGCTTCCGGCGCGGCCCTTGGGGGAGGACCGCTGCTGGTGGACGTGGCGGGCGAGGTCCGCAGACCCGGGGTCCACCGGCTGCCGGCCGGCGCCCGGGTGGCCGACGCCCTGCGGGCCGCGGGCGGTGTCCGGCCGGGCACCGACCTCCACGGCCTCAACCGCGCCCGGCCGCTGGCCGACGGCGAGCAGATCGTCGTCGGGGAGCCTCCCACCGCGGCAGCCGTACCCGGCCCGCCCGCCGCCCCCGCTGCCGGGGGCGGACCGGCGGCGGGCGGGCCGGTCAGCCTCAACGCCGCCACGGCCGAACAGCTCGACACGCTCCCCGGTATCGGGCCCGTGATGGCCCGGCGCATCATCGACCACCGCACCGAGCGCGGCGGCTTCTCCTCCGTCGAGGAACTCCGTGAGGTCAGCGGGATCGGGGAGCGCCGCTTCGCCGAACTGAAGCCGCTGGTCGGGCCGTGACCGCGAGCACTTCGACCGATATGCCGACCGCTACCGGGGTCCGGTCGGCGGTCCACTCCGCCGCAGGCCGTCGGCTGGGAGCGGCGGAACCGCGCCAGGAGGGCCCGGCCGACCTGCGGCTGGTGCCGCCCGCGCTGGCCGCCTGGAGTGCGGCGGCCCTGGCCCTGGGCGCTCCGGGCGGCGCGGCCGTCGCGGGCGTGGCGCTGTGTCTCCTCGGTGCGGCGGTGTGCCTGGTTCCGGCCCGGGGCCGGGCCGGGGCCCGGGGAGGCGGGCGTACGGCCGTCGCCATGACGCTGGTGTGCGCCGCCGCCGGCGGCGGGGTGGCCGCGGCGCACGCGGCCGATCTGCACCGAGGACCCCTGCCGGCGGCGGCCCGGCAGTACGCGCACGTCACCGTCGAGGTGGCCGTCACCGGCGATCCGCGTGTCGTCCGGCCCCGCGTACGCGGCTCGGAGCAGACGGCGGGCACGGTGATGCTGCGTGCCGAGGCCCTGCGCGTCACCACCGCCGACGGCACGGTGACCGCCACCCGGTCGCCGGTGCTCGTCCTGGTACGGGGTACGGAATCGGCCGCCGGGCCGCCCGCGGGATGGCTCGATCTGCTGCCCACCACCCGGCTGCGGCTCCGGGCCCGGCTCCTGCCGCCACAGGACGGCGGTGCCGGGGGCCGCGACATCGCCGCCGTCCTGAGGGTGAGCACCGGCGGGCCGCCCACGGTGACCGTCGGCCCGACGACCCCCCAGCGCATCGCGGGAGAGCTGCGCTCCGGGCTGCGGGAGGCCAGTGACGGGTTGCCGGGCGACGCGCGGGCGCTGCTGCCCGGGCTGGTCGTCGGCGACACCTCGCGCATCCCGGCCGACCTCGACGCCGCCTTCCGGGCCGCCGACATGCTCCATCTGCTGGCGGTCAGCGGGGCGAACCTCGCGATCCTGCTGGTGCTGCTCATCGGGCCGCCGGGCAGGGCCGTACGCGCCGAACGCCGGGGCATGGCGCCCCGGCTGGGGATGTCGCTGCGCACCACCGCGGTCGCCGGGGCGCTGCTCACCCTCGCCTTCGTGGTGGTCTGCCGCCCCGAGCCCAGTGTGCTGCGGGCGGCGGCCTGCGGGCTGATCACCATCGTGGCGATCGGCACCGGAAGACGGCGGTCCCTGCTGCCGGCCCTGGCCGCCGCCGTACTGCTGCTCGTCCTTTACGACCCGTGGCTGGCCCGCGACTTCGGCTTCATCCTCTCGGTCCTGGCCACCGGCTCGCTGCTCACCGTCGCACCCCGCTGGAGCGAGGCCCTGCGCTGCCGGGGGATGCCGGGGAGGCTCGCCGAGGCGCTGGCGGCGGCCGCGGCGGCACAGGCGGTGTGCGCGCCCGTGGTCGCGGTCCTCGCGGCCCACGTCAGCCTGGTGGCGATCCCGTGCAACATGCTGGCCGAGTTCCTGGTCGCGCCCGCCACCGTGCTGGGCTTCGCCGCCCTGGTCACCGCGCCCCTCGCGCCGCCGCTGGCCGAGGCGCTGGCCCGGCTGGCGGGCTGGCCCACCGGGGCCGTCGCCGCCATCGCCCGGGCGGGGGCCTCCCTGCCCGGCGCCGAGATCGCCTGGCCCGGCAGCTGGACCGGCGCGCTGCTGCTGGCCGCGCTCACCGCGGCGGCTGTCCTGGTGGCCCGCCGACTGGTGCGGCACCGGTGGCTGTGCGCGGCCTGCGCCGTACTGCTGGCCCTGGCGGTCCTGCGCCCCGCCCCGCTGATCCGCCCGCTCACCGGCTGGCCGCCGCCGGGCTGGCGGCTGGCGGTCTGCGACGTGGGCCAGGGCGACGCGCTGGCCCTGGCGGCGGGGGAGGGCGCGGCCGTGGTCGTCGACGCCGGCCCCGAGCCGGAGACGGTGGACCGCTGCCTGCGCGCCCTCGGCGTCACGGTCGTCCCCCTGCTGGTGCTCACCCACTTCTTCTTTCCGCTGTTCAAATCTGTCTCATGAGATGTGTGGTTCAGTCTCGATTGGTAGTGGACGTACGAGACAGGTGAGCTGACGGGAGTCCCCCTCCGGCCCCTGGAGGAGGGGCGAGTATGGACCTTGCCTTTGTGGAGTCCGGGCTGCTGGAGAAGTACCTGGACAGTGACGTGATCTCTGCTGAGCAGGTGGCCGCGCTGCTGAAGCGGCGAGGCATCCTCGACGGGACACCGATGTACCTCGACGAGGAGACCCAGACGCCGATCCCTCCGTTGTGCGAGTTCGGCAGGTATCTGTCAACGGCCTTGCTGGACGAGACCACGTTGAAGGACTACGGGCGGGTGGTCGGCAGGGTGGACGATCATCTTGCCGAGCTGAACAGTGATGTCCTGTCGGCGACTGAGTCCGACCTGGTGTCGTACCGCAGCCATCGGACCCAATGGCAGAAGAAGCCGGTCGGCGGGTCGGTCTGGAGCCGTGAGTCATTCGTCCTGGACGATCTCTATGGGTTCCTCGTCGACCGGAAGATCTTGACCCACCGCCCAGCGAGGTTGGCGGCTCGGGGGCGTAACGCCCTGGCCCCGCAGGTCCGTTCGGGCATGGACATCCGACACCTGACGTTCGAGCAGTACCGGTACTTCAGGGATGTGGGACTGGGCGGGCAACTGCCCGACGCTCAGGTGAACCCGACCTTCCGCGGGTGGTCACCACTGCGCGACCGCGCGGGCAGCGACATCGCCCTGGGATCCGGGACGCGCTGGCGGGAGTGGGCGACCGTGCTACTCCCCGAGGTCGGCCTCTGGCCGGGCATGCCGGGCGGGGCGGCGGAGTTCACCGTCCAAGCCTGCGCGAAGTACGCCAAAGCACGCACCATTTACGTGCCGGAAGACGCAGTCGGATCCGCTGAGCTCTTCTGCCTGCTGGAGCGTCCGGACATCGTCTGCCGAGCCGCCCGGAGCTTGGAGCGCAAGGCCCGCGACCTGTTCGTGGTGGGCGAGGTCGACGTCGCCGGCGGCCGCGTGAGGGGCGTCCTGGACGGCGTCGTGCGCGAGTTCCAGATGTCGGCCATGGACGCCAAGTTGCGGCGGATCACCGTCTTCGAGGGGGAGTTCGGCCTGGAGGCCCTGACCTTGTTCGTCTGCCGCGGCGGTCTGATGCCGGGGGCGGACGCCTGGAAGAGCTACCGCCACCGGGCCTGGACGCGCATGACGGACCTCGCTGACGAAACTACGCCGCTGTTGCCGGCTCGACGCTGGCGATGGCACGACCTGCGGCACACCTACGCTCTGCGGCTGTTGACCTATCTGGAGAACATGATGGACGGCGAAGAGCCGGACCTGCAGGCTCGCCGTCGTCGGCACCGGTCGTACTTGACCGGGCACATCCGGCACAACCCGCTGCTGATCGTCAGCCGGCGACTCGGCCATTCAAATCCAGAAACGACCTACGAGTACCTCCAATACACGGACGACCTGATCAACGAGTTCGAGGCCGCGTTCAACGGGTGGGTGGGCGACGACGAGACCTCCTACGCCGCCATTGCCTCCCACGCGATCAGCAGCGCGAAGGGCGGCCGGTGATGTCAACAGCACGGCGTAAGGGCCGAACTCTGCAGGAACGTGAACGGCTGTTGGCAGCTCTGGAAACGCCCGTCCCGCCAGGCGGCACCGGCCCCAGGGTCGTCAGATTCTCCCGCACCCTTCTCGTTGTGGATCCGTCTGACTACCGGTGCTCGCTGCTGGCTATGCAGCTGGCGGACGAGTGGATCGAGTACGTGGCCGCCACCACGATCACGGCCCACGCGAAGGCCTATCAGATGGGCATCAAACGGCTCTGCCAGTACGTGGACAAGGTCTGCGGCCCTGAGGCGGCCGGAAAGAGCCTGACCGACGATGATCTCTTCGAGACGCTGATGGCGTGGGAACTGGCCTTGCCGGAGGACTACGCACCCAGTTCGACCTGGCCCAACACAATAGCCGCGGCAGTGCGCGTCTTGATCGTGCGCCGGGATGACCACGCCGACCGCGTGGTGGCGCCGGCCCTTGCCCGGTTCGCCCGCGGCCCTGCACTTCTTGGCAGCGGAGAGTCGACGGAGCGGGACGAGTTCGAACGCAAGGAGAAGCGGGCTCTGATTCGAGCTGCCTGGCAAAGCGCTCGAGCCACCCGCAAGCGCTTGGAGCAGGGTTGGGCTCGCGCGGGCCAGGGGCGTCATCCGGATCAGGGCAGCTGGACGAGTGTTCCCGACCTGCTCTGGGGGCTGGCCCACGATCAGATCACGCCCGACCACATCCGGCGGCTCGCGCCTCCGCCCCGCGAGTGGCCCGTCGAGCTCCAGGAGTTCACTGCCGGGCAGGGCTGCGTCCCGCACCCGCAGACGGCTCGGCTCCAACTGTGTCGCAAGCTGTTCGCGAGCTTGTATCCCACCACCCTCGACCTGCATGCCTACCGTGTCCTGCTGATGGACGCCACCGGCCATACTTCCGAGGAGGTCACCGGCTTCGGTGAGAAGGATGTCGAGTTCCTGCCCAAGGGCGTCCGGCTGACGCTGGTGAAGAACCGTGCCGGACTGCGTCGGCATCGCGCCTTTCGTGACCGCCCTGCACCCGCCGAGGCGACCCCGGACGACCATGACGAGGGGCAGCTGACCCTGGACGGGGCCCGGCGCGAGGCCAGCGAGATCGTCCGTCAACTCCTCAACCTGACTGCCCGGGTTCGCGCCAAAGCCCCGGACGTTACGGACACGCTCTTCGTCAGTGCCGCCGTCCCCGGGGATTTCACCGCGGTGTTCAACCGATGGGCTCCCCACCGTGTGACGGCGCGGTTCGGCAACTGGCTGGACGCCATGGGCGTCGAGATCAAGGGCGACCGACACATCGGCCGCATGCGGAAATCGGTCAAGGTCGAGAAGGCCATCGTGGCTGAAGGCCGCATCAGTGCCGCCGCGGACGACCACACCGAAGAGACCTTCGCCAATCACTACGCGCAGGGCACCACGTTGCGCATCATGTCTGGGCGGACGATCTCCACCGCCCAGCAGCACTGGTTCGACAAGGCTCTCCACCGCGCCGACGGCCCCACCGTCATCTCCGACACCACGGAGGATGTCGACCAGGACTTGCTGGAGGAATCGGGCCTGTCCGCCCAAGAAGCCGAGGACATCATGGCCGGCCAGCTCGACATGGGCGTCTCTCACTGCAAGAACCCCTATCAGGGGCCTTACAGCCGCCCTGGCGAGCTCTGCGCCGTGGCACCGCTGCGCTGCCTGGAATGCCGCAACGCTTGGATTCTGCCGACCAACCTTCCACAACTCCTCCTCTTCGAAGCGCACTTGAAACGACTCCGTACGCTTCTGACCCCGCAGGCATTCGAGCGGCTCTGGGGGCGGAGCTGGGTGAACCTGGGCGCTGTCCTGGACGACCGCACACCCGAGGAACTGGCCCTGGCCCGCAAGCACATCGAAGCCGGCCAGGCCGTTCTCGACCTGCCGCTGGCCGCGCACACGGAGTTCGACGCATGATCTTGAATCTGCCCCAGCAGCGGCACCCGTCCTTGTTCCGCGACGACGAATCGGTCGTGCAGGGGCGATCGCTCTTGCCTGCGGCCCGCGAGCCCGGTGCCTATGTCCCACGGTTCGGTGACAGCGGCTTCTGGGACTTCAACGGCGTCCTGAAGCGACCGGCCAACGTCGCTGCCAGCAGCTGGAGGGTCTACTTCAGCATTGAGCTGGAGGACCCGTACTGGAACCTGCTGGCCCGCGAATTCATGATGTTCACCTTCAACCCGCGGCATCCCGTGGTTCTCAAGAGCGGAGTCGTCCTCGGCGGCATGGGTGATCCGCGCACTTTGCAGCACATAGCCTCTCACCTGCGAGCGATGGCCCGCTGGGCCCGGAAACACGGACGTCCGGCTCGTCCGGACGGATGGGACCTGGTGGATCTGCGGGAGCACATCGTCGACTTTGCCGCAGACGGCAACTCGCCGGCGACGGTCAGAGGCCACGTCATCACGATAAAGAATCTGGCGGCAGCGGAGCCTGCTCTGAGTCTGCCTTGGCCGGCCGGTGATCCGTGGCCTGGCCAGAGCACCCGCGCCGTCGCCAAGCTCAGTGCCAGCAGGGCCCTTTCCACTCCCGCCGTTCCTCCGGCGACATGGTTTCCGCTGATCCGCGCGGCGTGGGCCTACATTCACGACTTCGCCCCCGACATCCTGAGGGCCGAACAGCGGCTGCGTGAACTCGAGGACGCAGCCTGCCCGAGCCGTGTTGGCATCGACGCGCGTCTGGAAGAGTGGCTTGCCGACCCCTTGAACAAGGTCCCCGTCCACCCTCTGTCCGCCGACGACGAGGCGCCGCGGGTGAACTGGCACCTGCTGACGCTGCATCTCGGCTACGAGAAGCGGGCCCGCACTGCGTTCTCCGAGCGCAACGCCAGCCGCGCCAGCCTGCTGACAGAGCGGCGACGCCGTCTGGTCCTGGCCGCAGTGGCCGAGGGCCGGTTCACCCCCCACGCGTTGACCGGAGAACTCGTACAGGTTGCGCGGTCGGACGGCAGCACGGGGCCCTGGCACCCCGGCATCGGCCCGCGGCAGCTGAACGATCTGAAGACAGCACTGCGCGATGCCGCGTTCGTCCTCGTCGTGGGCCTGTCCATGATGCGCGATTCAGAGATCCACGAGATCCTGCGAGACCCCGTCGTCGAGCACTACAGCACCCCGGCCATCGCGTCCACGAAGATTAAGGGCACCACCAGCCGCCCCGGCAAGCACTGGTGGATCGCCGAACCCCTCGTTGAAGCCCTCGAGGTTGCCGAGGCCGTCTCCCTGCATCCCAAACGTGTCTTCGCCCCGGTCCACACCACCAGACAGGACGGCACCGTCAAGGGGGTCAAGATGCTGGCGGCATTCGTCGAGTTCGTGAACAAGAGCCGGACCTGGACCGGACTCGACGAGATCCCTACCACCTACATCCGCCCGCACATGTTCCGCCGCACGATGGCGATGCTCACCGATCAGTTCCCCAACTCCGAGATCGCCACCGGCATCCAGCTCAAGCACCTCGCCAGGCGGGCCCTCGCCAACGCCACCACCCGCAGCTATGCCGCCTCCGACAGCGACTGGGCGAAGTACCTGGAGGACGCCCTCGACAACGTCAAGTTCCGCAAGATCAAAGACCTCTACGGGCGTCACGCCGCAGGCGAGGAGATCGGATTCGGGCCCGGCGCCGAACGCGTCAAGGACGCTTTCGACCAGATCGAGGCCACTGTCAAGGCCCTCAACGGGGACGCCCGCACCGCCGACACGCTCTTGCGCACGACCAGGATCCACATCCGGTTCGGCATGCTCAACAACTGCACCGCCGATCACACCAACCCCGTTGGCGCCGTCTGCCTCGAGAACGCGATCGTCCCTGAAGGCCATGTCGGCCCGCTCGACGAACGCTGCCGGCCCGACCGATGCGCCAACAGCATGATCGGCCCCGAGCATCTGCCGATCTACGACTCCCATCAGCGCACACAGCTTCAGCTCATCAACAACCCCTCCCTACCGGCCTGCCGCCGTGACCTCGCGGAACGCGAACTAGAGATCACCCGGAACGTGCTCAAAATGGCGGGAGGAGCCCAGTGACAGGCCCCACCGACGGCGATCTCCAAGATCAGGTCAGCCCCAAGACCGCCGCAGCCCTGCGGACGGCGATGACCCGCCTCTTCGAGGGGCGCCCCCTACGGACCGACGGCCGCCTCACGAAGGAGAACCTCTACAAGGAGGCCCAGGTCAGCCGCGCGACCATGAACCGCGCTCACGCGATCCTGGCCGAATGGGACGCGCACATCGCCGCCCACGGCAAGGTCACCCGCAGCGAGGCCAAACGCGACGCGGCCATCGCCGAACTCAAGAAGCGTCTGGCCAAAAAGACCCAGGACTGCACGCTCCTGGAGCGGAAGCTGAAGGCCGCCCACACCGCGATCGCCGCCCTCTACCACGACAACGAAGCCCTGCGGCAGCAATTCAACAGCGATGCCTCGAAGAACGTCGCACCTATCCGACCACTCGGCCCCAACCGACGTCGCTAACTACCCGCAAAACGCATTTCGCGGCGACATCCGACACGACCTCAAAAGTCGGAAGGGGTGAACTTCTAAAATCTTTCTATCTTTGCATCCAAGCAGAAGCCGCAGAGGGAGAGGCCATCATCCACGACAGTCGGGCTTCCGCAAGCGTCGCATTTCCCGAGAGGGCCTTGCGGTGTTCCACACTGGAAGCAAAAGTAGTCAGCGACAGTTCCAGATGCCATCTGCACGTCAGCTACGAGCGATTCGTGTTGGCATTCTGGGCAGTTGGTGATCAGGGCATCTCCACCATCTTTTATGGCCTCGAATATGCTGAGGCCCTGCACGTTCTCGACGTATGCGGCTGCAACGTCACCTCCATCTCGCCAAGCTACTTGACAGAACCGGCAATCGGGATCCCCGTCGACGATTAGCGTCTTTTGCATGCATAGCGGGCAATGCGTGATCTCGTCAGCGAGATCCTTCAGTTCATCGGCAAGTCGGTTCATTCGGGCTGTCAAGAATCTATTGATCGAGGCAAGGCCGTCGCTCACCGATTCCATCTCTCGATCTAGTACTTGCCTCTCCTGTCGCTTGAGCTCCGGTCTGAGCTGATCGCGGACGAACGAGAGTAGGAAATCGAGAACGTTTACGGAGAGCTTCTCCACGGCTGGAGCTGGAACTGTTAGGCCGTAGTGCTGAAGAGCATTTCGCCATTTAACAAGCTGCCTCAGGTCGTTATCGATGGAACCTGTGACCCCTACCTCGATCCCAACTATGTCTTTAAGGCGCTTCAGCGCATCGGGAGTTCCGCAACTCTGGAAATCTCCTTTATTGAACTTATCGAGTGAAGCGTTCTCGAGTTTCTCAAAGACGAGCGTCCAATGCTCAAGCTGGAGGCGCGCCTTCAGTAGTACTTCCGTTGCGGCTTGGAGGTGGAGGATGGCGTATTTTAGATTGCGCGGACTAGGCTTGTCGGCTAGGTGTTCAGTTACGCTCAGGAGGTAGTCGACACCGTTCTCTACGGGCTGGAACTTCAGCTCGACAGGGCCTCGCTTCTTCTTTATGCGGATCACGCGCTTGCGCGGTGCGTCCGCCTCTGAATCACTTTGACCCGAGTCTTGCTTGGGTACCGCGATCGCATCAGGTGAGGTCTGCGGTTCGGTTGCGTTGCGGGCATCGTCAGGGGCTTCAACCGCCTTCGGCAGGCCGAACGGCGGCTCCTCGACTGAACCGGACGAAGCCTCGGCTGCCTGGTCCGTGCCATCATCGGGCGTCTCGGTCACGTGTCTCCCTAGTGCTACCGCGGCGTGAGAAGCGCCAGAGTATCGGCGCAGTTAGGGATAGCGTTTGCCACCTGCGGTTCGAGTCGGTTGGTTGCAGCGCAGGTTGATGTCTCATGAGACATGCTGAGCGCGAAGAAACGGTGCACGCCGACCATGTCGCCGGACTGGCCGGGGTGCTGAGGGGCCGTGCGGTCGGGGCGATCCAGACCACCGCCCGGGGCGAGCCGGCCGGGCAGGCGGCGGCGGTGCGCCGCGAGGCCGCCCGCGCGGGGGTGCCGGTGATCGGGGCGGGGCCGGGGGAGAGGCGCCGGATCGGCGACCTGTCCTGGGAAGTGCTCTGGCCCCGCCGGCCGCCGCCGCCCGGACCGCCCTCCGCCTCGGGCGAGGACGCCAACGACGCCAGCGTCACCCTCCTCGTCCGCGCGGCCGGTCTGACCGTCCTCCTCCCCGGAGACCTCGAACCCCCGGCGCAGCGCGCCCTGCTGGCGGCACACCCCGATCTGCCCGCGGTGGACGTCCTCAAGGTCGCCCACCACGGCTCGGCCCAACAGGACCCGGCTCTGCTGGAGCGGCTGCGCCCCCGCTTCGCCCTCGTCTCCTGCGGGGAGGACAACCCCTACGGCCACCCGTCCCCGAAGGTCCTCGCCGCACTGCGGGCTCTGGGCTCCGCCGTTGCGCGCACCGACACCCACGGCTCCCTGGCCGTCACCGCGGACGGCACGGTGGTCGCGTCGGGCTGAGGGGCCGACTCGCCTCCCTCACCGAAGGCCCGTCAGTGCGTGAGCCACCGCCCGTCACGCATCAGCTCCCGGCCGGCCGGTTCGTTCTCCTCGCGCCAGGCCAGCAGCCTCTCCGGCCGCAGCCGGAGGTAGACTCATCCGGACTTCTCACGCGGGTCCCAGCCCAGTTTCGCGGCGAACGCCTCCGCCTCCCGCCCGGGCAGCTCGCCGGGATCGAGGATCCCGGCGCGGGCATCGATCAGGACCACGTCCCGGGTGTGTCCCAGCGCCACCCGTGCCCGCGCCTCCCGGTCCGCCGCCCGCAGGTTGCGGACGGTGGGCCGGCGGGCGCGGGTGGAGATCAGCAGCGAGCCCTGGGACCAGAGGAACGACAACGGCACGAGACAGGGGGTGGCGTCGGGATTCACCGTGGACACCCAGGCGTCCACGTCCTCCTCCAGCCGCTTCAGCACATCGCGCCTGCGCTGCTCCACCGTACGCGGAGCCGGGTGAGGGGCCGTCATGCGCCGGACGCCAACCGGGGGCGAGGCCCGGCGCATCGGGCGGGCGTCCTGGGCCGCGCGCCCTACTCCCGCCCACCGCCCGGACAACCGTTCCCCGGCCTGTTCGCCGGATGCCGCCCGCCGGTCTCAGTCCCTCTCCAGCCAGCCGTCGTACTCGGCGGCGAGGGCGTCCAGTTCGGCCGGGTCGTACGCGCCGCCCGGGTCGTCGAGGACGACCAGCCACTGGGCGTCCTCCGCGTCGTCCTCGCCGGCCAGCGCCTCGCGGACCGGCCGGGGCTCCTCGGCCAGGCCGAGCCGTTCGGTGACCTCCTCCGCCACCTCCTGCGCGGCGTCGCGGTCGGGGAGCACCAGGATGTGTCGTACGTCGTCCACCGCGCCATTGTGCGACAGCCCCCGAAGCGGCCCGCGGACAGGTCCCGAGTGGTCTACACCGACCTATACAGGCTCATATCAGTCCATACCGGACCCGACCGGTCCCGGAGCCGCCGGGCTGTCGGCGGCTCGTGGGATGCTGGTGCGCGATGGCCGGTAAAACCAGGAAGTCCTCGACCGACGACCCCCTCGCCCCCGTCACGCTCGCGGTGGGCCAGGAGGATCTGCTGCTCGACCGCGCGGTGCGCCAGGTGATCGACGCGGCCAGGGCCGCCGACGCCGACACCGATGTGCGCGAACTCGCCCCCGCCGACCTGCGGCCCGGCACGCTGGCGGAGCTGACCAGCCCGTCCCTGTTCGCCGAGCGCAAGGTCGTGGTCGTCCGGGACGCGCAGGACCTCGCCGCCGACACGGTCAAGGACGTCAAGGCGTATCTGGGCTCCCCGGCCGAGGAGATCACCCTGGTGCTGGTGCACGCGGGCGGCGCCAAGGGCAAGGGGCTGCTGGACGCCGCCCGCAAGGCGGGCGCGCGCGAGGTCGCCTGTCCGAAGATGACCAAGCCCGCCGACCGGCAGGCGTTCGTGCGCGGCGAGTTCCGCGCCGCCGGGCGCTCGGCGACACCGGAGGCCTGCCAGGCCCTGGTGGAGATCCTCGGCAGCGATCTGCGTGAACTGGCCAGTGCCTGCTCCCAGCTCACCGCCGATGTCGAGGGCACCGTCGACGAGGCGGTCGTGGCCCGCTACTACAGCGGGCGCGCCGAGGCGTCCAGCTTCACCATCGCCGACCGGGCGGTGGAGGGCAGGCTGCCCGAGGCGCTGGAGGCGCTGCGCTGGTCGCTGTCGACGGGTGTGGCCCCGGTGCTGGTCACCAGCGCTCTGGCCCAGGGGGTGCGGGGCATCGGCCGGCTGATGTCGGCCCCGCGCGGGATGCGCCCCGGAGACCTGGCCCGTGAGCTGGGGATGCCGCCGTGGAAGATCGACCGGGTCCGCCAGCAGATGCGCGGCTGGTCGGCGGCCGGGGTGTCGGCGGCGCTGCGCGCGGTGGCCGAGGCCGACGCGGCGGTCAAGGGCGGCGGGGACGACCCGGAGTACGCACTGGAGAAGGCCGTCATCACCATTGCCCGCGCGGCCCGCTCCCGCTGAGGCGGAGCGGTGCGGTGCGGTGCGGAGTGATAGTGGTGCGGGGGAGGCGGAACGCGTACTGCCCGCCGCGGGGGATCACGGCGGGCAGTGGGCGTCAGGCTCTCGGCCTGTGACTTCTCGGTGCGCCGCACCCGCGTGGCGAACGCAGGCCGCGTGCGGCGCGATGGGCCGGCACGGAGCGGTGAGAGGGTCCGCTGGATCCCGTTTCGGCACCGGGGTCGGGCCGCCGGCCGGCGGCCCGGGGGTTCAGCCCTTGAGAGCGGAGACCTTCTGGGCCAGCGCCGCCTTCTTGTTGGCGGCCTGGTTCTTGTGGATCACGCCCTTGCCGGCGGCCTTGTCGAGCTTCTTGCCGGCCACGCGCGCGGCCTCGGCGGCCTTCTCGGCATCACCGGCGGCGATCGCCTCACGGGTGCGGCGGATCGCGGTCTTCAGCTCGGACTTGACCGCCTTGTTGCGCTGGCGGGCCTTCTCGTTGGTCTTGATCCGCTTGATCTGGGACTTGATGTTCGCCACGAAAGAGCCTTCTCGGGTTTGATGAGGTGTGATTCCGTGCCCAGTCTCCCCGAGCGGTCCCGTCGCACCGTCCGCGCGCCGGGCCCCGCGCGAGGGCATTGAGACACAGTCGGTCAGGGTACCAGCAGGCCTGATCGGCTCCCAAACCGGACCGTAAGCGCCACTCATGGGACGATGGGGGAGACGTACCGATCCGAGCCATGACCCGACAGGACCCTGCGTGCCCGCGACCCCATCGAACGTGCCGGAGCCGAGCCGTACCGACCCGGCGCTGATCCGCAACTTCTGCATCATCGCGCACATCGACCACGGCAAGTCGACGCTCGCCGACCGGATGCTCCAGCTCACCGGTGTCGTCGAGCAGCGCCAGATGCGCGCCCAGTACCTCGACCGCATGGACATCGAGCGCGAGCGCGGCATCACGATCAAGTCCCAGGCGGTCCGCCTGCCGTGGGCCCCCACCGAGGGTGAGGAGAAGGGGACGCCCCACATCCTCAACATGATCGACACCCCCGGGCACGTCGACTTCACCTACGAGGTGTCCCGCTCGCTGGCCGCGTGCGAGGGGTGCATCCTCCTGGTCGACGCCGCCCAGGGCATCGAGGCCCAGACGCTCGCCAACCTCTACCTGGCGATGGAGAACGACCTCACGATCATCCCCGTCCTCAACAAGATCGACCTCCCGGCCGCCCAGCCGGAGAAGTTCGCCGCCGAACTGGCGCACCTCATCGGCTGCGACCCGTCGGAGGTGCTGAAGGTCTCCGCCAAGACCGGCGAGGGCGTCAAGGCGCTGCTGGACGAGGTCGTGCGGCAGGTCCCGGCCCCGGTCGGCGTCGCGGACGCCCCCGCCCGCGCGATGATCTTCGACTCGGTCTACGACGCCTACCGGGGCGTCGTGACGTATGTGAAGGTCGTCGACGGCAAGCTCTCCAGGCGCGAGCGCATCCAGATGATGTCCACCGGCGCCGCCCACGAACTGCTGGAGATCGGCACCAACAGCCCGGAGATGCTGCCCGCCGACGGTCTGTCCGTCGGTGAGGTGGGCTATCTGATCACCGGTGTGAAGGACGTGCGCCAGTCCAAGGTCGGCGACACCATCACCCAGTTCTCCAAGGGGGCCACCGAACCGCTGGGCGGCTACAAGGACCCCAAGCCGATGGTGTTCTCCGGTCTGTATCCGCTGGACGGATCGGACTACCCCGAGCTGCGCGACGCCCTGGACAAGCTCCAGCTCAACGACGCCGCGCTGGTCTACGAGCCGGAGACGTCCGCGGCCCTCGGCTTCGGCTTCCGCGTGGGCTTCCTCGGCCTGCTGCACCTGGAGGTCATCCGCGAGCGCCTGGAGCGCGAGTTCGGGCTCGACCTGATCGCCACCGCGCCCAACGTGGTCTACCGGGTGGACATGGAGGACGGCACCGAGCACATCGTCACCAACCCCAGCGAGTACCCGACGGGCAAGGTCGCCCAGGTGCACGAGCCGGTCGTCCGCGCGACGGTGCTGACCCCGAACGACTTCGTCGGCGCCGTGATGGAGCTGTGCCAGTCGCGGCGCGGCAACCTGCTGGGCATGGACTACCTGTCCGAGGACCGCGTCGAGCTGCGCTACACCCTTCCGCTGGCGGAGATCGTCTTCGACTTCTTCGACGCGCTCAAGTCCAAGACCCGCGGTTACGCCTCGCTCGACTACGAGCCGACCGGCGAGCAGACCGCCGACCTGGTCAAGGTCGACATCCTGCTGCACGGCGACAAGGTGGACGCCTTCTCCGCGATCGTCCACAAGGACAAGGCGTACAGCTACGGGGTCAGGATGGCCTCCAAGCTGCGCGAGCTCATCCCCCGGCAGCAGTTCGAGGTGCCCATCCAGGCCGCCATCGGCTCGCGCGTCATCGCCCGTGAGACCGTCCGCGCCATCCGCAAGGACGTGCTCGCCAAGTGCTACGGCGGTGACATCTCCCGCAAGCGGAAGCTGCTGGAGAAGCAGAAGGAGGGCAAGAAGCGCATGAAGGTGGTGGGCCGGGTGGAGGTCCCGCAGGAGGCCTTCATCGCCGCGCTCTCCTCGGACTCCGACGGCGGCGGCGACGCCAAGGGCAAGAAGTAGGACCCGCCCGGGACCGGCCGCCCGGGCCGGCCCGGGCGGAAGCCGCAGGACGGAGCGTCCGTGAGGGCGCCCGCAGGCCCGCGCGGGTCTGCGGGCGCCCTCACACGTACGGGCCCGTGCACGGGCGCACGGGTGGCCGACCGGGGTATGTGGTGTATGTATCGCACAGGTCACGGCTTCACGCAGGCGAGGTGCAAGCCCTTTCAAGGCGGGGCCTTCCGTCTTAGGCTGATCGCCCGCTCGGTTGTTACTCGCGAGTCACTCAATACGCACAGAGCAGTACGCACAGCACGCAACCGTTCCACCCCTTCCCACCCCAGCACTCGCGGTGGGCCGAGCCTTGGAGCCACCCCCCTGCACCGTCGCGGGCCCCGGAGGATGTTGTGAGCGACAGCCAGTCCCTGATCCAGAACCGTCCGCCCTCGGTGGCGAACCTCTTCCTGGAGCGCATCGAGGCGACTCCGGACGGCGAGGCGTACCGCTATCCCGTTCCCCCGGCCTCGGGTGAGGGGCCGGACGAGTGGCGTTCCTACACCTGGGGCGAGGCCGCGCGGCGCGTCTTCGCGATCGCCGCGGGCCTGATGGACCTGGGGGTCAGGCCCGAGGAGCGGGTCGCCATCGCCTCGGGCACCCGGGCCGACTGGATCCTGTGCGACCTGGGCGTGCTGTGCGCCGGAGCGGCCACCACGACCGTCTACCCCAGCACCAACGCCGAGGAGACCGCCTACATCCTCGCCGACTCCGAGAGCCGTGTGCTGATCGCCGAGGACGCCGGGCAGCTCGCCAAGGCCCGCGAGTGCCGCGCGCAGCTGCCCGACCTCGCCCATGTGGTCGTCATCGAGGCGGAGGGCGCCGTGGCCGCCGAGGGCGACCCGGAGGGCTGGGTGCTGTCGCTGGACGAGCTGCGCAAGCGCGGTGAGGCGTACCTGGAGGAGCACCCCGAGGCGGTCAAGGAGACCGTCGGCGCCCTGCGCTCCGACCAGCTCGCCACCCTGATCTACACCTCCGGCACCACCGGCCGGCCCAAGGGCGTACGGCTGCCGCACGACGCCTGGTCCTACATGGCCAAGGCCATCGCCGCGACGGAGCTGGTCCGCGCCGACGACGTGCAGTACCTGTGGCTGCCGCTGGCCCACGTGTTCGGCAAGGTGCTCACCGCGGCCCAGATCGAGGTCGGCCACGTCACCGCCGTGGACGGCCGGGTCGACAAGATCATCGAGAACCTCCCGGTCGTGCGGCCCACCTACATGGCGGCCGTCCCCCGGATCTTCGAGAAGGTCTACAACGGGGTCGCCGCCAAGGCGCGGGCCGGCGGTGGCGCCAAGTACAAGATCTTCAAGTGGGCCTCCGGGGTCGCGCGCGAGTACGCCAAGGTCACCCAGGACAACTTCCGCCGCACCGGCACGGCCTCCGCGCCCGCCGGCCTGAAAATGAAGCACGCGGTCGCCGACAAGCTCGTCTACGCCAAGCTCCGCGAGGCCTTCGGCGGAAGGCTGCGCGCCTGCGTCTCCGGCTCCGCCGCCCTGGCCCCGGAGATCGGCTACTTCTTCGCCGGCGCCGGCGTCCACATCCTGGAGGGCTACGGCCTCACCGAGTCCAGCGCCGCCAGCTTCGTCAACCCCGGCGAGGCGTACCGCACCGGCACGGTCGGCAAGCCGCTGCCCGGCACCGAGGTGCGCATCGCCGAGGACGGCGAGATCCTGCTGCGCGGCCCCGGCATCATGCAGGGCTACCACAGGCTGCCGGAGAAGACCGCCGAGGTCCTGGAGGAGGACGGCTGGTTCCACACCGGCGACATCGGTGAGCTGTCGGAGGACGGCTACCTGCGGATCACCGACCGCAAGAAGGACCTGATCAAGACCTCCGGCGGCAAGTACATCGCCCCGGCCGAGGTCGAGGGGCAGTTCAAGGCGGTCTGCCCCTACGTCTCCAACATCCTGGTGCACGGCGCCGACCGCAACTACTGCACCGCGCTCATCGCGCTCGACGAGCCCACCATCATGGGCTGGGCCGAGGAGCACGGGATGGGCGGGAAGAGCTACGCGGAGGTCGTCGGCTCCGACGAGGTGCACAAGCTCGTCGACGGCTACGTCCAGCGCCTCAACGAAGGCCTCCAGCGTTGGCAGACGATCAAGAAGTTCCGGATCCTGCCGCGCGACCTGGACATCGAGCACGGTGAGCTCACCCCGAGCCTGAAGCTGAAGCGGCCCGCGGTGGAGAAGGAGTTCGGCCACCTGATCGAGGAGATGTACGCGGGCGCCCGCGAGGCGTGAGACCCGGGGCGTGCCGCCCCGGCTCGACCCCGGTCCGCCCCCCCCGCCGGGCACTTGCGCCCGGCGGGGGGCGGACCGTACGCGACGATGTGCCGGTGACCCGTCTCACCGGCACATCGGTCTCTACGCCGATCTCGGCCTTCGGAGTCCTGGGAGCCCTGCTGATCCTCGCCATGGCCGTCGACGACCACCGGGCCGGGGCGTCGCCCCTGGGAGTGGTGGCGGCGACAGCCCTCTTCCTCGTGGCCTTCCTCGCGCTCGTGCGCGATGTCCGCGCCGGACGCCGGGCGGCCGTCCGGGAGACGGGCTGAGGCGGGCGGGAGACGGGCTGCGGCGGATCAGTCCGCTCGGACCGCTCGGACCGGTCCGTTCAGTCCACCAGATCGCGGACCACCGCGTCGGCCAGCAGCCGACCGCGCAGGGTCAGCGCCGCGCGCCCGCGCTCGTACGCCTCCGGGCGCAGCAGCCCGTCCGCCAGCGCCCGCCCGGCGGCGCGCGCCCCGGCCGGGGCCAGGACGTCCAGCGGTACGCCGTCCACCAGCCGCAGCTCCAGCAGGATCCGCTCCACGCGCCGGTCCCCCTCGTCCAGCACCTCGCGGCCCACGCCCGGTGAACGGCCCTCGGCGAGCGCCTGGGCGTACGCGCCGGGGTGCTTGGCGTTCCACCAGCGCACCCCGCCGACGTGGCTGTGCGCCCCCGGACCGGCGCCCCACCAGTCGGCGCCCGTCCAGTACAGCTCGTTGTGGCGGCAGCGGGCGGCCTCCGTCACCGCCCAGTTCGACACCTCGTACCAGTCGAGACCGGCCGCCGACAGCATCTCCTCGGCGATCAGATAGCGGTCGGCGTGCACGTCGTCGTCCGTCATCGGCACCTCGCCGCGCCGGATGCGGGAGGCCAGCCGCGTGCCGTCCTCCACGATCAGCGCGTACGCCGAGACATGGTCGGGACCGGCGCCGAGGGCGGCCTCCAGGGAGGCCCGCCAGTCGTCGTCGCTCTCGCCCGGGGTGCCGTAGATCAGATCCAGGTTGACGTGCTCGAAGCCCGCCGCGCGGGCCTCGGCCACGCACGCCTCGGGACGGCCCGGGGTGTGGGTGCGGTCCAGCACGTCCAGCACATGGCGCCGGGCACTCTGCATGCCGAAGGAGATCCGGTTGAAGCCCGCCTCGCGCAGTCCGGCCAGGTACGCCGGATCGACGGACTCCGGATTGGCCTCCGTGGTGACCTCGGCGTCTTTGGCCAGCCCGAACTCCTCACGGATCACGGCCAGCATCCGCCCCAGGTCGGCGGCGGGCAGCAGGGTGGGGGTGCCGCCGCCGACGAAGACCGTCTCCACCGGCCGGGGATCGTCGCCGAGCACCTTGCGGGCCAGCCGCACCTCCTCGGCCAGCGTCCGCGCGTAGTTCTCCCGCGAGGCGAGGGCGCCGCCGGAGCCGCGCAGTTCGCTCGCGGTGTAGGTGTTGAAGTCGCAGTAGCCGCAGCGCGTCGCGCAGTACGGCACGTGCAGGTAGAAGCCGAGGGGGCGCCGCGCCGCGCCCGCCAGGGCGTGCGCGGGCAGGGATCCGTCGGCGGGGACGGGCTCGCCGTCGGGCAGTGCGGAAGGCATGGGGTCCATTGTCCCGCACCCGCACCGGACCCTGCCCGTCCCCGGCCGGCCGCGGGCCGCGGCCGGCCGGGCGGAGGGCTCACCGGCCCCCGGGGCTCACCGGCCGTCCGGCCCGCCCGCCGGTCCGCCCACCGTGACATGGTCGATCAGCCGTTCGACCGGGCCGAGGAGCCCCGGCTCCAGATCCCTGTAGTCGCGCACGCTCCCCAGGATCCGCTTCCACGCCGCACCGGTGTTCTCCGGCCAGCCCAGTGCCCGGCACACCCCCGTCTTCCAGTCCTGACCGCGCGGCACCCGGGGCCAGGCGCCGATGCCCAGGGCGGACGGTTTCACCGCCTCCCAGACGTCGATGTACGGATGGCCGACGACCAGCACGTTCTCACCGGTGACCTCGGCGGCGATCCGGGACTCCTTGGAACCGGGCACCAGATGGTCCACCAGCACGCCCAGCCGGGCCTCGGGAGTGGGACCGAAGGCCTCCACGACCGCCTGGAGGTCGTCCACGCCCTCCAGGTACTCCACGACCACGCCCTCGATCCGCAGGTCGTCGCCCCAGACCTTCTCCACCAGCTCCGCGTCGTGGCGCCCCTCGACGTAGATGCGCCCCGCCCGCGCCACCCGCGCGCGGGCGCCCGGCACCGCCACCGACCCCGAGGCCGTGCGCCGGGGTGCCTCCGGGGCGGGCGGGGCCACCGCCCGCGGCCGGACGAGGGTGACGGCCTTCCCCTCCAGCAGGAAGCCGCGGGGCTCCATCGGGAAGACCCGGTGTTTGCCGAAGCGGTCCTCCAGTGTGACGGTGAACCCCTGCGCCGTCTTCTCGCACCGCACCACGGCCCCGCAGAAGCCGGTCGTGACCTCCTCCACCACCAGCTCCGGCTCGGCGGGCACCTCGGGAGCGGGCCTGTGGTTCCCCGAGGTCCGCTTCCAGGGAGGGGTCAGGTCGGGGCCGTACTGTCTGCTGCGCATGCGGTCATTGTGTTACGCGATCCCTGCTGTGAAACCTGCTGTGAAACCTGCCGCGGCGCCCGTCACACGGTGCCGAAGCGCTCCGCCAGCGCGTCGCGCTGGGCGCGGACGAAGGCGGCTTCCACCACCGCCCCGTGGCCCGGCACGTACCGCGCGTCCTCGCCGCCCAGGGCGAGCAGCCGGTCCAGCGCGGCCGGCCAGTGGACGGGGTGGGAGTCCGGGCCGGCCTGCGGTTCGCCGGACTCCTCCACCAGATCGCCGCAGAAGACCACGTCCGGCCCGCCCAGGACGCCGGGGACCACGACGGCCAGGTCGTGGGCGGTGTGCGCCGGGCCGACGTTGGCCAGGAGCGCCTCCCGGCCGCCCAGCTGGACGGTCAGCTCGCCGGCCACCCGGTGGTGCGGGTGGACGAGCACGTCGACCGCCTCGGCCGCCTCCCGCGGGTCCACGCCGTGCCGCACGGCGTCCTGGCGCAACTCGTCCTTCGAGTGGACCAGCAGGTCCTCGATCCCCACCGCCCCGTAGACCTCCACCCCGGCGAAGGCCGAGGCGCCCAGGACGTGGTCGAAGTGCGGGTGGGTCAGCGCCACATGGGTCACCGGCAGCCCGAAGCGTTCGTGCAGGTACCGCCGGGCGCGTGCGCCGTCGCCCAGCGTCGCGCCCGTGTCGACCACCAGCATCCCCGAATCGCCCGCGACGGCCCCGACCGTCTCGTCCCAGCCGGGCATGCGGCGGCGTACGACTCCAGGCGACAGCTCTTCCCAATCCGTCTCCATACGGCGACGCTAGCGCCATCACGCGGGCGGTGCCCGCCGGGATGTGGCGGGGATCGCCCTCCCGGTCGGTGCCCGCCCTTGCCCCGGCCACGGTCACCGGCCGTACACTGGCACAGGGTGACTGGCACTCGCCGGCCGAGAGTGCCAGGGAACGCCAGGGAACGCCAGGGAAGAGGACCGGAAAGAGAAGGCCGGACGGGAGGTGCGCCAGATGCTCAGCGAACGCAGACTCGAAGTCCTGCGCGCCATCGTCCAGGACTACGTGGGCACGCAGGAGCCGGTGGGGTCCAAGGCGCTGACCGAGCGGCACAACCTCCAGGTCTCCCCGGCCACCGTGCGCAACGACATGGCGGCCCTGGAGGACGAGGGGTACATCGCCCAGCCGCACACCAGCGCGGGCCGTGTCCCCACCGACAAGGGGTACCGCCTGTTCGTCGACAGGCTGGCGGGCGTCAAGCCGCTGTCCAAGCCGGAGCGCCGGGCGATCCAGAACTTCCTGGAGGACGCCGTCGACCTCGACGACGTCGTCAGCCGCACCGTGCGGCTGCTGGCCCAGCTCACCCGCCAGGTCGCCGTCGTCCAGTACCCTTCGCTGACCCGCTCGACCGTCCGCCACGTCGAGCTGCTGCTCCTGGCCCCCGCGCGTCTGATGCTCGTGCTGATCACGGACACCGGGCGGGTGGAGCAGCGCGTGGTGGACTGCCCGGCCCCCATCTCGGAGTCGTCCCTGGCCGATCTGCGTGCCCGGCTCAACAGCCGGGTGGTCGGCGAGCGCTTCTCGGAGGTGCCCGGGCTGGTGCAGGACCTGCCGGAGTCCTTCGACGCCGAGGACCGCGGCACGGTCTCGACGGTGCTCGCCACTCTGCTGGAGACTCTGGTGGAGGAGACCGAGGAGCGGCTGATGATCGGCGGCACCGCCAATCTCACCCGCTTCGTGCACGACTTCCCGCTGACCATCCGGCCGGTGCTGGAAGCTCTGGAGGAGCAGGTCGTCCTGCTCAAGCTGCTGGGGGAGGCGAAGGATCCGGGCATGACGGTGCGAATCGGTCATGAGAATGTTCACGAGGGGCTGACGTCCACGTCGGTCGTCTCGGTCGGTTACGGTTCGGGAGACGAGGCGGTCGCCAAGCTCGGTGTGGTCGGGCCGACCCGCATGGACTACCCCGGAACGATGGGAGCGGTACGCGCAGTGGCACGTTACGTCGGACAGATCCTCGCGGAGTCGTAAGTGGCAACCGACTACTACGCGGTCCTGGGCGTACAGCGCGATGCCTCGCAGGACGAGATCAAGAAGGCCTTCCGCAGGCTCGCGCGCGAACTGCACCCCGACGTCAACCCGGATCCGAAGACGCAGGAGCGGTTCAAGGAGATCAACACCGCCTACGAGGTGCTCTCCGACCCGCAGAAGAAGCAGATGTACGACCTCGGCGGCGACCCCACGGGCGGCGCGGGCCGGGGCGGCGGCTTCGGCGGGGGCTTCGGCAACTTCTCCGACATCATGGACGCCTTCTTCGGCGCCGCCTCCCAGCGCGGGCCGAGGTCCCGCACCCGGCGCGGCCAGGACGCCATGATCCGGCTCGACATCGAGCTGGACGAGGCGGCCTTCGGCACCACCAAGGACATCCAGGTGGACACGGCGGTCGTCTGCACCACGTGCAGCGGCGAGGGAGCGGCCCCGGGCACCTCCGCGCAGACGTGCGACATGTGCCGCGGCCGCGGAGAGGTATCGCAGGTCACCCGGTCCTTCCTGGGCCAGGTCATGACCTCGCGACCCTGCCCGCAGTGCCAGGGCTTCGGCACGGTCGTGCCCACCCCCTGCCCGGAGTGCGCCGGCGACGGCCGGGTGCGCTCGCGGCGCAACCTGACGGTGAAGATCCCGGCCGGCGTCGACAACGGCACCCGCATCCAGCTCGCCGGCGAGGGCGAGGTCGGCCCGGGCGGCGGCCCGGCGGGCGACCTGTACGTCGAGATCCACGAGGTGCCGCACCCGGTCTTCCAGCGGCGTGGTGACGACCTGCACTGCACGGTCACCATCCCCATGACGGCGGCGGCACTGGGCACCAAGGTCCCGCTGGAGACGCTGGACGGCCTGGAGGAGGTCGACATCCGGCCCGGTACCCAGTCCGGCCAGTCGGTCCCGCTCCACCAGCGCGGCGTGACGCATCTGCGCGGCGGCGGCCGCGGCGACCTGATCGTCCATGTGGAGGTCCAGACGCCGAACAAGCTGGACCCGGAGCAGGAGGAGCTGCTGCGCCGCCTGGCCAAGCTGCGGGGCGAGGAACGGCCGACGGGCCAGTTCCAGCCGGGGCAGCAGGGGCTGTTCTCGCGGTTGAAGGACGCGTTCAACGGTCGCTGAGGCGCGGTACTGAGGCGGGGCGGCCGGCCTCCGGCGGGCGTGGCAGGATGCCGTCATGCCCACCGAGCTGATCACCCCGGCCGCCCGGCCGGTGCACCCCGCCGGGCGGCCGGTGTGACCGCCCCCGTCTTCCTGGCCGAGACCGCCGCCCTGGCCGGTGCCGTTCCCGGCGCCGTGCTGGCGCTGGAGGGGCCCGAGGGCCGGCACGCCGTCGCGGTACGGAGGCTGCGCGCGGGCGAGGGGATCGTCCTCACCGACGGGGCGGGCACCGGGGCCTTCGGTACCGTCGCGGCCGTCGAGGGGAAGGACCGGCTGGAGGTCGCCGTCACCGAGGTGCGCACCGAGCCGGAGCCGCGCCCGCGGATCACCGTCGTCCAGGCCCTGCCCAAGGGCGACCGCGGCGAGCTGGCCGTGGAGACGATGACGGAGACGGGCGTGGACGCGATCGTTCCCTGGTCCGCGTCGCGCTGCGTCACGCAGTGGCGGGGCGAGCGCGGGCAGAAGGCGCTGCGCAAGTGGCGTTCCACCGCGCGCGAGGCCGGCAAGCAGTCGCGCAGGCTGCGCTTCCCCGAGGTCGCCGAGCCGGCCGGCACCCGGCAGCTGCTCCCGCTGCTGTCGTCCGCCGCCTTCGCGGCTGTCCTCCACGAGGAGGGGGCACTCCCGCTGGCGGCCGCCGAGCTGCCGGCCGAGGGCGAGCTGGTGCTCGTCGTCGGCCCGGAGGGCGGGGTCACCCCGGAGGAGCTGGAGGCGTTCGAGCAGGCGGGCGCGCGCCCGTACCGGCTGGGCCCGAGCGTGCTGCGCACCTCCACGGCGGGCACGGCGGCGGCGGCGCTGCTGCTGGGACGCACCGGCCGCTGGTCCTGATCACCCGCGCCGCGGCCGGGGTACGATCGGCGCTGCGTGACCACCGATCGACCCACCTCACAGCGGGAGGCGCCACCGTGGCGGAGGAACCGCAGGCGGACTGCCTGTTCTGCAAGATCGTCGCGGGGGACGTCCCGGCGACGATCGTCCACGAGACCGACACCACGCTCGCCTTCCGGGACATCAATCCGCAGGCGCCCACCCATGTGCTGGTGATCCCCAAGGAGCACCACCCCGACGCCGCCGCGCTGGCCGCCGCGGCCCCGCAGCTGGCCGCCGACGTGCTGCGCGCGGCGGGCGAGGTCGCCGCGCAGGAGAACATCGCCCCGCCCGGGGGTGCCGCCGTCGGCTACCGGATCGTGTTCAACACCGGTGCGGGCGCCGGGCAGACTGTCTGGCACGCGCACGCCCACGTGCTGGGCGGACGCGGCCTGAACTGGCCCCCCGGGTAAGCCCGTTGTCCGTACGCGAACTGGTCGTGCTGGGCACCGC
The DNA here is from genome assembly GCF_900114215.1 of Streptomyces mangrovi. Taxonomy (GTDB): domain Bacteria; phylum Actinomycetota; class Actinomycetes; order Streptomycetales; family Streptomycetaceae; genus Streptomyces; species Streptomyces barkulensis. The sequence goes on along the minus strand of NZ_FOSG01000005.1, from coordinate 181,199 downwards.
CAGCCAGGTGCCCACCCGTCGGCGCAACCACAACGGCTACGTCCTGCGCTGGGACGGCGAGGCGCTGCTGTTCGACCCCGGCGAGGGCACCCAGCGTCAGATGCTCCGCGCGGGTGTGGCCGCCCACGACCTCACCCGGCTGTGCGTCACCCACTTCCACGGCGACCACAGCCTGGGCCTGGCCGGGGTCATCCAGCGCATCAACCTCGACCGGGTGCCGCACCCGGTCACGGCGCACTACCCGGCGAGCGGGCGGCGCTTCTTCGACCGCCTGCGGTACGCCACCGCCTACCGTGAGACGGCCGAGCTGCGCGAGGAGCCGGTCGGCGCCGACGGCACGCTGGCCGCCACCGCCGCGTACACCCTCCAGGCGCGGCGTCTGTCCCATCCGGTGGAGTCCTACGGCTACCGCCTGGTCGAGCCCGACGGGCGGCGGATGCTGCCCGAGCGGCTCGCCGCCCACGGCATCTCGGGCCCGGACGTCGGCCGCATCCAGCGCGAGGGCGAGCTGCGCGGGGTCACCCTCGACGAGGTGAGCGAGACCCGTCCCGGGCAGCGCTTCGCCTTCGTGATGGACACCCGGCTGTGCGACGGCGTGCACGCGCTCGCCGAGGGCTGCGACATGCTGGTCATCGAGGCCACCTTCCTCGACGAGGAGGAGGCCCTGGCGCAGGAGTACGGCCACCTCACCGCGGGCCAGGCGGCCTCCGCCGCGGCGCGGGCGGGGGTGCGGCACCTGGTGCTCACGCACTTCTCGCAGCGCTACGACGACCCGGCCCGGTTCGCCGCCCAGGCCCGGGAGGCGGGGTTCACCGGGGAGCTGACCGTGGCCGAGGACCTGATGCGGGTGCCGCTGCCCCGGCGGCGCTGACCGCTGCCCGCACCCCCCTTCCGCACCCGCAGCCGCACCCGCGCCCGTCCCGGCCCGCTTCCGGCCGCGCCGCCGCGCGCCTCTTTCCGGAAACGTACGGGCACCCTTGACGTCCTCCTCCGCCGTACCTAATCTCCGTCTCCGCACATGGACAGGGTTCACATAGGAGAACAGGCCGGTGGTGGGGCGGCCCCGACCCGGGCGCCCGCCGCAGTCGGCCCCGACCCGACAGGAGTCGCCGATGAAGGACCTGACCGTCGCCGAGGTGCGCCTGACCCCGATCCTCGTCGCCGACCCGCCACTGCTCAACACCCAGGGCGTCCACCAGCCGTACACCCCGCGTCTGATCGTCGAGGTGGTCACGGCCGGCGGCGTCACCGGGGTCGGGGAGACCTACGGCGACACCGAGTACCTGGACCTGGCGCGCTCCCTCGCCCGGCGGCTGCCCGGGCGTCCGGTCAGCGACCTGAACGGGCTGCTCGCCCTCGCCGGTGAACTCCCCCTGGACGGCCACCGGACGGACGGCTCGGTGGACGTCGGCGGACTGCGCGGCGTCCAGACCGCCGGCAAGCTGCGGCTGTCCGTCGTCTCCGGCTTCGAGGTGGCCTGTCTGGACGCCCTGGGCAAGGCGCTGGGGATGCCCGTGCACGCCCTGCTCGGCGGGAAGGTGCGCGACCGGGTCGAGTACAGCGCCTACCTGTTCTACCGCTGGGCCGAGCACCCCGGCGGCGCGGCGCGCGGGAGCGACGAGCGGGACGCCGCCGGCGACGACTGGGGCGCCGCCCTCGACCCGGCCGGGATCGTCGCCCAGGCCCGCCGCTTCGCGGCCGGCCACGGCTTCGGCTCCTTCAAGCTCAAGGGCGGGGTCTTTCCGCCCGAGGAGGAGACCGCCGCCGTCCGGGCACTCGCCGAGGCCTTCCCCGGCAGCCCCCTGCGCCTGGACCCCAACGGCGCCTGGTCGGTGGAGACCTCCCTGAAGGTCGCGGACGAACTGCGCGACGTGCTGGAGTACCTGGAGGACCCGGTCACCGGCACGCCCGCGATGGCCGAGGTCGCCGCACGGGCCAAAGGGCTGCCGCTGGCCACCAACATGTGCGTGACCACCTTCCCGGAGATCGCCGGGGCGTTCACCACCGGCGCCGTCCAGGTGCTGCTCAGCGACCACCACTACTGGGGAGGGCTGCGCAGCACCCAGCAACTGGCCGCGGTCTGCAGCGCCTTCGGCGTCGGGGTGTCCATGCACTCCAACACCCACCTGGGTGTCAGCCTCGCCGCCATGACCCATGTCGCCGCCACCGTCCCCGGCCTGGAGCACGCCTGCGACACCCACTACCCTTGGCAGACCGAGGACGTACTCACCGAGCGCATCGCCTTCCGCGAGGGCGCCGTCACCGTCCCCGACGCGCCCGGCCTGGGCGTCGCCCTCGACCGCGACCGCCTCGACGCACTCCACCGCCGCTGGCTGGCCGACGACGGCTCGATGCGCGACCGGGACGACGCCGCCGCCATGCGCCGGGCCGATCCGGAGTGGAAGGCCCCTTCAGTACCGCGCTGGTGACGCCGTACGCAACTCCCGGCCGGCCGCCCGCGCCGATCGTGCACACTGGCCGCATGCTCGACCCGCTCGCCTCGCTCCGCACCCCCGACGACCCGCCCTGCGACGTCTATCTGACCGGGACGGTCTTCCTGGACATCATCTTCACCGGCCTGGACTCGGCGCCGGTGCGCGGCACCGAGTCCTGGGCGCGGGGCATGGGGTCGAGCCCCGGCGGCGTCGCCAACATGGCCACCGCCCTGGCCCGGCTCGGCCTGCGCACCTCGCTCGCCGCCGCCTTCGGCGACGACATGTACGGCGAGTACTGCTGGGAGGCGCTGGAGAAGGGTGAGGGCATCGACCTGTCACTGTCACGCACCGCGCCCGGCTGGCACTCGCCGGTCACCGTCTCGATGGCCTACGAGGGCGAGCGGACGATGGTCTCCCACGGGCACGAGGCCCCCCGGCCCGAGGAGCCCGCCCCCGGCGGCCCGCCCGCCGCCCGCGCCTGTGTCGCCGCCCTCCAGCCCGGCAGGCGCCAGGAGTGGATCGCGCGGGCGGCCCGGGCCGGCAGCCGGGTCTTCGCCGACGTCGGCTGGGACGAGACCGGCCGCTGGGACCCGGACGACCTCGCCGATCTGGAGCACTGTGAAGCGTTCCTGCCCAACGCCGGGGAGGCGATGCGCTACACCCGCACCGACTGCCCCCGCGCCGCCGCCCGCCGCCTCGCCGAGAGGGTGCCGCTGGCCGTGGTGACCATGGGAGCCGAGGGCGCCGTCGCGGTGGACGGCGCCACGGGCGAGACCGCCGAGGTGCCCGCCATCTCGGTGGAGGCGCTGGACCCCACCGGCGCCGGGGACGTGTTCGTGGCCGGTTTCGTCACCGGCACCCTGGCCGGCTGGCCGCTGGCCGACCGGCTGGCCTTCGCCGGACTGACCGCCGCCCTGTCGGTGCAGGAGTTCGGCGGCTCGCTGTCCGCGCCGGGCTGGGCCGAGGTCGCCGCCTGGTGGCAGCGCGTGCGCGACTTCGACGAGCAGGATCCGGCCGCCCTGAGCCGCTACGGCTTCCTGGACGCCCTGCTGCCCGGCTGCGCCCGGCCGTGGCCGCTGCGCCGCGCGGTGCCGACCATCGGCTTCCGCCGGCCGTGACGTGGCCCGTCCGTGAACCGCCCGCGGACCGCCCGGGTACCCGCCCGCGGTGCCCGGACGCGGAGCCGGGGCGCGGAGCCGGGCATACAAATCGCTACTGACCTGTCAGCGCCACGTCGTACCCTGGAAGTCCAGGCGAGCGACGGCCACAGACCGGCGACACAGCAGCGACAGAGAGGGACGCGCAGGCCACAGAGCCGGCCCATGACTCAGACACAGACGGACCAGGCACGGTCCACCCAAGCGAGTGCCCGTTTCACCGTCCCGGCCAAGCACCCGATGGTGACGGTGCTGGGCTCCGGCGACTCCCTCCTCCGCGTGATCGAGAAGTCCTTCACATCGACGGACATCCACGTGCGCGGTAACGAGATCACCGCGACCGGCGAGGCGGCGGAGGTCGAACTCGTCCAGCGGCTGTTCGACGAGATGATGCTGGTGCTGCGCACCGGCCAGCCGCTGACGGAGGACGCGGTGGAACGATCGATCGCCATGCTCCGCGACGCGGAGAGCGGCGCCGAGGAGACACCCGCCGAGGTGCTCACGCAGAACATCCTGTCCAACCGCGGTCGCACGATCCGTCCCAAGACGCTCAACCAGAAGCGCTACGTGGACGCGATCGACAAGCACACCGTCGTCTTCGGTATCGGCCCGGCGGGCACCGGCAAGACCTACCTCGCCATGGCCAAGGCGGTGCAGGCCCTGCAGTCCAAGCAGGTCACCCGCATCATCCTGACCCGGCCCGCCGTTGAGGCGGGGGAGCGGCTGGGCTTCCTGCCCGGCACGCTCTACGAGAAGATCGACCCGTATCTGCGGCCGCTGTACGACGCGCTGCACGACATGCTCGACCCCGACTCGATCCCGCGCCTGATGGCCGCCGGGACGATCGAGGTCGCGCCGCTGGCGTACATGCGCGGCCGGACGCTCAACGACGCCTTCATCATCCTGGACGAGGCGCAGAACACCAATCCCGAGCAGATGAAGATGTTCCTCACCCGGCTCGGCTTCGACTCCAAGATCGTGATCACCGGCGACGTCACCCAGGTCGACCTGCCCGGCGGCACCAGGAGCGGTCTGCGCCAGGTGCAGGAGATCCTCGAGGGCGTGGAGGACGTCCACTTCTCGCGGCTCACCAGCACCGACGTCGTGCGGCACAAGCTGGTCGGCCGTATCGTCGACGCCTACCAGCGCTACGACGACAGCCACGGCACCACCGACGGCAGTGACCGAAAGTAACGGAAAGCAACAGCCACCCACATGTCGATCGACGTCAACAACGAGTCCGGCCGCGAGATCGACGAGCGGGCGATCCTCGACATCGCCCGCTACGCCCTCGCCCGGATGCGCATCCACCCGCTGTCGGAGCTGTCGGTGATCGCCGTCGACACCGACGCCATGGAGCAGCTCCACAGGCAGTGGATGGACCTCCCCGGCCCGACCGACGTGATGTCCTTCCCCATGGACGAGCTGCGCCCGCCCTCCAAGGACGGCGACGAGCCCCCGCAGGGCCTCCTGGGCGACATCGTGCTCTGCCCCGACGTCGCCGAGAAGCAGGGCGCCGACGCCCCGACGAAGCACTCCATGGACGAGGAGCTGCAGATGCTCACCGTCCACGGGGTGCTCCACCTGCTCGGCTACGACCACGAGACGCCCGGCGAGCGGACCGAGATGTTCGGCCTCCAGGCGGCGATCGTCGACGGCTGGCGCGCCGAGCGCGGCCTGGAGGGGCCCTCCCCGGCCCCAACGACGACATGAGCGCCCCGCTGATCGCCGCGGCGGTCCTGCTGGTCGGCCTCGCCTGGCTGGCCGCCTGCGCCGAGGCCGGCCTGGCCAGCACCACCAGCTACCGCGCCGAGGAGGCCGTACGCTCCGGGCGGCGCGGCGGCGCCAAGCTGGCCGCCGTCGCCGCCGACCCCACCCGGTACCTCAACCTCGCCCTGCTGCTGCGGGTGACCGCCGAGATGTCGGCCGGAGTCCTGGTCACCTACGGCTTCCTGCACACCTTCGACAGCACCTGGCAGGCGCTGGCGGCGGCCGGCGGCGCGATGGTGCTCGTCTCCTACGTCGCCGTCGGCGTCTCGCCGCGCACCATCGGCCGCCAGCACCCGCTGAACACCTCCACGGCCGCCGCGTACGTGCTGCTGCCGCTCGCCCGTGTGCTCGGCCCGCTGCCGCAGCTGCTGATCCTCTTGGGCAACGCCCTGACCCCGGGCAAGGGCTTCCGCAAGGGCCCGTTCGCCACCGAGGCCGAACTGCGGGCCATGGTGGACCTGGCCGGGCGGGAGGCGCTGATCGAGGACGAGGAGCGCCGCATGGTGCACTCGGTCTTCGAACTGGGCGACACCCTGGTGCGCGAGGTGATGGTGCCGCGCACCGAGCTGGTCTCCATCGAGCGCTTCAAGACCATCCGCCAGGCGCTCACCCTGGCCCTGCGCTCGGGCTTCTCCCGCATCCCGGTGACCGGCGAGAACGAGGACGACATCGTCGGCATCGTCTACCTCAAGGACCTCTCCCGGAAGGTCCACATCAACCGCGAGACCGAGAACGACCTGGTCTCCACGGCGATGCGGTCGGCCGTCTTCGTCCCCGACACCAAGAACGCCGGCGACCTGCTGCGCGAGATGCAGAAGGACCGCAACCACGTCGCCGTCGTGATCGACGAGTACGGCGGCACCGCCGGGATCGTCACCATCGAGGACATCCTGGAGGAGATCGTCGGAGAGATCACCGACGAGTACGACCGGGAGCTGCCGCCCGTCGAGGACCTGGGAGAGGGCCGCCACCGGGTCACCGCCCGCCTGGACCTGGGCGACCTGGGCGAGCTGTACGGCCTGGACCTGGAGGACGAGGACGTGGAGACGGTCGGCGGGCTGCTGGCCAAGCTCCTGGGCCGCGTCCCCATCGCGGGCGCCACCGCGACGGTGGAGGTGCCCGAGGGGCGCGGCGAGCGCCGCGGCGGCCACCACACCGACCACCGGGGCGAACCGGCGCTGCGCGGTCTGCGGCTGACCGCCGAGTCCCCGGCCGGCCGCCGCAACCGCATCGTCACGGTCCTGGTCGAGCCGGTCCGCGCCCCCGTGCCGGAGCCGGAGGACGAGGCGGCGGCCGGGACCGGCGGCTGACGGCCGGCGCCGACGGAGCCGAGCCGGGGCCACGGGGCGTGGTGTGCCCTTTCCCAGTCCGGGCCGCCCCTTCGCGGGGGCGAGCACATATGCTCACCCGCATGAGCGAAGCCGCCGACCTGGATCCCGAAGACCGCAAGATCGTCACCCTCGCGCGCAGCGCGCGGGCCCGCAACGCCGTGCCCGAGGGTGCGGCCGTACGCGACGAGACCGGGCGCACGTACGTGGCCGGAACCGTCGCCCTGAAGTCGCTCCGGCTGAGCGCGCTGCAGACGGCCGTCGCGATGGCGGTGGCCTCCGGGGCCAAGTCCCTGGAGGCCGCGGCCGTGGTCTCCGAGGCGCCCGCCGTGCCCTCCGCCGACCTCGCCGCCGTCCACGAGCTGGGCGGCCCGGCCACCCCGGTGCTGCTCGCCGGCCCCGACGGCGCGGTCCGCTCCACCGTCACCGCGGGCTGAACCGCCGGGCGGGCAGAGGGCGGGACGGCCGGTACTGGGGCGCTCCGCGGATCGGGGAGAATGGCCACCATGAGCGACCGTTCCCCCTCCTCCCGGCCCGAGCAGCAGGCGGAGTCCGCGCCGCACCGCGCGGGCTTCGCCTGCTTCGTCGGCCGCCCCAACGCGGGCAAGTCGACCCTCACCAACGCCCTGGTGGGAACGAAGGTCGCGATCACCTCCAACCGCCCGCAGACCACCCGCCACACCGTGCGCGGCATCGTCCACCGCCCCGACGCGCAGCTAGTCCTGGTGGACACCCCCGGTCTGCACAAGCCGCGCACCCTGCTGGGCGAGCGCCTCAACGACGTGGTGCGCACCACCTGGGCCGAGGTCGACGTGATCGGCTTCTGCCTGCCGGCCGACCAGAAGATCGGCCCCGGCGACCGCTTCATCGCGGGCGAGCTGGCGGCCATGAAGCGCACCCCGAAGGTCGCGATCGTCACCAAGACCGATCTGGTGGACTCCAGGGCACTGGCCGAGCAGCTGGTCGCCGTCGACCGGCTCGGCAAGGAACTGGGCATCGAGTGGGCCGAGATCGTCCCCGTCTCCGCCACCGCCGGCGACCAGGTGGGCCTGCTGGCCGATCTGCTCGTCCCCCTGCTGCCCGAGGGCCCGCAGCTGTACCCGGACGGCGACCTCACCGACGAGCCCGAGCAGGTCATGGTCGCCGAGCTGATCCGCGAGGCGGCGCTGGAAGGGGTGCGCGACGAGCTGCCGCACTCCATCGCCGTGGTGGTCGAGGAGATGACGCCGCGCGAGGGACGCCCGGCGGACCGGCCGCTGCTGGACGTCCACGCCAACGTCTTCATCGAGCGCCCCAGCCAGAAGGGCATCGTCATCGGCCCCAAGGGCAGCCGGCTCAAGGAGGTCGGCACCAAGTCCCGCAAGCAGATCGAGGCGCTGCTGGGCACCCCCGTCTACCTCGACCTGCACGTCAAGGTCGCCAAGGACTGGCAGCGCGACCCCAAGCAGCTGCGCAGGCTCGGTTTCTAGGCTCGGCTTCCAGGACTCGGCTTCCGCGAGCCGCGCCCCCGCCTCCCCGCCCCGGCGGGGAGGCGGGGGCCGGTCCGCATAAGCCGCGCTCACCCATGTGAGTTCTCGCATACTGATACGCGCCGCCACGCACCGTCCGCCTCGGTTACGCTGAATCGCATCATGCGTTTTGGGCTGCTTCTCCTTAGCTGCCGCGGCGAGGGCCTGTAGACATACGGCCGACCCCCTCCCCGCGGAGTTCGGTGATGCCGTCGTCGGCCCCTTCGGAAAGCGTTCGAAAAGCGCTTCGAAGCCCATCGCCCTCCACAGGAGCCCAGTCCACATGAGCAGTGATTCCTCCCGCGTAGGCCGCCCCACGCCCGTCACCGCCGCCGCGGTGACCCAGAAGCCGTCGGGCATGCCGATCCACCGCTACCGCGGCTACGAGGCCGTCGAGCTGCCCGACCGCACCTGGCCCGACAAGCGGATCACCAAGGCCCCCCGCTGGCTGTCCACCGACCTGCGCGACGGCAACCAGGCGCTGATCGACCCGATGTCGCCCGCCCGCAAGCGCGAGATGTTCGACCTGCTGGTCCGCATGGGCTACAAGGAGATCGAGGTCGGCTTCCCCTCCTCCGGCCAGACCGACTTCGACTTCGTGCGCTCCATCATCGAAGAGGGCGCCATCCCCGAGGACGTGACGATCTCGGTGCTGACCCAGGCCCGTGAGGACCTGATCGAACGCACCGTGCAGTCCCTGGCCGGCGCCCACCGGGCCACGGTCCACCTGTACAACGCCACCGCCCCGGTCTTCCGCCGCGTGGTCTTCCGCGGCTCCAGGGACGACATCCGCCAGATCGCCGTGGACGGCACCCGCCTGGTGGTCGAGTACGCCGAGAAGATCCTGGGCGACGAGACGGCCTTCGGCTACCAGTACAGCCCGGAGATCTTCACCGACACCGAGCTGGACTTCGCCCTGGAGGTCTGCGAGTCGGTGATGGACGTCTGGCAGCCCGAGGAGGGCCGCGAGATCATCCTGAACCTGCCCGCCACCGTCGAGCGCTCCACGCCCTCCACCCACGCCGACCGCTTCGAGTGGATGTCGCGGAACCTGTCGCGGCGCGAGTTCGTCTGCCTGTCCGCCCACCCGCACAACGACCGCGGCACCGCCGTGGCCGCCGCCGAGCTGGCCGTGATGGCCGGCGCGGACCGGGTGGAGGGCTGCCTGTTCGGTCAGGGCGAGCGCACCGGCAACGTGGACCTGGTCACGCTGGGGATGAACCTGTTCAGTCAGGGCATCGACCCGCAGATCGACTTCAGCCGGATCGACGAGATCCGCCGCACCGCCGAGTACTGCAACCAGATGGAGATCCACCCGCGCCACCCGTACGCGGGAGACCTGGTCTACACCGCCTTCTCCGGCTCCCACCAGGACGCCATCAAGAAGGGCTTCGAGGCCATGGAGGCCGACGCGGCCGCGGCCGGCAAGCCGGTGGAGGAGATCGAGTGGGCGGTGCCGTACCTGCCCATCGACCCCAAGGACGTGGGCCGCTCCTACGAGGCGGTCATCCGCGTCAACTCCCAGTCCGGCAAGGGCGGCGTCTCCTACGTCCTGAAGAACGACCACAAGCTGGACCTGCCGCGCCGGATGCAGATCGAGTTCTCGAAGATCATCCAGGCCAGGACCGACGCCGACGGCGGCGAGATCACCCCGGCGCAGATCTGGGAGACCTTCCGCGACGAGTACCTGCCCAACCCCGGCAACCCCTGGGGCCGCATCCAGGTCCGCAACGGCCAGACCACCACCGACACCGACGGCGTGGACACCCTCACCGTCGAGGCGGCCGTCGACGGCACCGACACCGTGCTGACCGGCAGCGGCAACGGTCCGATCTCCGCGTTCTTCGACGCGCTGGAGGGCATCGGCATCGACGCGAGGCTGCTGGACTACACCGAGCACACCATGAGCGAGGGAGCCTCCGCGCAGGCCGCCTCGTACATCGAGTGCGCCATCGACGGCAAGGTGCTGTGGGGCATCGGCATCGACCCCAACACCACCCGCGCCTCGCTGAAGGCGATCGTCTCCGCCGTCAACCGCGCCTTCCGCTGACGCGGCACCCTCCGCTGTGAGCACCGCCCGCCCCGCCGGACGCCCGTCCGGCGGGGCGGGCCTTCTCCGCGGGAGCTCACCGCGACGGCGGCCCGCGACCGGTTTGCCGGGGCCCGGGGTCTCCCCGGCTCCCCATGCTTTCGCAAAGGTTTCCGCCCGGCGCGGGGGCGCCGCGCAACCCTGTCCGACCTGCGCGTACGTCCTTCGGCCCGGCCCGCAAGGGCCACAGGGGGAAGGGATGGGTGCCTTCCGGGGTACTGACGGCACCTCATCGATGTGGTTAACATCACGCCCACGCGGCAATGGCGCAGGAGCGTGACGGAGGTACGGCAGTGGTGCACCCCCGGGGCCGGGACGGCCGGAGACTGCGGCTGGCGGGCGTCCGCACGGCCTGGCACACGGTCGACGACGGCGAGTTCTTCTGTCCCTCCTGCGGCGGCGACCGCAACTACAGACGCCGCACCGGGCGCCGCCGCCTGGTGGTGCTCGGGCTCCCCGTGCTGCCGCGCGGCGAGGCCGGGCCCGTGCTGGAGTGCGCGGCCTGCGAGGGCCACTTCGGCACCGACACCCTCGACCACCCCACCACCACCCGGCTGAGCGCCATGCTCCGCGACGCCGTGCACGCCGTCGCGCTGGCGGTGCTGGCGGTGGGCGGCTGCGAGGCGAGGTCGGTCCGCGAGGCGGCCGTGGAGGGGATGCGGGCCGCCGGCTTCACCGGCTGCTCCGAGGAGCAGCTGGTCGCCCTGCTCGCGGCGGTGGGCTCCGACGGGGTCACCATGGAGATAGAGCTGCACGAGGCCCTGGCCCCGCTCGCTCCGCACCTGGCCGGGCCCGGCCGCGAGAGCCTGCTGCTGCTGGGCGCCCGCATCGCGCTCGCCGACGGCCCGTACACCCCCGGTGAGCGCAGGACGCTGGGCCTGGTGGGCCGGACGCTGCGGCTGTGCGGGGAGGAGACCGACCGGCTGCTGGACGCCGCCCGCACCACCCCTTCCTGACGCTTCCCGGCCCCCGCACGCCTCCCGCCCGTGTCCCCCGGCCGGGGGAGGGGTGGGGGACAATGGGGGAATGAGTCTGTTCCGCGACGACGGCGTGGTCCTGCGCACCCAGAAGCTGGGCGAGGCCGACCGCATCATCACGCTGCTCACGCGCGGACACGGACGGGTACGGGCCGTGGCCCGGGGCGTGCGGCGCACCAAGTCGAAGTTCGGGGCGCGGCTGGAGCCGTTCTCCCACGTCGACATCCAGTTCTTCGCGCGCGGCAGCGATCTGATCGGACGCGGCCTGCCGCTGTGCACCCAGACCGAGACCATCGCGCCGTACGGGCGGAACATCGTCACCGACTACGCCCGCTACACCGCCGGGACGGCCATGCTGGAGACGGCCGAGCGGTTCACCGACCACGAGGGCGAGCCCAACGTCCAGCAGTACCTGCTGCTGATCGGCGGCCTGCGCACCCTCGCCGCCGGTGAGCACGCCCCGGCGCTGGTGCTGGACGCCTTCCTGCTGCGCTCACTGGCCGTGGGCGGTTACGCGCCCAGCTTCGAGGCGTGCGCCCAGTGCGGGCTGCCCGGACCCAACCGCTTCTTCTCCGTCGCCGCCGGCGGGGTGGTGTGCGCCGACTGCCGCAGGCCGGGCAGCGTCGTGCCGTCCCCCGAGGCGCTGCGGCTGCTGGGCGCGCTGCTGACGGGCGACTGGGCGACGGCCGACGCGGCCGAGGCCCGGCATGTGCGCGAGGGCAGCGGGCTGGTGTCGGCGTATCTGCACTGGCACCTGGAGCGGGGTCTGCGCTCCCTGCGCTACGTCGAGAAGACCTGAGGGAGCCGACCGGCTACGCTCCCGGTAACCCTTCCCCGTCCTCACCCAGGCGCGGCCTTCCCGGGCCCCGCCCGACTGGAGATGAACCGCATGGCACGGCGCGGAATGCTGTCCCGGCAGCGTCGCGAGTACCTCACCCCCGAACCGCATCCCTCCGGCGCGCGTCCGCCGCGCATCCCCGCCGACCTGGTGCCCAGGCATGTGGCGGTCGTGATGGACGGCAACGGGCGCTGGGCCAAGCAGCGCGGGCTGCCGCGCACCGAGGGGCACAAGGTCGGCGAGGGCGTCGTGATGGACGTGCTCAAGGGCTGTCTGGAGATGGGCGTGAAGAACCTCTCCCTGTACGCCTTCTCCACCGAGAACTGGAAGCGGTCCCCCGAGGAGGTCCGCTTCCTGATGAATTTCAACCGCGACGTCATCCGCCGCCGCCGCGACGAGATGGACGCGCTCGGCATCCGCATCCGCTGGGTCGGCCGGATGCCCAAGCTGTGGAAGTCGGTCGTCCAGGAGCTCCAGGTGGCGCAGGAGCAGACGAAGGACAACGACGCCATGACGCTGTACTTCTGCGTCAACTACGGCGGCCGGGCCGAGATCGCCGACGCGGCGGCGGCCATCGCGGCGGACGTGCGGGCCGGGCGGCTGGACCCGTCGAAGGTGAACGAGAAGACGGTCGCGAAGTACCTGTACTACCCGGACATGCCGGACGTGGACCTCTTCGTGCGGCCCTCGGGCGAGCAGCGCACCTCCAACTACCTGATATGGCAGAGCGCGTACGCCGAGATGGTCTTCCAGGACGTGCTGTGGCCGGACTTCGACCGCCGCAACCTGTGGGACGCGTGCCTGGAGTACGCCCGCCGCGACCGCCGCTTCGGCGGCGCGGAGCCCGTCGCGCCCGCCGCGTCGCAGGCCGCGCCCGCGCGGTCGGAGGGGACCGTACCGCCGCAGGCCTGACGCCGCCGGTCCGGACGTGCGGAGCCCGGACGCGCGGCGCGGCCCTGACGCTCCCGGCGGGAGCGTCAGGGCCGCGCCGGGGTCCTCAGGCCTTGGAGCTCCGGGCGGCGGCGCACTCGCCGCAGGTGCCGAAGATCTCGATGGTGTGGGCCACGTCCACGAAACCGTGCTCCGCGGCGATGGAGTCCGCCCACTTCTCCACCGCGGGTCCCTCCACCTCCACGGCCTTGCCGCAGTTGCGGCAGACCAGGTGGTGGTGGTGGTCGTCGGTGCTGCACCGGCGGTAGACGGCCTCGCCCTCGTCGGTGCGCAGCACGTCCACCTCGCCGGCGTCGGCGAGCGACTGGAGCGTGCGGTAGACGGTGGTCAGACCGACGGAGTCGCCTCGGTGCTTGAGCATGTCGTGCAGCTCCTGGGCGCTGCGGAACTCGTCGACCTCGCCGAGCGCCGCCGCCACAGCGGCGCGCTGCCGGGTCGACCGGCCGCGTACGGGGGGACCTGCGGTCGCCACCATTGCCTCCTAGAGTCGGCGCTACCTCGCGTAGCTGATCGGCCATTGTGCCAGGTGTGCCGTGCGCCGCCGGGCGCACTCCGCACCGGCGGTGTCATCGGCCGCGCCGGCCGCCGACGACCATCGGTCACCGCACGACCGTAACGCCTTCGGCCGCCTGCCGGCCCTCCCCCTCCCGGTCTCCCGCCCGCTCGTCCGGTCCGGTCCCCTCCTCGTCCCGCGCCCGCGCCCTCAGCCGTGCGCGGTTCAGCAGCGGGGCCGCCGCGGACAGGAGGGCGAACAGCGCGATGGCCAGCAGCACGATGGTGGCGCCGGGCGGCACGTCGGCGTAGTACGAGGTGGCGGTGCCGGACACGGACACCAGCACACCCATGCCCACCGCCAGCCCCATGGTGGTCGCGAAGCCGCGCGTGACCTGCTGGGCCGCGGCCACCGGGATCACCATCAGGGCGCTCACCAGCAGCAGGCCCACCACCCGCATGGCCACGGTCACGGTGACGGCGGCGGTGACGGCCAGCAGCAGGTTGAGCAGCCGCACCGGGAGCCCGCTGACCCGGGCGAACTCCTCGTCCTGGCAGACGGCGAAGAGCTGCCGCCGCAGTCCGAAGGAGACCGCCAGGGCGAGGACCGACAGCACCACGATGGCGGTGACGTCCTCGGGCGAGACGGTCATGACCGACCCGAAGAGCGGGGAGAGGAGATCGGCCGTGGTGCCGCCCGGCGCCAGGTTGATGATCAGGACGCCGCCCGCCATGCCGCCGTAGAACAGCATGGCCAGGGCCACGTCGCCGCGCGTTCTGCCGTACCAGCGGATCAGCTCCATCGCGACCGAGCCGAGCGAGGCGACCACCACGGCCGTCCACACCGGGCTGGTGCTCAGCAGGAAGCCCAGCGCCACACCGGTGAGGGCCACGTGCCCGATCCCGTCGCCCATGATCGCCTGGCGGCGCTGGACGAGGTAGATGCCGATGGCGGGGGCCGCGACGCCGACCAGCAGCGCGGCGAGCAGCGCGCGCTGCATGAAGGCGGGCTGGAGGATCTCGATCATGTCAGCAGTCCGGTCCGGGTCGGTTCGGCCAGGGAGTCGGCGTGCGGGTGGCACGCCTGGTCGTGGAGGTGCGCGGTGCCCTCCACGCGCTCCACGCGGCCGTCGTGCAGGACGACCGTGCGGTCGATCAGCGGGGCCAGCGGGCCGAGTTCGTGCAGCACCAGCAGGACGGAGGCGCCCTCGCCGGTCTGCTCGCGCAGCGCCTCGGCCAGGACGCCCTGGCTGAGCAGGTCCACGCCGGCCAGCGGCTCGTCCATGACCAGCAGCTCGGGCTCGCCGGCCAGCGCGCGGGCTATCAGCACGCGCTGGTGCTGGCCGCCGGAGAGCGCGTTCACCGAGTCCCGCGACCGGTCGGCCAGCCCGACCAGCTCCAGGGCCCGCCGTACCGCCGCCCGGTCGCCGCGGCCCAGCGGCCCCAGCCGCCTGCGGGCCAGCCGCCCGGAGGCGACGACCTCGCGCACGGTCGCGGGCACGCCGGCCGCCGCGGTCGAGCGCTGCGGTACGTAGCCCACGCGGTGCCAGTCGCGGAAGCGGCGCAGCGGGGTGCCGAACAGCTCCAGCGCGCCGCCCGAGGTCTGCACCTGGCCCACGGCGGCCCGCACCGTCGTGGACTTGCCCGAGCCGTTCGCGCCGAGCAGGGCGACGACCTCGCCCCGCCCCACGGCCAGGTCGATGCCGCGCAGCACCGGCCGCGCCCCGAGCGAGGCGGTCACGCCCCGCAGGGACAGCACCGGGGGCGCCGCCGGTGCCGTCGCGTCTGCCGCGGCCCGCGCCGCGGCGGTGTGCTCGTCCGTCATGACCGTCCTCCTCACCGGGCGCCGAGCGCCTTCCGCAGGGCCTGGAGATTGGCCCGCATGACCTCGAAGTAGTCGTCGCCCGGGGAGGCGTCGGTGATTCCCTCGACGGGGTCGAGGACGTCGGTGCGCAGCCCGAGGTCGTCGGCGAGGGTCTTCGCGGTGCGCTCGCCGGCCGCCGCCTCGAAGAAGACCGTGTCGACGTCGTCCTCCTCGGCCACCCGGTGCAGCTGCCTCATCCTCGCGCCGCTGGGCTCGGACTCGGGGTCGAGACCGGCGACGGACTCCTCGTGGAGGCCGTAGCGGTCGGCGAGGTAACCGAAGGCCGCGTGGGCGGTGATGAAGGTGTCGGTCCTGCGGTTCTCCAGACCCTCGCGGAAGTCCGCGTCCAGGTCCCTGAGCTTCTCGGCCAGGGCGTCGGCGTTCTTCCGGTAGTCGTCGGCGTGGTCCGGGTCCGCCTCCGCCAGGGCGTCGCCGACGCCCTCGGCCACCTCGGCGTACTTCACCGGGTCGAGCCAGACGTGCGGGTCGGCGGCTCCCTCGCCGCCGTGGTCGTGGCCCTCGTGGCCCTCCTCGGCGGGCTCCTCCCCGTGGCCCTCTTCTCCGTGGCCCTCCTCGTGACCGGAGCCGTGTTCCACCGGCTCGGTGTAGGAGGTGGCCTCGGCGACGTTCTCCACTCCGGACTGCTCGATCGCCTTGTCCACGGCCGGCTGGAATCCCCTGAGGTAGACCACGAGGTCCGCCTCGCCCAGCTCGGCGGTCTGCCGCGGGCTCAGTTCCAGATCGTGCGGCTCGACGCCGGGCTCGACCAGGGAGCTGACCGAGACGTGCTCCCCGCCTATCTCCTCGGCGAGGAACTGCATCGGGTAGAACGAGGCGACGACGTCCACCCCGTCGCCCGCTCCCCCTCCCGTCCCTTCCGTCCCTCCCGAGCCGCAGGCGGTCAGGCCGAGCATGCCCAGGGCGGCGGCTCCGGCCAGTGCGGTGCGGGAGGCGGCGCGGCGGCGGGGGCGGGGTATGAGAGGGCGGCGTCGAGCGTTCATGACACTCATTTTCACCCTAGTTGGAAATGATTGTCAAATGAGATGGAGATCCCGGCAATCGACGGCGACCGGGT
The DNA here is from genome assembly GCF_900114215.1 of Streptomyces mangrovi. GTDB lineage: Bacteria > Actinomycetota > Actinomycetes > Streptomycetales > Streptomycetaceae > Streptomyces > Streptomyces barkulensis. The sequence goes on along the minus strand of NZ_FOSG01000005.1, from coordinate 164,715 downwards.
TTCCCGCCTCCGGCGTCCGAACCCCGAACCGATTTGATCCCGCCCCCGTCATCGCCGGTAACCTGAGGCATTCCGTCGTCTGTACCGAAGAGAGCACCGTGGCCGCCGACAAGATCGACACCATCGTCAGCCTCAGCAAGCGCCGTGGCTTCGTCTATCCCTGCAGCGAGATCTACGGGGGGCAGAGGGCCGCCTGGGACTACGGTCCGCTGGGCGTGGAGCTGAAGGAGAACATCAAGCGCCAGTGGTGGCGCCACATGGTCACCTCGCGCGACGACGTCGTCGGAATCGACTCGTCGGTCATCCTCGCCTCCGAGGTCTGGGTCGCCTCCGGCCACGTGGCCACCTTCAGCGACCCGCTGACCGAGTGCACCTCGTGCCACAAGCGGTTCCGCGCCGACCACCTCGAGGAGGCGTACGAGGCCAAGCACGGCCGCCTCCCCGCCGCCGGCCTGTCGGACGTCAACTGCCCCCACTGCGGCGTCAAGGGCCAGTTCACCGAGCCCAAGCAGTTCTCCGGCCTGCTGTCCACGCACCTCGGCCCGACCCAGGACTCCGGCTCGGTCGCCTACCTGCGTCCCGAGACCGCGCAGGGCATCTTCACCAACTTCGCCCAGGTGCAGCAGACCTCGCGCCGCAAGCCGCCGTTCGGCATCGCGCAGATGGGCAAGTCCTTCCGGAACGAGATCACTCCGGGCAACTTCATCTTCCGCACCCGCGAGTTCGAGCAGATGGAGATGGAGTTCTTCGTCAAGCCGGGCGAGGACGAGAAGTGGCACGAGTACTGGATGGAGCAGCGCTGGAACTGGTACACCGGGCTGGGCCTGCGCGAGGAGAACATGCGCTGGTACGAGCACCCGGCGGAGAAACTCTCCCACTACTCCAAGCGCACCGCCGACATCGAGTACCGCTTCCAGTTCGGCGGCGGCGAGTGGGGTGAGCTGGAGGGCGTGGCCAACCGCACCGACTACGACCTGACCTCGCACTCCAAGGCCTCCGGCCAGGACCTGTCGTACTTCGACCAGGAGGCCGGCGAGCGCTGGACGCCGTACGTCATCGAGCCCGCGGCCGGTGTCGGCCGCACGATGCTGGCCTTCATGCTGGACGCCTACACCGAGGACGAGGCGCCCAATGCCAAGGGCAAGATGGAGAAGCGCGTCGTGATGCGCCTCGACCCGCGCCTGTCGCCGGTCAAGGTCGCCGTCCTGCCGCTGTCGCGCAACCCGCAGCTCTCCCCCAAGGCCAAGGGCCTGGCGGACACGCTGCGCAAGCACTGGAACATCGAGTTCGACGACGCCGGCGCCATCGGCCGCCGCTACCGCCGCCAGGACGAGATCGGCACGCCGTTCTGCGTCACCGTCGACTTCGACACCCTCGACGACAACGCCGTGACGGTGCGCGAGCGCGACACCATGAAGCAGGAGCGCGTCTCGCTCGACCAGATCGAGTCCTACCTCGCGGCCCGGCTGATCGGCTGCTGAACCCGCCGTGCGCGCGGCGCACGCGGTTTGTGTACGGAGGCCTCCGGACCCGGTGCGGGTGCGGGGGTCTCCGGCCGTTTCCGGGGCCCGCACCGGGGCCGGAAAGCGGGGCGGCCCTGCCGCCGCCCCGCTCGCTTCCCGCTTGCCGGGATCCGGAAACCGGCCGCCGCCGAACACTGCCCCACTCGGCTCTGGCGCCGCCGCGCGCCGCCTTCCAGAATCGGCCGGGCACACACGGGTGGGATCCGGAGGGCGAAAAAAGGGGGGACGAATGCTGACGACGGGCACGGTGACCACGGGCACGGTCAGCGGTTACGGACAGGACGGGCGCATCCACGAGGTGAGGATCACCCGTGAGCTGTGCCTGCGCCGTGGTACGGGGGGCCGCGGCACGGGGGAGGGACGCCATCTGGTCTGCGGTACCTGCGACCGCCGCTTCACGGCCCGCGGCCTCGCACGTGCCGAGGCCGCGCACCATCTGGCCGAGCACGGCGCGCGGTCCGGCGGCGGGCAGCGGCTGAGCCCCGCGCCCTGGATCCTCGGGCTGATCGGGCTGGCCGGCTTCCTCGCGGTCTTCACCCCCGCCTTCCTGGGGCACTGACCCCGCCGGGGGACGGGGGCGGCGCGGGGAAGCGGTCCGGATGGGGGACGGATGGGGGACAATGGATGATCGCCCCCACCACCGAGCGACGACGAGGATGCCCGCCCCCATGTCACAGCAGCTCTCCATCGGCCCGCACACGGTCCGGCCGCCCGTGGTCCTCGCGCCGATGGCCGGGATCACCAACGCGCCGTTCCGGACGCTGTGCCGCGAGTACAGCGGTGGCCGGGGGCTGTTCGTCAGCGAGATGATCACCACCCGGGCACTGGTCGAGCGGGACGCCAAGACCATGCGGCTCGTCCACTTCGCCGAGACCGAGAAGCCGCGCTCCATCCAGCTCTACGGCGTGGACCCGGCGACCGTCGGCAAGGCCGTCCGCATGATCGCCGACGAGGACATGGCCGACCACATCGACCTCAACTTCGGCTGCCCGGTGCCCAAGGTGACCCGCAAGGGCGGCGGCTCGGCGCTGCCGTACAAGCGGAACCTGCTGCGGGCCATCCTGCGCGAGGCCGTCACCGGCGCCGGCGGGCTGCCGGTGACCATGAAGATGCGCAAGGGCATCGACGACGACCACCTCACCTATCTGGACGCCGGGCGCATCGCCGTGGAGGAGGGCGTCACCGCCGTCGCCCTGCACGGCCGCACCGCCGCCCAGCACTACGGCGGCACCGCCGACTGGGACGCCATCGCAGCCCTGAAGGAGGCCGTGCCCGAGATCCCGGTACTGGGCAACGGCGACATCTGGTCGGCCGACGACGCGGTGCGGATGATGCGCGAGACCGGCTGCGACGGCGTCGTGGTCGGACGCGGCTGCCTGGGCCGGCCGTGGCTCTTCGGCGATCTGGTGGCCGCCTGCGAGGGCCGGCCGGAGCGGGCCGAGCCCACCTTGGGCGAGGTCGCCGCGGTGATGCTGCGACACGCCCGGTTGCTGGGGGAGTGGCTGGAGGACGAGTCACGCGGGGTGATCGACTTCCGCAAGCACGTCGCCTGGTACACCAAGGGCTTCCCGGTCGGCTCCGAGCTGCGCCGGAAGCTGGCCGTCGCGTCCTCGCTCGCCGAGCTGGAGGACCTGCTGGGCGAACTCGACCCGGACCGGCCGTGGCCCAAGGGCGCGGACGGCCCGCGCGGGCGCACCTCCGGACGCAACCGGGTGGCCCTGCCCGACGGCTGGCTGGACGACCCGTACGACCGCACGGGCGCCGCGGCCGAGGCCGAGCTGGACACCTCCGGCGGCTGAACGGCCCTCAGGACGCCCCGGGACGGCTCAGGACGCCCGGGGCCCCCGGGACGCACCGGGGGGAGCCCGCTCAGCCCGTCGTGCCGCTGCGCACCAGCGCCCCGACGCGCATCCCGGTGCGCACCGCCGCGCGGTCCGCGGACCGGTCGGCGCTGCGGGAGAGCAGGTCCAGGGCGAGGGCCGCCGTCCAGCTGAACTCCCGGGCGCCCCGGCCCGCTCCGGTGTGCGGGTCGACGTACTCGGCGAAGCCGGAGGCGGCGGCCGACGCCAGCACAGCGGCGCGCAGCGAGTCGGCCCGGTTGGTGTGCCCGTACTGCCTCAGGCCCCGCTCCACCAGCCAGTTGACGTTGAACCAGGCCGGTCCCCGCCAGTAGCGGCACGAGTCGAAGGCGTGTCCCTTCAGGTCGTAGCTGGGCACCAGGCGGACGGTGTCGCCCAGCCCGAAGTGCTCGCCGCCGACGGTGCGCAGCAGTGTGCGGACGATGCGCTGCGGCAGGCCGGGGACGATCAGCGGCACCAGCCCGGCGGCGCTGCGCTCCCGGATCGGCTCGCCGCGGTGCCCGGCGCGTACGTCGCGGCACAGGAACATGCCGCTGTGCTCGTCCCACAGGCGTTTCACCAGGGCGTCGGTCAGCCGCGCGGCCCGCCCGCGGTGCCCGCCGGGGTCGTCCTTCGGGCCTTCCGCCCCGACCTCGGCGGCGATCTGCGCCAGGGCGTGCTCGGAGGCGATCAGCAGGGCGTTGACGCCGGGGTCCTCCACCGCGAACGAGTGGGGGGCGTCGGCGTCCCGGTAGCCGTGGTCGCGGTAGTCGGCGGCCAGCCGCACGTACCGGCCGTAGTCCAGGTCGGTGGGGCGGTCGGCGGCCGAGCCGTGGTCGAGGTCGCAGCGGCGGAAGGAGCAGAGGTCGGCCGGCTCCACCCGGGACAGGGGGGCGTCCCAGGCCGGGCTGTTGTCCATGCCCGGCTCCCACGGGTGGACGGCCGACACCAGTCCGTGCCCGCCCAGGTCGCGGTGGGCGGTCAGATAGCGGTGCCAGGCGACCAGCCGGGGGTAGAGGCGTCTGAGGAAGCCGCGCCGCCGCGAGGTCGCCGGGTCGGCGCGGTGCACCAGCCAGACGGCGAGCGCGTGGACGGGCGGCTGCACGATTCCCGAGGTCTCCACGTGCCCGGGCGCCCCGGCTCCGGCTCCGGCGGCCGAGGAGCGCCAGAAGTCCGGGCTGGGGAAGTACGCGCCGAGCGGGACGGACGGATTGAAGACGATGTGCGGGACGCGGCCGTCGCCCCACTGGGCGGCCATCAGCGTCTCCAGCTCGCGCTGGGCGCGCGGCGCCGACAGATGGCGCAGACCGATCGCGACGAACGCCGAGTCCCAGCTCCACTGGTGCGGGTACAGGCTGCGGGAGGGAACGGTCGAGGCGCCCGTCCAGTTGCGCAGCAGCACCTGGCGCGCGGCCTGACGCAGCTCGGCCGCGGTGACGCCGACGGGCGGCCGCTGGGCGGGGATGAACGGCCGGGCTGTGGTGAGGGGGATCGGGACGGGCTTCATCGGACCGCCGCACCCGTGCCGGAGCGGTCGGTGGAGCATGCCGCGCACGGCCGTGGTCCCCCGGCCCCGGGGACGGGCGTGCATATGGGGGTGTCGGTGGACTGGGCGACGCGCTCCACGAGAACTCCGGTGTCTGTACGACTCCTAGGTTACGCCTCCATAAGCCTAGGGTTCTGTCTTGCGAAAAGGCAGAAGTGATGCTGTGAGACCCGACACAGGAGGGTGCGGGAGGAAGCGCGGGGGTGCGCACGGCCGGCGGGTGGACGGGGGCTGAGCAGGGCGTTCGGCAGGGGCGGGACGGCGGCGTCCGGAAGGGGCGGAGAAGATGGCCGTATGACCGGGAACCAATCCAGCGCGGGACATCTGCTGCGACTGGTCCGCAGCGGGCAGGCGACCACCCGCGGCGAACTCCAGCGCGCCACCGGACTGTCCCGATCCACCGTCGGCCACCGCCTCGACCAGCTCTTCGGGGCGGGCTGGATCCGCGACGGCGCCACCGTGCCCGTGGGCGGCCCGGCGGGCGGGCGCCCGTCGAACCGCCTGGAGTTCGACGGCTCGCACGCCGTGGTCCTCGCCGTGGACGTGGAGACCCGGCACGGGCTGGCCGCCGCGCTGGACCTCAACGGCCGGGTGCTGGCCGAGCACACCGGGCCGCTGAACATCGAGGACGGTCCGGAGAACGTGATCGACCGGGTGGCGAGGTGGTTCCCGCCGCTGCTGGAGCGGGCCGGTGCGGCGCCGGGGGACGTCTGCGGCATCGGGGTGTCGGTGCCGGGGCCGGTGGAGTGGGAGTCGGGGCAGGTGGTGCAGCCGCCGATCATGCCGGGCTGGGACCGCTACCCGGTCCCGGAGCGGATGCGGCGGGCGTATCTGCGGCACACCGGCGCGGAGGGCGAGGGCCCCGTGGTGCTGGTGGAGAACGACGCCAACCTCATGGCGTACGCCGAGCAGCGCACCGGCTGGCGTGACTGCGGCGCCTTCCTGCTGGTCAAGGTCTCCACCGGCATCGGCGCGGGGCTGGTGGTGGACGGCGAGATGTACCGCGGCATCGACGGCGGCGCGGGGGACATCGGCCACATCAGACTGCACGACCGGCCCGACGCGCTGTGCATGTGCGGCTCGTACGGCTGCCTGGCGGCGGTCGCCAGCGGCCGGGCGCTGGCGGCGCGGCTGACCGGCTCCGGCGTTCCGGCCGCCTCCGGAACCGGGGTGCGCGAACTGCTGGCGGCCGGGCAGCCCGACGCGGTGCGGCTGGCCCGGGAGGCGGGGCGCCGGGTGGGGGAGGTGCTGGTCACCGTCGTCACCGTGCTCAATCCCGGAGTGCTGATGATCGCGGGCGATCTGGCCGGCGCCCCGTTCGTCACCGGGGTGCGCGAGCTGCTCTACCAGCGGGCGATGCCCCGCAGCACCGCCCATCTGACCGTGGTCACCTCCCGGCTGGGGGAGCGGGCGGGTCTGGTGGGGGCGGGGGCGATGGTCGTGGAGTACCTGTACGCACCGGAGCGGGCCGATGCCCGGCTGGCCGCCATGGGGTTGTGAGGCGGGGCGCCGGAGGGGCCGGGCGGGGGCACGTCCATCGGGTGCTCATTCGAGCGGCGTAGCTCCCTTATGTGTCCAATGGCTGAGATGGCGGGCCCGTCAAGAGGGTGATGCTCGCCACTCTGATAAGGGTGGCGCTCATGTGAGCGTTCGAAACGGGCCTGCACTTCTCCAAGGAGTGGCACTCGGTGCCACCCCTCTTTCGTTCACCCGTCCGCCGTCGCGCTCGCTCAGGGTGACCAAAACGGGGCGCTCCCGCCACTCACCGCATCGATGACTTCGAGTGGTGAATGAACCAATCCGAACCACTTGAATCAGCCTTTACTTTCGATCCATCGGCGGATGAGCGGTTACGCCCCCATGGACTGCTGGTGGCCGTACTCGAAATCCTTCGATCTGGGTACGCTCCCCGCCGTCAGGGCAGCCTTCCCCCGGCCTCCGCCGAGGGGATCCAGCGAGGAGCGCGATTCTCTTGCCGGAAAACCAAGAGCCTCATGTAACCCAGAAGTTCGTCTACGACTTCACCGAGGGCAACAAGGACCTCAAGGACCTCCTCGGCGGCAAGGGAGCCAACCTCGCCGAGATGACCAACCTCGGTCTCCCGGTCCCTCCCGGGTTCACCATCACCACCGAGGCCTGCAAGGTCTACCTCGACTCCGGCTCCGAGCCGCCGGCCCTCCGCGACGAGGTGAGCGCCCACCTCGACGCCCTCGAGGAGAAAATGGGCAAGAAGCTGGGCCAGGCGGACGACCCCCTGCTGGTGTCCGTCCGCTCCGGCGCCAAGTTCTCCATGCCGGGGATGATGGACACCGTCCTGAACATCGGCCTGTCCGACGCCTCCGTGGCCGGACTCGCCGCCCAGTCCGGGGATGAACGTTTCGCCTGGGACTCCTACCGGCGCCTGATCCAGATGTTCGGCAAGACCGTCCTCGGCGTCGACGGCGATCTGTTCGAGGAGGCGCTGGAGGAGGCCAAGCGGGCCCGGAACGCCTCCACCGACGTCGACCTGGACGCCGGTGACCTCAAGGGCCTGGTCGAGCAGTTCAAGGACATCGTCTCGGAGCAGACCGGCCGCGACTTCCCGCAGGACCCGCGCGAGCAGATGGACCTCGCCATCCGCGCGGTCTTCGACTCCTGGAACGGCGAGCGCGCCAAGCTCTACCGCCGCCAGGAGCGCATACCCCACGACCTGGGCACGGCCGTCAACGTCTGCTCGATGGTCTTCGGCAACCTCGGCCCCGACTCCGGCACCGGCGTCGCCTTCACCCGCGACCCCGCCAGTGGCCAGCAGGGCGTCTACGGCGACTACCTCGCCAACGCCCAGGGCGAGGACGTCGTCGCCGGCATCCGCAACACCGTGCCGCTGGCCGAGCTGGAGACGATCGACAAGAAGTCCTACGACCAGCTCATGCAGATCATGGAGACCCTGGAGAACCACTACAGGGATCTGTGCGACATCGAGTTCACCATCGAGCGCGGCAAGCTGTGGATGCTCCAGACCCGGGTGGGCAAGCGCACCGCCGCCGCCGCCTTCCGCATCGCCACCCAGCTTGCCGACCAGGGCCTGATCGACGAGACCGAGGCGCTGCGCCGCGTCAACGGCGCCCAGCTCGCCCAGCTGATGTTCCCGCGCTTCGACGAGAGCCGGACCGGCGACGGCGCGGTCGAGCGGCTCGGCCGGGGCATCGCCGCCTCGCCCGGCGCCGCCGTCGGCGCGGCCGTCTTCGACTCCGCCACCGCCGTGGCCCGCGCCCGCGCCGGGGAGAAGGTCATCCTGGTGCGCCGCGAGACCAACCCCGACGACCTCGACGGCATGATCGCCGCCGAGGGCATCCTCACCTCCCGCGGCGGCAAGACCTCGCACGCCGCCGTCGTCGCCCGCGGCATGGGCAAGACCTGCGTGTGCGGCGCCGAGGAGCTCCAGGTAGACCTCAAGCGGCGCCGTATGACCGCCCCCGGCGGCCTGGTCGTCGAAGAGGGCGACGTCATCTCCATCGACGGCTCCACCGGCAGCGTCCACCGCGGCGAGGTGCCCGTCGTGCCCTCCCCGGTCGTGGAGTACTTCGAGGGCCGCACCCGGCCCGACGAGCAGGCCGGCGAACTGGTCCGCGCCGTGCACCGGATCATGACCCTGGCCGACGGCGAGCGCCGCCTGCGGGTGCGGGCCAACGCCGACAACGCCGAGGACGCCGCCCGCGCACGCCGCTTCGGCGCCCAGGGCATCGGCCTGTGCCGCACCGAGCACATGTTCCTCGGCGAGCGCCGCGAACTGGTCGAGCGCCTGGTCTTGGCCGAGACCGACGAGGAGTGCGAGGCCGCGCTGGCCGCGCTGCTGCCGCTGCAGAGGGGCGACTTCACCGAGCTGTTCGAAGCCATGGACGGCCTGCCGGTGACGGTACGGCTGCTGGACCCGCCGCTGCACGAGTTCCTGCCCGACCTCACCGAACTGTCGGTGCGGGTCGCGCTCGCCGAGGCCCGCGGCGAGACCGACGAGGGCGACCAGCGGCTGCTGCGGGCCGTCCGCCGGCTGCACGAGCAGAACCCGATGCTGGGCCTGCGCGGTGTGCGTCTGGGCCTGGTCATCCCCGGCCTGTTCACCATGCAGGTGCGGGCCATCGCCGAGGCCGCCGCCGACCGGGCCGCCGCCGGCGGCGACCCCCGTGCGGAGATCATGATCCCGCTGGTGGGCACCGTCCAGGAGCTGGAGTGCGTCCGTGAGGAGGCCGAGAAGGTCATCGCCGAGGTCCAGCAGGCCCGCGGCGTGGACCTGAAGCTGCTGATCGGCACCATGATCGAGCTGCCGCGCGCGGCGGTGACGGCCGGCCAGATCGCCGAGTGCGCCGACTTCTTCTCCTTCGGCACCAACGACCTCACCCAGACCACCTGGGGCTTCAGTCGGGACGACGTGGAGGCGAGCTTCTTCACCGCCTACCTGGAGAAGGGCATCTTCGGGGTCTCGCCGTTCGAGACCATCGACAGGGACGGCGTCGGCGCGCTGGTGCGAGGCGCGGTCGAGGCCGGCCGGGCCGCCCGACCCGACCTCAAGCTGGGCGTGTGCGGAGAGCACGGCGGCGACCCGGAGTCGGTCCACTTCTTCCACGGGATCGGCCTGGACTACGTCTCCTGCTCCCCGTTCCGCATCCCCGTCGCCCGCCTGGAGGCAGGCCGCGCGGCGGCCATGGAGAGCGGGGAGGGCAGCGACAGCCGCTGACCCGCGGATGAGGACCACCTGACACCGGGACCGTCCCGCCGGCCGACCCTCACCGGCGGGAACGGCGGTCCCGGCGCACAAAGGGAAGGGCGGCGCCTGTGCGGAGGCGCCGCCCTTCCGTGTCCGTGCCCCGGCCGGCCGCCGGGTCCGGGCGGACACGGTGGACGTACCGGGGGCAAAGTCATCAACTCCTGAACGCTCACCGGCTTTTCAAGATTGTTTCTGTCGAACATCTTGACGCTCGGTCAGGGGAAACTTACGTTGCCGGGATCTGAGAGCGCTCTCAGAGACCTCCACGCACACCCCCCACAGGAGCCGTTCATGAGATTCCGCAGACGTCCCGCCGCGCTGCTGGCGGCGGTGGCGGCCACGGCGGCCGTCGCCACCGGCCTCGGCGCCGTCGGGGCGGACACCGCCCAGGCAGCCACCGTCCCCGTCGGACAGGGCGGCTACAGCGACACCCGCCCCGCCGGGGCCGCCGGGCCGGAGAACAACGCCGGGGCGCCGGTGAAGCCCAAGGTCACCGCGGCCGTGGCGGACAAGCCGGTGCCCACCAACGACTGGTGGTCCTCCCTGGCCTTCCAGCGCTACCCCGACAACCCGTACTCCGAGAACATGTACGGCCACCCCCTCACCTACCGGGCCGTCTCCGGAGGTCTGGAGGTCGGCCACCCCGCCTCGCACGCCGTCGTGGGCGAGGGCCGCCAGTACGAGTTCACGCACAAGCGCGACCTGACCCTCGGCATCGCGGGCCTGAACTCCCCCGACGCCAGGGCGGACGGTTGGAGCGACTGGACCGTCAGCCCCCACTGGTCCGACGGCTCCCGCACCCTGCGCGCCACCATCGGCCACGGCCTGCCGTACGTGTACGCCCAGGGCAGCGGCGGCGCGGCGCGGATCTCCGCCGCGAGCACCCCGGACGTCTTCGCCGACGACGGCAACGTCCTGGGCATCACCATCGGCGGCCGGCACTACGCGCTGTTCGCCCCCACCGGCAGCGACTGGACCGTCTCGGGCACCGACGTCCGCGCGGACCTGGGCGGCAGGGACTACTTCTCGCTGGCCGTCCTGCCCAGCCGGGATGCGCTGGCCACCTTCCGCAAGTACGCCTTCAGCTTCGTCACCGGCTCCAAGGTGGCCTGGGACTACGACGAGGCCGCCGGCCGGATCAAGGCCACCTACACCCTGACCACAACGGCGAAGGAGGGCGGCGAGCGCGGCACCCTCCAGGCCCTCTACCGCCACCAGTGGCTGCACACCTCCGACGCCCTGACCGGCTGGACCTACGCCTCGCCCCGCGGTGAGATGAAGGTCCGCGAGGGCGCCTCCTTCACCACCTCCCAGAAGGTCACCGGAGTCCTGCCCGGCCTGCCCGTGCCGGACGCCGTGGACAAGGCCAGGCTGAAGGGGTACATCGAACAGGTCGCGAACGCCGCCGACCCGTTCGACGGCGCCACCGACACCTACTGGACGGGCAAGCAGCTGGGCAAGCTCGCCCAGCTGGTGCCGCTCGCCGACCAGATCGGCGAGACGGGCCTGCGCGACAAGCTGCTCGGCCTGATCAAGGGCCGGCTCCAGGAGTGGTTCACCGTCGGCGGGGCCTCGGAGTTCTCCTACGACCGTGACTGGCGCACCCTCATCGGCTATCCCGCCTCCTACGGCAGCGACAAGGAGCTCAACGACCACCACTTCCACTACTCGTACTACGTGATGGCCGCGGCGATCGTGGCCCAGTACGACCGGGCCTGGGCGGCGGACTCCGCCTGGGGCGGGATGGTGAAGACCCTGGTGAGGGACGCCGCCAACCCCAGCCGCACCGACGAGCTGTTCCCCTTCCTGCGCGGTTTCGACGTCTACGCCGGCCACAGCTGGGCCGCCGGGCACGCCGGCTTCGCCGCGGGCAACAACCAGGAGTCCTCCTCGGAGTCGGTCAACCTCAGTGCGGCCCTGGTCCTGTGGGGCTCGGCCACCGGTGACGACTCCCTGCGGGACCTGGGCGTCTACCTGCTGACCACCGAGTCCGAGGCCATCGCCCAGTACTGGTTCGACGCCGACCAGGAGGTCTACCCCGAGAACTTCGACCACGACGTGGTCGGCATGGTCTGGGGCAGCGGCGGCGCCTACTCCACCTGGTGGACGGCCAACCCCGAGGAGATCCACGGGATCAACGTCCTCCCCGTCACCGGTGGTTCGCTGCACCTGGCCCGGAACAAGGACGCCATCCGGCGCAGCATCGCCGAGATGGAGAGGGCCAACGGCGGTCCGGCCGTGGAGTGGCGCGACATCTTCTGGGAGTTCCGGGCACTGGCCGACCCCGCCGAGGGCAAGGCCGCCTGGGACGCGCAGCACAGCGGCTACGAGCCGGAGGCGGGCGAGAGCAGGGCCCACACCTACCACTGGGTCACCACCCTGGACGCGATCGGCGCCCCCGACACCTCCGTCACCGCCGACAGCCCGACCGCCGCGGTCTTCACCAAGGACGGCGCCCGCACCTACGTCGCCCACAACCACTCCGGCTCGGCGGTGACCGTGACGTTCTCCGACGGCGGGAAGCTGACAGTCCCGGCCCGCTCCACGGCCACCGGCACCGGCACGGCGGACCCCACGGACCCGGGCGACCCCGGCGACCCGCAGGATCCGCCCGCCACCGGTGACACCTTCCACCTGCGCTCCGGCGGGGCGCTGAGCACCACCGAGGCCGCCACCGCGTCGGCCGACACCATCGCCTCGGCGGGCGGCGCCAACCACGACGGCACCCCCCACAGGCCGCTGGTGTACGAGATCGGGAACGTCGACGGCTCCTACGAGTCCGGCGGCGCCACCGGCTTCCGTCTGAAGGTGGACGCGGGCACGGCCGTCGGGCTCGGCCAGCAGGCGCGGGTGTCGTACGACCTGACCGGCGACGGCACCTTCGACCGGGTGGAGACCTACCGCTACTTCGCCACCGACCCGGTGGACGGCTGGGAGGAGTACGACGCCTCCCGCGCCGGTCTGAAGTCGGCCTCGGGCACCCTGGGCGACCTGCGGGGCGGAACGATCCGCGTCGAGGTCTGGGGCGCGATCGGCGACGGCGAGGCGAAGCTCCGGGTCGGATCCGGCTCGGTGCTGACCGTCCCCTTCGGCTGACCGTCCCCTTCGGTCGGCCGGCCCCGCCGGGGAACGGACCCCGCCGTGCGCGCACCCCGCCACCCCCGGTGCGCGCACGGCGGCCCGGGTGGCGTGGCGTACGGTCGGAGGGTGGCCCCGGCCGGTGAACTCCTGGGGTCGGCAAGATAGTTGACCGCTGACCGCCTGATCGGAGACCACCCCGTGCGTACTCGCCGTACCCGAGCCGCCGTGCTCGCCGTACCCGTCGTGTTACTGCTGTCCGCCTGCTCCGGGAGTGCGGACCGGGAGGCGGGCGGAGTCCCCTCTCCCTCCCCGTCCGCGGCCTTGGAGACGGCCGCCGGGCCCGCCTCCGAGGAACTGCGCGGCATCGCCTCGGCCTCGGCGGAGGCCGAGGAGTCCGCCGCCTTCTCGTCGCAGAGGCCGAGCCCGGGCCCCGGAGCGGTCCGAGACTCCTTCGCCCGGCTCCAGGCCACTTTGAACGACTCCTGCGGCACCCCGGGGAACTGCGAGTACCTGCTCAACCGGGTCGTCGACGAACTCGGACGTCTCGACGCGGCGATGAAGGCCGACGGCAAGGGCCCGGGCCACTTCCCCGAGCCGATCGAGTGGATCGCGGCGATGCGGGAGCGGATCGGGGAGGACCGCTCCTACGAGCACCTCAAGTCCCACCAGGACCTGATCTTCGGCACCCGCGACCGGATCAACGTCTGGATGCAGGACCACCCCGACGACTACCGCTGACCCCCGCCGCCGGGACCACCGAAGACGCCGGGCACGGCGGGGCGCCGCGCCCCGCCGCACCCGCGCCCGCTCTCAGGAGCGGAACGGGCCGCGCACCTCGTAGGTGATGCCGCCCGAACTGCTGCCGCTGGTGCCGCGCTGGCTGGAGAAGTACAGCCGGGAGCCGTCGGGGGAGAAGGCCGGGCCGGTGATCTCCGAGGAGGACTGGCCGCCGATCCGCAGGAACGGCGCGACCACGTCGTCCGGGGTGATCACGCAGATCTCCATGTTGCCGCCGTCCTCGGCGACGAAGAGGTCGCCGGAGGAGGCGGCGGTGACGTTGTCCACGCCCGTCAGCGGGGCGGTGCCGGAGACCAGGGAGTCGTCGTAGACCAGCTCGATCGTGTCGCTCGCCGCGTCGAGCCGCCACACCCGGCCGTCGCCCTTGGTGGTGAACCAGCAGGTGCCGTCGGCGTAGTGGCAGCCCTCGCCGCCGTTGAAGTGCTTGGCGGCCGAGACCTGGTGGCGGGTGGCGGTGGAGGCGGCCGACGGGTCGGGGACGCGGGCCCAGCCGATGGAGCCGGAGGTGCCGGAGCCGCCCGTCATCACCTCCAGCGTCCCCGAGGACAGGTCGCCCCAGGTGGTGGGGCGGAAGCGGTACAGGCAGCCGTCGGATACGTCCTCGGTCAGGTAGATCACCTTGCGCACCGGGTCGGCGGCGGCGGCCTCGTGCTTGAAGCGGCCCATGGGGTCGCGGCGCACGGCGGGCTTCACGCCCCACGGGTCGGTCTCGAAGACGTAGCCCCGGTCGACCTCCTCGCACGACAGCCAGGTGTTCCACGGGGTCTTGCCGCCCGCGCAGTTCTGCCGGGTGCCCGACAGGATGCGGTGGGCGCCGGTGATGTTCCCGGAGGAGTCGAAGCGCACGGCGCTCGCGCCGCCGCCGGGGGTGATCTCGGAGTTGGAGACGTAGATCCAGCCCCCGCCGTCCGCGTAGCAGGCACCGCCGTCGGGGGCGTTGTGCCAGGTGTAGGAGGTGCCGGGCACCCTCCGCCCGGAGCGGGCGATCACCCGGCTGGTGAAGCCCCGGGGCAGCCGGATGCCGTTGGCGTCGGCCGACTGCAGGGCCCCGTAGGGGCCGGCGCCCGGCTGGGCGGGCGCGGCGTGGGAGGCACCGCGCCACAGGGAGCCGCCGAAGGCGGCCACCGATCCGGTGAGTACGGCTCCGCGCAGGAAGTTACGACGTTCCATGGTCACTCCACCGAAGTCGTCTGGCCCCGCGGCCGGTCGGGCGCGGGGTCGAACGACGTGGAACGGTAGGGAGCCCGATTTGACAGGGCATGAACAAGCGGTCGCGCGGGGCGGCCGGTTGCCCCAACACCGGTCGCCGCACCGGACGCGTGGCTCAGCGCGCGGGGAAGTCGTAGCGCACGCCGGTGAGCCGTTCGGAGGTCTCCCACAGCCGTGCGGAGGCGGTGTCGTCGCGGGTGCGGCGGGCGCGCGGCGACGGACCGGGCGTGCCGCGCACGCCCAGCACACGCGGGCCGGTGAAGGAGTCCGGGAGCACGCCGGGGGCGGTGGCGGCGTACAGGGTGGGGGCCGCGCCCAGCTCCGGGGAGGAGGCGACCAGCCGGTTGAGCAGGTGCGCCCCGCGCTCCATGGTGCGGTTGCCGGCCAGCCGCGGCCCCTTGCCCTGGAGCTCGGTCGCCGAGTAACCGGGGTGGGCGGCGGCGGCCACCAGGCGGTGCTCGACGGTGCGGCGGGCCAGTTCGTGGGTGAACAGCAGGTTCGCGCTCTTGGAACGGGCGTAGGCCGTCCACGGGTTGTACCGCGCACCGCTCGCCGGGTCGTGCGGATCGACGTCCGACATCAGGTGCATCAGGCTGGAGACGGTGACCACCCGGGCGGCGGGGGCGGCCAGCAGCCGCTCCAGCAGCAGTCCGGTCAGCGCGAAGTGGCCCAGGTGGTTCACGCCGAACTGGGTCTCGAAGCCGTCGGCGGTCCTGGAGAACGGGATCGCCATCAGCCCCGCGTTGTTGACCAGCAGGTCCAGCCGGTCGAGGGGGAGCGCTTCGGCGAAGGCGCGCACCGAGGCCAGATCGGCCAGGTCCAGCACCCGCACCTCGGCGCCCGCCCCGGGCGCCTCGGCCCGCAGCCGCTCCAGGGACTCCTCTCCGCGCTCCCGGTCGCGGCAGGCGAGCACCACCCGAGCGCCGTGCCGGGCCAGTTCGCGCGCGGTCACGTAGCCCAGACCGCTGTTGGCGCCGGTCACCACGGCCGTGCGCTCGTCCAGGCGGGGGATGTCCCGTACCGTCCAGCCCATCGGTGTCACAGCTCCTCGCCTCGGCGCCCGTCCGCTCCCACGGTGACGGCGCGATCGTCTCCTTCGCGCGGCACAGCGTAGGCCGGACGGGAGGCCGAGGCGAGGAGGGCGGCGCCCGCCGGGGGGCGGGGCGGGCGCCGGCTCGAAGGGCCCCGGAGCGAGTGCCCCGGCTCAGAGGCCGGATCAGGGCTGCAGGACGCGGACCTCCGCCCCGCAGGTCATCCGGCGGTCGAAGCCGACGGTGCGCTCCGGCCCGGTCAGGGTCAGCGGCACGGTGTGGCGCGTATCGGCGCTGGAGGCGGCCAGCCGCAGCTCCACCGTCCCGGGCTCGACGATCCGCTGCCCGGGCCGCACGGTGTACGAGGCCAGGTCGGCGTGGAAGTCGAAGACGACCTCGGCCGCCTGCCCCGGCTCCAGCGTCACCCGGGTGTAGCCGACCAGCTGGACGACCGGCCGGGCCACCCGCGCCACGGGGTCGTGCAGATAGAGCTGGACGACCTCGGTGCCGGCCCGCTCGCCGGTGTTGCGCACGGTGACGCGGACCTCGGCGGAGCCGTCGGTCGGCAGCGCGTCGGCGCCCGCGCCCGCGGCCTCCCACTCGAAGGAGGTGTACGACAGGCCGTGCCCGAAGGGGTACAGCGGCGTCGGGTCGATGTTGCTGGCGTCGCCCTTGAGACCCAGTGGCGGCACGAGGTAGGTCCACGGCTGGCCGCCGGTGCCGCGCGGCACGCTGACCGGGAGCCGGCCGGAGGGGTTGACCCGCCCGGTGAGGACCCCGGCGACCGCCGGTCCGCCCTCCTCGCCGGGGAAGAACGCCTGCACGACGGCGGCCAGGCGGCCCTCCCACCGGCCGAGCGCGTACGGGCGGCCGGTGAGCAGCACCAGCACCACGGGCTTGTCGGTGCTCTCCAGCAGGGCGTCCAGGAACGCCGCCTGGCCGTCGGGGAGGGTCAGGTCGGCGGCGTCGCAGCCCTCGCCGGAGGTGCCGCGGCCGAAGAGGCCCGAGCGGTCGCCGAGCGCCGCGATAACGATGTCGGCGTCGGCGGGGGAGTCGGTCAGGACCGCTCCGGGCAGTTCGGCGCCCAGGGAGTCCAGCAGCGTGGGTATCTCCACGCCGACGGGCAGTTCGGGGTGCTCGACGCCCACGTGCCGGGGGAAGGTGTAGCAGCCCAGCATGGCGGCCTGCTCCTGCGCGTACGGGCCGACCACGGCGATGCGGGCGGTGGGGTGCAGGGGGAGGGCGCCGCCGGAGTTGTCCAGCAGGACGACGGACTCCTCGGCCACGCGCCGGGCCAGCGCCCGCATCGCGGGCGGGTCCAGGTCCACGGTGTCCGCCGAGGCGGCGGGCGGGGCGGCCGACCAGTCGGGGTCGAGCAGGCCCAGCTCGCATTTCTGCCGCAGCACCCGCAGCGCCGCGCGGTCCACCAGCTCCTCGGGCACCTCGCCGGAGCGCACCGCCTTCAGCAGCGGCTCGCCGTAGCAGCGCAGGCCCGGCAGCTCCACGTCCACGCCCGCGGCCAGCGCCAGGGCGGCGGCGCGGGCGGGGGAGTCGGCGACGCGGTGGGCCATCTCCAGGAAGGAGACGCCGAAGTAGTCGGAGACCACCGTGCCGTCAAAGCCCCACTCCTCGCGCAGCAGATCGGTGAGGAGTTCGGTGTGGGCGGCGGCCGGGACGCCGTCGAGGTCGTTGTAGGCGTGCATGACCGAGCGGGCCCCGCCCTCGCGCAGGGCCATCTCGAACGGCGGCAGGATCACGTCGGCCAGCTCGCGCGGGCCGATCGAGACGGGGCCGTGGTTGCGGGCGCCGCGGGAGGCGGAGTAGCCCGCGAAGTGCTTGAGGGTGGAGACGATGCCGGTGGACTCCAGCCCCGCCACATAGGCGGTGGCCACCGTCGCGACCAGGTAGGGGTCCTCGCCGATGGACTCCTCGGTGCGGCCCCAGCGCGGGTCGCGCACCACGTCCAGGACCGGCGAGAGCCCCTGGTGGATGCCGACCGAGCGCATGGAGTCGCCGATGGCCGCGGCCATCTCGCGCACCAGTGCCGGGTCGAAGGTGGCTCCCCAGGCCAGCGGGGTGGGGAAGACGGTGGCCTGCCAGGCGGTGAAGCCGGTCAGGCACTCCTCGTGGGCGAGGGCGGGGATGTCGAAGCGGTTGGCCGCGGCGACCTTCGTCTGGAAGGCCGCCAGGGCCCGCGCGCCCTCGGCCGGCTCCACGGGGGCGGTGCCGAAGGGGCGGGTGAGCTGGCCCAGGCCGTGGGGCAGCAGGGCGTCCAGGTCGACGGTTTCGGAGACCTCGTGCTGGAGCGGGGCGACGTCCTCGCCGTCGGACTCGGAACCCGGCCAGACGCTGGACAGCTGTGCGAGCTTCTCCTCCAGGGTCATCCGGGACAGCAGATCGGCGGCGCGCTCCTCGACGGGTCGGGAGGTGTCCTGCCAGGGGTGGTGATGCATGAGGCTCCTTGTCAGGCGTCAGCGTGTCTCGCGCGTCCCCGTGGGACTCAGCGCCCGCCGGCGCCCATGAGGCCGTTGATGAGCTGACGGCGCGCGAAGAGGTAAACGACGAAGATCGGCACGATCGACAGCACGACCGCGGCGAGCAGCGCGGGGATGTCCACCCGGAACTGGCCGACGTAGTCGTAGAGGCCGAGGGTGAGGACCCGGCTCTCGCGCGACTGGGTGAGGATCAGCGGGAAGAGGAAGTTGTTCCATGCCTGCAGCGCCGCGTAGACGCCGACGGTGGAGATCCCGCCCCGGGACAGGGGCACGACGAGCTGGAACAGGACGCGGGTCTGGCTCGCCCCCTCCAGGGCCATCGACTCGTACATCTCCTCCTCGATGTCGCGCATCGTGGAGGACAGGATCAGCACGCACACCGGCAGGCAGAACGCCGAGACGGGCAGGATGATCGCCAGCAGGCTGTCGTACAGCCGCATCTCGGTGATCAGCAGGTAGATGGGGATGATCACCGCCTGGGCGGGGATGGCCAGGCCCAGCAGGAAGAACTGGAAGATCCGCTGCGAGGTCCGGCTGAGGGTGCGCACCACGGTGTAGCCGATGCCCACCGAGAGCACGATGACGATCGCCGCGGTGGCGACCGTGACGACCGCGGTGTTGAGCAGGTAGGTGAGGAAGTCGCTCTCCAGCACCGTGCGGTAGTTGTCGAGCGTGAGGTCGCCCGGCAGGCTGAGCGCGCCCTCGTCGAAGTAGGAGTCGCGGTCCCGCAGCGTGGTGAGGACCAGGACGTACAGCGGCAGGCCGACGACGACCAGCCAGAGAACGGAGGCGACGCCCGCGGGCATGTTCCACTTGCGGAGGCGGCGCAGCCTGCCGAGCAGGCCCCGGTCGTTGCGCTTCTGGGGCGCTTCGGCCCGTTCGGCGGCGGGGGAGGGCCGGTGTTCCGGCCGGACGGCGGTCTTCACATCCCCTCCCGGGTGCTGCGCATCTTGCTGAAGCCGGTCACCCGGACCATCAGCAGGGAGATGGCGGTGGCGACGATCACCAAGGTGGTGGCGATGGCGCTGGCGTAGCCCATGTCGTACGCCTGGAAGCCGGTCTCGTACATCAGGTAGGGCACGATCGTGGTGTCCGTTCCCGGCCCGCCCTCGGTCAGGATGAGGACGGTGTCGAAGAAGGTCAGCGCGCCGACGACCATCAGCACCGAGGAGGTGATGATGGTGTTGCGCAGCTGCGGCAGGGTGATGGAGAAGAACTGCCGCA
This sequence comes from Streptomyces mangrovi, assembly GCF_900114215.1. Taxonomy (GTDB): domain Bacteria; phylum Actinomycetota; class Actinomycetes; order Streptomycetales; family Streptomycetaceae; genus Streptomyces; species Streptomyces barkulensis. The sequence continues at coordinate 145,229 of NZ_FOSG01000005.1, read as the reverse complement.
CGGTGCTCGCCCCGTCGATGGAGGCGGCCTCGTAGAAGGACTTGGGGATCTGCCGGGCGCCGCCCTGGTAGAGCAGGGTGTGGAACGGGATGAACTGCCAGGCGGCGACGAAGGCGACGGCGGCGAAGGCGCCGTCGCCGGTGCCGAGCAGATTGCCGTCCTCGATCCCCAGCCACGGGCCGATGTCGGAGATCAGGCCGAAGTTGGGGTCCAGCAGCGACTTCCACAGCAGCGCCAGCGCCACCGAGGAGGCCAGCAGCGGAAGGAAGAAGATCGCGCTGAGGACGGCCCGGTTCTTCTGCCGGCCGGCCGACCACACGCCCAGCAGCAGGGCGACGGGCGTCTGGATCAGCCAGCTCACGCCGGTGAGCAGGACGCTCAGCCAGATGGCCTGCCGCATGGTGGGGTCGTTGAACAGCCGTTCCCAGTTGCCCGTGCCGCTGATCGAGGGGAAGTCGCCGAGGCCGTCCCAGTCGGTGAAGGACAGGTAGCCGACCAGCACCATCGGGCCGACGGCGAACAGGACGAAGAACAGCACGCCGGGGACCGCCCAGGCAATGCCCGGGCGGCCCACGCGCGGCGACGCGGTTGGTGCTTGCTTCACTTCAGGGCCTTCATGGCGTCGACGAACTCTTCGGGGCTGAGCTGCTTGTTGAAGAGCTTCTGGATGTTGGTGAGCATCGGCGAGGCCTGCTGCGCCGGCAGCGCCTGGTCCCAGGAGAGGGTGAAGTTCGGGGCGTCGCGCACCAGGTCGTACTGGAAGAGGGCGTAGTCGGGGGCGGGGTGCCCGGTGAGCATGTCCTCGGAACCGGAGTTGGTGGGCACGTCTCCGTTGTCCACCAGGGCCTCGGCGTACCAGTCCTCGGCGGCGGTCTTGACGAACTCCAGGGCCGCCTCGCGCTCGGCGCCCTTCAGCTTGGAGTTGACCGACCAGAAGTTGGTGGGGTTGCCCACGACGTTCTTGGGGTCGCCCTCACCGTCGGGGAGGGCGGGGAAGGTGGTCCAGCCCAGGCCCTTGTCGGCGAACTCCTTCTGGTTGGCCTGCTGGTTGGAGTACTCCCAGCTGCCCATCAGGTGCATGGCGGCCTTGCCCTTGGCGAAGAGCGTGGAGGCGCCGTCGGCGGTGTAGTTGACCGAGGCGTAGTTCTTGCCGAACGCCCCGCGGTCCACCAGGTCGCGGATGGTCTCGGCGGTCTTCAGCACGGCCGGGTCGCCCCAGGCCGAGGAGTCGCCGTCCTGGATGCGCTGGAAGACCTCGGCGCCGCCGGTGCGGTCCAGCAGGTACTCGACCCACATCAGCTCGGTCCAGGCGTCGGTGCCGGCGAGCGCGAAGGGGGTGACGCCCTCCTTCTTGAAGGTGTCGACCAGCTCCAGCAGGTCGTCCCAGGACTCGGGCGGCTGGGCGCCGGCCTTCTCGAAGACGTCCTTGTTGTAGAAGAGGACCACCGGCTGCATGCCCCGCATCGGGACGCCGTAGATCTTGTCGTTCACCTTGCCCGCGTTGAGGATCGAGGGCAGGAAAGCGTCCTTGAGCTTGTCGTCCTTCTGTATCTCGGACGTGAGGTCGACCAGCATGTCCTTCTCGACGAAGCTGCTGATGCTGCCGCCGCCCCAGTTGAAGAAGACGTCCGGTGCGTTGGGCGTGCCCATCGCACTGCGCATCTTGTCCTGGTAGCCCTCGCCGGGCACCTCGACGAGCTCGGCCTTGACGTCGGAGGTCTTGTTGAACCGCTCGACCGCCTCGCGCTGTACCTTGGTCGAGGCGTCCTGGTAGACCCACACCTTCAGGGTCCCGCCGGCCTTCTCCTCGCCCGGCCCGCCGCTGCCGCAGGCGGTGAGCACGGAGGCGGCCAGCACCGCCGCCGTCAGCTTGGCGGCGTGGCGCCGCCCGAATCCCCTGCGGCCTCTCGTGGCCGAACCCTGCACTGCTGTTCGCATCGCGTACCTTCCGGAAGGAATCCGAAAATTATCGGTAGTGGTGGTGGGAAAGTACGTACGCGCTCCAGCGGTGTCAACAGGTCTGACAAAAAAGAGGACCTGAGGCCCGGCAGCGTGATGCGCCCGTTATATGGAGTTGTCCGGTCCGCTGCCCGCGTCAGCCGGGCAGCGGCGCCGTGCTGGCGCGAATGACCAGCTCAGTGGCGAGTTCCACGCGCGGGGAGTCGATCTCCTCGCCCCTGGCCTGGCGCAGTACGGTGCGGGCCGCGACCTTGCCCATCTCCACCAGCGGCTGACGCACCGTCGTCAGCGGCGGAGCGGACCAGCGGACTTCCGGAAGGTCGTCGAACCCGACGATGCTGACGTCCTCCGGCACCCGCATCCCGCGCCGCCGCAGCGCCTCGATCGCGCCCAGCGCCATCTGGTCGCTGGCGGCGAACAGGGCGGTGGGCGGCTCGTCCAGGTCCATCAGCCGGTTGCAGCCGGTGAAGCCGGCCTCGTGGTAGAAGTCGCCCGGCACCATCAGCCGGTCGTCCACTCCGACGCCGGCGGCCTCCAGCGCGGCGCGGTAGCCGTCCAGTCGGGCGCGGCTGCACAGCAGTCTGGGCGGCCCGGCGATGAAGCCGATGCGGCGGTGGCCCAGCTCCAGCAGGTGCTCGGTGGCGGACATGCCGCCGGCCCAGTTGGTGGCGCCCACCGTCGGCGCGTCCAGGGCGGGGGAGCCGGAGGGGTCCACCACCACCAGCGGCACGCCCAGGCGGTGCAGCTCCTCGTGGAGGACCGGTTCCAGGACCGAGGTCACCAGGATCACGCCACCGGAGGCGCGGGCCCGCAGATTGCGCATCCACTGCCGGGCCGAGCCCGCGCGGTCGTGGATAGCCGAGACCACCGTGCCGAAGCCGACCTCGTGCGTGGTCTCCTCCACGCCGCGGATGATCTCCACCGCCCAGGGGCTGTCGAGGTCGTTGAAGACCAGGTCGATCAGGGCCGGCCGGTCGCCGGAGGAGGCCGTGCGGCGGCGGTAGCCGTACTGTCGCAGCAGTTCCTCGACCCTGGCCCGGGTCGCGGGCGCGACGTCCGAGCGGCCGTTGACCACCCGCGAGACGGTGGGGACCGAGACCCCCGCCTCCTGGGCGATCGCCGTGATCGTGACCTTCTGCTCCACCTTGGGTGCCATCCTCTGCTCCGCGACTTTGCCGGCCGCGGCGACCGTGCCGTCCGTCATGCCGTCTCCCAATGCTCTCTCCTCCACACGCGCACACCGTTGACGGGCGTTCCCATCGGCTCTACCGTTCCCGGCGCACCCTCGAAACCTTCCAACAGTCTTCCGGAAAGAGTTCCGGGGAGTCGAGAGAGGGACACCCCAGCATGAGGCAACACCGTGTAAGCACCGTACGCCGCTTAGCGCGGGCGACCGTAGCCGCCTCCGCCGCGGCCGCGGCCCTGACCTTCGGGTTCAGCGCCCCGAGCCAGGCGGCCGACCCCTCCCTGCGCGAGGTCGCCGAATCCACCGGCCGCTTCATCGGCACGGCCGTCAACGACGGCCTGCTGGGCAACGGGACCTACAGCGACATCGTCAGCACCGAGTTCGACAGCGTCACCGCCGAGAACGCCATGAAGTGGGACGCGGTCGAACCCCAGCGCGGCCAGTTCAACTGGGCCGGGGGCGACCGCCTGGTCCAGTTCGCCCAGGCCAACGACCAGCTCGTCTACGGCCACACCCTGGTCTGGCACAGCCAGATGCCGGGCTGGCTGCAGAACGGGTCGTTCTCGAACAACGAGCTGCGCCAGATCATGACCGACCACGTCACCACCCAGGTCAGCCGCTACAAGGGCCAGGTCCAGCGCTGGGACGTGGTCAACGAGGCGTTCAACGAGGACGGCTCGCTGCGGCAGAGCAAGTTCTACCAGCAGCTCGGCGTGTCCTACATCGCCGACTCCTTCCGGGCCGCCCGCGCCGCGGACCCGGACGCCAAGCTGTTCATCAACGACTACAACACCGAGCTCGACAACGCCAAGAGCGACGGCCTGTACCGGCTGGTCAGCGACCTGCTGGCGCAGGGCGTGCCGATCGACGGCGTCGGCTTCCAGAACCACCTCATCGTCGGCAACGTCAACGGTCCGGCCATCCGGCAGAACCTCCAGCGCTTCGCCGACCTGGGCCTGGAGGTCGCGGTCACCGAGCTGGACATCCGGATGCGGATGCCGTCCGACAGCTCCAAGCTCCAGCAGCAGGCCCGCGACTACCGCGCGGTGGCCGACGCCTGCCTGGCGGTCTCCCGCTGCTCCGGCATCACCGTCTGGGGCGTCAGCGACCGGGACTCCTGGGTGCCCGACGTCTTCCCGGGAGAGGGCGCCGCCTGCCCCTGGGACGAGAACTACCGGCCCAAGCCGGCCTACGACGCGCTGCGCGACGCCTTCGTCGCGGCGGGCGGCGACCCCGGTGACCCGGACGACCCGGGCGACCCCGATGACCCGGGCGACCCCGAGCCGGGCGACTGCTCCGCCGTCTTCACCGTCTCCAACCGCTGGGACACCGGCTCGGTCGTCTCCGTGACCGTCCGCACCGGACAGGCCCTCAGCGGCTGGCGCGCACAGTTCGACCTGCCGGCCGGTGTGAGCCTGGCCAACGGCTGGAACGGAGCCTTCTCGCAGAGCGGCAGCACCGTCACCGTCACCAACGCCGCCTACAACGGCACGGTCCCGGCCGGTGGGACGATCTCCTTCGGCTTCCAGACCGGCGGGGGCGCCGCCCAGGACGGCACCCGCGTCAGCCTCGGCGGACAGGAGTGCGCCGAGGGCTGACACCGGCTCCCGTCCGGTACGCCGAACCGCCGGGGCAGGGCGGCCGGCGTGCCGGACGGGGCAGAGCCGGGCCCCGGTCGCGGCCCGCCCCACACGGGCCGCGGCCGGGGTCCTTCCGCTGCTCCCCGGTGTTCTCCGCCGTTCCCCCGCGCTCCTCAGCGGGTGCGGACGGCGTACACCGGCACCGACACCGCGTCGTCGTCCAGGCACCGGCCCGTGACCAGGTCGAAGCGCTGCTTGAGCAGCGGGGAGGCCACGAACGCCCGGCCGCCGGCCGAGCCCAGCAGTCCGCGCGAGAGCACACAGGCGCCGGTGAACGGGTCGCGGTTGGCGACGGCGTACGTCCGGCCCGCCCGGTCCCGGAACACGGCGATCTGCCGGCCGTCGGGCAGCAGCGCCGCCACCCCCCGCCCCGGCACCAGGTCGGACAGGCCGCACACCGCGGCCCAGCCGCTCTCGGCGCGCACCTCCACCCGCGCCCCGGCCGTCACCGCGGTCGCCGTACCGGTCGTCGCTTCGGTCGTAGCTGGGGCCGTGGCCGCAGTCGTCGCTGTGGTCATCGGGTCGCGCTCCCTTCGAGGGCTTCGAGCCTGCGGACGGGGATGTCGGGGCCGGACAGGAGCGCCAGATCGGGCCGGACCTGTTCGCGCTCGGCGACGAACCGCACCGAGGGGTCCGGCGCGTCAGGGGCGTTGACGAAGGACACGAAGCGCCGCAGCCGCTCGGGGTCCTCCAGCGTCGCGGCCCACTCGTCGCGGTAGTTCGCCACATGGCCGGCCATCAGGGCCTCCAGCTCGGCGCACAGCCCCAGCGAGTCGTGCACGACCACGTCGCGCACATGGTCCAGGCCGCCCTCGATCCGCTCCAGCCAGGCGGCGGTGCGCTCCAGACGGTCGGCGGTGCGGATGTAGAACATCAGGAAGCGGTCGATCAGCCGGACCAGCTCGGCGTCCGACAGGTCCTTGGCCAGCAGGTCGGCGTGGCGCGGGGTCGCGCCGCCGTTGCCGCCCACGTACAGGTTCCAGCCGCTCGCCGTGGCGATCACGCCGAAGTCCTTGCCCCGGGCCTCGGCGCACTCGCGCTGGCAGCCGGAGACCGCCCCCTTCAGCTTGTGCGGGGCGCGCAGGCCCCGGTAGCGCAGCTCCAGGTCGATGGCCATGCGCACCGAGTCCTGCACCCCGTAGCGGCACCAGGTCTGCCCCACGCACGACTTCACCGTGCGCAGCGCCTTGCCGTAGGCGTGGCCGGACTCGAAACCGGCCTCCACCAGCCGCGCCCAGATCGCCGGGAGCTGGTCGACGCGGGCGCCGAACAGGTCGATCCGCTGACCGCCGGTGATCTTGGTGTAGAGGCCGAAGTCGCGGGCCACCTCGCCGATCACGATCAGCTTCTCGGGGGTGATCTCACCGCCGGGGATACGCGGCACGACCGAGTAGGAGCCGTTGCGCTGGAGGTTGGCCAGATGGTGGTCGTTGGTGTCCTGCAGGGCCGCCTGCTCGCCGTCCAGGACGTAGCCGCTGGCCCCCAGCGCCGGTGCGAGCGAGGCGATGATCGAGGCGACGGCCGGCTTGCAGACCTCGCAGCCCTCCCCGCCCCGGGCCTCCTCGCGGCCGTGGCCGTCCAGCAGTTCGGCGAAGGTGGACAGCCGCCGGGTGCGGACGATCTCGTACAGCTCGCCGCGGGTGTGGGCGAAGCAGCCGCACAGGCCCTTGTCGACGGTGACGCCGCTCGCCTCCAGTTCGTCGTCGACGAGCTTGGTGAGCACCTTTACACAGCTTCCGCAGCCGGTGCCCGCCTTCGTGCACTTCTTCACCTCGGGCACGGTGGAGCACGCGTGGTCGGTGACGGCCGCGCGGACGGCGCCCTTGGTGACGTTGTGGCAGCTGCACACCACCGCGTCGTCCGGCAGCGCGGACGGCCCCAGCGCCGCCGGCGCCCCGGCCCCGGCCGGCAGGACGAGCTGCTCGGGCGCCACCGGCGGGACGCTGCCGGTCAGCGGGCGCAGCGTGCCGTACGCCTCGGCGTCGCCGACCAGCACACCGCCCAGCAGGGTGCCGTCGGAGGCGACCACCAGCTTCCGGTAGACCCCGGCCCGGGAGTCGGAGTAGACGACGTCCAGACAGCCCTCGGTCCTCCCCAGCGCGTCGCCGAAGGAGGCCACGTCCACGCCCAGCAGCTTGAGCTTGGTGGAGGTGTCGGCGCCGGTGAAGGACGCCCCCGCGTCCCCCGCGTCCCCCGTGGCGTCCATCTCGCCGGCGATCGCGCCGGCCGCCACCCGCGCCATCTCGTAGCCCGGCGCCACCAGGCCGTACACCATGCCGTCCGCGGTCCTGGCGCACTCGCCGACGGCGTACACCGCGGCGTCCGCGGTGCGACAGCGCTCGTCCACGACGATCCCGCCGCGCTCGCCGACCTGAAGGCCGCAGCCGCGGGCCAGCTCGTCGCGGGGGCGCACCCCCGCCGAGAAGACCACCAGATCGGTGGCGATCGCCGAGCCGTCCGACAGCGTCATCCCCGTGACGGCCCCGTCCGGGCCGGCGGTGATCTCCTTGCCGCCCACGCCGGTGTGGACGGTCAGACCCATCCCCTCGACGGTGCGGCGCAGGGCGGCGCCGCCGCCCTCGTCGACCTGGAGGGCCATCAGACGCGGGTTGAACTCCACGATGTGGGTCTCAAGGCCCAGCCCGCTGAGCGCACCGGCCGCCTCCAGGCCCAGCAGGCCGCCGCCGACGACCGTGCCCACCCGGCTTCGGCCCGCGTACTCCTCGACGGCGAGCAGATCCTCCACCGTGCGGTAGACGAAGCAGCCGGTGCTGTCGCTTCCCGGTACGGGCGGCACGAAGGGGTAGGAGCCGGTGGCCAGCACCAGCGTGTCGTAGCCGATCTCCAGCCCGGCGCGCGAGGTCACGGTGCGCGCCTCGCGGTCGATCGCGACCGCCGGGTCGCCCAGGCGCAGCTCGATGCCGTGCCGCTCCATGAAGCCCTCGTCCACCAGGGACAGCTCCTCGGGCGTGCGGCCGGAGAAGTACGAGGTGAGCTGCACGCGGTCGTAGGCGGGCCGCGGCTCCTCGCACAGCACGACCACCCGGGCCCGCCCGGTCACCTCCCGGTTCGCGAGCTCCTCCAGGAACCGCTGGCCGACCATCCCGTGCCCGACGAGCACGATCGTGGGGCGTGGCGTCCGTGGCATGTCTACAGGCCTCCATCGTTGGTGAGCAGGTGGAGCAGCGGGGCGGAGGGCAGCGGCTCGCCGCCCTCCCAGGCGCGGGCGAGGGCGCCGACGGTGCCGAGATCGCCCAGGAGGATGCCGCCCACCAGCCGGTCGCCGCGGACGACGACCTTGCGGTAGACGCTGCGGGTGGCGTCGGCGAGGCGGACGACGTCGTCGCCCGCGCGGGGCACGGTCTCGCCGAAGGCGGCGAGGTCCAGCGCGCTCCCGGGCCCGGAGGGGGACGGGGCCAGCGTCAGCCGGGTCAGCGCCCGGGTGCCGGTGTACGCGGGGGACCGCGCACCGGCCGCCGTGCCCTCCGCCGCGCCGCCCGCGGCGCTGTTGGGGGCGCGGTCCGCCAGTAGGACGCGGGCCAGCGCGTCGGCCTGCTCCTGGGCGGCGCCGGCCAGCCCGTAGACCCTCCCGCCGTGCTCGGCGCAGTCGCCGACGGCGTGGATCCGGGGATCGCCGGTGCGCAGTTCGTCGTCCACGACGATCCCCTCGCGGACCTCCAGCCCGGCCGCCCGGGCCAGCCCGGTCCGCGGGCGCACTCCGCAGGCGAGGACGACCAGTTCGGCCTCCAGCCGGTAGCCGTCGGCCAGTTCCACGCCGCGGGCCACGGCCCCTCCGCCGCTCCCCGCGGTCAGCAGGCCGCGGACGCGGCACTCGTTGTGGACCTCGACGCCCAGCTCCTCCAGATGCCCGCGCAGCAGCGCCGAGGCGCGGGCGTCCAGATGACGCTCCATGAGGTGCTCGCCCTGGTGGGCCAGGACGGTGCGCACCCCGCGCCCGGCCAGCGCGCGGGCGGCCGAGACCCCGAGCAGGCCGCCGCCGACGACGACGGCCCGCACCCCGGGCCGTACCGCCGCCTCCAGCGCCCGGCAGTCGGCCAGGGTGCGGAAGGGGTGCACGCCGCGGGGCGGCTCGTGCCCGCCGCCGGGGAAGAGTCCGCGCAGCGGCGGCAGCACCGGGTTGGAGCCGGTGGCCAGCACCAGGGTGTCGTACGGCAGCGAGGAGCCGTCGTCGCACCGCACCAGCCGCTCGGCCCGGTCCAGCCGCACCGCCCGCACACCGCGCAGCCAGCGGGCGGCGGGCGGGGCGGGCAGGGCGATCACCTCCGGCGCGTACCGCCCGGCCAGCACCCCGGCCAGCAGCACCCGGTTGTACGGCGCGTGGGGCTCCTCGCCGACGACCGTCAGATCCACGGCCGCACCACCGGCACCACCGGCTTTGTCGGTACCGAGGGCGCCGGCGGCGGAGAGCTGCCCGGCGAGCCGGGCGGCGGCCATCCCGCCGCCGATCACCACCACACGCTTCTTCGAGGTCATGCGGAAAGCGTGCGGCGTGGCTGTTTCCCGTCCGCGTCCGCGCTGTTTCCCGGCGGCAACACCGCCCTCAACGCCCCTGGTCCCCGGCTGTGAGCCCTGTCGGGGAGGGGCCCGCGAGGGTCCCGGGAGGGCCCCTGCCGGACGGGGCCCTCAGTGCGCCAGGCGGACGGGCAGCGCCGCAAGGCTCCTGGTCCACGGCGACGACGCCCAGGCCAGACGCTCCTCGGGCACCGCCAGCCGCAGGCCCGGCAGCCGCCGCAGCAGCACCTCCACGGCCGTCCGCGCGATCAGCCGGGCCTGCGGCTGGGCCGGACAGGCGTGCGGTCCCGCGCCGAACGCCACATGCGCGCGGTTGCCCGTCACCGGGCGCCCGCACGCGGGCAGCACCCGCGGGTCGCGGCCCGCGGCGGCCAGCCCCAGCACGAGCATGTCCCCGGACCGCACCTCCTGCCGGCCCAGCCGGACGTCGCGCAGGGCGTAGCGGCCGGGGAGGTTCTGAGTGGGCGGGAACCGCCACAGCACCAGATCCAGCGCCTCGTCCAGGGTCAGGTGCCCGCCGTCCAGCGAGGAGCGCAGGGCCGGATCGGTCAGCAGCAGGCGCAGCGTGGTGGCGATCCAGTTCTTCGTCGTCTGGTGGGCTGCCACCACCGTCACCACCAGGTTGTGCAGCACCTCCTCCTCGCGCAGCGAGGCGGGGTGCGTCAGCAGCCAGGAGGTGACGTCGGGGCCCGGCGCGCGCCGCTTCTCCCGTACCAGGGCCAGCAGGACGCGCTCCAGCCGGTGGCCGGCGTGGACGGAGTCGGCGTTGGCGGCGGCCGTGCCGGCGACGGCCTCCGCCAGCTTGCGGCTGACCAGCTCGTCCGCTCCCAGCAGCCGGGTGACGACCCGCGCCGGCAGGCGGTGCGCGTAGTGCGGTACGAGATCGGCCTCGCGCCGCCCGGCGAAGGCGTCGATCAGCCGGTCGGCGGTGTCCCGTACCAGGTGGCCCAGCTCACCGCCGTCGACCCGGCCCAGCGAGTCGGCGACGGCCGACCGCATCCGCCGGTGCCGCCGCCCGTCGGCGAACATCAGGGCCGGACGCCAGCCGACGAACGCCAGCAGCGGGGAGTCGGCCGGCACCCGTCCGTCGCGCAGCAGGCGCCAGTGCCGCGGATCGTGGCTGAAGTCCTGTTCGCGGCGCGCCACCCGCAGCAGCTCCTCGTAGCCCATGACCAGCCAGGCGCGCACCCCCGGCGCCAGGGCGACGGGCGCGACCGGCCCGTGCTCCGCGCGCAGCCGCTCGTACAGGGCGGGCAGACCGTCGCCGTCGAGGCCCGGACCGTACAGCGGGGTGTGGCGAGTGCGGCCGGGGTGCCCCGGCCTGCCGGGGGCGCCGGGGCGGTCCGGTGGTGTCTCGGCCCGGGGGTGGCGGGGAGCAGCGGTCATGTGGTGGCTCCGTGGGTGGGGGGAGGGGCGGGGGAGCTGTCCGTACCACTGGAGACAATGCGCCGACGGCCGATACGGTCAACCGCCTTGTCTGAAAAGAGACTTGGAATAACACTCAAGAGTGAGCGGATGGCGCGGATCAGTCCGCCAGAGCCCGCTCAAGACCCCGCTCGCGCGGGCCGAGGAAGTGCGGATCGGGGGTGAACGTCGCCTCCAGCCCGGCCTTCGCCGCGCCCGCCACCTCCCGCAGCGCGCCGTAGTACCAGGTGGCGTCGTGCGGTTCGGCGACACCGACGCCGTGCGCGTCGATCCCGGCGGCCCGGCACAGGGCCAGCGCGCGACGTATGTGGAAGCCCTGGCTCACCAGCAGCGCGCGCTCCACGCCGAAGATCCGCCGGGCGCGGGCGCAGGAGTCCCAGGTGTCGAAGCCCGCGTGGTCGCCGACGACGTCCTCGGCGGGGACGCCGCGGCGCACCAGGTAGTCCCGCATGGCGCCCGTCTCGTCGTAGTCGCGGCGGCTGTTGTCGCCGGTGACCAGCACCGCGCGCACCCGGCCCCGGCCGTACAGCTCGGCGGCGGCGTCCAGCCGGTGTGCCAGGTACGGGGACGGCTCCCCGTCCCACAGCCCGGCGCCGAACACGACCACGACCGGGGCGGCGGGCACGTCGCCGAGGGTGCGGACGCGGTCGCCGGCGGAGACCGCGACCCAGGTCGCGGGCAGCAGCCCCAGCACGCACAGCAGCACCGCGCTCTGGAGGACCTGTCTTCTGCCGGGTCTTCTCCCGGACTTCGCGATCTTCCCCATCCCCTTGGCCTTCACTTTGGCCTTTGTCGAGCTGATCGTCACACTGACGGAGACGGTCCGAGCCGTGCCGCGGTTGCCGCGGCTACCGTGGGCGTGCGGGACCGCCAAGACGGCGAGGACCGCCAAGACGGCGAGGAAGAAGGGGAGCGGCGGCCATGGCGGAGACGGGCATCCTGACGGTGCTGACCACCACCGACAGCCCGGAGAAGGCCGAGGCGCTGGCGCGCGGCGCGGTGGAGGCCCGCGTCGCCGCGTGCGCCCAGATCTCCGGCCCGGTGACCTCGGTCTACCGGTGGGAGGGCGAGGTGCGCGCCGAGCCCGAGTGGCAGGTGCTGCTGAAGACGGCGGCGGCCCGCTACGACGCCCTGGAGGCCCATCTGCGCGCGGCGCACGACTACGACACCCCCGAGATCATCGCCACCCCGGTCGTCCGCGGCGGCGCCGACTACCTGGCCTGGGTCGCCGAGGAGACGCGCGGCTCCTGAGTCGTGCGGCGGCCTTACAGGGCCAGATGGCGGCGCAGGGCGGCGTCGAGACCGGCCAGGACGTGCGACGGCAGTACACCGACCCGGTGCAGCAGCCGCTCCACGGCTACGGAGCGCACCTGTTCGCACTGGGCCTTGGAGTCTTTGCGCAGGCCGCAGTCCGCAGCCTTGAGGAGCATCTGGAACGGGTAGACGCGTGAGGTGTTGGACGTCACGGGCACCACGGTCAGCACACCCCGGCCGGCGCGGTCCACCGAACGGTTGGCCGCGTCGTTGGAGACGATGACGGCGGGGCGTGCCTTGTTCGCCTCGCTGCCGCGAGCCGGGTCCAGATCGACCAGATAGATGTCACCGCGCCGCATCGCCGAGCCCGTCCGCAGCGGTCGCGTCCCACAGTTCCGCGTCCTCGTCCTCGTCCCACTCCTGCCAGGCGGCGGTGTAGTCCTGTTCGAGTTCCGAGGCGCGCAGCAATTCGATCGCGGCGTGTATCACGGCCGATCGCGACTCGACCTCGGCCCTGGCGGCGTATGCATCGACGAAGGCGATGTCTTCCTGGGGGAGGCTCACACTTACCTTCATACTCCAGATGGTACAGCGGTGGCTCTATTGGTGCTACTCGGCTTCCTACCCCGAACCCCCCGCGCGCTCCACGCGGACCGCGCAGACCTTGAACTCCGGCATGCGCGAGACCGGGTCCAGGGCCGGATTGGTCAGGGTGTTGGCACGCCCCTCGCCCGGCCAGTGGAACGGCATGAACACCGTGTCCGGGCGGATGCCCGGGGTGATCCGGGCCGGCGCCACCGCCCGCCCCCGGCGCGAGACCACCGCCACCGGCTCCCCCTCGGCCACCCCGATCCGCTCGGCCAGCCGCGGGTGCAGCTCGACGAACGGCCCCGGGGCGGCGTCGTTCAACTCCGCCACCCGCCGGGTCTGGGCGCCCGACTGGTACTGGGCCGGAACCCGGCCCGTGGTCAGCAGCAGCGGGTGGTCGGCGTCCGGTTCCTCGGCCGAGGGGCGGTGGACGACGGGTGCGAAGCGGGCCCGCCCGTCGCCGGTGGCGAAACGGTCCAGGAACAGGCGCGGGGTGCCGGGGTGCGGGGCGGTGGAGCCGTCCACCGCCGGTCCGCCCGCGGTGCCGGCCTCGTCCGCCCCGCCGGCCTCCGGCGCCCCGGGGCACGGCCAGAAGACCCCGTCCTCCTCGGCGATACGGCGGTAGGTGATCCCCGAGTAGTCCGCCGGGCCCCCGGCCGAGGCCCGCCGCAACTCCTCGAAGACCTCCTCCGGATCGGCGGGAAAGCCCTTCTCCCAGCCCAGCCGCGCCGCCAGCGCGTTCAGCACCTCCAGATCGGTGCGCACCCCGGGCGGGGCGTCCAGGGCCCTGCGGCGCAGCAGAACCCGGCCCTCCAGGCTGGTGGTCGTCCCCGTCTCCTCCGCCCACTGCGCCACCGGCAGCACCACGTCCGCCAGCGCGGCCGTCTCCGACAGCACCACGTCGCACACCGCCAGGAAGTCCAGCGACCGCAGCCGCTCCTCCACATGGGCGGCGCGCGGAGCGGAGACGACCGGGTTGGAGCCGGTCAGCAGCAGGGCGCGCACATCGCGGCCGAGCGCGTCCAGCAGTTCGTACGCGCTGCGTCCCGGCCCCGGCAGCACACCGGGGTCCACACCCCACACCCGCGCCACGTGCTCGCGCGCCGCCGGGTCGTCCAGCCTGCGGTAGCCGGGCAGCTGGTCGGCCTTCTGGCCGTGCTCGCGCCCGCCCTGGCCGTTGCCCTGCCCGGTCAGACAGCCGTAGCCGGACAGCGGGCGGCCCGCCCGGCCGGTGGCCAGGCACAGGTTGATCCAGGCGCCGACGGTGTCGGTGCCCTTGGACTGCTGCTCGGGCCCGCGCGCGGTGAGCACCATCGACGACTGCGCGTCGCAGAACAGCGCCACCGCCTCGCGCAGCGCGGGCACCGGCACCCCGGTGATCCGCTCCACCAGCTCCGGCCAGTGCGCCATCGCCGCCGCGCGCGCCTCCTCCCAGCCGCTGGTGCGAGCCGCCACGAAGTCGGTGTCCACCCGCCCCTCGGCCACCACCAGATGCAGCATGCCCAGGGCGAGGGCCAGGTCCGTGCCGGGCCGGGGGGCCAGGTGCAGATCGGCGTGCTCGGCGGTACGGGTGCGGCGGGGGTCGATCACGATCAGCTTCCCGCCCCGTTCGCGCAGCTCGGTGAAGTAGCGCAGGGCGGGCGGCATGGTGTCGGCGGGGTTGGCGCCCACCAGGATCACGCAGCCGGTGCGCGCGACGTCCGCCAGCGGGAAGGGCAGCCCCCGGTCCAGCCCGAACGCCCTGTTCAGGGCGGCGGCCGCCGAGGACATGCAGAACCGGCCGTTGTAGTCGATCTGGGAGGTGCCCAGCACCAGCCGGGCGAACTTGCCCAGCGCGTACGCCTTCTCGTTCGTCAGCCCGCCCCCGCCGAACACCCCCACCGCGTCCGGCCCGTGCGCGGCCCGCGCCGTCGACAGCCCCGCCACGACGCGGTCCAGCGCCTCGTCCCAGCCGGCCGGCTCCAGCGGTCCGCCGGCGCGGCGCCGCACCAGCGGCCCGGTCAGCCGCACCCGGGAGGAGAGCACGGCCGGGGCGGTGCGGCCCTTGCCGCACAGCGCGCCCCGGTTGACGTCGAACGCGGTGCGCTCGATCACCTCGACCCCCTCCTCGCCCGCGGCGGGGCGCAGCCCCATACCGCACTGCAGGGCGCAGTACGGGCAGTGGGTGTCCACGGCCGCCGCGGGAGCCTGGGGGACCTGTCCGGTGGGCTGGGCAGTCGTCGCGCTCATGCCGCCCAGCGTGAGTCGCGCGTGTTACGCCGCGCGCCCCCGCGGGTTACAGACCCGGTACGCCGGCCTCAGCCCGCCCGGTCCGGCGCCGTGAGCCGTGCGCAACCGGACGTCACGACGCCGCAACGGCGGGGCAACCGGGGCCCGCCACACTCGCCCCATGACCTCCCCCTTCCGCGCCCGTTCCCGCTCCGCGCCCCCGCTGGTCGCGGTCGCCCACGGCTCCCGCGACCCCGGGGCGCTGCGCACCGTCACCGCACTGCTCGGCCTCGTGCGCTCCCTGCGGCCCGGCCTGCGGGTGGAACTCGGGCACGTCGAGCTGAACGAGCCGCTGCTGCCGGACACCCTCGACGCGCTCCCGGCCGGCCAGGCGGTCCTCGTCCCCCTGCTTCTGGGCCGCGGCCACCACGTCAAGCACGACCTGCCCGAGGCCGCTGCCGCCGCCGGGCACCTGTCCGTGCGGGCCGCCGCACCGCTGGGCCCGCACCCGCTGCTGGCCGAGGCGCTGGCCGGACGGCTGGCCGAGACGGGCTGGAGCGCCGCCGGCGCGTCTCGCACCGGCGGTGTGGTGCTGGCGGCGGCCGGGTCGCGCGATGCGGACTCGGCCCGGGACGCCGAACGGACGGCGGCCCTGCTCTCCGCCCGCCTCGGCGGGGTCCCGGTGCTGCCCGCCTACGCCTCGGCCGCCGGGCCGACCGTGCCCGCGGCCGTGGCCGCCCTGCGCGCCGCCGGGCGCCACGATGCCGCACTGGCCTCGTACTTCACCGCGCCGGGCCTCTTCGCCGCCCGGTGCGCGCGGGACGCCCCCGGCCTGCCGGCCGCCTCCCCGCTGGGCGCGCACCCGGCGCTGGCCCGCCTCGTCCTGCACCGCTACGACGAGGCGCTCGCCCGGGCGCGTACGGCGGCCCGCGCGCCCGCCCTCCGCCCGGTGCGGGGCGCCCTGGCCCGCGCCCGCTGACCGCCCGGGCGGCCCGTGCCCGCCCGTACCGGCCCCGGTTGTCGCCCGGGGCGGCTAGCGTCGGTGTATGCGCGGCAGGTATGGCGATGCGTACGCCATGGACGACAGTACGGACGGCATGGACGGCACGGTGGACGGCGGCACGGACGGCACGGACGGCACGGTGGGCAGAGCGGCGGAGCACGTCGCCGGCTACGACGGCGCGGCGCTGGAACGCTGGGTGCCCGAGCCCGACAAACGGCCCGGACGCACCGCCTTCCAGCGCGACCGGGCGCGGGTGCTGCACTCCGCCGCGCTGCGGCGGCTCGCGGGCAAGACCCAGGTCGTCACCCCCGACGCGGCCGCCGGCGCGTGGGACGCCACCCCCCGCACCCGCCTGACGCACTCCCTGGAGTGCGCCCAGGTCGGCCGGGAGCTGGGCGCCGCGCTCGGCTGCGACCCGGATCTGGTGGAGACCGCCTGCCTCGCCCACGACCTGGGCCACCCGCCCTTCGGGCACAACGGCGAGCGCGTACTGGACGAGATCGCCGAGCCCTGCGGCGGCTTCGAGGGCAACGCGCAGTCGCTGCGGCTGCTGTCGCGGCTGGAGCCCAAGCGGTTCGCCGGACCGGCCGGCGGAGGCGACGGTCCGCCGGCCTGCGTCGGCCTCAACCTCACCCGCGCCGCGCTGGACGCCGCCACCAAGTACCCCTGGCCGTGCGGCGGCCACCCCGGCGACCCCGCGTCGCGGAAGTTCGGCGTCTACGAGGACGACCTGCCGGTCTTCGAATGGTTCCGGCGCGGTGTCCCCGAACACGCCCGGTGCTTCGAGGCGCAGGTCATGGACTGGTCCGACGACGTGGCCTACTCCGTCCACGACGTCGAGGACGGCCTCCACGCCGGCCACCTCGACCCCAACCTGCTGCTGGCCGAACCCGAGCGCCGGGAGGTCTTCGCCGTCGCCGCCGCCCGCTACGCGCCGCCCGGCACCGAGGAGGCCGAACTCGCCGAGGCCCTGGACCGGTTGCTGGGCCAGGAGTGGTGGCCGCACGGCTACGACGGCACGGCCGTGGCCCAGGCCCGGCTGAAGGACGCCACCAGCCAGCTCATCGGCCGGTTCTGCCTGGCCGCCGAGGGCGCGACCCGGGCGGCGTACGGTTCGGGCCGCCTGACCCGCTACGGCGCCCGCCTGGTGGTCCCGCGCGCCGCCCGACTGGAGTGCGACGTGCTCAAGGCCGTCGCCGACCGGTACGTCATGCAGCGCCCCGACCAGGAGCGGCTGCGCGGCGAACAGCGCGACATCCTGGCCGGGCTGGCCCAGACGCTGGTCGCCCGCGCCCCGGACGGCCTGGACCCGCAGTTCCGCGCGCTGTTCTCACAGGCCGGCGACGACCGGGCCCGGCTGCGCGTGATCGTCGACCAGATCGCCTCCCTCACCGACGCCTCCGCCCGCCGCCTCCACGCCCGCCTCACGGGCCCGGCGGCGTGAGAGCACGGGGCGGCGGCGTGACGGAACGGGCCGGCCGCCGCCCGGCGTCAAGGGTGCGAGCACCGATCACACATGAGTATGAACGGGCCGGCTTCGCGTTCCGGCGATCCGGCTCCCCTCTGTATGGTCAGCGGTATGGCAACGAAGAAGTACACCGTGACTCTGCCGGAGGAGCTGGCCGAGGCCATCCGGGCCGAGGTCGGACCCGGCGGCTTCAGCCGCTACGTCAAGCACGCCATAGAGCGTCAGCGCGAGCAGGACCGGCTGGGCGAACTCGTCGACTGGCTGGAGGAGGAGTACGGTCCGGTCACCGAGGCGGAGATGGCCGAGGCCGAGGCCGAGCGCCGGGAGATCGAGCGCATGCACGCCGAGCTCGCCCGTGCCCGGCGGGCGGAGGCGGAGACGCCCGCGTCCGAGCAGCACCGGGAGGCCGCGTGACCGGGGGCGGGACGGTCTACCTGCTCGACAGCGAGGGTCTGTCCCGGACGGTGCGGGGAACCCCGGACATGAAGCGGCGTCTCAAGGCAGCCAGGGCGTCCGGCACCCGCGTCATGACCACCTCGATGACCCTCATCGAGGCGTACGACCCGACGCGCTACCTCCCCGCCTGGCAGTGGGCGCTGTCCCGCCTCCACGTGGAGCCGGTGACCGAGGAGGTCGCCCGGGACGCGACCGGCCTCCTGAAGGAGACCGGGCTGCACGGCCACAAGTACGCCATCGACGCGGCCCTGGCGGCCGTCGCCCTGCGGCAGCCCGGCGCCGTCACCGTCTTCACCTCCGACGAGGACGACATGCGCAAGCTGTGCGGCGACCGCGTGGTGGTCGCAAGGCTCTGAACGCCCGCCCGGGGCGTGGTAGGAAGACCGGATGAGCCGCTTGCCCGTCCACGGCCCCGAGGGGCCCATCCGCGCCGTGACGGCCCCGCAGGGGCCGCCCGCCGCCGTACGGGCCGTGCTCTTCGACTTCTCCGGCACGCTGTTCCAGATCGGGACGTACGCGGACCGCATACGGGCGGCGCTGGCGCGCCCGGTGGACGAGGCGGAGATGGCGGCCCTGCTGGACGGGCTCGAAGCCGGTCTGTCGGACCCGGCGGTGGCCGGGGCCCAGCGTGCCCGGGACGTGTCCGCCGAGGCTCACCGGCACGCCTTCACCACCTGGTACGACTCCGTCCCGGGGCTGGCGCCGGTGGCCGGGAAGCTCTACGAGCAGCTGCGGACCCCCGGGCACTGGGTGCCGTACGCGGACAGCGCGGCCGTACTGGCCCGGCTGGCCGGCGCGGGCGTGGCCCTGGGCGTGGTCAGTGACGTCGGGTGGGATCTGCGTCCCACCTTCGCCCATCACCGGCTGGACGGCTGGTTCTCCTCCTGGACGCACTCCTTCGAGCACGGCACGGAGAAGCCCGATCCCCGGCTGTTCCTGCATGCCTGCCGGGAGTTGGGCGCCGGTCCGGCCGAGACCCTGATGGTGGGGGACCACCCGGTCAAGGACGGCGGGGCGGCCGGCGCGGGACTGCGCTCCTACGTGCTGCCGGCCGGAGCCGCCCCGGGGCAGGTCCGGGGGCTGGACGCCGTTCTCCGGCTGGCCGGAATCGGCGACGGGTAGGCCCCCGCTCGTACGGCGGGCCTCACCGGGGGCGGACGACGGCCCCTGTCCGGCCGTCGTCCGCCCCGTCCGCCCCGATGGTGAGGAGAGGCGCGGTTCAGCAGGCGCCCAGGTCCCGCCAGACGCCGGAGACGCCCGGTTCCTCGCCGCGCGTCCACCAGGCGGCCCGCCAGGCGTGGTCGCGGTGGGTGACGGTCCGGCCGCCGGTGTAGGCGGTGGAGCGGTCCCAGGCGGGGGAGGAGGCGCACTCGGCCGGCGGGGTGGGGGTCCCGCCGTCATCGCCGCCGCCGTCTCCGCCACCGCTGCCGACCTGGATGTCCACGCAGTTGTAGAACGCGTTGGCGGTGTCCGCGACGTTCCACACGGCGAGGATCTTGTGCTTGCCGGAGGGCAGTCCGCTCAGGGTGTGCGAGATGTTCGACGGCGGGCGGGTGCCGCCCTGGTCGAACCGCTTGAACAGGACGCCGTCGACGTAGTAGTCCCAGGTGCTGGTGCTGTGCGCGGCGGTCAGCCGCCACTGGAAGGTGACGGTGCTGGAGACCTGGGTCACCGGCCAGTTGCGGCTGTCGTCGTCCAGGAAGGTCCACCGGGTGCCGCCGCTGCACAGGCGCGAGCCCTTGGGGGCCTCGACGCTCTGCGGCTCGTACTGCAGGCCGTCGCAGCCGGTGACCCGGCCGGTGGCGCAGTGGTCCTGGCGGCTGGGCGGGGAGGTGATCCAGCCGTGGGCGCCCGCCGAACTTGCTGAGGTCATGACAATCGTGAGGGGCAGTGCCAGCGCGAAGGCGAAGAGGGAGGCCAGCAGCCTCGCGGGACTCCTCCGTGCCGTCCGTGCCGTCCGTGTCCTCCGTGTCGTCCGTGGGATGTGTCCGGTCTGTCGCATGTGGGGGCTCCTCCTCCTTCCGCGCGCGGCCTCCTCGGCCGGCGTGCGGAGCGGTACGGGGGGTGGCGACCTGCCGTGCGCAGGGCCTCGCCGGTGACGATAGATTGGTTCAGACCAATCGTTAAGGGTGACTTCCGGTCCGTTCCCGGCCGGCGCGGCCCGGTGCACGCGGTGCAACGGGGGTCGTCCGTCCGGGTGGAGGGGTCCGGGGAGTGGGTGAAGAGGGTGGAAAAGGGTCGTTCTGTCCGCTGACCGAATCTGGTCTGCACCAATGCCCCCCGTCTCTTCCCCGCCGCGCCGCGCCGCACCACGGCGGGGAAGGGACGGGATGCCCTCAGGCCAGGGCGCGGCCGGTGGTGCTGTCCACGTGGCCGGGGATCTCCCCCTCGTGGCGGTCCCCGGTCGAGGCCGTCCCGGTGGGCTCGAACATCAGGATCGACCCGCCGGCCGACGACGGTTTGTGCTCCGTGCCGCGCGGCACCACGAACACATCGCCCTTGTGCAGTTCGACGGTCCTCTCGCCGCCGTCGGCGTCGCGCAGGGCGATGTCGAAGCGGCCGTCGAGGACGAGGAAGAACTCGTCGGTGTCCTCGTGCACGTGCCAGACGTGCTCGCCCTCGGTGTGGGCGATCCGCACGTCGTAGTCGTTCACCCGGGCCACGATCCGCGGGCTGTAGACGTCGGTGAAGGAGGCCAGGGCCTCGGTCAGGTTCACGGGGTCAGGTACGGGCGTCTCGGTCATGGAGGCGATTCTCGGTGATCTCCGCGCGCCGCTCCCGGTGTTTCGCGGGAGTGTACGGAGAACACGGGGACCGGTTCGGAGGTTTCCCGCAGTTCCGCCGAACCGGCCCGCGGACCGGGGCCCGTCACTAGCCTGCCTGGATGTTCACGGATATGACGGACAGTCTGTGGGACGGGGAGCCCCAGCCACTGCGCGACTGGCTGACGGGCAGAGAGGTGGACGTCGACGGGCTCAAGAGCCTGCCGAACTGGAACGCCGAATCACCCGACGGTGAGCCCGCCGGGGAACCGGAGGGAGAGCCGGAGGGGGAACCGGGCGGCGAGGGGGCCGCCGCCCGCCGCCCGCCGGAGGACCCGCGGTCCACCCTCAGGCGGCCCGGGGACCGCTGGCGCAGGGCGTACGAGAGGACGTCGGCGGCCCTGGGGAAGCTCGGGGACGAGCCGTACGGTGTCCCGCTGCTGCTGAGCTATCTGCTCCACGAGGTCGCGGAGGCGTGGGAGAGCTCCTACCACTTCGGTCTGCTGTGGGACGTCCTCGACGCCGTCCGCGACTGCTTCCCCGATCACCCGACGGCTCTGGACCCCCGCGCCAGGAGACCGGGCCTCCCGGCGGACTGGAGACCCACGCTGCCCGCCGGCTGGGCGCCCGGCCTCCCCGCCGACCGGACGGCTGCCGGCGCGGTGCTCCATTTGATGGACTCCCTGGACGCCATGATCCGGGCCGAGAACGCGATGGTCAGCGGACTGCCGCAGGTGCAGGCGCCGGCGGCGGAGGCGGCCGCGCGCCATGCCGGGCGGGCCGCCGAGCTGGCGGACGGGCTCCCGGCGGAGTACGGGTGGCTGCGGGGGTACGTGCTGCGGGTGGCGGGCCGGAACGATGTCTACTGCACCGCCGCGGCCCGCGCGGTGCGCGCGGCGGAGGCGTTCCTGCGGACCGGCGCCGGGCTGGACGGGGCGATCCGGGAGCTGGCCGAGGCGGAGGGCGATCCGCGTATCGACCCGCGGTACCGCAGCGAGGTGCGGGCGCACCGGTTCAGCCTCACCGCGCTCCGGGAGAGCGCCCGGCGCGAGTGGCTCAGGCTCGACCAGGGATCGGTGGTCTTCCTGTACCCCTTCGCCCTGCGCGGGATCAGGCCCGGACAGGTCGCCGACCGGGTCGCGCGGGAGGCCGGAGGGTGGACCCTGGCGGGGACGGGGGCGGTCCGGGTGGAGGAGACCCTGGAGCTGGACGACGTGTGGGACGGCGCGGACTCGCTGGGCCGCGGCTACGAGGGGGCGTGCGTCCATCTGCCGGACGTACTGGTCCACGGCCTCGACGGCACGGCGGTGCCGGAGGGCGTCGCGCCGACCCGGCTGAGCGCCGAGATCAGGATCTCCAGGCTCGGCAACCACTACATCCGCTTCGAGGCGGAGTGCGAGGACCTCTCCCCGGCCGGTCTGCACGCGCTGATGTTCCGGGCCGCTCCCGAGCACGGGGCCGGGCGGGTGGTCTTCGAGGAGGCACCGGAGGCCCCCTTGGAGCAGTGGCCGCGCCTGTCCGACCTGGCGGTGCAGCTCGCGCTGGACACCGCCGCCCGGCTGAGCCCGGACGACGGCTCCGCGGAGGTGAGATCCGCCGCGCGGCCCGGCATGTTCCACGTGGTGGTCACGGTCGAGCGGGCGTCCGCGACCGCCGGTCCCTGGGCGCCGCCGTCCACCGTGCGGCGGGAGCTGACCGGCGCCGGGGAGGTCATGTCGACGGCCGGGGCACAGGTACTCGCCAACCCGGTCCCCAACGCGCTGGGCGCGGTGGCCGAGTGGAGCCGGTACGCGGTGGACGGTCCCTACTCGTCCCTCTCGTCGGCCGTCGCGGACATCACCGGCAACCCGGCGCTGTGCACCTGCAACACCACCGTGCTGGTGCGGCTCGGGACGGCCGACTTCGTCGTCCAGGGGGACAAGGCCGTGGCCGAGTTCGCCGCTTCCGTCGAAGGGCTTTTCGCGGGATGGTTCGACGAACTGGCCGACCACTACAGGAGGGTGGAGAGGCTGCGGGAGGAGGTGGTCGGGGCCGGGGACGGCCGGTCCCCGGGCAGCGCCGAGGTCCTGCAGGAACTGTCGCGGAGGATGGACGAGGAGAAGATCCTCCTGGACGAGTTCACCGTCCAGGTCAGGTCCACCCTGTCCCTCATACGGTCCCCGTCCCTGCTCTCCTCCCCGGTCATCGCCCGCTTCCTGGCCCTGCTCCTGAGGAGTTCGGGCTACCCGGAGCGGGTGGAGGAGCTCATGAACCGCATCCAGGAGGTCGCGCACGAGCAGCTGGACGTGGTGGTGGATAAGATCACCGCACAGCGCAGAGCCCAGGAGGACCGGGACGAGGCCCGGCAGGAACGCCGCCGCAGGGCCAGGATGGACACCATGCTGGCGGTCGTCGCCGCGATCGGTGTCTCGGGGCTCGGTCAGATCGTCCAGTCCGGCTACGGAGTGGAGGGACTGTGGTCGCTGCTGATCATCGCGGCGGTCGTGGCGGTGTCGGCCCTCTTCGGATGGGGGTTCCGCCGGACCGGAGGAGAGGCCTAGGCGTGGACGGACGGAGGCAGTGATGCGGGTGGTCGACGTGGCGGACGGCGATCCGCTGCTGGAGACGCTCTACGAGGACCTGCTCGTCCCGTCCTTCCCCCCGGACGAACTGGAGACCCTGGAATGGGTCCGCGACGGCCTGGCCGGGGGCAGCGTCGCGGTCAGCGCCGTACTGGACGACGCCGGCGTTCCCGAGGCGGTGGCCGTCGGCGAGTGGGACGCGGCCGGCCGGGTGCTGCTGCTGTCCTACCTGACCGTACGGCCCCGGGCCCGCTCCGGCGGGCTCGGCGGCCTGCTGATGGGCGTGGTCGCGGGAGCCTGGCAGGAGCGTTTCCGGCCGCTGCTGACGCTCGCCGAGGTGGAGCATCCGCTGGCGCACAAGGCGGACGGCGAGCGCGGCGACCCGGCCGCCCGGCTGCGCTTCTACGCCCGGCACGGCGCCCGGGCCCTGGACATCCCCTACTTCCAGCCCGCGCTGCGCCCCGGCGCGGAGCGGGTCCACGGAATGCTGCTGCTGGTGCTCGCCCGGGCCTCCGGCACGGGAGGGGAACGGCCGGACACGGTCGACCCCGGGCCGGTCCGCTCCTTCCTGGAGGACTACCTGCTCTCGGGCGAGGAACACCGGGCCGACGGTCCGGTGCTGCGGATGCGTGACGCACTGGCCCGTCCCGGCGGTGTCCGGCTGCTGCCGCTGGACGACGTCCGCGCGCTGCCGCTGTCCGTCCCGGACGGGGCCGTCCGCCCGTAGGCGGGCGGGGCTTTCAGGAGGCCGGCTCCGGGGCCGGCTCCGGGGCCAGGTCCGCCACGACGGCGGCGTGGTCGGACGGCCAGACGCCGCCGACCGGGCCGTCGCCCGCCCGCCGTACGGCCGTGACGCGGCCGATCCCGCCCGGGCCGGGCGGTCCGACGCGGATGTAGTCGACGCGTGCGCTGGGCCGGAAGGTGGCCGCGACATAGGGGTTGGCCGCGTCCCGGGTCGCGGCCGGGGCGGCCGGATCGGCGTACTCCCAGACGTCCGGCAGCACCTGGCCCTCGACGGCGGGGGCCGTACGCGAGCCGCCCAGCAGCCGGATCTCGTCGGAGTCGGGCGGTGCGTTGAAGTCCCCGGTGACCACGGGCGGGAAGTCGGTTCCGCCGCGGCGCGCCGCGACGAACTCCGCCAGGGCCGCGACCTGCCGGCAGCGCAGGGCCGAGGCGTGGGCGGCGGAGGTCAGGTGCGTGGTGAAGAACGGCACCGGGCGGCCGGGCGCGTCCAGCAGCGCGTACAGCGCCACCCGCTCGTCGCCGCCCCCGGCCGGGGGCAGGGCGGCCCGGGCCCGGGCCGTTATGGGCCAGCGGCTGAGCACGGCGTTGCCGACGCCGACCTCCGGGTCGTCCAGCCGCTCGCGCCACTGCCCGGGAACCTCCCAGGCGGCCCAGGCCCAGTGCATGCCCAGCTCGCGGGCGAGCCGTCCGGCGAGGTTCTCCCCGCCGCGGGACCACACCTCCTGCAGGCCGACCGCGTCGGGCCGCAGTTCGCGCAACGTGGAGAGGATCGCCCCGTACCGCTCCCGCCACGGTCCGAACCGCCACCACACGTTCCACGTCATCACGCGCATCCGCCGCCCCGCTCCCTGCGTCGCCCCCGGTGGGCCATGGGTGTACCCCGTCCACAGCCCCGCTACCCGCCCGATGTGACGCGCAGCGGTCCGCGGGGCGAACGGTTCGGGTACGGCCCGGCGCGCCGCGCACGCCCCGGCCGGTCCGCGCCCCCGGCGCCAGCCGGCGTCAGTCGGCGGACTCCAGGAAGTCCGCTATCGCCGGGGCGAAGGTCGGGTCGCGCACGGCCGTCAGATGGTCGCCGTGCAGGGTCCGGAGCCGGGCGCGGGGGAGCGCGTCGGCGAGCACCCCGGGGCGTGCGGCCAGCGGATCGTCCGCACCCGCGAGCACCAGGGTCGGCACGGTGACGTCCGCCAGCGCGGTCGGGCCCTGGTGCATGGCCCTGCCCTGCGCGGCCAGGGCGCGGCGGTCGGCGCCCACCTCGTCCGCCCAGATCCGCAGGCCCGCCATCCGCAGCGGCACGTCGGCCGGGTCCTCCGCCAGCAGCGCCGCCACCACCAGTTCGGGGGGCAGTTCGCGGGTGTCCACCCCGCCCAGCTCGACCACCCCGGCCCCCACCCCGCCGACGACCAGCCGGGTGACGCGCTCGTCCTGGGCGGCGGCCAGCAGCGCGGTGACCGCGCCCATCGAGTAGCCCACCAGGTGCGCCCGCTCCTCGCCGAGGACGTCCAGCAGGTCCAGCAGATCGCGTGCCATGGCCCTCTCGCCGTAGCGGCGGGCGTCGTGCGGCTTGTCGGAGCGGCCGTGGCCGCGCGCGTCGATGCCGACCACCCGCCGTCCCCGCCGGGTCAGCACCTCGACGACGCCGGGCCGGACCCAGTTGGTGTGGGTGTCGGCGATGAAGCCGTGGTGCAGCACCACGACCGGCATTCCGCTGTCCTTGCCGGGCGCCGGGTCCCAGCGGTGGTAGCGGATGGTCACGTCGTCGAAGGAGGTGAACTCTCGTGTCATGGGCCGACCGTAGGACGGCCGGTCACGCCCCGGCGGTCGCCGGGAGAGCCGTTGTGCGAGCGCACACGCCGCCGGGCCGGCCGCTGGGCTGTGGTCGCGACCTGGCCTTATTGTCATGGACACTGTGTGGTCTCGGTGCTGTCGTGGGAGGACACCCGGGCCACCCGGGAGTCCCTTCCGAGGAGGGATGCGCGGATGCACGGTGCGAACACCGCACGGAAGGCCGTGGCGGAACTGATCGGCGGCGCACGCGCGGGACGGGGCGGCGCGCTGCTGGTACGGGCCGAACCGGGGCTCGGCGCCGGCGCCCTGCTGGACCACGCGGCGGCCTCCTTCGAACGGGCCGGCCCGGACGGCACCGTACTGCGCGCGCGGGGCGTGGCCGCCGAGACCGCCGTCCCCTACAGCGGACTGCACGCCCTGCTGCGGCCGGTGGCCGGCCGGGCGGCACCGGACGACCCGCGCACCGCCGCCCTCGCCCGCGCCCTGGCGCTGGGCGCCGCGCCCGCCGACGAGGGGCCGGTACTGGCCGGTCTGCCGGCGCTGCTGCACGACCTGGCCGCCGAGGGGCCGCTGCTGCTGTGCGTCGACGACGCGCACCACCTCGACGCGCCCAGCCGCCGGGCCCTGGGCTTCGCGGCCCGGCGGCTGGGCCCGCCGCTGCCCGTCGCGATGCTGGTCGCGGCGCACCGCGACGGTGCCGAGGACCCGCTGCTGGCCGGGCTGCCCGTACTCGCGCTGGAGCCGCTGGGCGCCGCGGCCGCCGGCGCGTTCCTGGACGAGCTGCTGCCGGCCGACGCCGACCCGGCCGTACGCGAGGCCCTGCTGCACAGCGGCGGCGGCAACCCCGGCCTCCTCACCGATCTGGCCGCCTCCCTCACCCCCGCCCAGCTCACCGGCGCCGAACCGCTGCCCCATCCGCTTCCCGCCACCGGGCCCCGGCTGCGCTCGGCCGCCGCCGAACTGGCGGAACTGCCCGAACGGACCCGCACCCTGCTGCTGCTGACCGCGGCCGCGTACGAGCTGGGCGGCACGGCGGACTGCTCCACCCTGGCACGCGCCGCGGCCCTGGCCGGACTCGGCCCGGACGAGGCGGACCCGGCCCGAAGCCGCGGCGTCCTGCGGTGCGAGGGCGACCGGCTGCGCTTCGCCAACTCGCTGCTGCGCCACGCCGCCTACTGGGGCGAGCCGCCCGAGCGGCGGCGCACCGCCCACCGGCTGCTCGCCCGCGCCCTGGAAGGCCCCCGCGCCCTGGAAGGCCCCCGCGCCGGGGACGGCCCCCGCCCCGGGGACGGCCGGAGCGGTGAGGACGTGAACGCGGGAGCACCGCACGGGCTGCTCGCCCTGCGCCACCGCGCCGCGGCCGCCCTGCCGCAGGAGGGCGCGGATCCGGAGCTGGCCGACGCGCTGGCCGCCGTCGCCTCCGACACCACGGCGACCGACGAGCACACCCACGCCGAACTGGCCGACGCCCTGTGGCGGTCCGCCGAACTCACCGGCGCCGACGGCGGATTCGGCGGAGCCCAGGGCACCGGCGTGCGCGCGGCCCGGCTGACCGCCGCGGCCGAACACGCCTGGTCGGCCGGACGCCCGTACCGGGCCCTGGCCCTGCTGGACCAGGCCCGCACGCTCCCCGTCCACGACACCGTGCGCGGCCGGACCGAACTCGTGCGCGGAGTGCTGGAGTTGCGCAACGGCGTGGTCACCGACGCCCATGAGCTGCTGTCGTATGCCGCCAGGCTGCTGGGCCCCTACGACCCGCACACCGCCCGCCGGGCGCTGCTGCACGCGACCGAGGCGGCCTGGGCGATCGGCGACATCGCCGGCTTCCGCGCCGACCTCGCCCGTATCGCCGAGCTGAGGACCCCCGCGGAGGATCCGCTGCTCGACGACTACTGCGCGGGCCTGGACGCGGTGCTCTGCGGCGACATCGACCGCGGCGGCCCGATGCTGCTGCGCGTCCTGGAGCACGCGGCCGGCGAGCGGCAGCCCTGGAGGCTGCTGCGGGCCGGGATCGTGGCCCTGGTCGTCGGCGACGTCGCGGCGGCCCACGACCTCAACACCCGCGCCCTGGCCGGGGCCCGGGCGTGCGGGCCGGCCGCCGTCGTGCCCCAGGCGCTGGAGCATCTGGCCTACAGCGAGCTGCGGGCCGGGCGGCACAGCCGGGCCCGCGCCCACGCCGAGGACGGGCTGCGCCGCGCCCGCCGCAGCGGCCAGCGCAACTGCGCCGCCCACCACCACGCGGTGCTGGCGATGGCCGCGGCCGTGGAGGGGGACGCGGCCGCCTGCGCCGGGCACGCCCGCGCGGCGGGCGAGGACGCCGGTCCGCACGGCCTGGGGGTGGCCGCCACCCTGGCCCAGTGGGCGCTGGCCCGCTGCGACATGGGGCACGGCAGACCGCACGAGGCGGCGGCCCGGCTGGAACCGCTGGTGGGCACCGGTCCGGGCGAACTGCCGGGGACCGCCTCCGGGCGCGGGCACTTCGCGCTCCAGGCGCTGGCCGCGCCGTGCCTGGTGGAGGCGGCCGCCCAGGCGGGCGACCGGCGTACCGCACGCGACGCGCTGGCGCACTTCGCCCGGTGGACCGCCGTCACCGCGGACCCGATGGCCCCCGTCCACCTCGCCCGCTGCCGGGCCCTGCTCGCCGGGCCGGAGGAGACGCCGGAGCTGTTCGCGAAGGCGCTGGAGGCGCACGCGCGGATCGACAGCGACTTCGAGTACGGCCGCACCCAGCTGCTGCACGGCAAGGCGCTGCGCCGCGGCCGTCGGCCGGGCGCGGCCCGCGGGGTGCTGCGCGACGCGCTCCTGGCCTTCGAGCGGTGCGGCGCCCGGAGCTGGGCCGACCAGGCCCGCGCCGAGCTGCGGGCCACCGGCGAGGCGGCGGGGCAGGGCGCGCCGCGGGTGCTGGGCAGACTGACCCCGCAGCAGCTGCGCATCGCGCGCTGTGTGGCCGAGGGGGCCACCAACCGGGAGGTCGCGCTGCGGCTGTCGGTCAGCCCCCGCACGGTCGACCACCACCTGCGCAACGTCTTCGCCGCGCTGGGCATCCGCTCCCGGGTGGAGCTCACCCGGGTCCTGGCGGCGGCCGGCGACGGCCGGCACGACGGTTGAGGGCGGGACCGGCGGCGGGACCGGTGGTGAGACCGGCGGCGGGACCGGTGGTGGGGCCGGGTGCCGGCCGCGCCACCGTGCACCTGGGAGACTGAGCGGTCGCTAAGCGATTTCCGCACGCCTCTGGATATCCCGGTCCGGGCCTGCTGACAATGCTGCATCGAGCCGCTCCCGACACCCGCCAGGTGGAGGACCGAGATGCATCCCGTCGTACGCGCCCCCGTGAACGCCGAGGCCGTGGCCGTGCTGCACCGGGCCGCCCGTCCGCTGATGGACGAACTCCCCCGGCTCACCGACCGCGTGGTCGAGCTTCTGTGCAAGGAGGAGCCCGCCTACCGCGCCGCCTCCGTCGACCAGGACGAGCTGTGGCACGAGGTGTACCGCTCCCTGCGGCACAACGTGGGCTCCCTGCTGCGCCCCAAGGAACTGCGCGACGCCGCCCGCCGCTGCTCGTGGCGGATCGGCGCCGACCGCGCCGAGCAGGGACTGCCGCTGGACGCCCTGATGCGGGCCTTCCGGCTCGGCGGCGCGGTGGTCTGGCAGTCCCTGGTGGACCGGGTCACCCGGTACGACCCCGACGGCGCGCGGCTGCTGGTCCACGTCGCGGCCGAGGTGTGGGACTTCGTCGACGAGCACTGCGCGGTGGTCGCCGAGGCGTACCGGCAGACCGAGCGCCGGCTGGCCTGGCGCCACGACAACCGCCAGCGGCTGATGGCCGACGCCCTGCTGGAGGGCACCATGCGCGTCGCGGACCTCGCGGAGACCTCCGAGGCGCTGGGGCTGCCCGAGCGGGGACGGTACGCGGTGGTGGCCGTCGCGGGCCCCGGTCGGGATGCCCACCGCGGGCTGATCCGCTCCCGTGTCCCCGCGGCCGTACGGATCCTGTGGCACCCCCGGTCCGACGCCGACCTGGGCATCGCCACGCTCGGCGGCGATCACGGCAGTCACGGCAGTCACGGCAGTCCCGGCAGTCACGGCGATCACGGCGATCACGGCACCGCCGACGGCCTGCTGGCGGAGCTGGCGGGAGCCCTGCCCGCGCTGCCCGGGCTGCGCACCGGCATCAGCTTCGCCGTGGAGGGACTGGCCCGGATCGGCGAAGCCCGCCGGCTCGCCGAGACCGCGCTGCGCTCGGCCGCCCCGGGCGGGGCGCCGGTCCTGCTCCACGAGCATCTGCCCGCCGCCCTGCTGGTCTCCTCGCCCGGCCTGGCCGCGGCGCTGGCCGACCGGGTGCTGGGACCGGTACTGAGGCTGGAGGGCGCCGACCGGGACCTGCTGCTGGACACCCTCACCGCCTGGCTGGAGTGCGACGGATCGGCGCGGCGGGCCGGGAGCAGGCTGTTCTGCCACCGCAACACCGTCCTCAACCGGCTGCGCCGCTTCGAGCAGCTCACCGGCAGATCGCTCGGCCGCCCCCACGAGGTGGCCGAGCTCTCCCTCGCCCTGACCGCCCGCCGTGTCCTCCACGGTCAGGCGGGCGGCCAGGGCCCCAAGGCGCGGGGCGAACCCGGTCGGGCCCGCCCCGCGGTCTGAGCGCGCGGACGGGCGAAGGCGGGGGCGCGTACCCGATGGTTCCAGACAAACGAGGACGCTGCGCGCGAAGAGGGATAGAGCGGCCCGGAGGGTGGGGAGGATCTGTGGGAGACGTCCGCGGAACCGGCCGCGGGCCTTCCCCGGACCCCTGCCGCCCCGTCGGCCGCGCCGCCTCTCACGGCGGCGCGGCCGGCGGGGCACACTCCCGGGGAACCCACCGCAGGGGGGCAGCGCAACGAGGAGGAAGCACGTGGTCGACGCACATCGCACGTTCGTCATCGTCGGCGGCGGCCTGGCCGGGGCGAAGGCGGCCGAGACCCTCCGGGCGGAGGGCTTCACCGGCCGCGTCATCCTGATCGGCGACGAACGCGACCACCCCTACGAGCGGCCTCCCCTCTCCAAGGGCTACCTCGGCGGCACCGCCGAACGCGACGGCGTCTTCGTCCACGAGCCCGCCTGGTACGCCGGGGCCGCCGTCGAGCTCCACCTCGGCCAGCCCGCCGTCCGCCTCGACCGGGAGGCGATGACGGTGGAGCTCGGCGACGGCACCCGGATCCACTACGACAAGCTGCTGCTGGCCACCGGCGCCGAGCCGCGCCGCCTGAACGTCCCCGGCACCGAGCTGGCCGGGGTGCACCACCTGCGCCGCCTGGCGCACGCCGACCGGCTGCGCGGCACCCTGGCCGGACTCGGCCGCGACAACGGGCACCTGGTCGTCGCGGGCGCGGGCTGGATCGGCCTGGAGGTGGCGGCCGCCGCCCGCTCATGGGGGGCCGAGGTCACCGTCATCGAGCCGAACCCCACCCCCCTGCACCCCGTCCTCGGTCCCGAGCTGGGCGCCGTCCTCGCCGACCTGCACCGCGAACACGGCGTGCGCCTGTACTTCGGCACCTCCCTCACCGAGATCGTCGGCCAGGACAGCCAGGTCCTGGCCGTCCGCACGGGGGACGGCGAGGAGCACCCGGCGCACGCCGTGCTCGCCGCCATCGGCGCCGCCCCCCGCGTCTCCCTGGCCCGGGCCGCCGGGCTGGAACTGGCCGGGGAGCCCGTGGGCGGCATCGCGGTGGACGCCTCGCTGCGCACCAGCGACCCCGACATCCACGCGGCCGGCGACGTCGCCGCCCTCCACCACCCGCTGTTCGCCACCCGGCTGCGCGTCGAGCACTGGGCCAACGCCCTGAACGGCGGACCGGCCGCCGCCCGGGCGATGCTCGGCCAGAAGGTCTCCTACGACCGGGTGCCGTACTTCTTCTCCGACCAGTACGACATGAGCATGGAGTACTCCGGCTGGGCGCCGCCCGGCTCGTACGACCAGGTGGTCGTCCGCGGCGACCTCGGCAAGCGGGAGTTCACCGCGTTCTGGCTGAGCGAGGGGCGGGTGCTGGCCGGGCTGGGCATGAACACCGAAGGCGTCACCGGGCCGGTCCAGCGGCTCGTCCGCTCCGGCCGGCAGACCGATCCGGAGAAGCTGGCCGACCCCTCGCTGCCGCTGGAGGAGCTGGCCGGAAACTGACCCGTCGGCCCCGCCCGGACCCGCCTCGATTCCGCCCCGGCCGCGGGCCGCCGCCCGCGAAGCCGTAGCGTGGCGGCATGACCGCCCCCGTCATCCGTACCGCGCTGGTGCCCGCGTCCGAGATCCTCGGCCTGCGCCGGGAGGTGCTGCGCCCGGGGCTGCCGCGCGAGGCGGCGGTCTTCCCCGAGGACGGCGACCCCGCCGCGTTCCACATCGCCTCCTACGAGGGCTTCCACGAGGGGGACGCGCCGGAGGTCCTCGGATGCGGCACGTTCTTTCCCGAGCCGTTCCCCGGCCCGTTCCCCGAACCCCGCTCCGGCCCGCGGCCGGACTCCGCCGCGACCGCGTACCGCTTCCGGGGCATGGCCAGCGCCCCCGCCGCCCGCGGCCGGGGCCACGGCGCCGCCGTGCTGCGCGCGGGCACCGCCGAGGCCGCCGCCCGCGGCGCCGCACTGCTGTGGTGCAACGGACGCACCACGGCCCGGGGCTTCTACGAGCACCAGGGTTTCCGGGCGCACGGCGAGGAGTTCGTCGTCGAGGGCGTCGGCCCGCACCTCGTGTTCGTCCGGGAGATCCGGCCCCGGACCCGCCGTACCGGGGACGCCGCGGCGCGGCCGTAGACTTTCCGCCGTGGCGGGACGGATCAACGACGACGACGTGAAGGCGGTACGGGACGCGGTCCCGATCGACGCCGTCGTCTCCGAGTACCTCCAGCTGCGCCCGGCCGGCGGCGGCAACCTCAAGGGCCTGTGCCCCTTCCACGACGAGAAGTCCCCCTCCTTCCACGTCAGCCCGAGCAAGGGCCTGTACCACTGCTTCGGCTGCCAGGCCGGCGGGGACACCCTCGACTTCGTGATGAAGGTGGACCACCTCTCCTTCTCCGAGGCCGTCGAGCGGCTCGCCTCCCAGGCGGGGGTCACCCTGCGCTACGAGGAGGGCGGCTACGCCCCAGGCCGCCAGCAGGGCGAGCGCATCCGGCTGGTCCAGGCGCACAAGGCCGCCGCCGCCTTCTACACCGAGCAGCTCGACTCGCCGGAGGCCGAGACCGGCCGCCGCTTCCTGGCCGAGCGCGGCTTCGGACAGGAGGCCGCCGCGCACTTCGGCGTCGGCTACTCCCCGGCCGGCTGGGACCACCTCACCCGCTTCCTGCGCGGCAAGGGCTTCAGCGACAAGGAGCTGATCCTGGCCGGCCTCGCCCAGGAGAGCCGCAACGGCCGCCCCATCGACCGCTTCCGCGGCCGGCTGATGTGGCCCATCCGCGACATCACCGGCGAGGTCGTCGGCTTCGGCGCCCGCAAGCTGCGCGAGGACGACAACGGGCCGAAGTACCTCAACACCCCCGAGACGGCGATCTACCACAAGTCCCAGGTGCTCTACGGCATCGACCTGGCCAAGCGCGAGATCGCGAAGACCGGCCGGGCCGTGGTCGTCGAGGGCTACACGGACGTGATGGCCTGCCACCTCGCCGGGGTCACCGGCGCCATCGCCACCTGCGGCACCGCCTTCGGCGGCGAGCACATCAAGATCCTGCGGCGGCTGCTGATGGACAACTCCCGCTCGGAGGTCGTCTTCACCTTCGACGGCGACGCGGCCGGGCAGAAGGCCGCGCTGCGCGCTTTCGAGGACGACCAGAAGTTCGCCGCCCGCACCTCCATCGCCATCACCCCCGGCGGCATGGACCCGTGCGAACTGCGGCTGGCCGAGGGCGACGAGGCGGTGGCGGCCCTGGTCCAGGGGCGCTCGCCGCTGTTCGAGTTCGCCATCCGCTCGGTCACCGGGCAGCACAACCTGGACACCGCCGAGGGCCGGGCCGCCGCCCTGGAGGAGGCCGCGCCGATCGTCGCGCGGATCAAGGACGGCTCGATCCAGCACCAGTACGCCGTACGCCTGGCCGGGCTGCTGGGCATCCTCGACACCGAGTTCGTGGTGCGGCGGGTGGGGCAGCTGGCCCGCTGGGAGCGCGAGCGGCGGGCCGGCGGTCCGGGAGGCCAGGGAGGCCAGGGAGGCCAGGGAGGTCCGCGGCAGCGCCGCCCCGCCTCGCCGCCCGCACCGCAGGTGAGGCCCGGCCCCGCGCCCGGCGGCCCCCGGCTGGACCTGCGCAGCCCCCAGCGGCTGGCCGAGCGCGAACTGCTCAAGCTGGCACTGCAGTTCCCGGCGCTGGTCTCCCCGCTCTTCGACGCCTACGGGGCCGACGAGTTCACCGCCGAGCCCTACGCCGAGGTGCGCCGGGCCGTGGAGAAGGCCGGGGGAGTGGAGCGGGCCGACGGGGAGTACCTGACGCGGGTGCGGGACGCCGCGCCGGACGACACCGTGCGGTCGATGATCACCGAGTTGGGCGTCGAGCCGCTGCGCACCCCGCGCGAGCCCGACGAGGCCTATGCCGGGGAGTTCCTGGTCAAGGTGCGGCTGGAGGCGGTCAACCGCCGGATCGCCGAACTGAGCAGCACCCTCGCACGCATGACGAACAGCGGGGACGAGGCCCAGACGGCCGTCGCCGAGCAGCTGTGGACGCTGGAGCGGTACGGCCGTTCGCTGCGCGACCGCGGCGCCGCCGCGCTCTGGTCGTAGGCCGCACGCGGAACGGGCGGGGCGGATCCCGTACCGGCCCGTTCTGTCACGTTCCGTACCCGTTCGGTCACCCGTGAGTCCAGAAACCGTGCGCACGCCCCTCGTGACGGGAGTGTGTCGTACCCCACACTGAGGGAGGTGCCTGAGCCCCCGGAGCGCGTACCCCCCTCGGCGCCGTTCGTCCGCCGCGGTGCGGGCAGCGGTGCGGCCGCGCCCGTCCTCGTCTCGCGTGTCGTCCCCGAACCGGCAGCGACCAACTTGGAGGCCGCCCCCGTGCAGACCCGGACCCTCGCTGCTCCCGCCGCACTCGCCGCTTCCGGCCCCCCGAGCGCTCCGGCCCTGGCCGTCGTACCGCCCGGGGACGGCCCGCGGGCCGTCCCCGGGCGGGAGGCGGCCCCCGGGCGGGAGGCGGCCCCCGGGCGGGAGGCGGAACCGGATGCCGAACGCCTCCGGGCGGAGCCCCCTCTCGCCCCCCGGACGGGCGGACCCGAAGCGACCGGTCCCTCCGCCGACCTCTTCCGCCAGTACCTGCGCGAGATCGGCCGCGTCCCCCTGCTGACGGCCGCCGAGGAGGTCGAGCTCGCCCGGCGCGTCGAGGCGGGGCTGTTCGCCGAGGAGAAGCTCACCCGCACCCCCGGCCTCGACGAGAGCCTCGCCCTCGACCTCGACCGGCTGGTGGTCATGGGCCGGGTGGCCAAGCGCCGCCTGATCGAGGCCAACCTCCGCCTGGTGGTCTCGGTGGCCAAGCGGTACGCCGGCCGCGGGCTGACCATGCTCGACCTGGTCCAAGAGGGCAACCTGGGCCTCATCCGGGCCGTGGAGAAGTTCGACTACACCCGCGGCTACAAGTTCTCCACCTACGCCACCTGGTGGATACGCCAGGCCATGTCCCGGGCGCTGGCCGACCAGGCCCGCACCATCAGGGTCCCGGTGCACGTCGTGGAGCTGATCAACCGGGTCGTCCGCGTCCAGCGCAGCATCCTCCAGGAGCGCGGCTACGAGCCGACGCCCGAGGAGGTCGCGGCCCAGCTCGGCCTGACCGGAGAGCGGGTCGGTGAGGTGCTGCGGCTGGCCCGGGAACCGGTGTCGCTGCACGCCCCGGTGGGCGAGGAGGACGACGTCAGCCTCGGCGACCTCATCGAGGACTGCGACGCCCCCTCACCCGTGGAGACCGCCGCCTTCCTGCTGCTGCGCCGGCACCTGGACGCGGTGCTGTCCACCCTCGGCGAGCGGGAGCGCAGGGTCGTCCAGTTGCGCTACGGGCTCGTCGACGGCCGGCCCCGCACGCTGGAGGAGATCGGCCGCCTCTTCGGCGTCACCCGCGAACGCATCCGCCAGATCGAGTCCAGGACGCTGGCCAGGCTCCGGGACCACGCTTACGCGGACCAGCTCAGGGGCTATCTGGACTGAGCCCCCGGCCCGCCCGGCCCCGGCGGCCCGGCTCCCGGCCGGGGCCGCCGGTGCGGGCTCAGCCGAAAGCACCCGGATGCGTCTGCTCCCGCACCGTCGCGTACTGCTGCCGCACCGCCTGGCCCACCGCCAGCTCCTCGCCCGGTTCCAGGACCCGGCCGGCAGGGGCGGGCCACATCGGGGGCTGCCGCGGCGAGAGCGTGCCCCGGGACACCCCCAGGGCCCAGGCGGCCTGGCGGGCGGCGCCCAGCGCCGTGTAGTCGGCGGGCTCGGGGACCACCACCTGCGCTCCCAGCAGGGCCGGGGCGATCGCCTGTACGGCCGGGAGACCGGCCGCGGCCCCCAGCAGGAAGACCCGGCCGACCGACACGCCCCGGCCGCGCAGCACGTCCAGGGCGTCGGCGAGACCGCACAGCATCCCCTCGAAGGCGGCGCGTGCCAGATGCTCCGGCTTCATGCTCTCGCGCCGCAGCCCGGCCAGCGTGCCGGCGGTGTGCGGCAGGTCGGGGGTGCGCTCGCCCTCCAGATAGGGCAGCAGCACCAGCCCGTGGGAGCCCGGCGTGGAGGTCAGCGCCAGCTCCGACAGGCCCTCCAGGGAGGTGCCGAGCAGTTCGGCGGCGCCGCGCAGCGCCCGTACGGCGTTGAGCGTGTGCACCACCGGCAGGTGCATGCCGGTGGCGTCGGCGAGTGAGGTGATCATTCCGGTCGGCTCGGCCAGCGCCTGATGGTGCACGGAGAAGACCGAACCGGACGCCCCCAGCGAGACCACCGCATCACCCGGGCCGACGCCCAGGCCGAAGGCGGCGGCCATCGTCTCGCCCGTGCCGGCCGAGATCAGCAGCCCTTCGGGGGTGTGTCCGGCGGGCTCGGCCGGACCCAGCACATCCGGCAGCCTCACCGGGTGACCGAGCGCCAGCTCGGCCAGATCCGCCCGCCAGGACTCGGTGGCGGCCGACCAGTAGCCGGTCCCCGAGGCGTCACCGCGGTCGGTGGTGCGGCGCTGCGGACGGCCCAGCAGCTGCCACACCAGCCAGTCGTGCGGCTGGAGGACCTCGGCCACCCGCCGGGCCGCCTCCGGCTCGTTCCGGGCCAGCCAGCGCAGCTTCGCCACCGGCTGCGCCGCCTGCGGCACGGCGCCCACCGCCTGCGCCCACGCCTCGCGTCCGCCGAGCGCGTCGACGAGGTCGGCCGCGGCGGTCTGCGCGCGCCGGTCGTTGCCGACCAGCGCGGGCCGCACCGGGTCGCCCGCCTCGTCGAGCGCGACCAGCCCGTTCTGCTGCGCCGAGACGCCGATGGCCTGGACGCCCTCCAGCACCCCGCCGGCCGCGGCGTCGCCGAGCGAGAGCAGCCACGCCTGCGGGTCGGTCTCGGTGCGCCTGCCCGCGGCCGCTCCGGTCCCGTCCTCCCCGCCGCCGGCGCCCCCGGGCGCGGGATGCGGGGCGTATCCCTGTCTGACGACGGCACCGGTGTCGGTGTCGCAGACGACGATGCGGGTGTACTCGGACGAACTGTCCAGACCGGCGACTGTCCCCATGGAGGAGATGATGCCTCACCGGCCGCGGGCGGCTCCTTCCGGCCCTACGGCTGGGTGGGGGAGTCCGCGCGGGCCGCCGTCTCGGAGGGAGTCCCGGACCCTTCCCTCATTCCGGCCGGCGGCTGCCCCGAGGAGCCGGAGGAGACCGGTACCAGCCGGGGCATCAGGGCCCTGACGGCGGGCTCCGTCCAGCGGGCGGCCAGCGGGCCGATTATCACCATCAGCAGCACGTAGGCGGTGGCCAGCGGACGGATCTCGGTGGCGACCCCGGCCGCCAGACCGGCGATGACGATGGAGAACTCGCCACGCGCCACCAGGGTCCCGCCCGCCCGCAGCCGGCCCCTGGGGCTGATGCCGGCGCGCTGCGCCGCGTACCAGCCGGTGGCGACCTTGGTCACCACGGTCACCACGGCCAGGATCAGCGCCGGGACGAGCACCGGCGGGATGTTGCCCGGATCGGTGGACAGGCCGAAGAAGACGAAGAACACCGCCGCGAACAGGTCCCGCAGCGGGGTGAACAGTCGCTGGGCGCTCTCGGCGACCTCGCCGGACAGGGCGATGCCGACGAGGAACGCGCCGACCGCCGCCGAGACGTGCAGCTGCTGGGCGATCCCGGCGATCAGGACGGTCAGACCGAGCACCACCAGCAGCAGCAGCTCGGGGTTGTCGGAGGAGACGGCCTTGCTGATCAGCCGGCCGTGGCGCAGCGCGACGTAGAGGACCAGGCCGACCGTGCCCAGGGCGACGATCAGGCTGACACTGCCGCCCATCAGGCCGACACCGGCCAGCAGGGTGGTCAGGATCGGCAGGTAGACCGCCATCGCCAGGTCCTCCATCACCAGGACGCCGAGGACGACGGGTGTCTCGCGGTTGCCGAGCCGGCCCAGGTCGGTGAGGACCTTGGCGATGACGCCGGAGGAGGAGATCCAGGTGACGCCGGCCAGTGCCACGGCGGCCACCGGCCCCCAGCCCAGGACGAGGGCGGCGACGGCTCCCGGCGTGGCGTTGAGGACGAAGTCCACCATGCCCGAGGGGTACTGCGTCCTGAGGTTGTCCACGAGCTCGGAGGCGCTGTACTCCAGGCCCAGCAGGAGCAGCAGCAGGATTACGCCGATCTCGGCGCCGATGGCGATGAACTCCTCGCTGGCGCTGAGCTCGAAGATCCCGCCGTGGCCGAAGGCGAGGCCGACCAGCAGGTAGAGGGGGATGGCGGACAGGCCGATCCGCCCTGCGAACCGCCCGATGACCCCCAGACCGAGGATGATGGCGCCCAGCTCGATCAGCAGCATGGTGGTGTCGTGCATGCTCAGCCCCCCGTGATGATCTGGGCGAGTTCCTCGACGCCCTGGCGGGTGCCCACGACCACGAGGATGTCCCCCGCCTCCAGTCTGAAGTCCGGCCCCGGGGCGGGGTGCGGCGCGGTGCGCCGCAGGACCGCGACGATGGACGCCCCGGTGCGGGTACGGGCACGGGTGTCGCCCAGCGGCCGGCCCCGGTAAGGGGACTTGGCGGTCACCGGGATCCGCTCGGTGGCCAGGTCCAGCTCCCCGACGGCCAGATCCGGCGCCTCGGGCTCGGGGGCGATCAGCGCGGCCAGGGAGGCGGCCTCGTCGGAGTCGAGCTGGAAGGAAGCCTGGCAGGTGTCGGGGTCCTCGGGGTCGTAGAAGCCCAGGAAGCGGCGGCCGTCCTGGTGGACGACGACGGACAGGTGCCGCCCGGAGCGGGTGGCGACGTCGTACTGGAAGCCGACGCCCGGAAGCGGTGTGCGTTTCATCGGCAAGGCTCTCCCCCCGTGGAACGGATCGGGCGGTCCCTGGACGTGCGACGCCGCCGGAAGAGCCCGTTCGCGTGGAATGTGGAATGGAGTCAAGTTTCGCACAGGGGGGTCTTCCGGCAGCCGGACGCCGATGCGTATCCGCTGTTCAGGAGAGCGGCCGCGGGCCCGGCCCGGTTCGGTCCGGGCGGCGGGGAGGGGCGGTGGGCGCGGAGCGCCTTCGCCCGGGAGTGTTTCCGCGATCCGGAAGGAGTGAGGGTGGGGCGGGTGGGACTCGAACCCACGGCCGACGGATTATGAGTCCGCTGCTCTAACCGGCTGAGCTACCGCCCCGGGACGGCGCGCCACGCACATCTGTGCGCGCCGTCTGCCGCAGCATAGCCGCTCATACGATCTCCCGCCTGTGTCGGGGTGAGGCAGGGGCGATGGGGCCCGTCACCCTGGGCCGGAGGCCGGTCGCCGGAACGGAGCAGGCCTCCCCGCAGCGGCCCGGACACGCGCCGGGCACACGAAGAAGGGCCCCTCGCGGGGCCCTTCTCGTTCTGCTCCCCCGACTGGACTCGAACCAGTAACCTGCCGGTTAACAGCCGGCTGCTCTGCCAATTGAGCTACAGGGGACTGCTGCTCGGAGGCGCCCGTTCCGGTTTCCCGGGGGCGTTCCCCGCTGGCGAGGAATACAGTAGCGCATGCCGGGGGGTGCTCTGAAATCGGTATTCGCGGCGCGCCTCGGGGTACCCGGTGGAACGTCCGCCGCAGACCGACAGGGCGCACACCCGCGCGGCCGGGGTGCGCCGGGAGAGACCTGAGAAAGGGTGGAGCCATGCGCTACCGGCTCACGTTCGTCGTAGGAGTGGCCGTCGGGTATGTGTTCGGCACGCGAGCCGGGCGGGAGAAGTACGAGCAGCTGCGCGAGAGGGCCCGCAAGTTCGCCGAGAACCCCGCGGTGCGCAACGCCTACGAGTCCGCCGCGCACAACGGGCGGGAGATGGCCGGCAAGGCGCTGAACACGGTCTCCGACCGGATGGGCGACCGGGTGCCGGGACCGGTGTCCGACCGGGTCCGCATGCTGCGCGGCCGTCGTGTCGAGCAGCGCACGCCGTTCGACGACGGCTGGGGCACCGGCAACGCCTGAGGCGCCCCCGTGGCCCGGTGTCAGGGGCCCTCCGGCAGCCGCCCCGCGCGGGAGGGCTCCAGGAGGGGAGCGAGCGGGTCACCGTGCCGCTCCAGCCGGGAGGTCAGATCGCCGGCCGTGAAGACGAGGTCGCCGGGCTGTTCGCAGCCGGCGACCTCGTCCCATGTCACCGGAGTGGAGACGGTCGGCCTCGGCCGTGCGCGCAGGGTGTACGGGGCGGCGGTCGTCCGCGTCCACAGGTTCTGGCCGTGGTCGATGAAGACCTTCCCCTCGCGCAGCCGCCGGGGCACCTGGTCCACGACGAGGTCCGGCAGCGCCTCGGCCGCCTCGCGGGCCAGCCGCTCGGCGTAGCCGGCCACGGCCTCGGAGTCCGCGGGCCGCAGCGGGGCAAGCACGTGCAGCCCCTTGGAGCCGGAGGTCTTGGCGTACGAGGGCAGGCCGTCGCGCTCCAGCAGGTCGCGCAGCCGGCGGGCGACCGCGCAGCACTGGACGATCGTCGCCGGGGGGCCCGGGTCGAGGTCGAACACCAGCCGGTCGGCCATCCCCTCGGCGGGGAGCCGCCACTGGGGCGTGTGCAGTTCCAGGACGGAGAGGTTGGCCGCCCACAGCAGGGTCGGCAGGTCCTGGACGACGACCTGCCGGTCGGTCCTCCCGCCGACGCGGTGGACCTCGCACACCGTCACCCAGTCCGGTGTGCCGGGCGGTACGTGCTTGGCCATGAACGAATCGGCCTCCACGCCGCGGGGGGCGCGGACGAAGGACGCCGGGCGGTCGCGCAGATGGGGCAGGAGCACCTCGGCGACGGAGGTGTAGTAGTCCACGACATCGCCCTTGGTGAAGCCCGAGGCGGGATAGAGGACCCTGTCCAGACTGGTCAGCTCGATCGTGCGGCCTTCCACGACGGTGCTCGTCATGGGGGTGCGGGTTCCACGGTCGGCGCCGTCCATGCGGGCGCCGCGCATCGTGGCGGGGTGGGCCGGGCGCCGGCGGGGGAGGGGTCGTTGCGGGGTGCTTCGGGCTGCGGCTAGCCTGTGTTCGTGATTCCGGTCATTCTTCGGAATCTCGAACGACTGCGGGTGCCGGCGAGCCCGGAGCCCCCAGGGGAGAAGGGGAGGGCTGCCATGGGGCGCCTCGTGCCGGCCGTGACCAGGGCTCTCGACATCCTGGAACTCTTCCTCGACGGGGACGGGACCCTGTCGGCGCCGGAGATCACCCGGAAACTGGGCCTGCCCCGCACCACCGTCCACGAACTGGTGACCACCCTGGCCGCGCGCTCGTATCTGGTGCCCGTGCCCGGGCAGTCCGGACGTTACCGGCTCGGGGTGCGCACCTACCAGCTCGGGAGCCGCTACGCCGAGCAGCTCGACCTGGCCGCCGAGGGGCAGCAGGTGGCCCGGAGCGTCGCCGAGACCTGCGACGAGACCGTGCACGTGGCCATCCTGGAGGGCGCGGACGTCATCTACATCGCCAAGGTGGACAGCACCCACGCGGTCCGCATGGTCTCCGCCGCCGGGCGGCGCCTGCCCGCGCACTGCACCTCGGTGGGGAAGATGCTGCTGGCCTCGCTGCCTCCGGACGAGCTGGACGCGCGTCTGCCCGGCCCCGGCGACGAGCCGCTGCGGGCCATGACGGAGAACTCCATCACCTCGCCCGGGGAACTGCGCGAGGCGCTGGCCGGGATCCGTGAGCGCGGCGTCGCCGTCGAGCGGCGCGAGTCCAACCCCGATGTGAGCTGTGTGGCCGCGCCCGTCCGGGACGGTACGGGGAAGGTGGTGGCGGCGCTCAGCATCTCGGTGCCCATGATCCGCTGGAGCGAGGAGCGGCGCGCCGAGCTGGAGAACCTGGCGGTCGAGGGCGCGGCCGAACTGTCGGCGCGGCTGGGGCACCGCGGCGCGGCGTAGCCGGACGGACGGGGACAGCCGACGGGCGGGCTGACGTCGGCGGGAGCCGGGGCGGACCGCGAGGAGAGCCGACGAGGAGAGGGGCGGGACGGCATGGCCGGAACGGGGAAGACGGCGCGACTCGAGGTCGCGGTGCGGCAGGGGGCGCTGCTGGGCGAAGGGCCCACCTGGGACGCGGAACGCGGGCGCCT
The DNA here is from genome assembly GCF_900114215.1 of Streptomyces mangrovi. Taxonomy (GTDB): domain Bacteria; phylum Actinomycetota; class Actinomycetes; order Streptomycetales; family Streptomycetaceae; genus Streptomyces; species Streptomyces barkulensis. The sequence goes on along the minus strand of NZ_FOSG01000005.1, from coordinate 102,990 downwards.
GGTGTGGGTGGACATCCTCGCGAGCCGGGTGCACACCTATGCCCCGGCCGACGGCCGCCGCACGGTGCTGGCGACCGAGCAGCACGTGGGCGCGGCCAAGCCGCGGGCCGGGGGCGGCCTGGTGGTCAACCTCCGCGACGGGGTGGGCCTGTACGACGGGGACGGCTCGTTCTCCTGGCTGCACCGCGAGCCCGTCGCGGGCCGCCGGGGCAACGACGCCGCCGTCGCCCCCGACGGCGCGCTGTGGGCGGGCACGATGGCGTACGACGAGCGCCCGGGCGGGGGCACGCTCAGCCGTGTCGCCCCGGACGGCTCGGCCGTCACGGTCCTGGCGGACGTGGGCATCAGCAACGGCACGGGCTGGAGCCCGGACGGGCGGCTGATGTACTACATCGACACCCCCACCCGCCGGATCGACGTCTTCGACACCGACGGCCCCGAGATCCTGGGCCGCAGGACGCTGGCACGGATCGAGGAGGGCGCAGGCTTCCCCGACGGGCTGACGGTGGACGCGGAGGGCTGCGTCTGGGTCGCCCTGTGGGGCGGGGGCGCGGTCCGGCGCTACACCCCCGACGGCAGGCTGGACCGGACGGTCGCCGTCCCGGCCTCCAACACCACCTCGTGCGCCTTCGGCGGACCGGGCCTGCGGGACCTCTACATCACCACGGCCCGGACGGGCGCCGATCCCGCTGCGGAACCGCTGGCCGGTTCGCTGATGGTGCTGCCGGACGCGGGGGAGGGGCTGGTGCAGCCGCCTTTCGCGGGTTGACACCGGATCTTCACAGGGAGTGTCTTCTCCTCTTCCCGCCGAGCCTCGTACCCTGCGGACTCCATGACCTACTGCGTCACATGCCGTCGGCATCTCAACGGCGCCCTCTCCTGCCCGGGTTGCGGCACGCCCAGCCACGGCCTGGCGCCGGCGGACCCCTCGGCTCCGGCCTCCGCCGGTCAGTACGGCCACGGGCCCGGTCCGTACAGCCCGTACGGCACCGGCCACGGGCACCGGGGCGGTCACGGAGACGCCCACCAGGCGTTCGGGCGGGCCGGGGAGGAGACGCCCGGCGAGGAGATCCCCGGCGGGGAGTACGGCCTCCACGGCGGTGCCCGCGGCGCGTACAGCGACACGTACGACGATGTGTACGGCGCGGAGGCGTCCGGCGGGCACGGCGGGTACAGCGAGCGCGATGAGCACGGAGAACACGGCGGTGGTGGTCCGGAAGGCGGCCCGGACGACGGGGCCGGCGAGGGCCGGGCAGCGGCGCGCGCGGCCGCCCGGCGTGGCCGCCGGGCGCGTTCGCGGGCCGGGCGGCGGCGCCGTACCGCCGCCGTGGGCTTGATACTCGGCGCCGGGCTGGCCACCCTCGGCGTCGCGGAGTTCACCACCGAGGGCGTGCTGCATGAGCTGCCCATACCGGGCGTCTCCCCGGACGGCGGCGGGGATGAGCCCGGTGACGGCGCCAACGGCGAGGAGGGTGCCGGATCCGCCGACTCCGACGGCGCCGCCGAGCGGCCGCCCGGGGCGGAACAGCCGGGCGCCGGCCCGTCGGGCCCGCCGTCCGCCACCCCCTCCGCGTCGGGTTCCTCCTCGGCCGAGCCCTCGGAGTCGGCGGACTCCTCGGCGGACCCCTCGGCCTCCGCGGAGCCCTCGACCACCGCGGTCGAGAGCGGCGGCATCACCACGGCCCCCGAACCCACCGCCGACCCCACCCAGGCCCCCGAGCCGCCGCCCCAGGAGACGCGGCCCGCCGATCCGCCTCCGGCGGATCCGGAACCCGAGCCGGAGCCGACGCCCACCTGCGAGCGCTTCCTGTGGTGGTGCACCTAGAGCAGGACCGCTCAGCCCTGCCCGGCCCTGCTCCCGGCCCTGCTCCCGGCGCTGCTCCGCCCCGCCCCGCCCCGTTCAGCCCGCGGAGGTGTCCGGCGAGGCCTCGCCCAGTGTGCGCCTGAGAAGGTCGCGCAGGAGAGCGCGCTCCGCCGGCGTCAGATCGGCCAGGGGCTCGGCGGCGAAGTCCATCGACGCGCGCAGCCGTTCGGCCGTCTCGTGGCCCGCCTCAGTGGCGGCGGCGAGCTTGACACGGCGGTCGGCCGGGTCGGGGCGCCGCTCCACCAGGCCGCGCGACTCCAGCCGGTCGACGATGCCCGTGATGTTGGACGGCTCGCACTTCAGCCGCCGGGCTATCTCCCGCATGGGCAGGCACTGGTGGTGGAGCAGGGTGAGCAGCCGCGCCTGCGCTCCGGTCAGGGAGTGCCTGGCGGCGGCCTCGTCGTACTCCTGGTGGAAGCGGAGGACGACGGAGCCGATCAGCTCGACGACCTCGAGGGTGAGGGGGTCGACGGGGGCGGGACGGGAGGCCATGACCCCAGAGTACCGATTTGCTTGACAGCGTGAAACATTGAGGAGATGGTTGTTTCACACTCTTAAGCATATGGAGGCGTTTCTCATGACGTTGCCCGCCACCGGACGTGAGTGGCACCTGACCGCCCGTCCGCAGGGATGGCCGACGCCGGAGGGGTTCGCGCTGCGCGAGGCCCCCGTACGGGCCCCGGAGGCCGGTCAGATCCTGGTGCGCAATCTCCACCTCTCGGTCGACCCCTACATGCGCGGCAGGATGGACGACGTCAAGTCCTACGTCCAGCCGTTCGAACTGGACCGGCCGATGGACGGCGGCGCGGTCGGCGTCGTGGTCGCCTCCGAGGCCGAGGGGTTCGCCCCGGGCGACCATGTGCTGCACGGCCTGGGCTGGCGCGAGTACGCCACGCCGGACGCGAGGCACGCGACGAAGGTCTCCGCCGAACTGGCCCCGCTGACGACCTATCTCGGGGTGCTCGGCATGCCCGGACTGACCGCCTACGCCGGGCTGCTGGAGGTGGCTTCCTTCAAGGAGGGCGATGCCGTCTTCGTCTCGGGTGCGGCGGGCGCGGTCGGCGGCCAGGTCGGTCAGATCGCCCGGCTCAAGGGGGCCTCCCGCGTCGTCGGCAGCGCCGGCTCGGACGAGAAGGTCGCGCTCCTCACCGGGGAGTACGGCTTCGACGCCGCCTTCAACTACAAGAACGGCCCGGTGGCACGGCAGTTGAAGGCGGCCGCGCCCGACGGCATCGACGTCTACTTCGACAACGTCGGCGGTGAGCACCTGGAGGCGGCGATCGGCTCGCTCAGGACGCACGGCCGTGTCGTGGTCTGCGGAATGATCGCCCAGTACAACGCCACCGAGCCGCCCGCCGCCCCGCGCAACCTCGCGCTGGTCATCGGCAAGCGGCTGAGGATCCAGGGCATGCTCGTGGGCGACCACTCGGAGCTGCGGCCGCGATTCGTCGAGGAGGTCTCGGCCTGGATCCGGTCCGGGGAGCTGAAGTACCACGAAACGGTCGTCCAGGGCATCGAGAACGCGGTGGACGCCTTCCTCGGCATGCTCCGCGGTCAGAACGTCGGAAAGATGGTCGTCAGCCTGGAGGACTGACGGACCGTCGAAGCCGGAGGAGCCGGGGCGCGCCGGACACGGCGCGCCCCGGCCCGTGGCGCCCCGCCCGGCCCCGCCGCGACGCCCCCGGCGGTGCCCGGGGTGCGTGCGGCACGGGGGGTGTGGCTACTCCGGCCCCGGCTCCGCCTCCGCGGCGGAGAGATCGACGACGACGTCGTACAGACCCCGGCTCGAGGTGATCCGCGCACTCGGGTCGTCCTGCGCGGCCTGGGCGCGCTCGCGGAACTCGGGATCCGCCACGGCGGCCTCCCACGCCTCCTGGCTCTCCCAGTGGGACACGTTGACGAGCTGGAACCGGGCCTCCGCGGAACGGGCCCGGTGCAGCCGGGAGTCGATGAAGCCGGGCCTGGAGCGCATGAGCGCGGCACGCTGCTCCCACCGGGCGACGAACGCGTCGAGGTGCTCGGCGGATATCTCGAAGACGTTGATGAAGGTGACGGTGGTGTCCGGCGCGCTGTCGGGCCGGCTGTCTGCGGTCACGGGAACTCCAGCGGTGGGTGAGGTGACCCGATCGGCTCCGGGCGGACGGGCCGCCCGGCGGCTCGGGTTCCGCCGTGCGGGGCGGCGGCTCGCAGCGTAGCGAACTCCTGGGCGGCAAAGGCCCGTTGGGCGGGCCGGGCCCCGATTCCCCGTACCGGACGGCGGCGGCCGCCCGGCAGGGCTGTTTCTGCGCGAACCATTGACGCGAACGGTGTTCGATCCTACTTTCCCGTTCGGAGATCCGATCAACATTCGAGATTTCGAACATGAGGGTGGATCGTATGCGTCGAACCTCCGTGCCGGACCGCGCCCCGAGCCGTCGGCGCGTGCTCGGCGGTGTGGCCGCTCTGGCCGCCATGACGGCCACCGGGACCGCGGGCACCGCGGGATGCGCCGCTCCCGCCGCCGTGGGCGCGGGCCGCACCCGGTTGCGCTTCTGGCATCTGTACGGCGGCGGCGACGGCGTCAACATGCGGACGATGCTGGACGCCTACCGCGCCGCGCACCCCGGGATCGCCCTCCGGGCCTCCACGCTCCAGTGGGGCGCCCCGTACTACACCAAGCTCGGTATGGCGGGAGCCGGCGGCCGGGCCCCCGAGGTCGCCGCACTTCACCTGGCGAGGCTGCCCGGCTTCGGCCCCGGCCGGCTGCTCGACCCCTTCGACCTCGACCTGCTGGCCGAACACGGCCTGTCGGAGAAGGACTTCCCCGCCGACCTGTGGCGGCGCGGCCGGATCGACGGTGCGCAGTACGCCGTCCCGCTCGACACCCACCCGATGGTTCTCTACTACAACACCGACATCTGCCGGAAGGCCGGACTGCTCGGAGCGGACGGGAAATTGAAGCCGATCCGCGGAGCCGAGGAGTTCGCCGCCGCGCTGCGCGCCGCCGGAAAGGCCACCGGCAGGCCCGCACTGGCCGTCGAGACCCTCGGCGCCGGCACCGTCGGGCCCTGGCGGCTGTTCTCCACCCTGTACTCCCAGACCGGCGGCACCCTGCTGGACGAGACCGCCACCCGCATCACCATCGACGACACCAGGGCCTTGACGGTGCTGCGCTTCATGCGGCGGCTCACCGAGGAGGGCCTGGCCCACCGCCGCCTCGACTACAACGGCACGGTCGGCGTCTTCGGCGGCGGGGAGACCGCGTTTCTCCTGGGCGGCGAATGGGAGGTCAGCACCTTCACCAACCTGGACCTGCCGTTCTCCATGACCCGGGTGCCGAACCTGTTCGGGCGCCCCACCGCCCAGGCCGACTCCCACTGTTTCGTCCTCCCGCACCAGCGCGACCGCGGCGGCGAGAGCAACGAGGCGGCCCACGCCTTCGTCGCCTGGATGCTGAAGAACACCGTCGAGTGGGCCAAGGGCGGCCACGTTCCCGCCTATCTGCCCACCCTGGAGAAGCCCGGCTACCTCGAACTGGAACCCCAGTCGGAGTACCGGTCGGTGATCGACGACGTCGTCCTGGACCCGCCCGCCTGGTTCGCGGGCTCGGCGTCGTCCATGTGGATCGAACTCGGCGCGGTCCTCTCCGGGGTGCTCACCGGCTCCCGCACCCCGCAGGGCGCCCTCGACGAGGCCAGGGCCCGGCTCCAGACCCTGCTCGACACTCCCGACCCGCTCGGAGGCGACGCATGACCGCGACCGCGCCCACCGCTCCGGCGCCACCGGCCCGGACGGCCGCCCGCACCGGGGCCGGCCCCCTGGCCGCGGGCCGCCACTGGACCGAGCACGGCCTGGTCTTCACCGCGCCCTTCCTGCTGCTGTACGCGCTCTTCCTGGTCTGGCCGGTGCTGCTGGGCCTGAAGATGAGCCTGGGCGACGACAACATCGCCGGCACCGACAGCGAGTTCACCGGCCTGGACAACTACGCCGAGGCCCTGCGGGACCCCGAGATGTGGTCGTCGCTGTGGAACACGGTGTGGTTCACGCTGCTGTCCACCGCGCCCCTGGTCGTCACGGGCCTCGTCCTCGCACTGCTCGCGCACCATCTGCGGGTGGTCCAGTGGCTGTGGCGGCTGAGCTGGTTCGCGCCGTTCCTGCTGCCGTCGGGCGTCGTCGGACTGCTGTGGCTGTGGATGATCTACCCGTCCGACTTCGGCCTGGCCGACCTGCTGCTGAACTCCCTCGGCCTCGACCCCGGCATCGGCTGGCTGACCGACACCCGCTACGCGATGCTCTCGATCGCCGCGACCACCGTGTGGTGGACGGTCGGCTTCAACTTCCTGCTCTACCTCGCCGCCCTCCAGGCCATCCCCCGGCATCTGTACGAGGCCGCCGAGCTGGACGGCGCCGGGGCCTGGCGGCGGCTGCTCCACATCACCGTGCCGATGCTCAGCCGCACCACGGGGGTGGTGGTCGTCCTCCAGCTCCTCGCCTCACTGAAGATCTTCGACCAGGTCTACATCATGACCGGCGGCGGCCCCGACGAGAGCACCCGCCCGGTCCTGCAGTACGTCTACGACGCCGGCTTCACCGGCTACCGGATCGGCTACGCCTCGGCCGTCTCCTACGTCTTCTTCGCCCTGATCGTGATCGTCTCGCTGATCCATCTGCGGATGACCCGCCGTTCTCGTGAGGAGGCCGCCAAGTGAGTGCGACCGCGAAGGCCGTGAACCCGGCCGCACCGTCCGCCGGACCCGCCGGTGAGGCCGGCAGGCGGCCGCGCTGGACCCCGGGCCGCGTCGCGCTGCTGGCCGCCGCCCTCGTCCTGGCGGCGCTGTGGGTGCTGCCGCTGGCCTGGGCGGTGGCCACCTCGCTCAAGCCCGAGAACGAGACGACGCGCACCTCGCTGGAGTGGATCGGCTCACAGATCACCTTCGACGCCTATGAGAAGGTGTGGGCCTCCGGGGACCTGGCGCGGTGGATGCTCAACTCGGCCTACATCTCGGTCGTGACGACCGCGCTGACCGTCGCGACCTGCGCCATGGCCGCCTACGGCTTCTCGCGCACCGCCTTCCGCGGCCGGAGGACGCTCTACGGGCTCGTACTGGCCGGGATCATGGTGCCGCCGCAGGTGCTCATCGCCCCGCTCTTCGCCGAGATGGTCTCCCTCGGACTGGTCGACACCTACTGGGGCGTGATACTGCCCCAGGTCGCCGTCCCCGCCATGGTGTTCATCCTGGTGAAGTTCTTCGAGGGGGTGCCGCGGGAACTGGAGGAGGCCGCCCACGTCGACGGCGCCGGACGCTGGCGGGTGTTCTGGACGGTCGTGCTGCCGCTGTCGCGGCCGGTCCTGTCCGCCGTCGCCATCTTCACCTTCATCCAGACCTGGAACAACTTCCTGTGGCCGTTCCTGGTGACCACCGACCCGAACGCGATGACGCTGCCGGTCGGCCTGGTCAACGTCCAGTCCACCTACGGCGCCCGCTACGCCCAGGTGATGGCCTCGCTGGTGATCGCCGGGCTGCCGCTGCTGCTGGTCTTCGCCTTCTTCCAGCGGCAGATCGTGCGCGGCGTCGCCCACACCGGGCTGGCCGGCCAGTGACGGAAGGCCGGCCCGGCCCGGCCCCGCCCCGATTCGCGGGACAGGAGAGGAGGTCCCAAAAGGCCGTGAACCCCGACCGGTTACCGAGAACTTCCGAAGGAGCCCGATGAACAGTCACACCACCCCCCACACCACCCCCCACACCACCCCCCACCGCGCGTCCCCCCGCAGGCCCGCCCGCCGACGCCTGACAGCCCTGGTCGCCGCCCTGCTGGGCGCGCTGATGGCCCTCGTCCCCGGCAGCGCCTCCGCCTACCCGGGGCCCGGCCGGGTGACCGGCGACATCTCCGTGCACGACCCGTCGATGGTCCGCCTCGACGACGGCCGGTACATCCTCTACTCCACCCACAACGGCCCCCAGGCGCGCATCTCCACCGACCGGACCCACTTCACCCACGCCGGGGCGGCGTTTCCCAACCCGCCCTCCTGGTGGAGCCGGTACTCGCCCGAGCGCAGCCCCTGGGCCCCGGACGTCTCCAAGCAGGGTGGCCGGTACTGGCTGTACTACTCCCTGTCCACCTTCGGCTCCAGCCACTCCGCCATCGGCGTGGCCACCAGTCCCAGCGGACTGCCCGGCACCTGGACCGACCACGGCCCGGTGCACACCACCACCACCGGCTCGGACCACAACGCCATCGACCCCAACCTGTTCGTCGACGACGACGGCAAGTGGTGGATGACCTTCGGCTCCTGGTGGACGGGGATCAAGATGATCCGGCTCGACCCGTCCACCGGCAAGCAGCACCCCGGCGACCGCACCCTGTACTCCGTGGCCGCGCGCAACCCCACCAGCAACGGCATCGAGGGGCCGACCCTGGTCAAGCGGGGCGGTTACTACTACCTGTTCGCGTCCTTCGACAAGTGCTGCGCGGGCACCGACAGCACCTACAGCATCCGCGTCGGCCGCTCCGCCGGCCCCACCGGGCCGTTCCGCGACCGGAACGGCAGGGACATGCGCGACAACGGCGGGACGGTCGTCCTGGAGACCCACGGCCGGGTCGTCGGCCCCGGCGGCCAGTCCGTCATGTCCGACGTCGACGGCGACCTGCTCGTCTACCACTACTACGACCGCGACAACAACGGCTCGCCCACCCTCGGCGTCAACCTGATGCGCTGGGAAGGCGGCTGGCCGGTAGTTTACTGAAACCTTTCAACCCGGGGTGGGGCCCCACCGGGCCCCACCCCGCCCCCGACGGAAGGAATCCATGAGCACCGCCCACCCGGCCCGGTTCACCCTCGACCCCGCCTTCACCGTCGGCGAGGTCGACCCCCGGCTGTTCGGCTCCTTCGTGGAGCACCTCGGCCGCTGCGTCTACACGGGGGTCTTCGAACCCGGGCACCCCCGTGCCGACGAGCAGGGCCTGCGCACCGACGTCCTGGAACTGGTCCGCGAACTGGGTGTGACCGCCATCCGCTACCCCGGCGGGAACTTCGTCTCCGGCTACCGCTGGGAGGACGGCGTCGGCCCCGCCGAGCAGCGCCCCCGCCGCCTCGACGCCGCCTGGCGTTCGGTGGAGAGCAACCGCTTCGGCCTGGCCGAGTACATCGACTTCGTCCGCAAGGCGGGCGGCGAGCCGATGATGGCCGTCAACCTCGGCACCCGCGGCGTGGCGGAGGCTCGCGAGCTGCTGGAGTACGCCAACCACCCCGGCGGCACCGCCCTGTCCGACCTGCGCGCCGCCCACGGCGACAAGGAGCCCTACGGCATCCGGCTGTGGTGCCTGGGCAACGAGATGGACGGCCCCTGGCAGACCGGCCACAAGACCGCCGCCGAGTACGGCCGGCTGGCCGCCGAGACCGCCCGCGCCATGCGCCAGCTCGACGACTCCCTCGAACTGGTCGCCTGCGGCAGCTCCAGCCAGGCGATGGACACCTTCGCCGCCTGGGAGGCCACCGTCCTGGCCGAGACCTACGACCTGGTCGACCACATCTCCCTGCACGCCTACTACGAGGAGATCGACGGCGACCGCGACTCCTTCCTGGCCTCCGCGGTGGACATGGAGTCCTTCATCGAGAACGTGGTGGCCACCTGCGACCACGTCGGGGCCCGTCTGAAGTCGCCCAAGCGCATCAACCTCTCCTTCGACGAGTGGAACGTCTGGTACCAGCGCCGCTTCCAGGCCGGGCCGCTGCCCGACTGGGAGGAGGCGCCCCGGCTGCTGGAGGACAACTACACCGTCACCGACGCCGTCGTCCTCGGATCCCTGCTCATCGCCCTGCTGCGCCACGCCGACCGGGTGGCCGTCGCCTGCCTGGCGCAGCTCGTCAACGTCATCGCCCCGATCATGACCGAGCCCGGCGGCCCGGCCTGGCGGCAGACCACCTTCTTCCCCTTCGCCCAGGCCTCCCGCCACGGACGCGGGCGGGTGCTGGAGGTACGGGTGCAGTCGCCCACGTACACCACGGCCAGGTACGGCGAGGTGCCGCTGCTGCACGCCACCGCGGTACGGGACGAGGCCACCGGTGCCGTCACCGTCTTCGCCGTCAACCGCGGCCGGCACGGCGCCCTGCCGCTGGAGGTCGCCCTGCACGGGCTGAACCTGGAGCGGGTCGCCGAGCACAGCGTGCTGGCCGACGCCGACCCCGAGGCCCGCAACACCCTCGCCGACCCCGAGCGGGTCGCCCCCCGCCGGGGGGAGGGTACGGAGCTGGACGGCGGGACGCTGCGCGCCACCCTGGAGCCGATGTCGTGGAACATGATCCGGCTCGTGTGACGGGCTGACGTGCTGACGGACTGACGGCAAGGCGGCGGGGGCAGCCCGGTCCGGACCGCCCCCGCCTTACGCGTACCCGCCTTGCGCGCCCTGCCCGGTCTACTCGGCGCGGAAGGAGTGGACGGTGGTGGAGCGGTAGGTGTGCCCCGGCCGCAGCACGGTGGTGGGGAACGACGGCTGGTTGGGGGAGTCGGGGAAGTGCTGGGTCTCCAGGCAGAAACCGTCGCTCTGCCGGTAGACCCGCCCCGAGGTGCCCTCCAGGGTGCCGTCGAGGAAGTTGCCGCTGTAGAACTGCACGCCCGGCTCGGTGGTGGCGATCCGCATCACCCGGCCCGAGACCGGCTCGCGGACGGTGGCGAAGTGCTCGGGCTCGGCGGTGATGCCCTTGTCCAGCACCAGGTTGTGGTCGTAGCCCTGCCCGTACAGGATCTGCGGGTGCGCCTTGCGGATGTCCGTCCCGATCGGCTTGGCCCGCCGGAAGTCCAACGGCGTGCCCGCCACCCGCTCCAGCTCGCCGGTGGGGATCAGCGTCTCGCCCACCGGCGTGTAGCGGGAGGCGGCGATCTCCAGCTCGTGCTCCAGGACGCTGCCGGAGCCCTCGCCGGCGAGGTTGAAGTAGGTGTGGTTGGTGAGGTTGACGACGGTGGGCCGGTCGGTGGTGGCCTCGTAGTCGATGCGGAAGTCGCCGCGGCGGTCCAGCGCGTACTCCACCCGGACCTCCAGCCTTCCGGGGAAGCCCATCTCGCCGTCCTCGCTGGTGCGCGTCAGCACCAGCCCCACCTCGCCGCGCCGGGTGAACGGCTTCACCGCCCACATCCGCTTGTCGAAGCCGCGGTCGCCGCCGTGCAGGGTGTTGTCGCCGTCGTTGCGCGGCAGTTCGTAGGTGCTGCCGTCCAGGGTGAAGCGGCCCTGCGCGATGCGGTTGCCGTAGCGGCCGATGAGCGCGCCGAAGTAGGGGGAGCCGGCCTCGTAGGAGGCCGGGTCACCGAAGCCGAGCGAGACGTTCGCGAGCCGGCCGTGCCGGTCGGGCACCTCCAGGGACTGCACGATGCCCCCGTAGGACAGCACCCGCAGCCGGGTGCCTCCGTACGACAGCGTCCAGACGTCCACCTCCGTGCCGTCCGCCAGCTCGCCGAAGCGGCCGCGACGCGGCGCGGACGGCCGCCCACCCGGACCGCCCGGCTTCGCCTGCGCGGCCCCCGCGCCCGGTCCCGCGGTCGTCGCCGCCGCCAGTCCGGCTGCCGCGGCCGCGCCGATCACATTGCGTCTGCTGGTGCTCACGAGCCCACCTTTCTCTTGTTCCAGACGTCGAATCCCACCGCCGCCAGCAGGACCAGGCCCTTGATGACCTGCTGGTAGTCGGTGCCGATACCCACCAGGGACATGCCGTTGTTGAGCACGCCGAGCACCAGGCCGCCGATGATGGCCCCGAGCACGGTACCCACGCCGCCGCTCATCGAGGCTCCACCGATGAACGCGGCGGCGATCGCCTCCAGCTCGAAGTTGATGCCCGCCTGCGGGGTGCCCGCGTTCAGCCGGGCGGCGTACACGCAGCCCGCCAGCGCCGCCAGCACGCCCATGTTGACGAAGACCAGGAACGTGACCCGCCTGTCCTTCACGCCCGACAGCCTGGCCGCGGCCCGGTTGCCGCCGAGGGCGTACACATGGCGGCCGACGACGGCGTTGCGCATCACGAAGCCCAGCCCGATCAGGATGCCGCACATGATCAGCAGCACCACCGGGACGCCCCGGTAGCTGGCCAGGGTCAGGGTGAACGCCACCACCGCCGCCACGATCGCCACGCACTTGAGGACGAACAGGCTCAGCGGCAGCACCTCCAGCTCGTACTCCCGCTGCCGGCGCCGGCCGCGCCACTCCTGGAACAGCACGATCGCCACCACGACCACACCGATCAGCACCGTCAGGTCGTGGTAGTTCTCCAGCGGGCCGCCCTCGGGCAGGAAGCCCTGGCTGATGTTCTGGAAGCCGCGCGGGAAGGGCGCCAGCGACTGCCCCTCCAACAGGATCTGGGTGCCGCCGCGGAACAGCAGCATCCCCGCCAGGGTCACGATGAACGACGGGATGCCCACATAGGCGATCCAGAACCCCTGCCAGGCGCCGGCCACCGCGCCGATCAGCAGCGAGCAGGCCAGCGCCGCCGGCCAGGACATGTCGTGGTGGACCATCAGCACGGCCGCCGCGGCCCCGACGAAGGCGGCCAGCGAGCCGACCGACAGGTCGATGTGGCCGGCGATGATCACGATCATCATGCCCATGGCCAGGATCAGGATGTAGCTGTTCTGCTGGACGATGTTGGAGACGTTGACGGGCTTGAGCAGATTGCCGTCGGTCCATATCTGGAACAGCACGACGATCAGCGCCAGCGCGACGAGCATCCCGTACTGCCGTGTGTTGGCGCGCACGGTGCGCACCAGCAGCGCCCCGGCGGTTCCGCCCTTCCCGGCGGTGGTCTCTTTCGTCATCGGGCGCTCCGGCTTCCGTCCTCGGTCATGAGTCGCATCAGTACTTCCTGGCTCGCGTCCCCGCGGGCCACCTCACCGGTCAGCCGTCCGGCCGCCATGGTGTAGATCCGGTCGCACATCCCCAGCAGCTCCGGCAGCTCCGAGGAGATCACCAGCACCGCCCGGCCCTGTGCGGCGAGCCGGTCGACGACGGTGTAGATCTCGTACTTCGCCCCGACGTCGATGCCGCGCGTCGGCTCGTCGAGGATCAGCACCTCGGGATCGGTGTGCATCCATTTGCCGAGCACGACCTTCTGCTGGTTGCCGCCGCTGAGCCGGCCGACCTGCTCGGAAACGGTCGGGGTCTTGATGCTCAGCGAGGTGCGGTACCGCTCGGCGACCTGCCGCTCCCGGTGCTCGTCCACCACCCCGGCCCGGGCCAGCTTCGGCAGCGAGGCCAGTGAGACGTTGCGGCTGACGGTGTCGATCAGGTTCAGCCCGTAGGTCTTGCGGTCCTCGGTGACGTACGCCAGCCCGTGCGCGACCGCGGCAGGGACGGTACGGGTGTCCGCCTCCCGGCCGCCGAGGCGGACGGTGCCGCCGTCGTACACCCCGTAGGAGCGGCCGAAGACGCTCATCGCCAGCTCGGTGCGGCCGGCCCCCATCAGCCCGGCGATGCCGACGATCTCGCCGCGCCGCACCGTCAGCGACACGTCGTCGACGACCTTGCGCTGGTGGTCGATGGGGTGGCGGACCGTCCAGCCGGAGACCTCCAGCGCGAGGTGTCCGGCGTCCGGGCCGTCGTAGCGGGTGCGCTCGGGGAAGCGGTGGTCCAGGTCGCGGCCCACCATGCCGCGGATGATCCGGTCCTCCGAGAGCTCCGCCGCCGCCCCGGGGGAGGCGCGGACGGTGAGCGTCTCGACCGTCCGCCCGTCGCGCAGCACGGTGACGGTGTCGGCGATACGGCGGATCTCGCCCAGCTTGTGGGAGATGACGATGCAGGCGATGCCCTGGGAGCGCAGCTCCAGGATGAGGTCGAGGAGCTTGGCGCTGTCCTCGTCGTTGAGCGCCGCGGTCGGCTCGTCCAGGATCAGCAGCCGCACGTCCTTCGCCAGCGCCTTGGCGATCTCCACCAGTTGCTGCTTGCCCACGCCGATGTCGGCGACCCGGGTCTGCGGGTTCTCGCGCAGCCCGACCCGCCGCATCAGCTCGGCGGCGCGGCGGACGGTGTCGTTCCACCGGATGACGCCCCGGGAGGCGTGCTCGTTGCCCAGGAAGATGTTCTCGGCGATGGACAGGTAGGGCACCAGCGCCAGTTCCTGGTGGATGATGACGATGCCGCGCCGCTCGCTGGCCCGGATGTCCCGGAACGCGCACGGCTCGCCCTCGAAGAGGAACTCCCCCTCGTAACTGCCGTGCGGATGGACGCCGCTGAGTACCTTCATCAGTGTCGACTTGCCCGCCCCGTTCTCCCCGCACAGGGCGTGGATCTCGCCGGGGCGGACGGTGAGGTCGACCCCCGACAGCGCTCTGACCCCGGGGAAGGTCTTGGTGATCGAGCGCATCTCCAGAACGCTGCTGCTCATGGCTGTTCCTCGGTGGTCCGGCGCGGGCTACGCGAGCTGGTCGGCGGTGTAGTAGCCCTCGTCCACCAGTAGTTGAGTGTTGGACTTGTCGATGCTGACCGGGTCCAGCAGGTAGGCGGGGACGGTCTTGACGCCGTTGTCGTAGGACTCGGTGTCGTTGACCTCGGGCTTCGTCCCGTTCAGCACGGCGTCGGTCATCCGCACGGCCTGCTTGGCCAGTTCGCGGGTGTCCTTGAAGACGGTCTGGGTCTGCTGGCCCGCGATGATCGACTTGATGGAGGCCAGCTCGGCGTCCTGCCCGGTGACGACGGGGTAGGGCTTGGCACCGGTGCCGTAGCCCGCGCTCTTCAGGGCGGAGATGATGCCGATGGAGATACCGTCGTACGGGGAGAGGACCGCGTCCACGCGCTCGCTGCCGTAGTAGCGGCTGAGCAGGTCGTCCATGCGCTTCTGGGCGGTGCCGCCGTCCCAGCGCAGGGTGGTGACCTGGTTCATCTCGGTCTGGCCGCTGCGCACGACCAGCCGCTCGTCGTCGATGTACGGCTTCAGGACGCTCATCGCGCCGCGGAAGAAGAAGTTGGTGTTGTTGTCGTCGGGCGATCCGGCGAACAGCTCCAGGTTGAACTTCTCCGCCCCGCCCTTCTCCTCCAGCCCGAGCTTCTCGGCGATGTAGCTGCCCTGGAGCTCCCCGACCTTGAAGTTGTCGAAGGTGGCGTAGTAGTCGACGTTCTCGGTGCCGCGGATGAGGCGGTCGTAGGCGATGACGGGGATGCCCGCGTCCTCGGCGCGGCGGAGCACGTTGGTCAGCGAGGAGCCGTCGATCGCGGCGATCACCAGCGCGTCGTGCCCCTTGGAGATCATGTTCTCGATCTGCGCGACCTGGTTCTCCACCTTGTCGTCGCCGTACTGCAGATCGGTCTTGTAGCCCTTGGTCTCGAACTGCTCCACCATGTTCTCGCCGTCGGCTATCCACCGCTCGGAGGACTTGGTGGGCATGGCGATGCCGATGGTGCCCCCCTCGGAGTCGTCCCCGGCGCCGCCGTTCCCGCCGCCCTCGGAGTTCTGGCCGCAGGCGGTGAGGGACAGGGCGAGGGCGGCGCAGGCGCCGACGGCGGCTCTGCGGGCGCGGGTGCGGGCAAGGGCACGGATGCGGTCGCGCATGGTGGTCAGTTCCCTTCGGGCGTGGCGGCTGCGGCGGATGTTCCGGTTTCGTCGGGGAAGCGGTTCAGGGGGCCGGGCAGACGGGAGCCGGGCGGAGACATCCCGTCCCCGGCACCGAGGCGGGCCAGCAGGTCCAGGGCGAGCCGGCCGCGGCGGACCCGCTCGCGGGCGGTGTCCAGGGTCGCGTCACGCAGGTGCGCGCCGTAGGGGTAGATGGCGGGAGCCTTGCTGAGCCCGAACTTGAGGTAGACCGGCGCGCCGCGCCGGATCAGCTCGGCGGCGTCGTACATCCGCACATAGCCGCCGAGGTCGTCGGGGGCCTCCAGATAGAAGTCCATCGGGGCGCGGCTGACCCGGCGGATCTCGGTCAGGTGCTCCAGGGTCAGATCGGAGGGCACGTTGACCGAGTCGGCGCCCAGCCGCTCGAAGACGGCGTACGAGGCCGGGTTGACCGGGCCGATCAGCGCCGACACCTTGAGGGTGGTGTCAGCCGGCAGGACGCCGCGCGTCCGCATCCGGTGCAGTGTGTACAGCACGCCCTCGTCGGCCACCAGCAGGCAGCGCACACCGAGTTCGGTGGCGCGTACGGCGTCCTCGACGCATCCGGCGAGCGCGTCGTGGCCGCGGGCGCGCAGCCCGGCGCCGCCGGAGGGAGTGCGGGTGCCGGCGCCGGCGTCCCAGGTGCCGCGCGGCCCGGTGAACAGGCACAGCTCCACGTTCCGCTCGGCGCAGGCACCGGCCATCTCGGAGATCTCGGCGTCGGTGAGCATCCACACGCCGCTGCCCTGGCTGACGCGGTGGACGGGGACGTCCAGGGCCTCGGCCTCCTTCAGCACGGTGGCCAGCGCCTCGGGTCCCTCGACGGAGGGGATCTCGGTGCGCCAGGTGCCGCCGTCGGGGAAGGTGTGCGGGGAGGAGTCGCGGGGGTCCCGGTCGGGGCAGGGGTGGCCGAGGGAGGCGAGGGCGGCCTCGCCGGGGCGGCGGGGGCCGGAGGGTTTGATGGACGCGTCGGTCACGATGCTCCCTGGTTCGATCTGACTCGATCTCGTTCGGTATTTCGTACGTCGTTCGTATTCGAGGGCGCGGGCCGGGGCCGCGAGCGGCCGGAACGGCGGGGTCAGGGCCGCAGCAGAACCTTGCCGACCCGGGGATCGCCGCCGCCGACCAGCGCGACGGCCGCGGCGAAGTCCTCCAGCGGCAGCTCGTGGGTGATCAGGGGCGTGGGCGCGAGCAGCCCCGCGCCGAAGGCCCGCACCGCATGGGCCCAGGCGGCCGGCGGGGCGCCGAAGACGGACCGGACGGTGAGCTGGCTGACGGACAGATGGACGGGGTCGATGCCCCGCGCGCCCGGCCCGGGCAGCCCGGTCAGCACCACCCGGCCGCCGCGCCGGGCCAGCAGACAGGAGTCGTGGGCGGTGGTGGGCGCGCCGGCGGTCTCCACCACCAGGTCGTAGCGGCTGCGCAGACCGGCGGCCTCCGGCGGGGCGCACACCCCGGTGGCGCCCATGGGCAGTGCCTGCTCGGCGCGTTCGGTGCGGGGGTCGACGACCAGCAGCTCGGCGGGGGAGACCGCGGCCAGCAGCTGCACGGCCAGCAGGCCGAGCGTGCCCGCCCCGACCACGGCGATTCGCTCGCCCGGGCGCGGTCCGCCCGCCAGCACCGCCGCCGCCACCACGGCGGCCGGCTCCAGCAGGGCGGCCGAGCGCAGGTCGGCACGGTCGTCGAGGATGTGCAGCAGCCGGGCGGGCAGGACGAGGAAGTCGGCGAAGGCGCCGGGTCGGGTGAAGCCGGTCTCGTCGTAGCCGCCGGTGCACAGACTGGTGGCGCCCTCGCGGCAGCGGTCGCAGACCAGGCAGGCGCGGAACCCCTCGCCCACCACCTTCCGCCCCACCAGCGCCGGATCGGCCCCGGGACCGACCGCCTCCACCGTGCCGGACCACTCGTGGCCGGGCACGACGGGGTAACGGACGTAGCCCTCGGCGCGGTTGCCCGCGTACACCTCGCGGTCGCTGGCGCAGATCCCCGCCGCGTACACGGCCACCCGCACCTCGCCAGGGCCGGGTTCGGCGCGGGGCGCCTCCACCAGCCGGTGGCGGCCGGGCCGCTCCACGAGGACGGCGCGCCCGGCGGCGCGGACGTCGTCCGGCACCGGGGCGTGTGCGGATGCGTTCACCACTGGCTCCTCCCCGCGTCGCGCGGACCGCCGACGCCCCTGGCGCCCGCCGGAGGACGGACGGCCGCCCCCCGCAGTGGATTCTGCGCCGGATACCCGGACGTGTCACCACCGCCCGGGAGGCCGGCCGCCGTGTGGCCGGACGCGCCGCACCGGCCCGCGCCGCACCGGCGAGCCCGGCGCGTACGGGACCGCGCGCCATCCCCGGCTTCCAGAGGCGCGCCCGCGCACCGGTGTGCGGCAGGGGCGTGAGGCCCGGCCGCCGTGAGCCCCCGGTGCCCGCACCGCCTCACGACCGGGCTCCGCGCGGATCCCGCTTCTCCCAGCCCTCGGCCCACAGGTCGAAGCGGGCCTGCTGCTGCGGGAACTCCGCGGCCGCGTCGGTGTCCAGCTCCACCCCCAGGCCGGGAGCGTCGGGGAGGGAGAAGTAGCCGTCCACGACCTCCGGCGCGCCCCTGACCACCTTCTTGATCTCGGCGTCGGCGAAGTCGTTGAAGTGCTCCAGGATCTTGAAGTTCGGCGTGCAGCCGGCCAGTTGGAGGGAGGCGGCCGTCAGTACCGAGCCGCCCACGTTGTGCGGCGCCACCAGCGTGTAGTGGGTCTCGGCGGTGGCGGCGAGCTTGCGGGTCTCCAGGATGCCGCCGATGTGGCCCAGATCCGGCTGGATGATGTCGGCGGCCTGGGACTCGAACAGCTCGCGGAACTCGATGCGGTCGTGGATGCGCTCGCCGGTGGCGATGGGCATGTCCACCTTCTCGGCCACCTTGGCCAGCGCCTTGAGGTTCTCCGGCGGCACCGGCTCCTCCAGCCAGCTCGGCCGGAACGGCTCGACCTCGCGGGCGATGCGGACGGCCGTGGCGGGGCTGAAGCGGCCGTGCATCTCCAGCAGCAGCTCGCACTCCGGCCCGATCGCGTCCCGCACCGCCTCCACCAGCGCCACCGAACGCAGCGTCTCGGCGTGGTCCAGCTCGAAGTGGCCGGTGCCGAACGGGTCCAGCTTGAGCGCCCGGTAGCCGCGCCCGACGACCCGCAGGGCCGCCTCGTGGAACGCCTGCGGGGTGCGCTCGACGGTGTACCAGCCGTTGGCGTAGGCCTTGACCCGGTCGGTCACCCTGCCGCCCAGCAGCTGCCACACGGGCACGCCCAGCGCCTTGCCCTTGATGTCCCAGCAGGCCATCTCCACGCAGGCGATGCCGGACATCACGATCTCCCCGGCCCGCCCGTAGTCGCCGTACTTCATGCGCCGCACCAGATCCTCGACCGCGAAGGGGTCGGACCCGGCGATGTGGTTGGCCTCGGCCTCGCGCAGGTAGCCGACCAGGGCATCGGTGTGCCCGAGCATCCGGGTCTCGCCGACGCCGGTGAGCCCCTCGTCGGTGTGCACCTGGACATAGGTCAGGTTGCGCCACGGAGTACCGACGACATGCGTGCTGATCCCGGTGATGCGCACAGCGGCTGCCCTTCTCTGTCGTTCGATATCTCGTCACACGTTCGAAATGCTGGCGCGAATGTAATGACGGGGCTCGACCGGCGTCAATGGGGCGGGCGCGGATTTCCGCCGCTCAGGCGGGCGGGGAAACGGCGGTGACCTGTCGGTGCGCGATCTCGGCGAGCGCGCGCTGGCCCTCCGGGCCGGGGTGGAACCAGTCCCAGGAGCTCAGCTCACGGACGGTGAAGCGGTAGCCGTGCACCGCCCCGCCGTCGTGCCGGCAGCGCCTGTCGCGCTCGCAGACCTCCGCCAGCGCGGCGTTGTACGCCCGCACCCGTGCCGACACCTTCGCGCGGCGCTCCGCCGCCTCGGCGTCCGAGGCCCCCGCCCCGCCCAGCATCGACGGGCAGATGCCGAGCTGCCACACCTGTGCGGCCACCGGATGCGACCGGCCCAGGGACCACAGCCGCTCCAGGTCCGGCACGCCGGCCACGTACACCTGGGTCCTCGGCGAGGCCCGGCGCAGGATGCGCAGCGCCTCGGCGAAGTCGGCGCGGAACTCCTCCACCGGCGTCATCCGCCCCACTGTCGCCCGGCAGGCGTCGTTCGCCCCGATCAGCACCGTCACCAGCTCCGGCCGGTGCGTCGCCGCCCTCCGGGCCTGGGCGGGCAGCTCGGCCATCAGGGCGCCGGAGCGCGCGTGGTTCCAGGTCGCGTCGGCGGGGACGCCCAGCCGCCGCGCCAGGCTGTCCACCTCCGGGGAGGTGCCGGTGGCCCAGGACGCCTCCGGGCAGTCGTCCAGCAGCGAGCAGGCGTCGAAGGCACGGGTGATGGAGTCGCCCAGGGCCGCCAGTGAGCCGGGGCCGGTGTCCCATGAGGGAGAAGGAGAGGGCGAGGGAGAGGGCGAGAGGGACGGGGAGGAGGGGCGGGCGCCGGCGGACGCGCCCCGGGAGTGCGGCGCACCACCGCCGGAACCACCGCACGACACGGCGAACACGACGAGGGCCACGGTGGCGGCGACCGCGGCCCAGGCGGCGGGCGGCAGCCCCTTGCGGCGGGTGCGCCCCGTGGGCGGAGGGCCGGACGGCGTGTTGTCTCGCACGGGCGCTCCCCCGTTCCTTCCGGTGTCCCGGTGGGGTGATGGTTCGGACGGGTGGGTTGACCGCCTCGGCCGACGGTACGTCACCCCATGGGTGCCGTGGCACGGTAGCTTTTGCCATGACGGTCCGAAAATGGCCGCCGGACACGTTTGACAGATTACATCGCGTCACTTGCTGTCCCTTTTAGGGAGAATCGGCACGGATAGTGTTTACTGTTCGTAACTTCGGGAGCCGGAAGACACGTGACCGATGGGACAGGATGTCAACCGGTGACCCGGCGCATGGCCGGCAGGGATTCGAGGCCGCCACGGAAGGTCGCACTCGAACCACACAGGAGGTCCCGGTGACGACACGTGGAGTTCTGTACGTGCACTCCGCCCCCCGCGCACTGTGCCCGCACGTCGAATGGGCCGTCGCGGGAGTGCTCGGCGCACGCGTCAGCCTCGACTGGATCAAGCAGCCCGCCTCCCCGGGCACCTGGCGCGCGGAGCTGTCCTGGCAGGGCGAACCCGGCACCGCCTCCAAACTCGCCTCCGCGCTGCGCGGCTGGCGCATGCTCCGCTTCGAGGTGACCTCCGAGCCCTGCTCCACCGCGGAGGGCGAGCGTTACAGCTCCACCCCCGAGCTGGGCATCTTCCACGCCGTCACCGGCATGCACGGCGACATCCTCATCCCCGAGGACCGGCTGCGCGCCGCCGTGGACCGTGCCGCGCGCGGCGAGACCGAGCTGGAGGCCGAGATCTCCAAGCTTCTCGGCAAGCCCTGGGACGACGAACTGGAGCCCTTCCGCTACGCGGGCGAGGGCGCCCCGGTGCGCTGGCTGCACCAGGTGGTCTGACACCGGCGCGGCCGCGCGACGACGCGGCCGTACCCACCGGGCCCGGAGCCCGTCCGGGCCGTACACCCCGTCCGGCCGAGCCCGGTGGACAGGGAGGGTGCCCGCCCGTCCCCGGTGCCGGCGCCACGGGCGCGGTGACGGCTCACGGCCTCCCGCGCCGGCCCGGCCTCCGCCTCCGCCTTCTGCGGCCGACCCCCGTCCGGCTCCGTGTCCTCCGCACGCCCGAGGGGCCCGCCGGACGGTGTCCGGCGGGCCCCTCGGGCGGTGTTCAGCCCGCGTTCAGGCGGTGCTCAGGCGGTGCGGAAGGCCACGACGACGTTGTGGCCGCCGAAGCCGAAGGAGTTGTTGACCGCCACCAGCGGGCCCTCGCCCAGCGAGCGCGGTCCGCCGGTCACGATGTCGGCGTCGATCTCCTCGTCCAGGTCGTCGACGTTGATGGTCGGCGGCGCCGTGCGGTGGTGCAGAGCCAGCACCGTCGCCACCGTCTCGATACCGCCCGCGCCGCCCAGCAGATGGCCGGTCATGGACTTGGTGGCGGAGATGGCGACATGGTCCAGGTCGGAGCCCAGCACCTTGCGCAGCGCCTTGATCTCGGCGACGTCGCCCTGCGGGGTGGAGGTGGCGTGCGCGTTGAGATGCGCGATCTCGGAGGGGTCGAGGCCGGTGCTCTCCAGCAGCCCCTGCAGGGCGTCGGCGATGCCCCGGCCGGCCGGCTCGGGCTGCGCGATGTGGTGGTTGTCCGCGGACAGACCCTGCCCCAGCACCTCGCAGTAGACCTTCGCGCCGCGCCGGGCGGCGTGCTCGGCCGACTCCAGCACCACGACACCCGCGCCCTCGCCGAGCACGAAGCCGTCGCGGGCCTTGTCGTAGGGGCGCGAGACCTTCGCCGGGTCACCCTCGTTCTTCGACAGCGCCATCATGTTGGCGAACGCCGCGATGGGCAGCGGGTGGATCGCCGCCTCGGTGCCGCCCGCGACGACCACGTCGGCGCGCCCGGAGCGGATCATCTCCACGGCGTAGCCCACCGCCTCGGCGCCCGAGGCGCAGGCGCTGACCGGGGCGTGCACGCCCGCCTGGGCGCCCACCTCCAGGCCCACGTTGGCCGAGGGGCCGTTGGGCATCAGCATCGGCACGGTGTGCGGGGAGACGCGGCGTACGCCCTTCTCCTTGAGCACGTCGTACTGGTCGAGCAGGGTGGTGACACCGCCGATGCCGGAGGCGACGACGGTGCCGAGCCGGCCCGGGTCCACCTGGCCGTTCTCCCCGGCCCGGCCTTCGAAGCCGGCGTCCGCCCATGCCTCGCGGGCCGCGATCAGCGCGAACTGCGCCGAGCGGTCCAGCTTGCGGGCGAGCGGACGGGGCAGGACCTCGGACGGGTCGACCGCCGCCCGCGCGGCGATCCTCACGGGCAGTTCGGCCGCCCACTCCTGCTCCAGGGCCCTGACCCCGGAGCGGCCGGCGAGCAGGCCCTCCCACGTCGATGCGCTGTCGCCACCCAGCGGTGTGGTTGCGCCGATACCGGTGACGACCACGGTGTGGTGGGTCGCGTTCACAGGAATTTCTCCACTGGTAGGGGAAGTGCGGTCATCCGCCACCGCGGAGCGGGTGGCGACAAACGCTTCAACGGGCGTGCGGACCGGTCAGTCCTGGTGGTTGAGGATGTAGTCCACCGCGTCGCCGACGGTCTTGAGGTTCTTGACGTCGTCGTCCGGGATCTTGACGCCGAAGCGCTCCTCGGCGGCGACGACGACCTCGACCATGGACAGCGAGTCGACGTCCAGGTCGTCGGTGAAGGACTTGTCCAGCTGGACGTCCTCGGTCGGGATGCCGGCGATCTCGTTGACGATCTCGGCGAGACCCTCGACGATCTCTTCCTTGGTGGCGGCCATGGTGGCGCTCCTTCGTGTCGTGTTACGCGTGGTGGGTTGTGGTCCGGTGTACTGCGGTCCGGCGTACTGCGGTGCGGAACATCCGGCTATGGGAGGGTAACGACCGTCGCCGCGTAGACGAGACCCGCCCCGAAGCCGATGACGAGCGCGGTGTCGCCGCTCTTCGCCTGCCCGGTCGCCAGCAGCCGCTCCATGGCGAGCGGAATGGAGGCGGCCGAGGTGTTGCCGGTGGTCTCCACATCGCGGGCGACCGTGACGTGCTCCGGCAGTCCGAGGGTCTTCACCATCGAGTCGATGATCCGCATGTTGGCCTGGTGCGGGATGAAGACGTCCAGGTCGTCGGAGGTGATCCCGGCCGCCTCCAGCGCCTGCTGGGCGACCTTGGCCATCTCGAAGACGGCCCAGCGGAAGACCGTCTGGCCCTCTTGGCGGAGCGCCGGGAACTTCTCGACCCCGCCCTCGCGGTAGTCGTCCCAGGGCACCGTCTGCGAGATGACGTCCGCCTTGTCGCCCTCCGAACCCCACACCGTGGGGCCGATGGCGGGCTCCTCGGACGGGCCGACGACGGCCGCCCCGGCGCCGTCGCCGAAGAGGAAGGCGGTGGTGCGGTCCGTCAGATCCGTCAGGTCCGACAGCCGTTCGACGCCGACGACCAGCACGTACTCCGCGCTGCCCTCCACCACCAGGCCCTTGGCGATGGTCAGGCCGTAGCCGAAGCCCGCACAGGCCGCGGAGATGTCGAACGCGGCGGCCCTGCCGGTGCCCAGCCGGTGGGCGACCTCGGTGGCGATCGAGGGCGTCTGCTTGAAGTGGGAGACGGTCGAGATCACGACCGCGCCGATCTGCTCGGGGGTGATCCCCGCGTCCGCGATCGCCTTGCCCGCCGCGGCGAGCGTCATCTCGGCGACGGTCTCCTCCGGGCCGGCCCAGTGCCGGGTGGTGATGCCCGAACGGGAGCGGATCCACTCGTCGGACGAGTCGATGTGCTTGAGGATCTCCTCGTTGGGCACCACGCGGGTCGGACGGTAGCCGCCGACGCCGAGGATGCGCGCATACGGTGCGCCCTTCGCGGGCCTGATCTTCGCGGTCATGCTCTCGCAAGCTCCTATCGACTGCTGTCCGGCCGCTGGGCCGCGGGAGAGGCGTGCTCGGCGATCAGCTCACGGGCCGCGTCGAGGTGCTCGGGGGTCTTCAGCGCCAGCGTCTTCACACCCGGCAGGGCACGCTTGGCCAGGCCGGTGAGGGTACCGCCGGGGCACACCTCGATCAGCGCGGTGACGCCCATCCCCTTGAACGTCTCCATGCACAGGTCCCAGCGCACCGGACCGGCGACCTGCCGAACCAGCCGCCGCAGGATCTCGCCGCCGTCGGCGACCGCCTGCCCGTCCCGGTTGGAGACGTAGGGCACGCGCGGGTCCTTGGGCGCCACGCCCTCGACGGCCTTCGCCAGCACGTCGACGGCCGGGGCCATGTGGTGGGTGTGGAAGGCGCCCGCCACGGACAGCGCCTTGACCATCCGCACACCCTCCGGCTTGTCCTCGGCCAGGGCGGCGAGCTGCTCCATGGTGCCGGCGGCGACGATCTGGCCGGCGCCGTTGACGTTGGCCGGGGTCAGCCCCAGCCCCTCCAGATGCGCCGTCACCGTCTGCGGATCACCACCGATGACGGCGGTCATACCGGTCGGGGTGACGGCGGCGGCCTCGGCCATCGCCCGGCCGCGGGTGCGCACCAGCGCCATCACGGCCTCGGGGGCGAGGACTTCGCCGACCGCGGCGGCGGTCAGCTCGCCCACGCTGTGGCCCGCGACGGCGCCGAGGGAGTCCAGCGGGACGCCCTCCAGCAGTGCCTGCGCGGAGACCAGACCCGCGGCCACCAGCAGCGGCTGGGCCACGGCCGTGTCGCGGATCTGCTCGGCGTCGGCCTCGGTGCCGTAGTGCACCAGGTCCAGGTCGATGGCGGCCGACCACTCACGCAGCCGGTCGGCGACGCCGGGGAGTTCGAGCCAGGGGGTCAGGAAGCCGGGCGTCTGGGCGCCCTGGCCGGGAGCGACGAGTACGAGCACTCTCACACTCTCTCTTGTCGACGGATGTCCACGCCGGTGGGGACCGGCACGAAGAACGGTCAGGGGAATTGTGGGAGGCCGACAAAACCGATGGGCATGACTATATCTGCCCGCCCCCGTCTGCCAGGCGACCCAGGATCAGCGCGACGCGCAGAGTGAACGCCGAACGGACGTCCGAGGGGGACCATCCGGTGACGTCCGTCACACGTCGCAGCCGGTAGCGAACGGTGTTGGGGTGCACGAACAGCATCCGCGCGGCCCCCTCCAGACTGCTCGCCTGCTCCAGATAAACACTCAAGGTTTCCAGGAGGGCGGCCCCGGCCTCCTGGAGCGGTCTGTAGATCTCCTCCACCAACAGCGCCTGCGCGGTGGGATCCGCGGCCATCGCGCGCTCGGGGAGCAGATCGTCCGCGAGCACCGGGCGCGGCGCGTCCGGCCACGCGGCGCACGCCTTCAGCCCGGCGGCGGCCGCCTGCGCCGAACGCGTCGCCGACCGCAGGTCGCCCACCACGGGACCGGCCACCACCGGGCCCGCGGCGAACGGGCCGATCAGCGATTTGGCGACGTGCAGCGGATCGTCCGAGCCGCCGGCGACGACCACCAGCCGGTCGCCCAGCACCCCGGTCAGCACCTGGAGTTTGGAGTGCCGGGAGGCACGCCGGATCGCCTCCACCGTCAGTTCGCTGTCCCCGTCGGGCGCGGTGCCCAGTACGACCGTCACATGCTCGGGGGAGTTCCAGCCCAGCGCCGCCGCGCGGGAGACGGTCCCCTCGTCGGCCTCGCCGGAGAGCACGGCGTTGACCACCAGCGACTCCAGCCGCGCGTCCCAGGCGCCGCGCGCCTCGGCGGCCTGCGCGTACACCTGGGCGGTGGCGAACGCTATCTCGCGGGCGTAGACCAGCAGCGCCTCGCGCAGCACGCTCTCGTCGCCGGGTGCGGCGACCTCGTCGATCGCCGCCTCCACGACCTCGATGGTGGTGCGGACCATCTCCACGGTCTGCCGCAGCGTGATCGCCCGCGTCAGCTCGCGCGGCGCGGTGCCGAACACGTCGGTGCTGATCGCCTGGGGCGTCTCGGGGTGCCGGAACCACTCGGTGAACGCCGCGATGCCCGCCTGTGCCACCAGGCCGATCCACGACCGGTTCTCCGGCGGCATCGCCCGGTACCAGGGCAGTTGCTCCCCCATGCGGGTGAGGGCGGCGGCGGCCAGCTTGCCGGAGGACTGCTCCAGCCGCCGCAGCGTCGCGGGGTGCGGGTGGGGGCGCTGCTTGTCGGGTGCTGGTGTCTGAGTGGGTTCTGGCACGGGACAAGACTGCCCTATTGGTACGGCCGTATGGGTGGCGGGTGTCGGATCCGTACAACGGAGGGGTCCGGAACGGTGCCCGCCCGGCGCCGGCGCGTACGGCCTACGATGACGGCGGAGCCGGTCAGGGAGTTCTGTTCCCAGGGGAGCGCTATGTCCGTCGACTACGAGCGTATGACCGAGATCGCCGAGGAGCTGAGCAGGCACCTCCCCGAGGAGGTCCGGGCCGTCGAGATCAGCGGCGAAGAGATCGTCATGATGATGTCCCCGGGCAATCAGCACGAACTGATCGTCCGCCGGGTGGGCAAGCAGCTCGACGCCCAGATCGAGCGGCAGGGGGTGGATCTCATCGCCCACGGCGGTGCCGACCTGGAGGACCCCGCTGTGGGGGTCAGACGGCGGCCGGACGTGATGGTCTTTCCCGAGAGCTGCCTGGAGACGGGCGAGGCCGTCCACCCCCGCGATGTCGAGGTCGTGGTCGAGGTCGTCTCGAGGACCAACCCGGAGAACGACTACGAGGGGAAGACCCGCGACTACCCGGCGATGGGCATTCCCTACTACCTGTTGCTCGACCCCCGGAAGGGCACCGGGGCACTCTACTCCGGCATCCACCGCACCCCGGAAGGTCCGCGCTACGGCACCTCCACGGAGTTCGCCTTCGGCGAGACGGTGCGGGTGGGCGACTGGACGGTGGACACATCCGTCTTCCCGACGTACGGCTGAACGCCCCGGCGCGGAGGCTCAGCCGGAGGTTCGCTGCCCGCGGGCCGGGGCACCGGCCCGGGCGGCCGGCTTCCCGGCCGGTCGCGGACGGGGACGCAGGAGGCGGTGGAGCCCGGCGGCGGCGAACTGGAGGGCCGCGATCCCCAGCAGCAACAGCTGTGGTGGCAGCCCCGCCGCGGCTCCGGCGAGTGCCGAACCGCAGGCCGCCGCCGAGATCTTCAGCCCCGCCCCGATGGTGAAGACCTGCGCCCGAACCCCGGGTGGGGAGTGGTCGGCGCGGATACGCAGCGTGGCGCTCAGCAGCGGCCCCTCGAAGACGCCCGCCACCGCGAACAGCGCCACCTGCACGGCGAACGAGGGCGCGGCAGCGGCGGCGGCCAGGCCCAGGCCCGCACCGGTCAGGCAGAGGGGGACCAGACGCCGGGTGGGGAATGACCGCAGCCACCGGGCCACCGCCAGGGACCCTGTCAGCGCCCCGAGCGCCAGCGCCGTCATCAGCACGCCCCCGGCGTCCGGGCGGCCCCGGACGCCGGCGAGGAGCACCGCGGTGGTGGTCAGGCCGCCGACGCCGACGAAGGCCAGGGAGGTGGCGGCGGTGACCGCCCGCAACTCCCGCACGTGCCACATCGCCGCCAGGCCCGCCCCGAGGTCGGCCGGCAGCGTCCTGCGGGACTCCGGGCCGGGCGCCGCGGTCCCGTCCCCGCTTTCGCCTTCGCCCGCATCCGCCCGCCCGTACGGCAGCGCCGCCGCGGTGACGGCCGCACTCGCCGCCGAGATGGCCAGCAGCAACACGGCCGGGGCGGGCGAGGCCAGCGCGGCGATCACGCTCACCAGGGCGGGACCGGCCACCGACACGGCGTTGTAGGTGGCCGCGTCCAGGGCGTACGCGCGGTCGCGGCCGGTCTCCTCGGGCACCAGACGGGCCAGCAGGCCGGACAGCCCGCCGGTGGCCACCGGGCCGCAGCCGCCGCCGAGGGCGGCGACGGCCAGCACCACGGGCAGGGGCGCGCGTCCGGTGATCGCCGCCAGCACCGCGATGCCGGCCGCCATGCCGCCCAGCGCGCACAGGTAGAACAGCCGGGGATCGCGGGCCCGTTCGGCCAGCGCCCCCGTCAGCGGCGCGGCCAGTACGTGCGGTGCCATCCAGGCGGTGAGCACGAACGCGCCCTGCGCGGCGCTGCCGGTGCGGTGCATCGCCAGCATCACCACGGCCACCGCCATTCCCTCCCCGGCGAGCCGCGCGAGGAGGGCGGTGACCAGATAGGGCCTCAGCCCGGTGTGCGGACGCACGGGCGCCTCCCGAGATGTAACGCCATTCAGAAAAAAGACGTTACCCTGTGTGGGCCGGTGAGGGGAGAGATACATGAACGACGTGGTCGCCGGACGCGGATTCCGGCCGGCCCGGCGGCTGGTCGAACTCGCCAACGCCCTCCGCGCCGACCCGGAGCTGCCCCGGGAAGAACTGGCCGTACTGCTCGCCCGCCACGGTGAGCGGCCCGAGGACCTCACCGAGGAGGCGTTCCCGTCGGCCTGCGCGGCCGAACTGCGCTCCGCCGTCGCCCGTATGACGGCCGTACTGGCCGAGACCGACACCGGCCGGGCCGCCCGCGCGCTCAACGGGATCCTCGCCGAGTGCGGTGCCCGCCCCCGCCTGACCGACCATGGCGGGCGCCACCCCTGGCACCTCCACGTCGACCGGGACGAGGACGCGGGCTGGGTCGACTGGTTCCTGGCCGCGAGCGCCCTGGCCCTGGCGCAGATCCTCACCGAGTACGGCCGCGCCGCCTGGGGCGAGTGCGCCGCCCCCGGCTGCTCCGCCTTCTACCTGGACACCGGCCCCGGCAGCGCCCGCCGCTACTGCTCGGCCACCTGCGCCTCCCGCGCCCGCGTGGCGGCCCACCGACGCCGCCGCAGGGAGGACGGCAGGGGCGACCCGCCCGCCCGGCCGGATGGGCGGGCGGGCGGTGCGAGGTGAAGTGGAAGAGTCGGCCGCCTTCCGGGTCGGCCGGTCTTTGACCTTTGGGTGTTGCCTTGTGTCAGTTTCGCCGATCTGATCACTCGATCGGGTGGCTGTCGCCAGTGCAACGAAGGCTGACGGAAGGCATCGGGTTTAGTGATTGCTAAACCCGATGAAGGGGTGCAGAGTGGAGGACCGGTGGGATGTATACCTGACCGACGAGGTGGATCAATGGCTTCATGAGCTCGAGAAAGTCGACTCCGAGTCGTATGCGCTGGTCAACCAGGACATCTGGGCCCTGGCGTGCAGCGGTCCGGCTGAAGGGCGCCCTCTCGTCGATCGGGTCAAAGGGTCGGTGCTGCATAACCTCAAGGAGTTGAGGCCGGGATCGGCAGGGCGCAGCGAGGTGCGCATCCTGTTCATGTTCGATCCATGGCGTTCGTCGGTTCTGCTGGTCGCGGGTGACAAAGCCGGCAACTGGAGCACTTGGTACCGCGAAGCGATTCCCCGAGCGGAACGGTTGTACGCGGTCTATCTGGCTGAGCGCGAGGAGGAGATGGGACAGTGAACGGTTTCGTCAAGTGGTCGGAGAGCGGGCATCGTCAGCGTGCGGAGGAACTGGCCGGGGGGAAGGCGGAGTTCGAGGAGGGTGCACGCCGTCTGCTGGTCGAGGCGCGAGCCTGGAGGCTGGTCGAGATGAGGCGGGAGCGCGGCTTCACCCAGACCGAGGTGGCCGAGCGGATGGGGATCAGCAAGGGGCGTGTCTCGCAAATCGAAAGCGGTCAGGTGTCGGGGAGTGGGGTTATCGCGCGATATGTCCAGGCGCTCGGTGGCAGCCTCATGATGGTCGCCGTCTTCGACGACGGGGACCTGCGCAAGGTGGGCTGAGCCCGTTCGCTCGTTCGCACGGAGAGACTCGGCGGAATCCGTGGAGGAAGCCGCCCCGGGGGAGCCGCCGAAGGCCCGCAGCCGCCTCCAGCGGGCCCGGCGGCGGACGACCCCACCGGGCCGGGGGTTGCTCCCCTGCGTTCCCCGCAGGGGGGAGGGGGCGGGCGGTATGGACCGGAGCATCCGCACAGTGGAGGACGTACTGAGGCCGCTGGACGGGCTGCTCCCCGGGGGGCGACCGCTGGACGGCCCTGTTCCGCCGGGAGGCGGGAGGGCGTACGGGCGTCGTGTGGGATGTCGGCCCGTCCGCGTACCGTGGAGGAATGCTGCACATATGGCGCGATGCGGACCGTTATCGGGGCGGGGATCCGGCAGTCGGCATCGAGACACGGCACGCCTTCTCCTTCTCCGGCTTCTACGACCCGTCCAACACGCGCTTCGGGCTGCTGGTCGCCTGCAACGAGGAGCGCCTCGCACCGGGCGCGGGCTTCGCCGAGCACCCGCACGCGGACGTGGAGATCGTCTCGTGGGTGGTCGAGGGAGAGCTGACCCACGAGGACTCGGCCGGCCGCCGCGTGACCGTGCGGCCCGGGGACGTGCAGCGGCTGAGCGCCGGCCGCGGCATCCGGCACGTGGAGCGCAACGCGGGGGGCGAGCCGCTGCGGTTCGTGCAGATGTGGCTGGTGCCGGGGGTGTTCGGGGGCGAGGCGGAGTACGAGGTCGTGCGCGGCATAGCGGACGGCACCCCGTACGCCCTGGACCGTGCCGACGCGGTGCTGCACGTGCGGCGGCTGGGCGCCGGGGAGCGCACCGCGGTGCCGGACGCGCCGTGGGTGTACGTGCACGTGGTGCGCGGCGGGCTGCGCCTGGGCGGTGAGTCGCTGGAGGCGGGCGACGCGGCGCGGATCGGGGGCGCGCAGGGGCTGGAGGCGTCCGGGGGCGGGACCGGGGCCGAGGCGCTGGTCTGGGAGATGCACTCCGAGCCGTCCTACGGCTGAGACCGCCCCTCCACGGCGGGCTCCACGGCGGAATCCCGTACGGCCGGCTCCGGGGCCGGGAGCGCGCCGGAGCAGGTGGCTCGCCCGTAGGACCCGAAGGCGGTGGAGCGCTGGACGTGCCTGCCGCGGATGGCGAGGGTGCAACTGGCCTCGCCGCCCTCCTCGCCGAGGAGGATGCTGACGGTGGGCTCCTCGCCCAGGGGCACCTCCACGGTCTTCTTCCACGGCAGCGTCACGTCCGAGGCGATGGTGGCCTTCCCGGCCTCGCTGCGGGCGAGGTAGGTGGCCGGGGAGGCGCACCGCGGTGAGGCGGAGGCCGGGTTCCCGGACCTGGCGGAGGAGTGCCGCAGGGCCGCCGGTGAAGGGCTGTGGGTGCTCTACCGGGAGGCGGCCTCGGGAGACGCGGAGGCTGCACTGGACGTGTTGGAGTTCGCCGACCCGGATGAGCAGCGGTTCCACCACTTCCGCTCCGCCCTGGAGCGGCGTACGGGGAAGCGGCGATCCTGAACCGGGCACTGAACCGGGCGGGCGGGGTGCGTGGGCGCGGCCGCTTGTTCGGTCCTCCGACGGTGTGACAGCGTGTGCCGACCGTGGAGCACGGGGCGGCGGATGTTCCGCCGGGCGGTTGCCGGTGATCGTACGAGGCCGCCTCGGCGGTGGATCCCCGCGTGTGCGAGACGGTGAACGGACAACGGGAGATGGGAAGTTCGGTGGGGAAGAGCAGAGCCCTCCTGGTGGCCGCGATGGTGGCGCCGCTGCTGGCGTTCACGGCGGCGTGCGGTGGTTCGGACGACGCCTCCGGCAAGGACGCCGAGAAGCGGCCGGGGAGCGGGAGCAGTGCGTCGCCGGAAGCGGGGGAGCAGAACGGGAAGGCCGCGGGGCCGGTCCTCGACGAGGCGGCGCTGAAGAAGGCGCTACTCGCCGACGGCGAGGTGAAGGGGTATCAGGTCGCCGCCGCCGACCAGGAGTCGGTGACGCCGAAGGCGGACCGGGACGAGTGCCGACCGCTGGCCGACCTGACCGCCCACGGCACCGGGCGTACGCCCCGGGCGCGGGCGTTCGCCACCCAGGGGTTCGCCGGGACGGGGCAGGGGACGGCCGGGCGGATCGTGACGGTGTCGCTGCTGTCCTACGACGGCGACGGCGCGGCCCGGACGGTGGAGGGCGTGCGGTCGGCGATCGAGGCGTGCGGCGACGGTTTCACCACCTCGGGCAACAACGGCGGGGAGACGGTCCGCTACACGGCCGTGGAGGAGATCGAGGCGCCCGAGGGCGGCGACGAGGCGGTCGCGGTGCGGCTGGTGGGTGAGGCGGAGGGCACCGAGGTGCCGATGCACT
The DNA here is from genome assembly GCF_900114215.1 of Streptomyces mangrovi. Classification (GTDB taxonomy): domain Bacteria; phylum Actinomycetota; class Actinomycetes; order Streptomycetales; family Streptomycetaceae; genus Streptomyces; species Streptomyces barkulensis. Next base: position 70,924 of record NZ_FOSG01000005.1, on the reverse strand, counting down.
TCGCGGTGGTGCGCTCCGGGGCGTCGCTGGCGCAGTTCATGGGCCTGAACATCAAGTCGCCGTCGGGTGCTTCGGTGCCGCGGGACATCGTCACCGCGCAGGTGGACAAGCTCGCCGGGACCGCCGCCGGCTGAGCAGGGGGTGAATACGGGACCGGCCGCCCCGGTGTACGGGGCGGCCGGTCCTGTTTCCGGTCAGTCGTGGGAGTGGGTCAGGAGGAGGAGGCGGCGGCCCTGGTGCGGATGGCCGGGAGCTGGGAGTAGAGGTCCGCTCCCGGGCACAGGGTCGCGTAGCCGTCACGGTGGCCGGAGATCCGGTACAGCGTCGCCCGCTCGCCGTTCTTCCAGACGCCGGTGTCGGCGGCCGCGGTGAGCGTCACCTTGCCGGCCGGGTCGGCGCCGTACAGGCCGAGCTTCCAACCGGAGATCCGGGCGATGGCGTCCAGCGCGGCCTGGGTGGGCCGGCCGCCGTCCTCGTAGTTGCCGAGCAGGGAGACGCCCGCGGAGTTGCCGTTGAAGCCATAGGTGTGGGCGCCCCGGACCGCCTTGTCGACGCCTCCCGCGCGGCCTTCGAAGATCGTGCCGCACTTGTCGACGAAGAAGTTGTAGCCGACGTCGTTCCAGCCGTTGGTCTTGACGTGGTAGGTGAGGATGCCCCGGATGATGGAGGCCGACTGGGTGCAGGTGTAGCTGTTCGTGCCGGCGGTGTGGTGGACGAAGACGGCGTCCACCCGGCTCATGTAGGAGGGCGGGTCCTCCACCAGCGACTCGTCGGCGCCCCACTGGGCGCGGCTGACGATCCGCGGCGTCTGCGGCTCGGACGGCGAGGGGGCCGGGGCGGTGGTGGACGGCTCACCGGTGGGTTCGGTGCTGGGGTCGGCGGACGGTTCGCCGGTGGGTTCGGTGGAGGGTTCCGGTGTCGGCTCTCCGGTGGGGGTCGGGTCGGTGGAGGGTTCCGGGCTCGGCTCCCCGGTGGGTTCGGTGGAGGGTTCCGGTGTCGGCTCCCCGGTCGGCTCCCCGGTGGGTTCGGTGGAGGGTTCGCCGGTCGGGTCGGTGGAGGGTTCCGGGCTCGGCTCTCCGGTGGGAGCCTCCGTGGTGGGCTGCTGCGACGGCTCCTGGCTGGGCTCGGGCTCCTCCGTGGCGGAGGCGGAGGGGGACGGCTCCGTGGAGGACTCGCCCTGGCTGGGCTCCGGCGTCGGCTCCGTGGTGGGCTGCTGCGACGGCTCCTGTGAGTTCCCGCCCCCGTTCATGTCGCCGACCTTGCGCCAGCCCTTGCCGATGTCCTCGCCCAGCACGCCGGGGTCGATCATCACCAGGCGCAGTCCGCCGGGCAGTTCGGCCGACTCCCCGCCTTCCGCCAGGACCCGTGCCTCGACTCCGTCGGACTCGCCGACCCACAGGGGCTCGGAGGCTCCACGTACTCCGCTGTCCTGGCCCTCGTCGGTCTCCGGCGGCCGTATGCCGAGGTCGAGGTCCTGCCACCGCGTCCACTGGCCGCTCTGCGCGCTGCGGGTGCGGATCTGGGCGGTGCCGTCGAGTTCGGCCTCCGGGTCCTCCCAGGAGACGCCGAGCATGGAGAAGGGCCGGGTGTCCTTGCGCGGCACCGAGCGCTTCCCCGGGTCGCCGCCCTGGAACGTCTCGGTGTAGGCGGCCACGGGCCGCATCCTCTCGCTGCGGGCCTGTTCGTCCGAGGTGTCCGAGGTGGTGGCGACGGCGACCGTCGCCACCACCGACCCCCCGAGCACGACGGAGCCGACTGCCAGCCAGGTCCGGCGCTTCATGTTCGCCGGCCTGCGGCCGCGGCCTCTGTTCGATCCCACGTGTTCCAAACCCCCTCTGGAAGATCCCGGTGCGTCCGGTGGCCGCCGCTCTGTCTCCGCCCCTTCGGCGGTCGGAGGGCTTGGGCCCCGACGCGGACAGCGGACGGGAGCGGCGGCTCGTCGTACGTGCCGGGGCGTTCCGCCCGCACGGCTCGCGGGACGCGGGCCGTCCTGCCCTCCCCGGTGTGCGGTGACGGCTCCCGGCCCGGGGCAGCGGCGGCACCGCGCCCCGCGACCGGTACGCACGGCAGGCCGGGGTGCGGCCGGCCCTCCGTTCACTGTCGGACGGGCCGGTTATACCCCAGGGCGTCACCGTGCGTCATTCGTGCAGAGAAAAGCCTGAAAAGGGCGCATAGCGGCGTGCTGAAGGGGAGGGGCAGCGGGCGGCCACCGGTTCCGGTGCGTCCGATGGGCGCCGCCCGCACCGGAACCACAGCGCCCGGGAAGTCTGCTGCCACCAGGGGGTTCGTGAGAGCCGGCACTGGGTTTGAGGTGGTGGCGACGGAACGGGGGCGCGGTTCCGCATGGCCGCACGGAGCACGCGCACCCCCCGTGCCGCCCGGGCTCCGGCGGACGTTGTGTACGGCTGAAGTTCACATGGAATTCCCCTGGGCGCGAAGGCGGTGCGGCCCCTCTCCCCGGCTCGGTTCCGGGAGCTTCGCCGACACCGCGTAAACGTGAGTACCGCCACACCATGAGGGCGTGACCAGGCAGTATGCGGCGGCGCTGGGTGAGAGGGGGAGGGTGGATCCCTCCCCGGGCGGCGTCCGGGGTGCCGCCGCCCGCTGCCGAGCCGAACGCGAGGGGAGACGCTCATGGGCACGGAGACCACGGCGAGACCCACGGCCGGAAGGATGCGCGGGCATGTGGCGCACTTCGTCACGGACCTGACATCGGGGAGGGCCGGGCACCGGCTGCCCCTGGACTACTCGGTGAACAGTCTGCGCATCGTGGACGCGGTGATCGAGGGCATGCGCCGCCAGGGTGCGGAGCCCGCCGGACGTGTGGCGGAGGTCCTGTTCGGTCTGGGCGGATACCTGGGGGAGGTGATGGTCCGGCAGGCCGGGGCCGTCTGGGTGGACTTCGACGCCGGGCAGTGCGAGCGGTTCGGGCAGCCGGTGGGTGTGCGGATGCCCGACGGGCGCGTGTGGAATCCGCTGGGCAGAGTGGCCAACCGCTTCGCGTACGGCTCGCGGGAGTCGGTGCGGACGTTCTACCTGATGCTGCACGGCCGGCACCGTCCCGGCGAGGCCGGCTCCGAAGCCGCCTGACGGCTTCGGCCCGTCCACGGACACCGCGCGTGCGGTCGTGGACGGGCCGGAGGCCGGCGCGGACGGCCGGCGTGGGCGGCCGGACTAGCGGAACAGGCGCCCGGGTACGGCGGCGGCCAGCCGGCCGTAGCCGGCGGGGTTCAGATGGAGCCAGTCGCCGTCGTGGAGGCCGGGGTGGAGCCGCTCGGGGTCGGCGGGGTCGCGGACGGCGCGGTCGAAGTCGATGACGGAGTCGAAGCGGCCGCTGGTGCGGATCCAGTCGTTGACCGTCCGCCGGGCGCTCTCGCGGTGCCCGGCCGGGTCGTCGTACATCTCGTTGCCGCCGAAGGGCAGCAGCGTCGCGCCGTGGACCTCGATGCCGTGGGCGCGGGCGCGGGTGACGATCTGCTCGTAGGCGGCGATCAGATCGGCCGCGACCCGCTTCTGCGCGGCCTCGGCGGCCGCCGCGGTGCCGATGTCGTTGACGCCCTCGAAGACGATCAGCGATTCCACCCCGGTCTGCGCCAGCACATCGCGGTCCAGCCTGGCCAGGACGTTGGGGCCCAGCCCGTCGTTGAGGACGCGGTTGCCGCCGGCGGCCTGGTTGAGGACGGCGAGGCGGGCGGTGCCGCGGCGGGTCTGGAGCCGGTCGAACCACTGGTCCGTCCAGCGGTCGTTGCCGTTGGTGGTGGAGCCGCGGCCGTCGGTCAGGGAGTCGCCCAGGACGGCGACCGCCCGGGTGGACCTCGCCGACCAGGTCTCGACTCCGCTGAGGAAGTACCAGTGGTTCGTCGCCGTCGCGCCCGGCAGGTCCTCGGCCGCGAGGTGGTCGCCGCGCAGGAGGTGGGAGGTGGTCCGGGAGCCGGGGTGGGAGGTGATGTCGTTCGACGCCTGGCCGTCCGCCAGATAGAGGGTGACGGCGAGATTGGCCCCCGCGGCCACCTTCATGTCCACCGGGTCGGAGACCACCTGTGCTCCGACCGGGACGAGAGCCGAGGGCCGGCCGCTGAAGGTCAGCGGGCGGGAGGTATCCGGGAGTATCGCGTCGGTCCCGGCTCTCCCGCCCTCGGGGAAGGCCACGGAGGCGGCGGTGATGGGCAGGTCCGCGCCGCCGAAGGCGTTGGAGAAGCGCAGCCGCACCTTGTCGCCGCCGACCGTGACGCGGACGGTCTGCCGCAGCGTGGTGTCGTCCATGACCAGCCCCTCCTCGGTGAAGGGGGCGGGCGGCATGTTGTGGGGCTCGGTGAGCTGCGGCATCGACGTCCAGGTGTTCACCCAGTGCCGCGCGGCCCGCTTCGACGCCGCCGAAGCGGCGGAGGAGTGGGTGCCCGCGCGGTCCCCGGCACCGGGAGCCGCGCTGTCCAGGGCGCCGGTGGCCTGGGAGGCCACGAGCACGGTCGCCGCGAGGGCTCCCGCGGTGAGCAGGCTCGTCAGGGACGATCTCCGTCTCATGGGCACTGCGACCTCCAGGGTCCGTCGACGTCCGGTGGGCGTGAGCGACCCTAATGGGCTCGGACGGAAAGACAAGAGGAATTCGTGAACTCGCCTGATTAATTTGCTCGGTGGGGACCGGGGAAGTACCGGGGAGCGCCGGGCCGGGATCTGCGGGACGCCCGGAGCGCGGGAGGGGGAGAGGAGGCTTTGCGACCGTGTTGTCCGAGGCTTTGCCGAACGGCGGACCGCGCAGCTCAGCAGCTCAGCCGCCGTGTACGAGCGAGGCGAAGCGGAGGGCGACCGTGCGCCACACCTCGGCCGAGGCGGGCTCGTCGGCCTCCGCCCGGCGTACGGTCTCGGCGGGGTCGAAGCCCAGGCGCCGCAGTCGCTCCGGATCCCACCCCCGCACCTGTGCGGCCGTCACCTCGGGGTGGAACTGCGTGCCCCACGCCCGGTCGCCCACGGCGAACGCCTGGTACGGACACCGCTCGCTCCGCGCCAGCCACCGGGCGCCGGGCGGTAGTTCGGTGATGGCGTCGACATGGTTCTCGATCGCGGCGGTACGGCCGGGCAGCCCGTGGAAGAGGGGGTCGCCCGCGGCCTCGGGCCGCAGCGTCAGCGGTGTGCTGCCGACCTCCGGCTCGCCGTGCTCCGCCGCGACCTTGCCGCCCGCGACCTGGGCCAGCATCTGGCCGCCCAGGCAGATCCCGAACACCGGGACGCCGCCGTCCAGTGCCCCGGCGACCAGGGCGCGGGTGGGGGCGAGCCAGGGGGCGCGCGTGTCGTCGTCCGGCAGATAACCGCCGCCGAGCACGAGGACGCCCCGGTGGCGGTCCGTCCGGGCGGGCAGCGGCTCGCCGTCGTACGCGCGGACGACGTCCAGCGCCAGGCCTTTCTCGGCCAGCCAGGCGCCGAACCGGCCCGGCCCGCCGTTCGGGGTGTGCTGCACCGTCAGTACGCGCGGCTGCCCGCCCATGTGCCGCTCCTTCTCGCGCCGGCCTGGGGCCGGGTCCGTGGTCGGTCCGTGCCGTTCCTTGCCGGTCTATGCCGGTCGGCGTGTCTCAGCGCCCGCGCAGTTCGGCCAGCACCGCGTCGGTGAACGGCGGCCACGCCTCGATCGCCCAGGGACCGAACGCCCGGTCCGCCAGGGCCACACAGGCGGCGCCCGCGTCCGGGTCCACCCACAGGAACGTACCCGCCTGCCCGAAGTGGCCGAAAGTACGCGGTGAGGAGGAGGCACCCGTCCAGTGCGGGGACTTGCCGTCGCGGATCTCGAAGCCCAGCCCCCAGTCGTTGGGCTTCTGGTTGCCGTAGCCGGGCAGGACACCGGGAAGGCCCGGGAAGACCACGGACGTGGCCTCGGCGACGGTGCGCGGATCCAGCAGGCGCGGGGCCTGGAGCTCGGCGGCGAAGCGGACCAGATCGGCCAGGGTGGAGACGCCGTCCTTGGCCGGGGAGCCCGGCAGGTCGGTGGCGGTCATGCCCAGCGGGACGAGGACGGCCTGGCGCAGATACTCGGGGAAGAGGATGCCGGTGGCCTTGGCGATGTGGTCGCCGAGCACCTCGAAGCCGGTGTTGGAGTAGATCCGGCGGGTGCCCGCGGCGGCCATCGTGCGGTGCTCGTCGAAGGCCAGGCCGGAAGTGTGGGCGAGCAGATGCCGCACCGTCGAGCCCTCGGGACCGGCCGGCTCGTCCAGCTCGATCGCGCCCTCCTCGACGGCGATCAGCGCCGCGTACGCCGCCAGCGGCTTGGTGACCGAGGCGAGCGCGAAGCGGTGATCGGCGGGGCCGTGCGTTCCGGCCACCGTGCCGTCGGCGGTCACGACGGCCGCCGCCGCCGTCGCGGCCGGCCAGTTCTCGATCATGCGCAGGCTGTCCATGCTCCTGAGCCTAACGTGGGGCCCGGTGGGCCGGCGTGGCGGGATTTCGCCCCCGTTATTCGCTTGCCTGGAGCGCACTCGAACTCCGTAGCGTTCCCCCATGACCGTGACGCAGACGCAGACGCAGACGCAGACGCAGGTGCAGACGGGGACGGACACGGGCACGGGCACGGAGGCCGATGGGGAGACCGGGGAGCCGCGGGCGGATGTGTGCGCGACGACCGGCGTGTCCCATCCGCGGCCGGACGGACGGGACCGTTACACGATCAGCGAGGTCGCCGCGTTCACCGGCCTGAGCGCCCACACGCTGCGCTGGTACGAGCGGATCGGGCTGATGCCGCACATCGACCGCTCCCACACCGGACAGCGCCGCTTCACCAACCGCGACCTGGACTGGCTGGTCTTCGTCGGCAAGCTGCGCCTGACGGGAATGCCGGTGGCGGACATGGTGCGCTACGCGGAACTGGTGCGCGCGGGCGACCACACCTTCGAGGAGCGGCAGGAACTGCTGCGCGCGACCCGCGAGGACGTCATGCGCAGGATCGGCGAGCTGCGGAGCACACTGGCGGTCCTCGACTTCAAAATCGACTTCTACGCGGATGCCCGCCGGGCGTCGGAGAGGTTCTGAGGAGCCGGATGAGCTGGGATGGAAGTGAACGGATCGCCACGGCGCGGCTCGGCGCGGATGGGCCCGAGGTGGGCGTCCAGGGACTGGGCTGCATGGGCATGAGCTTCGCCTACGGGCCGACGGACGCCGGTGAGGCACGCGCCGCCCTCGAGCGTGCCCTGGAACTGGGCGTCACGCTCTACGACACCGCCGACATGTACGGCTTCGGCGAGAACGAGAGGTTCATCGCGCCCTTCGTGAGGGCACACCGGGACGAGGTGGTGGTGGCCACCAAGTTCGGCATCGTCATGGACCCGGCGGACCCGGCGAAGCGCGACATCCGCAACGACGCCGCCTACATCAGGCAGTGCGCCGAGGGCAGTCTGAAGCGGCTCGGCGTCGACGTCATCGACCTGTACTACATGCACCGCCGCGACACGCGCGTGCCGATCGAGGAGACCGTCGGTGCCATGGCCGAGCTGGTGGCCGAGGGCAAGGTCAGGCGGCTCGGGCTGAGCGAGGTGACCGGCGGCGAACTGCGCGCGGCGCACGCGGTGCACCCGATCGCGGCGATCCAGTCGGAATGGTCGGTCTTCAGCCGCGACGTGGAGCGCACGGCGGTGCCCGCCGCGAAGGAGCTGGGTGTCGCCTTCGTGCCGTACTCGCCGCTGGGGCGCGGTTTTCTGGCCGGGGCGTTCACCAACGCGGCCAAGGAGCTGAGCGACGACGACTTCCGGCGCACGATGCCGCGCTTCACCGGCGAGAACGCGGCGGCCAACGCGGTCCTGCGGGAGCCGCTGCACGCGATCGCGAGGACGCGCGGGATCACGCCCGGGCAGGTCGCCCTGGCGTGGGTGCAGCAGCGGGCCGCGGTGCACGGGCTGCCGGTCGTCCCGATCCCCGGTACACGCCGGCGTGCCCGGGTCGAGGAGAACACCGCCGCCACCCGCGTCGAGCTGACGGCGGACGAGCTGGCTGCGCTGGAGCCGATCGCCGGCCGTGTGGCCGGCGGGCGCTACGCCGACCCGGGGTTCACCTCGGCGGGGCGGGAGTAGGGGCGGGCCCGTCGTGCCTCACGGCCCGGTGCGGCCCACGGCCCGGTGCGCCTCGCGAGGCGGCACGGCTCACAGCTCGGCGAGGAGTTCGGCCTTCTTCGCGCTGAACTCCTCCTCGGTGAGCAGCCCGGCTCCGTGCAGCTCGCCCAGGTGCCGGATGCGGTCGGCGATGTCGGCGGGGGCGGGCCGGACCGTGGCGACCGGGTCCGACGCGCGGGAGACGGGAGCCGCCGCCTCCGGGACCGGGGCGGGCCCGGCCGCCCGTACCGCCTCCAGCACCGAGGCCGCCAGCGGCAGCGACTCGTGCACCAGGCCGTAGCCGAGGCCGAAGACGACGGCGGCCGGGTCCTGGTCGGGCTCCGGGAGCTCCCGATCCGCCGCCTCGCCGCGGCGGACCAACCGCAGATGGCCGCCCACGACCTCCGGCGAGCGCCATCGGACGTCCTGCAACTCGCCCACCGGGAACGACTGGTCGCCCGCCTTCCACTTCGCCGAGGAGGCCCCGGTCCAGAACCAGCGGAAGGACACCGTCCGGCCGTCGAAGGAGACCTTGCCGTCGTACGCCTTGAACTGCAGCGGGGCGGCGGGCGCGGCGACCAGGTGGCGGTCTGCCGGTTCCTGTGCCCGGGGGCCGAGCACGGAGGACAGCTCGCTGACCCAGGCGGCGGCCAGGGGCTCGTGCTCGGCGGGGAGCACCAGGCGGTACGGGTCGCTGGTCTCCCTGAGCTGCCCGGCGGCGGCCTCCATCAGCGGATCGGCGCCCGGGCGTGGCTCGGCGCGCAGCACGACCGTGCCCCGTCTGGTGCCGGGGGTCAGTTCGACAGACCTCAGCGCCTCGTGGGGGACGCGCCGCTCACCGAGCACGTGGAACAGCTTCGGAGTGCGGATGCCCCGTTCGAAGCGGATGAGCACGGAGTCGGTGTCGAACTCCCAGGAGGAGTTAATTCCGGCCAGCACGTCACCCATACGGGTCATCGTATGCGTCGACGCGTGGGTCTTCCTCCCCTGCCGCGCCGCATACGTCACACCTCGTCCACCCGGTGGCAGCCGCCCGTACCGACGGCCGTCATGCCGGCCGGACACCGGGAGCCCGGCCCGCGTCCGGGGCGCGGGCTCACCGGAGCGGGTGGACCGTGCCGGGGCGCGGGCGCCCGGCCACCTCCTGCCGTCTCGAAAGGTGCCGGTCACCCTACCCGTGAGCCGGGCTTCAGCCGCTCGGCGCGGAGCCGGGCTGTGGACAACCGGGCGGTTGTGGAGAACTCCGTTACCCGTCCCGGTGAAACGGCCGGTCCGCTCTTGGCAGGCCGGCCGGCCCGTGTCGAAGCTGATCACACAACGACCGACACGAAGGACCGGCACGGGGGAGAGACCCACATGCGTCACGTACACCGCACTCGCCGCACCCGCAGCACCTGCACCCACAGCATCCGCACCCACAGCATCCGCGCCCACGGCATCCGCGCCCACGGCATCCGCGCCCACCGCGGTCACAGGGCCCGACGGGCCGCACTGACCGCGCTCCTGACCGCGGCCGCCGCGGTGCTCACGGCCCTGACACCGCAGACGGCCGTGTCGGCGGCAGTGCCGGCACCGCGGCTGGGGGAGTGCGCGGCCGGGGAGCTGTGCCTGTGGGAGCGTGTGGACTTCAAGGGGCCGCGCCGCACCCACGAACTGGCGGACACCGACATCGAGAGCTGTGTGCCACTGCCACGGGGCGCCTCCGTGGCCTCGCTCGCCAACCGCACCGGGCGGCCCGTCACGGCCTACCAGAGCGCGGAGTGCGCCGAGACCGGCGAGTTCGACACCTACCCGTCGGGCAGTTGGGCGCCGCGGACGGACTACCGGGTGCGGGCCGTCAAGATCTGGGAGAACTGACGTGGTCCGCCGCGCCCGTCACCGTCCCGTCCCCGGGGCCACCGGAGCCCGCGGACCCGCCCCGCAGCTCCGCGACCTCCGCCCGCAGAGCGCGTACCTCGGCCGTCAGATCCTCGATCGCCGCTGTCTGCCGCCGCTCCGAGGCCTCCTCCTCGTCGAACCGGGCGATGAACCACGCCGCGATATTGGCGGTGACCACACCGAGCAGCGCGATCCCGGAGAGCATCAGCCCGATGGCCAGCAGCCGGCCCAGGCCGGTGGTCGGCGCCAGATCGCCGTAGCCCACCGTGGTCATGGTGGTGAAGGACCACCACACCGCGTCGCCGAGTGTCGTGATGTTGCCGTTCGGGGAGTCCCGCTCCACCTCCAGGACGGTCAGCGAGCCGAACACCAGCAGCCCCAGGCACGAGCCGGCCACATAGGTGGTCACCCTCACCCGGGATGCCATCCGGGCACGCTGCCCGACCAGCAGCAGCGCGGAGACCAGACGCAGCAGTCGCAGCGGCTGGAGCAGGGGAAGCAGTACGGCCAGCAGCGCGAGCGGCTGGCTGCGCACGAAGTCCCACCGCCGCGGGGCCAGCCTGAGCCGTACCGCGTAGTCCAGCGCGAACGCCGCCCAGACCCCCCACTCCACAGCCCTGCACGCGTCCCGCACCCACGGAGCGAGATCCGTGCGCATGATCGGTACGGCATAGGCGACGGCGAAGAGGACGGACAGCAGCAGCAGCGGCCCCTGCGTCCGGTGTTCCCAGCGTTCCTTGGCCCGTATGTCCGCCATGCCCGGCATCGTACGGGGCCCCCGGGGTATCCGAAGCCACAGCCCGGTCCGACGACCCTGGGAGGGAAGATGACGGGCACGCGGTATTTCGAAGGCAAACGGCGTGGCGGCGGAGATCTCACCGGGGACGAGCGCTCGACGTTCGGCGTCATCGGTGCGGTCTGCGCGGTCGTCGGGCTCTTCGTGATGGGGTTCGTACTCGGTCCCATCGCGATGGTCTGCGGCTGGCTCGCCATGGGGCGCCGCTGGAACACCCGTTCCAAGGCGGCGGTGGTGGCCGTGGTCCTGGGCGCGCTGGACATCGTCTTCGGCCTGATATGGCTCTTCACCGCCTCCGGCTCGTGGGGGCTGTGGCTGTGACGGGCGCGGCGGCGCGCAGCATGTGACGCGCCTCGGCCCCGGCTCGGAAGCCGGGGCCGAGGCACATCAGCGGCACATCAGCGAAACCCGCCGGTCGCGGCCGGGGATCAGGCGTCCCCGCCCGCCGGGCCGGGGTCGGCGGCGGCCACATCGAGCAGCCGGTACCGGTCGATGGCCTGCTTGAGCACCGAGCGGTCCACCTTCCCCTCCCCGGCCAGTTCGGTGAGCACGCCCAGGACGATCGACTCGGCGTCGATGTGGAAGAAGCGCCGGGCCGCGCCGCGGGTGTCGGCGAAGCCGAAACCGTCCGCGCCCAGCGACTGGTAGCGGTTCGGCACCCAGCGGGCGATCTGGTCGGGCACCGAGCGCATCCAGTCCGAGACGGCCAGCACCGGACCCTCGGTCCCCTGGAGCTTGCGGGTCACATACGGCACACCCTGTTCCTCCTCCGGGTGCAGCAGGTTGTGCCGCTCCACCGAGACCGCCTCACGGCGCAGCTCGTTCCACGAGGTCGCCGACCAGACGTCCGCCCGGACGTTCCAGTCCTCGGCGAGGATGCGCTGGGCCTCCACGGCCCAGGGCACCGCCACGCCGGAGGCGAGGATCTGCGCTGGGACCGACCCGGCCTCGCCCCGCCGGTACCGGTACAGCCCCTTGACGATGCCCTCGGCGTCCACGCCCTCGGGCTCGGCGGGCTGCCTGATCGGCTCGTTGTAGACGGTCAGGTAGTAGAAGACGTCCTCGGCGTTCTCGCCGTACATCCGGCGCAGACCGTCCCGCACGATGTGGGCGATCTCGAAGCCGAAGGCCGGGTCGTAGGCGACGCAGGCCGGGTTGGTCGAGGCCAGGAGCTGGGAGTGGCCGTCGGCGTGCTGCAGACCCTCGCCGGTCAGCGTGGTGCGGCCGGCGGTGGCGCCGAGCACGAAGCCGCGCGCGAGCTGGTCGGCCATCTGCCAGAACTGGTCACCGGTGCGCTGGAACCCGAACATCGAGTAGAAGACGTAGACCGGGATCAGCGGCTCGCCGTGGGTGGCGTAGGCCGAGCCGGCCGCGATCAGCGAGGCCGTGCACCCGGCCTCGGAGATGCCGTCGTGCAGCATCTGGCCGTTGGGGGACTCCTTGTACGCCAGCAGCAGCTCGCGGTCCACCGACTCGTAGGTCTGGCCCAGCGGGTTGTAGATCTTGGCCGACGGGAAGAACGAGTCCATTCCGAAGGTGCGGTACTCGTCGGGGGCGATCAGCACGAACCGCTTGCCGATCTCCTTGTCCCGCATCAGGTCCTTCAGCAGCCGCACGAACGCCATCGTGCTGGCGACCTGCTGCTGGCCGGAGCCCTTCTTCACCGTGGCGTAGGTCTTGTCGCCCGGAAGCACCAGCGGCTTGGAGCGGTCCACGCGCCTGGGCGTGAAGCCGTCCAGCTCGCGCCGCCGGTCGTGCATGTACTGGATCTCCTCCGACTCCCGCCCCGGGTGGTAGTAGGGGGGCAGGCCGGACTCCAGCTCCTTGTCGGCGATCGGCAGGTGCAGCCGGTCGCGGAAGCGCTTGAGGTCCTCGACCGTCAGCTTCTTCATCTGGTGGGTGGCGTTGCGGCCCTCGAAGTTCGGGCCGAGCGTCCAGCCCTTGACCGTCTGCGCCAGGATCACCGTCGGCTGGCCCTTGTGCTCCCGGGCCGCCTTGTAGGCCGCGTACACCTTGCGGTGGTCGTGACCGCCGCGTCCCAGATGCAGGATCTGCTCGTCGGTCATGTTCTCGACCATCTTCCGCAGCCGGTGGTCGCCGCCGAAGAAGTGCTCGCGGATGTACGCGCCGGTCTCGGTGGCGTACGTCTGGAACTGGCCGTCGGGGGTGGTGTTCAGCTTGTTGACCAGCACGCCGTCGCGGTCCTGCGCCAGCAGCGGGTCCCAGGAGCGGTCCCAGATGACCTTGATCACGTTCCAGCCGGCGCCGCGGAAGGCCGACTCCAGTTCCTGGATGATCTTGCCGTTGCCGCGCACCGGGCCGTCGAGCCGCTGGAGGTTGCAGTTGACCACGAAGGTCAGGTTGTCCAGGCCCTCGCGGGCGGCGAGGGAGAGCTGCCCCAGGGACTCGGGCTCGTCCATCTCGCCGTCGCCGAGGAAGGCCCATACATGGCAGTTGGAGGTGTCGGCGATCCCGCGCGCCTGCATGTAGCGGTTCATCCGGGCCTGGTAGATCGCCCCGATCGGGCCGAGCCCCATGGAGACGGTCGGGAACTCCCAGAAATCCGGCATCGACCGCGGGTGCGGGTAGCTGGACAGACCGTCGGGCGCCTTCGACTTCTCCTGGCGGAATCCGTCGAGCTGCGCCTCGGTGAGCCGGTCCAGCATGAAGGCGCGGGCGTAGATGCCGGGGGAGGCGTGGCCCTGGAAGAAGATCTGGTCGCCGCCGTCACCGCCGTCCTTGCCGCGGAAGAAGTGGTTGAAGCCCACGTCGTACAGCGAGGCCGAGGAGGCGAAGGTGGCGATGTGGCCGCCCACCCCGATGCCCGGCCGCTGAGCGCGCGAGACCATCACGGCCGCGTTCCAGCGGGTCGCGTTGAGGATCTTGCGTTCGATCTCCTCGTTGCCGGGGAAGAACGGCTCGTCCTTGGTCGCGATGGTGTTGACGTAGTCCGTGCTGCGCATCTCCGGCACGGCCACACGCTTCTCGCGGGCACGCTCGATGAGGCGGAGCATCAGGTAGCGGGCACGTTCCCGGCCCCGCTCGTCGACGGCGGCGTCGAGCGAGTCGAGCCATTCCCGGGTCTCCTCGGGATCGAAGTCCGGGACCTGGCTGGGAAGGCCACCAATGATGATCGGGTTGCGATCGGATCCGGAAGCCACGCTATTCCTTCGCTGTTCGGTCTTGCTCTGCTGGGATGTCGCGCCGTCTCCCATCGTGTACCGCTGGGGCGGATACGTCATCTCTACCGAGGGGTAACCCCACTCCGTGAGACGCCCGGGTGCCCGGGCCGGTGCGGCCGGGGCGTGAGTCGGCCGAACGGCAACCCTACGCCCAAGGCCGCCGCGGTCCGCGCACGGCCGTTCGATCCCATCTTATTCCCCACTCATTGGGGCAAAATAGGCGTACGGGTGTGCCGTGTGCCACAGCGGTTCAGGTGGTGTGCGGCGACACGTCAACGTTTGGGCGGGATCGGCGGCCGGGTACTTGCGCGATCGGTCCAGCCCGTGTGGACTACGCCCACATGCCCCGCGCGCCCGCGCGGGCACCACCTACTTTCGAAAGATGACAGGAGGCAATCCGTGAGCGCGACCGCGGACCACGCGGAGGAGCGGACCAACCCCGCCGCGAGGCTGGGTTTCCAGCCCGGGCAGGTGGTCCAGGAGCTCGGTTACGACGACGACGCCGAGCAGGCCCTCCGTGAGGGAATCGAGGCCATCACGGGCCAGGAACTCGTCGACGAGGACTACGACGACATGGCCGACGCCGTGGTGCTGTGGTTCCGCGAGGATGACGGCGACCTGACGGACGCGCTGGTGGACGCCATCACGTTGGTCGAGGACGGTGCCCCGGTCTGGCTGATGACGCCGAAGACCGGACGGCCCGGGTACGTCGAGCCGAGCGAGATCGGCGAGGCGGCCCAGACCGCCGGCCTGGCCCAGACCAGCACCGTCAACGCTGGCAAGGACTGGACCGGCAATCGCCTGGTCACCCCGAAGACCGCCCGCACCGGCAAGCGGTGACTCAGCACTGACCCCCGGCCTCCCGAAGGCCGGGTCGAGCCCCCGGTACGGCGCCCGCCGTACCGGGGGCTCGGCGCTTTTCGAGGAGGCCGGGCGAGCCCTGCGTAGGGTGGAGGCGTCACCTACACCGAAGGGAACGCGTCCATGGCGATCGAGGTGGGCACCAAGGCCCCGGAGTTCGAGCTGAGAAACCAGCACGGCGAGACCGTGCGGCTCGCGGACTTCAAGGGCGAGAAGAACGTCGTCCTGCTCTTCTACCCCTTCGCCTTCACCGGGGTGTGCACCGGCGAGCTGTGCGCCCTGCGTGACGAGCTGCCCCGCTTCGTCAACGACGACGTCCAGCTCCTGGCCGTCTCGTGCGACTCGCCCTTCACGCTGCGCGTCTTCGCGGAGCAGGAAGGGCTCGACTACCCGCTGCTGTCGGACTTCTGGCCGCACGGCGACACCGCGCGCGAGTACGGCGTCCTCGACGAGGAGAAGGGGTGTGCGGTGCGGGGGACCTTCATCATCGACAAGGAGGGCGTGGTGCGCTGGGCGGTCGTCAACGCGCTGCCCGACGCACGTGATCTGAACGAGTACGCGAAGGCCCTCGAGAGCCTGTAGGGCCGCGTACCCGCAGGGCCGTGTGAAGGCAGGGAACCGATCACTAGGATCGGCTCGTTATCGAACGGCATCCACGCAACGGGGGCACATCGTGCTCCTTATGACCAAACGGGAGGACTCGTGGGAGTCAGCCTCAGCAAGGGCGGCAACGTCTCGCTGACCAAGGAAGCCCCCAACCTGACCGCCGTGATCGTCGGTCTCGGCTGGGACGCCCGCACCACCACGGGCACGGACTTCGACCTGGACGCCAGCGCGCTGCTGACGAACGCCGAGGGAAAGGTCGTCTCCGACCAGCACTTCGTCTTCTTCAACAACCTCACCAGCCCCGACGGCTCCGTGGAGCACACCGGTGACAACCTCACAGGTGAGGGCGAGGGCGACGACGAGGTCATCAAGGTGAACCTCGCCGGGGTGCCCGCGGAGGTCACCAAGATCGTTTTCCCGGTGTCGATCTACGAGGCCGAGACCCGCCAGCAGAGCTTCGGCCAGGTCCGCAACGCCTACATCCGGGTGGTGAACCAGGCCGACAACAAGGAGCTGGCGCGCTACGACCTGAGTGAGGACGCCTCCACCGAGACCGCCATGGTCTTCGGCGAGCTGTACCGCCACGGCGCCGAGTGGAAGTTCCGGGCCATCGGCCAGGGCTACGCCTCCGGCCTGCGCGGCATCGCGCAGGACTTCGGGGTGAACGTCTGAGACCTGTCGGTCACCTCCTGCCGCCGGTCGGTTCCACCCGATCCCGGCAGTCTCCGGCGCCGCAGACTTCCATGTCCGGGAGGTATGCGGCGCCGGATGTTCTGGGAACACTGGGCGCATCGCATCGGGAGAGGATCAGCAACATGGGCGTCACGCTCGCCAAGGGGGGCAATGTCTCCCTCTCCAAGGCCGCACCGAACCTGACCCAGGTCCAGATCGGGCTGGGCTGGAAGGCCCGCTCCACCACGGGCGCGGACTTCGACCTGGACGCCAGCGCGCTGCTGTGCGCGGGCGGCCGGGTGCTCGGTGACGAGTACTTCGTCTTCTACAACAACCTCACCAGCCCCGAGGGATCGGTCGAGCACACGGGCGACGAACTGGTCGGCGGCACGGGCGGTGGCGACGACGAGACGATCCTGGTGGACCTCACCCAGGTTCCCCAGCAGGCCGACAAGGTGGTCTTCGCGGTGTCGATCCACGACGCCGAGGCCCGGCGGCAGAGCTTCGGCCAGGTCACCGACGCCTACATCCGCGTGGTGAACCAGGCCGACGGCAACGAGCTGGCGCGCTACGACCTGACCGAGGACGCCTCCTCCGAGACCGCGATGATCTTCGGGGAGCTCTACCGCTACGGGGGCGAGTGGAAGTTCCGGGCCGTCGGCCAGGGGTACGCGTCAGGGCTGCGGGGCATCGCCCTAGACTTCGGAGTAAACGTTTCGTAAAGCGGGCCGCGCGGCGGCCCCGCACCGCCCACGGCGTGGGGGGACTCCCACCAGAGAGAAGATTGGGTAATCAGTGGTTCTAAGGACATTCGGCTGGTCCTTCGGCGTCACCGCCGCCGGACTCGTCGCCGCCTTCTTGTTCGGGGGGTGGGAGGCGTTCGCCCTGGTGGGGATCCTCTCCATCCTGGAGATCTCGCTGTCCTTCGACAACGCCGTCGTCAACGCCGGCGTGTTGAAGAAGATGAACGAGTTCTGGCAGAAGATCTTCCTCACCATCGGCATCCTCATCGCCGTGTTCGGCATGCGCCTGGTGTTCCCCATCGTGATCGTCTCCGTCTCGGCCCAGCTGGGGCCGATCGAGGCGGTCGACCTGGCGCTCAACGACCAGGAGCGCTACGAACAGCTGGTCACCGACGCCCACCCGTCGATCGCGGCCTTCGGCGGCATGTTCCTGCTGATGATCTTCCTCAACTTCCTCTTCGACGAGGAGCGCGACATCCACTGGCTCAAGGTGGTCGAGCGCCCGCTGGCCCGCTTCGGCCAGGTCGAGGGCCTCGCGGTGGTCGTCGCACTGATCGCCCTGCTGATCTCGGGCTCCGTCCTGGGCACCCAGGCCGTGCTCTACGAGGGACACGCGGACGAGTCCGCGACGGTCTACCTCGCGGGCATCGCGGGTCTGCTCACCTATCTGATCGTCAACGGTCTCTCCAGCCACTTCGAGAACAAGATCGAAGAGGACGAGGAACAGCAGCACGAGGCCGAGGAGGCCGCCCGGCGCGCCGGCAAGCAGGCTCCGGTCGTCCTGCTCGCGGGCAAGGCCGCGTTCTTCATGTTCCTCTACCTGGAGGTCCTGGACGCGTCCTTCTCCTTCGACGGCGTCATCGGCGCCTTCGCCATCACCAACGACCCCGTGGTCATCGCGCTGGGTCTGGGCATCGGCGCGATGTACGTCCGGTCCATCACCGTCTACCTGGTCCGCCAGGGCACGCTGGACGAGTACCGCTACCTGGAGCACGGCGCCCACTACGCCATCGGCGCCCTGGGCATCCTGCTGCTGGTCACCATCAGGTGGCACGTCAACGAGGTCATCACCGGCCTCATCGGCGTCGCGCTGATCGGCACCGCCTTCTGGACCTCGGTGCGGCACAACCGCAAGGAGGCCGTGCAGGGCGGGGACGAGGGGGGAGGCGAGGGAGGCAGCCCGGCGCAGAAGCCGGAAGTCCCCTCGGGCGTGTGACGGCGCCCCGATTGCGGAACGCTCTGTGCGGGGGCGGCCACGAGACGTCTCGTGGCCGCCCCCGCGGCATGACACCGCAGGCACGCGGACGGCAGGGGCACGGCACAGTCACGGCACGTTCATGGGACGGTCCGCTCGGGAGTTGGGGGTAGGAAGTCATGGTCTCCCTGTGGGAGAACTGGCGCAGCGGCATGCGCAGAGGTCCGAAGTTCGACACGGTCGGCGGCGCGTCGACGTACGCGGTGGAGCTGACCAAGCGGCACTCGGCGATCTCACTCACCCGGCAGGGCGCCGACAGCGGCCACCTGCAGGTCAATCTCTCCTGGCGGATGCGCTCGTCCGACTTCGACGGGCGGCCGCGGCGCGGCGGCCTGCTGCGCAACCCGCTCCAGGCGTTCAAACCCGAGCCGGTGCAGGGGCACACCCGGGGCGTGGTGACGGTCGACCTCGACCTGGCCTGCATGTACGAGCTGAAGGACGGCTCCAAGGGCGTCGTCCAGCCGCTCGGCGGGCTGCTGGGGGAGATCAACGCGCCGCCGTACGTCAAACTCAGCGGAGACGACAGGTTCGGCGGCTCCTCGGGCGAGACCATCTACGTCAACCTCGACCACAAGGACGAGATCAAGCGGCTGCTGGTCTTCGTCTACATCTACGACGGGACTCCGGCGTTCGACCGCACCCAGGCGGTGGTCTCGCTGATCCCCAGCAACGGGCCGC
Source organism: Streptomyces mangrovi (assembly GCF_900114215.1). Taxonomy (GTDB): domain Bacteria; phylum Actinomycetota; class Actinomycetes; order Streptomycetales; family Streptomycetaceae; genus Streptomyces; species Streptomyces barkulensis. The sequence continues at coordinate 52,190 of NZ_FOSG01000005.1, read as the reverse complement.
GCATCGAGATCGGCCTCGACGAACGAGCCCCCGAGGCCCGCTCCTGCGCGGTGGTGCTGATCGAGAACGACGCCAAGGGGCAACTGGTGGTCCGCCGGGAGGTGCGCTATGTCTACGGCTTCCAGTCGGAACTCGACCGGCTCTACGGCTGGGGTCTGCAGTGGGGGCGCGGCTACAAGAACAAGGCGGACCGGGCGTGACCCGTGGCCGGCCGGTGTGGCTCCCCGCGCGGGGAGCCACACCGGGCGCTCCGGCTAACGTCCCACGAACTGCGGGCCTTGGGGCGGCAGGGTGAAGGCCGGGTCGGGTGTGCCGGGCCGGTGGGCCGGGGGCCGGGCCGGCGGCGGGGGCACATGCGGATAGCCGTACGCGGGCTGCGCCGGGGGGACCCCCGTGGCGGGCTGCGGGTATCCGTAGGCGGGTCCCGGCGGCGGCCCGGCCGGCACCGGCGCCGTCGGGTGCGACGCGGCGGCGGGCTCGGGCTCGGGCCGGGGCCCCGGCTCGGGCCCCGGTTCAGGTCCCGGCCCGGGGTGCGGCGGCTCCGGCTCGGGCAGCGGTTCCGGCCCGGGGGTGGGACCGGGGACGGGGCGCGGCGACGGAGGGTTCGGCCCGGGCGGCGGCTCGGGGTGCGGCTGCGGCTCGGGGCGGGGTTCGGGCATCGGCTCCGGCTGCGGGAAGCCCGGCTCCGGAGGCGGCTGCGGGATCGTCTGACCGGGCTCCCCGGGCGCGGCCGACTCGGCCTCCTCCACCGAGATGCCGAAGTCCGTCGCCAGCCCGACCAGCCCGGTGGCGTATCCCTGCCCCAGCGCGCGGAACTTCCAGCCGTCCCCGCGCCGGTACAGCTCACCGCAGATCAGCGCCGTCTCCGAGCCCGTCTCGGGACGGATCTCGAAACGGGCGATCGTCTCACCGCCGTCGGCGTCCACGACCAGCAGTACCAGGTCGCGCACATCGGCGAAGGTGCCGCCGTCCGCCGACGCGGACAGCATCACCCGCTCCACGGACGTCTCCAGGCGGCCGAGGTCCACCTCGACCGAGTCCGTCAGCCCCTCCGGCTCGCGCCTCTTGGGCAGGTACCGCACCAGCCCGGAGGGGTGTCGCGGCTGGTTGTAGAAGACGAAGTCCTCGTCGGAGCGCACACGCCCGTCCGCGCCCAGCAGTAGCGCGGAGGCGTCGACGTCGCGGACGCCCGTGCCCGGTGTCCAGCGCAGTACGGCGCGCACGGCCGTCGCGTGGAGCTGGATGTTCGACCCCTTCAGCATCGCGTGCGTCATAGCGCCATCCTGCCTGTCGCGGCCCGCCGGTACAACGCGGGTGCCTCGGCACCCCGGGTTTATGCGTAAGTAATGCTATGTTCATGCGTTCGAGTAACTTTTGAGCCACGTGCGTGCTTACGATGATCGGCCGGTTCTCGCTCATGGAAGACATGGGGCCGGTGACGGAACGGGGGTCCTATGCGGCACTTCGGACACCTTTCGCCGCAGGTGCGGCGGGAACTGTTCCACAAGGAACCGGCCGAGTTCTCGGCACGATCCCCGGCCCGTCTTCTGTCGGTGGCCCTCGGTGCCACCCTCTACAGCCCCGCCACCCGCCCCCGGCTCGCCGACGACGTGCTCAAGCAGGCCCGACGGGGCGTGGTCTCCATGGTGCTCTGCCTGGAGGACTCCATCGACGACACCGAAGTGCCCGGCGCCGAGGAGAACCTGATCCGGCAGTTCGCCGAGCTGGCCGCCTCCGCCTCCGCCGAGCCTCCGCTGCTGTTCGTCCGTGTCCGCGAGCCCGCGCAGATCACCTCCCTGGTCCGGCGCCTGGGTTCCAGCACCCGTCTGCTGTCCGGTTTCGTGCTGCCCAAGTTCACCGAGGAGCGCGGACTGCCCTTCCTGGAGGCGCTCGCCGCCGCCGAGGCCGACTGCGGGCGGCGGCTGTTCGCCATGCCCGTCCTGGAGTCCCCCGACCTCCTGCACCTGGAGACGCGGGTGGAGACGCTCACCGGGATAGCCCGCACCGTCGACAAGTACCGCGACCGGGTCCTGGCGCTCCGCCTGGGCGTCACCGACTTCTGCTCCGCCTACGGACTGCGCCGCAGCCCCGACATGACCGCCTACGACGTGCAGATCGTCGCCTCGGTGATAGCCGACGTGGTCAACGTGCTCGGCCGGGCCGACGGCACCGGCTTCACCGTCACCGGACCCGTGTGGGAGTACTTCCGGCTCCAGGAGCGGATGTTCAAACCGCAGCTGCGCCAGAGCCCGTTCACCGGCCGCGCCGAGGAGCTGCGCGCCGCGCTGATCGAGCACGACATGGACGGGCTGCTGCGCGAGATCGGTCTGGACCGGGCCAACGGTCTGCAGGGAAAGACGTGCATCCACCCCTCCCACGTCGCGCCCGTCCACGCCCTGTCGGTGGTCAGCCACGAGGAGTTCAGCGACGCCACGGACATACTGCGCCCCGAGCGCTGCGGCGGCGGAGTGCTGCGTTCCGCCTACACCAACAAGATGAACGAGGTGAAGCCGCACCGCGCCTGGGCCGAGCGAACCCTGCTGCGGGCCGAGGCCTTCGGCGTCGCGCACGAGGGCGTGGGGTTCGTCGAGCTGCTGGCGGCTGGGAGCATATGAGTCATACGAACGAGGACGACCACGGCCGCGACCACGGCCGCGACCACGGCGAGGGGTACGGCAGGGTGACGCAGGCGGCGGACGCGGACGGGCGCACAGACGGACGGGAGTCCGGGGCACCGGGGGAGACCAGTGGGCCCGGCCCCGGCCAGAGGTCCGGTCAGGGGCCCGGCGAATGGTCCGGCGAATGGGTCGCACAGCGGCTGGAGGTACGGCTGGAGGCCCCGCCCGGCGAGGAGGCCGGACGCCTGCGCGACCTGCTCGGCCTGGCCCTGCGACGCAACCCCCGCCGGGCGCACCTGCTGGTCTCCCAGGTGCTCGGCAAGCACGTCCCCCAGCTCCCCGGGACCGTTCACGGCACCGGACTGCGCCTGGGCGAACGCGTCCGCGAGCTGCTGGGCGCGGACGCCGGCCGCGCGGTCGTCCTCGGCTACGCCGAGACCGCCACCGGCCTCGGCCACAGCGTCGCCGACGGCCTGGGCACCGCCCCCTACCTCCACTCCACCCGCCGCGCCGTCCCCGGCGTGGAGCCGGTGGGCGGCTTCGAGGAGGAGCACTCCCACGCCACCTCCCATCTGCTGCTGCCGCAGGACCCAAAGCTGCTGGCCGGAGACGGGCCGCTGGTCCTGGTGGACGACGAGTTCTCCACCGGCACCACCGTCCTCAACACCATCACCGCACTGCACCGCACCTTCCCGCGCGAGCGGTACGTGATCGTGGCCCTGACCGACCTGCGCGGACCGCGGGACCGGGCCCGGCTGGAGAAGTTCGCCGCCGAGCTCGGCGCCCGCATCGACGTGGTGGCCCTGGCCACCGGCACCGTACGCCTGCCCGACGGCGTACTGGAGCGCGGTGCCGCCCTGGTCGAGGCCCACGACAGCCCGCCGCCGCGGCCCGCGCCCGGATTCGATCCGGAGCAGGTGCGCCGCGTCGACCTGGGCTGGCCGACGGGCCTGCCCGACGGCGGGCGGCACGGCTTCACCCCCGCCCACCGGGCCCGGCTGGAGGCCGCGCTGCCCGCGATGGCCCAGCGGATCGCCGCCCACCTCCCCGAGGGGGCGCGCAGGGTGCTCGTCCTGGGGTGCGAGGAACTGATGTATGCGCCGCTGCGGCTGGCCGACGCCCTCACCGGCGCCACCGGCACCGAGGTCCGCTACTCCACCACCACCCGCTCGCCCGTCCTGGCGGTCGACGAGCCCGGCTACGCCATCCGCACCCGCCTGGTCTTCCCCGCCCACGACGACCCCGCCGACGGCACCCCCGGCCGGCCGGGCGACCGGTACGCCTACAACATCGCGGGCCGGGGCTTCGACGCCGTCGTCGCCGTCGTGGACTCCGCCGCCGACACCCCCGCCCTCCACGCCCCCGACGGCCTGCTGGCCCACCTCGCCGCCCACACCGGCCGGGTACTGCTCGCGGTCGTCCCCTCCCACCGGCCGCTGCCCGCACCGCTGCGCGGCCCGCACTTCTCCTCCTACGCCCCCGAGGACGTCGGCTGGCTGCTCCAGGACCTCTCCGACGTCACCCTGGAAGCGCCCACCGAGGAGCGCGAGGAGGCCATCCAGTCCGGCGGAGCGCACTACGCCGAGTCGCTGCCGGTGGAGTACCAGCCCAGCCGGGAGTACCAGCGGCTGTTCCACCAGGCGCTGGAGACCTCCGCCGACCGGATCGCCCGCGCCGTCGGCGCGGTCACCGACACCCTGCTCACCGAGCGGGGCGGCCGGGACGGAACGGCAGGCCGGGACGGCGGCCGGGGCGGTCGGGACGGCCGCGAGAAGGGCATCGTGCTGGCCTCCCTCGCGCGCGCCGGCACCCCCGTCGGGGTGCTGATGCGCCGCTGGGCCAGGCAGGTGCACGGCCTGGACATACCCCACTACGCCGTCTCCATCGTCCGCGGCCGCGGCATCGACACCACCGCCCTGCGCTGGCTCGCCGCCCACCACGACCCGGCCGACGTGGTCTTCGTCGACGGATGGACGGGCAAAGGCGCCATCACCCGCGAACTCGCCGACGCCCTGCGCCCCTTCCCCGGCTTCGCCCCCGAACTCGCCGTCCTGGCCGATCCCGGCGGCTGCGTACGCACCTACGGCACCCGCGAGGACTTCCTCATCCCCTCCGCCTGCCTCAACTCCACCGTCTCCGGCCTCGTCTCGCGCACCGTGCTGCGCGCCGACCTCGTCGGACCCGACGACTTCCACGGGGCCAAGTACTACCGCGAACTGGCCGGAGGGGACGTCTCCAACCTCTTCCTGGACACCGTCGCGAGCCGCTTCGAAGCCGTCCGCGCCGACGTGGCCGCGGACGTGGCGGAACTGCTCGCCGCCGACCGCGCCCCCACCTGGGCCGGCTGGAGGGCGGTGGAGCGCATCAGCGAGGAGTACGGCATCGGGGACGTCAACCTCGTCAAGCCCGGTGTCGGCGAGACCACCCGGGTGCTGCTGCGCCGCGTCCCCTGGCGCATCCTGGCCCGGCGCGGCGCGGGCGCCGACCTGGAGCACATCCGGCTGCTCGCCGAACAGCGCGGCGTACCCGTCGAGGAGACCGACGACCTGCCCTACTCCTGCGTCGGCCTCATCCACCCCCGCTACACGCGCGGCGCCACCGGCGCCGACGGAAAGGCCGCCCGATGAGCCGCCCGGCGGCCGACGCCGCGACCGGCCCCGCGCCCGCGGTCCCGGGGCGCGGCACGGCCCTGGTCGCCAGCGACCTGGACCGCACCCTCATCTACTCCGCCGCCGCCCTCGGCCTGACCGTGCCCGACGCCGAGGCCCCGCGCCTGCTGTGCGTGGAGGTCTACCGGTCCAGGCCCCTGTCGTACCTCACCGAGACCGCCGCCGCCCTGCTGGCCGAACTCGCGGACCGGTCCGTCTTCGTCCCCACCACCACCCGCACCCGCGAGCAGTACGGGCGCATCCACCTGCCGGGCCCGCCCCCGCGCTACGCGATCTGCGCCAACGGCGGCCATCTGATGGTGGACGGCGAGTCCGACCCCGCCTGGCACGCCCGGGTACGGCGCGCCCTGGACGCCGACTGCGCGCCGCTGGCGCAGGTGCGCGCCCGCATGGTGGGGACCGCCGATCCCGGCTGGCTGCTCAAGGAGCGCGTCGCCGAGGAGCTGTTCGCCTACCTCGTCGTGGACCGCGAGAAGCTGCCCGGCACCTGGGTGAAGGAACTGGCCGACTGGGCCGGGCCGCGCGGCTGGACGGTCTCCCTCCAAGGCCGCAAGCTCTATGCCGTGCCGCGCCCGCTCACCAAGAGCGCCGCCGTCGCCGAGGTCGCCCGGCGCACCGGCGCCGAACACGTCCTGGCCGCCGGCGACTCCCTCCTCGACGCCGACCTGCTGCTGGCCGCCGACACCGGCTGGCGGCCCGGCCACGGGGAGCTGGCCGACCTGGGCTGGACCGCCCCGCACATCACCGCCCTGCCAGAGCGCGGGGTCGCGGCAGGGGAGCGCGTACTGCGGGAATTCCTCGCGCACACCGGGCGGGACTGAGCGGGGACGACGGGCCTGAGCGAGGATGCGGGCATGACCACACCGGCATCCCGCGACAAACGCCCCCTCCAGACCGCCGAGCTGTACAGGTACGTGCTCGACCACAACCCGCCGCTCGACCCCGTCCTGCGCGATCTGGTGGAGACCACGCACGACCGCTTCCCCGACCGGGCCGGGCTGCAGTCGGCCCAGGAACAGGGACCGATGCTGGCCTTCCTGGTACGGCTGACCGGAGCCCGCCGCATCGTGGAGGTCGGCACCTTCACCGGCTTCTCCGCACTCGCCATGGCCCAGGCCCTGCCCGCGGACGGCACACTCATCGCCTGCGACGTCTCCGAGGAGTGGACGGCCCTGGGGCGCGAGGCATGGGCCAGGGCGGGCGTGGCCGACCGCATCGACCTGCGTATCGCGCCCGCCCTGGACACCCTGCGGGCACTGCCCGCCGAGCCGGAGATCGACTTCGTCTATCTCGACGCCGACAAGGACAACTACATCGCCTACTGGGAGGAGCTGGTGCCGAGGATGCGGGCGGGCGGACTGATCGTCGCGGACAACGTGCTCTTCCACGGCGAGGTCGCCGACCCGGAGGCCACCGGTGCAGCCGCCGCGATCCGGGCCTTCAACGATCATGTCCTCGCCGACGAGCGGATGGAGTCGATCATGCTGACGGTCGCCGACGGCGTGACCATCGCGCGCAAGCGGTAGCCCGCGCCCGCCGACGGCTTCCGACGGACGGCCCCGGCTCTCCCGTTCAGCCGCAGCAGCCGCCCCCGCAGCACCCTCCGCCCCCGCCGCCGCCCGCGCTCGGCGCCGGGGCGGAGGAACGGGCGGCCGCGCCGCCCACCGCGACGGTGGACAGCAGCTTCACCGTGTCGCCGTGGCCCTCCGGGCAACTGGCGGGCGCACCGGACTCGGCCATCGGTCGGTTCACTTCGAACGTGGTGCCGCAGGCGCGGCAGCGGAACTCGTATCGGGGCATGCAAGCAGGATAAGCGCCGGTCCGGCCATCGCGGGGAGCCTGTGGACAGCGGTTGGACAGCGGTTGGACAGCGGTTGGACAGCGATTGGACAGCGGTCGCGGTACCGCGGTGGGAGCGGGCCGCCCGCATACGGCCGCGCCCGGCCGGCCGCGCGGCTCAGCCGCCCGCCGCCCGCTCCTCGCGTATCCGGCGCACCACGTCCGCCACCGTCTCGCGGATGGCGTCCAGCTCCGTCACGAAGCCCCACCAGTCCGGATGCCGCCCCGACAGCCCCGCCACCGCCCGTTCCAGCCGGGCCACCGACTCGTCCAGCGGACCCGCGTGCCGGGGATCGGGATGGCTGCGCCCGGCCATCGCCAGCCGCTGGGCGTCGCGGATGGCGAAGCGCGTCCGCTCCACCTCGCCGCTGTGGTCGAAGGAGACCTCGTTCAGCCGCCGCAGACGCTCACCGGCCGCCGAGACCGCCTCGTCCGCGTCGTTCAGCAGCGCCCGCACCGTCGACAGCCGGGCGGTGGCGTCCGCCCACCGCTGCTCCTGCCGGGCGGTACGCGCCTCGGCCAGCTTCTCCTCGGCCTGCCGCACCGCACCCGCCACCTGCTCCGGCACGTTCTGCAGGTCCTCCCAGCACGCGACGGTGAACCGCCGCCGCAGCTCGCTCAGCACCGGCCCGACGTTCTCCGCCCGGTGCCGCAGCGCCTCGGCGCGGGTGCGCAGGGAGGACAGCCGCCGGTCGGTCTCGGCCGACCGCTCCGGCAGCAGCTCGACCTCCCTGCGCACCCCCTCCGCCTGATGCAGCACACGCTCGGCCCGCTGAAGGGTGTCCCGCACACCGTGGCGCGCGGCGCCCTCGTTGAGTCTGGTCAGCTCGGGGGAGAGGGCGGCCAGCCGGGCCGCCGCCTCGTCGGACCGCAGCCCGGCGGCGCGTACGGCGTCCAGCGCCTTCGTCGCACCCAGCAGCGCCTGCCGGGCCCGCTCCACGGCGGGCGCCAGCCGGGCGAGCTGCGTCTCGGCCTTCTCCAGCAGCGGCCCGAGCCCCTGCCCGAACCGCTCCAGGTCCGCGCGGGTGCGCTCCAGGTCCTCCCGCGTCCTGTCCAGGGCCCGGCGGGCGCGGGAGGCGGTGTCGGCGTCCAGGTCGTCGCGCTCCAGGTCGTGGGCGTCCACGGTGGCGATGTACTCATGGCTGACCTGGTCGATCCGCCGTCCGAACTCGGCGAAGTCCTCCACGGCCCGGCGCGAGGCCGGGGAGTCGTCGACGGCCGCCAGGGTCTCGATGGAGATCCGCAGATCCCGCTGCGCGGTGTCCAGTTCGTAGAACGCGGTGGCCGCCGCGTCCTTCGCGGCCTGGGCCTCGGCACGCCGGCTCTCGGCACGCCCGCCGCCGCCCCAGCCCCAGCGGCGTGCGCCGCCGCCGTTCATCGCCGCCACGTGTGTCCTCTCCCCTTACGCCCTCGCCGGCCCGGCTGCCATTCTCCCACCCGGCCCGGGGGAACACACGGGAGGCGACCGGGGCGATCACCTCACGACCGGTCCCGCCGGCCCACGGGGCGCACGGTCACATCGCCATTGGCCGCGCGGGCGGTGATGGCGGGATCGCCCGCGCCGCCCCGCGGCACCTCCACCAGGGCCCCGCCGTTTTCGGCCGCGGCGTCCACGCGGTACGCGGCGCGGGGCACCTCGACGGTGACCGAACCGTTGCGGCCGCGGGCCTCCACCCGCTGAGGCACCCGCACCAGGGCCAGCCTCAGCCTGCCGTTGTCCGCCTCGGCGACCACCTCGCGGGAGCCGACCCCGGTCGCCTCGACGGGACCGTTGTCGCCGCTGAGCTCCAGCGGCCCGGTGACATCGCGCACCCTGATACCGCCGTTGTCGGCGGAGACCGCGAGCGCCTCACGGAACCCGCGCGCGACAACGTCCCCGTTGCGGCCTTCCACCCGTACCGCGAGCCGGCGCGGCACCTCCACCCGGTGCCGGATGTCGCAGCTCGCGAGCCCGGAGCAGGCGGGGCCCAGCGACAGCGTCCCGCCCTCCATCGACCACCGCGCCCCGGTGCTGCCGCCGTAGGCGACCCCGTCGAACCACCGGGTCACCCGTACGTCGGTCCGGTCCGCCGCCACCACCTCCACCGGCGAGTCCTCGACATCGACCACCAGCGTCGCCACTTCCTCGCCGACCGCGAAGGCCCGGCGCTCGGGCGGCACGTCACCGGCGTCCACACACCCGGCCACCCCGGCGGTGGCGGCGACCGCGAGAACGACGGCGACCAGGGCGCGTACGGTGCTGCGGCGGGTCTCGGTGGTCATGGGCGGTCTCCGTATCCGTTCGGCGGGGCCGCTCGGTGGGGCTGCCCGGCGGCGCCCTGCCGACGCTATGGATTCCCGCCCGCCGGCGGCATCCGGCACCCCACCGGGTCCGGGGTGGGGACAGCCCCCCGCCTCCCGCGTTTGTGGCGCACACGGCGCGGCACGGTACGCTGTGGGCTCACCCCGGGCGCATAGCTCAGCGGTAGAGCGCTGCCCTTACAAGGCAGATGTCGGCGGTTCGAACCCGTCTGCGCCCACCAGCACGAAGACCCCCGGCCCACCAGGGCCGGGGGTCTTCGACATCACCATCTGACACCAACGGCGGCGGTGCCGGCCAGACGGGCAAACGGTGACTCATGCGGCATCGCGGGTCACACATCTTCCACGTTCAGTTCGTCCGCCAGGGTCCGCAGGGGCGCGGACGGCTGGGGGCTCATGACCAGCAGGTCGGACACGAGCTGCCTGACCGCCGGCTTGGCGTCGACCAGTTCGGGGGCGAGGCGCCGGGCTTCGGTGAGGGCGACCGTCGCCTCCTCGGTCTGCCGGCGCTGGGCATACGCCCTGGCGAGGTCGATGCGGAAGCGCGCCTGCCGCTCGGAGGAGAGCGCAGAGGGATCGACGGATTCGGCGGCGCGCAGTGCGGTACCGGCGTCGCCCAGGTCGGCGGCGATGGCGACCTCGTGGAGGCCGACGTTGAGCGGTCCGAACTCCGTGCTGTAGTCGTTGCGGCCCTCTCCCACCTGCTCGGCCATCTCGCGTGCGTGCCGCAGGAGTTGATACGCCTCCTCACCTCGGTCCAGCCGGGCCGAGGCCACCGCGTGCTGCAACGTCAGAGCGCCGCGCAGGGCCACCGCATCCGGTCGTCCCTCCGTGGCCAGTGGTGCCAGGGCTTCGGCGGCGCTGCGCGCGACCCGGGCCGCCTGCTCGTAGTACCCGGAGCCGAGGAAGACGATCGCCAGCCGGAACTCACCGGCCGCCATCAGCAGCGGATCTCCGGTGCGTTCGGCGGCGGAGACGGCGCGGTCGACCGCGACCCATGCCACGTCCGGCTCGCCCATGTTCGCCAGTGCCGCACCGCATGCGCCGTACGTGGAGGCCAGCAGACGGAACGGCTCGGCGGGGTCCTCTCCGGTACCGGATCGGGCCGCCGACTCCAGGTGCGGCACGAGCCGTTCCAGCAAGTCGGACAGTTCCGCGTACCGGCCCTCGTGCGTCAGGGTCCAGGCGCGTTCCACATCGGTGCGCAGGGCCGGCATGTCCGGGTGCTCCGGCTGCCCGAGTACGGCACTGAGCCGGTGCGAGCCGCTCAGCGTCAGCCGCAGCCGGTGTGCTCCGGATGGTTTCCCCTCCGTGTTCGACGCCAGGACCGGTGATCCCGCTGCCAGTTCGGCCACCGGCAGGCCGAGGACGTCGGCGACCTTCTCCAGGACGGTCATGCGGTCGATTCGGCGTACTCCGCGTTCCACCTGCGACACCCAGGCTTCCGAGCGGTCCAGGAGCCTGGCGAGTTCCTTCTGCGACAGACCTCTGCGCCTGCGGTGGGAGGCGATCTTGCGGCCGAGGGTCTTCTCGTAGTCAGCGCTCATGACCGGCACCCTTGCCGGAGACGAACTCCAGACGGTCGACCTCGACGGCGGACAGGTACCGGTCCCGTTCGCCGAGGAAGGCGCGCACGTAGTCCTGCGCCTCGTGGAAGGCGAAGGCGTCGGCGTCCCGGTACAGCTCGTAGAAGATCCGTTCCAGGGGGCGGCCGTCAACACGGTGCACGGTGTAGATCACCGTTTCGGGTTCATGGGCGCGGATCTGCTCCCCGGTCCGCGCCACCAGCGCGTCGAACGCCGCTGCCGCCGCCTCGTCCTTGCAGGTGAAGCGCACCATCAGACCGAACATCGGCTCTCCTCCTCCGTCTTGGCATCCCGGTTCTGCACCACGCCGTGGCGAACGCTATTCGGCAGTCGACCAGTACGAAAAGTGCGATCTCGCATCTCAAGTACTCGCACTATGGCTACGGTGCTAGTACTTATTGTACGTGCGAGCGCGCCGGTGCTTGTTGCCAGGCCTCGGCGCCGCTGAAAACCGCAGCTCAGAGCAAGGAGACGCGCATGCTCATCCATCGACGAACCTTCGCAGGACGCCCTGAGGAGGTACGTAAGGCCCGCGAATGGACCCGTAAACTCCTCGCCGACGCCTTCTGTGTGGACGACGCGGCACTGATCGTCACCGAGCTGGGCGCCAATGCGGTCACCCACACCACCGGGCCCGCCTTCCGCGTCACCATCACCCGCACCCCCGAGGCCGTCACGCTCGCCGTCACCGACACCGGCGCCACCACCACACGCCCACAGGTCACTCACCCCCACCAGGACGCCACCCACGGCCGAGGACTGGCCATCGTCACCACGCTGGCCGACGACGTGAAGGTCCACCACACCGCTCGCGGCCACACGGTGACCGCCCGGCTCCCACTCCCCGCAGCACTGCCGACCACGCGGGAAGCCCAGCCGTGCTGAGCCGCACCTACCGATGCCAGGCCACCGCCTCCACCCCCGACGACGGCCGCACCTTCCCCCTCGGCACCCACGCGGCTGGCTCACCCCGCCTGGCCCTGCGCTGGTTACGGCAACGAGCCCGCCACATCAGCGACCAGCTCGACCCGCCGGCTGCCCGCCCGGTCCTGGCCTGGCTCCACGACGATCAGGCCCACGAACACGCGTTAGAAGCCGTTGTCTTTCCAAGAGTGATGGGTGCGTTTCCGCTGGTCAGGTATAGGTGGGGTGTTTAGGCGGCAGGGACGAGGTGTCGTGTCGTCCTCTTTGGTGGAGGTGCCGGGATGCCGTCGGTGATGGGGCTGCTGGAGGAGCGCGAACGCGCCGCTCGGCAGCGGGTGGAGGCTCTCCAGGCCGAGCTGCGGGAGGCCGAGGCCCTGTGGGAGCGGTTCGTGATCGCCCGCGAGACGGTGAGTGAGGTTCTGGCGGAGCCTCGCTGTGGCAATGACGTGCAGCCGATCGCGGTGGCCGGCGAAGAGTCGTTGCAGGTCACGGCGGCGGTGCCTGGTTCGGTGGTGCCGCACTGGAAGGAAGGGCTCGCTTCGACAGTTCTGGCACCGGACTACCAGCGGATCATGGACGTCCTGGCCGGCGGGAGCGGGACCTGCGGGGAGGCGATGGACTGCCGGCAGCTCGCGGCGGCCCTCGGGCTGGAGCCGGTCCCGGCGAAGGTCGAAGGGATGCGCTCCAAGGCGAAGCGCCTGGCCGCGCGGGGCTGGCTGGCGGAGGAACGTCCAGGGCTGTTCAGCGTGCCCGTCGCACGAGCCGGCGGCTCATGACCATGCTCATCGACCACCGGATCACCGCTTCCGAGGTGTCGGTGCGCCTCTCGTAGTCGCGGGCCAGCCGGTGTGAGCGCATCAGCCACGCGAACGTGCGCTCCACCAGCCACCTCTTCGGCAGCACGGTGAAGCCGCTGGTGTCGTCGCTGCGTCTGACGACGGTCAGCGCGATGCGCAGGACACCGCGGGCGAAGTCGACCAGGCGCCCGGTGTAGCCGCCGTCGGCCCACACTCGGGTGACACGCCAGTGCCGCTCGTGCAGACGGGCCAGCAGTGTCCGCCCCGCGTCCCGGTCGGTGACCGAAGCCGCGGTCACCGCCACGGCCAGCAGCAGTCCGAGGGTGTCCACCACGATGTGCCGCTTGCGGCCGTTGACCTTCTTCCCGCCGTCGAAGCCCCTGGTCGCGGCAGGCACCGAAGCGGCTCCCTTCACCGACTGCGCATCGATGACGCCGGCCGTCGGCTCCGGATCCCGGCCCGCGGCCTCGCGGACCCTCTCGCGCAGCCGGTCGTGGAACTCGGCGGTCAGGCCCTTGTCGCGCCAGCGCCGGAAGAAGGCGTAGACGCGGTCCCACGCGGGGAAGTCCGCGGGCATCGCCCGCCAGGTGATACCGCCCGCGACCAGGTAGCGCACCGCGTCGACCATCTGCCGGTGGCAATAGCTCTCCGGCTGGCCGCCGCGGCCTTCCAGCCAGCCGGGTACAGGCATCGCGTCGCGCACGACCGCCCACTCCGCATCGCTCATGTCGGACGGATAGATCGGGCGCCTGTACGGCCGGTCCCCGGCGTTCCCGAACCGGTGAGCGAGGCAATCACACTCCAAAGACGCCGAGTTGGACGACGTCGGCGTCGACACGGAAGACTGCAGCACCAGGGGCCTCCTGTTGCTCGGTTGGATTCGACACCCACGAGCTGTGCGGGAGGCCCCGCTTCCATGCTCAGCCAGCCGGAAGATCACCCGACCGAGTCGACAACCTCGAACTCACGCTCACCAGGATCGATACAGCAACGGCTTCTAGAGTACTGGCCATACCTGCAGTTGTTCCGCTGATGACATCCAAAGCTGGCATCAACAACACCGAACGAGGACGTACACGCGCGTCCTTGCTTGGTCTCGGCGGTGGCAGGTCGCACCGTCAGGACGACTCCTGCATCGAACTCCTAAAGCAGGTGTTGGAGACGGTCCGTGTGCCACAGCCGTGCCAGATTGAGGGGGCAACCACGGTCACTCGGGGACTGTGGCGGTGCGGGAGCCGTCGGCAGGCGCAGTGCCGCAACCTGTGGGGTGACCAGGGAAGACCCGCCGACGAGGGGCGCCAGGCTTACAAGGCAGATGTCGGCGGCTCGAACCCGTCTGCGCCCACCAGGGAAAGCCCCCCGGCCGAACGAGGCCGGGGGGCTTCCGCGTCACCGCCCGGTACCAGTGGCCGTGATGGGGCCGCCGCACGGCTACCGGCCCTCCACGTCCATTTCGTCCGCCGGAGCCCGCAGGCTCGCGGACGGCCGGGGACTCATCGCCGTCGCCTCCAGGGCGACTTCACACCCGTCCCGTTCACGCTTCGTCGTTACGCGCGGAACCGGGATCGTAGGCGCCGAGGAGTGTGCCTGCCAGGACGAACAGGACCAGGACCGGTACGGACATGAGCCCACCCGGGCGGTCGACGTCGTCGATGTACACCGAGGAGACGCCGATCCACAACAGTGTCCCGAGGAGGATCTGGAGCCAGGTGCGCCGTTCGCCGAGGACGCGCATCCCGATCCACAGCGCCAGGGGCATGAGTATCCATGTGGCGAGGAGGGTGGCACCGAATTCGGGTAAGCCGGACCAGTCGTCCGGGTGGTCCGGTTCCTGACCGCGGGCCCACGCGAACCCGGCGCTCATCGTGAGGTGGCCGGCCGCTGTGGAGATGGCCGTGATCACGGCTGCTTTCAGGGCGCGTGCGTAATCCATGATCACTCCAAGGCGAGAGGGCGGGCCTCCAGCGTTGTTGCCGCATGGTGGAGGCCCGCTTTGAGGGTTCCACGGCCGGTCGAGTCGTGAGTGAGCGTACGGTTCGGCCGGGGACACGCTCCAGAGCACCGGTGTGGAGCCGGGCCCCGACACCTTCGGCTGGAAGGGGGCTGTCGACGGCCGGACGCCACCGTTGTCGTACACCGTCTTACCGCAGCGGCGTGAAGTCCCAGGACAGCCTGTGCTCCTCGTCCACCACGGGTGTGTGGCCGTCGAGGGACTCGCCGGTCTCGAGGGATGTGGCGATCCGCTCCATGAGTATCGGAAGGGACGTCCATATCTCGTGTGATCCGCGCATGACGCCTTCCACGGCCTCGACTTCGTGGACACGCCCTCGGTCGGTCTCGGGACGGTGGTCCAGTACGAGGCGGCCCCCGCAGATGTCCTGTGCGATGGGGACCAACTGTGGATGTCCGTACAGGGCGCTGCTGGTCCCGAGCTCCATGAAGCGGTAGACCTCCTCCTCTTCCTCCTCGTCCGTCGCGCACCTGTCGTAGTAGCCGGTGAGAGACCGCCACTCGGCCGCCGTCTCGCGTGCGCTCAACGGTCTGTAGGAGCCCGGCAGCAGCCAGGACCACTGGTCGAGGAGGCCGTCGTGCCGCAGCAGTGACTGCACCAGGGGTCTCAGCAGCGGTCGGCCGACGAGGCGTTCGAGCTCGGCGATGTCCGCCGGGTCCGCGGGCGGCGCCAGCGCGGCACGGGTGGCCGGGGCGTGCCCGGCCAGCCAGTTCTCGATTCGCGTCCACGACTCACTGATCGTTGCGGCCATGGCACGGCATCCTGTCACCCGGTGCTGACAGTCTCCGGGGAGCGGCCGGACGGCGGCCGCGGTGCCGACTCGTACGGCCCGGGGACGGCCCCGGGCCGTACGAGGGGACTCGACGGCGGCAGGTGGCGCGTCACAGCCTGCCGTCAGCGGGCGTGGTCGGCCGCGCCCGCTCGGTTACAGATACGGCCGGGTGATCAGTTCGATCGCATGGCCGGAGGGGTCCTTGAAGTACACGCCGCGACCGCCGTGCTCGGTGTTGGTCTCG
Organism: Streptomyces mangrovi; assembly: GCF_900114215.1. Taxonomy (GTDB): domain Bacteria; phylum Actinomycetota; class Actinomycetes; order Streptomycetales; family Streptomycetaceae; genus Streptomyces; species Streptomyces barkulensis. Next base: position 36,429 of record NZ_FOSG01000005.1, on the reverse strand, counting down.
CCCGGGCGCCGCATCTGCGGATCGGCCCAGTGCTCGATACCGCGCTCGCACAGCCGCCGGTACGCCCGGTCGAACAGGTCGTCGTCGACCAGGAACGCGTAGTGCTGCATCTGGATCTCCACCGGCGGCTCGGCGAACTGCAGCAGCACGCCGTCGGTGAGCTGGATGTTGGTGAACACGCCCCAGGACGGTGCTTCCGGCACCTCCAGGAGCTCCCGGAAGAACCGGGCGGACTCCTCGCGGTCCCTGGCGGCGATGATGGTGTGGTTGAACGTGACTGTCACTTGGCTGACCTCGCTGTCGCTCGGCACGGAGAGATGGACTCGTGGTGCACGAGCACGGGGAGGTCCGCGTGCCGAACCGTGGGGGTGCCTTCCGCGCCCCCGCCGTGCGGTCAGCCCTCCACCGGATAGCCGATCCGTGTGTGGCGTGGCGCCGGTCCGGTGTTCACGTCGGGCGACGTTACCCGGTTCCGGCGGCTACGCCAACAGGACGTGAGGGTGGGTCAGTTCCGCAGGTGGCCCAGCACGGACCGCATCGCGCGGTCCACGGCGCGGCGGGCCGGTTCGGTGTGGTCGACGGTTTCGAAGCCGTGGTGGCCGCCGGGTACGTCGATCACCTCCACGGCGGCCTCGCAGCGCTCCGCTGCGGTCAGGAAATCCTGGATGGAGACGGCGAGTTCGGGGAGTTCCAGCTCCACCCGGGTCAGCACCACCGGCAGCCGTCCCGCGGTGCGCAGCGCGGTCGCGGGGTGGAAACGGGAGGCGTCGACGGGCCAGCCCGGCGGGGGAGCGAGCAGGGGGTAGGTGGCCGCCAGGCAGCGCAGCCACGGCGGGGGCGCGGCCAGCCAGTGGGCCGACAGCAGCCCGCCGCCGGAGAAGAACCACAGCGCGATCCGGTTCCCGTCCACACGCGGGTCGGCCCGTACGAGGCGGACGGCCTCGCGGACGTCCTCGGCGGCGCGCCCGTAGTCGGCGATGTCGTGCAGCCGGTGGTCCACCGTCGCGCCGACCGCGCCCAGGCTCGCCGCGTACCGGGCGTAGCCGGTGAAGGCCGGCCAGTCCCGGGGGGTCGGGCGCGCCTCGGGCGGGACCGGGCCGCCGTGGACGAACACCACGGCGGGGCGGGGGCCGTCCGCTTCGGGCAGGTGGAGGTCGACCCGCCTTGTCCGCTCGCGGCGTGCCTCGGGTACGTCCAGGACGAACGGCCTCAGGTGCGCGGACCGTTCGTCCTGCGGCGGGGGGATCCGGTGTCCCTCTCCTGCGGCGGCCCGCAGCAGTACGGCGGCCAGTTCGCCCGGGGCGGAGAGCATCGGCCAGTGCCCGGTGGCGAGTTCGAAGAAGTCCACCCGGGGGTCGGTGAGTGCCGGGAAGCGTGGGTCGCCCAGGCCCACCATGGCCTCGACCGCGGCGATGCCCGGCCCGTTGGCGGTGCACAGGACGCCGGTCGCCGGTATCCGCGACACGGACTCGGCCAACCTGAGCGGCTGGGTGAGGGTGTCCGCGGGCTGGGGTGCGGCGAGGCGGGCCAGCCGTTCCAGTGCCTCCTCGGGTACGCCCGCGGTGCTGCCCCAGCGCCGCCAGCCGTCCGGGGACGGCGGGGGCAGCAGCCCGCCTCCGTCCCCACCGTCCCCGCCGTCCTGCCCGTCCGCGCGTGAGAGCCGTTCGCGGACCGTGCCGTCGGGCACGAGGGCGAGGGGCGGGTCGCCGTCGCGGGGAATGCCGGTGTCCAGGTGGACGATCCGGGAGATCCGCTCCGGGCGCCGCCCGGCCGCGCCCAGTGCCGGGTGGATGCCGTAGCAGTGGCCGACGAGCACCACCCGCGGTGCGTCCAGCCCGTCGATCAGCCGCACCAGGTCGTCGATGTGCGTCTCCAGGCCGGTGCCCGCTCCCGCCGGATCGCCGGGGCCGCCCATGCCGGTGAGCGTCGCCGGGTATGCCCCGGCCCCCGACTCCCGCAGCCGGCCGGCCACCTCCTCCCACACCCAGCCGCCGGTGTGGGCACCCGGCACCAGTACGAAAGCCGTCATGGCCATGCTCCTCCCCGTCTCTTCCGAGCGCGGGCCGTCCGCGCTCGCCGGTACGGTAGGAACTCCCCCTGAGGGAGGTTCAAGCCTTGTCCCCTGACGGCCTGTGGAGCATCGGGGAGCTCGCCGAGCGGGCGGGCACCACCGTCAAGACCGTCCGCTTCTACTCCGACCGCGGACTGCTGCCCGAAGCCGGCCGCAGCGCCGGGGGCCACCGCCGCTACGGCCCCGAGGCGCTCGACCGGCTCCGCACGATCCGCTCGCTGCGCGCCCTCGGTGTGCCGGTCCCCGAGGTGGGCCGGGCCCTGGAGCGGGACGACGCGCTGGAGGACGTCGTCGCCGGGCGGCTGCGGGACGTCGGCGCGCAACTGGCCGCCCTGCGCTGGCGGGAGGCCGCCCTCCACCTGCTGCAAGGCTGCACGGCCGAGGAGCGAGCCGACCGTCTGCGGCTGGTCGGCGCCGTCTCCGCCCCGCCCGGCACGGCGGCGCTGGCGCGTTTCTGGCGGGGCTGGCTGCCGCCGCGGCTTCCGGCCCGGCTGGTCTCGGAGATTCTCGAACACGCCATCCCCCAGCCCCCGGACGACCCGACCCCGGACCAGGTACTGGCCTTCGCCCGGCTGCACGCCTTCGTCTCCGGCCCCTGCCCCGGCACCGCCCGGCAGCGCCGGCCCGCCGCGCACCGGCCGGAGGAGGGCTACCGCCCGGCCGTGCTCTACGGCGGCCTCGTCGAGGCGTACGGGCTGGCGGCACAGCCGATGCGGGCTGGACGGCCGCCGCACCGGGGCGAGGCGCTGGACTGCTTCGTCTCCGCCTACGCCCGCTCACGCGGCACGCGCGACACCCCCGGCTTCCGGCTCGGGCTCAGGGGCCAGCTCGCCGCCGATCCCCGCATCGACCGCTACTGGCAGCTCGTCGCCGAGGTGACCGCGCCGGAAGCCGGTCCGCCGGAGCCGACTCCCGGCGCCGCCCACGACTGGCTGCTCGCCGCGCTGTCGGAGGAGACGGCCGCCTGACGGAGCGTCCGGCGGAGCGTCCGGCGGGGCTTGTGGGCGGTGATCCGGGCGCCCGTGGAACCAGGGCGGGCCCCGGGGACGTTGTGATGACGGACGGTGAACGAAGATCTGCGGCCCGCGTCGGACGGGCGGCGGCCGAGGACGGGATGGCTCAAGTGGCGATGTGGGACCGGCTCAAGGACCAGGCCAGGAACCTCCAACAGTCCCGGGGCGGGCAGGGCACGGGCGGACCGGGGATCGGAGGGCCGGGGGCCGCCGGCCAGGGCCACGGCGCCCGCCCCGGATCCGGCTCCGGGGGAGGGACGAAGGCCCAGCTGGTGGGCCTGCTGAAGTCCCAGCTCGCCTCGGCCAAGGCCGAGTTGAAGAGCGGTGCGTACCGGGACGCGAGCATGGCGATGTGCGCGCTGGTGGCCGCTGCCGACGGACATGTGGACCCGTCGGAGCGGCAGCGGATGGAGTCGATGATCGTCGACAACGACGTTCTGCGGAACTTCCCGCCCGAGCAACTGCGCCAACGGTTCAACCGTCATGTGGACCGGCTCACGGCCGACTTCCAGGCGGGCAGGGCGGAGGCGCTGCAGGAGATCGCCAAGGCCGCCAAGAAGCCGGCGGAGGCCAGGGCCGTCGTCCAGACCGGCATCGTCATCGCCGGCGCCGACGGCCACATCGACCAGTCCGAGCAGCAGGCTGTCCGGGAGGCCTGCGCCGCACTGGGGCTCTCCGCGGCGGAGTTCGGCATGTAAGGGCCGGACGGAACCCGGACGGAACCGCCTAGCCCCGCTCCGGGGCGTGCTCCTGCTCCGGGGCGGCGGGGTCGCGAGGGCCGTCGGGGAGGTCGGCGAAGGTGTAGGGCGGCCAGGGGCCGAGGAAACGGATGCGGGCGGCGGGCTGTTCGCCCTGGACGGCGGCCAGCACGGTGCCCACCGCCTCGATGTCCTCCGTGCGCACCAGCAGGGCCGCCGAGAGGACGTCCGCCTCGCCCGGGTCGCGCACACCGCGCGACCGCTCCCGCAGGTCCTCGGCCACGGCCAGCAGCCTGCGGCGCACATCCGCGTGGAGGACGTCGGCCAGACGCTCGGAGGACTCCCGGCGCAGCTGTTCGAGCTGCCTGGCCAGCAGGCGGCGCAGCCCGGGGGAGCGGCTCGCCATCTCCGCCTCCAGGGCGCGGGCGCGCTCGTCGTCCCGGGTGGACTCCGCGCGGTCGACGGTGATCTCCACCCGCAGCTCAGCCCGGCCCTCCAGCGCCTCCAGGCGGGAGCGGAGCCCGGCCGCGCGGGAGGTGAGCCAGTCGCGCAGGCGCTCCTCGGCGGTGCGGGGGTCCTGTGGTGAGGGGTCGGGGGCGACCAGCACGTTGAACGTCATCGGCAGAAGCGCGCCGGTGCGCTCCCACACGGCCACCACCGCCCGGTCCTGCTCGGCCACCCGGCGCCGCACGTCCTCGTCCGTGCCCTGGTAGGGGGCCGGTTCCGCGTCGTGGACCAGTGCGGCCAGCCCCGTGCCCGGGGCGGCCGGCAGGCGCAGGGGGCGCCCGTCGATCCCGGTGACGCCGTCGGCGGCGCCGGGCCGGTCGGGGACCACCGCGTACACGTACAGGGCCGGCCCCGTCACCGCCGTGCCTCCTCGGCCCAGCGGGCGGGGTTGACCAGTTTGTCCACCACGTCGTCCACCACCTCGTCCAGGCCCCGGTGCAGGTCCGCGACGGAGTCGGTGATCCCGTGGTCGGACTTGATCTCCTCGACGGCCTCGTCCAGCTCCAGCAGGGCGTCGCCCAGGCGTTCGAGCTCCTCCTCGGTCAGGTCGCCGCCGTTCATCCGGCGCAGCGCCTGCCGTTCCAGGGCCTCCTGGATCACCTCGACCAGGGTGACGACCAGGGAGAGCACCCCCTGTTTGAGGCTCTTCTCGTCGACTGTGATGGCCATGATCTTCTCCGTCCTTGTCTTCCCGCCCGTTTCCCGCCCGCCGTCCTGGGGGCCGCCGTCCGCGTACGTGCAGGCCGACGTCAGGCCGAGGGCAGCGGCACCGCGGTGCGCAGCGAGTCCAGCGCCCCGGCCCAGCGCCCCGGTTCGTCGGCCGTGAGCGTCACCGGCCCCTGCGAGGCCGTCTCCACGGTGATCACCCTCCCCCCGCCGGCCGGTGAGCGCCCGGGCTCGGTGCGGACGGCGGTGATGTCGTCGGAGGGCAGGACCAGTGCGGGGCGGGCGTCCAGCGGCGACTTCCACACCAGCGCCTCCGGGGTGAGCCGTCCCTGCCCGCCGCGCCACAACGGGCCGTCGCGACGCGGCTCGTGGTACCAGAGGTGGCCTTCGAGCACCGCCGGGCCGCCGTCGCCGGCCTCGCCGTCCTGCCGTTCCGGGTCGGCGGGGGACGTCTCCAGCGGGCCGGGGCATGTGCTCGCCAGCAGGGCGCGCAGTCTCTCCGGCTCGGTGCAGGACAGCAGGGCCTCGCGGCCGTCCGCCAGGACGACGCGCAGCCTGGTGCGCTGTTCACCGCCGACGCTCCGCTCGGTCTCCGGCCGTACCGTGCGCACCGCCGCAAGCTCCGTCTCCCACAGCACCTCGCGCGGTTCGCGGCGCATCACGACCAGCCGCCGGTCGGTGAGGTGGACGGTGCCGGGGCGCCAGGTGGTCTGGAAGCCGTCCTCCAGCAGATGGCCGCCGCGCATGTGGACGATGTGCCGCTCCCCGGCGCGCGGTTCGAGGTCGCGGTGTCCGGTGGAGCGCTCGGCCCAGGCACGGGTGTCCTCGTCCCAGCGGCGCAGCATGCCGTACTCCAGCATGGTCTCCATGCCCGCTATCGCGGCGCGCAGACTGACGCCGATCAGCGGGATGTCGGCCACCGAGACGATGAGGTCCAGATGGAGGACGGCGCCCTTGTTCAGCAGGACCTCGACCAGGTCGTCCAGCGTCACGCGCGGGTCCCTGGTGGGCTTCATCGGCGGGCGTTCAGCCGTCACGGCCAACGCCCCCGCCGCCCTTCGGGCTCCCGCCGTCTTCCGGGTCCCCGCCGTCCTTCGGGCTCCCGCCGTCGTGCGGGCCGCCGTCGCCGGCGAGGGCGCGCGGGGCGGCGCGGCCCCGGGCCAGCCGGGCCCGGGCGCTGCGCCAGCCGCACCACGGGCACATGTCCTCCAGCAACTGGCTCACCGGCGAGCGCTTTCCGCACTCGGGACAGCTGTCCTTCTCCTCGCGGGCCTCGCGCCAGGCGGCCGTGTCGACATCGGTGCCGGAGGGGAACTCCAGCCCGTAGCGCGCGGCGGTCTCGAAGGAGGCCAGCGCCGCCCGCAGCCGGATGCCGAGGAGCTCGACACCGGCCACCGACACCATGATGTCCGCGTTGAGCACCAGCCCCTTGTCGAGAAGGGTCTCCACCACATGGGCGAGGCTGCCCTCGCCGTCCCGCCGCGGCTCCAGCGGCTGGGGTGTCAGCGTCCGGGCCCGCGGCGCCGCGGGTACGCGCGGCGGTGCGGGCCGGACCGCGTCGGCCTCGGCGGGAACGCCTCTCTCCTGGTAATCGCTCACCCGTTACGCCTATCCGGGTGATTGCCTCCCATGCGTGCGCGGTGCGGGTTCGGCCGGGCGTGCGGCCCGACCCCCCGTCACCGGGCGGTCTCCGTGGTCTCCGCGGCCTCGGCCGCCGCTGCGGCGCGGGCCTCGGCGTAGGCGTCGCGGAGGTCGGGTCCCCAGGCGGGCGCCCGGTCCGAGGGGCACACGATCCAGCCCCGGTTGCCGATCGGATCCGGTTCGACGACGTCCGGGTGAGGCAGCAGCACCAGGGTGCCGCGGCCCAGGACGGACATGCCGGCGACCTCCAGACCGTCCGCCGAGCCCAGGGCGACGACGAAGTCCGCGCCGAGCGGGGTGGAGAGCACGGGGCCGAGCGGGGCCCGCGCCGCCCGCATCCTGCGGACCGTCTCCCGGGCGAGGGGCAGCGGGATGCGCACCACGTCCCAGGCGATCCCGGCGGGCACCTCGCCCAGTGCGCCGTGCTCCCAGGCGGCCAGGACGGCGGGTACGCGGCCGGTGGGGTCCAGCCAGCCGGTCGGCGGGGGCTGGACGGCGGTGCCGGCCGGAGCGGAGTGCGGGGAGATGGTCACGGTGTCGCCTTCCTGTTCCACTCGGGGGTCTGCCGCAGCAGCCATCGGCAGTCGTGTGCGAGGGACCTCACCTGCTGCCGGGCGGAGTGCAGTCCGCTGTCCAGCTCCCGCCCGGCCTGATTGGTGATCCAGTCCAGCCGCGCCCGGTAGCGCAGCCACTGGGCGGTGCTGGGGCGCAGGACGGCGGCGCGGGCCCGCGCGATCGGCAGCAGCAGCCGGATGTGGTCGCGCAACCGGGCATCCAGCTCCACCAGTTCCCCGTGGCGCAGGGGTGCGCTGCCGTGGGCCAGGGCGCGGCCGATGGTGTACTGGACGGCGGCGGCGTCCACCAGGACGGCCGCCTCCGGCGGGTCGGCATCGGCCGCCGGGGCCGGCGGGGCGGTCTCCTCCGGGACGGCCCGGCCGAACGGGCCGTCCCGGCCGGGCGGTTCGCCGGTCACGGCAGGGGCCGCGGGTGGGGTGGCGTCTGGTGTGGTCTGCACAAGGTCCCCCGGACTTGTCACGGTCGCTTACGGACACAGAGTGGCGGCGCGGCCGGCTCTCAACTGTCACTCTTCGGTGACAGGTACCGTCGGCGTATGCGCGCGGGCGCGGACGCCCCGGCGTATGCGCCCGGACGTCACGTGCCGCGGACCGTCACACGCCGACCCACGCGGCCATCCGGGTCAGGGTGTCCGGCGACCTGCGCCGCAGGTTCAGCAGGCCGCGCACCGTCTCCCGCACCCGGGGGTGGAAGCGGGTCTGCTGGGGCGCCAGCGCGCGTGCCTGCGCCAGCGAGGCCAGCGCCGCCTCGATCCGGCCGGTCTCCATCTCCGCGCGGGCCCGGTCCACCAGCAGGGCGGCCCGCCGGGAGGCGGCCCAGCCGCGCGGCGGGCGCACCGCGCGTGCCGCGCTCAGCGCCGCGTCGTACTGGCGCAGCTCCAGCCGGGCGAACACCTCGTGCGTCCCGACGTTCGCCGGACCGAAGGACAGCCAGTGCACCGCTCCCACCTCGCCGGTGCGCCGGGCGATCTCCCCGGCCCGCGCGAGGTGGAACTCCACGGTCGCCGCGTCGCCCGCGCGGGCCGCGATCACGGCCGCGCCCAGGTGGAGCTGACCGGCCACCGCCAGGCTCTCGGTGCTCTCCCCGGTCTGGCGCAGCAGATCGTGCCCGACCTCCACCATGCGCAGTCCGATGCGGTGCTCGGCGTCCCGGCTGCGGTAGGACAGGGCCCGCTTGTACTGGCGGATCGCGCCGAGCAGCGGGTCGCCGGCGTGCTCGGCGGCCCAGCCCATCCGGTCCAGCGCCACGACGGCCAGGTCGTAGCTGCCGAGCTTCGTCGTCACGTCGTGCGCGCTGCGGTACGCCGACGCCAGGGCGCGCCACAGCTCGGTGCTCGGGTGCTCCCGGCAGGAGACGGTCAGGTCCGTCAGGAGGCCCGGCAGGCAGGCGGCCGCCTGGTACAGCCGGGCGTCGCGCACGTCGCGGCACAGCGCGTCGGCGGCCGCGACCAGTTCGGGTGCGGGGAGGGCGGGGCCGCAGGGGTCGGGCGGCAGGTCGTACAGGTCGAGCGCCTCGCGGATGGGCCGGACCAGGCCGTCGACGCGGTCGGGCCGGGGAGGGTGCGCGGGCTGCCCCGTCAGGGTGGCGACATCGGTGCGCAGTGCTCTGGCCACGGCGGCCACGAACTGCGGGGAGGCGCTCTTGTGGCCGCTCTCGACATGGCGCAGAAGGCTGTAGGAGTAGGGGATGCGCTGGGCGAGCCCCTGTTGTGTGAGTCCGGCGCGCTTGCGCTGGGCGGCGATCCGGTTACCGATGTGCTCGTCGTCGGATGCGGACATACCGGGCCCTCCGTTTCTCGCGGCATCTGAACGGTACCCGCGACCCGCCGCCCGTCCCAGTGAGTTCGCGCTGATCAGGTGTGGTGAACTGCGGAGCATGAGGAACCGAGTCATGTACCTGTTCGGTTGTGCCTCCCCGCCCGTCGTCCACATCGACCGCGCGATCCGTGACGCGCAGGCGCGGGGGTGGCAGGTGTGCCTGGGGCTGACGCCGAGCGCGCGGGAGTGGCTGGAGGACCGGCTGCCGGAGCTGGAGGAGCTGACCGGCCACCCGGTGCGCAGCGCCTACCGGTTCTACGGCCGGCCCGAGACGTGGCCCAGGACGGATGTCGTGGTGGTGGCGCCGGCGACCCTGCACACGGTCAACGCCTGTGCGCTGGGCATCACTTCGACGTTCGTCGTGGGCTTCGCCGCGGAGGCGATGGGCAAGCGCATCCCGCTGGTGGTGATGCCGTGCCTGAACTCCACCTACGCCCGGCATCCGCAGTTCGAGCGTTCGCTGGAGGTCCTGCGCGGGGAGGGCGTACGAGTGCTGTACGGCCCCGGCGGCTTCGTGCCGAACCCGCCGGGGCAGGGGCGCCCCGAGGAGTACCCGTGGCACCTCGCGCTGGACGCGGCGCACGAGGCGGTGCGGCGGCGCTGACCGGTGGCGCCGGCCGGTGGCGCGCCCCGCCCCGGTGCGCCTGCCCGGCCGGCGCGCCTCCCGCGGCGGCTGCCGGTAGCGGCAGCCGCCGGCTGCCGGGCGCCCGTGGGGCGAGGGCGGGCAGGGGAAGACCGGCAGGGGAAGGCCCGAGCCGCCCCCACGCGGCTCGGGCCTGGTCCTTTCTGCAGGGCCCGGATCCCCTCCCCTCGCCGGGAGGGGATCCGGGCCCTCGCGGTCATCCGGCTCCGGACGGCTCAGGGCCGGATGACGGCCCACACGATGTGGCCCAGTCCGAGTCCTGCGGACTCCACCCCCCAGGCCTGTGTGAGCGATTCGATCAGCTGTAGTCCCCGGCCGCGCTCCTCGTCGGCCCGGGGGAAGCACAGGACCGGGGTGCTGGCGTAGCTGCCCTGGTCGCGCACCTCGATGCGTATCTGGTTGTCGGCGACGTACAGCAGGCAGCCGATGCGGTCGCTGTCCGTGTGCAGCACGGCGTTGGTGAACAGCTCGGAGACCACCAGCCGTGCCGTGCGGCAGACCTCCGGGGAGAGGCCCCACTGGAGGAGCCGCTCGAAGGCGCGGTCGCGGGCGTCGGCGACGGAGAAGGGCTGGGCCGGCAGCTCGAATGTCTCCTGGCGCAGGTCAGGGCACACGCCGACCGGTCCCGGGAGCGTCATCGTGCCTGGGGAGAGCGCCACGACCGTCCGCCTTTCCGTACTTCCGCCTGTGGGGACCCTCACTATCCTCGCTGCGGTAGGCAGAAGGCAAGAGGCGTCTTGCAAATTGCAGAATATTCGAGGCAGGCTGCATACGTCATAGACGGTGTGTCAGACTCACTGTTCGACCAGGGGTTTCGAGGGAGGGAACGTGGCGACCGTCGGGCGGATCGTGCTCGGTCTGCGACTCCGCGACCTGCGGGAAAAGGCCGGATGCTCCTTCGAGGAGGCCGCTGCCGCGCTCAGCGTCAACGCCGCGACGGTACGGCGGATGGAGAAGGCCGAAGTCGGCCTGAAACCGCTGTTCGTGGAGAAGCTGCTGGAGACGTACGGTGTCGAACGGCAGGAGATCGACTCCTTCCTGGCGCTGGTGGAGGAGTCGCGCAGACCGGGATGGTGGCACCGCTTCCGTGATGTACTGCCCGACTGGTTCGGCCTGTACGTCAGCCTGGAGGGCTCCGCCTCCGTCATCCGAGGCTACGAGCCCCACTGCGTCCCCGGGCTGCTCCAGACCGAGGACTACGCCCGAGCCCTGCTGCGCACCGGCTTCCCCAGCGCGCCCGACGACGAACTCGAGCGCCGGGTCGCGCTGCGCCTGGGCCGGCAGCGGCTCATCGCGAAACCGGACGCCCCGCGGCTGTGGGTCGTGGTTGACGAAACGGTCCTTCACCGGCCCGTCGGGGGACCGGAGGTCATGCGGGCGCAGATCGACCGGCTCCTGGAGGCGACCGCGCTGCCGAACGTCACCCTCCAGATCCTGACGTTCGGAGCGGGCCCGCACCCGGGCATGTTCGGGCCCTTCCAGCTGTTCCGCTTCGACATACCGGAACTGCCGGACATCGTCTACACCGAGAGCCTCACAGGGGCCGTCTATCTGGACGAGCGCCCCGACACGGCCGCCTACCTGGAGGCACTGGACCGCATGGGTGCGCAGGCCGTATCAGTACGACACACCGAGGAGTTGCTCGGTGACATTCGCAAGGAGTTCTGACCGATGGGTCACATTTACAACGGAATGCCCGCCAAGGAGCTCGGGGCCGAGGGCTGGCACAAGCCGTGGAGCGGCACCAACGGCGGCAACTGCGTGGAAGCGATGAAGCTCGGCGACGGACGGGTGGCCCTGCGGCAGTCCAGCGACCCCGACGGCCCCGCGCTGATCTACACCTACCAGGAGATCGAGTCCTTCATCCGGGGCGCCAAGCTCGGGGAAGCCGACTTCCTGCTCGCCTGAACCGGTACCACCACCGACCACGACCACCCCCCCACGGGAGACCAGATGACCGCCCAGGGCTTCTCCGCCGACGACATCGACACCAGCAGACCGCACTCGGCGCGCATGTACGACTACTTCCTCGGAGGGAAGACCAACTACGAGGCCGACATCCAGGGCGCCGAGGCGGTCATCTCCTTCTGGCCGGGGGTGCGCACCGGAGCCCGCGTCAACCGCGCCTTCATGCACCGGGCGTCCCGGTGGCTGGTGCGCGAGGCGGGCATCCGGCAGTTCCTGGACATCGGCACCGGCATACCCACCGAGCCCAACCTGCACCAGGTCGTCCAGGCCATCGCGCCCGGGGCCCGGGTCGTCTACGCCGACAACGACCCCATCGTGCTGCGCTACGCGCAGGCGCTGCTGCGCAGCACCCCCGAGGGCCGCACCGTGTACCTGCACGCGGACGCCACCGACCCCGGCTCGATCCTGGACCACCCCGAACTCCACGAGACCCTGGACCTGAGCCGGCCGGTCGGGCTCTCCCTCAACGCGCTGCTCCACTACATCAGCGACGAGAGCAGGCCGCACGAGATCGTCGCACGGCTGGTGGAGGCGATGCCGTCGGGCAGCTACCTCACCCTCACCCACTGCACCCCCGACCTCGACCCCGAGACCTGGGAACGCCTGAACAGCCTCTCCATGTCCGGCTCCGCGGCGTCGGCCAAGGCCCGGACACGCGAGGAGATCCTGCGGTTCTTCGACGGGCTGGAGTTCGTCGAGCCCGGTCTGACCGTGCCGCACCGCTGGCGGCCGGAACCGGACCAGCCGCTCGCGGACGTCTCCGACGCCGAGGTGTCCCTCTACGCCGCCGTCGCCCGCAAGCCCTGACGGGCGGGTCCGCGTCGCAGGCCGTACGCGCAGGCCGCCGCCTCCGCACGGAGGCGGCGGCCTGCGGCGTACCGGCGTCCGGTGCCGCCGGGACGGGGGCGGCGGACACGCGGCGGGGGACGGTGGGGGACGGCGGACACGCGCGCGGCCGGCCCCCCCCCCCCCCCCCCGGGGGGGAGCGGCCGAGGGGACGTCACCTCCAGCTCGGGGGCGGGTGGTCCGCCACCGGCACAGCCCTCTGCGCGGGCGGCCGGTCAGGAGGCCCGCGCCTCCGGCGCCGGTCTGCGCCGTACCAGGAAGGCCGCCAGGGCGCCCGCGCCGAAGAGGGCCAGCACCGAGACCGCCGTCCCCAGCCACGTCGCCCCGAGCCACTGCCCGCCCACATAGCCGGCGCCGACGCCGTATCCCGCCCAGGCCAGGCCCGCCAGGGCCGACCACGGCAGGAACTCCCTGGTGCGCCGCTGCTCCACGCCGGCGATCAGGCTCATCACCGAACGTCCGCCCGGGGCGAACCGGGCGAGGACGACCAGGGGACCTCCGCCGCGCGCCAGCGCATGGCCCAGCCGCTCCCGGGCGCCCGTCAGTTGCCGTGAGCGGGCGACGGCACGGTCGAAGCGGTCACTGCCGCACCGGGCCAGCCGGTACACCGCCAGATCGCCCAGGACCGACGCCGCGGCCGCGCACAGCACCAGCGCGCACACGGTCGGAAGCGGGGCGTCCGGGGCCGGCGGGGCGATCACGGCCGCGTCGGCCGCCGTACCCGCGGCGGCGGCCGCCGCCGCGATCACGATGACGCCGCTGGGCAGGAAGGGGAGGAAGACGTCGAGCAGCACCGACAGCGCTATGAGCACGTAGATCCAGGGGGCGTAGATCAACTCCCCCAGTGTTTCCTGCACGTTCACTCCCCGGTGCGGCCCCTGTCGCGGGGCGGCCTACCGCCGATCAGAGTACGCCCGCGTCACCCGTGAGGATCAGCTGGGGTGCCGCGGCACGTCATCTCCCCGCCGTCCGGCCGGAGTCGGCGGAGCATGGGCGGCCGTACGGAACGACACGACGAACCGAGCAGGAGGGGCCGACATGCTCAGGGGCAGGAAACCGGCGGACAGTACAGCGGACAGGGCGGCGGACGGGACGGCGAGCAGGGCGGGGAGCGGGGCCGCGCGCAAGGCGGTGGCCGCGGCCGCCGCGACGGCCGCGGCGGCGGCGCTGCTGACCGCCGCGGGACCGGCGGGCGGTGCGGGAGCGGCCGAACCCGTCGGGACGGCCGAGCTCCTCGGCGCCGTCGAGTCGGTCGCGGACATCGGCATCGGCGGCTTCGGGATCGGGGGCAGACACCGGGTGGCGTGGGCGGGGGCCGAGTTCGCACCGCCGGGGAAGTCCACCGTGCCGGCCGCGGTGACGTACGACCGGGCCCTCGTCCCCGTCGGAGCCCAGGTCTCGGTGGCCCGGTACGACAGCCGCCGGGGCATGACGGTCGCGCTGGACGTGCGCGGGCTGCCCGAGGACCGCGACTACGGGGCGCACGTCCACACCGGGCCGTGCGGCGCCCGGCCCGGTGACTCCGGCCCGCACTACCGCAACGTCCCCGCCCCGCGAGGCTCGTCCGCCGGCCCCCGCCACGCCAACCCGGAGAACGAGGTCTGGCTGGACTTCACGACCGACGAGCACGGCGAGGGCCGCGCGCTGTCCAGCCACATGTGGCGCTTCCGCGCCGGCGAGGCGCGGTCCGTGGTGATCCACGAGCACCGCACGCGGCACGACCCCGGGCGCGCCGGTGACGCGGGCAGGCGGCTGGCCTGCGTCACGGTGTCGCTCGACCCGGCGCCCGGGAGGTAGCCCCGGCGCCCGGGAGGCAGGGGCGGCGGATTCCGGCGGGGCCCGGCCGAGGCGATCGGCCGGGCCCCGCCGTCTTCCCGCCGCGGGTCGGGGCCGCGACCGGAGGGCGACGGGCGCCGCGTCCGGTCAGCAGCCGCTCAGCACGCTGCCGAGCCTGCTCTTCTCGGCGGAGTCCACGGACAGGCCGTAGCTGTACTTCACCCAGACCCACATCCGGGCGTAGGTGCAGTGGTAGGCGGAGCGCGGCGGCATCCACTCCGCGGGGTCCTTGTCGCCCTTGGACTGGTTGACGTTGTCGGTCACGGCGATGAGCTGCGCGATGGACAGGTTGTTGGCGAACGACTGCCGCTTGGAGGTGCTCCAGGAGCTCGCGCCCGAGCGCCACGCCTCGGCCAGCGGCACGACGTGGTCGATGTCCACGTCGGAGGCCGCGTACCAGGTGGCGCCGTCGTAGGGCGAGTACCAGCGGCCGCTGGTGGCCCTGCAGCTGCTGTCCCGCACCACGCCGGTGCCGTCGCGCTCGAGGACGACCTCACGGGTGTTGCAGGTGCCGCTCTGGGTGATCCAGTGCGGGAACTTGTCGCGGCTGTAGCCGTCCGACGAGCCCTCGGCGCGGACCGTCAGGGAGGCGAGGTAGGAGCGGGCGGTGGACGCGCTCGGCGGAGTGGGGGGCGCGGCCTGGGCGGTGGGGGCGCTCAGGAACAGCAGACCGGCGCAGAGAGCGATGAGCGCGCCGAGGGTGGTGGATCGACGCGCGTAGAAGCCGCGCCGCGAAGCGGGCAGGCGCATGCCGTGCATACGAACTCCCTGGAAATGGGGGGAAGTTGAGTGGAAGGAACGCCGTCAGGGTGGCGCCGAAAGGTTTCCTCCCGGCGGGCGCCAGATGACAGAATGACGACATGGGCACGTCAGATCAAGACCGCTGCCCGGACCGATCGACGCGCTCGGAGCACCGGGCCCGCGTGCGGGGCCGGCGCGGAGCGCCGGAGCCGCCGTGCGAGGCCCCTAGGGCCGGCGGGCCGGGTCCGGCACGGTGCGGGACCGCACGGCCGTGGTTCCGGTCACACCGGCGGTGCGGCCCACCGGCGCGCGCGGGCACCGTACCGGTGTCCTCACTGGTCACGGCGGTGTGCCGCCGCCCGGGGGGACGCCGTACGCGGGCGGCCCGGCCCACGGTGGGCGCGGGAACGCGCGGGGCATCGCGTAGGCTGGTCGGCGTCTGAAGGGGAGTAGCTCTTCGCCGGACCGTCGACATACTGGCCGCGCCGTACCCGTACGGCCGGCCCGGCGCCCGGAGCCGGTGCTCGCGCACCGTGCCGGCGAGACCTTCGGCCGCAGTGTCCACGGCTTCACACAAGCCGCCCACGACGCTGCCGTGCCGAAGCGTGCTCGCCCCCGCGGGCCCCTCGGCAGGGCGGCCCGACCTTGTGAGGGGTTCTTCCCGCATGTTCAGCATCACCGCCGCCGCAGTGACCTTCGGCGTGGTCTTCCTCGCCGAACTGCCCGACAAGACGGCGCTCGCCGGACTGGTGCTCGGCACCCGCTACCGGGCCTCGTACGTCTTCGCCGGAGTCGCGGCCGCCTTCGTGCTGCACGTCGCGCTGGCCGTAGCCGCGGGCAGTGTGCTGACCCTGCTGCCGCAGCAACTGGTGCAGGGCATCACCGGCGCGCTGTTCCTGGCGGGCGCGCTGATGCTGCTGCTGCGGAAGGACGACGGTGACGAGGAGGTCCGCAAGCCCTCCGACCAGTCCTTCTGGAAGGTGGCGGGCAGCGGTTTCATGCTGATCCTGGTCGCGGAGTTCGGCGACCTCACCCAGATCATGACGGCCAACCTCGCCGCCCGCTACGACAGCCCGCTCTCGGTCGCCCTCGGCGCGGTGATCGCCCTGTGGTCGGTCGCGGCCATCGGCATCCTGGGCGGGCGCGCGCTGATGCGCCGTGTGCCCCTGCGTCTGATCTCCCGGATCGCGGCGGGCGTGATGCTGGTGCTGGCCGCCCTCAGCTTCTACGAGGCGTTCACCGGCTGACCGGCCGGCCCGCCACCGAGGGTGCCCCGGCCGCCCGGCCGGGGCACCGCGAGTGATCACGCCCCCCACCCGGAACCGGCGGGGAGGAAGGTTCCAGGCGGGGGGCGTGTGTTCGGGGGAGGGGAGGCGGTGCGGGCTCAGCGGGGCCCGGGCGCCAGGTGCAGGCGCAGCCCGCCGCCGGGCAGGGGCTCCACGCGGATCCCCTCCAGCGTCGGCACATGGGCGGTCGGCCCGAAGGCCGCCGCCCGGGGCCCGACGCCGACCACTCGCATGCCGGCCGCGCGGCCCGCCGCGACACCGGCCCCGGAGTCCTCGAAGACCACGCACTCCTCCGGCGCGAAGCCCAGTTCGCCCGCGGCCTTCAGGAAGCCCTCCGGATGAGGCTTGCCGGCACCGACCGACTCAGCGGTGACCCGCACCGGCGGCATCCGCAGGCCCGCCGCGTTCATCCGGGCGGTGGCCAGGGGGACGCTGGCCGAGGTCACCAGTGCGTGGGGGAGGTGCTCGATCGCCGAGAGGAAGGCGGGAGCGCCCGGCACCGGTACCACGCCCTCGGTGTCGGCGGTCTCCCGCTCCAGCAGGCGCCGGTTCTCGGCGTGGTTGACCTCCATCGGGCGGCCGGGCAGCAGCTCGGCCATCGTGGCGTGGCCCTGCCGGCCGTGCACCACCTTCATGACCTCGTCCCCGTCCAGGCCGTGTCCGGCGGCCCAGTCGCGCCAGACGCGCTCGACGGCGGCGTCGGAGTCGACCAGGGTGCCGTCCATGTCCAGCAGCAGTGCGCGGGCCGTCAGCGGTGCCGCGGGCCTGCCCCCGGCGGGGCGGGCGTCCTGGGCGTCCTGGACGTCCTGGGCTTTCGGGGAGTCCGGGGTGTCCGAGGGCATGGCGGGTGGCTCCAACGGCTGGAAGGCGGGGCAAGTGGCCCGCCCGCCGGGTCAGGGGCCCCCGTCGTCAGGAACGGGGAACGGGCGGAGCCACTTTGTTCCTCCACGATACAAAGCATTCCGCGTTTGCGCCAATCGGCCCGGCGTCAGTCTCTGCGCGTGACCCTCTCCAGGGCGCGCCGGGTGTGCGGCCCGTAGACGCCATCGGGGTCGCCACGCACCCCGTACCAGGCCTGGAACGTGGACACCCCTTCGGTGACCTCGCCGTCGTACACGCCGTCCACGCCGTGCCTGCGGGCGTCGTAGGCGCCCACCGCGGCCAGCCGGTACTGCAGCTCGGCGACATCCGGGCCCGAGTCGCCCTCGCGCAGCGTGCGCGGCGGGCCGCCGCTGTCGTCGCCGTCCCGGTCGCCGTCCCAGCCGCCCCCGCCCGGAGAGGTGGGAGCGGAGGGCGCCGGGGAGATGCTCGCGGACACTTCGGCGGTACGGGAGGGGGTGGGGGAGGAGGACGGCGTACGGCTCCGCGGGGGACTGGCGGAGGCGGAGGCGGAGGGGGAGGCCGTGGCCGACGGGGAGACCGAGGGGGAGGCGGAGCCGTCGGGATCGGTGTCGGCCGACTGCCCGCCCTTGCCGTCGGTGGGCACCACCGCGGTCGGGGCGCCGCCGCGATCGCCGAACCGGGCCTCGTCGAAGGGATCGTCCCCCCGTGTGAACAGTCCGGCCACAAGGAGGCCGGAACCCACCACGGCCACCGCGGTGCCGCCCACGGCCAGCGCCATGCCGCGTCCGATGCGGCGGCGCGGGGCGGCCCTGCCGCCGGTCACCAGCGGCAGGGGGGCGGTGTCGCCGTCCGCCCGCCGGGCCCCCTCGGGGAACATCGCCAGGTCGGCCGGGTCCGGCCCCCGGTCCGGCTGTGTCACCGGCCGCGGCAGCACCTCGACCCCGGCGCACCGGCAGCTCGCCCGGCCGGAGTCGTCCGCGGGCCTGTGGCATATGGGGCAGATGGGCGTATCCGCCACTGCGAGCTCCCCTCCATCCGAAAGTGCCACAGAGGTTACTGGACGCTCTCGGCCCCCTTTGTGCCCACCGGTCACTTCCGTCCGCCCGGCCCCGGACGAGGCGCCCGGGGCCGGGCGGACGGGGCCGGGGCGGGGCTCAGTCCTCCGCCCCGGACTTCGGAGCCGCCTGCTGGACGACCTCGAAGGTCCAGACGGTGGAGTCGGACGCCGCCGGGCCCCGGCCCGCGCCGCCGCCCGGGCGGCCTGAGCCGCTGCCGCCGCCCTGGTGCGCCGACTTCATCGGGCCCGACATCCACGCCTGGAAAGCGGCCTCGTCGCGCCAGCGGGTGTAGACGAGGTAGCGGTCGGTCCCCTCCACGGGGCGGAGCAGCTCGAACCACTCGAAACCGTCGGAGGACTCCACCGCCCCGGCCCGGGAGGCGAACCGCCGCTCGAGTTCCTCCCGCTGTTCGGAGGGGACGGTCAGAACGTTGATCTTCACGATGCTCATGCCCCCATCGTGCCTTCCGCCCCGGCCCGCAGGGGCCGCGGCACGGCGGCCGGTCCGGCTTGTGGTGCTGTGCGGCGCTCTGCGGCGTACAGCACCGAGGGCGCGGGCGGCGGTGCCGGCACACGGCGGCGACCCGGCCCGCGGACGGGGCCGGGTCGCCGGGTGCGGCTGCCGGTCGGCGGTCTTCGGATCTCGGCGGTCTTCGGATCAGAGCCGCAGAAGCCGGTCGGCGGCGTCGCGGTACTCCCGCAGCGCCCTGCGCAGATCCTCCGTGCGCTCCGCGGAGTCCTCGCCGTGCCAGGGCTCGCGCAGTTTGCGGTGGTTCTCGGTGAGCAGTTCGGTGATGCGGCGGGAGATCTCCTCGAACACGGCGTCCGCCTCCTCGACCGAGCGCCGGGGCCCGTCGACGAAACCCGTCACCGCCTCGTGCAGCCGCCTGCCGAACCGCTCGCGCTCCCCGGGGGGCAGCAGGCCGGCGCCGGTGTCCCCGCCCTCCGGGCGGTGTCCGTTCGCGTCACCGTGCGCCGCCGCTCCCGGTTCCGCCGGCGTTCCCGCCGACGTCCCGGTGCTCTTGCCGAGCGGTCCGTGCGGTGAGGAGGGAGGCGGTGCCTGTCCGTCCGCCCGGTCCGCGGACCCGGTCGGCGCCACCGGCTCGACCGGCTCCACAGCCGCCATCGGCTCCGTCCGGCCGGCCCCGTCGGCCGGGGGCGCGTCGTCCGTCCACTCGGGCCGGCCGGCGCGATCGGCCAGCGGGGCCCGGCGCTCCGCGGGGATGTGTCCGTTCGTGCTCATGCCCTGCCTCCGGAGGTGTCGTGGCGGCGCACCGCTCCGGGCAGGTGCAGCCGCTCGGAGAGACGGCCGTGGCCCCGCGATCCGGAGCCGTCGGCGTGCGCGCGGTCGTGGGCGCGGTCGTGCTCGCGGTCACGGTCGTGTTCGCGGCTGTGCTCGTAATCCTGCTCGTGCGGCCGCCCGCCGCCGTGGGAGTCGTGCGCGGACTGCTCCATCAGGTCCTCGTACAGTGCGCGGGCGTGCACCAGCGCCTCGCGCAGCCGCTCGGTGTCGGCCTGGCCCTCGCGGGCCAGCACGGCCACGGCGTGCACCTCGCGGTAGCCCTGGACGCGCCGGGGGTGGTGCACGGAGAGCGCGGAGACCTGCTCGTCGTACCCGTCGCCGGGGAAGCCGCGCGCCTCGGCCAGCCGACTCAGCAGCCGGTCGGCGGAGACGACCGCCTCCACCGGCGCGTCGACGAATCGTTCCTGCACGGTGGCCCACTGGGCCGCGTACTCCTCGCGCTCCCGCGGGCTCAGCGGCTTCGCCCGCAGTTCGCCGTGGCGCCGGAGCCGCTCACTCAGCTCCCGCTCGGCGGCCTTGGTGTCGCCGTTGTGCTGGGCGACGGTCCGCTCGTACTCCGGGCCGAACCGCCGCTTGACGGAGTGCGGTCCGCCGCCGCGCCTGGCGAGGAACGCGGCGATCGCGAGGACGACGACCGCCGCCACGATCAACGTGATGATCAAACCTGTGGACATGGCTCGCCTTCCACGAGTGTCCCCTTGCTCGGGCTGTCAACTCTCCGCGTTGCCGCCCTCGCTCCGCGCAAACGGGGCCCCGGTGAAGGACGCCGGCGCGTCGAACGCCGCCCGCCGTGTGGCGCGGCGCAGCGCCCGTAGCACCGTGCCGCCCACGGTGAGGGTGAGCACCACGGTCAGCAGGGCGCGCGGCAGGTCCCAGCCGAGGGAGGTGGCCAGGACGTAGGCGGCGAACTTGGCCAG
Source organism: Streptomyces mangrovi (assembly GCF_900114215.1). GTDB lineage: Bacteria > Actinomycetota > Actinomycetes > Streptomycetales > Streptomycetaceae > Streptomyces > Streptomyces barkulensis. The sequence goes on along the minus strand of NZ_FOSG01000005.1, from coordinate 16,000 downwards.
CTTCACCTCCAGCGGATCCCCGGGCACATGGGAGATCCCGCTGGCCAGTCCGCTGATGAACGGCCAGCCCTGGAGGTTCATCACCACGCCGTACAGCACCGAGGCGACGGCCCCGTACGCGGCGAGCAGCGCCAGTTCCCGCCGCCCGCGCAGACTGTGGGGGCCGGGCAGCAGGCCCGCGCCCATCGCCACCCAGCCCATCGACAGCATCTGGAACGGCAGCCACGGCCCGACCCCGCCGGTCAGCAGAGCCGAGGCGAACATCGACACCGCGCCCAGGACGAAGCCGAAGCCCGGCCCCAGCACCCGGCCGGAGAGCACCATCAGGAAGAACATCGGCTCCAGGCCCGCCGTGCCCGCGCCCAGCGGGCGCAGCGCGGCCCCGGCGGCGGCCAGCACGCCGAGCATCGCCACGGCCTTGGCGTCCAGCCCGGTGTCGGCCACGGCCGCCACCGCCACGGCCAGCAGCAGCGGCAGCAGCGCGGCGAACAGCCAGGGCGCGTCCCCGGAGTGGGCCAGTCCGGAGGCGGAGTCGGCCAGCAGCGGCCAGCCGAAGGCCGCCACGCCGATGGCCGAGACGATGCCCAGGGCCGCGGCGGAGCGCGGTCCGATCCGTACGGCGCGCACCTGGCGGTCGGCCTGTTCGCTCCGTCCGGCCTGTTCGCTCCGTCCGGAGCCGGGGGCGCCGGGGGTGCCGGGAGTCTCCGGGGCGCCGGTCACACGCTCACCCCCGCTTCCTCCAGGGCCGTCCGCACCTGGCCGACCGTGAGCCAGCGCCGGGGGGCGAGGATCTTCGCGGTCTGCGGGGCGAAGGCGGGGGAGGAGGTGACGACCTCGGTACTCGGACCGTCCGCGACGATCTCGCCGTCGGCCAGGATCACCACCCGGCGGGCGAGTTCGGCGGCGAGCTCCACGTCGTGGGTGGCCAGGACGACGGCGTGGCCGTCGTCCGCCAGCGCGCGCAGCACACCCGTCAGCCGCTCCTTGGCCGCGTAGTCCAGACCGCGCGTCGGCTCGTCCAGGAGCAGCAGGGGAGGGGCCGCGGTGAGGACGACGGCGAGCGCCAGGGCCAGGCGCTGGCCCTCGGACAGATCGCGCGGATGGGTGTCGTCGTGGACGTCCGGCAGCAGGGTGGAGACCAGGGCGCGGCAGGTGCCGGGCTCGGCGTCCGCGTCGCGGTCCGCGCCGGCGCACTCGGCGGCGACGGTGTCCGCGTACAGCAGGTCGCGCGGGTCCTGCGGCACCAGGCCGACGCGGCGCAGCAGTTCGGAGGGCCGGGTGCGGTGCGGCACGGCGCCGGACGCGCCGCCCAGGCGCACCGTGCCGCGCGCGGGCTCGTACATGCCGACCAGGGTGTTCAGCAGGGTGGACTTGCCCGCGCCGTTGCGGCCCATCAGGGCGATCGTCTCGCCCGGCCGCACCGTCAGGTCCACCTCCTCCAGGGCGGTGATCCGGCCGCGGCGCACGGTCAACGAGGAGACCTCGGCCAGCGGTTCGCCGCCGGCCCCGCCCGGCGAGCCGGACCCGCCGGACCCGCCGGACCCGTCGCGTTCGGCGGGCGGCTCCAGCGCGTCCAGCCGCTCCCGCAGCCCGGCCGCCCTGCGGCGCGCGTCCCGCACCGACAGCGGCAGCGGGGACCAGCCGGCCAGCCGCCCCAGGGCGACGACGGGCGGACGGACCGGGGAGAGCGCCATCACCTCGGCCGGCTCGCCCAGCACCGGCGCGGCGCCGGGCGCCGGCAGCAGCAGCACCTGGTCCGCGTACTGCACCACGCGCTCCAGGCGGTGTTCGGCCATCAGCACGGTGGTGCCCAGGTCGTGTACCAGCCGCTGGAGGACGGCCAGCACCTCCTCGGCGGCGGCCGGGTCGAGCGCGGAGGTCGGCTCGTCCAGCACCAGCACCTTCGGGTGGGTGGTCAGCACCGAACCGATGGCGACGCGCTGCATCTGCCCGCCGGAGAGGGCGGCGACGGGGCGGTCGCGCAGATCGGCCAGGCCCAGCAGGTCCAGGGTCTCCTCGACACGGCGGCGCATGGTGTCCGGCGGCAGGCCCAGGCACTCCATGCCGTAGGCGAGTTCGTCCTCGACGGTGTCGGTGACGAAGTGGGCGAGCGGGTCCTGGCCCACGGTGCCGACCACGTCGGCCAGTTCGCGCGGCCGGTGCTCGCGGGTGTCGCGGCCGTCCACGGTCACCCGGCCGTGCAGGGTGCCGCCGGTGAAGTGCGGTACCAGCCCGGACACGGTGCCCAGCAGTGTGGACTTGCCCACGCCGGACGGGCCGACGACGAGCACCAGCTCGCCCTCGGGCACGGTGAGGTCCACCCCGTGCACGACGGGGGCGGCGCCGTCCCCGTAGGTGACGGAGACCTGGTCGAAGCGGATCATGCGCGGGTCGTCTCCTTCGCCGGCGGGGTCTGCCCGGTGCGGGAGACGGACCCGGCGTCGGTTTCGGTTCGGGGGGCGGGTACGGGGGCGACGAAGGCCGGGAGCAGCCCGGCCAGTACGGCCGCGGCGGGCCACAGCGGCAGCTCGGGCGCGGTCAGCGGCACCGGGGGCGGGTCGAGGGCCTCCGGGAGGCGGGAGGCGGCCCAGGCCACGGCCGCGCCGACCGCCGCGCCGGACGCCGACACCAGCCAGGCGCGCGTTCCCCAGCGGTCGGGCCGGTAGCGGCTGCGCACCGCGCGGCGCCCGCCCAGCCACAGCCCGCCGAGCGCGGCGGCCAGCCCGAGCAGCAGCACCGGCAGCCCCAGAGCCGCGCCCTGGGCGGCCAGCAGCCCGTACGTACCGGCGCACACGCCCAGCAGTCCGCCCAGGGTGAGGGCGGCGGTGGTGCGGCGCACGGCGGGTGGTACCCGCGCGGTGCGGCCGTAGCCGCGCGCGTCCATCGAGGCGGCCAGCGCCACCGAGCGCTCCAGCGCGCCCTCCAGGACCGGCAGCCCGATCCGCAGCACCGCCCTGATGCCCTTGTCGTCGCGGCCGCGCAGCCGGCGGGCGGCCCGCAGCCGGCGGACGTCGGCGATCAGATGGGGGGCGAACGTCATCGCCACGACCACGGCCATCCCCGCCTCGTACAGCGCGGCGGGCAGGGACTTGAGCAGCCGGGCGGGGCTGGCCAGGGCGTTGGCCGCGCCGACGCACACCAGCATGGTGGCCAGCTTCAGCCCGTCGCGCAGCGCGAACACCAGCCCCTCGGCCGTGACCCGGCCGCCGATGCGCACGCCCTGGGCCCAGTCGGGCAGCGGCACCTCGGGGAGGGTGAACAGCACGGTGGTGCCGGGGATCGGGGAGCCGAGGAAGACGGCGAAGAACAGCCGGATCACCAGCACCGCCAGGGCGATCTTGAGGAAGGCGCCGTAGCCGCGGGCCCAGGGCGCGTCGGTGCGGCGGGCCGCGACGACGTATGCCGTGACGGCGATGATCAGGGCCAGCAGCAGTGGGTTGGTGGTGCGGGAGGCGGCGGTGGCCAGCCCCAGCGCCCACAGCCACCAGGCGCCCGCGTGCAGCGCGTTGGAGCGCGTCGCACGCGGGGCGCGCAGGACGCGCAGGGCCGACAGGGGCTGCCGGGGGGTCATGACCGGCGCCGGCGGGCCTGCCAGACGGCCGCGGCGGCGAGCACGGCGACGACGGCACCACCCCCGATCAGCCCGGCGGAGGGGCCGCCGCCGTCCTCCGGGGCGGTGTCCGCGGATGTACCGGTGTCCCCGGGAGCGGCCGAGTCCTCGGAGCCACCGGAGGCGCCGGCCGTCCGTGCCGCGGAGTCGGAGACCTGCTCACCGCAGCCGGTGCGCGGATAGCCGGCGATGGCGCACAGCAGCGAGTCGGAGTTGTACCGCAGCGGTTTCAGCACGGCGGCCAGCGCTTCGGCGGCCGTCCCGTCCTCGGGCACGCGCGCGCACTCGGTGCGGCCCGGGGGCGGCTTCTCCCCCTCGGGCGCGTCGGCCCGGGTGCCGAAGTCGATGCTCAGCGCGATCCGCTTGTCCCCCTCCCCGGCCTCGGTGCCGCCGCAGATCTCCTCGAAGTCGCCGGCTCCGCGGGGCTCGTCGGCCTCGGCGGAGTCCTCGCTGACGGCGAACCGGAAGCCCAGCACGTCGCCGTCCTCGGGCCGCAGCGTGCCCGGCCCCTGGGTGGCGTACGTCCACTGGCCGCCGTCGCGTTCCCAGAAGGACCAGTAGCGGTAGCCGGCGGCGTGCGCGGGGGCGGTGCCCACCGCCGACAGCACGGCGGTGAACAGACCCGCGAGCACGGCGGTGACCACGCCGGCGAGCACGGTGCGCGGCGCGGTCACCGCGCCCGCCTCTTGCGCATGCTGATCAGGAAGCCGGCGCCCGCTCCGGCGGCCAGGCCCGCGCCGATGAGGGACCACATCACCGGCGAGCCGTCGTCGTCGTCCTTGGCGGCACCCTGACGGCCGCCGTCCTCGCCGCCGTCCTCGCCGCCGTTCGTGCCGGAGGGGACGTGCACCGGGGCCGGGCCGGTGGCGTTCAACCGCTCGACCAGGTTCACCCCGCCGAAGTCGGCCGGGTCGCCGCCCGCGGCGCGGGCGGCCAGCACGAGCTGGCCCAGGGCGGCCGGGCTGGTGGTGGCCTTGTCCCAGGAGCCGAGGTTCTCCTCCAGCCAGGTCAGGGACTTGGCGGCGGCGTCGCGGTGGCCGCCCGCGGCCAGGGCGATCACGGCGTCGGCGGTGTTGCCGTAGTCCGGCTGCTCCTCGGCGCCGGGCATGGCGGACTTCAGATGTCCGCCGCCCGCCCCCAGCACCCGCGTCAGATACGCGGCGCCGGCGTCGGCGGCCTCGGCCGGAGTGCGCTCCGCGCCGTCCTCGCCGCCCTTGTCGCACTCCAGGGCCTTCGCGGCGCCGCGGTCCTCACCGCCGCCGTCCTCGCCGTCCTCGCCGCCCGGCCCGGTGGCCGGGCCCGCGCCGCGGGCGGCCAGCACGGCGGCGGCCGTGGCGTCGTCGTTCGCGGCGAGGCGGCCCTTCTCGTCGGGCTGGTAGGCGAAGGCGCCGCGCTCGTCCTCCTCGGCGTCGCAGCCGAGCTGGAAGCCGAGGAGGGAGTCGTAGGGGGACTTCTCGCCCTTGGCCGAGAGCGCCTTGGCCGGGTCCTCGCCCGCGGCGTCCAGGGCGCCGATCACGACGGAGACGGAGTTGGCGTCGCTGGGGCTGCCGGGGTTGAAGCCCCAGCCGCCGTCGTCGTTCTGGACCAGCCGCAGCCACTTCACGGCCCGCTCCACCCGCTCGCCGTGGCCGCCGAGGGCGGCCAGCGCCTGGACGGCGGCGGCCGTGGCGTTGACGTCGGCCACCGTCTTGGCGGTGCACGCCTCGGTGGGGTCGGGGCGGTAGGAGGCGAAGGAGCCGTCCTCGCACTGCTGGCCGGTCAGCCACGACACGGCCTTGGACGCGGGCTTCACCCCGACCGCGTCCTGGGCCAGCAGGGCCGTCGACTGGCGCCACACGCCGTCGTACTGCGGGTCGTCCTTCCCGTACAGCCCGGAGGGCAGGTCCCGCTGCGCCGGGGCCTGCGCGGACGGCGACTCGTCGGCGGCGGCGACGGGGGCCGCGACCGCGCAGAGCACGGTGGAGGCGGCCAGGGCCGCGGCGGTGCGGCGCAGGGACATGGGCGGGTGCCTTTCTCGTGGCGCAGCCGTGCACGGACGGCCGGCCGCGCTCACCGCACGGGGCACACCGGGCTCGGCTCCGCATTCCTCGACGGTGCCGGTGCCGGGGCCGCGCCCCGCCGTGCGGCGGGGACGGCTCCGGGAGCCTTGTGTGCCCGGACGGGTGCTCCGGCTGTACGGCGGACGGGTCGGTGTCCGCCCGCTCACGGTTGCGGGTCAGCGCCGGATTCGCACCGGCTTCCCCCACTCGGGCACAGGACGTTTCGCGCCTCACTCTAACGGGCGCGGTTCCGGCCGGGCCGCAGGTGGGAGCGGGATCACACCGGCGATCCCGGCCGTGGCGCGCGACGGGATGTTCCGGCGCGGTTCTCCCGTCCGTTCCGCAGCCCTTTCCAATGGTTCACACCAAAGAACTCCCATGGTCCCCGGCGCATTTCGTTGACGCGCGTAGCACGGATCCGCCAGTCTCTGCGGGGGCGCGAATACCCCCGGCGCGGGGACGGTCGCGCCGGGGGCCGTCCGCGCAGGCGGCGGCTGCCGTCCGGGCGGCCGGATGCTGCTTTTCGGGCCTTTTCCGGGCTTTTCCGGGGCCCTGTGCGGAATTCCTGTCCGCGGTGGACGGGAATCACCGGGGAAATCCGGGAAATTGTTGACGTGTACATGTCTTTCAGGATAGGAATTCCTTCCGACCACAGGCGTGAGCGAGCGGCAGACGCTCACCCCCCCCACGCGCATGGCTGACCGGGAGGAAGAATGTTCCGACGCCTCACCACCTGGAGACGGGCGGGCACATCCGTGCTCGCCACCGCGGCCGCCGCGGCGCTGATCGCCACCGGCCAGCCCGCGAACGCCGCCCCCGCCGAACCGGACCCGCGCGCCCCGGTGAACCGGGCCTTCGAGCGGGCGGCCGACGAGTTCCAGGTCCCGCGCGACCTGCTGGTCGCGGTGGGCTACGGGGAGACCCACCTCGACGGCCACGGCGGCGAACCCAGCCACGCGGGCGGCTACGGCGTGATGCACCTGGTCAGCAACCCCGAACGCCGCACCCTGGAGAAGGCCGCCGCGCTGACCGGCGAGCCGGCCGCCGACCTCAGGAAGGACACCGCCGCCAACATCCTCGGCGGCGCCGCCGTCCTGCGCTCCTACGCCGACGAGCTGGGCCTGGACGCCGCCGAACGCCGCGACGCGGACGCCTGGTACCCGGTGGTGGCCCGCTACGGCGGCGCGGACGACGAGCGCACCGCCCGGCTGTACGCCGACACCGTCTACGACTTCCTGGAGGACGGCTTCAGCGCCCTGACCCCGGCCGGCGAACGGGTCACCGTACGGCCGAGGGAGACCGAGCCGGAGCGCGGCCGCTACGCGAAGGTCCGGCCGCTGGGCGCCTCGTCCGAGGCGGGGACGCTGAGCGCCGACTACCCGCCCGCGAGGTGGGTGGCGGCGCACTCCAGCAACTACACCTCCGGCCGCTCGTCGTCGATCACCCATGTGGTCGTCCATGTCACCCAGGGCTCCTACGCCGGCTCGATCAGCTGGTTCCAGAACCCCAGCTCCAACGTCAGCGCCCACTACGTGATCCGCTCCTCGGACGGCGAGGTCACACAGATGGTCCGCGACCGCGACACCGCCTGGCACGCCAGGTCCGGCAACCCCTACTCCATCGGCCTGGAGCACGAGGGCTACGTCGACAACCCCTCCTGGTTCACCGACGCCATGTACCGCTCCTCGGCCGCCCTGACCCGCCACCTGTGCGACCGCCACGGCATCCCCAAGGACCGCTCGCACATCGTCGGCCACGTCGAGGTGCCGGGCAACGACCACACCGACCCCGGCCCCAACTGGAACTGGACCTACTACATGCAGCTGGTCCGCGACGGTGACGCCACCGCCCCCGTCCAGCTGAACTTCACCTCCTACAGCACCCTGCGCAGCGGCTCGACCGGCGCCCAGGTGAAGGCGGCCCAGCAGTTGCTGAACGACAGGGGCTTCGACGCCGGCGCGGTGGACGGCGTCTTCGGCTCCGGCACCGAGAGCGCGGTGCGGGCCTTCCAGAGCAGCCGCTCCCTGACCGCCGACGGCGTCGTGGGCGCCCGCACCTGGACCGCCCTGCTGTCGGCCGGCACCAAGCCCGTCCTGAGGCGGGGGAGTTCGGGCGCGGACGTGGAGCGGCTGCAGCGCTCCCTGACCGCCGCGCTCGGCCGCACCGTGGGCATCGACGGCGCCTTCGGCCCGAACACCGAGACCGCCGTGCGCGACTACCAGAGCAGCCGCGGCCTGACCGTGGACGGCATCGTCGGCAGCGGCACCTGGGGCGCGCTCCAGGCCGGCCGCTAGGTCGGGCCGCCGGGAACCGCTGCCCGGCCCGCCACGTCACACCGGTCCGCACCGCCGCCCGGCGGTGCGGACCGGTGTTTCTCCACGCGCCCGCAACGCCCTTTCCCGACACGTAAGTTACTCGTGAGTTCCTCACAGCCGACTCATGACAGCTGTGACTGTTCCGCCCCTTCGGCGCCATGGAAAGGTCTTCCCCAGACGCCGCCGGTGACCGAGAAGGCCGAAGGGGGAACGATGAGCAAGGGCTACGCCGTCTTCTGCGACGCGGACCGCCACTTCTACGACGCCCCCCACCGCCTCTCGGACGAGACCGGACGGGCCGGCACCTACGAGGCCGCCCGCCGCCCGGCCCCCGACGGCTGGCAGCGCCACCGCTCCGGCGACTGGCTGGCCCTGCGCCCGCTGGACGCCGAACTCCCCGCCCAGGGCTGGAAGATCCACGTCTCGGCCTGCCTGGACAACGCCGAGCGGATCCTGGAGAAGGTCTGGGACTACTGCGTGTCCCGGGGCGTGGCCTTCAAGTTCATGCCCAGCCGCTACCTGCTGCACAACCGCAACGCCAAGTACGCCGACCGCGGCGCCAGCGGCAAGTTCGTCACCGTCTACCCGGCCGGCGAAGAGCGGTGCCGCACCATCGCCGAGGACCTCGACGCGCTGCTGGCCGGCGAGAGCGGCCCGTACATCCTCAGCGACCTGCGCTGGGGGAACGGCCCGGTGTACGTGCGCTGGGGCAGCTTCACCGAGCGGCACTGCTACGAGGACGGCGAGCTGCGTCCCGCCGTCGAGGACGCCGAGGGCCGCCTGGTGCCCGACCGCAGGGACCCGGCCTTCCACGTGCCCGACTGGATCACCCTCCCCGACTTCCTGCGCCCCCACCTGGAGGCCCGCGGCGCGGCGAAGGTCGCCGACATCCCCTACCGCATCGAGAAGGCACTGCACTTCTCCAACGGCGGAGGCGTGTACGTCGGCACCGACACCCGCACCGGCGAGAAGGTCGTCCTCAAGGAGGGCCGCCCCCACGCCGGCCTCGCCGCCGACGGAGCCGACGCCGTGACCCGCCTGCGCCGTGAGAAGGAGGCGCTGGAGAGGCTGTCGGGCCTGCCCCAGACCCCCGAGGTGCGCGACTGGTTCCAGCTCGGCGACCACTGGTTCCTGGTGCTGGAGTACGTCGACGGCCGGCCGCTCAACAGCTTCTTCGCCCTGCGCCACCCGCTGATCGAGGCGGACCCCGGCCCGGAGGCGATCGCCGGGTACACCGAGTGGGCCCTGCGCGTCCACCGGCTGGTGGAGGAGGCCGTCGAGGCCGTCCACGCCCGCGGCGTCGTCTTCAACGACCTGCACCTGTTCAACATCATGGTCTCCGAGGACGAGCGGTCGGTGACGCTGCTGGACTTCGAGGCCGCCGCCCACATCGACGAGGGCCGCCGGCAGGTCATCGCCAACCCCGGCTTCATCGCCCCCGCCGACCGCAGGGGGTTCGACGTCGACCGCTACGCCCTGGCCTGCCTGCGCATCGCGCTCTTCCTGCCGCAGACCAGTCTGCTGGCGATCGACCGGGGCAAGGCGGCGCACCTGGCCGAGCTGGTGGCCGAGGAGTTCCCCGTACCGCGCGAGTTCCTGGACGAGGCCGTGGCGGAGATCCTCCGCGGCTGGGAGCCCCCGGAGCCGGACGGCGCCGGGCGCGGGCCGGGCGGCACGGCCCAGGAGGGGACGGCGGGCGCCGCGACGGGCGCGCCCGGGCGGGGCTACCTGCCCGTCCACCCCGCCGACTGGCCGCGCAGCCGCGACTCGATGGTGCGGGCGATACTCGCCTCGGCCACCCCCGAACGCGAGGACCGCTTCTTCCCCGGCGACATAGCCCAGTTCGCCGCCGGCGGCGGCGCCTCCTTCGCCAACGGCGCGGCCGGCGTGCTCCACGCCCTGGCCGAGACCGGCGCCGAGAGGTGCCCGGACGCCGAGGACTGGCTGCTGCGCAGGACCAAGGAACCCGCCTCCGGCACCTCTGTGGGCTTCTACGACGGACTGTCCGGCATCGCCTGGACCCTGGAGCGCTTCGGCCACACCGACCGGGCCCTGGAACTGGCCGGGACGGTCGTGGAACAGCCCTGGGACGATCTGGCGCCCGACCTGCACGGCGGGCTGTCCGGCATCGGCCTGGCGCTGGACTGTCTGGCCGCCTCCACCGGAGAGAGCGCCCTGCACGAAGCGGCGCTGCGCTGCGCCCGCCTCGTCGCCGACAAGGGCGGACGCGAGGCCGGACGCGGACCCCGGGCCGGACTGCTGTACGGCTCGGCCGGCCAGGCCCTGCTCTTCCTGCGGCTGTACGAGCGCACCGGCGAGCCCGGACTGCTCGACCTCGCCGCCGACGCCCTGCGGCGCGACCTCGACCACTGCGTGACGAGCGCCGGCGGCGCCCTCCAGGTGGACGAGGGCTGGCGCACCATGCCCTACCTGGGCGAGGGCAGTATCGGCATCGGGATGGTGCTGGACGACTACGCCGCCCACCGCGACGACGAGCGGTTCGAGCGGGCGCGGCACGACATCCTCAGGGCCGCCCGCTCCAGGTTCTACGCCCAGCCCGCCCTGTTCCGGGGCACGGCCGGGATGATCCTGCACCTGAGCCGCACCACCGTCGGCGACCCCGGCTCCCACGAGGCCGACCTGCGCCGCCAGATCGCCTCGCTGACCCGGGCCGCCGTCCCGTACCAGGGCCTGCTGGCCTTCCCCGGCGAGCAGATGATGCGCCTGTCGATGGACATCGCCACCGGCACGGCCGGCTGTCTGCTCGCCCTGGGCAGCGCGCTGCACGAGACCCCCGTGCACCTGCCCTTCCTCCCGCCGCCCCCGAGGCGGCCCCAGAGCCGGTCTCTCGTCAGGGAGGCCGTACCGGAAAATCCCGTCCCCACGGAAACGAAAGGAACAGAGAAATGACGCTTCTCGACCTGCAGACCCTGGAGACCTCCGAGGACAAGGGCACCGTCGCCGGCGGTGGCTCCGAGGCCAGCCTGCTGCTGTGCGGTGACAGCTCCCTGAGCGTCACCACCTGCCGCTGACCCCGGCGCCGCGGGGTCTGACCTCGCGGTGGTGAAACGGTCGACGCGGTCCCGGGCGGTCACAGCGCCCGGGACCGCGTCCCCGTATCCCAGGTCTACCCCGGCCGCCCCGCGCGTACCCTTGCCGCGCCGCCCACGGACGCGAGGAGCCCACCGCCCATGGCGCCCCAGCCCGCCGCCGATCCCGCCGCCGCCGATCCCGCCGCCGACAAGGCCGGTAGGGCCGGTACGGCCGCCACCGGCACCGAGGCCGGCCGCGTCCTGACGGCCGCGATCCGCCACAGCGCCGGGCGCGCCACGGCGATCTGCCTGCTCGCCACCGCGTCCGCCGCCGCGACCATCGCCCTGCCCGCCGCGCTCGGGCACACCCTCGACCTGGCGCTGAACGGCGCCGGGGAGGCCGCCCGCTGGACGGCGCTGTGCGCGCTGCTGGTCGCGGCCGAGGTGCTGCTGGACGCGGTGAGCGCCCATCTCACCGGCACCACCGACGCCCGCTCCACCGCCTGGCTGCGCCGCCGCGGACTGGAGCACCTGCTGGCCGTGGGCCCCCGGCGGGCGGCCCGCTTCGACCACGGCGACCTGGTGACCCGGCTGTCGGGCAACGCGGCCGAGGCCGGCGGGGCCCCCGCCGCCGCCGCCACCACCGTCTCCTCGCTCATCACCCCGCTCGGCGCCCTGGCGGCGCTGGTGCTGGTGGACCCCTGGCTCGCCGCCGCCTTCTGCGCCGGGGTCCCCCTGCTGGTGCTGCTGCTGCGCGCCTTCGCCCGCGGCTCCTCCGACAGCGTCTCGCGCTACCAGCGCGTCCAGGGCGAGATCGCCGCGCGCCTGGTCGAGGCGCTCGCCGGCGCCCGTACCCTCGCCGCCGCGGGCACCGCCGACCGCGAACGCGCCCGCATCCTGGCCCCGCTGCCCGAACTGGCCGCCCAGGGGCGGCGGATGTGGCAGGTGTACGGGCAGGCCATGGTCGGCGGCGGCGTCCTGGTCCCCCTGCTGACGATCGCCGTCCTGGCGGTGGGCGGGGTGCGGCTGGCGGCCGGGGAGCTGAGCGTCGGCGAACTGCTGGCCGCCTCCCGCTACGCGGCCCTGGCCGCCGGGGTCGGCGCCGTCACCGGCCGGCTCGGCGCCCTGGTGCGCAGCCGCGCCGCGGCCCGCCGGGTGGGCGAACTGCTGGCCGTGCCCCCGGTCGCGTACGGCCGCCGCGCGCTGCCGCCGGACGGCACCGGACGGCTGGAGCTGCGCGGCGTCACCGCCGTGCGCGGCGGACGCGAGGTGCTGCGCGACGTCGATCTGGTGGTGCCGGGCGGCACCACGATGGCCGTGGTGGGGCGGTCCGGTTCGGGCAAGTCCACCCTCGCCGCGCTCGCCGGGCGCCTGGCCGACCCCGACGAGGGGCGGGTGCTGCTCGACGGCGTCCCGCTGGACGGGCTCGGCCCCGCCGAACTGCGCCGCGAGGTCGGCTACGCCTTCGAGCGGCCGGCCCTGTTCGGGCGCACCGTCGGCGAGGCGGTCGCCTTCGGCTCCCACGATCCGGGCCCCGCCGCCGTCGAGGACGCCGCGCGGGCGGCCAGCGCGGACGCCTTCGTCCGCCGCCTGCCCGCCGGGTACGGCACCGGGCTGGCGGACGCGCCGCTGTCCGGCGGCGAGTTCCAGCGCCTGGGCCTGGCCCGGGCCTTCGCCCACGCGGGACGGCTGCTGGTGCTGGACGACGCCACCTCCAGCCTGGACAGCGTCACCGAACTCCAGGTGAGCCGGGCGCTGACGGGCCGGGTGCGGGCCGGCACCCGGCTGCTGATCGCGCACCGCGTCTCCTCCGCGGCCCGTGCGGATCTGGTGGCCTGGCTGGAGGACGGCCGGGTGCGGGCGGTCGGGCCGCACGAGGCGCTGTGGGAACTGCCGGACTACCGGGCGGTGTTCGCGGCCGGGGGCGACCCGGAGGACCGGGAGGAGCCGCGGGTCCCGGAGGCCCGCGCCGCGGCGGAGGAGAGGCGGTGAACCCGGTGGACCCGGTGGACCCGGTGGACCCGGTGAACCCGGTGAACCCGGTGAACCCGGTGAACCGTACCGCCCCGGGCCCGGCCCGCCGCCTCCTGCCGCGCGCCGCGCGCTTCCTGCGCCGCCGCCGGCGCGTCCTGGTCCGGCTCGGCGGCTGGTCGCTGCTGGAGTCCGCGCAGACCTTCCTGGTCGGCTACGGCGTGGCCCAGGCACTGGACCGCGGCTTCCTGGCCGGGAGCACCGGGACGGGGCTGGCCTGGCTGGCGGTGGCCGCCGTGGCGACCGTCGCCGGCGGCCTGGCGGTGCGGGGGGTCTTCCGCGGGCTGGCCGACCTCGTGGAGCCGCTGCGCGACGGGCTGCTGCGCCACGTGGTGACCCGCGCCCTGCACGGGGCGGTGGCCGAACCGGCCCGGACGGACAGTTCCTCCGTCTCCCGCCTCACCCACCAGACCGAGCTGGCCCGGGACAGCTTCGCCGGGCTGGTGCTGGTGCTGCGCTCCTTCGTCTTCACCGCGGCCGGGGCGCTGGCCGGGCTGGCCTCCCTGCACCCCCTGCTGCTTCTGGTGGTACTGCCGCCCCTGGTGCTGGGACTGCTGCTCTTCACGGCCACGCTGGTGCCGATGGCGGCGCGCCAGCGGGACTTCCTGGACGCGGACGAGGCCCTCTCCACGCGCTACGGAGCCGTCGCGGCCGGGCTGCGGGACGTCGTGGCGTGCGGCGCCGAGCGGCGCACCGCCGGTGAGGCGGACGCACTGGTGGCCACCGAGGTGAGGGCGGCCCGTTCGCTTGCCCGGTGGGCCGCCGCGCGCACCGTGGCGCTGGGGGTGGCCGGGCATCTGCCCGTCGTGCTGCTGCTGCTGGCCACCCCGTGGCTGCTGGACCGGGGGCTCACGGCGGGTGCGCTGCTGGGCGCGCTGACCTATCTGACCCAGTCGCTGCTGCCCGCTCTGCGGACCCTGATGAGCGCCCTGGGGGCGGCCGGCACCCGGCTGCTGGTGATCCTGGACCGGCTCGTCGGCGCGGACCCGCGGCGGGAGGGCGCGCCGGACGCCGCGAAGCCGACCCCCGCGCCCGTGCCCGCCGCCTCTGCCCCCGCCTCCGCCCGGCCCGCGGCGGGCTCCCGGGTGGAGCTGCGCTCGGTGACCTTCGCCTACGGCCCCGGCGCCCAGCCGGTGCTGCGCGAGGTGGACCTCACCGTCGAGCCCGGCGAGCATCTGGTCGTCGTGGGTCCCAGCGGCATCGGCAAGTCCACCCTCGCCGCTCTGGTGGCGGGCCTGCTCACCCCCGGCCGGGGCGAGGTGCTGGTGGACGGCGCCCCGCCCCCTGCCGCCGGGAGGGACGCCGGCGAGTCGGCGCGGCGGCGTGTGCTGATCCCGCAGCAGGCGTATGTGTTCACCGGCACCCTGCGCGAGAACCTGCTCTACCTGTGCCCGGACGGTCTGCCCGGCGGCCCGCCGGAGAGCGGCCCGGAGGAGAGGGTGGCCGCCTCGGTGGCGGCGGTCGGGCTCGGCCCGCTGGCCGCCGAACTGGGCGGGCTGGACGCGGTGGTCGACCCGGCCGCCCTCTCCCAGGGGGAGCGGCAGCTCATCGCGCTGGGCCGGGCCCATCTGTCGCCCGCGCCCCTGGTGCTGCTGGACGAGGCCACCTGCCATCTGGACCCGGAGGCGGAGGAGCGCGCCGAGCGGGCGTTCGCGGACCGGCCCGGCACGCTGGTGGTGATCGCCCACCGGATCAGCTCGGCGCACCGGGCCGACCGGGTACTGGTGATGGACGGCGCCCGCGCCACCGCCGGAAGCCACCGCGAACTGCTGGAGCGCTCACCGCTGTACCGCGATCTGGTGGGGCGCTGGCACACCGGCCGCGACACCCGGCCCGCCGCCCGGCCGGGCCGGGAGAGCACCCCGGCCTGAGGCCCCGTACCCGAGGCCCGTACCCGAGGCCCGCGCCCGAGCCCCGTGCCCGAGGCCCCGTCCGGCCGGGCGCACGCGTGCCCGCGCACATGTGCGCCCGGCCGGACGGCGGTCCGGTCGGGCCCTCGCTCCGCCGGCGCCTACACCCAGCCGGCGCCCTGCGATATGCGTATGGCGTCGATCCTGTTGCGCGCCCCGGTCTTACGGGTGATCGCCGACATGTAGTTGCGTATGGTGCCGTGCGAGAGGTGCAGCCGCCCGGCTATCTCGGACACCGTCGCGCCCCTGGCGGCCAGCGACAGAACGCTCAGTTCCCTCGCCGTCAGGGGCATGTCCGCGGCGCGCAGCAGATCGTGGGCGAGGGACTCGTCCACGTATCTCTTCCCCGCGGCGACGTTCCGGATCCCTTCGAGCAACTTCTGCGGGGTGGCGTCCTTGTTGACGAATCCCAGGGCCTGCGCGTCATAGGCGCGGCGCAGCGCGCCGGGCCGTCCGGGAGTGGCCAGAACCAATAGTCCGCATTTTGCCGATGTCATATGCCGACACAGTTCCGTCATACCGGCCGTGTCCGGGGCTCCGGGGCCGTCCATGTCCACGACGCAGACGTCCGCCCGCAGGACCCGGAGCCGGCCGGGATCGCTGGACCAGGGGACGTCGCGCACCTCCAGGTCGGGTGCATCGTTGAGCAATGCTGCCAGGCCGGATCGCAGCAGGCCGAAATGGTGCACCAGCAATACCTGAATCACGTTCGGATCCTCCAGTGCCCTGATAGGGGGACGGTTGTCGAACACCCGTCAACAGATACCTACAAATGGCACTGGTTAACGCAGAGTTTCGGCCAGTACCGGTAAGTAGGCGGGGGCGCTGGAGGCGGATAGGGGGCGCGCGAACCGCCGGTTCGAGCTACCGGCGCACTTCGCTGATCGTTTCCGCGGTGATCAATATGCAAACCGTTTCGATGTCTTCTTGGACCTGTTCGATCGAAACACGTCCGGAAAGCCATCCGATCAGTGCCGAATGCCAGGTATGCGCGATGACGCGGACCACCGAGAGTCGCTTCGGCGTCGGCGCGTCCCGCGCCCCCACGGCGTCCAGGATGATC
>NZ_FOSG01000009.1 GCF_900114215.1 Streptomyces mangrovi | reverse complement strand
CGTTCGCCACTCTTCCCCTCCCGAAGGAGGTTCATCGTTCGACTTGCATGTGTTAAGCACGCCGCCAGCGTTCGTCCTGAGCCAGGATCAAACTCTCCGTGAATGCCTTTCCCCGTACTCGGGGTGTCACATCCGCGCAGAGCGGCACCGGCGGAAAGGAATGATTTCCGCGGTGCGCAGCGTCCTCGCTGTGTGATGTTTCAAAGGAACCTCATTCCCCGGCCGAGCGGCCCGGGAACGGGGTATCAACATATCTGGCGTTGACTTTTGGCACGCTGTTGAGTTCTCAAGGAACGGACGCTTCCTTCGGCACCCCTTCCGGGGCCCCTCCGGGCGCTTCCCTTCGGTGTCTCCGACACTATCAGCCTCTCCTCTGAATTCTGAAATCCGGTCTTCTCTGCGCGCGTGCAGAACCGAACCGGATTCTCGAGGGAGATGAAGGTCGGACGTCACTGGCGCCACTGGCGCCGGACGGAGGTACGAGAGTACAGGCGGGTGGGTACGGAGGCAAATCGCTTCGGCGGCTCCGGACAGGCCGCCACGCGCGCGCTCACCGGAACCGGCGGTTCCCATGTCATACGCTTCAGATCAGCTCGCCGATTCAGGACAACTCAGGACACACGACGACGGTGACCGCTCGGTCCCCGCGCCTGGGAGGCTTTCCATGACCACCGTGACGTCCCCGCTGGCCGGACGTGCCATCGGCCTCGCGGCCGTGCCGGATCCGGTGTTCTCCGGAGTGATGGTGGGACCCGGTACCGCCGTCGACCCGGCCCGTGGGCCGTCCGTCGCCGTGGCCCCGGTCGACGGCATCGTCGTCTCACTGCACGCGCACGCCTTCGTCGTCGTGGACGCTGAGGGACACGGGGTGCTGACGCATCTGGGCATCGACACCGTGCAGCTGAACGGCCAGGGCTTCGAACTGCTGGCCGCCAAGGGCGACACCGTGCGACGCGGTGACCCGATCGTCCGCTGGAACCCGGTCGAGGTGGAAGCCGCGGGGAAGTCTCCGGTGTGTCCGGTTGTCGCGCTGGAGGCCACCCCGGACGCACTCGCCGACGTGGCCGAGAGCATCGACGTACCCTCCGGCGGCACGCTGTTCACCTGGCGGTGACCCACCGCCCTCCCGCCGGCCGCGAGGTCTTCGCGGGCGGCGGGCAGGAGGCGGGCACGTCCCGCCACGAGACGGAACCGGCCGGAGATCCGGAGACGGGTGAGGGTGAGATGGAGACAACGCTTCGAGGGATCGGGGTCAGCCACGGGGTGGTGATCGGCGAGGTGCGGCACATGGGCACCGCCGAGCTGGAGCCGCCGACCCGGCAGACCACCCGGGACGAGGTGCCGCACGAGCGGAGGAGAGCGCGTCAGGCGGTGGAGGCCGTGGCCGCCGATCTGACCGCGCGGGGAAACCTGGCGGGCGGTGAGGCCCAGGCCGTGCTGGAGGCACAGGCCATGATGGCCCGGGATCCGGAGCTGATCGCCGATGTCGAACGGCGCATCGCCGTGGGCAGCACCGCCGAGCGTGCGGTGTACGACGCCCTTGCCGCCTACCGGGCGCTACTCGCGGGGGCCGGCGACTATCTCGCCGGGCGGGTCGCGGACCTGGACGACGTGCGGAATCGGATCGTCGCCCGGCTGCTCGGGGTCCCGATGCCGGGAGTGCCGAACAGCGACAGGCCCTATGTGCTGGTCGCACGTGATCTGGCGCCCGCGGACACCGCGTTGCTGGATCCGTCGCTCGTTCTCGGTTTCGTGACCGAGGAGGGCGGCCCCACCAGCCACAGCGCCATTCTGGCCCGGTCGCTGGGGGTGCCCGCGGTGGTGGCTCTGCGGGGCGCCGTCGAACTGGCCGAGGGGACGGTCGTCGCGGTGGACGGCAGTACGGGTGTGGTCACCGTGGACCCGGACCCGGAGCAGCGGGAGGAGATGCTCAGGATCGCCGAGGAGCGCAGGGCCGCGCTCGCCTCCGCCACCGGCCCGGGCGCGACCTCCGACGGGCACAAGGTGCCGCTGCTGGCGAACATCGGCGGCCCGGCGGATGTGGCGGCCGCGGTGGAGGCGGGCGCGGAGGGAGTCGGCCTGTTCCGTACCGAGTTCCTGTTCCTGGACTCCGGTGGGAAGGCACCGTCGGAGAAGAAGCAGGTCGAGGCGTATCGGCAGGTGCTGGAGGCGTTCCCGGAGGGGCGTGTCGTGGTACGGGTGCTGGACGCGGGCGCGGACAAGCCGCTGGAGTTCCTCACTCCCGCCGAGGAGCCCAACCCCGCGCTGGGCGTGCGCGGGCTGCGTACGCTGCTCGGTCATCCCGAGGTGCTGCGCACCCAGTTGCGGGCGCTTGCCAGGGCCGCCGAGGGGCTGCCGGTGTATCTGGAGGTCATGGCGCCGATGGTCTCCGACCGGGCCGATGCCAGGGCGTTCGCCGACGCCTGCCGGGACGCGGGGCTGCGGGCGAAGTTCGGCGTGATGGTGGAGGTCCCCTCGGCCGCGCTGAGGGCCCGGTCGGTGCTGCAGGAGGTGGAGTTCCTGTCTCTGGGCACCAATGATCTGGCGCAGTACACCTTCGCCGCCGACCGGCAGGTGGGCGCGCTGGCCCGCTACCAGGATCCGTGGCAGCCGGCGCTGCTGGATCTGGTGGCCATGGCCGCGGAGGCGGCCGGCGCCGAGGGCAAGAGCTGCGGTGTCTGCGGTGAGGCCGCCGCCGATCCGCTGCTGGCGTGTGTGCTGGTCGGGCTGGGTGTCACGAGCCTGTCCATGGGGGCGAAGGCCATCCCCTACGTACGTGCGGAGCTGTCCAGGCGGACCATGGCCCAGTGCGAGCGCGCGGCGTCCGCCGCGCGTGCTTCGGACGGCGGTGAGCAGGCGCGGGCGGCCGCGCAGTCGGTGCTCTCCGGAGAGTGAGCGTTGCTGCACGCCGGCGTGTGGGGTTCCGGCCGCCCCGCGGCGGGACGGCCGGAACCGGAGAGCGGGAGTCAGTGGTCGTCCTTCCGCCGCTTGTGCCGTCGGTCCTCCGTCGTGCGCTCCGGCAGCGGGAAACCGGCCCGGTGGACGAGACCGGGCTCCGGTGGGACCGGGTCTCCCGTACGGGCGTCGGTGCAGTAGGCGGAGAAGACCTCCGCCTCGGTGAGGGGGCGGAGGCGGCCGTCGTTCAGGCTCCAGCCGCGCACCTGCTCGTTCCCGTCGCGGATGGTGCGCATCACCACTCCCCCGGGCCGTCCGGTGGCCAGCCCCGTGGCGAGGACCGCGCGGAAGGTCGACTCCTCGGCGGTGGCCGGCTTCTTGCCGCCGCGTGGCGTGCCCCCGGTGTGGAGGACGGCGACCAGGGGCCCGGTGGCACCGGTGACGCTGCACACCAGGTGGTGGGTGCCCGGGCCGGCTCCGGTGGTGAGCCGGTCCAGGATGCCGGCCGCGGTGTCGAGGGCCTCCTGCCCGAGATCCTTTCCGCAGCCGGGGCAGGGGCCGAGACCGGCGAGGGTGTCGGTGGCGCGTTCCCCGGCCTCCCTGCGCTCCCAGCCGTCGAGCAGCAGGGGCAGCAGCCGGTCCAGGGGCTGGCCCCGGTAGCGGACGGTGGCACCGGTAGCGGCGATCTCGGCCACGTAGCGCGCACGGCTGTCGGAGGTGTCGGGGTCGATCCGCTCCTGGGCGCAGAAGTGCGCGTAGTCGTCCGGTTCGAAGAGACCGACACGGGTGTGGACGCCCTGGGCGGTGAGCGAGCGCAGCAGTCCTTCCGTCTGCCGCAGGTAGTGGTGGTGGTCGTCGAAGGTGAACGTGGTGTAGCGGCGCATGGCCGCGAAGCCGGCCGGGTCGGCCACGACGGCGACCGTGCTGGGCGCCTCTCGGCGCAGGGCCCGTCGCGCCGTCTCCGGCCCGCGGCGGTCGCGCCTCTTGTGGTGTGTCATGTCGTCAGCCCCCTCGATTGCGTGTTCGTATGGTGACTCACCGTAATCGAGGGGGCTGACAACAGGCCTCGGGGAGGCTCAGGAGGCGCTGCGTTCCCGGGCCAGGCGTTCGTAGAAGCGCAGGAGTTCGACGTCGTCGACCGAGCCGGGGTTGACCGCCTTGTCGAGTTCGGCGCCCTGGAGGAGGCGCTTGACCGGAACCTCCAGCCGCTTGCCGGTGAGGGTGTGGGGGACGCCCTCGACCTCGATGATCTCGTCGGGGACGTGCCGGGGTGAGAGCTGTTCGCGGATGGCCCGCCTGATCCGGTCTCGCAGGGTGTCGTCGAGGCGGGCGCCCTGGGCGAGGTGGACGAACAGGGGCATCCAGTAGCCGCCGTCGGGCTGTTCCGCGCCGATGACGAGGGACTCGCGGATCTCCGGGAGGCGTTCGACGACCTCGTAGATGTCGGCCGAGCCCATGCGGACGCCCTGCCGGTTGAGGGTGGAGTCGGAGCGGCCGTGGATGACGACGGTGCCGCGCGAGGTGAGGGTGGTCCAGTCTCCGTGCCGCCACACGCCGGGGAACATCTCGAAGTAGCTGTCGCGGTAGCGGGAGCCGTCCGGGTCGTTCCAGAAGCGGATCGGCATGGACGGCATGGGTCGGGTGACGACCAGTTCGCCGACCTCGTCGACCAGCGGCCTGCCGTGCGGGTCCCAGGACTGCAGGTCGGTGCCCAGGCCGGGGGCCTGGAGTTCACCGATGTGGACGGGGAGGGTGGGGACGGCGCCGGCGAAGCAGCTGCACACGTCGGTGCCGCCGCTGACGGAGGCGATCCACATGTCCTGGGCGACCTCGTCGTGGATCCAGCGGAACCCGTCGGGCGGGAGGGGGGAGCCGGTGGTGGCGACGCACCTGACGCGGGAGAGGTCGAGGTCGCGGCCGGGGTGGACGCCGGCCTTGCGGCAGGCCATGACGTAGGCGGCGGAGGTGCCGTAGAAGGTGGCGCCGGTGCGTTCGGCCACGCGCCACTGGGCGTCGGTGCCGGGGTGGCCGGGGCTGCCGTCGTAGAGGACGACGGTGGTGCCGGTGAGCAGGCCGGAGACGAGGAAGTTCCACATCATCCAGCCGGTGGAGGTGTACCAGAAGAAGCGGTCGCCGGGGCCGAGGTCGCAGTGGAGGCCGAGCTGCTTGAGGTGTTCGACCAGGATGCCGCCCTGGGACTGGACGATGGCCTTGGGCAGTCCGGTGGTGCCCGAGGAGTACAGCACCCACAGCGGGTGGTCGAAGGGGACCTGGTCGAAGACCGGTTCGGCCCGCGTGCCGTCGGCGGCGGTCAGGGCGTCCCACTCCAGGGCGCCTTCGGGGGCCGGGGTGCCGAGCAGGGGGATGTGGACGACGGCGCGCAGGGAGGGCAGTTCGCGGCGCAGTTCGGCGACGGTGTCGGTGCGGTCGTGCTGCTTGCCGCCGTAGCGGTAGCCGTCGACGGTGAACAGGACGACCGGTTCGACCTGCTGGAAGCGGTCCAGGACGCTGCGGGCGCCGAAGTCGGGGGCGCAGGAGGTCCACACGCCGCCGACGGCGGCGGTGGCCAGCAGGGCGACGGCGGCCTGGGGGATGTTGGGCAGGTAGCCGCTGACGCGGTCGCCGGGGCGTACCCCGAGGCGGCGCAGTTCGGCGGCGAGCGAGCCGACCTGGCGGCGCAGCTCCGCCCAGGTGACGGGGACCGGATCGTGGGTCTCGTCGACGTACAGCAGAGCGGGGGTGTCGGCGCGGTCCGGGTCCTCGCCGGCGCGCAGGGCGTGCTCGGCGTAGTTGAGGGTGGCTCCGGGGAACCAGCGGGCGCCGGGCATGGCGGGGTCGGCGAGGACGGTCTCGTACGGGGTGGCGAAGCGTACGTCGAACCACTCGGCGACCGCCTGCCAGAAAGCCGCGAGTTCCTCGACCGACCAGCGGTGCAGCGCGGTGTAGCTCGCGGCCGGGTCGCCGGGGGTGGCGGCCGGGGCTCCGAAGCGTTCGGCGGCCCATGCCTGGAAGCGGGTGATCCGGGCGCCCTCGATCCGGTCGGGGCCGGGGCTCCACAGGGGCTCCGGCTGGTCTGCGGTCGTCGGTGCGGCGCTGTGCGCGGCGGTCATGGCGGCTCCCGGGCTGTTTTCACGCTTCGTGTGCGTTCGCCTCCCCGCACCGCTCGGCCCCTGGGATGGTGGCCGGGGGCGTGCGGGTGCGCGGCGGCTGTGCAGGACTGTGCCATGTGATCGGTTTCCGCACCAGGGCCGCTCCCCCATACCGGGGGGCCGGACGGTGTGGTGCAACCACGGGGGGACGTCCGGTGAACGGCGGTTGAACGCGGCACCGGCCGTTCGCCGGTGATGGCACTCTGATCAGCATGGATGCACGTGACCTGGTGCGGTCGGTGAGGTTGGTCGGTGCGGCGCAGGGGTTGCGTGCGGCCCGGGCCGCGTGGCGGGTGCGGCGTACGGACGCCCGGGCACTGCCGCGCGGCGGCCGGGAGCGGGCGCGGGTGCCGGGTCCGGCGCGGGGGGCCGAGCCGCGGCCGGGCGGTGGCGTGGTGCACTTCGAGCGGTCGTCGCTGCGGGTCCGGGTGACGGCGGGCGGGATGGTGTTCTGCGGCTGGGACGGCGCGGCGCCCGAGCCGTCGTACGCGCTGGCGGGCGCGTATCCGCAGGCGGATCCGCGGGCGGTGCTGGAGCCGGACAAGGACGGCGGCTGGCGGGTGGTGTCCGAGCGGGTGCTGGTGACGGTGACCCGGCTGGGTGCGGTGGAGGTGCGCACCCCGGGCGGTGTGGTGCTGCGTCGTGATCTGCCGCCGCGCTGGTGGGAGCCGGTGGACGGCGTGGCGGGGGGTGCGGAGGGCACCGCGGGGAGCCGCTGGACGCAGCGCTCGGAGGTGCCGGCGGACGCGCGGTTCTTCGGACTGGGCGGGCGGACGCCGGGACCGAGGCTGCGCGGCGGCCCGTACCGGTTGTGGAACGCGGGGCCGGTTCCGTTCCGGGCGGGGCGCGGCACGCGGTCGCTGACGATGCCGGTGCTGTGGGTGGTGGCGGACGCGGGCGGCCATCTGGTCTTCCACGACAACTCCTGGGACGGCATGGTGACGCTGCGCGAGGGTCTGGAGGGCGCGGGTTCCGGTCACGACCGGCCGGGCCGGTGCGAGGTGCGGATGTCGGGCGGTCCGCTGCGCTACTGGGTGCTGACGGGCGCGCCCTCTCGGGTGCTGCACGGCTGGCGGGCGCTGACGGGGGCGCCCGTACTGCCGCCCCGGTGGGCGCTGGGCCACCAGGCGGGCCTGTGGGGGACGGGGGGCGAGCGCGAGGTGCGGCGGGTGGTGGCGGGGTACGCCGAGCGGGGGCTGCCGCTGAGCGCCGTACATCTGGGGGCGGGCCATCACCGGGGGCGGCGGGGGTTCACGGTGGACTCCGGGCGGTTTCCGGACCTGCCTGCCCTGGCGGACTCGCTGCGCGGGTCGGAGGGGGGCGGGGTGCGGCTGGTGTCGTGCGTCGACCCCGCGGTGCGGGCGGAGCCGGGGGAGGCGGTGTACGACGGCGGGCTCGGCGAGGACGCCTTCGTCCGGGGGCCGTTGGGCGGGCCGGTGCGCGGGCTGGGCCCGGCGGGTGAGGCGGTGTACCCGGACTTCACCGATCCGCGGGTGCGCAAGTGGTGGGGAGGTCTGTACTCCGAGCGGCTGGGGCGGGGGTTCGCCGGGTTCTGCCACGAGATGAACGATCCGGTCTCCCTGGCGGCCTTCGGTGACGCGACGCTGCCGCGGTCGGCCGGGCACTGCCTGGAATCGCGTGGCGGCGACCACCGGGAGGCGCACAACGTCTACGCCCTGGCGATGGCCCGTGCGGGCTTCGAGGGGGTGCGGGGTCTGCGGCCCCACGAGCGGCCGCTGCTGCTGTCGCGCTCGGGCTGGGCGGGTCTTCAGCGCTACGGCGGCACCTGGACGGATCAGACGTCGGCCGGCTGGGAGGGGCTGCGGGACGCGCTGGCCCAGGTGATCGGCCTGGGGCTGTGCGGGGTGCCGTACTGCGGTGCGGACGTCGGGGGCCCGGCGGGGTCGCCGCGACCGTCGCCGGAGCTGTATCTGCGCTGGTTCCAGCTGGCCGCGTACCTGCCGCTGTTCCGCACCCCGGCCGTGCCGGGTTCCGGGCGGCGGGAGCCGTGGGAGTTCGGTTCGGAGGTGCTGGAGCACGCGCGGGCGGCGCTGCGCGAGCGGGAGCGGCTGCTGCCGTACTTCGCGACGCTGGCCCGGCTGGCGCACCGCTCGGGGGCTCCGTACGTGCGCCCGCTGTGGTGGGCCGCGCCGAAGGACCGGGCGCTGCGGGAGTGCGAGGACGCGTTCCTGCTGGGGGACGCGCTGCTGGTGGCGCCGGTGCTGGAGCCGGGGGTGGTGCGCCGTACCGTGCGGCTGCCGCGCGGGTGGTGGTACGACACGGCGACGGGGCGTCTGCACAGGGGCCCGGGCCGGGTGGTCGTCGAGGCTCCGCGGGCGCGGATCCCGGTGCTGGCCCGGGCGGGCTCGGTGGTGCCGGTGGCCGGGCCGGAGGGCGGGGTCGAGCTGGAGGTGTGGGCTCCGCCGCCCGGGCGTACGGGCGGCGGGGTGGTGGCCTCGGACCCGGGGGACGGTTTCGGGCGGGTGGAGCTGGAGCGGTTCTCGGTGCGGGTGCTGGGCCGGGAGGTGGTGGTGGCGCGGGAGGGGACTTCGGAAGTGGGGTACCCGGTGCGGGTGCGTGGCTCGGGGGCGTGAGCGCACGGAGGGCGCGGGGCGTGCCCGCGGGGCGCGCGGGCGGTCTTCCGCGACGCACCGGGCACCTGGTAGACGGAGGGGTCATGCCGATCAGGGAACCGATCACTTCGCCGTCCGCGCGGCCGGACGGGAAATCCTTTGGGCGAAGGCCCGGGGCGCGCGTGCCGGTGGCCGCGGTCCTCCTCGCGCTCGCCGTGCTCCTCGCCCCCGCAGTCCTCGTCGCCGCGGCGCCGTCCGCGCGGGCCGAGCCGGAGCCGAAGGCGCCGCCGGAGTTCGTGGCGCTCTCCGAGGTGGATCCGACGATCCTCCAGGAGATCCGCTACACCACGGCGCACAACTTCGTCGGTGATCCCGTGGACGGGTACCGCAAGCCGATGTGCCTGCTGACCCGCGACGCCGCCGAGGCGCTGCGCCGGGCGCAGTGGAAGCTGCTGTGGCGGGGGTACTCGCTGAAGGTCTACGACTGCTACCGCCCGCAGCGGGCCGTGGACCACTTCGTGGCGTGGGCTCAGGACCTCGGCGACCAGCGGATGAAGGAGGAGTTCTACCCACGGGTGGACAAGACGCGGCTGTTCTCGGACGGGTACATCGCCGAACGCTCCGGGCACAGCCGGGGCAGCACCGTCGACCTGACCCTGGTGCGGCTGCCCGCCTGGCCGACCCGGCCGTACACACCGGGCGAGCCGCTGACGCCGTGCTTCGCGCCGCGGGAGGAGCGCTTCCCGGACAACTCGGTGGACATGGGAACGGGCTACGACTGCTTCGACACCCTCTCGCACACGCTGGACCCGCGGATCACCGGTGAGCAGCGGGCCAACCGGCTGCTGCTGAAGGAGTCGCTGGAGGAGGTGGGCTTCGTGAACTACGAGGCCGAGTGGTGGCACTACTCCTTCCTGCGGGAGCCGTTCCCCGACACCTACTTCGACTTCCCCGTGCATCCCAGGTCGCTCACCGGACACTGAGCGGCATCCACCGGCCTCGTGTGCCGCCCGGTGCCGGTGTGCCGGGCGGAGCGGAGCGGCGGTACGGCACCACCCCCGTGGGTCCCGTACCGCCGTCGCCCGGTGATGGGGACGCGGCCCGCCCCACGACGGTTCTGGATTCGGTGCGCTGTCACCCGTTCGCCACGTTTGCCGAGCCTTCCGCCGTCGTCCGGGGCGGCGGGCCCGGGGCGCGGAAATGCTCGTGAACTCTGCGCGAACACCCCCTCCCGGCGCCTTCGGCGGCAGCATGCTGGTGTCGTGCGTGCCTGGACGAGCCAACTCCGATTCGCCTACCAGCCGGTCGTGGACCTCGGGACCGGTTCCGTGACGGCCCTGGAGGTCCTGGCCCGCTGCGGGGGAGGCGATGTCGTGGCCGAGGCGTGCCGCGATCCGGAGCTGGACGCCGAGCTGGCCGCGCTGGCCCTGCGGTCCGCCGCGCGCCGGGAAGGTCTGCTGCCCCTCCACGTCAATGTCTTCGCCGCCACCCTGGCCGGCCTCGGTGACCTCGCCGCGCTGCGCCGGGCCGTGCGGGAGGCCGGCCGCCGGCCGTGGGAGGTGACGCTCGACATCACCCCGCGGCCGGTGTCGGCGTCTCGTGAGGTGTCGGCGCCCCACGAGGCGCTGGTGTCGGCGGTCGGCGCGCTGCGCGAGGACGGCTTCCGGATCTGCGTGGACGGGATCGGCGCCGGGGACCCTCCGCTGCTGCTGCTCGCCGATCTCTCCCCCGATCTGGTCAAGGTGGACGCCGCCGTCGTGGCCGGGCTGCCGCACCGGCCCTCCTACCGTGCGGCGGTCGCCGGGCTGCGGCGGTTCTGCGACGGCGTCGGGGCGCTGCTGGCCGTGGAGGGGGTGGAGACCGAGTTGCAGTACGCGTCCGCGCGGGCCGCCGGCGCGCACCTGGCACAGGGGCATCTGTTCGCCCCGCCCGCGCGCCGTCCGGTCACCGAGGTCCGTGTGCCGGTCTGCCCGCCCGCCGCTCCGCCGGAGGGGAGGGACTCGCAGGGGCCGCCGGTCTCGGAGTTCCTGCACTCTGCGGCCCTGCTGCCGCTGTCGGCCTCCGCCTCCCAGGTGCGGGCGCTGCTGACCGGCTCGCCGGAATTGACCGGGGTGATGCTGGTGGATCCCGACGGGGTGCCGGTGCGCGCGGTGGACCGGGACCGCTTCCTGCTGGCCATGTCGGGCCGGTACGGCCACGCCCTGTACGCCGACCGGCCCGCGGTCCGGCTGGCGGACCGGCCGCGCACGGTCCGGGTGGGCGCCACCGCCTGGGAGGTGCTCGACGTGGTGGCCGCCGGGGACAGCAGCCGTACGGCCGACGACGTGGCGGTCGTGGACGAGGCGGGACGCTGCGTGGGAGTGGTGCGACTGGCCGAGGTGGTCAGGGCGCTGGCCGACAGCCGTCTGGAGGACGCCCCGGAACTGGACCGGCTCACCCGGATGCCCCGTCCGGGCGCGGGCTGAGCCCCGTCCGGGCCGGACGCCGGGCCGTCGGGCCGCCCGGACGGGCCCTGCCGGAAAGGCCGGTGGCCCGCGCCGTCCGCCTCTGAGACGTGCTGCGGGGTGCGGGACGGGAACGGGCCGCCTCGCCCTGCGGGTTGCCTTGACGGTCCTTCTCACCGGGGGAACACTTCCGATTATCAGACGGTATCGCCGCACGTCGGTCTCCATGACCGGATGCTCCCCGGGGCGGTTCCGCTGGACACGCACGCTCGTCGCGGACGCCGGGCGGGGCGCGGCCGCGCCGTGCCGCCGGGTCCGCCCGCACCGCACAACGCACCCCGCAGGGACACCCGGGGCCGCTGCCCGGGGTGAGGGCACGGAGGAGCGGCAATGAACCTTCCCACCAGCGACATCCTCATCGGCGAGATCATCGGAACGGCGCTCCTGATCCTCTTCGGAGCGGGGGTCAACGCCGCCATCACACTCAACCGCTCCAAGGCGCAGAACGCGGGCTGGATCGTCATCGCCTTCGGATGGGGCTTCGGGGTGCTCACGGGCGCCTACACCGCGGCGCCCCTGTCCGGGGGGCACATCAATCCCGCCGTGACCATCGGCATCGCCACCCAGACGGGTGAGAACTGGGACAAGGTCCCGGTCTACATCGCGGGGCAGATCATCGGTGCGTTCCTCGGCGCCGTGCTGGCCTGGCTGGTCTACTACGCACAGTTCGCGCTGAACCGCGACAAGGAGACCGCGATGCCGACCCTCGGCGTCTTCTCGACGATTCCGGAGATCCGCAGCCCGGTGGCCAACCTGGTCACCGAGATCATCGCGACCGTCGCCCTGGTGCTGCCGATCCTGGCCTTCGGCCTGACCGAGGGGCTGGGCGAGTCCGGCACCGCGCTCCTCATCGTCGCGCTGCTGGTCGTCGGGATCGGCCTGTCCCTCGGCGGCCCCACCGGTTACGCCATCAACCCGGCCCGCGACCTGGGCCCCCGCATCGCCCACGCGCTGCTGCCCATCCCCAACAAGGGCACCTCCGACTGGGGGTACTCCTGGGTTCCGGTGGTGGGGCCGGTCATCGGCGGCGTCCTCGGGGCACTCGTCTACAACCTCGCCTTCTGACCCGGGCCACGAGGACCGGGAACAAGGGCGGGAACAAGACCGGAGAAGGACCGGGAAGAGCGGGAAGTACCGAGGACGACCAGCACAAGGGGACCGGAGGAACCGCCATGACGGACACCGCAGCCACCTACGTCGCCGCGATCGACCAGGGCACCACGTCGAGCCGCTGCATCATCTTCGACCACGACGGCGCGATCGTCGCCGTCGACCAGCGCGAGCACCGGCAGATCTTCCCCAAGCCCGGCTGGGTGGAGCACGACGCCACCGAGATCTGGTCCAAGGTCCAGGCCGTGGTCGCGGGAGCGCTCGCCAAGGCGGGACTGCGCGGCCGCGACCTGAGCGCGCTGGGCATCACCAACCAGCGCGAGACGACCGTGCTGTGGGACCGCGCCACCGGCAGGCCGGTCCACAACGCCATCGTCTGGCAGGACACCCGCACCTCCGCGCTCTGCCGGGAGCTGGGCGGCGACGTGGGGCAGGACCGCTTCCGCGACCGGACCGGGCTCCCGCTGGCCAGTTACTTCTCCGGGCCGAAGGCCGCCTGGCTGCTGGAGCACGTGCCCGGGCTGCGCGAGCGCGCCGCCGCGGGCGAGATCGCCTTCGGCACCATGGACTCCTGGCTGATCTGGAACCTCACCGGCGGTACCGAGGGCGGTGTGCACGTCACGGACGTCACCAACGCCAGCCGGACCATGCTGATGAATCTGGAGACCCTCCAGTGGGACTCCTCGATCCTGGAGGCCATGGGCATCCCCGAGGCGGTGCTGCCGGAGATCCGCTCCTCGGCCGAGGTGTACGGAACGACCTCGGTGGGGACGAGCACCGGAGTGCCGGTGGCCTCCGCGCTCGGCGACCAGCAGGCGGCCATCTTCGGCCAGACCTGCTACGAGGTCGGCGACGCCAAGAACACCTACGGCACCGGTTCGTTCCTGCTGCTGAACACCGGCCACCGCCCGGTGGCGTCCAAGAGCGGGCTGGTGACCACGGTGGGCTACCAGCTCGGCGGCGAGCGGCCCGTCTACTGTCTGGAGGGGTCGATCGCCATCACCGGTGCACTGGTGCAGTGGTTCCGCGACCAGCTGGGGATCATCCGGGAGGCCTCCGAGATCGAGCCCCTGGCCGCGAGCGTGGAGGACAACGGCGGCGCGTACATCGTCCCGGCCTTCTCCGGCCTGTTCGCCCCGTACTGGCGCTCGGACGCACGCGGCGTCATCACCGGTCTGACCCGCTACGTCACCAAGGCGCACCTGGCACGGGCCGTGCTGGAGGCGACGAGCTGGCAGACGCGTGAGGTCGTCGACGCGATGTACCAGGACTCCGGGGTGGAGATCACCAGCCTCAAGGTGGACGGCGGCATGACCGCCAACGGACTGCTGATGCAGCACCAGGCCGATGTGCTCGGGGTGCCGGTGATCCGGCCGGTGATCTCCGAGACCACCTGTCTGGGCGCGGCGTACGCGGCCGGTCTGGCCACCGGGGTCTGGTCGGATCTGGAGGAGCTCAAGGCGCACTGGAGGAAGGACGCCGAGTGGACCCCGCGGATGGACGCGGAGGTCCGTGAGCGGGAGCACCGCAACTGGCGCAAGGCCGTCGAGCGCAGCTTCGGCTGGGAGGAGGACGGCGACTGAGCGGCCCTCCGCGGCGGGGGCCCGGCTCCGGGCCGGGCCGGGCCCGCCGTACGCCGGGGCGCGTGAGGTCAGGGGCGCGTGAGGTCAGGGGCGCGTGAGGTCAGGGGCGCTCCCGCGGCGGCCGGGGGCGCCGGCGGCCATGGCGTGCTCGACGACCGAGGCCAGCACCTCGCGCACGGAGCCGCGGTCGCGCACGTCGCACCGCAGGACCGGCACCGCCGCGTCCAGCCCCAGCGCGGCGCGCACCGCCTCCTTCGGAGGCCGGCGGGGGCCGTCGGAGCGGTTCACGGCCACGGCGTACGGAACGGCGTGCCGCTGAAGGCGGTCGAGCGCGCCGAGGCAGTCCCGCGGGCGGCGGGGGTCGGCGAGGAGCACCGCGCCGAGCGCCCCCTGGGCCAGCTCGTCCCACAGTGGCCCGAACCGCTCCTGCCCCGGGGCCGCGAGGAGGCAGAGGGTCAGCCGTCCGCTCAGGGTGATGCGGCCGAAGTCCATGGCGACGGTGGCGGCTTTCCGCTCGTCGGCTTCCTCCGCTTCCGCCGCTCCCCGCCCCTGCCCGGGGCCGCCGGACGGGGGGCGGGCCCCTGCCAGGAACTCCTCGGTGCGCAGCGGCCCGACCTCGCTGGCGGAGCCGACCAGGGTGGTCTTGCCCGCTCCCGGACCGCCCGCCACCAGCACCTTCAGCGCCACCGGTGAGGCGGCGGGAGCGCTTTTCCGGTGCTTCCGGCAGGCGCCGGAGTCCGCGAAGACCATCGGTTCTTCCTCCGCATCTCGCAGTGCGGCCCGCACTGTGCGGTGCCGCCCGTCGGAGCAAGAGATCGTTCCGTACCCGCGCGGTGACGACAAGTCCCCGAAGCGGCCGGGACGTGATCAGGCCAAGTACCGCCCGAGGCCGCCCGGTACATCCCTGTGCCACCTCCGCGGGTCGTTTATGTCCGCCACTGCCAGGGAACTGGGCGGTATGCCTGTTTCTCAGAACGTCCGCACAGCTTTCTCGGCCGCCCGGTCCGCCGCCCGGTCCGCGCTTCCGGATCCCGAGCGTCCGGGGCGGATCCTGACCGCGGTGGAGAGGCTGGAGAGCACTCCGCGTCTCGACGCCGCGCTCGGGCCACTGCGGCGCGCCGTACACGCGCTTCCGCTGGGCGGGGCACGCGACGCCCTGCACGGCCGCTGGCTGGGCCACGCGGTGCACCCGCTGATGGTGCAGGTGCCCATCGGAACCTGGATGTCCGCCGCCGTGCTCGATCTGCTGCCCGGGCAGCGCCGCGGCGCCGACGTCCTGGTGGGAGTCGGCCTGGCGGCCGCCGGGCCGGCCGCCCTGACGGGCTGGGTGGACTGGGCCGAGCTGCGCAAACCGCAGATGCGGGTCGGCCTGGTGCACGCCGCGGCGAACGCCGCGGCCGTCGGCCTGTACTCGGCCTCGCTGGGTGCCCGGCTGCGCGGCAGGCGGGCCCGGGGCCGCCTGCTGGGGTTCGCTGGGCTGGCCGTGGTGAGCGCTGGTGGGGCCCTGGGCGGCCATCTGGCCTACCGGCAGGCCGCCGCCGTCAATCACGCCGAGCAGGTGCCCGCCGTGGTCGGGCCCGGCTGGCACCCCATCGGTGACATGGCGGACCTGCCGGTCGGCGAGCCGGTCCGGCGGTACGTGGGCGAGACGCCGGTGGTCGTCGTCCGCGAGACCGGCGGGCAGGTGCACGCCCTGGCCGACCGGTGCAGCCACATGGCCGGACCGCTGTCGCAGGGTACGGTCGCCGACGGGTGCGTACGGTGCCCCTGGCACGGCAGCGTCTTCCGCCTGGCGGACGGCTGGAACGTACGGGGTCCCGCGACCTCCCCCCAGCCGGTCTTCGAGACCCGGCTGGTGGACGGCCGGGTGGAGGCACGCCTGATCCTGGATCCGGACCGGGCGCACCGCGCCGTGGCCGGATCCGCCGGACCGGCCTGAACGAGCCTCCTGAGGATGATCCAAGATGCCCGAGGCGCCCCGGGACTCCTCCCGGAGCGCCCGAAAGGAGCTCAGAGCGCCCGCAGGCCGTTGATCACATCGCGCAGGATGCGCTCGTCCGGCAGCTCGGCCGGGGGCACGGGACGGGTGACGCGGACCAGCTCGGCCTCGACGAGATCTCCGACCAGGACGCGTACGACGCCCACCGGCAGATCCAGTACGGCCGCCAGTTCGGCGACCGGCTGAGGGGCCCGGCGGCACCGGGCGACGATGTCGAGATGCTCCGGGCCGAGTACGCCGGTGCCGCCCGGGGCACCGGCGGTGCCGGCCCCGCCCGGGGAGGCCGGGAGCCGGGCTTCGGCGCTCCCGGCCGGCCCGGTGGCCGGGAGCGCCTCCGGGGATGCTTCCGCGGGCTCGGCCGGCGTCTCGGCGACCACCAGAGCGACCGGGTCGATACGGCTTCCGGTCGCGCTGCGGGTGCGGCCGCGCGTCATGGCGTACGGCCGTACCACCGGCCCTGCGGCGTCGTCGAACCAACGGTCCGTCATGGCGGACTCACCCCGCACCGGTCGCGTCGTGCCGGAGCGGTCCGGCCGGGCCCACCGAACCGTCCGGGAGCCGGTCCGGCTCACCCGTCGCCTCTATGGCGCCCTCCCCCGTGCCGTGCACTGCGGTCATCGGCCGTCCCCCTCCAGTGTGTCGGTCGCGGGGCCGTGTCGTCCGAACCGGTCCCACCGTCCGAGCCGTTCCCGTCCTCCGGGGCGTCCACACCCGTGCCGCCTGGGGAGTTCACGCTCTGCTGCCGACCGCGCCGCACTCCGTGCTGGAACGAGGCCATCCGGGCGCGCGCCCGGTCGGCGTCCCCTGCCCACTCCCGGCTCTGGCCCCGGCCCCGGTCCTCCTGTTCCCGCTCCCGGCTCCCGTCCGGTGTCCGGTGGGTGCCGGGCCGGAGTTCCCGGACGAGTCCGGCGCCGCCGCTCTCACCGGACGGGCGGTCGGAAGGGGGCCGCGGTGCCGGTTCACCGCGGTGGCCGGCGGCGTGTCCGCGCAGCAGGGTTCCGACGTCCGCGCCGGTCCCCCCGGGCCCTTTGGCGGGTGGTTCCGGTCCGGCCGGACCGGAACCACCCGCTCCGATGGCGGGCCGGGCGCCCCGCAGCGGGAGCCCCGCGGTGGTCCGGGCGCGGTCGTCGGCGCGGTGCTCCGCGGTGTCCGCCTCCTCCCCCGCCGCCACGGCGTTCCGGGAGACCTGGGGGATCTCGGTGAGCAGCGCGCCGGGGACGAGCACGACGGCGGTGGTGCCGCCGTAGGGCGAGGGCTGCAGGGAGACGCGGACGTTCTGGCGCCGGCCGAGCCGGGAGACGACGAACAGGCCGAGCCGGTCGGTGTCGGAGAGCCGGAAGTCGGGCGTCTCGGAGAGCCGGAGGTTGGCCTCCAGCAGCGCGTCGGGGGACATGCCCAGGCCCCGGTCGTGGATCTCCAGGGCGAAACCGCTGGGAACCCGTTCGCCGAGCACCTGGACCGCGGTGTGCGGTGGCGAGAACACCGTCGCGTTCTCCAGGAGTTCGGCGACGAGGTGGGTCAGGTCGGCGATGGCGGCGCCGTCGACCGCGAGCGGGGGCAGCCGCCGCACCTCGATGCGCTCGTAGTCCTCCACCTCGGAGACGGCGGCGCGGACGACGTCCATCAGGGGGATGGGCTTGCGCCACTGGCGGGAGGGCGTGGCGCCGGAGAGGATGACCAGGCCCTCCGCGTGACGGCGCATACGGGTGGTGAGGTGGTCGAGCCGGAAGAGGTCGGCCAGTTCCCCGGGGTCCTCGGTACGCCGCTCCATCGCGTCCAGCAGGGTGAGCTGGCGGTGGAGCAGCACCTGGCTGCGGCGGGCGAGGTTGACGAAGACCTCGGAGACGCCGCGGCGCATGTCCGCCTGTCTGACGGCGGCCTCGACGGCGGCCCGCTGGAGGGTGTTGAGGGCCTGTCCGACCTGCCCGATCTCGTCGCGTCCGTACTCCAGGCGCGGCGCCTCGGTCTCCACGTCGACCTGCTCGCCCGCGGCGAGCCGCCGCATGACCCCGGGCAGCCGTACGCCCGCCGCCTCCCCCGCCTCCCTGCGCAGGGCGCCGAGGTCGCGGACCAGGCCGCGGCCGATGCGCAGGGAGACGGCCACCGAGACGAGGACGGCCGCGAAGCCCAGGATCCCGACGACGGCGGCGCGCAGCAGCACGGAGGCGGCCTCCGGTTCGACTCTCCGGTGGTAGCGCTCCCCGGTCTCCCGGTCCATGCGCCGCAGCTCCTCCAAGGCGGTGCCGGAGGTCTTCCGCCAGCGCTCCGCGTCGAAGGCCTTCACCGCCCCCGCGGCGCCGGCGCCGATGATCTCGTCCTCGGCCGCGCGCAGGGTCCGGCCGTCGGCGCCGGACCAGAACGCCTGGTATCTCTCCCGGTCCTCGGCGGGAAGCACCGACAGGTGCGTGCGGTAGGTGAGTTCGCGTTCGGCCACCCGGTCGGAGACGGCCCGCAACTGGTCCTCGGTCATCCGGCCGGCGGTGAACGCGGCGGCCAGCAGGGCGTCCTGGCGGGAGAGGTACTCGCGGGCGCGGGAGAGGCCGATGAGGGCGCGACCCTCCCTCTCCAGCCGGACGTCGTCGACACCGCGCATACCGGTGAGGAAGGCGTGGCACGGGTCGATGAGGGCGTTGTACGCGTCGTAGGCGTCCTGGCGTTCGGCGGCGTTGTCCGTGACCCGGGCACGCACCTTCTCCAGCCGGTCGAGCGCGGCGAGGAGTTCGTCCAGGCGCCTGCGGGGATCGTCGTCCAGCTCACCGCGGATCTCCTCGCCCCCGGCCCGGGTGCGCAGGGCCGCCACCGCCTCGTCGGTGGCCTGCCGGCCGTCGTGCAGGGCGGTCAGGGAGTCGGAGCGGCGCGGGTCGGCGAGGTGGACGAGGGTGTGGCGGCGCTCGGTCTGGAGGGCGCGGACGGTTTCCT
This sequence comes from Streptomyces mangrovi, assembly GCF_900114215.1. Taxonomy (GTDB): domain Bacteria; phylum Actinomycetota; class Actinomycetes; order Streptomycetales; family Streptomycetaceae; genus Streptomyces; species Streptomyces barkulensis. Next base: position 243,241 of record NZ_FOSG01000009.1, on the reverse strand, counting down.
GGACCGGTTCGCCGAGCTCGCCCATGACGGTCGCGGCGTCGAGCAGCCGGTCCGCCTCACGGCCGGTGATCACGGTGGCGAACGCCCAGATCGAGGTGAGCGCCACCAGAGGGACCAGCAGCAGCGCCACGATCTTCCGCCGGATCGACTTGCCGCGAAAGCGCATGGCCTCCCCTGTGTCCGTCCCGTCGAACGGGAGCATGGGTTCCCTCAGCAAACGGCGCGAGCCTACTACTGGTAACGGACCGGCCGTGGTCGCGTTCGGGACATCGGGCGTCCGTACGGGCGCCTGTCGTGCGCTGTTGTGACGCTGTGTTGTGATACGCCGGATGCCGCACGGTGCGCGGGGAAAGCGCGCACGGCAGGGCACGGGGAGACCGCATGGGGCTGAGCAGGGCCGACTGGGGACCGGGTGGATTCGATCAGTTCCGATCGGACCGGGATGAGGACGAGGTGTACGAGGAGAGTGGAGATCCTGTGGCCACCGGTTCGGGGCTGCCCGACCCGGTGCGGGCGGCGGCCGTGCGCGCGGTCGTCCTCGTGGCCGTGACCCTGGTGCTGGTGATGGTCGCCGTCCTGTGCTCCCTGGCACAGGTGTGGCTGGCCCTCCCCATGGTGCTCGCGGCGGTGGCGGGCACGGTGGTCACCACCTGGGGGGTGCTGGACGTGTGGGTCACCCGGCAGATGTGGAACCAGCGCAACGGGGTGGTCTCCACGCCGAGCAGCGTGGCCCGCGAGCGCGGCGCCTTCCGCCGAAGACACGGCTGAGGCCCCCGGCCCGGGGGCCTCAGCCGGAGGCGCCCGGGGCGCTCGCCGTGGTGGTCCCCTCACCGGGGGCGGTCGGCGCCGGGACGGAGGGGGGCACCTCCTGCGTCCGGCCTGCGGCGGCGTCGGGGCGGCGGAACATCCGGGTGGCGGTGATCTCGCCGTGGACCGGTTCGGACTCCGGATCCCGCCTGGGCAGCCCGGGCCGCAGGTGCTCCTCGACGCTGATGTACTTCAGCCCCGCCCTCAGGTCGGCGTCGTTGCGCAGCCGGATCACCAGGGGGAACTCCGCCAGCGCCGTGGTGTCGAACAGACCGGTGGTGTAGAGGAGCTGGACGCCCAGCGCGTCGGCCACCGCACGCTGGAGCTCCAGCAGATAGGTGGCGTTGGCCCGGCCGATGGGGTTGTCGAGGAAGAGCGTGCCCGCGTGCCGGTGCCGGTCGCGGCCCCGGTCGTTGCTGCGCAGCGCGGCCATCGTGCAGTACAGGGCGATGGCCGCGGTCAGCAGCTGGCCGCCGGAGAAGACGTCCCCCATCTGCCCGACCGGCACCCGCTCGGCGCGCAGCACCGCGTCGGGCTTGAGGATCTCCACCGACACCCCGCGGGGCCGGAGAGCGGCGTGGACGCCTCGCAGCAGCAGTGTCATGCCGTCCCGGCGCAGGTCGGAGTTGCGGCGGACGGCCGCCCGGGTGGCCTCGTCGATGACCTCCCCCAGCCACTCGGTGAGGGCGGCCTGGTCGGGGTCGTCGAAGCGGATGCGCAGGAACTCCTGGCCGGACCACTCCCCCAGACCGCCGGGGAGCCTGGACAGGCGCTGCGCGGAGCGGAGGGTGGCCAGTGAGGACTCCACCAGGCCGCGCAGCCGGTCCACGATGCTGTCCCGGTTGCGCTCCAGCTGCTCCAGCTCGTCGGTCAGGACGCGCAGCCGGGGCTCGAAGGCGGCGGCCCAGGAGGCGGCGTGGTCGGGCAGGGCGGCGGCCGGGAGTTCGCGGATCTGCTGGCGGGCGGGGGTGCGCACCTGCTCGTAGCGGGTGGAGTTGGCGTGCCGCACCAGGACGTCGCTCGCCTCGCGCACGGCCGACTCGGCGGCGGTGAGGTCGGCGGCGCAGCCGCGCAGGGAGCGGCGGGCCTCGGCGGCCGCCTGCCGGGCCTGGTCGAGGGCGCCGGCGTACGGCTCGGGCCGCTCCCCGCCCTCCTCCGGGCCCGTGCCGCCCGCGCCGTGCGGATCGCGCAGCAGGTCGCGGAGCATGGCGGCCAGCTCGTCGAAGGCCCCGGCGGCGTCCTCGGCGGCGCGCTGGGCGCGCAGCAGCTCGGCGTGGGCGGCGCGGGCTGCCTCCAGTTCGCCGGTGCGGGCGGCCAGTTCGGTGTTGGCGCCGCGCAGCAGGGTCTGGGCCTGCTCGGCGTCGGCGGGGGCCAGATCCTGCGGCAGGTCGGTGTAGGCGTCCCGCTCCTCGCCGGGGGCCAGTCGTTCGGCCTCGCCGCGCAGCCGGCCGAGCTGCTCGCTGGCGGTCGAGGCACGGGACTCCAGCATCTGGACCAGGGTCTCGGCGCGGGCCGCGGCGGCCTGCCGGGAGGGGCCGTCGGCGCCGTCGGGGCCTTCCAGGAGCTGGGCGGCTCGGGTGCGGACCTTGTTGGTGAGCCGGTCCAGGGCGGCGCGTGCGGCGCTCTCGTCGCCCTCGGCACGCGCCTGTTCGGCGCGCAGGTCGGCGCCGACCCCGACCTTCTCGTAGAGCTGGGAGGCCGCCCGGTACGCCTCGCGCAGGGCGGGCAGGGAGGCAGGAGGACCGGCGGGGGACGCGTCGGTGTCCGAGCCGTCGGCCGTGTCGAGTGTGTCGGGGGCGCCCGCGATCTCGGCGCGCTCGGCGCGCAGCGCGCGGGCGGTACGGCGCGCGTCGTCGGCGGCGCGCTGGGCCGCGCGCCGGTCCTCGTCGGCGGCGCGGGCCCGCTCCAGACAGGCGCCGGCCCGGGCCTCGGCCTCGGCCGCCTCGTCGGCCAACTCCCGCAGCCGGGCCTGCCACTTGGCGCGCTCGCGCAGCCGGAAGGCCAGTCCGGCCAGGGCGTCGGCGGAACGGCGGGCCTGCTGGGCGCGCTCCTGCCTCTCCTCGCGTACGCGGGCGGCCTCGGCGGCGCTCTCCTCGGCCTCGGCGGCGGCGGCGCGGGTCTCCTCCAGGTGCTGCCGGGCGGTCTCGGCGGCCTCGGCCGCGGCCCGGGCCCCGGCGGCCAGCTCGGCCAGGCGGCCGGGCGGGCAGCCGGTGCGCCAGGAGGCGATCCGCGCGGCCAGGGAGCGGTCGGCGGACAGCCGCGCGGCCAGGGAGCGGATCTCCTCGTCACGGGCGGTGGCGCGCTCGCGCAGCCGGCGGCGCTCGTCGTCGGCCGCGTACTCGTCGTGCATGGCCGGGTTGGGCGGCACGAGGAACACGCCGGAGCCGTCCAGGGCTCCGGCGCTCTCGCCGCCGGGTGCGGGGACGGGCGCCAGCAGCGCGGCGGCGGTGCCGACGGCGACGGCCGAGCGGGGCAGCAGGGCCGCGCCCGCCAGGACCTCACGGGCCCGGGCGTGGCTCTCGGGGTCGGTGATGACGACACCGTCGACCAGCTCGGGCCGGGCGGCCAGGACGGCGGCGTGGTCGGCCGGGTCCACGGACTGGGCGAGGTAGCGCCAGCCGGGCAGGGCGGGGATGCCGTGCTCGCCCAGGTACTCGACGGTGGCCAGGACGTCGGGGCCGGGCGGCAGCAGTCCGCCGTCGCCGAGGGCGCCGAGGATGCGGGAGTCGTCGGCGGCGGCCGTGCGCAGGTCGAACAGCTGGCGCTCGGCGGTGGCGACCGACTCCTCCAGCAGCTCGCGCAGGGTCTCGGCGTTGCGGTCCAGCCCCTCGGCGTCCAGCGCGCCGGAGGGGCCGGGGCCGGCGGGACCGTGCTCCGGGGAAGCCGCCGGTCGCTGTCCGCCGGGCAGCCCCAGCAGTTCGGCGAGCCGTTCCTCGGCGCCCAGCGCCTCGGCGGCGCGCCGCTCGGCGGCGTACGCGCTCCCGGCCGCCTCGGCGGCGTCCGCGGCGCGGGCCGCGGCCAGTTCGGCGCGGGAGCGGGCCGCGGCCGTCTCCCGGGCGCGGTCGGCGGCTCGGTGGGCGCTCTCGCGCGCGGTCTCCCAGGCGGCGACGGCTTCCTTCTCGGCGTCGCTGGCGGCCAGGGCGGCGCGGGCCGGGTCGGCGTCGGGCGAGGAGCCGTCCAGCCAGCCGGCGCGTACGGCCTGGGCCGTCTCCTGCTCGACCTCGGCCAGGCGCTGTCGCAGATGCTCGCCCTCGCTGCGGGCGCGCTGGGCCTCGGTGGCGGCGGCGGTGGCGTCGCGGTGGGCAGCCTCGCCCTCGCCCTGCAGGGCGGTGGAGCGCTCCTCCTCCTCGGCCGCGAGGTGCTCGGCCTTCTCCGCGGCGGCGTGCAGGGCGCGCACCAGGTCGGTGGCGGCCCGGGCGCGGGCGGCCAGCGCGGGGGCTGCGTCGCGCTCGGCCTCCCGGATGGCCGCGGCGACCCGGGCGGCGCGGTCGGCCGCGGCGCGGTGCGCCAGCACCGTCTCGGCCGCCTGCCAGGCCGCGTGCAGGGTACGGGCGTCGCTCAGCTCCCGGCGCTGGGCGGCGGCGCTCCTCTCGCCGGCGGCCAGTGCCAGACAGGCGTGGCGGTAGGCGAGTTCGGCCGCGACGAGCCCGGCGCGCTCGCGTTCGCCTTCGGCGGCGGCGGCGGACCGGGCGGCGTGGTCGGCCCGCTCGGCGAGTTCGGCGGCGCGGCCGCGCTCCTCGGTGCCGCGGGCGGACAGCCGCCGGGCCAGGGTGCGGGTGCGCTGCTCGGCTCCGGCGTGGACGGCGCGGGCCTGCTCCCGGTGCCGGGCGGCCTCGTCGATACGGCGCAGCAGGTCCAGCGACCCGGCGGTGAAGTCCTTCTCGGCGGTGAGTTCGGCGCGGCGGCCGAGCTTGTGGGCGAAGCCGTGCACCAGGTCGGCCAGCCCGTCGGTGTCGCGGGTGTCGGTGACGGCGCGCAGCAGCAGATCGGTGAAGTCGGAGTCGTTCTTGACGGCGAACAGGCCGGCGGCCTCTCCCTCGTCGGCGTTCATCTCCCGCTGGTAGCGGAAGAGTTCGGGGTCCAGGCCCAGGTGGCCCAGGTGCTCGTTCCAGCGCTCGTGGACCTCCTCCCAGACCACGTCGAGGTTCGGGTAGGCCTTGCCCGTCTCCACCAGGACGTCCCGGAAGCCCTTCATGGTGCGGCGCCGGCCGCGGGCGGCGGAGGTGCCCTCGGCGACGGGCCGCAGCGCGGTGGACTCGGCCACCGGCAGGGAGTCCAGGTTCATGCCCGGCCCGGGCCGGAAGCTGTACCAGGCCTCGGCGAACTTGCGCGGGTCGCTGGAGACCTGGCGGCCGCGCCACTCGCTGACCTTGCCGACGACGACGGTCTCCCCGGTGAGGGTGTGCTGCCACTCCAGGGCGACGTGCCCGCAGTCGTCGGCCAGCAGGAACTTGCGCAGCACGCCGGAGCTGGCGCCGCCGAGGGTGTTGCGGTGGCCGGGCAGCATCACCGAGAAGATCAGCTTGAGCAGGACGGACTTGCCGCCGCCGTTCTCCAGGAAGAGCACTCCGGCGGGCGCGGGGCGGCGCGGCGGGCCGATCGGCTCGTCCTCGAAGAAGTCCGCCTGGGCGGGGGCGGGGCTGGGCACCGGCTCGCCGACCCCGCGCAGGTCCAGCACGGTGTCGGCGTAGCGCGCACCGGCGGGCCCGATGGAGTAGAGGCGGATCCGGGACAGCTCGTACATGGCGGCGGGGCTCTCGTTGCTCTGGCGTCGCTGGGGACGGGGGTTCAGCTGTGGAAGGGCAGTCCGGCGTCGGCCGCCGGTTCGAGGGCGTCGGGGTCGGGGGGCGGCAGCAGGGTGGCGCTGCCGTCGCCGACGGGCACCACGCCCAGCTCCAGCAGCTCGGTCATGGCGGCGCTGCCCGCCATGTCGCGCACCTGGAGCTGGTAGCGGGCGGTGGTGCGGTAGGTGCCCCCGGCGTCGTCGCCGGTGCGCTGGAGGAAACCGGAGTCGGCGAGGAAGGCGGCGGCCTTGGCGACGATCCCGGTGGTGGAGCCGGCCAGCCGGCGGGAGTCCTTGGTGGCCCCGGTGGCGCTGCGCCGGGTGTACACCCGCCAGGCGGCCTCCAGACCGGGCGCGTCACTGGCCGGGTCGGTGTTCTCGCCCTCCTTCTCGGCGCGCTCCTCCAGTCTCCGGCAGGCCTGGCGGACGAAGGCGTCCACGCCGTTGACGGAGATCCTGCCGACGTAGCCGTCGTCGGCCAGGTCCTCGGGGCGGGGGAAGGACAGGGCGGCGACGGCCAGGTGGGCCAGGCCGTGCAGGAAGCGGTCGGTGGAGTCGGAGGTGGCGCGGCGGGCGTAGTCGCCCATGCGCACGGCGAAGACGGAGTCCTCGGCGGCGGTGACGGCCATCCCCGCGCGCGGGGAGACCTCCAGCACGACCAGACCGAGGCCGGTGGCGACGGCGTCGGCGAGCCGGGCGAAGGCGGGCTCCTCCCGGTAGCGGCGCAGCAGCTGCGCGTACTCGGCGTCGCGGGCGGGCAGCAGCTTGGGCTGGAGGCCGAAGGAGACCAGCCGGGCGGCGTCGGCGGCGTCCGGCGGGGCGAGGGCGGCGGGCCGCTGCGCGGACTCCGGTGCGGTTTCCGTTCCGGGCCCGCCGGGTCCGTCCGGCCTGTCCTGCTCGTCGTAACCGGCGTGACCGCTGTGACCGCTGTGACCGCCGTATGGGCCGTACTCGTTCAAGATGCCACCTCCGTACGGTCGGCCGCCATGCCCGCGGCGTCCAGCAGGGCCGTCCCCACCACGAGGTCGGCGCCGCCGAACTCCGGGTCGTCCAGTTCCGTGCCGTCGTCCACGGCGAACAGCAGGCGCCGCTCGCCCTGCCGGTAGGCGGTGCCGACCGGCGGGCTGGCGGCGTGCACCGCCAGCAGGGCCACCAGATAGGGCAGCTCCGGGTCGCGGCGGCGGGCCTCGGCCAGCAGGCCCGACAGCCGGCGCGGGGCGTCGGCGGGCAGCTCCAGCAGCTCCCGGGCGGCTTCCATCTGCTCCTCGCTGAACCGGCTGTCGTCGGGGGTGGCGACCAGATCCGGCTCGGGCATCTCGGCGCCCAGGTGCTCGCGGGGCGCGGGCGGGGTGAGCAGCATCTCGGTCAGGTCCCCCAACCGTACGGCCGCCGGGGTGCGCAGCCCGGTGCCGCGGGCGAAGAAGGCGTCGGTGACCTTGCCGGCCCGCTCCACCGGCAGCGGCAGCAGGGGCGCCAGCAGCTGCCCGTACAGGTCGAGGCCGATGGCGGCGGCGGGCGGGGCGAACGCCTGCCGGTCCTGCTCGGCGCGGAAGAGCGGTCCGGCCTCCAGCAGCCGTGACTGGAGCTGGGTGTGGCGCCGGATGCAGTCCTTGACGATGTCGACCAGTTCGGCGGCGCGCAGCTTGTGGTCGGGGTTCTTGTCGGCCGGGGCCTCGTCCCGTGCCCTGCGGATGTTGGTGAGGATGGCGTTCTCGTGGCGGTAGCGGTCGGCGACGTGGTCGAGCGCCTCGGCGATCATGTCGGGGACGGCGTTGAGCCAGTCGACCGCGCGGACGTTGCGCCGGGTGGCCTCCAGGGTGCGGCGCAGCGTCTCGGCGTACTGCACGGTGCGGTAGCGGGCCTGCTCGGCGGCGAGCTGGGCGTCGGCCAGGCGGCCCCGGCTGACCAGCACCTCAAGCTTGACCTCGGCGGCGATCTGCGCGCTGGTGACGTCGGTGTCCAGGGCTCCGACCAGGACGTTGACCGCCTCGTCGGTGGTGCGCAGGTACACGCCTCCGCCCGGCCCCGGCACCTCCTCGATCAGCTTGAAGTCGTAGTCGCGCCGTACGTACTCGCCGTCGGGGCCGAAGGTGCCGTAGACGGCGCGGAAGCCCCGGTCGACACTGCCGACGTTGATCAGGTTCTCCAGGACCCAGCGGGCGACGCGCTCGTGCTCGGCGGCGGGCCGCCGCGGGGCCTGGGCCGCGACCCGCGGCAGCAGCCGGGCCACTATCTCCTCGTGGTCGGCGCCGGTGTCGAAATCCATGTGCAGGGTGACCAGGTCGATGGCGGCCAGCGCCACCTCCGCCATCGAGTACGTGCCGTACTCCCCGGCCAGGTTGGCCTTGCGCGCGTCCAGGTCGTGCAGGGGCGCGGTGCAGGCCAGTGCCCGCAGGCGCCGGGCCAGGCCCTCGTCGGCGGCCGGGCCGGGTGCGGGCCGCCCGGCGCCGGGGGACGATGCGGATACTGCTGTGGTCACACGGCACAGATTAGGCGCTGGCACCGACAAAGATCGAAACGGCGGGTATGCGCCCGGCCCGCGCGGGCCTTGTCGGCCGGGGCGGTGCGCCGCGCCCCGGCCGACAAGGCCCGCGCCGCCGGATCAGCGGGCCGCGGCGCCGTCGGAGTCGAGCCGGCCGCGCACCGCGCTCTGCACGCCCTCCTCCTCCGCCGGGTCGGCGGCCAGCCGACGCAGCCGCTCGACGACCCGGGTGTCGCCGGTGGCGGCGTGGCGGGCGGCGATCTCGCGGGTGGACTCCTCGCAGTCCCACAGACACTCGATGGCGAAGCCCGCCGCGAAGGCGGGGTCGGTGGCGGCCAGGGCGCGGGCCGCCCGGCCGCGCAGCTGGGAGGAGGCGGTTTCGCGGTAGACGTGCCGAAGGAGGGGGGCGGCGCGGTGCACGGCCAGCCGGCCGGCGCCGTCGACCAGCGGCCGCAGACCGTCGCAGTCGGGCCCTTCGGCACACACGGCGCGGCGCAGCGCGGCCAGCACCAGGGGGGCGTCCCGCTCCGTGCCGTGGCAGGCCAGCAGCGCGGCGGCCGCCGTGCCCAGGGCGTCCTCGCGCCGCGCCCACCGGCGGGCGCGTTCCAGCGCGGCGGCCCCGCGCATCCGGGCGAGGGCCTCCAGCGCGGCCCGGGCGGCGGTGCCGAAGGGGACGCTCGCGGGGGTGGAGGGGGCCTGCTCCGCCACGGCGGCCTCGATCAGGTCGAGTGCCGCGGGGTCGCCGCGCTCGGCGAGGTGGCGCAGGGCGACGGCGCGCGCGATGTCGGGGCCTGACCGGGCGGCGTCGAGCAGTTCGGGGCGGTCATCGGGCCCGGCGACGGCGGCCAGACACCGGGCCGCGGCGGCCTCGCGGTGCAGCGGGTCGCGGCCCGGAGAGGCTCCGGGCACGGCGGAGAGCGGTCCGCCAACGGGGTCGGCGGAGAGGATCCGGTCGCCTTCCTGTGCCCAGTCGAGCACCGCGCGTACGCTCCAGCCGGGGCGCGGCCCGGCCGGCCTCATCTGGCGCTGCCAGCGGCCGAAGGAGCCCTGCTCACGGGCGCGCCCGAGGCGTTCGCCCTGTTCGGGGCGGGTCGGGTCCTCGGCCCACAGCCGCCAGGGCCTGGGCTCGAAGGCGTCGCGGACGGCCGCCGCGAGTTCGGCGTCGCCCTCGGGGGTGTGCGGGAAGCGCGCCAGGACGGCGGGGCCCAGCGGACGCAGGCCGGCGTCGTCGTCGCGGACGGCCAGTTCGTCCAGGGCCCAGCGCCAGTTGGCGCCGCGCGCGGCGTAGCGGCGCAGCAGCAGCAGCGCGCGGCTGTCGCCGTAGGAGGTCAGGTGCCCGAGGACGGAGAGGGCCAGTCCGGTGCGTTCCTCGCCGGTGTCGGTGAGGTCGTCGGGGCCGAACAGGTGCTCCTCGATGTCGTCGAGCCCGGCGTCCAGCTCCACGTGGAGCCGTGCGTAGTACAGGGAGCGGTGCTCGAGCCGCCAGTCGCGCCGGGGGTCACAGCGCAGGCAGTGACTCAGCGCGGCGAGCGCTTCGGCACGCGGGGCCGCGAGAGCGTGCAGCGTGCCGTCGCCGCGGCCCCTCTGGAGGAGGCCGAGCAGCGTACCGCTGGGCGCTATGTCGGAATCGACGGAATCGGCGAACATAAGGTCAGCATCCGGTGCGGGGCGAGGGACTGGCAACGGGATTTCCGCTCTCCGGCGTTCCGGCCGGTCACCGCGGGTTCGCCCCCCGTTCGTCCGGGGTCCTCCCGCGGGTTCCCGGCGGCGTGCGGAAAGCGGTCACTCCGGCCGCCGAAGGATACCGGGACCGCGGCGCCGCGCCGAGTCCGCGCGCACGGTCGGTGCGCGAAACGGCGGCCGCGGGACGCCCGGGCGTCCCGCGGCCGGAGGGCCGCCGGGCCCCGTCCGCCGCTACACCGCCGCGCCGCCCCCGGCCAGCCGGGGCGCGGGCACGGCGGCCTTCGCGCCGGGGGACCCGGGGGCCGTGGGCAGGGTGAGCGCGATCTCCTCGCGCAGGTCCTCAACCTTCGGATACCCGGCGTACCGTCCGGTGAGCCGGTACATCTCCCGCAGCCGGTCCCAGGTGCGGTGGGAGGAGGTGTTGCCGATGGTGACCAGGGCCAGCCGCGCGTAGCGGTCCGCCTGCTCGGGGTCGTCGGCGATGAAGCAGGCCGAGGCGAGGGAGATGTAGTCCAGGATCTTGGACCGCTCGCGGCCCTTCTCCCGCAGCCGCAGCGCCTCCTTGGCGTGCTTCTCGGCCGTCCTCGCGGCCGGGGGGTCGTGCTCGGCCAGGGTGCGGTACGCCAGCGCCTGCATCCCGTGCAGATCGGCCTCGTCGAACAGCTGCATCCAGCTGGGCGGCGGCACGTCCCCGCGGTCGGAGACGAACAGCTCCTCGGCCCGGCCGAGGGTGCGCCGCATCGCCTGGCCGCGCCCCATCGAGGCCTGGGCCCAGGCCTCGATGGTGTGCAGCATCGCGCGGGTGCGCGGCAGGGTCTCCTCGCCGCAGCCGGCCTTGGCCAGCTTCATCAGGTCCAGGGCCTCGTCGGGTTTGCCCAGGTGCACCATCTGGCGCGCGGCCCGGGAGACGGCCTCCCCGGCGCGGGGCCGGTCGCCGCCCTCACGGGCCGCGTGCGCGGCGATGACGAAGTACTTCTGGGCGGTGGGCTCCAGGCCGACGTCGTGGGACATCCAGCCGGCGAGCACCGCCAGGTTGGCCGCCACCCCCCACAGCCGCCGCTGGATGTGCTGCGGGTGGCGGTAGGTGAGCATGCCGCCCACCTCGTTGAGCTGGCCCACCACCGCCTTGCGCTGGAGGCCGCCGCCGCGGGCCGCGTCCCAGGCGCGGAAGACCTCCACGGAGTGCTCCAGGGACTTGACCTCCTCCGAGCCGACGGGCACGGCCTCGTAGCGGTCGGATGAGGCGGGGACGGCGGGCGGAGGGCCTCCGGGCCGGAGGGCTCCCGCCGGAGCCGGGTCGGTCCGGAGCCAGTCGTACAGAGCGCTGCTGAGCGCCGGTCCTGCGGTGAGCGCGGCGCCCGCGCCCACCAAGCCGCGTCGGTTGAGCATGAGGTCCATTCCCGTGAATTCGGTGAGGACCGCGGCGGTCTGTTCGGGGGCCCACGGCAGTCCGTGGACGGGTTGCCGTCCGCCTGCCTGCCCCGATCGGCCGAACCCGAGGTCCTCGATGGTCACGACACGGCCGAGTCGCTCGGTGAACAGGGTCGCCAGTACCTTCGGCACCGGGTCGCGCGGGGTCTCCCCCATGTCGATCCAGCGCCTCACCCGGGAGGTGTCGGTCGCCAGCTGCGGGTGGCCCATGGCCGCCGCCTGCCGGTTCACGCGCCGGGCGAGTTCGCCCTTGGACCAGCCGGTGAGGCCGAACAGGTCCGCGAGGCGGGTGTTGGGTCCCTTGGTCACGTCGAAGCCCCCAGGTTCTCGGCTGCCTCGACAGTAGCCCTCGCCGATCGCCCCCGAAGGGGCGCGCGGGCATTCGCCAGGGTTCGCCAGGGTCCGCCAGATGGTGTGCCACCCGTGTCCGGGTGTGCTGTAGGAACGCGCCACCCCGTCCGGTCTCACGGGCCTCCGCATTCCCCAGGGTGCGGCACGCCCCGGCCGGCCGGGTGGCGCGGCAATCCGTCGGCGCACGAAGGGATCCGGCTCGTCCATGAATCCAACACCGTCTCCCGTGCCGGCCCCGGTCCGGCAGCGTCCGCGACCGCAGTACGGCATGGTCCGCCCCGAGCCGGTGCGCACACCGCCCGCGGTCGCCGGTCTGCCCCGGCCGCGCCGGGCGCCCGGCGCGGGGGGACCGCCGGCCGCCGGGAGGCCGGCCCCGTCCGGCCCGCAGGACGGGCGGCTGCGCACCGCCATCGCCTCGGTGCACCGGGTCTGCCCGGAGTTCCAGCCGGTGCAGGTGCTGCGCCGCGGCGGGCGTTCGGTGCTGCTGGCGGGCACCGTCGGCCGCGGCACCGCGGTCGCCAAGTGCCTGCTGGACCACTCGCCCGCGCGGGTCGAGCGGTTCCGGCACGAGATAGCGGTCTACCGCACCTTCGTGCGCCACCGGCCGCCGGTACGGGTACCCCGGCTCATCGCCGCCGACCCCGACGGTTGCGTCCTGGTCGCCGAGCGGGCTCCGGGCCGTCCGATGGCGCTCCAGCGGCATCCGCTGGAGCCCCCGTCGCCGGCCGATCTGCGCGCGGTGCTGGGCGCGGTGTGCCGGGTGAACGCCTGGCAGCCGCCCGCGGGCCGTTTCGGGGCTCCGGTCGACTACGGTGTGCGGATCGCCCGCTACCACGGGCTGGGACTGCTGACGGACCGCGACCTGGGCGATCTGGGCAAGCTGCTCCACGGTCTGGCGCGCGGCGGCGGCCGCGCGCAGTTCTGCCACGGTGACGCCCTGCCGGCGAACATGCTGCTCTCCCCGGCCGGCCCGGTGCTGCTGGACTGGGAGCACGCGGGCTGGTACCTGCCGGGCTACGACCTGGCCACCCTGTGGTCGGTGCTGGGCGACAGCCCGATGGCCCGTCGCCGGATCAGCCGGCTCGCCCAGGCCGGGGGCCGCGACGCGCGGGACGCCTTCCTGGTGAATCTGCTGCTCGTCCTCACCCGGGAGGTCCGTGCCTGCGAGACGGCCGTGCAGCGCGCCATGCGGGATCCGGGGCCGGCCCCGGGCTGCGACCGTACCGGTCTGCTGAGTGCCGGCGAGGAGCAGCGGCTGCTGCTGCGCCGTCTGCACGACGACTGCGCGATGGCCCGGCGCGCGGTGCGGGCGGCGGTGGGCACCCGCTGACGGACCGGCCCGCGCGGTGCCGCGCGGGTCGGGGCCGGGGCCGGTCAGGGGAAGTCCGGGGCTGTGAGGTCGCTGTGAGGGGGCGGAGCGTCACCGGGCTGGACCTGTGACGCCGCGCAGGTCCGGGCCCGCCTCAGGGTGAAGACTCCCCCGTATGGCCTCTGACGTGGGGAAACCCGCCAGCGATCGCTTGCCTCGCGGTCGTTGACGGATCGTCGGCCGACCGATACCCCTGTGGGCAGTCCCGTGCCGCTCGGACGCGGCGTACCCCTCAGGAGGCCGTCTTGCCAGGACCCGTCCCCGCCCATCCGCAGGCGCCCTCGCGCGGTTTCGTCCGCCGGCGGCTGCGGGTGCTCACCGCGGCCTCGGTCGCCGCCCTGCTGCTGCCCCTCCTCCCGGCCACCGCCGACGCCGGCGGGCGGGAGCCGGATTCGCTGCAGGAGGCGTTCGCCCGCGCCGCCGACCGCTACCAGGTACCCGAGAGCGTGTTGCTGGGGGTGTCGTACCTGCAGTCCCGCTGGGACGGCCACCGCGGTGCCCCCAGCGTCTCGGGCGGTTACGGTCCCATGCACCTGACCGACGCGCGCACCGCCCTGGCCGAGGATCCCCACCACAGCCACGGCGCGGAGGACGCCCGCGGCGACACCGCCCGCGAAACCAGGCGAGTCGCCGACGCGCTGCCCGATCCCGCCGACCTGCCCGGCCGGCTGCGCACCCTGGAGCGGGCGGCCGAGCTGACCGGGTTGGACGAGGAGGAGCTACGGCGGGATCCGGCGGCCAACGTCGCCGGCGGTGCGGCGCTGCTGGCCGCCGCCCAGCGGGAGCTGGGGCTTCCGCCGAGCGACGACCCCGCCCAGTGGTACGGGGCCGTGGCGCGCTACCCGGGCTCCGGGAACGCGCGGGCGGCCGGGGTCTTCGCCGACGAGGTCTTCGACGTGATCCGTAAGGGCCAGCGGCGCACCACCGACTCCGGACAGCGCGTGGTGCTGGAGGGCGACCCGGACCTGGCCCCGAGGACCGCCCAGCTGGACGGCCCGGGGCTGCGCCCGGCGTCCCCGGCGCGCGACGGGCGTGTGGAGTGCCCGAAGTCCGTCTCGTGCGAGTGGATCCCGGCGCCGTACGAGGAGTACGCCAACCCCGACGGCTCGCCGAACTACGGCAACCACGACAAGGCCGACCGCCCCGCGTCGCAGAAGATCGACTACATCGTGGTGCACGACACCGAGGCGACCTGGGACACCACCCTGAGCCTGGTACAGAACCCGAAGTACGTCTCCTGGCACTACTCGCTGCGCGCCCTTGACGGCCACATCGCCCAGCACGTCCCCACCCAGGACGTGGGCTGGCACGCGGGCAACTGGTACGTCAACGCCAAGTCGGTCGGCCTGGAGCACGAGGGCTTCCTGACCGCCCCCGACGCCTGGTACACCGAGGCGATGTACCGCACCTCGGCGCGGCTGGTGCGGTACCTGGCCCACCGGTACGACATCCCGCTGGACCGGCAGCACATCATCGGGCACGACAACGTGCCGGGCGTGACGTCCGCCCACATCCCCGGGATGCACACCGATCCGGGGCCGTACTGGGACTGGCAGCACTACTTCACGCTGCTGGGCGCGCCCTTCCACCCCACGGCCGGGCCGGGCTCGGAGCTGGTGACCATCCGGCCCGACTACGACGAGCACAAGCCCCTCTACACCCGCTGCGACGCCTCCGGGCAGCCCTGCCCGCCGCACGGTTCGGGCGCGGTGCGGCTGCACACCGGGCCGAGCGCCGACGCGCCGCTGGTGAAGGACGCCGGGCTGCGGCCGGGCGGCGCTGACTCCACCACCGGTGTCAACGACACCGGCGCCCGCGCCTCGACCGGCCAGCGGTACGCGGTGGCCGAGCGCCGGGGCGAGTGGACGGCGATCTGGTACCTCGGGCAGAAGGCGTGGTTCCACAACCCCGCCGGCGCCCCGACCGCGGTACCCTCCCGCGGCCTGGTCGTCACCCCGAAGGAGGGCGCGGGGCCGGTGCCCGTCTACGGCCGCGCCTATCCGGAGGCCTCCGCCTACCCCGAGGGGATCCCGGCCCAGGCGATCTCGCCGCTGCCGTACACGGTGGAGGCGGGCCAGACGTACGCGCTGGGGCTGCGGACGAAGGGCGAGTACTACTACGCCAAGACCTTCGACCCCGCGAACCACGTGGTGGTCCGCGGCGAGGAGGAGTACTACCAGATCCAGCTCGGGCACCGGGTGGCCTTCGTCAAGGCCGCCGACGTCACGGTGCGGCCCGCCCGGCGGTGAGGTGACGCCGGCGAGCGCACGGAAAGGGGAGGGGCGCTTCGCAGCGCCCCTCCCCTTTCCGTGTCCCTCATGCCCCCGGCCGTCCGCGCCGCCGGTGCGTCAGCGCTGGAACAGCTCCGCGGGCAGCGGCTTCAGCAGCTGGTAGAGGTCCTCGGTGATCGGCCGGTCCCAGCTGGCGATGGTGACCAGCACACCGTCGCTGCGGTCGAACTGGACGCAGGAGATCCGGCTCTCCGAGCAGATGATCCGCCGCACGATCAGGAGGTTGTCGTCCAGCATCACCGGACTCTCCTCCGTCCCGGTGACGGTGACCTCCTCGTCGTTCTCCAGCGCCGCGAGCAACTGCGCGACCTCGAACGGGATCTGCCCCTCGGCCGTCTCGCGGGCCGGGGAGCCCTCCGGCAGGTTCCCGATGACCATGGCCGGCCCGCGTCCGCCGAACAGGTCGTAGCGCAGGAAGACGCCCTGGCAGCTTCCGTCCGGCGCGGGCAGCAGCCCGGCCCCGAGGTTGCCCGGCCAGTCCCCCGGGTCCATGGCCAGCACGTCGAAGTCGGGTCCGGCGGGTGTGGCGGCACTGCGGCGGCGGAGAAAGGACATGCGGCCATGGTACGGGCCCGGTACCACGGCAGGGCTTCGGCCCGCGCCCCTCCCGCACGGCGGTGAGGCGGGCCTTCCGCCCCCTCCTCGCCGCCGGCCGCCTCGCCGGAGCCGCCGGAGCCACCGGGGTCCGGCGGACGTCCTACCGCCGTCCGAGGGCCCGCACCGGGGCGGCCCACGGACGGCCGGCGGCAGTGGCGGCGGCGGACCGGGCGGGGAGGGCGGAGCGGCCCAGCTCGTGGAGGACGGCGGCCCTCTCCCTCGGCCCCGGCGGCTCGCGCAGGGCGCGTTCCAGGCATCGCCGGGCCGCCTCGGGCGCTCCGGCGCTCAGGTACTCGGCGGCGGCCTCGCGCAGGGTGGCGACGACGGCCGGGTCGCCCTCGGGGTGGACCTCCAGCAGATGGCGCGCGGCGGCCGTGGGGCCGTACCCCGCGCCCGCGACGACCGCGGCGGCCTGGCCGTGGAGGGCGACGCGCAGGGCGGGCGGGATGGACCGGTGGACGGCGGTGGCGGTCAGCGGGTGGGAGAAGCGCAGCGGCCGCCCCTCCCCACCGCCGGTGAGGACGCGGGCGGCGGCCAGCCGGGCACGGGCCTCGGCCGCCTCCCCCGGCCCCAGGGCGGCGACGTCCGCGGCGAGCGAGGGGGCAGCCTCGGTGTCGAGCACCGCGGCGGCCCAGGCCAGCCGTACGGCGGGGGCTCCCAGGTGTTCCAGGCGTTCCAGGTGTTCCAGGTGTTCGACGAGTCCGCCGTCCCGGCCGGGGCCGGGCCGCGGGACGGCGTGGAAGGGCGCACCCCTGCCCCGCTCGCCGCCGCGCGCCGACGGTACGGTGCGGCCGCGTGCGGCGGCGTCCGCGGCCGGGCCGGCCGGCGCGTCGTCCGGCGTCCCCGGTCCGGCCTCCCTCTCGAACATCGCCCGCTGCATGCGCCCCTGCTCTTCGTCCGCCGCCACGGCTGCCGCTTCACCACTCCCGCGGCAGGTGGTGGAGAGCGTACGCCGGTGTGAACCGGATGCGGTGCTCTTGACCGATTTCCCTTCCGGAGGAGCACCGTTTCGGGTAGTGACGCTCGACGCCACCCGCACGCACTCCCCGTGCCGGGGGAGCACGGAGTGTCCCCGGCGCTCTTGACCGGCAACTGCCTTTGTCCAAGGGCGGGTCGCCCGTTTCCGGGAGCTCGCCGCGCGCCTGCCCGGCCTGCTGGAGGCCGCGGGTGCGCCCGGGGAGACACGGGCTCGTGTGGAGGACTACGTCGACGGCGTGCGCAACGTGATGCGCGGCAACCTCGACTGGTCCCTGGAGAGCCGGCGCCACGACGACGCCGGGGTCGCCGCCGTCAGCGGCGGGCGCCTGCGCCCGTGGACCCGCCCGCCGGGGGCGGCTGCGCCGGAGTGCGGGGCCGGGACGGCGGATACGGTGCGGTCATGACGGATGCGACGGGGCTGACGGACGGCGGGACGACGGTCGGCCTCTGACGCGCGAGCCTGACCCGCGTTCCCGAACAGGTGTGGGAGCGCCGTGAGACACGGGTGCTGATCCTCGCGGACAACGCGCTCACCGACCTCCCGCCGCGAATCGGCCGACTGCGGCGCCTGCGCACCCTCGACCTCGGCCACAACGCGCTCACCTCCCCGCCCGAGGAGGTCGGGGAGCTGACAGGCCTGGACGGCTGCCTCCACCTCCACGACAACCGGCTGCGCACGGTGCCGCCCTGGCTGGGGCGGGAGCTGCCCGCGCTGGAGAAGCTGGATCTGCGCTGGAACGGGACGGTGGTCGATCCGGGGCTGGTGGGGGAGCTGGAGCGGCGCGGCTGCGTGGTGCTCCGTTAGGCGGGCGGCCCGCCCGGAAAGCCCGTCCGCCATGCCGCGGGGGTTGACGGACGGCACGCCCGGGAAGAAGGTTCCAGCGTTCTCCCGATCCGCTGAAAGATTCTTTCCCAAAGGGGCGCGGCATGACAGGTTCGGCACGGGATCGCACACCGGGCCCGGCGCCCGCTTCCGGCCCCGACGCGGGCGGGGGCGGGGCCGGGGGCATCGGCCGACGGCAACTCGGCCTGAGAGCGCTCGCGCTCGGCGGCGGCCTGGTCCTGGCCTCGGCTCCCGTGGCGGCGGCCCGTGCCCGGGGCGGGCGCGCCCTCGCCGCCGGCGGGCACGCGCCCGTCCTGCGCCGCGGCTCCGCGCGGCGTGCCGGACTGCTGGAGCCGCACCTGCGGCATCTGGTGGAGGACGCGCGGGCCTTCCTGGGCCCCTCCCCCGAGCACCCCTGGTACGCGGGCGCGGTCCTGCTGGCCGGACGCGGCGGCACCGTCGCCCTCCACGAGGCCATCGGCCACGCGGTGCGCTACTCGGCCTACGACGAGGCCACCGGCACCGGCGTGGAACTCCCCGCCGGCGAACAGGTCCCCGCCACCCCGGAGACCGTCTACGACCTGGCCTCCGTCTCCAAGCTGTTCACCGCGATCCTGGCCGTGCGGCAGATGGAGCGCGGCGCCCTGGAGCTGGAGGGCAGGGTCGCCTCCTACCTGCCGGAGTTCGGCGCGGCGGGCAAGGACAAGATCACCCTGCTGCATCTGCTCACCCACACCTCCGGGCTGGCCGCCTGGCTCCCGCTGTACGCCGAGCCCACCCGGGAGGACCGGCTGCGGCGGCTGTGGCGGGAGGAGCCCCTGGACCCGCCGGGCACGGTCTACCGCTACTCCGACCTCAATCTGATCACCCTTCAGCTCGTACTGGAGCGGGTCACCGGCAAGGGGCTGGACACGCTGCTGCGCGAGGACGTCACCGAACCGCTGGGCATGCGGTGGACCCGCTACAACCCGCCCGCCTCCTGGAAGCCGCGCATCGCCGCCACCGAGGACGCCCGCCGCCCCTGGTCGGGCCTGGACCGGGGCATGGTGCACGGTGAGGTCCACGACGAGAACGCGTACGCCTTCGGCGGTGTGGCCGGCCACGCCGGGGTCTTCTCCCGCGCCTGGGACCTGGCCGTGCTGTGCCGCGCGCTGCTGAACGGCGGCGCGTACGGCGGCGCCCGCGTCCTGGAGCCGGAGTCGGTGGATCTGCTCTTCCGCGACTTCAACACCGCCTTCCCCGGCGACGAGCACGGTCTGGGTTTCGAGCTGTACCAGCACTGGTTCATGGGCGCCATGGCGACCCCCCGCACCGCCGGGCACACCGGCTTCACGGGCACCTGCCTGGTGCTGGATCCGACCACCGACACCTTCCTGGTGCTGCTGGGCAACTCCGTCCACCCGGTGCGCACCTGGCGCTCCGGCAGCGCGCCGCGCGTGGCGGCGGCCACCTGCCTGGCCCGGGCCGTGCCGGTGCGCCCCGCCGAAGGACGCGCGGCCTGGTTCTCGGGGATGGCGAGCGGCGCCTCGGCCGTGCTCGCCCTGCCCGAGGTGACTCTCGGCGGGAGCGACGGGGGCGGTGGAGCGGAGGACGGCGCGGGCGGCGCGGGCGGCGCTACGGGTGCCCGGCTGAGCTTCTCGGTGTGGTGGGACACCGAGCGCGCCTTCGACGTCCTGCGTCTGGAGGCGTCCGGCGACGGCGGCGGCACATGGGAGCCGGTGCCGTTCACCACCTCCCGCCCCGGCCAGGCCCCGGTGCGGCGTCCGGAAGGGGCGCTGCACGGCTTCTCCGGGCGGGTCTGGCACCGGGCTCTGGCGGACCTGGGCGCCTGGAGCGGCCGGGCGGTGCGGCTGCGCTGGCGGTACACCACCGACGCCCGCTACGTGGGGCGCGGCGCGTACGTCGACGGCGTCCGGATCGAGGACGGCGGGCGCGCGGTGTTCGACGGCTCGCGGCGCCGGGACGCCGGCCGTGTCACGGCCGACGGCTGGTCGCTCTCGGCCGACTGACGCTCCGTCGCCGGCGTACCCGCCGGAACCCGCCCGGCGGGCCGGCGGGCGTCAGGTGATGTGCACGGTGGCCAGGTCGGCGAGCCCCGAGACGGTGAGGACGGGGTCCAGCAGCGGTGGGGCGATCAGTTCCAGGCGGTCGGCGTGGGCGAACAGTGCCGCCAGCCCGGCGCTGTCCAGGTAGTCCACGGCGGTGAGGTCCACCACCAGCCGTCCGCCTCCGGCGGCCCGGTCCACCGCGGCCCGGAACTCGCCGACGTTGCTCATGTCGATCTCGCCCTCGGCCACGAGGACCGGGGTGCCGTCGGGACGCCGCTGGTCGGTGAGTGTCAGGGGGGTGGTCAACGTGTGGTCCTCACATGCATGTCTACGGTGGTTCCGGCCTCGTCGGTGACGATGTCGACCTGGTCCATGAGCGCGTGGATCAGGATCAGGCCTCGGCCGCGGTGGGCGCCGGCCTCGGGTTGCCGGGGCTTCCAGCTCCCGGTGTCGGTGACGGTCAGGCGCAGTGCGTCCGCGCCGACGACGGCCCTCAGGCGCACGGTTCGGCCGGGATTGTGGCGGTGGCCGTGCTCGATGGCGTTGGCGCAGGCCTCCCCCGCCGCGACCAGGACCGCCTGTGTCAGACGTGGTCCGGCGTCCAGTCGCTCCAGCCAGTCGCGCAGGGCGCCGCGGACGCGGGCGAGCTGGGCGGACTCGGCGGGGAAGGCCACCTCCAGGGGCGCGGGGTGGCGGTAGAGCAGCAGCGCCATGTCGTCGTCGTAGCCGCCGGCCGGTTCCATGCCGGTCCGGATGTCGTCGGCCAGCTTCTCCAGATCCGCGTCGCGCCCGCGCCGGGCGGCGGCCGAGGCCTCGGCGATGCCCGCGTGCAGCGGGCGGCTGCGGCGCTCGATCAGGCCGTCGGTGTACAGCAGCAGGACGGAGGCCGGCGGCATGGTGCGCGTTCCCGTGGGCCGTGGAAGGCCCGGCCGCACCGCCAGGGGGATGGAGCGGCCCTGGTCGAGCAGTTCGGTGGTGCCGTCCGGATGGGTCAGGATGCCCGGCGGGTGACCGGCGCTGCTGTAGGCCAGCCGGCCGGTCGCGGGGTCGAGCACGCCGCAGAAGACGGTGGCGCACAGCGCGCCGGGGATCAGGGCCGCGAACCGATCGAGCGCGCTCAGCACCTGGGCGGGGTCGGCGAACTGCAGCAGCAGGGCCCGGCAGGCGCTGCGCAGCTGGCCCATGACGGTGGCGGCATCCAGGCCGCGGCCGACGCAGTCGCCGACGACGATGCCGATACGGCCGTCGGGCAGCTCGACGGTGTCGTACCAGTCCCCGCCGACCTCCAGGGGCCGGGCGGCGGGCTCGTAGCGGACGGCGAACCCCCGCGGGAGGCGGTCGGGTCCGAGAATGGCCCGCTGGAGGGCCAGGGCGGTCTCGCGCTGCTGCTCGAAGGCGTGGACGCGTTGCAGCATCTGCCCGAGGTAGCCGCCCAGCACGGCCAGCAGGGTGTGGTCCTCACCTATGAAGGGCCGCTCCTGGCTGGCCTCGACCCACAGCGCCAGCGGCCCGCCGGGATGCTCCAGGGTGATGCCGATTCCGGCCGGCCCGCAGGTGGCCGCCGGGTGCAGGGGGTTGCGTCCGCGCAGGGACTCGACGGCCTCGCGCACCGGGTCGCCCGGCCGGCCCCACGCGGTGCCGGGCACCGCGGCGACCGGTCGGGGGGCCCGGTCCGCGCCGTCCCAGGTGACGGCCAGCGCGCGGGGGGCCCGCCACACCCCGCGCAGTTCGTCCAGCGCGGCCCGCAGTGCCTCGGGGACGCTCCCGGCCTCGGACAGCCGTACGCTCAGCGCCGCCAGGGCGGTCTCGCGTTGGGCGGTGAGTCGTTCGGCGGTGACGTCCCGGAAGGTGCCGACCACCATGCGCCTGCCGGTGTCGGGGTCGCGGACCTCGTTGAAGGAGGCGTACACCCACAGCCGGTGCCCGTCGCGGTGTTTGACGGGGGTGACGTAACTGCCCTTCCGCTCGCCCACCACCTGGGCGAAGGCCCTCTCGATGGCCCGGTGGGCCTCGGGGTCGGTCTCCTCGTCCGGCCACCAGGGGTGCTTGGGCCGGTAGGGGAGGTCCTCCGGTCCGTAGCCGAGGACGTCGGTGAAGGCGGAGTTGATCTCGACGACGGCGCCCTCCTCGTCGCAGACGAAGAACGCCTCCTGGAGGGAGTCGACCAGTGCGGTGCGCCACTGCGCGTGGTGGTTGCGCAGCCTCGACAGCTTCACCGCCGCCCGCACCCGCGCCAGCAGCTCCGCGGCGGAGAACGGCTTGACCAGGTAGTCGTCGGCGCCCGCCTCCAGCCCCTCGATCGAGGCCTCCTGGCCGGCCCGGGCCGACAGCAGCAGCACCGGCACCCCGGCGGTGCGGGAGTCGGCGCGCAGCGCCGTCACCAGCTCCAGGCCGCTCATCCGGGGCATCATCACATCGCTGACGACCATGTCCGGGGCGTCGGCGCGGACCGACTCCAGGGCCGCCCGCCCGTCGGCGACCGTCGTCACCCGGTAGCCGGGGGTCAGGATCCGCCGCAGGTACTCGCGCATGTCGGCGTTGTCGTCGGCGATCAGCACCCGGGCCCGCGCCGCCCCGGTGGCCGGCGGCACGGGCTCCTCCCGCCCGGCGTCCCCGTCCTCGTCCTCGTCCGGCAGCCACCGCAGCGCCTCCTGCAGGTACGGGTCCGCGGCGGACACCGGGAACGGTTCGGCGCCCCGGTCCGCCGAACCGGCCGGCAGACGGGCCGTCCCGAAGGGCAGGCGGACGGTGAGGACTGTGCCCTCGCCCTCGGTGCTGTCGGCGGTGATGGTGCCGCCGTGCAGACCGACCAACTCCTTCACCAGCGCCAGTCCGATGCCGCTGCCCTCGTTCGAGCGCGCGCGGGCGTTCTCGATGCGGTGGAACCGCTCGAACAGCCGCGGCAGCTCGCCCGGGGGCACCCCGATGCCGGTGTCGGACACCCGCAGCACCGCCTGTCCGCCCTCGGCGCGCAGCGTCACGCCGATGGAGCCGTCGAAGGTGAACTTCAGCGCGTTGCTCAGCAGGTTGAGGACCACCTTCTCCCACATGTCGCGGTCGATGTGGACCGGTTCGGGCAGTGCGGGGCAGTCCACCTCGAAGTCCAGGCCGGCCCGCTCCACCGCGGAGCGGAAGACGCTGGCGAGTTCCGCGGTGACGGCCGCCAGGTCCACCGGCTCGAAGCGGGCCCGCATCCGCCCGGCCTCGATGCGGGAGAAGTCCAGCAGGGTGTTGACGAGCTTGCCCATGCGCAGCGCGTTGCGGCGGATGACCTCCAGTTCCTCGCCGACCCGCTCACCGGCTCCGGCCAGCTGCCCGCGCAGCTCCTCCAGCGGGCCCGTGATCAGGGTCAGCGGGGTGCGGAACTCGTGGCTGATGTTGGAGAAGAACGCGGTCTTGGCGCGGTCCAGCTCGGCGAGCTCCTCGGCCCTGCGCTGCTGGACCTCGTACGCCACGGCTCCGTTGACCAGCGCGGCGGTCTGCCGGGCCACCAGGTCCAGAAAGGCCCGGTAGCCGTCGTCCAGGACGCGCCCGGCACTGGCGGCGAGGACGATCGCCCCGACCGGCCCCGCCCCGGTCTCGCCCGGCAGCGGCAGGACCACCGCCTGGTTGGGCGGCCTCTCCCATCCTCCGGACGGCAGCCGCCCGAACCGGCGCACGACGTCCTCCACGACCACCGGCTCACCGGTGGTCAGCACCTGCTCCAGCGGCCAGTCGCCGTGGCCGTCCGGCAAAGGCCCCGGGGCGGTGCCGGGCGGGCTGACGGCGGCCGGGACCAGCCCGCCGCCAAGGTCCCGCAGATGGACCGCGGCGAACGGCACGTCCCGCTGCGCGCGGCCCAGCACCCGGGCGACCAGCCGGCACGCCTCCCCCACGCTGCGGGCCGTGCCCGCCTGGGCGCCCAGGTCCTGCAGCACGGCGAGCCGCCGCTCGCCCACGACGCGCTCGGTGGTCTCGTTGCACGCGGTGAACACCCCCCGCACCCGGCCCTCGTCGTCGTGCAGGGGACTGTAGGAGTACGTCCAGTACGTCTCCTCCAGGTAGCCGTGCCGCTCCATCCTCAACAGCAGGTCCTCCGACCAGGTGGCCTGTCCGGTCTCCGTCACCGACCGCAGCATCGGGCCGATGACGTCCCAGATCTCGCCCCACACCTGCCGGCCCGGCCGGGCCAGTGCGGGGTGCTTGTTGCCCAGCAGGTGCTGGTAGGCGTCGTTGTACAGCAACCGCAGGTCCTCGCCCCACCACAGGAACATGGGGTAGCGGGAGGTCAGGCAGATGCGGCAGGCCGTGCGCAGACTCGCCGGCCAGCCGGCCGGGTCGCCCATCGGGGTGCCCGCCCAGTCGAAGGCGCGCATCCTGCCGGCCATCTCGCCGTGCCCGGGGAAGAGCAGCTCCGGCGGCCCGGTCCCGTCAGCATCGCCCATCGCCTCTGCCCTCCTCGCCCGCCGCGCGCCCAGCGGTCCCGCCTCACCGGTGCGCATATCCACTGGCACGGCGACGATGCGCCGCGACCGGTCCCGTAGGATAAACGCGGTCGGCCACGGCCTGCGGTGCGGTCGGCCCGCAGGGTTCACCCGCCTCCGGAGCGGGCAGTCGATCAGCGTCCCCGCCGATCCACGCCCCGGGGAAGCCCGCCTCCGGCGCCGCCCCGCCCCTCAGGCCGTGCCGGGGTGAACGACCGGACCGACCAGCGCGTACAGGAGAACGGGTGCCCGACCGAGATCTGACCGTCACGCTGCGATCCCACCCCGCAGGCCCCTGTCTGCTGGAGGTGTCCGGCGAGCTGGACCACCACACGGCCGACCGGATGCGCCAGGCGCTCAACGAGCTGCCCCGCGACCGCGGAACTGCGGTCGTCATCGACCTGTCCGGCCTGGTCTACTGCGACTCCAGCGGCATCACCGTCCTGATCACGGCCTACCACCTCACCCAGGCCGTCGGCGGCAGCCTGGCGCTGGCCGGTCTGGACGAGGACATCATGCGCGTCTTCGGAATCGTCGGGCTGGACCAGATCTTCGACTTCTACGGCGGCGTCGAGGAGGCGGTGGCGGCCCTCACCGGCTGATCCCCGCCCTGCCCGGCGTCGGCTCCGGGGCCGGTCCACGGACCGCTGAGCGCTCCCCGGTGCCCGAAGAGCGGCGAAGGCCCGGAACGCGGCGGCCGGCCGGCGACGGCCATGGCGCCGGCGCCCATGCCGTGGGTCCACACCGGGAGCCGCCCTGGGGATCCCGGCTGCTCCCGGAGCGGGGCCCGCCGCCCGCCGGGGCTTCCCGCACGGCGTGCCTCGGCGGTACGGCGACCGAGCTCCGCCGCGTCCCCGGGCCGCTCGTCCGGGTCCTTGGCCAGCAGGTCGAGGATGATCCGCTCCAGGTCCCCGGGCAGGTCGGGACGGAGTTCGCGCGGCGGCCGGGGGTCGGTCTCGCGGTGGCCGAGCAGGACGCCCCAGGTGTCCCCCAGATCGAAGGGCGGGACGCCGGTGGCTATCTCGTACAGCATGCAGCCGAGGGAGTACAGGTCGCTGCGGTGGTCGAGATGGGCTCCGGCTATCTGCTCGGGCGACATGTAGTGCGGGGTGCCCATCGGGAAGCCGCCGGTGGTTCCGGCGGCCGGGCCCGTACCGCGGTCGGGCCGGGCGATGCCGAAGTCGCAGATCTTCACGGTGCCGTCGGCGGTGCGCATCACGTTGGCGGGTTTGAGGTCGCGGTGGACGATGCCCCGGTCGTGGGTGTAGGCGAGGGCGGCGGCTGTCTGCTCGGCGATGTCGAAGAGGTCGGGCACGGGCAGCGGCCGCCGTCCGCCCAGTTCCAGGAGCCGGCCGAGATCGTGCCCGCTGAGCAGCTCCATCACCAGATAGAGCACTCCGTCGTGCTCCCCGAAGTCGTGGACGACGGTCACGCCGCGGTGCTGGAGTGAGGCCGCGACGCGCGCCTCGCGGCGGAAGC
Source organism: Streptomyces mangrovi (assembly GCF_900114215.1). Lineage (GTDB taxonomy): Bacteria > Actinomycetota > Actinomycetes > Streptomycetales > Streptomycetaceae > Streptomyces > Streptomyces barkulensis. The sequence goes on along the minus strand of NZ_FOSG01000009.1, from coordinate 217,656 downwards.
GCTCGCGCAGCGCCCCGATCGCGTGCGGGTCGTCCTGGCCGCCCAGCGGCTTGAGGCACTTGACGGCGACCTCGCGGTCCAGTGACTCGTCGTGCGAGCGCCACACCTGCCCCATGCCGCCGCGCCCGACGAGGTCCAGCAGCCGGTACCGGCCCTGGATCAGTGTGTCCTGCCTCATCGCGCGCCGCCGCCCCCTCTCGCCCGTGCCGCCCCCGGCCCGTCCAGTATGGGCCCTTCCCCGGCCGGGCGGTAAGGCGGTGGCCCGGTGCCGGGGCGGTGGCCCGGTGCCGGGGCGGTGGTCCGGCGCCGGGGTACGCCTGGGCGCTGCCGCGGGGCGCGCCGGGGTTTCGGCACGGACGGTGCGGCAACTGCGGACCGGGACGGTTCGCCCGGAACGTTCCGGCGAGCCGGGCCGGTCCGTCCACCACCAGGAGGCGCCGATGTCCCGACCCGTGCCCCTGCGTGTACGCGGCACCCGGGCGGGTTTCCGGCAGCTCGCCCGGCTGCGTCACGCCCCCGCTTTCCACCCCGACGGCCTGACCTGCGCCGGTGAGCTGGTGATGCCCGGTCCCGCGGGGACCGCCTGGGGCGTCCCCTGGCTGGACGGGCTGGGCCGGTACGAGTGCGTGGTACGGCTCTCCCGGGGCGCCGGCCTGCCGCGGCCGCTGCCCGACTGGCTCGGGCTCGCCGTCCGGGCGCTGGACGCCGGCGGCCCCGGCCGGCCCGTGGACCTGCTGCTGACCAGCAGCGCCCGGCCTCCCGTACTACGCCGGCTGCCCCTGCCGCGCGGCGACGCACTGGGCGGCCCGTACAGCAGTCTGCTCACCTACCGGGTCGGCGGGCGCGGCATGGTGCTGGCCGCCTTCCCGCGCCGCCGGCTGCGCCCGGTCCACGGCAGTCCTCCCGCCCTGCGGCGGGCGCTCGCCGACGGTCCGCTGGTGTTCGATCTGCGGGCGGCCGAGCCGCTGGGCCGGTGGCGGACCTGCGCGGTGCTCACCGTCCGCTCGCCGCTGCGGGAGCCGCCCCGCTCCGCTTTGGGCTTCGACGTCCACCGCAACAGCCTGCCGGAGCTGGCGCCGGGCACGGCCTTCGCGGCGGTGCGGCCCGCCGCGTACGAGGGATCCCGGGAGGGCCGCGCCTGAGGAAGCGTCACCCGTGCCGTTTCCGCCCTGGAGGCGGGGGTACCCCATACCGGCCGTTAACCGACTCCGAGTGGAGATGATGACGATGGCCAGCACAGGTCCGAGGGCGGCGAGCACGGCGCGTCGTGCTCCGGTGAGCACCGCGGCCATGGCGGTGTCGTTGGTCTTCCTGCTGGTGGGGATCCTGGGGTTCATCCCGGGGATCACCACGGACTACGGCGAGATGCAGTTCGCGGGGCACGAGTCGCAGGCCCAGCTGCTCGGCCTCTTCCAGGTGTCGATCCTGCACAACCTGGTGCACCTCGCCTTCGGTGTCGTCGGCCTGGCCATGGCCCGAAGCGTCTCCGGGGCCAAGGCGTTCCTGATCGGCGGCGGTGTGATCTACCTGCTGCTGTGGATCTACGGGCTGATCGTGGACGAGGACAGCGGCGCGAACTTCGTGCCCCTGAACGCGGCCGACGACTGGCTCCACCTCGTGCTGGGCGCGGGCATGATCGTCCTCGGCGCGGTCCTGGGCGGCCGCCGCACCACGACCGGCTGATCCCGCCGCTCACCCGGGTCCCGGCCCACCGGAAACCCGGACACCCGGACACCCGGACACCCGGACACCCGGACACCCGGACACCCGGAAACGATGACGAAGGCGAGGAGGCTCCGTCATGCAGCCCGCGCCGCCCCCGGGAGCCGCCGAGCTCCTCTTCGTCGGCAACGCCACCCTCCTGATCCGTTACGGCGAGCTGACGCTGCTGACCGATCCCAACTTCCTCCACCGCGGCCAGTACGCCTACCTGGGCAAGGGGCTGCTGTCCCGGCGGCTGAGGGAGCCGGCCCTGCGGGCGGAGGACCTCCCGCCGGACCTGGACGCGGTGGTGCTGTCCCATCTGCACGGCGATCACTGGGACCGGGTCGCCCGCCGTACCCTGCCCCGCTCCCTGCCGATCGTCACCACCCCGCACGCCTCGCGGCGGCTGCAGGGGCTGCACGGGTTCAGCCGTGCCACGGGTCTGCCCACCTGGCACGATCACGTCCTGGTGCGCGGCGGCAGCCAGGCGCGGATCACGGCGCTTCCCGGCCGCCACGGCCCCGGCCCGGTGGACTTCCTGCTGCCGCCGGTGATGGGCAGCCTGCTGGAGTTCGGCGACCCGGGAGGGGCGGTACGGCTGCGGCTGTACGTCTCCGGCGACACCCTGATGTTCCCCGGCGTCCACGAGATCGCGCGTCTGTGCCCGGACATCCACCTGGCGGTGGTCCATCTGGGCGGCACCACGTTCCCCGGAGGGCTGCTGGTGACCATGGACGCCCTGCAGGGCGCCGATCTCGTCTCCGCGCTGCGTCCGCGCCGCGTGCTGCCGGTGCACTACGACGACTACACCGTCATGAAATCCCCCCTGTCGGACTTCCTCCGGGAGGCGGAGCGGCCCGGTTTCCCCTCCGGCGTACTGCACTGCCCGCGGGGGGAGCGGGTGACCGTCGACGCCGCCGGCCCGGTCGAGGCCGGCGCGGCGGGGCCGGGGCGGCCCTGAGGCGCCCCGGCCGTGCGGCAGCGGGCGCCGGGAGGACACGCCGGAAGGACCCGGAGGACCGGGAAGACCGGGAAGACCGAGAGGAAGGCCCACAAGGTGCCGAGCACGAACACGATCACAGCCCAGCATGTACGGGAGCTGCTCAGCTCCTCCGACCCCGATCCCCGGCTGCTCCTCCTGGAGGGCCGCCCGCGGGTGGTCCCCGCCGCCGAGGCGGACGCCGACCGCTACCGCGGAGCCGTGGAGGTCGTCTCGCGCGACGATCTCGCCGCCCGGATCGGTCCGGGGACGCCTTCGGAACAGGATCTGAAGGCACTGGCCTCCAGGCTGCAGACCGTGGTCTCCGAGCTGGGCGGCTGAGGAGCCCCGCCCGTGCGCGTCCCGCCCGCCGCTCAGGCGGGCGGGACGCGCACGGCCAGCGCCAGTGTGTCGTCGGGGTGCAGGATGACCGTGTGCATGTCCTCGGCGATGGCGCCGGGAACCTCCGCGATGGGCCTGTCCGCATGGCGGCGGGACGCCTCGACGAGACGCTTCTCACCCTCGCGCGGGTCCTTGCGGCTCTCGGTGAGGCCGTCGGTGTAGAGGATGAGCATGTCCCCGGGCCCCATCCTGGCGTGCAGCAGGCGCTCGCTGCCCGGCAGCGGGTAGCCGATACCCCGGCCGCGTACCTCCAGGTACTCGGGCTCGCCTCCGGCGGGCAGCAGCAGCGCGGGCGGGTGGCTGCCGTTGGCCAGGAACAGGTCGCCGGTGGCCGGGTTGATCCGGGCGAGCAGCACGGTGGACATCAGCTCGCTGTCGAAGGGCATCAGGATCTCGGCGGTCCGGGCGATGATCGACTCCAGCGGGTGCCCCTCCAGCGCCAGGGTCCGTACCGCGTGGGTGACGTTGAGCGCGCCGCGCGTGCTGGTCACACCGTGGCCGAGGGCGTCGACGACGGTGATGTGGACGGTGCCGTCGGGAAGCTGGAGCCAGTCGTACAGGTCTCCGCCTGTGGGCGCGTCGGTGCCGGCCGGTGCGTAGTGGACGTCCATCTCCAGGCCGTCGACCTCGATCGGGGCGGGCCGCAGCGCGTCCTCCAGCTCGCGCAGGGTCTGGCCGTGGGCCTTGCGCAGCTGCTCGTCGCGCTCTTCCAGCTGGACGTAGAGGGCGAGGGTGCCCCGGTTGGTCTCGGCGAGTTCGTGCTTGAGCCGCCGGTGTTCGGCGGTGAGGGCGTCCAGGCGGGCCAGTGTCGCGCGCAGCTCCTGCTCCACCGCGTGGATCTCCGAGGTGGGGCAGCCGCTCCCGGCCTCCGGCCCGCCGCCGTTGCGGGCGGGTGGGACCGTGCCCGCTTCGCCGCCGCTGCCGCCGTCACCGCGCGGCCCGGGCAGCAACATGCGCCAGGTGGCCGAGCCTCCGGAGGCGAACTGGGCGGGGAGGGGGAGGTCGGCGATGCCGTCGCGGTCGGCCGTCAGATCGCCGAGGGTGTCGAGCGTGACGACGAGCTGCCCCGCCGGTCCGCCGCCGGGCGGCTCGGCGTACGCCTTCAGCCGTACCGGCCGTCCCGCCGCGATCTCGGTACGCGCCAGTTCCACCACGGACATCACCAGCCGGGCCCGGGTCTCCACCGGCAGCCGGTGGACGCGCGCGACCCCGCGCACCGCGTGTCGCAGGCTCGGCAGTGTGTGGTGGTGGGAAGTGGTGTTGTCGGTCATGGAACCTCTAGGCCGCTTGGACGGTGAGCACGGTGGCGTCGTCGCGGACGCGCCGGTGCCCGTGGGCCAGGGCCGCCGCCAGCAGGGGCGGCGGAAGCCGCAGCAGAAAGGTGGGCGGGCTGTGCGACCAGCGGGACTCGATGCCGTCGCTGTGCAGGACGACCGCCGCTCCCCGGGCCAGGGGGACGGTGCGTGGCCGGGGGGTGGGGACGTTCCAGCCCACGATGCCGGGCTGGCCGGTCATCCGGTGGGCCACCTCGCCGCCCGAGAGCACCGTGGCGCGGATGTTGCCCGTGCCGCAGTACTCGGCGCGGCCGGGGTGCAGCCGCACCACGCCCGCCGCCGCGCCGCGGGTGTGGCGCAGTGAGCGGTGCAGCGAGGTCAGGATGTCTGCCAGGGGACGGTCGGGGGCGGTGTGGAAGGACCGCAGGGCGGAGCGGGCCGCCTCGGCGGCCGCGGCGCCGTGTCCCAGTCCGTCGACAACGAGGCCGGTGAGGGCGTCGCCGGTGTCGGCCACGGTGCAGGCGTCGCCGCAGTGCTTCTCGCCCTGGGCGGGCAGACACACCGATCCGACGCCGTACCGGGCCTTCGGTTGCTCGCCGGGAGCCGACAGCCGTGCGTTGACCAGGGTGCCCGAGCCCGGCTGGGTGCGGATGGTGAACCCGCTGGCGATCCGGCGGACCGCCCCCAGCCCCGCTCCGAGGGAGCCGGTGGTGGTGTAGCCGTCGGCCATCGAGCGGTCCAGGTCGCGGATGCCGGGGCCGCGGTCGACGGCGGTGATCTCCACTCCGTCGCCCTGGAGCGCCGGCTGTACGTACACCGTTCCGTCGGTGGCGTGCTTGACCTGGTTGCTGGCCAGTTCGCTGGCGAGGACGGCCGCCTGGTCGGGCAAGGCCCCGGGCAGCCCGCACCGCTGTGCGCAGCCGCGCGCGGCCGAGGCCGCCACGTGGATCGCGCTCTCGTGGTCGATGCGGATCTCTTCGGTCAGGCCCTCCGCGGCGGGGGACGGCCGGCTCACTGCGTGTTCCAGCGGGTCACGCTGATGGTGGTGCCCCGGCCCGCTTCGGTGTGCACCTCGAACTCGTGCATGAGGCGGCGCGCGCCTCCCAGGCCGTGCCCCAGGCCGGAGCCGGTGCTGAAGCCGTCGGCCAGCGCCGTCTCCAGATCGGGGATGCCGGGCCCCTCGTCCCTGACGGTCAGCCGCACGCCCCGGCGTCCGGCGTTCCTGGGGAACTCGATGGTCACCGTGCCGCCCCCGCCGTGGATGTAGGCGTTGCGCGCCAGCTCGCTGGCGGCGGTGACGACACGGGTCTGGTCGACGAGTCCGAAGCCGGTCTCGACGGTGGCGGCCCGCACCGCGTGCCGGACCGTGATGAGGTCCTCGTCGGTACGGACCGGATAGGTGGCCCGGGCGCTCGCGGCGCCACCGCTTCTTTCGGCGGGGGCCGTGGGGGCGCCCATCGTCCTTTCACCCGAGAGTTTCACGCCGGGTCACCCCTTCCGGGGGCCGCGGGGCGTGGTGCCAGCCCAGTGCGGTCATCCCCTGCTCCGCGTTGAGTGCGGTCTCCACTCCGGTGAGCTGCAGGCCCAGCTCGACGAGGGTGATCGCCACGGGCGGCCGCATACCGGCCACGATCACCCGGGCGCCCAGCAGCCGGGCCATGGTGCTCAGCTCGGTCAGAGTGCGCGCCACGAACGAGTCGATGATCTCCAGCCGGGAGATGTCGATGAGGACTCCCGTGGCCCGCTCGGCGGCGATGCGCTCGGTCAGCTCGTCGGCGAAGACGGTGGCCGTCTTGTCGTCGAGCTCGTTGATGAGCCCGGTGACCAGTACGTCACCGAGCCTGAGGATGGGGATGTCCATGGACTGGCGGCCGGTCATCGGTTCGTCGTCGTCCCGGTGGCCGGTGAGTCCTGTCCCGTCATGTCGACCGCCGCGGCCAGGGCGTCGGCGAGGGTGGCGCGGGTGAGGATGGTGGACAGGTCGATGCCCAGCTGGGCGATGGTCTGCGCGATGGAGGGCCGCACACCGCTGATGAAGCAGTCGGCGCCCATCAGGCGCACCGCGTTGACGGTCTGCATCAGGTGCTGGGCGACGGCGGTGTCGACCGTGGGCACACCGGTGATGTCGATGATCGCCACCCGGGCGTCGTGGGTCTGGATGGCCTGCAGGAGGTTCTCCATCACCACCTGGGTGCGCGCGGTGTCCAGGGTGCCGATCAGCGGCACGGCCAGGATCCGCTTCCACAGGTGGACCACGGGGGTGGACAGTTCCAGCAGCTGACGGCTCTGCCGCTGGATGATCTCCTCGCGGCGCTCCACGTAGGCGTTGAACGACAGAGCCGCGGCCTCGTCCAGCAGCCGGTTGATCGTCAGGGCCGCCGGGAACAGCTCCCGCGGATCGTGGTTGTCGCGCTCCACGGCCTCCAGCAGGGCGTCCTTGAGCGCCAGGATGGCCAGGGAGGTGGCGGTGGGGGTCGCGCCGCTGCGCTCCCTGCGCAGGGACAGCTCCATCACCGCGTCGCGCAGTTCGTGGTGGGCGTCGACCACGTTCTCCATGCCGTAGTCGCTGTTGAGGGCCCCTCCCAGCAGAACGAGGAGCGCGTCGGCCTCCTCCCGCAGTTCGCCCTCGTCCATCCCGATCGCCGCACGCTCCTGCTGCAACTGCACCCACCGGTCGGCGATCTCGTCGCCGCGCTCGCGGATTGCGGTTGTCAACCGGTCTCGTACGGCTGCGTCGCTGGCGTTCACTGACAAGCCCTCTCACAGTCGTTCGTCGCCGGCCCACGCCCGTGACGTCGGCATCCGGCTGGATGTGCGGGGTGAGAAGACAGCACCGTTCACCCCTTTTGTTGCCGTCCGGCAAATGTTAGCAGCGGCCGCGGAGCCTGTCGGCCCCAACTGACGGTTCATCAGGGCATGGTGGAACCCACCGACCCCCGACGGGACCTTCCCCGAAACCGGCCACTGATGCATCCCCGATCGATTGTTTCCATTTGACAACTGTGTCCGCGGCACAACAATCTTTCCCTGTCGCACCCGCCCCGACCGGCCATCACGCCAGGAGTCCCCCGCGGTGCGGCGCTCCGCGGCGGCCACGAGGTGTGTGATGTATCGGTGAGGCAGAATGGCGATGCACATGCCACCCAGGGCGGCGGCCTCACGCCGATCTCACGCCACCGCCCGCCCCGGCCTCCCGGCGGCTGGGCAACGCTTCGTCCACCGCCGCCCGGAACCCCCGCAGCCCCTCGGCGAGCGCCTTGCGCGCCGCGGGCGACATCGCCGCCATGGCCGTAGCCAGCGCCTCCTCCCGCAGGTCGCGCAGGTCTCGCAGATACGTCCTGCCCCGGCCGGTCAGCCTCAGCTCGAGTTCCCGCCGGCTCGCCGGACTGGGAGCGCGTTCCACGAACCCGACCGCCTGCAGCCGGTCGCACAGCCGGCTGACCGACGACGGGGCGGACCCCAGCGCCTCACTGAGCGTGCGCAGGTTGATGCCCTCATCACGGTCGAGGGTGTACAGGACCCTCAGCTGGGAGGCGGAGACGGGCGCGGGCGACGCGGCCTCCCGGCCCCGCTCCCACAGCACCTCCAGGAGCTCTATCACCTCGGACGCGGCATGGGCCGCCTCTGCGGAGTGGCGCTGGGAGGGTCCGGAATTCACGACCATAACTGTGACACTCCGCGTCTGCGTTGTCAGCCCGAGCTCCGAGCGGCACTTAACTTCCCATATCGGATTTTTCTGCGGAAACAGAAAGTAGTTGTGACACGGTGGACAGATTCACGGCCGTGGAGCGCGCCCTGCGCGATGCCGCTCCCCACGCACTGCTCGACGCGCTCCGCGCCTCACTGGCACGGCACTTCGGGGCGCTCACCGTGGACCTGCTGATGGCCGACTACGGGACGACCATACTCCAGCCGGTCGGTCCTCTTCCTTACCCGACGGAGCCCGTCCCGGTCCACTCCACCGAACCCGGAAGGGCGTTCGCCTCCCAGCAGCCCCGCCTCTTTCCCGACGAGCGCTCCGGCACCGTCACCGCGCACCTGCCGGTCACCGTCCGCGGCGACCGGCTGGGCGTGCTGTCGGTGACCCTCCCCGGCGAGGGGGCCTCACCCGAGGCGCTGGGGGAGCTGCGGCAGTTGTGCGAGGCGCTCGGCCGGGAGATCCTCGTCGCCGACCACAGCACCGACGTCTACCTGAAGGCACGGCGGGCCGAGCGCCTCACCCTCGCCGCCGAGATGCAGTGGCAGCTGCTGCCCGGCCGGTCCTGCTCCGGCCCCGAGTACGAGCTCGGCGCCCAGCTCGAACCCGCCTACGCCGTCTTCGGGGACAACTTCGACTGGTCCGTCTCGGCCGACCACCTCACCGTGACCCTGACCGACGGAATGGGCGAGGGCGTCGACGCCGCGCTCCTGACCAACCTCGCCCTCAGCGCGCTGCGCAACGCCCGCCGGGCCGGGCTGGACCTGGTCGGCCAGGCGGTCCTGGCCGACCAGGCGGTCTACGGGCAGCACCGCGGGTCCGCCCATGTCTCCGTCCTGCTGCTGCGCATCCACCTGGCCACCGGCCGGCTGGAGGCCGTCGACGCCGGGTCGCCGCGCATCTGGCGGCTGCGCGGCGGCGCCGTGGAGCCGGTCGGGCTGGAGGCGCAGCTCCCGCTGGGGATGTTCGAGGACACCCCCTACGCCGTCCAGCACTTCCGGATCGAGGCCGGGGACCGGCTGCTGTTCGCCAGCGACGGGGTCTACGAGGTCGCCTCGCACTCGGGCGAGCGGTTCGGCGAGCGAGCCCTGGCCCGTGCCATGACCAGCACCCGGCTCCTCCCCCCGTCCCAGGTGCCACGGGCGGTCCTCGCCGAGCTCGCCCGGCACCGCGGCGAGCCGCCCGCGGACGACGACGCCATGGTCCTGTGCCTGGACTGGCACGGCAGGAGGAGCTGACCGGCCGGACCTCCGCCACCCCGCCCGGACCGCGCCCGGGAGCCGCCGCACCCTCCCCCGTCCCCGTACGCCCCGTGCCACCGGGAGCCGTCCGCCTCCGCGCGGCGCGTCCGGCCGCGGCCCCGGCGCAGGTCACAAAAGGAGAACGCCGGTGTACGCCGGGCGCCACAGGGCAGACGGGCTCCTGGAGCAGGGCCGAGGACCGAGCGGAGGTGTTCGCCGACGTGCCGATACCGGCACCGGGCCGGTGTGTCCGGCACATCCCCTCCCGGGCTGTCGCCTCGGTGTCCGCCCGCCCGTGCGGGGCCGCGACCGGTTCCCGGCCGCCGGCGCGGGCGGTCGGCCTTCTCCCGCACGTTCCCGTCACGCCAGAGGTGGTCCTTCGGTGACCAGAAGCGAACACGCCCTCGTCGAGCAGAGGAGTTCGGACCCCTTCGTCCATCCCGCGCTGTTCTACCGGAATCCCGGGGAGTACCTCGCCGGGGTGGGCGGGTTCGTCGACGGCGCCCTGGATGCCGGCGATCCCGTACTCGTCGCCGTTCCCGGCCCCCGGCTGGAGATGCTGCGCGAGCACCTGGGGGACGCCGACGCGGAACGCCTCACCCTGGTGGACATGACCGAGTTCGGCCGCAACCCCGGCCGCGTCCTCCCGGGTCTGCGCGACTTCGCCGACCGGCACCCCGGCCGGACCGCCCGTATCGTCGGGGAGCCGGTCTGGGCGCGGCGCTCCCCCGGCGAGCTGGCGGAGGCCACCCGGCACGAGGCGCTGATCAACGCGGCCTTCACCGGCCGCGCCGCGACCGTCCTGTGCCCCTACGACGTCTCCGGGCTCCCCGCGCGGGTATGCGCCGACGCCCGCCGCACCCATCCGGTGCTGTGGGAGGACGGCCGGGAGCGGCCCAGCCCGCACTACACCGATCCCCGCGCCCTCAGCGCCGAGTGCGACGCCCTTCCGCTGACTCCCCCGCCCCCGCACACCCGCGCCCTGGCGTTCACCACCGGCGATCTCGGCGAGGTCCGCCACCACGCGGACACCTGGGCCGGCGCGACCGGGCTCGGCATGCCGCGGCGCGGTGATTTCGTCCTCGCCGTGGCGGAGGCCACGGCCAACTCCATCGCCCACGGCGGCGGGCACGGCACCCTGCGCCTGTGGTCCGACGGCCCCTCCCGCGTGGCCGAGATCCGCGACGGCGGGCACCTCACCGATCTGCTGGCCGGCCGCCGCCGCCCGACGCTGGACTCCGCCGACGGCGGACGCGGGCTGTGGATGATGCACCAGCTGTGCGACCTGGTCGAGACCCGCGCCGCGTCCGCCGGGCTGACCGTACGGCTGCACATGGACCACTCGTAGGGCTACGCGCGGGCGCCCTCCCCTCTCCCCTTCTCCCATCCCCCCCGGCCCCGTGCCGCGCGCGGAACGTGCGCGCCGGTGAGCGCGGACGGCCTCTTCAGGCCGCGACCCGACCCCCGACCCGACCCCCGGCCCGACCACGGCCCGACCCCCGCGCGCTCCCCGCGCCCGCCGCGGCGGACCCGTGCTCCGCCGTACAGGGCCCTCGAAGACCGCTCCGGCGGCTCCCACGGCCCTTCCGGCTGTGATCCACATCACCCCGTATACCCCCCGGGGCATAAGGCGACCCCTGTTACGGTTGACTCCAGACATACCCCCCTGGGTATTTTTCGAAGGCAAGCGAGCAGGAGTCCCCCGCATGGTTCCCGAGATCGACCAGCAGCGGTTCGCCGAGGCGCACGCGGCCGGCGCCCTCGTCCTCGACGTCCGCGACAGCGGCGAGTACCGCACCGGTCACGTCCCCGGCGCCCGACCGGCGCCGCTCAGCCTGCTCCCCCTGAAGCTGGCCGAGCTGCCCAAGGACCGCCCGGTCTACGTGATCTGTCAGAGCGGCGGCCGCAGCGCACAGGCGACCGCACTGCTGCGCGACGTGGGCTACGACGCCCACAGCGTCAGCGGCGGCACCGCGGCCTGGACCGACGCAGGCCGGCCCGTGACCACCGGCGACGAGCCCGGCACCCCCGACGTCACCGCGACCACCGAGGAGACCCGATGATCACCGTTCTGCCCATCGAGACCCCCGGCCTGGGCGACCGCACCTACCTCGCCCACGACGGCTCCACCGCGCTGGTGGTCGACCCGCAGCGCGACTACGACCGCGTCACGGCGCTGGCCGAGGCCGCGGGCGTGCGGATCACCCACGTCTTCGAGACCCACATTCACAACGACTACGTGACCGGCGGTCTGGCCCTGGCCCGGGAGACCGGCGCGCAGTACCTGGTCAACGCCGACGACGAGGTCTCCTACGAGCGCACCGGCGTCCGCGACGGCGACGTCGTCGAGGTCGGCGCCATGCGGGTGAGGGTGATCCACACACCGGGCCACACCCACACCCACCTCTCCTTCGCCCTGGAGGCCGACGGCGAGCAGATCGCGGTGTTCACCGGCGGATCACTGCTGTACGGCTCCACCGGACGCCCCGACCTGCTCGGCCCCGACCACACCGACACCCTGGTGCGGGCCCAGTGGCGCTCGGCGCACCGGCTGGCGAAGGAGCTGCCCGACTCCACCGCCGTCTACCCCACCCACGGTTTCGGCTCGTTCTGCTCCGCGACCCAGTCCGCCGGCCTGTCCAGCACCATCGGCGAGGAGAAGAGGACCAACACCGCCCTGACCGCCGACGAGGAGGCCTACGTCGAGCAGCTCCTGGCGGGCCTGGACGCCTACCCGGCCTACTACGCCCACATGGGTCCGGCCAATTCCGGCGGGCCCGGCAGGCCGGACCTGTCCGCACCCTCCGTCGCCGACCCGGCCGAGCTGCGCCGCCGCATCGAGGCCGGCGAGTGGGTGGTCGACCTGCGCGACCGCACCGCCTTCGCCGCGGGGCACCTGGCCGGCAGCCTCAACTTCGGCCTGGACGGCCAGTTCATCACCTACCTGGGCTGGCTGATCCCGTGGGGCACCCCGGTCACCCTGCTCGGCGAGAGTGCCCAGGACGTGGCCGAGGCCCAGCGCGAGATGGTCCGCATCGGCATCGACCGCCCGGCCGCCATGGCCACCGGCGGACCCGAGGACTGGGCCGGCGGCGAGCCCCTGGCCGCCTACGAGCGCGCCACGTTCGAGGACCTCAAGGCCGCCCTGGACAAGAACCGGGACTGCGGGGAGGAGTTCGTCGTCCTCGATGTGCGCCGCGACCAGGAGCGCGACGAGGCGCACATCCCCGGCTCGGTGCACATCCCCGTCCACGAGGTACCGGGCCGCGTCGGGGAGATCCCCGCGGGCCGGGTCTGGGTGCACTGCGCCGGCGGCTACCGCGCGGGAGTCGTCGCCGCCCTGCTCGACGCCCGCGGCCGCGATGTCGTCGCCATCGACGACAGCTTCGACAACGCCCGCGACCTGGGCCTGTGCTCCGTCCCCACCCGGACCCCCTGACCCCGGCAACACCCCGAACCCCGGAATCCCGGAATCCCGGAGTCCGCAGATCCCACAGGAGAGCAGTACATGACCACCTCCACCACTCCCCGCAGCCTGACCGCCGAGGAACTGCGCGCCAAGCTCGACTCGGAGCACCCGCCGCGACTGCTCGACGTCCGCTCCCCCGCGGAGTTCGAGGCCGCGCACATCCCCGGCTCCTACAACGTCCCGCTGGACACCCTGCGTGAACACCGCGAGGAGCTGACCCGGCACCTGGACACCGACGTGGTGCTGGTGTGCCGCTCCGGGCAGCGGGCCGGCCAGGCCGAGCGCGCCCTCGCCGAGGCCGGGCTGCCCGGGCTGAGCGTCCTGTCGGGCGGCATGACCTCCTGGGAGAAGTCCGGCGCCCTGACCAACTACGGCCAGGAGCGCTGGGACATGGAGCGCCAGGTCCGCCTGGTGGCCGGCTCCCTCGTCCTGGTCGGCGCCCTCGGCAGCTTCGTGGTGCCGGGTCTGCAGGCCCTGTCCGCGTTCGTCGGCGGCGGCCTGGCCTTCGCCGCCATCAGCAACACCTGCGCCATGGGCGTGCTGCTGTCGAGGATGCCGTGGAACCGCACGCCGTCCTTCGACCCGCGCAAGGCCGTCGCGCAGCTCGCCGGCAGCAGGTGACCACCATGACGCTGACGCTCGTCCTGACCCTCGCGCTGCTGGTCGGCGTCTCCCTCGGGCTCCTCGGGGGAGGCGGGTCGATCCTGACCGTGCCGCTGCTGGTCTACGTCGCGGGCATGGACGCCAAGGAGGCCATCGCCACCTCCCTGTTCGTCGTCGGCGTCACCTCCGCCGTGGGCATGATCAACCATGCCCGCGGCGGGCGGGTCCGCTGGCGCACCGGTGTGCTGTTCGGCGCGGCCGGCATGGTCGGCGCCTACGTCGGCGGGCTCATCGGCGGCAACATCCCCGACGTCGTCCTGCTGATCGCCTTCGCGGTCATGATGATCGTCACCGCCGCCGCCATGCTCCGCGGCCGCCGCGACGTCGACCCCGGCAAGACCCACAAGCAGCTCCCGGTGGGACGGGTACTGCTGGACGGAGCGGCCGTCGGTCTGGCCACCGGCCTGGTCGGCGCGGGCGGAGGCTTCCTGGTCGTGCCCGCCCTGGCCCTGCTGGGCGGACTGCCCATGCCGGTGGCCGTCGGCACCTCGCTGCTGGTCATCGCGATGAAGTCCGCCGCCGGGTTCGCCGGCTACCTCTCCACCGTCCAGATCGACTGGGCCCTGACCCTGGCCGTCACCGGCTTCGCGATCGTCGGCAGCCTCGCCGGGGCCAGGCTGGCCGGACGTGTCCCCGCGGCCGTCCTCTCCCGGCTGTTCGCCTGGTTCGTGCTGGCCATGGGCACCTTCGTCCTGGTCCAGCAGGCCCCCGCCGACATACGTCTGCCGGTCCTCGCCGTCGTCGTCTCGCTCGGCGCCGGAGCGGGTGCCTGCTACGGCTTCGTCGACCGCTGCCCGCTGCGGCGGGCCGTGCACGGCACCTGACCACCCCCGGACCCCGGACCCGGTACCCCGGCGCACCGCCCAGCGGTGCGCCGGGGTACCGGTGTACCGGGACACTGGCACAACGGTGTCTCCCGCCACACGGAAGGCACCGGGCACAGGCGGAATACTCCGCCCCATCCCGGCGTTGGCTACCCCAGGGGGTATCAACCGCCACCACCCCGGTGAAACGGAAGGAACCACCATATGAGCACCGTCGCACTCACCGCCGCCGACTTCGAGAAGACCGTCACCGACAACGACATCGTCCTGGTCGACTTCTGGGCCTCCTGGTGCGGTCCGTGCCGGATGTTCGCCCCTGTCTACGACAAGGCCTCCGAGGCCAACCCCGACATCGTCTTCGGCAAGGTCGACACCGAGGCCGAGCAGGCCCTGGCGGCCGCCGCCGACATCACCTCCATCCCCACCCTGATGGCCTTCCGCGAGGGCGTGCTCGTCTTCGCCCAGCCCGGCGCACTGCCGGCCCAGGCCCTGGATCAGGTGATCACCGCCGTCCGCGGGCTCGACATGGACGAGGTGCACGCCTCCGTCGCCGCCCAGAACCCCGGCTCCGGCCAGAGCGACTGAGCCTGTCCGGCGCAGAACGAACGAAAGGATCGACCACCGTGGTCCAGCTTCCTCCCGGGGACGTGCGATCGGCCGTCAACCGCCTCAAGCGCGCCCAGGGCCAGCTCGCCGGCGTCCTTCGCATGCTGGAGGAAGGACGCGACTGCGAGGATGTCGTCACCCAGCTCGCCGCGGTCAACCGCGCGCTGGACCGGGCGGGCTTCTCCATCGTGGCCAGCGGCCTCAAGCAGTGCATGGCACAGGAGGGCGGCGCGGACAGCCTCGACGCCCAGAAGATGGAGAAGCTCTTCCTCTCCCTGTCCTGAACCGTCCCGAGCCGTCCCCGACCGTTCCGAAAGCCCCCTGCCTCACTTTTCCGGGGCGTGTGCCCCGCACGGGGGTGCACGCCCCGGATCCGGTGGGGCAGGGGCCCCTCGGCCGTGAGCCGCTCGTCCGCGCCTACCACGCCCGGTCCCCGGCCGCCCGCGCCCCGGCCCCGTCGGCGCGCCCGCCGGTCACGAGGACCGGCACCGATCCGTCGCGCAGCAGCTCCTGGGCCACGTTGCCCAGCAGCCGCTTGGACAACCCGCGGCCGTGCCTGCCCACGACCACCACGTCGATGTCGTTCTCGCCGGCGAAGCGCGCCAGTGCGGCCGCCGGCGGGCCCGCCAGGACCTCGCACGCGGTCACGTGCCCGCCGGCCTCCTCCGCCACGGCACCGAGCCGGCGCTCGGCCTCCGCGACGCGCCCCTGCCGGTCGAGCTCCGCCGTGTCGTAGTCCACGACCTGGGCGGCCACCAGCGTCTTCGTGTACGGCCCGAGCAGGTCGACCGCGAGCCCGAGCGCCGCCCGGGACTCCGGCGACCCGTCCACCCCGACCAGCACTCGCAGGCCACCGGAGCCGCGGGGCTCCACCTCGGTCCCCGCGATCATCGCCGGGCGGCGCCGGACGCGCTCACCGGCCACCAGAGCCAGGATCGGGCCGAAGACGACCCCCATGAGCAGCCAGCCCGGACCGCCGTGTCCCCTGCGCGCCATCCACCAGACGGCCAGGAGCCCGGCGGTGATCCATACGGCGACGGTGATCAGTACGAGCCAGATGTCGTTCATGAAATCCCCTTGTCAGGCCCAAATCGGTTACCGGAAGGCCGTGCGAACCGGCGCCCTGTGCCCGGGGCTCCGGGAGTTCCGCCGAGGCGACGGCGTCCGCGCCGTCGGCACGACCGGATCGCGGCCGCGGCGGCCCCGCCACCGGATGAGGCCCCCGCTCATACCAGCTGTCGGCGGAGCCGCTTGTCGACGGCGACCGCGAGGGAAGCGAGCAGCGCGATACCGAGGATTCTCAGCCACGCCTCCCCGTCGATCGGAGCGGTGTGGAACAGCCCGTTCATGGCCGGCAGATAGGTGATGGCGAGCTGGCCGGCCATCTGGGCGAGCACTCCCCCGATGATCCACCGGTTGCCGAAGACCCCGGCGCTCCACATGGAGCGGGTCAGCGAACGGCAGCTGAACAGGTAGAACAGCTCGACGGCGACGACCAGGTTGACCGCGGCGGTACGCGCCTCGGCCAGGCTCGCGCCCTCCGCCCGTTCCCAGGTGAACAGCCACCAGGCCCCGCCGACGATCAGCGCGGAGACCAGCAGGACACGCAGGGCCAGCCCTGTCGTCAGCAGGGGCCTGCCGGGGTCACGGGGCCTCCGCCGCATGATCCCCTCCTCCTTCGGCTCGAAGGCGAGCATCAGCCCGAGCGCGACGGCGGTGGTCATGTTGATCCACAGGATCTGGGTGGGCAGGACCGGCAGCGTGGCACCGAACAGGATCGCCACCAGGACGAGCATCCCCTGCCCCAGACTCGTCGGCAGCACCCACACGATGAACTTGACGAGGTTGTCGAAGACGCCGCGGCCCTCCTCGACCGCGGCCTCGATGGTGGCGAAGTCGTCGTCGGTGAGCACCATGTCGGCGGCGTCCTTGGCCACCTCGGTACCGCCCCGTCCCATGGCCACGCCGATGTTCGCCTGCCGCAGCGCCGGGGCGTCGTTGACCCCGTCCCCGGTCATGGCCACCACCTGGCCCCGCGCCTGGAGCGCCTCGACCAGCCGGAGCTTCTGCTCCGGGGACACCCGGGCGAACACCCGGGCCCGCTCCACCGCGTCCGGGTACTCCCGCGCCGGCAGCGCGTCCAGATCGGCCCCGGTGAGCACCTCCCCCTCACGCCGCTCGGTCAGCAGGCCGATCCGGCCGGCGACGGCGGTGGCGGTGGCCGCGTGGTCGCCCGTGATCATCTTGACCCCGATGCCGGCCGTGCGGCACGCCCGCACCGCGTCGACCGCGGCGGCCCGGGGCGGATCGAGCATGGCCTGCAATCCGGTGAACACCATGGAGTCCGGCGGCGCTCCCTCCCCGAAACCCCCCGGTTCCGCTCCCGGCAGCTCGGCGGTCGCCAGGACCCGCAGCCCCCGGCCGGCCAGCTCGTCGGCGGCGCGCAGAACCGCCCCGCGGTCCAGCGGCCGGACGGCGCCGTCGGCTCCCATTCCGGCCGAGCACAGCTCCACGACCTGTTCGACGGCGCCCTTGACCAGCAGGAGGTGGCCGTCCGCCTCCCCGCCCCGGTGCACAGTGGCCATGTACCGCCGCTCGGAGCTGAAGGGGACGGTGCCGACGCGGGGGAACGCCGCGGGGACGTCCGGGCCCAGGCCCCCCTTGGCCGCCGCGGCCAACAGCGCGCCCTCGGTGGGATCGCCCGTCAGGCTCCAGCGTCCCTCCCCGCCGGACTCCGCGGCCCCGCCGGTGAGGACGGCGTCATTGCACAGGGCCCCGGCCAGCAGACACCGGTACAGCGCCCGGTCCGCCGCCACGGAGACGGTACCGCCGTCCCCGCGCCGGAACTCGCCGTCCGGGGCGTACCCCGAACCGGTCACGGAGAACTCGCCGTCCGGTGTCCGCACCGCCCGCACCGTCATCTGGTTCTCGGTCAGCGTCCCCGTCTTGTCCGAGCAGATGACGGTGGTACTGCCGAGCGTCTCCACCGCCGGCAGTCTGCGGATCACCGCCCGTCGGCGCGCCATCCGCGACACGCCGATGGCCAGGGTGATCGTGACCACCGCGGGCAGCCCCTCGGGAATGGCCCCGACCGCCAGGGCCACCGCCGCGGTGAACGTGTCCGACGCGCCCTGCCCACGGGCCAGACCGATCGCGAAGGTCAACGCCGCCAGCACCAGGATGACCACCGTCAGCACCCTGCTGAACCTGGCGAGTTTCTCCGTCAGCGGCGTGGTCAGCACCCGCGCGGCGCCCACCAGCCGGTGGATCTCCCCCAGCTCGGTGCCGGCCCCGGTGGCCACCGCGACACCCGCCCCGCGCCCGGCCGTCACCAGCGTGCCGGAGTGGAGTGTGTTGCGCCGGTCGGCGACCGGCGTCAGCGGGTCCAGCAGCACCTCGTCCTTGGCGACGGGGACGGACTCGCCGGTCAGCGCCGACTCGTCCACCCGCAGCTCCACCGCCCGCACCAGGCGCACGTCGGCCGGCGCCTTGTCCCCGGCCTCCACCAGCACCAGATCACCGGGGACGAGATCCTCCGAGGGCACCGCGTGCTCGCGCCCGTCCCGCATCACCCTGGCCGTGGTGCGCACCATCGACCGCAGGCTGTCCAGCGCGGCCTCGGCCTTCGACTCCTGAACGAAGCCGACGAGCGCGTTGACCAGCACGACCGCGAAGATCACCGCGGAGTCCACGGACTCGCCCAGTGCGGCGGTGACCGCGCCCGCGGCGATCAGGATGTAGATCAGCGGATGGTGGAACTGGCGCAGGGCCCGCAGCAGCGGCCCGCCGCGCGCCGCGGCGGGAAGCGTGTTGGGCCCGAAGCGATCCAGCCGCCGCGCCGCCTCGTCCCCCGCCAGACCGCGGTCGGGGTCGGTCCCCAGCAGCAGCACGACCTCGTGGACGGGCAGCCCGTGGTGGGCTTCACCGGCGCGGAGGACGGAACTCGCGGAAGAGTCCGGACGGCGCGGCACTGCCTCACTCCTTCCGGTCCGCTCCGAAGGCGCGTACCACGGCGACGGGGCAGTGCGCGTGGTGCAGGGCGGCCTGACTGACCGAGCCCAGCAGCAGACCGGAGAAACCGCCCCGGCCGCGCGCCCCGACCACCAGCAGCTGGGCACTGCCGCTGGCCTCGATCAGCGCCTGGCGGGCGCCCCCCTGGACCAGCTGCCGGTGCACGGTGACGTCGGGGTACTTCGCCTGCCAGCCCGACAGCGCCTCGGCCATCGCCCGCTCCTCCTCGTCCCGGAGCATGTCCACGTCGTAGACCAGGGGCAGCGGCTCGGCGGGGCCGCCGGAGACCGGGCCGGTCCAGTTGTTCCAGGTGTGCATCGCGACCAGGGCCGCGCCCCGCGCCGACGCCTCGGCGAACGCGAATCCGACGGCGGCCTCGCCGGACGCCGAGCCGTCCACGCCCAGCAGCACGTGTCCCGTCGGGTCCGGCCTGCCGCGCACCACCAGGACCGGACAGCGGCTGTGCGCGGACAGGTGCACGGCGGTGGAGCCCAGCAGCAGTCCGGTGAAACCACCCAGGCCGCGGCTGCCGACCACGACCAGGGACGCGGTCTGCGACCGGGCCTCCAGCACCGTCAGCGGCTCACCGACGACGACCTCGCCCTCGACCTCGATCCCGGCCTCCGCGCCGCGCGCGTGCTCGACCGCCTGCGCCACCAGCTGGTCGGCCATGTTGCGCAGCCCGCCCTCGGGCGGGCCCATCGGGGACGGCCCCAGCGGCACGTGCAGGACCGGCCACAGGAACGCGTGCACCACCCGCAGTCCCACACCGCGCAGCCGTGCCTCGTGTGCCGCGGCGGCCACCGCGTCCAGGCTCGACGGCGAGCCGTCCACTCCCACCACGACCGGTCCGTTCATCTTCCCTCTCCCAACTCCGTGCGGAAGCGGCGGCCATGTCCATGCTGTCCGCTCAGCTTCTCCGCACCGTGTTCCCTTGTTCACTGATCACACTGATCTTCTCCCATGCTCCTCCATAGGGCCGTACGGCCGGGGGCCGGGGGCCACACGTCCTTCGTTCCGTCCGGAAGCCGCCCGGTGCTCGCCCGGTTACCGTCAGGCAATCGCTTGGCACACTTTTCCGGAGTGAGCGGGCTCCCGGCCATCCGTCCGCACGACGTGGGGGTGACCTGGAGCACATTCACCGCGATACTGATCTTCTCGCCCCTTTCCGCCCCCGCTCCTGTCCCCGTTCGGCGTCCGCCGTCCCCTTCCGGAGGTAGTCATGAAGATGCTGATCAACGTGCCGGAGACGGTGGTGACCGATGCCCTGCGCGGTATGGCCGCCGCCCATCCGGAGCTGACGGTCGACGTGGAGAACCGGGTGGTGGTGCGCCGGGACGCGCCGGTCGCGGACAAGGTGGGACTGGTCTCCGGCGGCGGCTCGGGGCACGAGCCGCTGCACGGCGGCTTCGTCGGTCCCGGGATGCTGGACGCGGCCTGTCCCGGCGAGGTGTTCACCTCGCCCGTCCCGGACCAGATGGCACGGGCGGCGGCCGCCGTGGACAGCGGCCGGGGGGTGCTGTTCGTGGTGAAGAACTACACCGGCGACGTGCTGAACTTCGACATGGCCGCCGAACTGGCCGAGGACGAGGGTGTGCAGGTCGCCAGGGTGCTGGTCGACGACGACGTGGCGGTGGTCGACAGCACCTACACCGCCGGACGGCGCGGTACCGGTGCCACGCTGTTCGTGGAGAAGCTGGCGGGCGCGGCGGCCGAGGCGGGAGCGCCGCTGGAGCGTGTGGAGGCGGTGGCCCGGCAGGTGGTGGAGTCCTCCCGCAGCTTCGGCGTCGCACTGAGCGCCTGCACGACTCCGGCCCGGGGTGTGCCCACCTTCGACCTGCCGCCCGGCGAGCTGGAGCTGGGCATCGGCATCCACGGGGAACCGGGCCGCGAGCGGCGGGGGATGATGACCTCCGGCGAGATCGCGGACACGGTGGTGGACGCGGTCCTGGACGACCTGCGCCCGGACCTCCCCGTACTGGCGCTGGTCAACGGCATGGGCGGCACCCCGCTGCTGGAGCTGTACGGCTTCGCCGCCGAGGTCCACCGCGTGCTCGGCGAACGCCGCGTGGCCGTGGCCGGCACCCTCGTCGGCAGCTACGTCACCTCGCTCGACATGGCGGGCTGCTCCGTCACCCTGTGCCAGGCGGACGAGGAGCTGCTGCGGCTGTGGGAAGCGCCGGTGCGCACCCCCGCGCTGCGCTGGGGGATTTGATCCCGGGCGGCCGGGCAGGGAACCGGACGCAGCCACCGCAGCCACCGCAGCCACCGCCCGCAGACAAGGAGACCGTGGTGACCGTCGCACTGGACGCCGACTTCTTCCGCCGCTGGATGTCCGCGGTCTCGGCCGCCGTGGACCGGGAGGCGGACCAGCTGACCGAGCTGGACTCCGCCATCGGCGACGCCGACCACGGCGCCAACATGCGGCGCGGTCTGACGGCCGCGGTCGCCTCCCTGGAGGAGGAGGCCCCCTCCTCCCCCGGCGCCGTGCTCGCCCTCGCCGGGCGCCGGCTGATCTCCACCGTCGGCGGCGCCTCGGGCCCGCTGTACGGGACACTGCTGCGCCGCACGGGCAAGGCGCTGGGCGCGGAGGACAGCGTGGATCCCGGGCGGTTGCGGGAGGCGCTGCGCGCCGGGGTGGAGGCGGTGGCGCAGCTGGGTTCCGCGGCGCGGGGCGACAAGACGATGCTGGACGCGCTGTACCCGGCCGTCGAGGCGCTGGGCGATTCGGGTGACGACTTCGGGGCGGCGCGCAGGGCCGCCGAGGAGGGGGCGGCGGCCACCGTGCCGATGCGGGCGCGCAGGGGCCGGGCCAGCTATCTGGGCGAGCGCAGCGTCGGGCACCAGGATCCCGGCGCCACCTCCTCGGCACTGCTCTTCGCCGCGCTCGCCGACACCGCGGGCACCGTCGCGACCGGGGAGTCCGCATGAGCGGGGTGAGCGGCCGGGTCGGCGTCGTGCTGGTCTCGCACAGCAGGCAGGTGGCCGAGTCCGTCGCCCAGCTCGCGCTCGGTCTGGCCGGCGGCGCCGACGTCCCCGTAGCGCCCGCCGGCGGCACCGGGGACGGCGGGCTGGGCACCAGTTCGGAGCTGATCACCGAGGCCGCCCGCAGGGTCGACCGGGGCGCGGGCGTGGCGGTGCTGGTGGACCTGGGCAGCGCGGTGCTGACGGTGCGCACGCTCCTCGCCGAGGAGGACGAACTGCCCCCGGGCGCCCGCCTGGTGGACGCGCCCTTCGTCGAGGGTGCGGTCGCGGCCGTGGTCACCGCCTCCACCGGCGCGGACCTGGACGCGGTCGCGGCGGCCGCGACGGAGGCGTACGGCTACCGCAAGGCCTGACCGGCGCCCGGGACGCGCGTCAGCGTTTCGCGGCGAAGGGCGGCAGCCGGGCCCACACCGACCAGCCGCAGCCGTGCACCTCCCGGATCCCCCAGGCGTCGCTGACGGCCCCGACCAGCAGCAGCCCCCGGCCGTGCTCCTCCCCCGGCGGGCGTGTCCGGGAGGTGGGGCCGGCGGACGGGCCCGGGCGGCGGCCGCGCACCTCCAGACGCAGCGGCGTCCCCTCCTCGGCCGCGGCGCCCTTCTCCTGTCGCAGTTCGCACACCACCGATCCGCTGCCGGTGTGCACCACCGCGTTGGTGAACAGCTCCGAGACCACCAGGACCGCCGTGTCGCGGCTCTCCTCGTCCGCACCCCATCCGGCCAGCAGGCCCCGGACGAGGCGGCGCGCCCTCGCCACCGACTCGGCGCGCGCAGGCAGGGCGAACTCCGTTCCGCGCGGCGGAGGCCGGTCTCCGGCTGCTGCGGCCGGGCGGCCGGTCCCGCCCGACGGGACGGCCGGTTCCAGCGGTGGGGGGAGGAGGCGGTCGTGGGGGGCGCAGCACGCCCTGGACCGCATCGAGGTGAACCGTGTCACACCGTCACTATGCTCACCGCACGGGACAGTTGGCAAGGGCCACTCTGAATCGTGCAGAGTTGCCGGTGCAGGGTGTTCGCTCCGTCAACTCCGTGGCACACTGCGGGACATGGCCAGGACACGCAGGAGGAACACGCGATGAGCGAGCCCCGGTCCGCCCCGACCGTGGGCCAGCTCGTGCTGGGCAGACGGCTCCAGGACCTGCGCGAGAAGGCGGGGATGAGGCGCGAGGAGGCCGCGAAGGTCCTCCACGTCGCCTCCGCCACCATCCGCAGGATGGAGACGGCCGAGGTCGCGCTGAAGATCCCGTACGTCCGTTTACTGCTGGAGGCCTACGGGGTCACCGGCCACGACGCCGGGACCTTCGTCGCACTGGCCGAGGAGGCCAACAGGCCCGGCTGGTGGCAGCGGTTCCGCGACGTGCTGCCGGACTGGTTCAGCGTCCACGTCAGCCTGGAGAGTTCTGCCAGGGTGATCCGGGCCTACGAGCCGCATGTCGTCCCGGGTCTGCTGCAGACCGAGGAGTACGCCCGGCGCATACTGCGCAAGGGCGCGGTCGGCCGGGCCGTCAAGGGCGAGGTCGAGCGGCATGTGGCGCTGCGCATGGAGCGCCAGCGCCTGCTCACCCGCGCGGACGCCCCGCGCCTGTGGGTCCTGGTCGAGGAGACGGCCCTGCGCCGCCCCGTCGGCCCGCCGCAGGTCATGCGGGCCCAGGTCGACCGGCTGCTGGAGGATGCGGAGCGGCCGAACGTCACCCTGCAGATCACCGAGTTCTCCTCCGGTTTCCACCCGGGCACCTACGGGCCGTTCGTCCTGTTCCGCTTCGGGCTCCCCGAACTCCCGGACATGGTCTACGTGGAGTACCTCACCGGCGCCGTCTACCTGGACGAGCGCACCGAGGTCGCCTCCCACCTCGAACTCCTGGACCGCATGTCGGCCCAGGCGGCAACGGCACGACGCACGAAGGAGATCCTCCGGGATTTCCGCAAGGAGCTCTGAGATGGACCGCATATACAACGGCATGCGCGCCAGCGACCTCGGTGCCGAGGGCTGGCACCGGCCGTGGAGCGGCGGCAACGGCGGCAACTGCCTGGAGGCGAGAAGGCTGCCCGACGGCCGGGTCGCCATCCGCCAGTCCACCGATCCGGACGGTCCCGCGCTGATCTACACCCCCGGTGAGATCAGCGCTTTCGTCCAGGGCGCCAAGGCGGGAGAGGCGGACTTCCTCCTCTCCTGAACCCGCGGGCCCCCGGCCGGCCGGCTCCAGGCCCGCCTGCCGTCCGGGGGCCCGTGCACGCACCGCCCCGCCCGGTCCGCCCGGTCCGCCCGGTCCGACGACCACTCATACAGACGTAAGGACACACCACATGGCCGACGACATGAGCTGGACACGGAGCCGTTCGGCCCGGGAGCCGGTCGAGATCGACACCTCCGTCCCCAGCATCGCCCGCGTCTACGACGCCATCCTCGGCGGCAAGGACAACTACCCGGTGGACCAGGAGATCGCCGAGCAGGTGGCCAGGGCCTTCCCCGACGGAGGCGAGGGCGCCCGCACCAACCGCAGGCTGCTGGTGCGGGCGGTGCGCCACATGGCCCGCCGGGGCATCGACCAGTTTTTGGACATCGGTTCCGGCCTGCCCACCGCACAGAACACCCACCAGGTGGCCCAGGAGGTCAACCCCGGGGCGAAGGTCGTCTACGTCGACAACGACCCCATCGTCCTCGCCCACGGCCGCGCGTTACTGGAGGACGACGACCGCACCGTCGTCGTCACCGCCGACATACGCGAGCCCGACGTCCTGCTGGGCCACCCCGACGTGACCGGCATGCTGGACCCCGGCCGCCCGGTGGGGCTGATCCTCAACGCCGTGGTCCATCACCTCCTCGACGAGGAGGATCCCGACGGGCTGGTGGAGACCTACAAGAAGTGGCTGGGGCCGGGCGGCTACCTGCTGCTCACCCACTTCTGCTCCTCGACCCCCGAGGCCCGCGGCCTGGAGTCGGTGCTGCGGCAGGCCCTCGGCCGGGGTCAGTTGCGGAGCATGGCGCGCATCGCCGCCTTCTTCGAGGGCCTGGAGATGGTCGAGCCCGGCGTGGTCTACCTGCCGTACTGGCAGCCCGACGAGCCGGTGAAGACTCCGCTGGACATCGCCGGCCTGCTGGTGGCCGGCGGTCTGGGCCGCAAGCCGGGCCGGTAGCCGCCGGCCTCACCGCCGTTCCGGTCCCGCGTCCGTACGGTGCGCCGAGACGTACGGCCGCGCACGGCGGGCCCCGCCGCTTCCCCCACGAGCGGCGGGGCCCGCGCATATCCGCTCCCGTGGAGGGCTGAGCGGCCCATCCGGCGATCTCACCGCTTGGCACACTTTTCCGCCGCTCTCCGAAAGCACCGCCCCCACCCCCGGCGCGCTCTGCCGCCCCGGGCCGTGCGGGAACGCCCGGAGGCGGATGAGTACGGCTACTCAGGCGCCGCCGGGCGCGCCCGGCGAGGATGGGGTGCGCCGCCCCTCCCGGCGTCCGGCATCGAGCGCCCGGCGTCCGGCGGAAGCACCGGAACCGCGCAGGAGTACCCAGAGGAGCCCGCCGTGCTCAGCACCGTCGCCCGTACCGTCGTCCCCGCTCTCGGCCGCCTGCGGGTCACCTCCGACCCCGGCGCCGACATCGCGCCCGGCAGCATCGTCGCCGCCAACCACACCTCCCTGGTCGACCCCGGCGTGGTCCTGGCCGCCCTGCACCGCCTGGATGCCCGGCCCGTGGTGCTGGCGACCGCCGGACTGTGGCGGATACCCGGTCTGCGCCAGGCCCTCGTCCGCGACGGGCACGTGCCGGTGCACCGGGGCACCGAGCGGGCCGCCGCCTCGCTGGAGGGCGCCGCCGCCGCGCTCGCGGCGGGCCGGATCGTGCTCATCTACGGCGAGGGCGGTCTGCCGCGCCGCGCGGACTCCGGCGAGGCCGAACCCGGGCCGTTCCGCAGCGGGCTGGCCCGGCTGGCACTGGCCACCGGCGCCCCGGTGGTGCCTCTCGGGCAGGCCGGCTCCCGCCGGATCAGCTCCGGGTCCACCGCCAAGCAGGTCGCCGGGTTCGTCACCGCCCCGCTGCGCCGTCCCGGTGTGCACGTCCACATCGGCGAGCCGGTCCTGCTGTCGGGCGACGTGGTCACGGCCACCGCCCGCGCCCGCCGGGCGGTCGTCGCCGCCTGGCGGGTCGCGGCGGAGCGGGCCGGCCACCCCGTCCACTCGCGCGGGGACTTCTCGGCGACCGCCTGAACCGCCTCCGTTCCGAAGGGGGCGGAGGCGGCGCTCTCCCGTCGTTTCCCCTTCGTTCCCCCGTCGGGATGGCCGGGTGCCGTCGCGGGTGGGTCAGGGCTGCCGGGGCCGCGCCTGCGCCAGGCGGTCGCGGGCCTCCTCCCAGGAGACGGGCAGACGCCCGGCGGGGACGGTCCAGAAGACGAAGTGGGAGTCCTTGGTGGCGGGCCGCAGCCGCTTCATGATCGACCTGTGCGGCTCGGCCCCGGCGTAGGCGTACAGCGCCTCCTCGCTCTCCCAGGCCGAGAGGGTCCAGAAGACGCCGCGGCCGAACTGGGCCATGAGCGACACCCCGAGGGCTCCCCGGGACCGGCGGGCCTGGCGCCACGACGCCAGGGAGAGCCGGAAGAAGCGGGGAACGTGCCGCAGGGAGGCGACCTCCAGCCGGGAGGCCATGACGACGGCCTCGGTGGCGGGAGCGGCCGGGTTGACCGTGGTCCAGGAAAGTTCGGGCATGGCGCGGGGTCCTTGACTCGCGGGCAGGCGCACGGCGTCACCTGCGATGAATAGTGACACTATCTACTATCGATAGCGGCACGTTACACTCTCCAGTCAGCTCGCGGTACACACCGCACCCGCCGCAGAATCGAGGAACCCCGTGAGGATGTCCGAGCTGAGCCGCCGCAGCGGTGTCCCCGTCCCGACGATCAAGTTCTATCTGCGGGAGGGACTGCTGCGGCCCGGCCTGGCGACGGCCAGCAACCAGGCCGAGTACGACGAGGACCATCTGCGCCGGCTGCGCCTGGTCAGAGCGCTGATCACCCTCGGCGGCCTCTCGGTGGCCGCCGCCAGGGAGGTTCTGGAGGCGGTCGCCGAGCCGCTCGACCGGTACGAGACCCTCGGCGTCACCCACTACGCCCTGAGCGCCCCGGTGTCCGCGCGGGCGGACGGAAAGAGCGCAAGGAACGCGGAAGGCGGGGAACGCGGGAACGGCAGCGCGGCCGAGGTGGAGCGGCTCATCGAGCGGATGGGCTGGAACATCACCGAGCGGTCGCCGCTGCGCGAGGCGCTGGCCGCCGGGCTGCGGGCGCTGCACGAGGTCGGCGCCGGCTACGGCGCCGACGAACTGGTGCCGTACGCCGAGCTGGCCGCCGCCACCGCCCGGCTGGACCTGGACCAGCTCGCCGGGATCGAGGACCGCATCGACATCGCCGAACGGGCCCTGGTGCTGACCGTCCTGATGGAGCCGGTCCTGGCCGCCCTGCGCCGGATGGCACAGGAGAACGAGGCCGCGCTGCGGTACGCCGGCGAGGACGGGAGCAACACCGGCGAGTGAGCCCCCCCGCCCGCGCCACCCGGCGTCCGCACCCGCCTCAGTGGGGGCGGGGCCCGGCCAGTTCGTCCGGCAGGCCCGGCTCGGGCCGGGGGATCTCGCCGTAGTCCTCGTCGTCTCCCTCGACGCGCAGCCGGTTGACCACCGCCTCCACCGCGGGCGGCAGCCGGGGATGCCGCCCGCGGTGGCACTGGCTGAGCAGGTCCCGGCGAATGGCGTCCGGCAGCAGGAAGCCGTGCGGGCCGGGCACCGCGGCGGTGCCGCGGGGGGCGCGGGCGGCGGTGCCGGCACTGCCCAGCAGGGCGGCCTGCCCGCGCCAGTAGTCGGCGTCCCGGAACTCCCCCAGGCGCCGGTGGTGGAGGCAGAGGCAGAAGGCCGCGGTGCGGCTGCCGCCCCCGGCCGCGAACTGCCACCAGAACTGGGCCGCGTCCCGGTGGCCGACCAGATGGAGCAGGCAGGCGAAGACCAGGGCGCCCTCGGGCTCGGTGCGCCGGTGGTCGACCAGCCTCGCCAGGCTCCGGGCCGCCCCGGGCGAACCCACCACCAGGGAGATGGCCAGGTCCAGGTCGTGGGCGGCCTGTTCGTGGACGGTGCGGTACCGCCATCCGGTGTCCGTGCGCGAGGGCGGCCGCGCGGAGGGCGGGCCGGCGTCCGGGGCACGGGCGATGCGCTCCCGGGCTGCGGCCGGGTCGTAGTCGTCGTACTCGCCGCCGAGGACCTCGGCCCGCTCCAGCAGCGCGTCGATCCTCCGGTGCTCCCCGATGCCGCGCACGTTACCGCTCCCCCTTCCTGTGGTTCCTTCCCGGGCCCAGCCTGGCCGCCAGTTTCCTCTTGGCGTGCCGCACCTGCGCGCGCACGGCGACCGTGCCGCAGCCCAGGTACTCGGCCACATCCTCCTCGGGACACCCCAGTACATAGCGCAGGACGACGATGTCGTGCTGCCGTTCGGGCAGTTCGGCGATGGCCGCGTACAGGCGCAGCCCGTTCTCCAGGGAGGTGAAACCGTCCGCTCCGTCCGTCCCGTTCACTCCGTCCGTCTCGTCCAGCAGTTCGTCCAGCAGCCGGCCGCGGCAGGCGGCCTCGAAGGCCGCGGTCTCCGCCAGCGCCGGGGCACGGCCGTGGTGGTCCAGCCACTCCCGGATCCGCTCCTTGAGCACCGCCCAGGCGTAGGCCGGGACGGACTCCTGTTCCAGCACGTGGTTCCAGTGGCTCAGCAACTGGGCGCAGGCGGCCTCCACGACCGCCTCCGCCCCGGTGCGGCTGCCCACCTGGGTGCGGGCGTACCTCAGCCACGCCCGATGGTGGTACTCGTGGAAGGCGTCGAAGGCCAGGGTTGTCCGCCTGTGGCGGGCAGAGGGTTGTGGGGGGTCGGCGTCCACGTCGACGGGGACGTTGTCAGGGGTGTTCACCGCGGGTCTTCCCGGCTCCGTGTGGGTGCTCGTCGGGTCGTCGGTCGCGGGCGACCCGCCCCGCGGGCGCCGCGGCGCTCCCGGGTGGAGGCCGCCGCCGGCGCGAGGGGACGGGACCTCGCCCGCCAAGCCAATCGGATCGTGGGCATCGTCGGACAGTGGTTTTCCCAAAAAATGAGCCCAGCGTAATAGTGTGATTACCGCCGTGATGGGTGGAGGGGACGGTACAGCACACCCCCCTTCCCCAACCACCCTCTCCCGCAGTCATGTCGGGAATCCGGTGGCGAACCGACGAGTACTCACGAAGGGCGGGGTCAAGGTGTCCCAGACGGTCGACGGCACCACCGGCGGCGCGGACGACAGCGCGGTCGACCTGGAACTGGACCGGGCGCACTCCGCCCGCATGTACGACTACTACCTCGGCGGCCACACCAACTTCCCCGCCGACCGCGAGGCCGCCGGGCGGGCCATGGCCCTCTTCCCCTCCGTCCTGGTCGCCGCCCGCACCAACCGGGAGTTCACGCACCGGGCCACCCGCTTCCTGGCCACCGCCGGCCTGCGTCAGTTCCTCGACGTGGGCACCGGCATCCCCACCTCGCCCAACCTCCACGAGGTGGCCCAGGGGGTGGCCCCCGAGTCGCGGGTCGTCTACGCCGACAACGACCCCATCGTCCTCGCCCACGCCCAGGCCCTGCTGCGCAGCCACCCCGCGGGACGTACCGCCTACGTCCAGGCCGACGCCACCGACCCGGCCGCCCTCCTGGCCTCTCCCGAGGTGGAGGAGACCCTCGACCTGGGGGAGCCGGTGGCGCTCAGCCTCAACGCGCTTTTGCACTTCGTGCCCGGCGAGCACCGGGCACACGAGATCGTCGAGCACTTCAAGGACGCGCTGCCGTCCGGCAGCACCCTGGCCATCAGCCATGTCACCCCCGACTTCGACCCGGAGGGCATCGCCCGCCTCACCGAGGCCTACCGCGCCTCGGGAACCCCCGGACAGGCCCGCACCCGGGAGGAGTTCACCCGGTTCTTCAGCGGCTGGGAGCTGTTCGAGCCGGGGATCACCACCTCCCACCGCTGGCGTCCCGACCCCGGCCAGACCTTCGGCGACGTCAGCGACGCCGAGGCGGCCTGCTACGCCGCGGTCGCCCGCAAGCCCTGACTCCGGGCCGCCCGGACACCGGGGCCGTCTCCCGCCGGGCGGGGCGACGGATTTCCGGTGCGGAATTCCCGGGAGGGTAATTCCGCACCGGACAATTCTCCGGTCGGCGCGGGTGGACCGAAGAAGGAAAAACGCTCCACGATCCGGGCCGTCCGGCCGGACTCCCCTTTCCCGCCTTTCCTCCCGGCGGGTCTCGGCCGGAGTCAAGTGCGCGGAGCGCACGGCGCACCCCCGGCGGTCCGCTGTGATGAGCGGACCGCCGGGGGTGCGCGAATCACCCGCGAGCCGGTCGGCGGTTCCGGTCCGAAGGGCTCGCGGCACCACGCCGGCCGGCCGGTGCTGCGACGGGTCGGTCACCGGCCACCACATGTCCGGAGGACCCGTACCGGGTCAGGCGTGGACGTGGCGGCGGTTGCCGCGGCCGGTCACGGCCCGGTAGACGGCCAGAACGATGACCGAGCCGATGATGGCGGCGATCCAGGTGGAGAGATCGAAGAATCCGTCGATCGAATCGACGCCGAATATCACCTTGCCGAGGAAACCGCCGAGAAGGCCGCCCACGATACCGATCAGCATCGTGACGAGGATGCCGCCCGGGTCCTTGCCCGGCATGAGGGCTTTGGCGATCGCTCCGGCGAGCAGACCGATGAGAATCCACGCGATGATGCCCATGTCTGGGTACCTCCTTGTCGTCTTCAAAGAAGCGCATTGCCATGAACTCGCCACCCAAACAAGGGAGTTTTCCGGAACGCCGCAAAAGGCGTGCGGAGCAGGGGATTTCCTTCCCGCGCCGGCCGCTCCCCCTCCGCGCGGCACCCTGCCGACCGGGGCCCTCCACGAGTGGGGCGGGCCGCTGCCGCCGACCGCGGGCCGACCCGGCGCCTCGCCCTGGCCCCGTGTCAGGCCGAGTCGTACGGAGTCGAGTTGGAGCTCCCGTCCCACGGTGCCGCGGCCTCACCCGTGAGCACGGAACGCCGGTCGAGTGGCACACCGGCGCTCCCGGCACGCCGGGCGGCCCAACGGGCTGTTCCGGCCGGGAGCCGCGGCGCCCCCGGTATCCGGCTCCTTCCGGGAACGTCGAGGGATGGCAGACACCCGCCCGGACATCGGCGCCGTCATCATCGGTTCCGAGAGCCGCGCGGGCTGTCCCGACGAACACCGTGTTCCTCCCCCGCCCGTCTGATCCACCGCTCCTCCCGCCCGGGTCCATCGGCGGGATGTACCGCTCCGTCCCGCCCGGGGCTACGGTGGAAGGTGAGGTCCGACCGGTGCCCCGACGAAAAAAGGGGGGCGACATGGTGTCCCGCAGCGTGGGCGGAACAGCCCTCACCGACCTCCGCGCCGGCTTCGCCGGCGATGTCATCACTCCCGGCGACGCGCCCTACGACCAGGCCCGCACTGTCTTCAACGCGATGATCGACCGGCGTCCCGCCGTCATCGCCCAGTGCGAGACCGAACGCGATGTCGCCGAGGCGATCCGGTTCGGGCGGGCCGGCGGTCTGGAGATCGCGGTCCGCGGCGGCGGGCACAGCGTCGCGGGCATGGCCCTGACCGAGGGCGGCGTCGTCGTCGACCTGCGGCGCATGCACACGGTCGTGGTCGACCCCGGCAGGCGCACCGCGCGGGTCGGCGGCGGCGCCGTCATGAGCCACCTGGACCGGGCCACCGAGCCGTACGGTCTGGCGACGACCGGCGGCCGGGTCTCCACCACCGGGGTGGGCGGGTTCGTGCTGGGCGGCGGCTCGGGCTGGCTGGACCGCAGGTTCGGGCTGGCGAGCGACAACCTGCTGTCCGCCGAGCTGGTCACCGCGGACGGCCGCACCGTGCGCGCGAGCGAGGAGGAGAATCCGGAGCTGTTCTGGGCGCTGCACGGGGGTGGCGGCAACTTCGGCGTGGCCACCTCGCTCACCCTGCGGCTGCACCCGCTTCCGGAGGTGACCGCGGCCCTGCTGATGTGGCGGCCCGAGGCGGGACCGGATGTGGCGCGGGTCTACCGCGACTTCCTGGAGTCCGCCCCGGACGAGGTCGGCGGGGGGCTCATCTACCTGACCGCGCCGCCCGAGGAGTTCGTCCCCGCGGACATGGCCGGGAAGCTCGCCTGCGCTGTGCTGATCACGTACGCGGGCGGCATGCAGGAGATGCGCGATGTCGCCGAGCCCATGCTCGACATGGACCACGACGCCGAGATGATCACCGAACTGTCCTACGCCGACCTGCAGTGCATGCTCGACGACCCGCCCGGTTACCGGAACTACTGGTCGGCCGAGTACCTGGCCTCCTTCCCGGACCCGGCCGTGGACGCCTTCTGCGCCCGCGCCGCCGATCTGCTCGTGCCCTCGCCCTCCCAGCACGTGCTCTTCCCCCAGGGCGGCTCGGTCACGCGGGGCTCCGGAGACCACCCGATCCCCTGGCGGCGGGCGCCGTGGGTGGTCCATCCCTTCGGGCTGTGGGAGGACCCGGCCGACGACGAGCGCGTCAGGCGGTGGGCCCACGACGTACGCGCGGACGTCGGGCCCTGGTCGACCGGCGCGGTCTACCTCAACTTCATCGGGCACGAGGGCGAGGACCGCGTGGTCGCCGGGTTCGGGCCGGACAACCACCGGCGGCTGGCCGCGGTCAAGGCCGAGTACGACCCCGGCAACGTCTTCCGGCTCAACCACAACATCAGGCCCGGCTGACGCCGCTCCCGCGCGGCGTGCCGGGTGTGGCGGGCGAGCCGTGAACCGGACGACAGGTCCGAGACCACCCCGCTCGCCGCCCGCCTCACCCCGCTCCAGGCCTCCGTGACGGCGCGTCCGTAGAATGTCCGCGTGAACCGGCGACCGCACCCACCGACCCGCCCCCACCGGGCCCGGGTCCGCACGGTGCTGCTGGTTCTGGCGGTGCTGACCGGAGTGGTGGCCATGCACGGCCTGGCTCCGGCCGGAGCGACCGCCCCGTCGAACGCTCCTCACGGCGCGCCCGCGGCCGGCCACGCGATGCCCGCGGACGCGGACGCCGCCGCGTACGGCTCCCCCGGCAGTGTCGCGAGCAGCGCCTGTGCGCATCCGGACCACGGGACGAACGGGCACCCGGACCACGCCGACGCCACCTGCGCGGCCGTGGGCACCTCCGGCCTGCCCGTCCTGCCGGTGCCCCCAGCCTCCGCCGTCGCCCCGGCGGCGGAGTCGCCCTTTGCGGGGCGGGCCCCCTCGGCGGCCTTCTCCGGCCGCGCTCCCCCATCGCTGAGCGAACTGCAACTCCTGCGCATATAGGCGCGCCTCCGCGCGGCAGCCGCCCCGTCCGGGAGCCGGCGCCGCGCGCGACGCGCCCGTATCCCGCCCCCCTTCGGGGCTTCCCTCCCCAGCAGGAGTTCGCATCACCATGACCGCACACCGTTTCGCCGCACACCGTTTCGCCGTGCGCCGCGCCGCCCTCGCGGCGGCCACCGCGACCGCCGCCGCCGTCCTGGCCGCCTGCGGTTCCCAGGAGCCCTCCCCCACCGGCCCCGGCGCTCACGACGACAAGCCCGCCGCGGGCTCCTCCGCCCCGGCCTCGGCCGGCTCCCACAACGCCGCCGACGTCTCCTTCGCCCAGGGGATGATCCCCCACCACCGGCAGGCGGTGGTGATGGCCGAGATGGCCGAGACCCGGGCGGCCTCGCGGGAGGTCAGGGACCTGGCGGCCGAGATCAGGAAGGCCCAGGACCCGGAGATCGAGACCATGTCCGCATGGCTGGAGTCCTGGGGCGAGCCGGTGCCCCCGGAGACGGAGGGCATGGACGAGATGGACCACTCCGGTCACGGCTCCCACGGGATGAGCGGGATGATGACCCCCGAGGAGATGGCGGAGCTGGAGAAGTCCTCCGGCAAGGCGTTCGACACCGCCTTCCTGGAGATGATGATCGAGCACCACGAGGGTGCGGTGGCCATGGCCGAGGACCAGAGGGAGAACGGCTCCTACGGCCCGGCGAAGGCCATGGCGGACGACATCATCACCGCCCAGAACGCCGAGATCGACACGATGGACGAGCTGCTCGGCCGGAAGTAGAACCGGTGCGGGGAGTCGGGGTCCGCACGACGCGGACCCCGATTGCCCCGATTCCCGGTTTACGCACCGCTTTCGGGTGTTACCCGTTCGCACGGCACCGCGGAGCCTGCGCCACATCCGGACAGGCCCGCGGGATCGAACGGAACCATGTGAAAGGGGACAACCGTGACGACGATGGTCAGCGAGATGCTGCGCACCTACCCGGCCGACCTCGGCGGTGTGAACCGCGAGGCCATGGAACGCTGCATCGCCGAGTGCTTCGACTGCTCGCAGGCCTGTACGGCGTGCGCGGACGCCTGCCTGTCGGAGGACATGGTCGCCGAGCTGCGCAAGTGCATCCGCACCAACCTGGACTGCTCGGACATCTGCGAGGCCACCGGCAAGATCCTGTCCCGGCACACCGGCTACGACGCCAACATCACCCGCACCCAGCTCCAGGCCTGCGCCATGGTCTGCAAGTCCTGCGCGGAGGAGTGCGAGCGCCACGCCGACATGCACGAGCACTGCCGCATCTGCGCCGAGGCCTGCCGTCGCTGCGAGCAGGCCTGCAACGAGCTGCTGGCGACCCTCTGAGGTCCTCTCCGAGTCAGGGGACCGCCGCCCCCTCCGCCGCCCCGGCCCCCGGCCGGGGCGGCGCCGCGTACGGGCGGGGTCTGCCGCGCCCTCCACGCCGGGCCCGGTGGCGGTCGTCGTAGATTGGCCGACGGCGCCGCACCGCACCGCACCGCACCGCACCGCACCGCACCGCACCGACGACAGGATCCCCGATGCCGCTCCGTTCCCGCCCCCGCCCGCGTCCCCGTTCCCTGGCCGCCGCGACGGCCCTGCTGGCCGCCGTTCTGGCCGGTTGCTCGGGCGGCCAGGACGACCACCAGGACTCCTCCGCCGGACATTCCCACGACGGCGGAGCCGGCATCGGCCACATCCACGGCCTGGGCATCAACCCCGGGGACGGGAAGCTCTACGTCGCCACCCACCGCGGCGTTCTCGCCGTCGACGGCGAGGGCTCCGCGAAGCGCGTGGGCGACACCGCCGACTACATGGGCTTCGCCGTCGCCGGACCGGACACCTTCCTCGGCAGCGGCCACCCGGCCGAGGGCAGCGACGAGCCCGCCAACCGGGGCCTGATCGAAAGCACCGACGCGGGGAAGACCTGGAAGGCCCTCTCCCTGGCCGGCGAGGTCGACTTCCACGCCCTGGAACAGACCGGCGGCACCGTCTACGGCTACGACAGCACGAACGGGATGCTGCGCGTCAGCGAGGACGGCGAGAACTGGGACGAGCGGGCGAAGCTGGCCGCCCTGGACATCGCCGTCAGCCCCGCCGACCCCGATACCGTCCTGGCCACCACCGCCGACGGCGTCGCCCGCAGCACCGACGGCGGCAAGACCTTCACGGGCGGCGCCGAACCGGTGCTGGCGTATCTGTCCTGGGCCGGTGAGGACGGGCTGTACGGGATCGCCTCCGACGGCACGGTGCACCGCAGCGGCGACGGCGGCGGAAGCTGGACGGAGACCGGCACGGTGCCCGGCGGGCAGGCACAGGCGCTCACCGCGGTCACTCCCGACCGCGTTCTGGCCGCCACCACCGGCGGTGTCCACGAGTCCACCGACGGCGGCAAGACCTTCGCCGAGCGCCTGGAGATCTCGGCGAGCGACCACTAGGGACCCGGGGACCGGGAACGCCCCCCGCTGCCCGGCACCGGGCAGCGGGAGGCGTCAGGCACCGTCCCCGTCCCAGCCGTCGCTGCGCAGGAACCCCTGGAGGGCTCGCCGCCGCCCGGTGTGCTCCCGGACGCGGGCCGCGTACTCCTCCTCGTCGACCACGGGGACGCCCGCCTCCCGCAGCACCGACAGCGCGGGCGCGGGACGTTCCTGCTCGGCCCGGGTGAAGAACTGGCCGTGCAGGGTGTCCAGCACCTGGTCCAGAGCGGACCACAGGGGCTCGGTGGCCGCCGGGTCGGGCCGGCTTCCGGGGGCGACGCCGGCACGGAGCAGCAGCAGGGCGTCGTCGAGGGCGGCCAGCGCGCGGGCGGGTGCCTTGCTCCGCCGGGGCGAGTGGAAGTAGTGGACGACCGGGTAGGCCAGGTGCTGCTCGCCCAGGCGCAGCAGCGGCTCGGTCAGGGAGACCAGTTGCTGGTTGAACATGGAACTGAAGCCGCTTCCGGTCCACCCGGCGGCGATGATGCCAAAGGCGTCCCGGCCCAGGGAGTGGATCTGCTGGGCGAGCACACGCTTGTGGACCACCGCCTGGACCACCTGCACCAGGTAGGTGAGGGAGAGCATCACCAGGAAGAGTCCCGACAGGGAGGCGACGGCGGTGGCCACCTGGGCCCAGGCGGTGTCCGGCACGTAGTCGCCGATGCCCAGGGTGAAGACCGTGTAGCCGGTGAAGTACACCCGGTCCCATCCGTCGGCGGGCACGGCGGTACGGGAGGCGACGACGGAGGCCACATCGGCGCTGAAGACCAGCCACCACCCGGTCCACAGCAGCACCGCCCACGTCGTGAAGGTGGCCAGCAGGGTGCACGTCCCGCTCCATTTCAGGAAGGCCGAGCCGCGTCCGGTCCGGGCGTTGAGCGCCAGGGACGTCCGCCACACGGCCCTGGCCACCCGGCCGCTGACCGGGCCGGTGACCGTGACCATCGACAGTGCGGTGACCACCGCGTCGGCCAGCGCCAGAATCACCAGGGCGCAGCCGGCCGGCGCCGTCAGCACGTTCATCGCGCCGCCTCCCGGCCCTTCTCGCCCGCCCTGGAGTAGAGGGACAGGCCGGAGGTGGTGGTGACGCCGTGCGCGACGGTGCTGGCGGCGACGACCAGCGTTCCGGCGGCCAGTACCACCGGGTCGGCGCCGAGCCGGTGGGCCTCCATCGTCAGGTAGAACAGGGCCGAGACGCCGATGGGGCCGAACCAGCCCATGAAGAGGGTGTCGCGCCAGGTCAGGGAGAGCGGCCGCCTCAGCGCCAGCAGGACCGGCAGGCGGCGCAGCAGCAGAACGCCCAGGACCAGCAGGATGCCGCGCCACCAGCCCAACTCGCCCCATTCGCGCCAGGGGATCATGGCGCCGAGCACGACGAACAGCGGCAGGACGAGGAAGCGGTTGACCGCCTCGTCGTTCTTGTCCTCGTCGGCGCGATCGCTGACCGAGCTCGTCGCGTTGAAGGCCAGCCCGCTGACGAAGACGGCCAGGACGCCGTCCAGGCGCATCAGCCCGGCCGCACCGAGGACGAGCAGGGCCAGCAGCAGGGTGTAGACGAGCAGGGGGCCGGACTGGACGCTCCGGTGCTCCTCCGCCTTGCGCAGCACCCTGCCGCCCAGCGCGCCCGCCGCCGCTCCGAAGACGACCGCGCCCAGCACCTGCCACAGCGATTCCAGCAGCGCGTCGGTGCCGCCGAGGGTTCCGGCGATCGCCACCGCGGCCAGTACCAGGGGCAGGGCGAGACCGTCGTTGGCGCCCGACTCCAGGGAGAGCAGTTGCCGGGTGCGGGCGGTGATCGTCTTCTCGGCCGGCTCGCCGGTGACCACGCTGGAGGCGAGCACCGGGTCGGTGGGGCACAGGGCCGCGCCCAGCAGCGCCGCCGCGCCGAGGCCGACCCCGAGGACGGCGGCCGACAGCGCCGTGGTGATCAGCGCCATCCCCAGCATGGCCGCCACCAGCAGGACGGCCACCGGTTTCGCCCTCGAGCGCACGTCGTGGAACGGGTAGCGCAGGGCGACGGCCATCACCGACACCGCCAGGAGCAGCCGGGAGGCCTCGTGCAGTTCCTTGTGCCCCTCCACCACGGTGGGCAGGTCGAGGACGCCCAGCACCTGCGGGCCGAAGACGATCCCGGTCAGCAGCGCCAGCAGCGGCCCGCTCAGCGGGGCGCGCTGGATGCGTACGGAGAGGGCCGCGACGACCAGGGCGAGGGCCGCGGTGACGGTCAGGATTTCGTCCAGCATGTCCGTGCGGCTGCCCTGCTCCGTTCTTGTCATGCACCGACAACCGCCCCGGCCACCCGACGGGCGGGGGCGTCCGGGTGATACGACCGGACGGGGCGCCGGACCGGGCGCCCGGCGGGTGTCGCCAGCCCGGCCCCGCATACGTGTTCGCCTCCGGTACGGAGGAGCAGCACCATCTCATCCGAAGGGGTGGTGTCGGGCGGTCTTCTTCGCGACCCGGAGTTCTGACGGGTCGTCAGCGGAAATCCGGCCCGGCAGGAAGCCGCGACGGCGGGTCGTACTGAGGAGAGGAGAAACCCTTGAGGGCAGCCGACTCGAGTGATCGCGCCGCTCATCGGGGCCGCCGCATCCCACGGCAGCGCCGGAGTCCCGGCGAGCCTCGCACGGCCGCCTGCCCGCTCCGGCGGGAGCGGGCACGCCACCGGGAAGGCCGGTTCCTGCCCCGGCGGGCCGAGATGTAGGAGGTGCCCGGCACACCGGAACACAGGCGCGAGCGACACGCCTCCTCCAAGGACGAGGGCGGGGTCCGGTCACCGGGCCCCGCCCTCGTACGCGTACGCGGTGGTGTACGGGGAAGGAGCCGCCCGCTCGCGAAGACGGTGTGAGTGCCCGGCCGTACAGGGGGAAGGGCTGCGGTGTGCCTGCTCTGCCCGTCCGTCCTTCCCGCCGCCCCCGTTCCGAACGCGAGCGGCTCGCCCAGGAGCTGCTGGACCGCGCGACTCCGGTGATGAGCGCGCTGGGCGTGCTGTTCCTGCTGCTCGTGCTCGGTGAGCGACTGGCCCGGCCCGGCAGCGCGCTGAGCTCGGTCATGGCCGTGGCCGGCTGGCTGCTGTGGGCGGTGTTCGCCGCGGAGTTCCTCGCCCGTCTGCTCATCGCCCCCGACACCGGGGCCTTCTGGCGCCGCAACTGGTGGCAGCTCCTCTTCCTGGTGCTGCCCTTCCTGAGGGTGCTGCGGCTGGCGCACTCGGTGCGGATGCTGCGCACCGGCCGGGTGCTCTCCTCGGTGGTGCGCTCCTCCCGTTCGGCGCGCCGGGTGCTCGGCGGCCGGATCGGCTGGCTGGCGTCCGTCTCGGCGATCACCGTCCTGGGCAGCGGGGAGCTGTTGTACGAGTTCGGCTCCTACCGCTCCCTGGGCGAGGCGCTGCACGCCGCCGCGCTGGCCACTGTCACCGGGGAGCCGCTGGACCGGCCCGGCGCCTTCCCCAAGGTCCTGGAGATCGCGCTGGCGGTCTACTCGGTCGCCGTCTTCGCCACCCTCGCGGGCAGTCTGGGGGCCTACTTCCTGGAATCCCGCACCGCCGGAGATCACCGGGTCGAGGTCGGCAGCGGAGGGGGCGAGGACTCCTGGTCGTAGGTGGGGGTCTGGGCGGGGACCTGCATGGACAGTGAACCGGCGTCCTCGAAGTGGAAGGTCACC
Organism: Streptomyces mangrovi; assembly: GCF_900114215.1. GTDB lineage: Bacteria > Actinomycetota > Actinomycetes > Streptomycetales > Streptomycetaceae > Streptomyces > Streptomyces barkulensis. The sequence goes on along the minus strand of NZ_FOSG01000009.1, from coordinate 178,339 downwards.
CACACGAAGTCGCCGCCCCGGATCCGCTGCCGCACATCGCGCAGCACCAGGTAGGTACCGCCCTCCTCCAGCCCGGTCAGCTTGTCCGGGGTCAGCTCCACCCCGCCTTCGACCACCTCACCGCCCTGGCCGACGATCTCCACCGACTCCGCCGCCGGCGACTCGGCCGACACCAGCCGGTCGGCGGGCGGTTCCTGGTCGTACAGCTGCGCGTACAGGGGGACGTCGCCGCCGACCTGCCACGGCCCGTCCGTCGGTTCGGCCAGATGGGCGTAGCGCACCAGGACCGAGCCGATCCCCGCGTTCGCCCCCGGCGAGTCCACCTCGCCCGCGCCCGGGATCTCACCCTGGTCGTCGGTGCCCCCGCATCCCGCGGCCGTGAGCGCCAGGACGGCCGCCAGCAGCGGGGCGAGCAGCCGGCGCAGAACACGCGGGGGGCCGAATTGTGTTTCCCTCACCTTGCCTCCTGTGGGTTCATGCGCCGGGCCCGGAACAGCAGCAGCATGCTCACCAGGGCCAGCACCACGAGCACGATGCCCGTGACGACCTCGTTGGCCTGGGCCTCCCGGGGGGTGTTCGCGGGGCCGCCGTAGTCGATCACAGCGGGGGCGACCAGCAGCCACACCCCCAGGAGCAGGACGATCAGGTCCGAAAGCCACCCGCGCGGACGTACGATCCGGGCGAAGGCGACGAGCAGCAGCACGATGCCGACACCGGTCTCGTTGCGCTGGGCGTCGACGGCGGCGTCGTCGAAGGGGTACCTGAGGAGCCACGAGGCCAGGACCAGCCAGATGCCGGCCAGCAGCATCAGGCCGGTCACGAGCTGGTCCCGCATCCCCAAGGGGCCGGGCGTGGACGCGGCGCCCCGGGCGGCCGCCCGTCCGTGCGGGGAGGAATGACGAGCCATGGGAACTCCTTACGGGGTCTTCCCGACCATCTTGGTGCCGTTCGCGGCGGTTCGCCCGGTGCGCGCCACCGTCCCGGCTCCGTTCGGCGGCTTCCGTTCCCGGATCACCCTTCCGCCCGTGTCCCGGCCACCCGCCCGACGTCCGACAGGGAGCTACCCGAGCCGGCCTGCGAGCGGGTGATCACGCTGAACTTGCCGTCGGTCTCCAGCACCACCGCGGCCACCTCCTCGACCGAGCCGACCCCCTGGGAGCGGATCGCCTGGAGCACCTCGCTCTCGGTGACCCGCTGCCGGGCCATCGCGTCGGCGAGCATGTGTCCGCCGCTCAGCAGCAGGGTCGGTTCGGCCTTGACCAGCCGCCGGAAGCGGCGGGAGCGCACCGCCGCCCAGGCGCTGACGAACTGGAGGGCCACCAGCAGGACCAGGGCGATCGCCCCCTCGGCGAGGGAGACGGTCGCGTTGAGCAGGATGGTGGCCAGCGTCGACCCCAGGGCCACGGTGACCACCAGGTCGAACGCGTTCATCTTCGCCAGCGTGCGTTTGCCCGAGATCCGCACCGCCGTGATCAGGGCCGCGTAGGAACACGCGGTCATGACGGCCACCCGCAGCAGGTCGTATCCGGTGTCGAAGAACATCGGTCACGACTACCCGGTGATTCCGTTCCGCAACATGCCGCGCCTCCCCGTGACCGGGCCGGTGTCCGCGCGCTCCTCGGGCGCCGCCCGGACGCCGCGGCCCGTACGCCCGGCTGGATCAGCCGGGCCGCGGAGCACGCAGACCGGCGACGGCCAGCCTGCGGACGGCGATGACGGCGGCGGCGGCCGCGATGGTGCTCCAGCTCGGGTCGCCGGCCAGCCGCAGCAGCCCCGCCGCGGTCAGGAAGTCCAGGAGGACGGCTACGGCCGGCAGGAGCCGTCCGGCCGCCGCGAGCACCACCGCGGCGGCCACCAACCCGAAGGCGGTGGTGGCCAGCGCCGCCAGGTCCAGGGCGGTGGTCATACCGGTTCCGCCCGGGCCCGGGAGCCGTCCGCATCCTTGCGGCGGTCGCGTTCGATCTCGGCGCGCTCGGCCGCGATCTCCCGGCCGAGGAAGAAGTTCAGGGCGGTGCGGATCGCCGCGATCGCGGCGAGCTGCCCGATCTCGGTGAAGCTGGGCGCGACCGCCGTGCGCAGTACGTCTCCGGCGAGCTGGAACTCCAGGCCGAGCGCCAGGAAACGCCCCAGGGTGAGCCGGATCCTGTTGAACCTGCGGTCCGGGCCGGCCCCGCGCGCCATGGTCAGCAGGAAGCGTCCGAACGCCCAGACGGCGCCCACGAAGATGATCAGGGCACCCGCCGCCTCCACCAGCCTCACCAGAAGGTCGACCGCGTCCCTCAGCGCGGACTCGGGCAGCACTTCGGCGGTTGTGTCCATGATCCGCGAGTACCCGCGCAGCTCCGCCCATTCCACGGGCGGCCGATGTGACGCACCTCATCGGGTTTCGCCCCGGTTCATTCGGTCCGGTGCGGAATGTTCGCTCCGGTCGGGCGGTTGTACTCGTCGCGGGTGCCGGAGGGCGGGACACGGTCCCCGGGCCTCACCCACCGCCTGCGAGGACGATCGTCCGGCTGAAGCCTCGCAGTGCCACTCGCCGCGAAGGCGACCGCCGCCCCTGGGCGCCCGCGCCTCGAAACCGGCGTCGGCCAGGTCCCCCCCGTCCTGGCCGGCGCCTTCCACATCCCGTGTGCCCAATGCCCCGGGCCGGCGTTTGCCGGGCCTGCGGCGGCGGGTTACCGTCACCCGCATGACCGCCGATCCCGCCCGCCCCCGGGTGCGCCTGAGCGCCGAGGACCGGCGCGGGCAGCTGATCGGAATCGGACTGAGGCTGCTGGTCAGCCGCCCCATCCACGAGCTGTCGATCCACGAGGTGGCCGCCGAGGCGGGCATCTCGCGCGGTCTGCTCTTCCACTACTTCCCGACCAAGCGCGACTACTACGTCGCGGTGGTCCGGGCCGCCGGACAGCGGCTGCTGCGGCACACGCGCCTGCCCGACGAGGGCGGGCCCGAGGAACGGGTGCGCGCCGTGGTCGGGGGGTTCACCGGCTTCGTGCGGCGCCGCCGCGCCAACTACGTGGCCCTGGTGCGCGCCGGAGCCGGCGGGGACGAACTGGTGGTGGAGGTGTTCGAGGGCATCCGCGCCACACTGGCCGAGCGGATCCTGGCGGCGCTGGGCGAGCCCTCCCCCGACCCGCTGATGCGCCTCGCGGTGCGCGGCTGGCTGGCGATGGCGGAGGAGATGGCGATCGAGGCCGGGGAGGAAGTGGCGGCCGAGGAGCTGGTGGGCTTCCTCGTGGACGGTCTCGGCCGGCTGCTCGCGCCTCTGGGCACGCCGCTCGCCCCGTCGCGCTGACCGCCCGTCGCGCTGACCCTCCCGCGCCCGCCGGTGCGCGGGGGTGATCCGGGCCACCCCGTATCCACGCTATTGAGCACTGGTCAGTATGTTGGCTACCCTCGCCGTCGCGGCGCCGCCGCCGTGGGCGGGCGCTCCGGAGGTCCGTCGGCAGGGAGCCGACCGCGGACTTCGCCCCGTCGCCGCGGGGGCCGCGGCGACGGGGCGGGGAACACGACGGAAGACACAGGAGTACCCGGCATGAGCATCCGCCAGAACATCCTCATCACCGGGGCCAGCGCCGGGCTGGGCGAGCAGATGGCGCGCGAGTTCGCCGCCAGGGGGCGCGACCTCGCCCTGTGCGCCCGCCGCACCGACCGCCTGGAGCGGCTGCGCGAGGAGCTGCTGGCCGCCCACCCCGGCATCACCGTCTCGGTACGCGCGCTGGACGTCAACGACCACGGCGCCGTCTTCGAGGTCTTCCGTGCCTTCCGCGCCGATCTGGGCTCCCTGGACCGGGTCGTGGTCAACGCCGGGCTGGGCAAGGGCCAACCGATCGGCACCGGGCGCTTCGACGTCAACCTCCAGACCGCGCGGACCAACTTCACCGCCGCGCTCGCCCAGTGCGAGGCCGCCGTGGAGATCTTCCGCGACCAGGGGGCCGGCCATCTGGTCGTCGTCTCCTCGATGAGCGCCATGCGCGGTCTGCCCCGCAACCTCACCACGTACGCGGCCGGCAAGGCCGGCGTGGCGGCCCTCGCCGAGGGCATCCGCGCCGAGCTGCTGCGCACCCCGATCAAGGTCACCACCCTCTTCCCCGGCTACATCGCCTCCGAGATGAGCGGATCGGCGGGCCGGACGCCGCTGATGGTCTCCACCGAGAAGGGGGTGCGCGCCATGGTGAAGGCCATCGAGGCCGAACGCGCCCAGGCGAAGGTACCCGCCTGGCCCTGGGTGCCCATGGGCTTCGCCATGCGCCGGCTGCCTCTGGGCATCGTGGCGAGGATGAGCTGAGACGAGCCGCTCCCCGCCTCCCCGAGCCTGCGGTCTCGCCCGCCCTCCCGGGCGGCGCGGCGGCAGCACCGGCCCGCCGGCCCCGGAAGCACCGACGGCCCCGACAGTACTTCGACGACAGGAGGGCAGCGATGCCGGTCATCCATCTGGTCCGCCACGGCCAGGCCACGTTCGGCGCCGACACGGCCGAGGGGTACGACGTGCTGTCGGACCTCGGGCGCAGACAGGCGGAGGTCGCCGGGGCCGAGCTGGCCCGGCGCGCGCCGCGCGACCCGGTCGTGGTCTGCGGCACCCTGGCCCGGCAGCGCGACACCGCGGAGATCATCACGAAGACCGCCGGGCTGCCCGGGACGCCGCACACCGATGCGCGGTGGAACGAGTACGACCACATCGATCTCGTCGAGCGCTACGGCGGCGCCGCGCCGCAGGGCGCCCCCGCCGGCGCCTCCCCCGGTTCACGCGGTGTCCAGGCGGTCCTCGACCGGGCTCTTGAGGCGTGGATGGCGGACACGGGCGAGGGCGGCTGGCGGCGGTTCGCCTCCGGCGCCGCCGACGCGCTGCGGGGGCTGGCCGACGGACTGCGGCCCGGGCGCGACGCGGTGGTGGTCACCTCCGGCGGGGTGCTGGCGGCCCTGTGCGGGGGGCTGCTGTCCGCTCCGCCGGCCGGGATCGTGGCGCTGAACCGGGTCACCGTCAACGCCGCGATCACCACCCTCGTCGCGGGCTCCTCCGGCATCAGCCTGCTGGCCTTCAACGACCACGCGCACTTCGCCGGGGAACGGCGCGCGCTGCTCACCTACCGCTGACCCGGCCGCTCCCCCGCCGTCCGCTCCTTCCGGAGCGGTCCCCGTACCCGTGCGCGCGGTACCGGCGGTCACCCGAAAGCCGCCCCGGCCGGACGAGGGGTCCGGCCGGGGCGGCGGCGTCACGGGACGGGCGCGGAAGGCATGGTGGGTGCGGAGGGACGCCCCCGCGCCCGCCGTGTCAGGACAGGCTCGCCAGCGCCCGGTTGAGGGTCTGCGACGGGCGCATGACGGCCGAGGCCTTGGCGTCGTCGGGCCGGTAGTAGCCGCCGATGTCGGCCGGGGAGCCCTGGACCGCGGCCAGCTCGCCGACGATCGTCCGCTCCTGCTCGGACAGCTCCTGCGCCAGCGGGCCGAAGGCCTGCGCGAGCTCGGTGTCGTCGGTCTGCTTCGCCAGCTCCTGCGCCCAGTACAGCGCCAGGTAGAAGTGGCTGCCGCGGTTGTCGATGCCGCCGATGCGGCGGGTGGGCGACTTGTCCTCGTTGAGGAAGGTGGCCGTGGCCCGGTCGAGGGTGTCGGCCAGCACCTGGGCCTTGGCGTTGTCCGTGGTCTGCGCCAGGTGCTCGAAGCTGACCGCCAGGGCCAGGAACTCGCCCAGGCTGTCCCAGCGCAGGTAGTTCTCCTTGACCAGCTGCTGGACGTGCTTGGGCGCGGAGCCGCCGGCGCCGGTCTCGAACAGGCCTCCACCGTTCATCAGCGGGACGACGGAGAGCATCTTGGCGCTCGTGCCCAGCTCGAGGATCGGGAACAGGTCGGTGAGGTAGTCGCGCAGCACGTTGCCGGTGACCGAGATGGTGTCCTCGCCGCGGCGGATGCGCTCCAGGGAGAACTTCGTGGCCTCCTCCGGTGCCATGATCTCGATCCGCAGGCCCTCGGTGTCGTGCTCGGCCAGGTAGGTGCGGACCTTCTCGATCAGCCTGGCGTCGTGGGCGCGGGTCTCGTCCAGCCAGAACACCGCCGGGGCGCCGGTGGCGCGGGCGCGGGTGACGGCCAGCTTGACCCAGTCCCTGATCGGGGCGTCCTTGGTCTGGCACATGCGGAAGATGTCGCCGGCTCCGACCGTCTGCTCCAGCACGACGTCGCCGTCGCCGTCGGTGACCCGGACGGTGCCGGTGGCGGGGATCTCGAAGGTCTTGTCGTGGCTGCCGTACTCCTCGGCCTTCTGCGCCATCAGGCCGACGTTGGGCACCGAGCCCATGGTGGCCGGGTCGAAGGCGCCGTTCGCGCGGCAGTCGTCGATGACGGCCTGGTAGACGCCGGAGTAGGAGCTGTCGGGCAGGACCGCGAGGGTGTCGTGCTCCTGGCCGTCGGGGCCCCACATGTGGCCGGAGGTGCGGATCATGGCCGGCATGGAGGCGTCGACGATGACGTCGCTGGGGACGTGCAGGTTGGTGATGCCGCGGTCGGAGTCGACCATGGCCAGCTCGGGGCCCTCGGCCAGCTCGGCCTCGAAGGACTCCTTGATCTTCGCGCCCTCGGGCAGCGACTCCAGGCCCTTGAGGATGCCGCCGAGCCCGTCGTTGGGGGTGAGGCCGGCGGCGGCGAGGGTCTGGCCGTACTCGGCGAAGGTCTTCGGGAAGAAGGCGCGCACCACGTGGCCGAAGATGATCGGGTCGGAGACCTTCATCATGGTGGCCTTCAGGTGGACCGAGAACAGCACGCCCTCGGACTTGGCGCGGGCGACCTGCTCCTTCAGGAACTCGCGCAGCGCGGCCACCCGCATGACGGCCGCGTCCACGACCTCACCGGCGAGCACGGGCACGGACTCGCGCAGCACGGTGGTGGAGCCGTCGTCGCCCACCAGCTCGATGCGGAGCGCGTCGTCCTTGGCGAGGACCGCGGACTTCTCGGTGGAGCGGAAGTCGTCCACGCCCATGGTCGCCACGTTGGTCCTGGACTCGGAGGTCCAGGCGCCCATGCGGTGCGGGTGGTTCTTGGCGTAGTTCTTCACCGAGGCGGGCGCGCGGCGGTCGGAGTTGCCCTCGCGCAGCACCGGGTTGACGGCGCTGCCCTTGACCTTGTCGTAGCGGGCGCGGATCTCCCGCTCCTCGTCGGTCTTGGGGTCGTCGGGGTAGTCCGGGAGCGCGTAGCCCTTCTCCTGGAGCTCGGCGACGGCGGCCTTGAGCTGCGGGATGGAGGCCGAGATGTTCGGCAGCTTGATGATGTTGGCCTGGGGGGTCTTGGCCAGCTCACCGAGCTCGGCGAGCGCGTCGCCGATGCGCTGCTCCTCCTTGAGGTACTCGGGGAAGACCGCGATGATCCGCCCCGCCAGGGAGATGTCACGGCTCTCCACGGCGACGCCCGCCTTGGCGGCGTAGGCCCTGACCACCGGCAGGAAAGAGTACGTCGCCAGGGCCGGGGCCTCGTCGGTCTGTGTGTAGATGATGGTCGAGTCAGTCACCGGGTGCTCCGCTCCACGTCTGCAACATTGCTCGACATCAAGATATCCCGTGGGGGGCCTCTCCCCGAAAGTGCCCCGCCCCCCGGCGGCGCGTTCACGCCGTCGCCGGGGGGCGGGGTTGCGGGGGCCGCGGGCCCGGCCGCCTCAGTAGGGCCCGTTGACGTTGTCGATCGAGCCGTAGCGGTCGGCCGCGTAGTTGCAGGCGGCGACGATGTTGGCGACCGGGTCGTACTGGCTGTTCGCCGTGCCCGGGACGTGGTAGGCGTCGAAGGTCGGCTTGATGACCTGGAGCAGGCCGATCGAGGGGGTGCCGCGCTGGGCGTTGATGTCCCAGTTGTTGATCGCGTTCGGGTTGCCGCTGGACTCGCGCATGATGTTGCGGTGGATGCCCTCGTAGCTGCCGGGGATGCCGTTGGCCCGCATGATGTCCAGGGCCTCGCGGATCCAGCCGTCGAGGTTGTCCGCGTAGGCCTTCGGCGAGGCCTGGGGGGCGGTCTTCTCGGCGGTCGGACGAACCTGCGTCCGGTCGGCGCGCTCCGGGGTACGGTCCTGCCCGCCGTCGGAGGACCGGGCGGCCAGGGTCAGTTCCTGACCGGGGAAGATCAGGTGCGGGTTGTCGCCGACGGTCTCACGGTTGGCGTCGTAGACCGTCTGCCAGCCGCCCTCGACATCATGGGCGGTGGCGATCTTGTGGAGGGTGTCGCCGGGTGCGACGGTGTGGGAGCCGGCCGCGGGCTTGCGCTCGGCCTCGGCTCTCACCTCGGACTCGCCGCCCGTCTGGGGGGCGGGTGCGCTGTCGGGGGCGCCGGAGCCCCGGGCGAGCCCGGCCGCCGGTCCGCAGGTGGGCCAGGCTCCGGGCCCCTGCAGTTCGAGCAGCTTCTCACCGGCGGCGATCTGCTCCTGCTTGGTGGCCAGATCGGCGCGCGGCGCGTACTGGGTGCCGCCGGCCGCCTCCCAGCTGGACTGCGAGAACTGCAGTCCGCCGTAGTAGCCGTTGCCGGTGTTGATGGACCAGTTGCCGCTGCTCTCGCACTCGGCGACCTTCTCCCACACCGCGGTGGAGGCCGCGTTCGCGCTGCCGGCCGCGACCACCGGCGCCGCGATTCCCGCACCGCCGGCCGCGGCGACCAGGGAAATCCGGGAGAACTGACGGGAAATCAAAGACTTGCTCGGACGACGGTGGCGACCACGAGACATGGGTGTGAGTCCTCTCCCACGCCTACGAGGTTAGCTGTCGGATTCGGACTGGAGTTGCCCGGCCTTCCCAGGTGTGCAAGGGCACTTCAAGAAAGGCTTCACCCCAAGCCGGACCACGGAAAACACGCGGTCGCGGCACTTACTCGGTTTCCCCGCTCCTGCCATGGTCGGCTGCGCTCCCTCCACCGGCCGGGCGGCAGGACTCGGCGTCCCGGTGGTGGAACCCCCGCCATGCGGCGGGGGCCAGGACACATAAACACAACCAATTCACCAGAGACAAGACGCCGGAGGAGCAAGGCCCTTCACGCTGTGACCGAGCCGTGAACCACGACCACGTTCCGCACAGGATCCTGGCCGGCCCACGGCGCCCCGGTGCGGTCGAGTGCGAGTCAAATCTCCGGGTGGCACGGAGAATCCGGGAGGCGGGAGAATTCGATCTTCTCTCGAAGGGCGAGCGGTGCAATCGAAACTGTGACTCCGAACACACTCCCGGAAAGAGAGTTCTTTACATCGCCTCTTTCCACGCCAAGCAGCTTTAAGGCCCAGGAGTTCACAAGGGTGCCGATTCGCCGGATTCCAGCCCGCGTTCACCGCACGGCCGGAGCACTCCCCGACACCCCGGGGTGCCACGGACCGGGCACCGGCACCGGCAGCCGGGCGCTGGATCCCCTTCACCGCCACGAGCACGGCACGAGTGAGGAGGGGACACACCCCACCGGGCTGTGAACCCCGGATCCGCCGCCCGTGCCGGTCTCGTTCCCGGTCAGACCCGCTCCAGCTCCGCCGCTCCGAACGAGACATCGAAGCGGTCGCACCAGATGCTCACGCTGGTGAAAGCATCCGGGTCGACATCGGCGGGCAGCGCGTAGTTCTGGTCCCCCTTGTTGCCCTTCAGCCTGCCGAGGCTGACGTACTCCCCGTCGTCGAAGACGCCCCAGCCGGCCCGGCCCTCCTTGACCGGCGCGTCGGTCAGCCAGACGTGCAGGTCGGGCCCGTTGCTGGTGTCGAGGTCCTCCAGGCGCACCACGTGGGAGCCGTCGGCCAGCCGGATCAGCCGCACCGTCCCCGACGTCGCGTGCTCATGGGAGATCAGATCACCGTTGGCCAGTGTCCGCGGCCGGGGCTGCGCGGGCGACGCGGAGGCGGTCTCCCGGTCGGCCGCCGACGGGGCGGACGCGCTCGGGACCGGGGGCAGCGACTCCCGCACGGTCTCGTCCTGCCACAGCTTCCACGGCTGGAACCAGTACAGCCCCACACCGGCCGCCACCACGGCCACCACCGCGACCGCCGACACCAGCGGTCTGCCCACCACAGCGCGCAACGCGCACACCCCCGTCCGCTCGGAAAGTCCGCCGCCCCTCATTCAACGCCAACAGCGACTCCGGCGCACCATCCGGGACCTGACGGAACGTCCACGACCGCGCGCCCGCCCCGCGGCATGGCGGGCGCGCGCACCGCGGGGCGCGGAACTGTGGTGTCCCACCACATACGCCCGCGACCTGCCCTTCCCTACGGTGTGGCGGCACACGAACGTCCCCGTCGAGTGTCAGGAAGTGGTGCCGATGCCGTCGCCCGCAAGCGCCCCGCCCGCTCCCTCCAACCTCAGGCGCGTGGTCACCGCGTCCCTGATCGGCACCACCATCGAGTGGTACGACTTCTTCCTCTACGGCTCCGCCGCCGCGCTCGTCTTCGACAAGCTGTTCTTCCCCGAGTCCGACCCGCTGGTCGGTACGCTGCTGGCCTTTGTGACGTACGCGGTCGGTTTCGTCGCCCGCCCCGTCGGCGCGCTGGTCTTCGGGCACTACGGCGACCGGCTGGGCCGCAAGAGGCTGCTGGTGATCAGTCTGCTGATGATGGGCGGCGCGACCTTCGCGATCGGGCTGCTGCCCACCCACGCCCAGCTGGGTTCCGCGGCGGCCGTTCTGCTGACCGTGCTGCGGCTGGTGCAGGGTTTCGCGCTCGGCGGTGAGTGGGGCGGCGCGGTGCTGCTGGTGTCGGAGCACGGCGACGCGCGTCGGCGCGGCTTCTGGGCGTCCTGGCCGCAGACCGGCGCTCCGGCGGGCCAGCTGCTGGCCACGGCCGTGCTCGCGGTGCTGACGGCGGTGCTGTCGGAGGACGCGTTCGTCTCCTGGGGCTGGCGTGTGCCGTTCCTGCTGTCCGGGGTGCTGGTGCTGGTGGGCCTGTGGATCCGGTTGTCGGTCGACGAGTCGCCGGTCTTCAAAGCCGCACTGGCGAAGGCCGAGGCGCGCAGGGCCGCCGAGAGCGCCGGGGCCTCGGCGGCGAGGGCGGAGACCATGCCGCTGCTGGCCGTGCTGCGCCACCACTGGCGCGACGTGCTGATCGCGATGGGCGCCCGGATGGCGGAGAACATCAGCTACTACGTCATCACCGCCTTCGTCCTGGTCTACGGCACCAAGCACCTGGACATGGACAGGCAGACGGTGCTCAACGCGGTGCTGGTCGCCTCCGCCGTCCACTTCGCGGCGATCCCGGTGTGGGGCGCGCTGTCGGACCGGTGGGGCCGCAAGCCGGTCTATCTGCTGGGCGCGGCGGGAATCGGCCTGTGGGCGTTCCCGTTCTTCTGGCTGATCGACACCGAGAGCTTCGGTGCGGTGCTGCTGGCGGTGACGGTCGGGCTGGTCCTCCACGGTGCGATGTACGCCCCGCAGGCGGCGTTCTTCTCCGAGCTGTTCGCCACCCGGGTGCGCTACTCCGGGGCCTCGATCGGCGCGCAGTTCTCGTCGGTCGCCGCCGGCGCCCCGGCACCGCTGATCGCCACCGCCCTGCTGGCGGACTTCGGCGGCTCGACGCCGGTGGCGCTGTACGTGATCGCCGCCGCGCTGCTCACCCTGCTCGCGGTCGGGGTGGCCAAGGAGACCCGGATGCGGGATCTGGAGCGGATCGGCGAGCCCGGGGAGCCGGGGGACTCCGGGAGGATCCCGGCTCCGCACGGCGGTTCGGTGTCCGCGGACGGTCCCTGACATCCGGCCGGGCAAGGCCGCTCGCGCCCGTCGCCCGCCGGCCGCCCGTTCCTCCGGGCGGTCAGCGGGCGACGGCGGCGGACATCCGGTACAGCCGCAGCGCGAGCTGCACCTCCAGGGCCCTCTCCGGGCACTGCCAGTCGCTCCCCAGCAGCCGTCCGACCCGCTCCAGCCGCTGGGCCACGGTGTTGACGTGGACGTGGAGCACGTCCTTGGTGCGGGCCGGGCTGGAGCCGGAGGCGAAGTACGCCTCCAGGGTGCCCACCAGATCCGTTCCGCGGCGCTCGTCGTACTCCAGGAGCGGGCCGAGGGTGCGGTGGACGAAGCCGTCGACGTCCCGGCCGTCGGCCAGCAGCAGCCCGAGGAAGCCCAGGTCCCCGGCCGCCGCGCCCTCGCCGAAGCGGCCCAGCAGCCGGAGGGTGTCCAGGCAGCGGCGGGCCTCGTCGCAGGCGGCGGCCACCTCCGCGGGGTCGGCGGCGGGTGCGGGCACCGGCGGGGAGGCGCCGACGGTGACGGAGGCGTGGACGGCCGCGCCGAGCTGGGCGGCGATTTGCCGGGCCGTTCCGCCCGGATCTCCCGGAGCCCCGTGCCCCCCGGTGCCCTCACCGCCGGCCAGCGGCAGCAGCAGGACGGTGCCGCCCTCACGGGCGACCGCCAGTCCGCGCCGGGTGGCGGCCAGATGGGAGGCGGCCGACCACAGCCGCTGCCGGTCGGTGGTCTCCCGCCGCCCCGTGCCGCCGTCGGTGTCCAGCCGGGCGGCGAGGACGACATGGGGGACGTCGAGGTCGGCGCCGAGCCGGGCGGCGCGCTCGCGCAGCAGCCGGGGGTCGCGGTCGGCGGCGTCCAGCAGGTCGTCCAGGAGTTCGCCGCGCACCCGCTGCTCGGCCTCGCCCGCCGAGCGGCGGGCCAGCAGCAGCAGTGAGGTGACCATGGCGGCGCGCTCCAGGGTGCGCTGGTCGGTGGGATCGAGTTCGCGGTGGCCGCGCAGCACCAGCGCGCCCAGCAGTTCGCCGCCCGCGGAGACGGCCGCCACCCAGGCGTCGCCGTCGCGCACCGCGTGACCGTCGCGGCGGGAGCGTTCGACGGCCCGGGCGGGCGTGCTCCCGCCTCCTTCGGGGAGTTGCGCGAACTCCACGTCGCCGTCGAGGACCTCGGAGACGGCGGCGGCCACGTCGTCCACGCCTCCACCGCGCAGGACCAGTTCGGTGAGCCGGTCGTGGACCTCCGAGGAGCGTTCGACGGCGGCGCTGCGGTCGCGGATGATGGCGTTGGCGGCCTCCAGTTCGGCCATCGCCTCGCGGGTCTCGGCCAGCAGCCGGGCGGTGTCGATGGCCACGGCCGCGTGGGCGGCGAAGGAGGCCAGCAGCGCGACCTGCTCGCGGTCGAAGACACGGGGGCGGCGGTCGGCCGCGAAGAGCACGCCGATCACCTCGCGGCCGAGCATCAGCGGTACCCCGAGGATCGCCACCAGGCCCTCGTCGCCGACCCCGGAGTCGATGTTGCGGGTGTGCAGGAAGCGCTCGTCGCGCATGTAGTCGTCGGTGACGTAAGGGCGGGCGGTCTGGGCGACCAGCCCGCCCAGCCCCTCCCCCATGCCCAGGCGGAGCTGCTGGAAGTTCGCGGAGACCGATCCCTCGGTGACGCGCATGTAGGTGTCGCCGGCCTCGGGGTCGTTGATGGTCATGTAGGCGACCTCGGTCCCCAGCAGGGAGCGGGCGCGCTGGACGATGGCGCGCAGCACGTCGTCCAGCTCCCGCACCCCCGCCAGGTCGTGCGCCGTGGCGAACAGCGCCGTCAGTTCCGCCTCGCGTCTGCGGCGCCCCTCCAGTTCGGAGCGCACCCGCAGGGCGAGGAGCCGGGCGCGGTCCGCCGCGGGGGAGCCGTCCGGTCGTCCGGGCCGCTCGTACTCCTCGGCGGGCGCGCCGCGGGCGAGCAGTTCCAGGAACGCCAGGGGCGCGGATTCGGCGGCGGGCGTGACGGCCGGTTCGGTGACCGGTCCGGTGGCCGGTTCCGCGGCCGGTTCTGCGGCCGGCTCGGCCGCGTGGTGCTCGGGCATGGGCACAGGGATACCTGCCGGTGGTACGGGCGCGCCAGGGGCGGTGCGCGGGCGTGTGCGCCCGGTGCGCCGGGGCGCGGATCGGCTGCGCCGGGGCGCGGGTCAGTGCGCCGTCCAGCCGCCGTCCATCACCAGGGACGCGCCGGTGACGAAGGACGCCTGCGGAGCACACAGGTAGGCGACGGCCTCGGCGACCTCCTCCGGCTCGATCAGCCGCTTGACGGCGGCGTCGGCGAGCATGACCTCGGAGACCACGCGGTCGGCGGGGATGCCGTGGGCCTCGGACTGGTCGGCGATCTGCCGCTCCACCAGCGGGGTGCGCACATAGGCGGGGTTGACGCAGTTGGAGGTGACGCCGTGCGCGGCCCCCTCCAGGGCGACGACCTTGGACAGTCCCTCCAGCCCGTGCTTGGCGCTGACGTAGGCGGACTTGTAGGCGGAGGCGCGCAGCCCGTGGACCGAGGAGATGTTGACGATCCGGCCCCAGCCCCGGCCGTACATGTGCGGCAGGGCGCCGCGCACCAGCCGGAAGGGGGCCTCCAGCATCACCGTCAGCACGGTGCGGAAGACCTCCGGCGGGAACTCATGGACGGGGCGCACCAGTTGGAGCCCGGCGTTGTTGACCAGCACATCGGTGCCGGCGGCGGCCCGTTCGGCGGCGTCGAGGTCGGTGAGGTCGAGGTGGACCGGCTCCAGGGCGCCGGGCAGGCCCTGTGCCCGCTCGGCCAGTCTTCGCAGTCCTTCGGCGTCCCGGTCCACCGCACGGACCTCGGCGCCGGCGGCGGCCAGCCGCAGGGCGCAGGCCCTGCCGATGCCTCCGGCCGCGCCGGTGACCAGGGCGGTGCGCCCGGCGAGGTCGAGCGGCACGGCGGGGGCGCCCGGGGCCGGCCCGAAGGCGGAGGGCGGGGGGACGGTACGCGGGGTTCGCGGCGCGGTCATGGCCAGCACCCTAGGCAGCGGCCGTTCCTCCACCGATGTGCGTCGCGCCCATACTTCACCGCCCCGAGGTGGTCTGGAACCACGTGGGAGCGTCCCTGCCCGCCCTCTCGATGCGCGTCAGCGCGAACTCCTCCAGCGGGGGCAGTTCGTCCGGGCCGAACCACCCCACTTCCAGGGATTCCTCGTCGTTGACCCGCGCCCGGCCGCCGACCGCCCGGCAGCGGAAGGACATGTCCACGAACTGGCAGACGTCACCGTTGGGGTAGCGGACCGGGGCCAGTGTCTGCACCAGCGCCAGCCGCTCGGGCACGGCCCGCACCGCGGTCTCCTCGTACACCTCGCGCACCACCGCGTCGGCCGGCTGCTCACCGGGCTCGGGGATGCCTCCGATGATCGACCAGTGGCCGGTGTCGGCCCGCCGTACGAGCAGGACGCGGCCCTCGTCGTCGAAGACGACGGCGCTGGTGCCGGGCAGGAAGAGCAGCCGTCGTCCCACGTCGGCGCGCAGGTCGCGGATGAAGTCGGGAGTCGCCATGCCGCGAGCCTACGGACCCGTCGCCACCCGGCGCGGGCGGCCGTGCGGGCCCGGGGCGGACGCGTTCCCGCCGGGGCGTATCCCGGTGTCGGTCCCAGGGGCTACGGTGTGCCCCACGTCACGGCCCGCGGCGGGCGCCCGGAGGACCTCCGGGCCCGGCGGGCGGCCGTATGTCTCGGGGGGTCGCAGACGATGGCTTCACCGGCGCTCGGATCACTGTCCGCCGCACCGGAGCGAAGCGGCGTGCCGGATACCGCCGGCGCCGCGTTACTGGGCTGCTGCGCCGGCTGGGCGCTGCTGTGCGCGGCCGGGCGGGACGCCCGGCCGGAGGGGGTGCTGCTGGCGGTGCTGGCGGTGGCCGCCGGATACGCCTGCGGGCGGATCGGGGGTTCCCTGCTGCCGGCCGCCGCGCCCGCCGGGGCGGCGCTGGCCGGGCTGGGCTCGCTCCTGCTGTCCCCCGCCCTCCCGCTGCCGGATCCGTCGGCCACCGTGCCGGCCGGGCGGGCGGGTGCCGAGGCCGCGCTGGCGGTGCTGGCGGCGGGCGCGGCGTGCTGCGCCGCGTGGGCGGCGAGAAGCGCGCGGTCGCGGCGGCTGCTGCACACGCTGGCCCTGGTGGTCGCGGCGGCGGCGCTGGCCACCGGTTCACCCGCCGGGTGTGCCGCGGCGCTCGGGGTGCTGCTGTGCTCGCTGGCCGCGGGCCGGGTGCGCCGCAGGCTGCCGGCGCTGGCCGCGCTGGCGGTGGCGGCCGCGGCCGTGGTGGGCGCCGTCTGGGCGGTGGCCGGCGGCGCGCTGCCGCCGGCGCTGGAGAGGCCGCTCCAGGAGGCGCTCACCTCGCAGCGGATCGTGCTGTGGCGGGAGGCCGCGGCGCTCGCGGCGGAGCATCCGGTGCACGGCGCGGGGCCCGACCGGTTCGGCGCGCTGAACCGGGCCGCCGAGCAGGGTGCCGTCCCGGACGGCAAGCCGCACTCGGCGCCGCTGCAGACGGCGGCCGAACAGGGGGTGCCCGGTGTGCTGCTGATGGGCGCCGCCTTCGGCTGGGTGCTGCTCGCGCTGTACCGGTCGCCGCGCCCGACACCGGTGGTGCTGACGGCGGGCGTGGCGCTCACGGGGCTGGCAGCGGTGGCGAGCGTGGGCAACGCCCTGAGCTTCAGCCAGGTCACCATGGGCGCGGGGCTGCTGGTGGGGCTGGCGACCGCCGGGGAGGGCAGAGACGTCCCGTAGGGGGCCGCGCGGCGGGTCGCGGGGGACACGGGGGCGCGGGCGGGTGGCGGACGCCCGGCCGTCCCCGGTCGGCCGTCCCGCTCGGCCACCTCTCTCAGCCGGTCCGTACGGCGTGCTCCGCCGCCGGCAGCCGGCCCTCGGCGTAGCCGCGCGCGGGGCCGGACAGCCCGGTGGGCCTGCCGCTGTGGAGGACGGTCAGGGTGCCGGTGGGGGGCGCCTTCGGGTCCGGTTCCGCGCCGA
Organism: Streptomyces mangrovi; assembly: GCF_900114215.1. Taxonomy (GTDB): domain Bacteria; phylum Actinomycetota; class Actinomycetes; order Streptomycetales; family Streptomycetaceae; genus Streptomyces; species Streptomyces barkulensis. Next base: position 161,678 of record NZ_FOSG01000009.1, on the reverse strand, counting down.
CGCGCCGCAGTGCCTGGGCGGCGACCGCGGCGGCCGAGCCGTACAGCACCGGCTCGGGGGCCGCCGGGGAGCGGACGGCGGCGCGGATGCGCTCGGCGACCAGCTCGTAGTGGGTGCAGCCCAGCACCACGGACCGCACCGCGGGCGGGGTGAGGGCGGCGGCCGCGGCGACGGCCGCGTCGACGGCGGCCTCGTCGCCCTTCTCCACGGCGTCGGCCAGCCCGTGGCAGGGCACCTCGGTGATCTCGGCGCCGTTGCCGAACCGGGCGATGAGGCGGCGCTGGTAGGGGCTGCCGGTGGTGGCGGGGGTGGCCCAGACGGCCAGGGGGCCGCCCGCGGCGGCGGCCGGCTTGACGGCGGGCACCGTGCCGACGACCGGCACCGCCGGCTCCAGCTCGGCGCGCAGCACCTCCAGGGCGTGCACGGAGGCGGTGTTGCAGGCGACGATCAGCGCGTCGGGGCCGTACGCGGCGGCCGCCCGCGCGCAGTCCAGGGCGCGGGCGGTGATGTCGTCGGTGGTCCGCGGCCCCCAGGGCATGCCGTCGGGGTCGGAGGACAGGACGAGGTCGGCGTCGGGTCTCGCACGCCGTACCGCGGCCGCGGCGGCCAGCAAGCCGATCCCGGAGTCCACAAGCGCGATTCTCACGGAGCACAGCGTACGGGCACGGACGGGCGCGGCGCCCGCCGGACGGCCCGGCCCGCGTCGTGCGCGGGAGGCCGCCCGGGGGAGATCACTTGCGGCCGGGTGTCCACCGCATGCCCCAGCCGTAGGCCTGGTCCACCGTCCGCTGCGGGCTCACCCCGCGCTCGGGCACCAGGAAGCGCGACTCGCGCCGGACCGTGAGATCGCCTCCGTCGTTGGTGATCAGCGCCAGGGCGCAGACGGTGGAGGGGAGGTCGCACTCGTCGAGGGAGAAGTCGACGGGCGCGCCGTGCTGCGGTGTGAGCGTCACCGTGGCGTGGAGGCCGGCGAAACTGCGGGCGCCCTCGTAGATCGTGACGAAGATCAGGAGCCGCCGGAATCTGTCCTTGTGGTCGAGGTTGACCGTGAGGTTCTCGCCCGTCTCCACGGCGCCGGTGCGGTCGTCGCCGTCGAGGTGGACGTACGGCGGCCGGTGCAGCGCGCCGAAGGCGTTGCCGAGGGCCTGGACGACTCCCTTGCTGCCGTCGGTGAGCTCGTACAGGGCGCACAGGTCCAGATCGAGGCCGGTCTGCGGCGCCAGGGCCCGGCTCAGCCTGCTCCCCCAGCCCCCGGACTGCCTGCGGGTCCGCCAGTTGAGGTTGACGCGCATCGCGCCGGAGGTGCCGCCCTGTTTGGCCAGGGAGACCGTGGGCGCCTCCTTGGTCAGGGTGACCTTGCTCAGCCGCACCGGCCGGGGCTCCGGCCGCGGCGTCGGCGTGGCGACGGGGGCCGCCGGTGCGGGGGCGGAGGGGGTCGGCGCCCGCGGCTCGTCGACGGTGATCCCGAAGTCGGTGGCGAGGCCGGCCAGTCCGCTGTCGTACCCCTGCCCGACGGCCCGGAACTTCCAGGCGCCCTGCCGGCGGTAGAGCTCGCCGAGCACGAAGGCGGTCTCGACGGTGGCGTCCCGGCTGTCGAACCGGGCGAGTTCGGCTCCGCCGGCCGCGTCGAGCACCCGTACGCACAGCCCCGGCACCCGGCCGAAGTCCCCGCCGTCCGCGGAGGCGGCGACGACGATCCTCTCGACGGCGGGCTCGACGCGGGCGAGGTCCACCGCGAGGGTGTCGGTCACGGCGCCGCCCGCGGGGCTCTTGCCCTCGTGGCGCACGGCGCCCGAGGCGTGGTGCGCCTGGTTGTAGAAGACGAGGTCGTCGTCCGAGCGGACCCTGCCCGAGGAGGCCAGCAGCAGCGCCGAGGCGTCCACGTCGGGCACCCCCGGCCCGGTGCGCCACCCCACCTCGACCCTGACCGAGTCCGCTGGAACCCGGACATTGGCGCCTTTGAGCATGGTCGTGCTCCCCTCTTCCGTGACCGGGCCGTCCGCGCCCGCCGCGCTCCGCCGGCCTCCCGGCCTCAGGACGGACGGGATGACCGTTTTCTCCGTCTTTGGCCGCAGCCGCGGCCGATGACCGCGCAGAGCCCGTCAAATGACCTTCTTTTCGCTCTCCCCAACCGGCACATCGTGGGCTTAACTTATGAGTATGACGTCCCCCCGCAGCACCTATGGCGGTGGCTACTACAGCGCGCCGTCCTTCGCTGACACCCCGATCTACGACAGCCTGGTCGCCGAGCGGGGTACCCCTCAGATCGCGCCCATACGCGTTCCGGCGTCCCCGTACGAGACCTCGGACCACCTGCCCGCCCTCCCGGCCGCGCTGCCCGCGCTGCCGTCGGGGCCCTCCTACCAGCCGCAGCCGGCGCGGAGTTACCCGGCCCCGGCCTACCAGCAGCCCGCACCGGTCCAGCAGCCCGCACCGCTGCAGCAGGCGCCCGCGCCGTACATCCCGCAGCAGGCCGCCGCGCCGCGCGGGGGGTACGGCTACCCGCAGCAGCCGCAGCCCCAGCAGATGCGTCCGGTCGCCGCCCGCCCGGTGCCCGCCCAGAGCCCGTACCCCGGCTCCTACGAGGAGTCATACGGCCACTCGTACCAGGGGCGTGGTTACTGACCCGCCGACTGTCCGACCCGGGTGGCAGGATGGGCGCATGACCACGTCCACACTGGCCGCGCTCAACCTCTACCCGGTGAAGTCGTTCGCGGGTGTCGGCACCGCCCGTGCCGTCGTGGAGCCATGGGGACTGTCGGGGGACCGGCGCTGGATGGCGGCCGGTCCCGACGGCGCACCGCTCACCCAGCGCGGGCATCCGCGCCTCGCGCGGGCCGCCGCCGAGCCGCTGCCCGGCGGCGGTCTCCTGCTGTCCGCCCCCGGGATGCCGCCGCTGACCGTCGAGGTGCCCGACCCTGCCTCGGGCACCGACGTGTTCGAGATGTGGAACACCAAGGTCGAGGCGGTGCCCGCGTCCGGTGAGGCGCACGACTGGCTGACGGCGTATCTGGGGACACAGGCGCGACTGGTCCACATGGACGCGCCCGAGCACCGGCGCCCGGTCACCTCCTCGCACGGCCGCCCGGGCGAAACGGTCAGTCTCGCCGACGCGTTCCCCGTGCTGCTCACCACGGTGTCGTCGCTGGACGCCCTCAACCTGCTGATAGAGCAGGGGGACCACCCGGACGAGGGTCCGCTGCCGATGGACCGCTTCCGGCCCAACGTGGTCGTCGAGGGCACCGCCCCCTGGTCCGAGGACGGCTGGCGCCGTATCCGGATCGGCGAGGTGTCCTTCCGGGTGGCCAAGCCCTGCGGCCGCTGCGTGGTGACCACGACCGACCAGGCCACGGCCGAGCGGGGCAAGGAGCCGCTGCGCACCCTGGCCAGGCACCGCCGCTTCGGCGATCGGCTGCTGTTCGGGCAGCTTCTCGTCCCCGAGAACACCGGCACCCTGCGCACGGGCGACCCCTTCGAAGTCCTGGGCTGAAGGGCGCGGGCGGCACGGCGGGGCGGGATGGGGCCCCGCGGACGCGGGGTCCCCACCGGACACCGTTCGTCCTGCTCGCCGTCAAGCAGGTCGTGCGGCCCCGCCGTGCCACCCTGGCCGTCCGGGAGAGGAGCGCCGCTCCACGCCCCGCTCCCGGATGCGCACCGCCCGAGCGCGGGCGGCCCCTCCCGGCGCCGGCGACCACGGGGCGATCGGCCCGGGCAGGGCCCGGACGCCGCCGGGCGGCCGGGAGCCTTTCCGAAGGCGTCCCCATGGAACGGAACACAGAAGGCTCCGCCGCGACGGTCCGCCCGTGGGCGGCCGAACGGCGAAGGCGCAGCGCCACGTTAGGCAACGGGGGGTTGCGGGAACGTTGCGTCCGGGCGGCGCGGGGCGCCCGAACCCCGCGGGGGGTCGATCCCGTAGGCGTCGCGCAGAGCCCGCAGCCGGGCGCCGGGCACCGCCCGGGCCTCCGGGGGCAGCGCGCCCGCCAGGGCCTCCCAGGCCTCCAGGTCGTCTTCCCCCCAGGGAGTGCGCACCCAGGTGTCCAGCAGTTCCGGATCCCGGCGGGCGAGCAGTGCCCGCCGCAGCCCGTCCTCCAGCATCCGCCGCGTCCGCACCACCCCGGGCGCCTCGGACAGCGGCAGCAGCGGACCCCGGTAGGCGGCCAGCGCGGTGGGCAGGTCGCCGGCGCCCACCGCCTCGGCGACCGTGTCGCAGTCGGTGCGCACCCGGGCGGTCAGCCGGTACGGGCGGGAGGCCAGCAGCGGGCCCAGCACCCCGCGCAGCCGGGAGAGTTCGGCGCGCAGGGTGACGGGGCTGACGTCGCGTTCGCCGTACAGCTCCAGGGCGAGCCGGCCGCCGGAGAGCCCGTCGGGGTGGGAGGCGAGCAGCAGCACGATCTCACTGTGCCGCACCCCCAGCCGTACCGGCGCCTCGGACCGGCCGCTGTGGAGCAGGGCGCCGTCGCGGCCCAGGACTTCCAGGAGACGGGCCGGGGCGCCGGCCGGGACGAGGGAGGCGAGTTGGGCCTCGGCCGCCCGGGCGGTGGCCTGGACGAGGGCGAGACTGTGCGGTGAGGCCAGACGGTCGCCGCCGGTGATGTTCACGGCGCCCAGCACCCGGTGGGTACGCGGGTCGTGGACGGGGGCCGCGGCGCAGGTCCAGGGCTGGACGGGGCGGCAGTAGTGCTCGGCGGCGAAGATCTGCACCGGGTGTCCGAGCGCGAGCGCGGTGCCCGGGGCGTTGGTCCCGGCGTGGGGCTCGGACCAGCGGGAGCCGGGGACGAAGTTCATCCGCTCCGCGCGCCGTCTGATGTCCGCGTGGCCCTCCACCCACAGCATCCGGCCCTGCTCGTCGCAGACCGACAGCAGATGGGCGCCGTCCTCGACGATGCCGCCCAGCAGTTCCCGGAACAGCGGCATGACCCGGCCCAGGGGGTGCTCCCGGCGGTGGGCCGCGAGATCGTCGTCGGCGAGGTCCACGGAGGCCACCCGGTCCACTGCGACCGACGCCCTGGCCGAACGCCGCCAGGAGTCGGCTATCAGGCCGCGCACGGGCGTGCCGACCGATTCCCCGGACAGGAACGCCTCGTGGGCGCGGCGCACCGCTCCGGCCCGTTCGGCCGGGTCCGCGCCCGCCTCCAGCGCCAGCCATTGTCTGAACACGCCGCCATCGTGCTGCCGGGGAGGGCGCCGCGGCAACCGGACGGCGGGGCGCGGAGTGTCGCCCGCGGGGGCCCGTCACGGGGCTCGGCACGGCGCGGCCCCCGCCCGGGCGGCGCGTACGGGTGTGGCCGACCGCGTGCAGGGGACACGGGCCACAGGCGCCGCATGTCCCGAAGGGCCCCGAAGCCCTTTGAGACCCGGCCGGTCCGCGGGCCGGGCGACGGGCCGGGCGACGGGCCGGGCGACGGGCCGGGCGACGGGCCGAGTGACGAGCCGAGTGACGGGCCGAGCGGCGACCCGAGAGACGACCGAGCCATGACCGGAGGTCCCATGCAGACGCACCCCCCGCTCACCGACCGCGAGTGCGCGGAGCTGGACGCGCACTGGCGCGCCATGAACTACCTGGCCGCGGGCCAGCTCTACCTCCGGGGCAATCCGCTGCTGCGTGAGGAGTTGCGGCCCGAGCACGTCAAACCGCGGCTGCTGGGCCACTGGGGCACCTGTCCGGGCCTGGCCCTGGTCTACACCCATCTGAACCGGATGATCGGCGCCCGCGACCTGGAGGCGCTGTGCGTGTGGGGACCGGGGCACGGTGCCCCCGCGGTGCTGGCGGGGAGCTGGCTGGAGGGCACCTTCGGGGAGCTGTGGCCCGGTATGGGACGCGACGAGGCGGGGATGGCGCGGCTGTTCGAACAGTTCTCCTTCCCCGGCGGGCTGCCCAGCCACACCTCCCCGGTGGTGCCCGGCTCGATCCAGGAGGGCGGGGAGCTGGGGCACTCCCTGTCCCACGCCTACGGGGCCGCCCTGGACAACCCGGACCTGGTGGCCGTCTGCGTCGTCGGGGACGGCGAGGCGGAGACGGGGCCGCTGGCCGCCTCCTGGCACTCGAACAAGTTCCTGGACCCGGTGCACGACGGCGCGGTGCTCCCCGTCCTGCACCTCAACGGCTACAAGATCGCCAACCCGACCGTCCTGTCCCGCATCCCCCACGAGGAGCTGGACGCCCTGCTGCGCGGCTACGGCCACGAGCCGCTGTACGTGACGGCCGCCCCGGACACCGACGCGGCCGAGGTCCACCGCGCCCTGGCCGCCGCCCTGGACACGGCGCTGGAGAAGATCGCAGCGATCCGGCGGGCCGCGCGTGAGGAGGGGGCGGCCGGACGGCCCCGCTGGCCGGCGATCGTGCTGCGCACCCCCAAGGGCTGGACCGGGCCCCGGGAGGTGGACGGCGCCCCCGTGGAGGACACCTGGCGCTCCCATCAGATCCCGGTGAAGGACGTGCGCGACGATCCCGGCCGGCTGCGTGCGCTGGAGCGGTGGCTGCGCTCGTACCGGCCCGGGGAGCTGTTCGACGGTTCCGGCCGCCCCCTGCCCGGGGTGCTGGCGCACGTACCGCGCGGGGAGAGGCGGCTGGGGGCCTCGAAGCACGCCGACGGCGGCCGGCTGCGGCGGCCGCTGCCGCTGCGCGGCCCGGACGCCTTCGCGGTGCCGGTGGACGGGCCCGGAGCCTCCTCCCACGAGCCGACCCGGGTGCTGGGCGGCATGCTGCGGCAGGTCTTCGAGGACACCGCCGGGCGGCGCGACTTCCGGCTGACGGCCCCGGACGAGGCCGAGTCCAACCACCTCCAGGACGTCCTGGAGGCCACCTCCCGCGCCTGGCAGGGCGACTCGCTGGCGACGGACCGGAACCTCGGAGGCGACGGCCGGGTGATGGAGGTGCTCTCCGAGCATCTGTGCCAGGGCTGGCTGGAGGGCTACACCCTCACCGGGCGGCACGGGCTTTTCACCTCCTACGAGGGCTTCTCCACCATCGTGGCGAGCATGGTCACCCAGCACGCCAAATGGCTGCAGAGCGCCCGCGAGGTGCCCTGGCGGGCTCCCGTCCCGAGCCTGAACTACCTGCTGACCTCTCATGTGTGGCGGCAGGACCACAACGGCTTCTCCCATCAGGATCCCGGCTTCGTCGACCATGTGCTCACCAAGAGTCCCGACGTGGTGCGCGCCTACTTCCCCCCGGACGCCAACACTCTGCTGTGCGTGGCCGACCACGTGCTGCGGACGACGGACACGGTGAACGTGGTCGTCGCGGGCAAGCAGCCCTGCTTCGACTGGCTCGGGCCGGAGCAGGCCCGCGAGCACTGCGAGCGCGGCGCCGGGGTGTGGCAGTGGGCCGGGACCGAGCGGCCGGGACGGGAGCCGGACGTGGTGCTGGCCTGCGCCGGGGACGTGCCCACCCAGGAGGCGCTGGCCGCGGCCTCGCTGCTGCGCGAGCATCTGCCCGAACTGGCGCTGCGGGTGGTGAACGTCGTGGACATCGCCCGGCTGATGCCCGCCTCAAGGCATCCGCACGGGCTGCCGGACGCGGAGTTCGAGGCGCTGTTCACCCGTGACCGGCCGGTGGTCTTCGCCTACCACGGCTATCCGTGGCTGGTCCACCGGATCGCCCACCGGCCCGGCCTCCACGACCGGCTGCATGTGCGCGGCTACCGGGAGAGCGGGGCGACCACCACTCCCTTCGACATGGTGGTCCGCAACGACCTGGACCGCTACCGGCTGGTCATGGACGTGATCGACCGGGCGCCGGGGTTCACGGAGCGGGCCGGGGAGCTGCGCGAGTCGGTGCGGGAGGCCCGCGAGCGGCACCACGGCTGGATCCGTGAGCACGGCACCGACCTGCCCGAGGTCGCCGACTGGCGCTGGCCGGGCTGACAGGCCGGGGCCGGACCGGGGCGGCACGGGGCGGTCAGGCCGCCGTGGGGACGAGCACCACGGGGCAGTGGGCGTGGTGCAGCACCGCGTGGGTGACCGCTCCCAGGCGCATGCCGAACAGGCGGTGGCGGCGGTGCGCCGCCAGAACGACCAGATCGGCGGCCGCGCTGGCCTCGACCAGCGCGTGGCCGGGCCCGGCGTACACCGTCTCGGCCCGGGCGTCGACGTTCGGGTACGCCTCGCGCAGCCCGGCGACGGCGTCCATCGGCACGCTCTCCTCGTAGCGGGCCTGCTCCTCGGCGATCTCCTCCAGCACCCGGGTCGGCGGCGGCACCATGACGCCTGGGTAGACCGGCAGTTCCCAGGCGTGCAGGACGAGCAGCGCCGCCGCCCGCCGTTCGGCCTCCTCGAAGCCGTAGCGCGCCGCGTCGGTGTCCGTCCCGTACTCCACGCCGACGACCACGGTGTGCCGGGGGCGTTCGTTGTCGCCGCGCACGACCATCAGGGGGCCTTCGATGTGCGCCGCCACCCGCAGGCTCACCGAGCCCAGCAGCAGTCCGGTGAAACCACCGTGGCCGCGGGTGCCGACCACGGTGAGCGCGGCCCGGCTCCCGGCACGCACCAGCGCGGCGACGGCGTTCTCGTCCACCGCCGACGGCTCCACCTCCAGCCCCGGAGCGCTCTCCCTGGCCCGCTCGGCGGCCGACTCGGCGATCTGCCGGGCCTGTCGGGCCAGCGCCCGCCGGCGCTCCTCGTCGGCCGCCTCGGCCGCCTCGGCCTCCCCGGCGGCGCCAAGGACACCGGAGGCGCCGGGAGCGCCGTCGGGCGCGAGCCGGTGGGCGGACGCGCCGCACAGGACCTCCAGCGGCGCACCCCGCAGCACGGCCTCCCCCACCGCCCGGTCCAGGGCGCGCAGGGAGTGGTCCGAGCCGTCGACGCCGACCACGACGGGGAGCTGGGCGGAGCGGTTCACTGTCCTCACGCCTCCATGGGCGGGCGGTCCGCTCGGACCGCGGCGGGTGTACGGATCCCGGCCTCCGCCACGGGCGGGCCGGGATCCCGGTGCCCCCCGGAGGGCGCCGTGCCGGACCGGGGGCGCCCGGGTACCCTCCCCACCTCCTCCTTTCACTCCTTGCGGGCCTGCTGGGCGGCTGTGCAGTGCGCTCCGGTGCCGATAAGCTCGCCCGTGGAAGAGGGACGACGTCACCGGCCGCCCCGGCCTGCGGCCCGCGCGGTTTCCGTGCCGTCGTCCTCACCCCGTCCACCCGCTGCCGCGCGAGACCGGGCGGACGGCGACCGGTGGCGGCGAGGGGGGTGAGCGATCGTGCGAGCGATCGCCGGACTGTGGCGGTGGCGGGTCAACCCGCTGTACCGGACCACCGACCGTGTGGAGGGCTGGCTGGCGCTGGCCGCCGTCCTGCTGATGACCCTGGGCGCACCCGCCGTCGCGCTGTGGGGTACTCGGACCGCGCACGAGACCCTGATGGGCGTCGTGCGCGAGCAGCAGCGGCAGCGGCACCAGGTGTGGGCGACGGCGGCCCAGAGCACGCCGCCCGCGGCCGACGGCCCCGAGGCCGAGTCCGGCCACCGGGTGAACGCCACCTGGACGGCGGTCGACGGCCGCACCCACTCGGGCACGGTCGTCGCCGACCGCCCGACCGAGCCCGGTGACCGGCTGCGCGTGTGGGTGGACGCCCACGGCGAGATCGCCGCGCGTCCGATGGACGCCGCCACCGCGTCCTCGCACGCCGCCCTGGCCGGATTCGGTACGGCGGTGGCGGCGGCCGGCCTGGTGGAGAGCGTACGGCGACTGCTGGTGCGGCGACTGCTGGCCCGGCGCTACGCGCGCTGGGCACAGGAGTGGGCCCGGGTGGGCCCCGACTGGGGGCGTACCGGAAGGTCGAACTGACGCCAATCCGGCCCGAATCGGGCCAGGGCAGGCACACGGTCCGCCCGCCTCCGCCGTGGCGGGCGGACCGGTCATCCCATCGGTCCGGCACACGCTACGGTGGTGCATCCGGATGCGCGCGGCAGCGCGATCGAGGTTCGCACGAGGTTTGGGGCAAGGCGGTCCATGGCACAGGGCTTGGTCCAGGTGACGCACACCAGCTCGTCGCGGTGGCGGCGCCGAACGGGAGACTACGCCACCATCTCCGCCGCCCTCCTCGCCGCCGGCGACGGCGATGTGCTGACCGTCTCCCCCGGCACCTACCGCGAGAACCTGGTGATCGAACGCGCCGTCACCCTGCGCGGTCCCGAGCGACCCGACGGCGGCTCGGTGCGCCTGGCCCCCGCCGACGGGGTGGCGCTGACCGTACGCGCCGCGGCGGTCGTACGCGACCTGCAGATCGAGGGCCAGGACGCCGCGGCGCCCGCGCTGCTGGTCGAGGACTGCGTGGCCGAGCTCTCCGGGCTGCGGGTGGTGACGCGGTCGGCCTCCGGCATCGAGGTGCGCTCCGGGGCCCGGCCGACCCTGCGCCGCTGCACGGTGGACAACCCGGCCGGGGTGGGCATCGGCGTCGGCGGGGGCGCGGGCGGACTGTTCGAGGAGTGCGAGGTGGTCGCGGCCGGGCAGTCGGGCATCGCGGTGCACGAGGGCGCCCATCCCCGGCTGGAGCGCTGCCGGGTCCACCACGCCTCGGGCGCGGGGCTGTCGCTGTCCGGGGAGGGCAGCGCGGTGGACGCCGTGGGCTGCGAGGTGTACGAGATCAAGGGCGCGGGGGTGCGGGTCGCCTCCCGGGCGGTCGGGAACCTCACCGAGTGCCGGGTGCACCGCACCTCCGCCGACGGCGTCACCCTGGACACCGACGCGGTGCTCACCCTCGCCGACTGCGAGATCCACGACATCCCGGAGAACGCGGTCGACCTGCGCTCGCGCTCGGTGCTGACGCTCACCCGCTCCACGGTGCGCCGCTTCGGCCGCAACGGCCTGTCGGTGTGGGACCCGGGCACCCGCGTGGACGCCAACGGATGCGAGATCCAGGAGAGCACGGGCGACTATCCGGCGGTGTGGGTCAGCGACGGCGCCTCGGCGCTGCTGGACTCCTGCCGGGTCCACGACGTGCCGGACGCGTTGTTCGTCCTGGACCGGGGCTCGCGGGCCGACGTCCTCGACAGCGATCTGGCGCAGGTGCGCAACACGGCGGTGTCGGTGAGCGACGGCGGGACGGTCCAGCTGGACGACTGCCGCATCCGGGAGGCCGCCACCGGCGCCTGGTTCCGCGACCACGGCAGCGGCGGCACGCTGGCCAACTGCACGATCGACGCCGCCGGGACGGGGGTGATCGTCACCAAGGGCGCCGATCCGGAGGTCGACCGCTGCACCGTGACCGATCCGGCGGAGGCGGGCTTCTACGTCTCCGCCGAGGGGCGCGGCACCTTCTCGAACTGCCGGGTGACCGGCTCCGGCGGCTACGGCTTCCATGTGATCGACGGCTGCCGCACCACGCTGCGCCGCTGCCGCACCGAGCGCTGTGCGCGCGGGGGCTACGAGTTCGCCGACGGAGGGCCCGTCGCCGAGGACTGCACCAGCGACCGGAGTTCGGCGCCGGTCACGTCCGAGCCCGAGCCGCCCGCCTCCCCGGCCGTCCGGACCGCGGGCCTGCTGGGCGGCATACCCCAGCAGTCGGCCGCCACGGCGCCCCCCGCCGCCGCGGCCCCCGCGTCCGCGGCCGGCGGGGCTTCCTCCGGCGAGGCCTCCGGCGGGCCGGCCATGGAGGCGCGGCCGGCGAAGGAGGTGCTGGGCGAGCTCGACGCGCTGGTCGGCCTGGAGAGCGTCAAGCGGGAGGTGCGCGCCCTCATCGACATGATCGAGGTGGGCCGCAGGCGCCGGGAGGCCGGTCTCAAGGCGGCCTCCGCGCGCAGGCATCTGGTGTTCACCGGGTCCCCCGGCACCGGCAAGACCACGGTCGCCCGGCTCTACGGGGAGATCCTGCACTCCCTCGGGGTCCTGGAGCGCGGTCATCTGGTGGAGGTCTCCCGGGTGGATCTGGTCGGCGAGCACATCGGCTCGACGGCGATCCGCACCCAGGAGGCGTTCGACCGGGCGCGCGGCGGCGTGCTGTTCATCGACGAGGCGTACGCCCTCTCGCCCGAGGACTCCGGCCGGGACTTCGGCCGGGAGGCGATCGACACCCTGGTGAAGCTGATGGAGGACCACCGCGACGAGGTGGTCGTCATCGTCGCCGGCTACACCGCGGAGATGAAGCGCTTCCTGGAGACCAACCCGGGTGTGGCCTCCCGCTTCTCACGGACCATCACCTTCGGCGACTACACGCCCGGGGAGTTGCTGCGGATCGTCGGTCAGCAGGCCGAGGAGCACGAGTACCAGCTCGCCGAGGGCACGGCCGACGCGCTGCTGAAGTACTTCGCCGGGCTTCCCAAGGGGCCGACGTTCGGCAACGGCCGCACCGCGCGGCAGACCTTCGAGGCCATGGTCGAGCGGCACGCGGGCCGGGTCGCCCAGCTCGACGACCCGGACACCGACGATCTGACGCTGCTCCACCCCGAGGACCTGCCGCGGGAGCCGCGGCACTGACCGCCCCGGCCGGCCCGCGCCAGGTCCGGCCGACCCGTCCGGCCCGTCCGCGGGCCGGTACGGCACCGGTACGGCTAGGGCGCCGCCGGGCCGGCTTCGGTACGGCGCCCGGGCCGCGGCTCGGGCCCCCGTTCGGGCTGGGCCGGTACGCAGGGCGCCTCGTCCCCCTCGGACAGCCGGTCCAACCGGTCCAGCAGGGCCGCGCGTTCGGCGTCGAAGGCGGGGTCGGCCTGGTAGTCGCCGTGGCCCAGGATCGGCGCGGGCAGCGGGTGCTCGGGAGTGCGGCCGTAGTGCAGCGGATCCCTCAGCGGGCCGCGGTCCACCTCCTGTCCGCCGTCCTCGCCCGCCATCACCGGGCCGCCGATAGGGTCGGTCAGGCGCCACAGGTTCCGCCAGCAGTCCACCTCCTCGCTCAGCGCGCGCAGCGGGGCGGGGCCGAAGCAGGCCGGGAACCAGCGCCCGTAGAGCCGCTCCAGCGGGGAGCCGTAGGTGAGCAGTGCGACCCGTCCGCGGGTGTCGGGGTCGAGCTGCCAGACGGCGGCGGCGGCCAGCACGCTGCCCTGGGAGTGCCCGGAGATCACCAGTCGGCCGCCGGTGCGCGCGGTCCAGGTGCACATCCGCCAGGTGAGGTCCGGCACCGCGCGCTCGGCGTAGCAGGGCGGCGCGAAGGGGTGGGCGGCGCGCGGCCAGAAGGTGCCCACGTCCCACAGGATGCCGACGGTGCGGCGGGCGGCGGCGTCCCGGTAGGCGCGGCGGCCCATCGCCACCAGCAGCACCACCATCGCGCCCATCAGCCAGGAGCCGAGTCCCTGGACGGCCTGGGCCAGGGCGGGCAGCGGGCCGGGCCAGGCGGCCGCGGCCGGCCCCGGGGGCAGGCCGGTGCGGGCCGCGCCCGCCAGGGCGCCGGCGCCCAGCAGCACGGTGGCGACGGTGACGGAGGCGATCAGGGCCGGCGCGGAGTCGGTCAGCCGCGCCCAGGCGACGACGCGGGCGATCCGGCGGCTGCGGGACTCCAGCTCGCGGGGCTCGCCCTCGTAGGAGTCGACGATCTGAGGGGTGAGCCGTCTGCGTGTTCGCCCCGCCCGCACCGCGGCGCCCAGCACGAAGACCGTCACGACCAGTAACAGGACGGGGATCGCCGCGGCCTGCCAGCTCAGCAGCACCGGTGGCCCCGCTATGGCGCCCCCGGCCACGCCCGGGGTGCCGTCCTTGTCCAGCCAGTCCGCCACGCGCTGGGCCACTCCGCCGGTGAGCACTCCGCCGAGCGCGCAGGCCAGTAAGGCGACCGCGGCGCCGCCCAGTCCGCCCATGGCGCACCGTCCGGCGCACGAGCCCGGGGGCGAGGCCCGGTGCAGGAGGTACGCGGTGACGGCGATGGCGGCGGCCAGTGCGCCCTGGAGGAGCGCGAGCCAGGCGAACACGCCGGTGCCCGGCAGTTGGGCGGAGGAGGTCCAGCCGGGACGCGGCCAGGCCGCGTACACGGCGGTCAGCGCCAGCGCGCCCAGCGCGGCGCCCGGCAGGACTGTGGAGGCCCACCGGTCGATCCGCTCGTCCGGCTCGGACTCGGTGCGGCCCTTGCGGACCGCGACCAGTACGGTCGCCGCCCAGCCCGCCGCGAGGACGGCGGCCAGCGCCCGCCCGGAGGCCTGCGCCGCCGTGCCGCCGCCGGGTCGCAGGTCGTGGGCGGCGGTCGCGGCCAGCAGGGCGGTGGCGACGGTGAGCAGCCCGGCGGCGGTGTGGGCGGCGCGCAGCCGGGAGACCAGGCGGCGGCCGTACCAGAAGCCCGGCAGGGAGAGCGCGGGCCGCTCCCCGCCGGGCAGCGGCCGGGCCGGCCCCGGCGGGCGCGGGGGCGGCGAGGCGGACTCGTAGGCGCTCCAGGTGCGGTGCGACAGCCACCACAGCAGGGCGGTCAGCGCGGCGGGCACCAGCGCGGCCAGGACCAGGCGGCGCCCGGGCTCCGCCCACCAGCCCTCGGTGAGCGGCCCGAGCCAGGACTTGCCGCGCGCGCAGCGTTCGGAGGCGGCGCACTGCCAGGCCACCAGGTCGAGCGCGACCTCGCAGGCCGCGGCGGTGAGCAGCACGGTCAGGGAGAGCGCCACCAGCCGCACCAGGACGTCGTAGACCCGCTGGCCGCGGTGGCGGGCGGGAGCGGCCGGGCGCATCCAGTGGGCGAGGTTGGCGACCATGAACGGCAGCAGGAGCAGCCACAGGGCGCGGGCGCCGTTGCCGGAGGTGAGGTTGGACCAGCAGTACGCCTCGGGGATCGGCCGCTGCCGGACACGGTCGGCCGGCGGCCCGGTGCGGGGGTCGGCCGACCGGTCGGCGGCCAGGCCGCCCGAGTACTTGTACTCCCCGAAGCGGCTCTCGGCGTCCGCGTCCTCGGTGCGGCGGTGGATGCCGGCGGTGTCGTCGCCGGTGATCCGCACCGTGCGCGGGTCGCCGAGCATCTCCTGCGGTGTGGTGCCGCCGACTCCGTGCACCAGGAGTTCCAGTGCCGGTTCCCCCTGGCCGCCGCGCTGTCCCGCCGGCGGCGCCGGCCGGTTCTCGGGCATGCTGCGCTCCCCCGATCCGGTGTGTGTCCCCGTTTCCCGCGGGGTTCCCCGCGGCGGCATCCAGGATGGCGGCTGCGGGGCCCTGTGCGCAGCCCGACCGGCCTGCCGGGCGTCACGATCGCGCCTCGGGGCGCGCCGCGGCCGCGTGGAAGGATGGGGCCGAACAGATGCCCGTATCCGCGCACACGGCCGCGCGGGCGATCGCGTGTGCGGCCGCCGGTGGACGAGAAGGGACGGACCAGCAGGTGGGCGACAACCAGAACCTCCTGGCGGAGCAGCGGCGCGCGCTCATCCTGGAGGAGGTCAGGCGCCGCGGCGGGGCGCGGGTCAACGAGCTGACCCGCAGGCTCAACGTCTCGGACATGACCGTGCGCCGCGATCTGGACGCGCTGGCGCGGCAGGGCGTGCTGGAGAAGGTGCACGGCGGGGCGGTGCCGGTGTCGGGGACGAGCACGCACGAGCCGGGTTTCGAGGCGAAGTCGTCGCTGGAGCAGCACGCCAAGGAGGACATCGCGCGGGCCGCCGCGGCGATGGCGGCCCCGGGCGGCGCGATCGCGCTCTCCGGGGGCACGACGACGTACGCGCTGGCCCGGTGCCTGCTGGATGTGCCGGATCTGACGGTGGTCACCAACTCGCTGCGGGTCGCGGACGTCTTCCACACCGCGCAGCGCGCGGACGCCTCGCGGGGCGGCCGCCCGGGGGCGGCGACGGTGGTGCTCACCGGCGGGACGCGCACCCCGTCGGACTCCCTGGTGGGGCCGGTGGCGGACGCGGCGATCGGCTCGCTCCATTTCGACGTGCTCTTCCTCGGTGTGCACGGCATATCCGCCGAGGCCGGGCTGTCCACGCCCAATCTGGCCGAGGCGGAGACCAACCGCCGTCTGGTGCGTTCCGCACGGCGGGTGGTGGTCGTCGCCGACCACACCAAGTGGGGGACGGTGGGCCTGAGTTCGTTCGCCTCCCTGGCGGAGGTGGACACCCTGGTGACCGACGGCGGCATGCCGGAGCGGACGCGTGCGGAGATCCGCGAGGCGCTGCCGGAACTGGACCTGGTGGTGGCGGACGGAGAGCCCGGCGGGTGGGAGGGGCACGGCGGCGGGAACCTACCGGAGGAGCGCTCATGACACGCGAGCCGGAGCGGGTCGGCGCCGGCTTCGTCCGTACCGCCCCCGTGCGGCTGGTGTTCACCGCGCGGGCCGCCGCGCCGCCGGAGGCCGTCTGCGCGGCGGCGGCCGCTTCCTGGAGACGGTCGTGGCCGCGGAGCCCGCCGAGCGCTACGCCTACCGCGTCGACGCGGTGGGTGTCCCCGGTGCGCGGGCTGGACCGGCGGGCCGGACGCGCGTAGCGCTTGCGGGGCGCGTGCGGCGCGCCGCACGTACCGCAGTGCGCGTAGTGCGGTACGCACACCCTGGCGTGTCGGGCCCGGCGGGTGCAGACTTCATGGCAGGGCAGGACAGGACGGACAGGGCAGCACCCGGTGGGGGTGGCGCCGGCGGCGGCCCGGCCGTGGCGGCGGGCCGGCGGTGACGAAGGTGGGAGGCGTTGCGCTGTGACAGAGCCCGATTTCAGTGCCACCGGAGTGCGGATAGCGCGGTGGCTGCGGTCCCTCACCCGGGCCGGGCAGATCGTCGTCCGCGACGGGCGGATGGTGCTGCTGACCAGTTACGGCCGGGAGATCGACAGCGCGCCGGTCGAGCAGGTCCGCGTCAGCGAGCCGTGGTACGCCGCGCGCGGACAGGCCCTGGCGGCCGTCAACGGCACCTGGTACGCGCTGCGCCTGAAGGGACAGACGAGCGACGGCCTGGTGGCCGCGCTGCGCGGTGCCCGCGCCCGGTCGGGCGGGGCGCCGGGGAGGTCCGGCGCTCCGAAGATCGCGGTGGAGCGGCGCGCGGCCCCGGCCGACGGCTGAGACGCCCGGGGTCCGGTGGGCGCCCGCCGGGCACACCCACCCGGAAAGATTGCCCGATTTGCACCTTTTGTTGGTCTGAATCACGCTGATGTCTGTGCCGTAGCGGCCGTCAGTGCGCCTGACGCTCTCTCCTCCGTCGTCCGGACACCCCCAACCCTCCCAGGGAGCCGCAGTCGTGATCAGTCACCCCAGCACGTCCGGCCGGCAGCGGACGGTGGAGTTCCAGGCCCTTCCCTCCCGGGCCGGCCAGATCCGCCGCATCGTGTCGGCCCTGCTGCGTTACTGGAAGCTGGACCCGCTCGTCGGCCCGGCGGCCGACGGCGTCGCCGAACTGCTGGCGGGGGCCCGCCGGCAGGCGGGCCCGGACGGGCGCTGCACCGTGGAGATCGCGCTGCTGCTGGACCGGCTGACGATCTCCGTGCGCGACCGTCCCCCGCAGCCCTCCCCCGCCCACGCCACGGGGGCGCTCCTGGCGGGCGGACCGCGGCCGGCACCGCGCGACCTCGCCGCCGACGGCGGGGCCGCGCGGATCACCCTGCCGGTACCGGTGCCCGCCGCACCGGCCGCTCCGGCCCCGGAAGCGGCCCTCCCTCCGGGCCGCGCGGCCCTGGCCGAGCCCCTGCAGCACGCCTGACGGGCGCCGGGGCCCCGGCGTCGCCACCCGGGCCCCGGCACCCCGGGCAGACCCGGATCAGCCCCGCGCCGCCGTCATGGGGTCGTCCAGGACCGGCTGCCAGGCCAGCTCGGCGGCGCCCACCAGGCCGCTGTAGTCCAGTTCGCAGGCGAGTACCGGCACCTTGCCGCTGCGCCCCCACAGACTGCGCTCGGCGATGACGCTCCGCAGCCGCTCGGCGTCCGCCTCCAGCAGGGCGCGGTGCAGCCCGCCGAGGATGATCCGGTCCGGGTCGAGGATGTTGACCAGACCGGCCAGGCCCAGGCCGAGCCGGTCGATGAGCAGGTGCGCGGCGTCGCGTACGGCCGGATCGGTGGCGTACTCCGTGCGCAGCAGCTCCAGGGCGCGCTTGAGCAGACCGGTCTCCGGGCCGGGCTCCCGGCCGGCGGCCTCCAGGAAGGCCAGCGGGTCGGTCTCCACGTCCAGGCAGCCGCGCCCGCCGCAGTGGCAGGGCCTGCCGTCCGGGTCCACGGTCAGATGGCCGACCTCCAGGGCCAGCCCCGAACTGCCGGTGTGCAGACGGCCGTCGAGGACGAGCGCGCCGCCGACACCGCGGTGCCCGGTGGCCACGCACAGCAGGTCGCGGGCGCCACGGCCCGCGCCGTGGCGGTGCTCGGCCAGAGCGATGAGATTGACGTCGTTGGCGGCGAATCCGGTCGCCGGCGCCTCGCCGGACGGCCCGGTGACACCGGCCTCGGCCAGGCAGCGGGTGAAGATCTCCCGCACCGGCGCTCCCGGGGGCCAGGCCAGGTGCAGCGGGTTGAGGGCGGTGCCCTCCGGCTCGGCGACCGCGGAGGGCACCGCCAGGCCGGCGCCCAGGCAGCGCCGCCCGGTCTCGCGCAGCAGCCCGGCCCCGGCGCCGACGACCTCGGTGAGGACCTGGGCCGGATCGGCCTCCACGGTCACGGCGCCGGGCACGGTGGCGACGATCCGGCCGCCGAGCCCGACGAGGGCGGCGCGGAACCCGTCCGCGTGCACCTGGGCCGCCAGGACGACCGGGCCCCCGGGGTCGACCGACAGCCGGTGGGAGGGGCGGCCCTGGGAGCCGGCGGCGACGGCCGGCCGGGAGTCGACGGTGATCAGCCCGAGCGCCTCCAGCTCCGCGGCCACGGCTCCGGCGGTCGCCCGGGTCACACCGAGCTCCGCGGTGAGCACGGCGCGGGTGGGCGCGCGTCCGGTGTGCACGAGTTCCAGCGCCGGGCCGAGGGCGCCGCGGCCTCTCTCCAGCTTTGTTGTACGCGTCGGGGTCACCGTCCCATTCTGGCTTTGTATCCACCACGAACAAAGCGGGGTGGTCCGACCGCCGCGAACGGGCCGGAGCACACCCTGGCACACTGCCTCCAGCCGGGTGCGTTCCGCCCTCCCCCGCGGGCGGCGGCTCGGGGGTTCGCCCCGTGGGCCCCCCGCCTCGCGCCGCGGAGCCGGCCGCCGCGGGCAAGCGGGTCACCGCCGGGGGAAGGCGCAACCCGCCCGCCCGCGGCACACCGGCCTTCGCGGGAAGATCCACTGGAAAACCGTCCAGGACGTAGGCTCATTCGGGGCGGTGAGGGAGGGCACATGGCTGAGGGTCTGCGATTCGAACTGCTCGGTCCGCTGCGCGCCTTGCGCGGGGGCGACGAGGTGCCGCTGGGACCGCCCCGGCAGCAGGCGGTGCTCGCCGTCCTGCTGCTGCAGGAGGGGCGGCCGATGTCGTACGACGCGCTGGTGAGCGCGGTCTGGGGCGGCGAACCGCCGTCGCACGCGAGGAACCTGGCCCAGAAGTACGTCTCCGGTCTGCGCCGGGCCTTCGCGGCGGCGGGCGGGGGCGGCTCGTCCCCGGAGCTGGTGTGGACCGGCAGCGGCTACCGGATCGAGAACGCCGGGATCGACGATCTGGCGGAACGGCGGACGCTGCTGCGCGAGGCGCTGTCCGCGCGCGAGTCGGGCGACCTGCGCCGGGCGGGCGCACTGGCGAGACAGGCGGAGGAGCTGTGGCGCGGCGAGTTCGCCGAGGGGCTGGCCGGCCCCTACCTGGACGGTGAGCGGCGTCGCTGGGCGGAGAAGCGGCTGATGGTGCTGGAGACCCGGCTGGAGGGCGATCTGGAGCTGGGCCGGTACCGCGAGTGCGTCCACGAGCTGGCGCGGCAGGTGGCCCGGCACCCGCTGCGCGAGCGGCTGGTGGGGCTTTCGATGCTGGCGCTGTACCGCTGCGGCCGCCCCGCGGAGGCGCTGGCGGCCTACGAGGAGGCCCGGCGCCGGCTCATGGACGAACGGGGGGCGGAGCCCGGCCCCGCGCTGCGGGAGCTGCACGCGCGGATCGTGCGCCAGGACCCCTCGCTGCTGCCGGAGTCGGCGCTGGCGTCCTGAGCCCGGCACGGCCCGGCCCCCGGGGAGGGAGCGTGAGCTCTGGCCGCCCGCGGCCAGGAACCCTCCTCGGGGCCGGGCAGGCCGAACAGCTGGGCCCAGGCCGCGATGAGCCCCGCGGCCACGGGGCGGGCAGGTCGAGGCCGAGCAGTCCCATGGGCCGGTCGGCGTCCTCGGCACCGGGCCGGCCTCCAGCGGCGGGGAGCTGCCGGCCGTGGCCGACCGGCACCCCGTCTTCCGGATCACCCGGTGGGGACGAACCGGCGACCGGGGTGCCGGGAGGCGGCACTCGGCACTCAGTGGCCCATTCTCTCCAGGGCCCGCTGAGCCAGGGGGTGGGTGCGGACGAGCTCTCCGAGGCTGGTCGTCCCACGGGTGACCCTCGCGAAGGCGTTCCACGCCGGGCGGAAGCCGGTGAGCACCGCGTGCAGCAGCTTCGGGCGGCGGGCGAAGACGGCGTGCATCCGGCTGCCCACGCCCATCTCCACGCCCAGCCCCGACTTGACGGCGAAGGCGTAGTTGAGGGCCTGGCGGCGGGCGTCCACCGCGTCGTGCGCCTCGGCGACCCGTACCGCCCACTCCCCCGCCAGCCGCCCGGAGCGCAGGGCGAAGGAGATGCCCTCACGCGTCCAGGGCTCCAGCAGCCCGGCCGCGTCGCCGCAGACCAGGACCCGGCCCCGGGTCAGCGGGGAGTCCGCCGAGCGGCAGCGGGTGAGGTGGCCCGAGGAGATCGCGGGCTCGAAGCCGGCGAGCCCGAGGCGGGCGATGAAGTCCTCCAGATAGCGCTTGGTCGCCGCGCCCTCGCCACGGGCGGAGATCACCCCCACCGTGAGCGTCTCCCCCTTGGGGAACACCCAGCCGTAACTGCCGGGCAGCGGGCCCCAGTCGATGAGGACGCGGCCCGCCCAGTCCTCGGCCACCGACGGCGGCACCGGGATCTCCGCCTCCAGCCCCAGGTCCACCTGGTCGACCTTCACCCCGACATGGGCTCCTATCCGGCCGGCGCTGCCGTCCGCGCCGACCACGGCACGGGCCAGGACGGTGCGGCCGTCCGCGAGGACCACGGCCACGGTGCGCCGGTCGGGGACGGCGGGGCCGTGCTGCTCGACGCGGGTGACGGCGGCGCCCGTCCACAGCTCCGCGCCGGCCTTCTGCGCGGACTCCACCAGCGCGTGGTCGAACTCGGGCCGGTTGACCAGCCCGAACAGCATGTTCCGGGAGCGCCGGGTGCGGGCGAACCTGCCGTCCAGCGAGAAGGTCACCGCGTACACCCGGTCGCGCAGGGGCAGTTCGAAGCCGGGCGGCAGGGCGTCCCGGGAAGGCCCGATGATGCCTCCGCCACAGGTCTTGTAGCGGGGGAGTTCCGCCTTCTCCAGGAGCAGGACCCGGCGTCCGGTGACGGCCGCGGCGTACGCCGCGGAGGCTCCGGCCGGCCCCGCTCCCACCACCACCACATCCCACACCGGGTTCTGCCGGTCCGTGCCCTCGGCGCCCTCGGCGCTTTCCCTGCTCACGTGTGTTACCGCTCCCGCTCGGCCGCTTCCGGTTATCGCCGCATCCTAGTGCCGCGTCCCCCCGGATCCCCTGTGGGATCATCGGCACCACACATCCGCCTGTACGTACGGTGATCCCGCCCACAGGCACACAACGCGGTACCACGAAGGAGCGTTCCCATGGCGCACGACGCATTGGCAGCCACCGTAGCCTCGCTGATGCCCCGGGCCCGTACCGAGCTCGGCGAGCTGGTGGCCTTCAAATCGGTCGCCGACCCGGCCCAGTTCCCGCCCGAGGAGTGCGCGGGAGCGGCCCGGTGGGTGGCGGACGCGCTGCGCGCCGAGGGCTTCACCGACGTGGCGCTGCTGGACACCCCGGACGGCACGCAGTCGGTCTACGGCTTCCTGCCCGGTCCGGCCGGCGCCCCCACCGTGCTGCTGTACGCCCACTACGACGTGCAGCCGCCGCTGGACGAGGACGCCTGGCTCTCCCCGCCGTTCACGCTGACCGAGCGTGACGGGCGGTGGTACGGGCGCGGCGCCGCCGACTGCAAGGGCGGCTTCATCATGCATCTGCTCGCGCTGCGCGCCCTGAAGGCCGACGGCGGGGTGCCGGTGAACGTCAAGGTGATCGCCGAGGGCTCCGAGGAGATGGGCATGGGGGGCCTGGAGCTCTACGCCGAGGCGCACCCGGAGCTGCTGACCGCCGACGCCATCGTCATCGGAGACTCCGGGAACTTCCGCGCCGGTCTGCCGACCGTCACCGCGACGCTGCGCGGGATGACCATGCTGAAGGTCCGGGTGGACACCCTGGAGGGCAATCTGCACTCCGGGCAGTTCGGCGGCGCCGCCCCGGACGCGCTCGCGGCCCTCGTCCGGATGCTGGACTCGCTGCGCGCCGAGGACGGCTCGACGACCGTCGACGGGCTGTCCTCGGACGCCTCCTGGGAGGGCCTGCAGTACCCGGAGGAGGACTTCCGCAGGGACGCCAGGGTGCTCGACGGGGTGGAGCTGATCGGCTCGGGCACCGTCGCCGACCGCATCTGGGCCCGCCCCGCCGTCACCGTCCTGGGCATCGACTGCCCGCCCGTGGTCGGCGCCACCCCGTCGGTACAGGCGAGCGCCCAGGCGCTGATCAGCCTGCGGGTGCCCCCGGGCACGGACGCCGCCGAGGCCACCGCGCTGCTCACCGCCCACCTGGAGTCCCACATCCCCTGGGGCGCGCGGCTGGCCGTGGAGCAGGTGGGCCAGGGCCAGCCGTTCAGCGCGGACACCACCAGCCCGGCGTACACCGCGATGGCCGAGGCGATGCGCGAGGCGTACGACGGCGCCGAGATGGCCACCGCCGGCATGGGCGGCTCGATCCCGCTGTGCAACACCCTGGGCAGGCTCTACCCCAAGGCGGAGATCCTGCTGATCGGTCTGAGCGAGCCGGAGGCGCAGATCCACGCGGTCAACGAGAGCGTCTCCCCGGACGAGCTGCGGCGGCTGTCGGTGACCGAGGCGCTTTTCCTGCGCAAGTACGCCGAGGCCGCGCTCGGCTGACCGGCCGCCGGTGCCGGGCGGCCGGACCCGCGCGATACGCGGTCCCGGCCGTCACGCGCCGACCGGTGTGCCCGCCTCCAGGTTGAGCGTGACGCCCCGCTCGCGCGCCCGCAGCGCCCAGCGCAGCCGCTCCATCCGCACCGGGGGCAGCATTCCGGCGGCCTCCCGCTCGGTGGCGAAGCGCCAGCCACGCAGTTCCGAGCCGGGAAGCAGCAGGCCGCGGGCGGCCTCGGTGGTCAGCCGGCCGCCGTCGAAGAGCAGCCGCAGACCGCCGTAGCCGGGCGGGCGGGGCGGCTCCCAGTCGACGACGAGCAGCCGGAGCGCGGTGTCCAGCCGCAGCCCCAGTTCCTCGGCCACCTCGCGCAGCCCGGCGCGGGCGGGCGGTTCTCCGGGCTCGACCACGCCGCCGGGGAACTCCCAGCCGGGCTTGTAGGTCGGGTCGACCAGCAGCACCCGGTCCGTCTCGTCGAAGAGGAGGACCCCGGCGGCCACGGTCTCCGCGGTCGGTTCCGGGGTCTGCACGATGTCGCAGGCGCCTTCCCCGGCACGTACCGCCTCCGCCACCTTCTCGGCGGTCCGCCGGGGGGTGAGGAAGGTGGCGTCGACGGTGTGCGCGTCGGCCCGGAGCCAGTCCGGCACCCGGTGGTGGGCCGCCGGGTGCCGGACCGGCTCCGGGCACCGGTCGTCCGCCGCGGCACCGGAGATGCCGTCCCCGGATGTCTCCCCGGCCTCCCCGCGCCGGGCGGCCCGCTCGCGGAGGATCGTTTCCTCTACGTCCAGGAGCACATGCCGCACGGGGATGCGGCGGGCCGCCAGCCCGCCGAACACCTCGTCGCGGTACTCCTGCCGCAGCAGCGTCATCGGCACCACCAGGGTGCCGCCCACCTCACCGTGGACGGCCGCGGCCGTGTCCACCACCAGCCGCCGCCAGGCGGGCAGGTCCTGGTGGTCCTGCACCTCGTCCAGACGTTTGCGCGGCAGGAGCGCGCGCAGCCCCGCGCCGATCAGGCCGGGGTCGAAGAGGTTGCTGTCCGGGAGCAGCTCGACCAGCTCACGGGCCGCCGCGGTCTTGCCCGCGCCGAAGGCGCCGTTCAACCAGACGATCACGGTTCCCCCCATTCCGTCGTCCCCGGTTCACTGCCCGCTCCACCCCGCCCCGGAAACGCGCCCCCGCGCCCCGTCCCACGCGCCGTCCCGCACGTTCCGTCCCACGCGCCGCACCGCACGCCCCGCCTCACGCGGGCCGGGGCTCTCACACGGGCCGGCCCAGCGCCTGTCGGCAGGCCGCTGCGGCCCCGACGAGGCCGGCCCCGGTGCCCGTGCCGGCGGGGACGACCTCCAACCCCCGGACGTAGGAGAGCGTGGCGTACTCCCCCAGTGCCCGGCGCAGCGGCGCGAACAGCACCTCGCCCGCCTGGGCCACTCCCCCGCCGATCACCGCGATCTCGATCTCGGCCAGCGCCGCGGTCGCGGCGATCCCGGCCGCCAGCGCCCGTGCGGCGCGCTCGAAGGAGGCCACGGCCACCGGATCCCCGGCCCGTGCGGCGGCGGCCACCCCGCGGGCGCTGGCGTCGCCGTCCGGTCCGGGCCGCCAGCCGTTCGCCAGGGCCCGGCGGGCGATGTTGGGCCCGCTGGCCAGGCCCTCCACACAGCCGCGCGCCCCGCACGGGCAGGGGTCGCCGTCGAGGTCCACGCTGATGTGGCCGATGTGGCCGGCGTTGCCGGTCGGTCCGGGGTGCAGTCTGCCGTCCAGGACCAGCCCGCCGCCCACTCCGGTGGAGACGACCATGCACAGGGCGTTGTCCCGGCCTCGCGCCGCGCCCTGCCAGTGCTCGGCGGCGGTGATCGCCACTCCGTCGCCCACCAGTGTCACGGGCATCTCCCCGACGACGGCGCGCACCCCGTCCACCAGCGGGTAGTCCCGCCAGCCGGGGATGTTGACCGGGCTCACCGTGCCCCGCCGGGCGTCCACCGGCCCGGCGCTGCCGATCCCCAGAGCCGCCACACGCGGCCACCGGGCCGCCGCCCTCAGCTCGCGGAGCACCCCGGCCACCGCCCGCATCACACCGTCGCCGGGCTCCCGCGCCGGGGTGGGGCGCCGGGTCCGCAGCAGCAGCCGCCCGCCGTCGTCCACCAGCGCGCCTGCGATCTTGGTTCCGCCGATGTCGAGGGCGGCGAGAAGATCCTGATCCATGGCCGGAGAGTCTCACCTATTTCTGACAACGTTGTCCACTCCGTCGGCCGGCTCTATGCTCTGAGGCCACCGACGCACGGGGACGTGCCGCGTGCGACCGTGTCACCGACCGCCGACCGCCGACCGCCGACGACAGGACGAGACTTCAAGTGGCCGACACCGCCCGCCCCGCCCGCGACCCCCGGCGCCGCTACGGGCTGCGGCCGACGATGAAGGACGTGGCCGCCCGCGCCGGGGTCGGCCTCAAGACCGTCTCCCGGGTCGTCAACGGCGAACCCGGCGTCACCCCCGACACCGAGCGCCGGGTGCGGGAGGCCATCACCGCCCTCGGCTTCCGCCGCAACGACAGCGCCCGCATCCTGCGCAAGGGCCGCACCGCGAGCGTCGGGCTGATCCTGGAGGACCTCGCCGACCCCTTCTACGCCCCCCTCAGCCGTGCCGTCGAGGAGGTCGCCCGGGCGCACGGGGCGCTGCTGATCAACGGTTCCAGCGCCGAGGACGGCGAGCGCGAGAGGGAGCTGGCGCTGGCCCTGTGCGCCCGGCGCGTGGACGGACTGGTGGTCGTCCCGGCCGGCGACGACCACCGCTATCTGGAGCCGGAGATCTCCGCCGGGATCGCCACCGTCTTCGTGGACCGCCCCGCCGCCCGCATCGAGGCCGACGCGGTGCTCTCCGACAGCTTCACGGGCGCGCGCGAGGGCGTCGCCCACCTCATCGCCCACGGTCACCGCAGGATCGGTTTCATCGGCGACCTGCCGCGCATCCACACCGCCGCCGAGCGGCTGCGCGGCTACCGGGCCGCGATGGCGCAGGCCGGGCTCGCGGTGGACGACTCGTGGGTCGCGCTCGGCCCCACCGACCCCGGACGCGTACGGGCCGACGCCGAGCGCATGCTGGCGGGGCGGGGGTCGGCCGCGGGACCGGTCACCGCGCTGCTGACGGGCAACAACCGGGTGACCGTCACCGTGGTGCGGGTGCTGGCCGGCCTGGAGCGGCGCGTGGCGCTGGTGGGCTTCGACGACTTCGAACTGGCCGATCTGCTGACCCCGCCGGTCACCGTCATCGCGCAGGAGCCCGCCCTGCTGGGCCGCAGAGCCGGCGAGCTGCTGTTCCGCCGGCTGGAGGGCTCGGGCGGGGAGCCGCGGCGCGTGGTGCTGCCCACCCGGCTGATCCCGCGCGGCTCGGGGGAGGTCCCTCCGCACTCCTGACCACGCCCGGAGCCGGTACGGACACGGCCGGGGCCGCGCGGGTCGGTTCACGATCCGCGCGGCCCCGGCCGCTGTCCGCCTTCCGCGGAGGGTGTCAGCCCTTGCGGGCCTTGACCTCCTCGGTGAGCTTCGGGAGGACCTCGAAGAGGTCGCCGACCACGCCGTAGTCGACCAGGTCGAAGATCGGGGCCTCCTCGTCCTTGTTGACGGCCACGATGGTCTTCGAGGTCTGCATGCCGGCCCGGTGCTGGATGGCGCCGGAGATGCCCGCCGCGATGTACAGCTGCGGCGAGACGGACTTGCCGGTCTGGCCGACCTGGTGGGTGTGCGGGTACCAGCCCGCGTCCACCGCGGCGCGCGAGGCGCCGACGGCCGCGCCGAGGGAGTCGGCGAGGTCCTCGATGACGGAGAAGTTCTCGGCGCCGTTGACGCCGCGGCCGCCGGAGACCACGATCGCGGCCTCGGTCAGCTCCGGGCGGCCGGTCGACTCGCGCGGGGTGCGGGAGACGACCTTGGTGCCGGTGGACTTCTCGCCGAAGGTCACCGACAGCTGCTCGACCGTGCCCGCGGCCGGGGCGGCCTCGGGGGCGGCGGAGTTGGGCTTGACGGTGATGACCGGGGTGCCCTTGGTGACGCGGGACTTGGTGGTGAAGGCCGCGGCGAAGACCGACTGGGTCGCCACCGGACCGGAGTCGCCGGCCTCCAGGTCGACGGCGTCGGTGATGATGCCCGAGCCGATGCGCAGCGCCAGGCGGGCCGCGATCTCCTTGCCCTCCGCGGAGGAGGGGACCAGCACGGCGGCCGGGGAGACGGCCTCGTAGGCGGCCTGGAGCGCGTCCACCTTCGGCACGACGAGGTAGTCGGCGAACTCGGGGGCGTCCGCGGCGAGCACCTTCACCGCGCCGTACTCGGCCAGCGTGGCGGCGGCGCCGTCGGCGCCGGCGCCCAGGTGCACGGCGACCGGGTCGCCGACGCGGCGGGCCAGGGTCAGCAGTTCGAGGGTGGGCTTGCGGACGGCGCCGTCCACGTGGTCGACGTAGACAAGGACTTCAGCCATGGGAGTTGCTCTCCTGCGAGGATTGCGAGGGCGGAAAGGAGTGAGGGGTGCGACGGGCCTTCGGGCTCAGATGAACTTCTGGCCCGCGAGGAACTCGGCGAGCTGCTTGGCGCCCTCGCCCTCGTCCTTGACGATCGTGCCCGCGGTGCGGGCCGGGCGCTCGGCGGCCTCGTCGACCTTGGTCCAGGAGCCCTCGAGGCCGACCTCGTCGGCGTCGATGTCCAGGTCGTCCAGGTCCAGGGACTGAACCGGCTTCTTCTTGGCCGCCATGATGCCCTTGAAGGAGGGGTAGCGCGCCTCGCCGGACTGGTCGGTCACGGACACGACGGCCGGAAGCGCGGCCTGAAGCTGCTCGGTCGCGGCGTCGCCGTCGCGGCGGCCGGTGACCTTGCCGTCCTCCACGGAGACCTCGGACAGCAGCGTGACCTGCGGCACGCCCAGACGCTCGGACAGCAGCGCGGGCAGCACGCCCATGGTGCCGTCGGTGGAGGCCATGCCGCAGACGACCAGGTCGTAGCCGGTCTTCTCGACGGCCTTGGCCAGCACCAGGGAGGTGCCGATCGCGTCGGTGCCGTGCAGGTCGTCGTCCTCCACGTGTACGGCCTTGTCGGCACCCATGGACAGCGCCTTGCGCAGCGCGTCCTTGGCGTCCTCGGGGCCCACGGTCAGCACGGTGACCTCGGCGTCATCGGCATTCCCGGCGATCTGCAGGGCCTGCTCGACGGCGTACTCGTCGAGCTCCGACAGCAGACCGTCCACGTCCTCGCGGTCGACGGTCAGGTCATCGGCGAAGTGCCGGTCGCCGGTGGCGTCGGGCACGTACTTCACACAGACAACGATCCTCAAGCTCACGCCGGCTCTCCTACATGCGTCGTCATTACTGGCTGCCTTGTCTCACAGGCAGCATAGGCGCCTGATCGGGCGGAATCCGGTCCGGTGGGGCCGGCCCTCCATCCAGGATATTACTCGTCAGTACACCCAGGCCCTTACCCGGAGGCAAGGCCGGTGAACTGTGACCTTTCCAACGGCTCAGGAGGGCACTGTGCCCTCTCCCAGCGCGTTGTAACGCCCCGCGTGGTACAGCAGCGGGCGGCCCGTGCCGGAGGAGTCCCCGGCCACCACCTCCGCCAGGACCACCCGGTGGTCACCGGTCGGCACCCGGGCCACCACCGCGCACACCGTCCAGGCGAGCACGCCCTCCAGCACCGGCACCCCGTGCGGCCCCGGGCGCCAGCGGGTGGGCGGCGCGAAGCGGTCCGCCCCCGGGCGGGCGAAGGTGGCGGCCAGCTCGCGCTGGTGCTCGCCCAGTATGTGCACTCCCACGTGCTCCGCCTCGGCGACCACCGGCCACACCGAGGAGGCCGTGGCGATGTTGAAGGAGACCAGCGGCGGTTCGGCGGCGACGGAGGCCAGGGAGGTCGCGGTGAACCCGGCGGGGCGGCCGTGCCCGTGGGCGGTGATCACGGCGACCCCGGCGGCGTGCCGCCGGAAGACGGCACGCAGCAGGGCGGGGCCGGCTTCGGCCGCCTCCGGTGCCCGCCGGATGCCGTTCGGTGCGCTCATCTGAGATCCCCTGCCCACGGCAGGCCAGGCTGTCCACCGCGGGCGGTCCGCGTCAAGTTCGCCTGCGCGGATGGGACCAGGGTCACGCGGCCGGCCGTCCTCCCGGCCGCCGCGGCCCTCCCGGCCTTCACACGGCCTCCCCGAGCGCGGCGATGACATCGGCCCTGCGCGGCTGCCCGCTCGCCCGCCGCGCGATCCGGCCCCGCGCGTCCAGCACCAGGACGGTGGGGGTGCGCATGATTCCCAGCCGCCGCACCAGATCCAGCCGGGACTCGGCGTCCACCTCCACATGGACGACGCCCTCCACCATCTGCGCCACCTCCGCCAGAATCCGCCGGGTGGCCCGGCAGGGCTGGCAGAAGGCGCTGGAGAACTGCACCAGCGTGGCCCGCTCCCCAAGCCGCTCGGCGCCCACCTCCTCGGCGGTCAGCCTCTCCTCCGCGTCCCGTCCGCGCACCGTCATCCTTCCGTTCCGTCTGCTGTGCGCCATCCCGAAGGCGCCGGCCAGCGCCAGCACCGCCAGGCACACGATCAGTCCCGTCGTCCCTGTCATCCCCGCCCCCGTCGTTCCATCGCCTCTGCCCGCTCCCCGCATCGTCTCCCACAGCGCCAGGGGCCATGCCGCCGATTCCCGCATCCGGCCGCCACCGCCCCCCTGGGTGCGGAATGCTGTCGCCATGAGGGTCGACATACGGGGAACGAGGTTCGCCGCCGCCGTGACCACCGCGGTCCTGGCCGCCGTGCTGGTCAGCGGGAGTTTCCGGCTGCTGGCCGCGCAGGCGCTGGTGTTCGCCGCCGGGGCGGTGCTCGGCGTGGCGCGGTCGCCCTACGGTCTGGTCTTCCGCCATCTGGTCCGCCCCCGGCTGGGGCCGCCGGCCGGAGTGGAGGACGCGGCGCCGCCCCGTTTCGCGCAGGGCGTGGGCCTGGCCTTCGCCCTGGTGGGTCTGGTGGGGTACGGCGCCGGTCCCCTGTGGCTGGGCATGGCGGCGACCGCGTGCGCGCTCGCGGCGGCCTTCCTCAACGCCGCCTTCGGCTACTGCCTGGGCTGTGAGATGTACCTGGCGCTGCGCCGGGTCACGGGGTGAGTCGCCGGGTGGTGTCCGAACGTGACGAGGATCTCCCGGCCCCGGAACTGGCCAGGGAAGTTACGGCAGCGTAGGTTCGGGTAGACCAGCCGGGAGAACCCTCCCCAGGCAGCCTCCCAGAAGGGTCCTCCCCGTATGGCAGAACTGGTGTATCCGCCCGTGATCGGCGCAGCCCGCACCCTGTTCAGGGCGCTCGACCTGCGTTTCGACATCGACGGCACCGAGCACGTCCCGCGGCGCGGCGGCGCCGTGCTGGTCAGCAACCACATCGGCTACCTCGACTTCGTCTTCGCCGGGCTGGCCGCCCGGCCCGCCAAGCGGCTGGTGCGCTTCATGGCGAAGGAGTCGGTCTTCCGGCACAAGGTCTCGGGACCGCTGATGCGCGCGATGAAGCACATACCGGTGGACCGCTCGCAGGGCGAGCACGCCTACCGCCACGCGCTGACGGCGCTGCGCTCGGGCGAGATCATCGGTGTCTTCCCCGAGGCCACGATCTCGCAGTCGTTCACCCTGAAGAACTTCAAGACCGGGGCGGCCCGGATGGCGCAGGAGGCGGGCGTGCCGCTGCTGCCCGTCGCGCTGTGGGGCACTCAGCGGCTGTGGACCAAGGGCCACAAGCGGGACTTCGGCCGCAACCACTTCCCGATCACCATCCGGGTGGGCGAGCCGCTGCGGCCCGCCGAGGGCGAGTCGGCGGCCGGGCTCACCGAGCGGCTGCGCGACCGCGTGCAGGAGTTGCTGGAGGCGGCCCAGCGGGCGTACCCGGTGCGGCCCAAGGGGCCGGAGGACACCTGGTGGATGCCCGCGCACCTGGGCGGCACCGCCCCGACCCCGGCCGAGGCCGGCTCTCTGTAGCAGGGCGGACAGGGGACCGCACGCGGCCGGAAGGCGGTTTCGACCGCTCCGGCCGCGTGCGGTCCCCTGTCCTCTCCTCGACCGGCTCCCCACCCCCGCCGCCCCCGGGAAAGCCCGCGAAGGCAGACAGAAGCGGCCCGCCGCGCTTTTCCGGCCGGCGGGCCGCCCGCACGCGCGGTCAGCGGGCCATCTCCTCCCGCAGCGCGGCGACGAAGCCGTCGACGTCCTCCTCGGTGGTGTCGAAGGAACACATCCAGCGCACGTCGCCGGCGGCCTCGTCCCAGAAGTAGAAGCGGTGGCGCTTCTGCAACCGCTCGCTCACGTCGTGGGGGAGCCGGGCGAAGACGGCGTTGGCCTGGACGGGGTGGAGGATCTCCACACCGTCGACGGCACGCGCGCCCTCGGCCAGCCGCCCGGCCATGGCGTTGGCGTGGGAGGCACTGCGCAGCCACAGGTCCCCTGCGAGCAGCGCCTCGAACTGCGCGGAGACGAACCGCATCTTGGAGGCCAGCTGCATCGACAGCTTCCGCAGGTGCTTCATCGCCCGCACCGCGCCGGGGTTCAGCACGACGACGGCCTCGCCGAAGAGCATGCCGTTCTTGGTGCCGCCGAAGGAGAGCACGTCCACGCCGGCGTCCGTGGTGAACGCCCGCAGCGGCACGCCCAGCGCGGCCGCCGCGTTGGCGATGCGGGCGCCGTCGAGGTGGACGGCCATGCCGCGCTCGTGGGCCGTCTCGCAGATCGCCCGGATCTCCTCGGGCGTGTAGACGGTGCCCAGTTCGGTGTTCTGGGTGATCGAGACCACCTGCGGCATCGCCCTGTGCTCGTCGTCGAAGCCGTACGCCTCGCGCTCGACCAGCTCGGGGGTGAGCTTGCCGTGCTCGGTGGGCACGGTCAGCAGCTTCAGCCCGCCGACCCGTTCGGGTGCGCCGCACTCGTCCACGTTGATGTGGGCGCTCTCGGCGCAGACGACCGCGCCCCAGCGGTCGGTGAGGGCCTGCAGGGCCACGACGTTGGCGCCGGTGCCGTTGAACACCGGGAAGACCTCGGCCGCCGGCCCGAGGTGGGCGCGGAAGACCTCCTGGAGGTGGGCGGTGTACTCGTCCTCGCCGTAGGCGGTCTGGTGACCGCCGTTGGCGAGGGCGAGCGCCGCCAGGATCTCCGGGTGCGCGCCCGCGTAGTTGTCGCTGGCGAAGCCGCGCACCCGCGGGTCGTGGCGGCGCCGGGCATCCGTCGGAGGGGATGCCGGGGGTGCCTCGGTCGGGTGGGCCTCTACGGTTGCGGGGTCAGCCACAGGCGGTGTCCGTTCACTTCCTCGGCGGGCTTGTCCCAGACACCGGCGATGGCCTCGGCCAGCTCCCCGACGTCGGTGAAGCCCGCGAACTTGGCGTTCGGGCGCTCGGCGCGCATCGCGTCGTTGACCAGCGCCTTGACCACCAGGATGGCAGCCGCGGCCGGCGGCCCCGAATCCGACCCCTTGCCCGCCTTGCGGAAGGCGTCGGCCAGGGCCAGGGTCCAGGCCTCGGCGGCGGCCTTGGCCGCGGAGTAGGCGGCGTTGCCGGCAGTGGGGCGGGTGGCGCCGGCGGCGCTGATCAGGACGTAGCGGCCGTTTCCGCTGCGGCGCAGGGCCCCCTCGAAGGCCAGGGATGTGTGCTGCACGGTGCGTACCAGCAACTTCTCCAGCAGGTCCCAGTGGGACAGGTCGGTCTCGGCGAAGGCGGCCGAGCCGCGCCAGCCGCCCACCAGGTGCACCAGCCCGTCGACGCGGCCGTGCTCCTTCTCGGTGCGGGTGGCCCACTCGCGGGTGGCCTCCAGGTCGAGCAGGTCGACGGTGTCGCCGGTGACGGCGGCGCCCCCGTGCGCGAAGCGCGCCCTGTCGACTGCCTCGGCCAGCCGCTCGGCGTCCGCGTCGGCGGCGACGACGGTGGCGCCCCGTTCGGCCAGGCTCAGCAGCGCGGCCTGCCCGGCGGGCCCCGCCGCGCCGGCGACGGCGACGACGGCGCCGTCCAGGGGGCCGCCGTTGCCGTTGGGTGTGCTGGTCATGGTGATCGCCTCTCTGTGACGTCCGGTGGTCACGCCGCGGCCGGGACGGCGGACTCGGCGGTGATGCCCTTGGTCGATGCGATCACGTTACGCAGCTTCTTGGCGAGGGCCTCGTAGAACATGCTCAGCGGGAACTCGTCGGGGAGCACCTCGTCCACCAGCTTGCGCGGCGGCAGGCTCAGGTCCAGGGCGTCGGGGCCCTTGGCCCAGGTCGAGCCGGGGTGCGGGGCGAGGTAGGTGGAGACCAGTTCGTAGGCCTTGAACCAGTGGACCAGCTTCGGGCGGTCGATGCCCTCGCGGTAGAGGGTCTCGATCTCCTCGCGCAGGTGCACGGTCACCTCGCGGGCCCGCTGCCAGTCGATGCTGAGCTTGTTGTCCGTCCAGCGCAGGGCGTCGTGCTTGTGGAGGTAGGCGAACAGCAGCTGGCCGCCCAGCCCGTCGTAGTTGCGGCTGCGCTCACCGGTGACGGGGAAGCGGAACAGGCGCTCCAGCAGCACGGCGTACTGCACGTCGCGGCCCTGCTCGAAGCCGTCGGCCTCCAGCTTCACGGCCTCGTGGAAGGCGGTGAGGTCGCAGCGCAGCTCCTCCAGGCCGTACATCCAGAACGGCTGGCGCTGCTTGATCATGAACGGGTCGAAGGGCAGGTCGCCGTGGCTGTGGGTGCGGTCGTGGACCATGTCCCACAGCACGAAGGTCTGCTGGGCGCGCTTCTGGTCGGCCAGCAGGCCCCGGGCGTCCTCGGGCAGCTCCAGCTTGGTGACCTCGCAGGCGGCGTCGACGACGCGGCGGAAGCGGGCGGCCTCGCGGTCGCAGAAGATCCCTCCCCAGGAGAACCGCTCGGGCGCCTCGCGCACGGCGACGGTCTCGGGGAAGAGGACCGCGGAGTGGGTGTCGTAGCCGCTGGTGAAGTCCTCGAAGGTGATGCCGAGGAAGAGCGGGTTGTCGTAGCGGGTGCGCTCCAGCTCGGCCAGCCAGTCCGGCCAGACCACGCGCAGGACGACGGCCTCCAGGTTGCGGTCGGGGTTGCCGTTCTGCGTGTACATCGGGAAGACGACCAGGTGCTGGATCCCGTCGGCGCGGCGGGAGGCGGGCCGGAAGGCCAGCAGGGAGTCCAGGAAGTCGGGGACGCCGAAGCCGCTCTCGGCCCAGCGGCGCAGGTCGGCCACCAGGGCGCGGTGGTACGCCTCATTGTGCGGGAGCAGCGGTGCGAGCTCCTCGACGCAGGCCACGACCCGCTCGATGTGCCGCTCGACATCGGCCCGCGCGGGGGCGCCCTCGGCCTCGAAGTCGATGGAGCCGTCCTTGGACTGGGCGGGGCGGACGGCCTCGACGGCCTCCTTGAGCACCGCCCAGGCGGGGTGCTCCACCACACGGCCGGCGAACGGGCCGTCGGCGGTCGGAGCGCCACCCGTCATCACCGCGGGCGAAAGGATTTCCGTCATTACTACCCCTCCACAGAAGAAACTCTCGTACCAGCACCGTAGCTGCGCAGACTTCCTCGATCAACCCGAGGGGGAGAAAGTTCTTCCGTCCACCACCCGCTATACGGATGTTTTTCCTGTGGACACCTCCCGAAGCGGAAGAGAAGGCCGTATTACGCGCCGCAGGCGCCGATCCGGCGAGCTCCGCGCCCGGCCGCCGGGGGCCGCCGCCGCCCCGCGTCCCGGGCGGTGATCGTCCGCGGCTACCCTTGCCGCGCGTACGCACCGACGCTTCGAGACACCGCAGGAAAGCGAGAACGCGCCGTGCCACTGCTGACCGTCGGCCACCGCGGGGTGATGGGCGTCGAGCCCGAGAACACCCTGCGCTCCTTCGTCCGGGCCGACCGCGAGGGCTTCGACGTCATCGAACTGGACCTCCACCTGAGCCGGGACGGCGCACTGGTGGTGATGCACGACGCCGACGTGGACCGCACCACCGACGGCTCCGGTCCCGTCGCGGACAAAACCCTCGCCGAGCTGCGCGAACTGGACGCCGGCCTCGGCGAGCGCGTCCCGGTCTTCGAGGAGGTCGTGGAGGCGGTCTCCGCACCGCTCCAGGCCGAGATCAAGAACCGCGCCGCGGCGCGGGTGCTGGCGGAGGCCGTCGAGCGGCTCGGTCTTCACCGGCGGGTCACGGTGATCTCGTTCCACGACGACGCCCTGCGCGAGACCCGCAAACTGCTGCCGGACATCCCCATCGCACTGGTCACCGGCTCCTCCACGCCCACCGCCCCCGAGCGCGCCGTGGACCTGGGGGCCCCGATGGTCTCCTGCGAGCTGCGCCGGCTGGACGCGGAGGTCGTCGGGCGCTGCCGCGCCGCGGGCCTGAAGGTGATCTCCTGGACGGTCAACACCGACCAGGACCTGGCCCGCGTCCGCGAACTGGGGCTGGACGGTGTGGTCACCGACCTGCCCGACGTCAGGAGGGCGGTCGGCGAAGCGACTTGACCAGCAGCTCGAACTCCAGGTCGTCGCGGAGCGGGGCACCGAAACGCTCGTCGCCGTACGGGAAGGGGCTGGTGCGCCCGGTCCGGGCGTAGCCGCGGCGCTCGTACCAGGCGATCAGGTCCGCCCGGGCGGTGATCACCGTCATGTGCATCTCGCGGGCGCCCCAGCGCTCCCGCACCGTCCGCTCGGCCTCCGCCAGAACCGCCCTGCCGAACCCGCCTCCCTGGAGGACCGGCCGGACGGCGAACATCCCGAAGTACGCGACGGTCTCCCCCGCCCCGCCCTCGCGGCGCTCGAGCTGGCAGCAGGCGACCGGCTCCCCGTCCCGCTCGGCGATCAGCATCAGGCTGCCGGGGGTACGGACGACGTCGGCGACGCCCTCGGGGTCGGTGCGCTGCCCGTCCAGCAGATCCGCCTCGGTGGTCCAGCCCGCCCGGCTGGTCTCGCCCCGGTACGCCGACTCCACCAGGGCGACCAGCGTGGGGACGTCGTCCTCGCGGGCGGTCCTGAAGCTCAGGCCGGAGGCGGTTTTGGAAGCCGTCCGGGGGGTGGCGTCGGAGGCCGGGGAGGCGGGGTCGTTCACGGCGTTCGGGGCGTTCATGGGGCCGAGCCTAAACCTCCGTCCGCGCGACCCGGCGGCTCGGCCCGTATGCCGGACAGCGCCCCGGCCACGGCCTAGGCTCGGTGCCATGGTTCAGGTACTGAGCAGCCGGGTCCTGCTGCGCCCCACCGACCCCGACCGTTCGCGGGCCTTCTACGGTGACGCCCTGGGGCTGGCCGTGTACCGGGAGTTCGGCACCGGGCCGGAGCGCGGGACCGTCTACTTCCTGGGCGGCGGTTTCCTGGAGGTCTCCGGCCGATCCGAGGTCCCGCCCGCGCCCGGCCTGAGGCTGTGGCTCCAGGTCGCCGACGCGGCCGGGGCCCACCAGGAGCTCACCGCCCGCGGCGTGGAGGTGCTGCGGGAGCCCAGGCGCGAGCCGTGGGGGCTGGTGGAGATGTGGATCAGCGATCCGGACGGGGTGCCGATCGTCCTCGTCGAGGTTCCCGGGGACCATCCGCTGCGCTACCGGCCCGGTATCTGAGGCCTGCGTGGCGAGCCCCGGGGGCGGTACCGCACCGCCGGGAGCGTGCGCCTGGGCCGCACTCCCCCACTGCCTCCACACGCTCCCGTACACGCGCCCTGCGCCGGGCATCCTCCCCGCGGAACCGGCCGGAGCAGCCGGCCGGGCGAGCGGTGGGGAGGCGGGGTGCACGGACCGGAACCGGTCGGCTGGATGCTGGTGGCCCTGTGCGGCGCCGTGGGCGCGTACTGCCTGCGGCGAACGCGCGGCGGCACACCCGGGCAGCGGCGGGAGGCCGCCGGGGAAGCGGTGATGGGGCTGGGCATGGCCGTGATGGCACTGCCCGCTTCGGCGGTGGACCCACCGCCGCCGGCGGTCTTCGTGGCACTCTTCGGCGCCACCGCGGGGTACGGGCTGGCGCTGGTCCTGTTCGACGGGGAGCACCGGCTCCACCATCTGCACCACACCGTCGGCGCCCTGGCCATGCTGCACATGGCACTCGCCATGGCCGCCGCTCCCGCCCCCGCCCACGGGCACCATGCGGCGCCGTCCGCGCATCCGGCCTCCGCGGCGGCGACCGGAGCGCTGCTGGTCTACTTCGCGCTGTACACGCTGCTCGCGGGGGCCCGGCTGGCGCCCGCGCCGGACTCCCTCCGCCTGCCGGAGACGGCCGCCTCCGGCGTCCGCGGCGGTCGTGGCGGTCGTGGCGCCGGGCCGCGGCGGGCACCGGAGGTGGCCGCCGCCTGCCGACTGGCGATGGGCATAGGGATGTTCGCGATGCTGCTCACCGTCTGAGCCCTCGCGGGGAGCGGGGAACACCATGCCGGTGAGGCGTGCGTCACTTCCCGTTTCCCCCCGGACGCGCAAGCGGCCGCCGGCTCATAGGCTGTTCCTCATGATGGTCGCGCTCGCACTGATCGTCCTGGGCGCACTGACCGCGGCGACGGCGCCGCGCGTGCTGGCCCGCGGCTCCTGGCCGGACCGCGAGCCGGTGCTGGCGCTGCTGGTGTGGCAGTGCGTGGTGGTCGCCGTGCTGCTGTGCTGCGTGCTCGCCATGGCCCTGTCCGGCGCGGCGGCCTGGCAGGCCGTGCGCGGCCACGTCTTCGCCCCGGCTCCGAGCCGGGTCGTCGAGGCGTACGGACTCAGCGCGTTCGGCGAGTCCTGGCCCGCGGTGGTGGCGGTGGTGCTCGCCTGCGGCGGCCTGTGGACCGCCGCGATGCTCACCCGGGAGATCCGCCACGCGCGCGCCCGGCGGCGCGCCCGGCGCGCCGAACTCCTCACCCGCGCCCCGCTGCTGCCCGGCGAGGAGCCGGCCTTGGGGGAGCGGCTGGTGGTGCTGGAGAGCGAGCGCCCGGACGCCTGGTGGCTGCCGGGGAGCACACCCCGGCTCGTGGTCACCACCGCGGCGCTGCGCCGGCTGGGGGGACGCAGGCTCGACGCCGTCCTCGCCCATGAGCGTGGCCATCTGCGGGCCCGTCACGACTGGCTGCTGAACTGCTCGTCCGCGCTCGCCGCCGGTTTTCCGCGGGTGCCGGTCTTCCGCGCGTTCCGGGACCAGGTGCACCGGCTGGTCGAGCTGGCCGCCGACGACGTCGCCTCGCGACGCTGCGGACGGCTGGCGGTGGCCCTGGCGCTGGTCGAACTCAACGAGGGGCGCGGGGTCTTCGACCCGTACGCCTCGCACTCCGGCGCACAGGTGCCGCAGCGGGTGGACCGGCTGCTGAGGGCCGCTCCCCGGCTGACGGTGGTCCGGCGGCTGCGGATGACCGCGCTGGCGGCCCTGGTGCTGATGGTGCCGTTGCTGGTGGCCTTCGCCCCCGGGCTGAGAGCGCTGGGCTGAGAGCGCTGGGCCGCCACCCGTGCGCCGCGGCGCGCGCCCCCTCGACCGGCCAACCCGCCGACCGGACGGTTGGACCGCATTCCCGTGGCGATTCTCTCCACCATGGCCCCCTCCCTCCGGCGCTCCTCCCGGCGCTCCTCCCGGCTCTCCTCCCGGCGTTCCCTTCCGCGGTCCTTCCCGTGCCTCGCCGCCCCGCTGTGCACCGCTGTCGCCGCCGTGCTCACCGTGCTCGTCCTGGCGGGGTGGGACCCGCTGCTGGACCTCGACGCGCACGTCACGGCAGAACTGCACCGCACCGCGGTCACCGAACCCGGCTGGACACGGCTCAACCGGGTGCTGACCGACTGGGTCTGGGACCCGTGGACGATGCGGGCCGTACTGCTGGTGACGGTCGTGTGGCTGGTGCTGCGCGGCGCGCGCCGGCCGGCGCTCTGGTTCTCGGCCGCCGCGCTCGCCGGCACCGTCCTCCAGCAGGCCCTGAAGGCGCTGGTCGACCGCGACCGCCCGCGCTGGAGCGACCCGGTGGACTCCGCGGGCTTCGCGGCCCTGCCCTCCGGCCACGCCATGACGGCGGCGCTCACCTGCGGTCTGCTGCTGTGGCTGGTGCGTCTGCGCCGAACGGGTCGCCCTGTGCGCCTGGCCGTTGCGTGGGTGGGCGCGGTGAGTGTCGCCGGGGTGGGCTTCACCCGGGTCTACCTGGGTGTGCACTGGCCCACCGACGTGGTCGTCGGCTGGCTGCTGGGCTTCGCCGTGGCCGCCGCCGCGGCGGCGCTGTGGAGCGGACGCGGTGCCCGGCCCTCTCGACCGGAGCTGCGCGGACCGGGAGGATCGGATCCCGGATGATCGGAATATGGTCAGAGGGCCCTCGCCGGCCTCCCCCGGGCACCGCTGCGCGGCGCGTCGTGCGGGAGCGCCGGAGGAGGGCCGATCTCGGGCGATCCCCCGCGTCGCCCGAGATCGGCGTCCGACCGGACACCGCCGTGACTCGCCGGTCGGCGTCCGGAGACCGCTGAGTATATTGGCCCTGAGCCAGTCAACGCAGGAGTTAACAGGATGTCCCCTCGCAGCGCATCGGTCAATGAGGAGTTGCGCCGGCGTTCCCGCGAGCGGCTGCTGCAGGCGACGGTGGAACTCGTCGACGAGCGCGGATACGAGGCGACGACTCTGGGGGACATCGCGGACCGGGCCGGGGCCGCACGGGGTCTGGTGTCGTACTACTTCCCGGGCAAGCGGCAGCTGCTCCAGTCAGCCGTCCACCGGTTGATGCATCTCACCCTGGCCGAGGCGCTGGAGCGCGAGCCGCGGCCCTCGGGCCCGGACGCCGGGCGGGAGACGCTGGCCCGCGCGATCGACGCGATCCTGGGCCTCGCCCGCGACCGGCCGACGCTGATGCGCACCCACATGGCCGGGATCCTGCAGCACGAGGGCTTCGTCCAGTGCGACGAGCAGCAGCGGCTGGCCTGCCTGCTGCGCGACACCGTGGCCGACTACGGCTCGCCCGATCCGGACACCGACTATCCGCTGCTGCGCGCACTGCTCATGGGGGCGGTGGTGGCCGTGCTGCTGCCCGGGGCGCCGATGCCGTCGGCGAGGCTGCGTGCCGAACTGTTCGCCCGGTACGGGCTGGACTGGGAGCTGGGGTTCCCTCCCGACGTCCCCCGGAAGGGGTGTTCCGGGCAGGTCCCGCTGCTGCCGCTGCCGGACCCGCTCTGACGGACCCCGGCGGCGACGGGAGCGGACGGGCGGGCCCCGGCGGCACGGCCGATGCTGTTGGTCAATTCCGGGGCCTATGCGGTCTTCGCCCCGTCGATCGTCTGGTCGGCGGGGCGGAGTCGTGCGAAGTGGCTGGTGCGGGTGCGGGCTCGGGGTGTGCCGGTGAGGTGAGCGTCGATGCGGGCAAGGTTGATCGCGGCGCCGGTGAGCTGGTGCTGGAGGCTGGTCTTGGCCAGGCCCCGGTAGCGGGATCTGCGCAGGCCGCAGCGTCCGGCGGCTTGGGCGATGGTGTCCTCGGCCCCCGCCCGGACCTTGTAGCGGTCCTTCCACGCATCGCTCTTCCGCTCGGCTCTGGCCGCCTGGAGTGCCTGGTGTTCGCCGTGATGCCGCAGCCGCAGCCGCAGCCGCAGCTCACGGTTCTTGCCGGAGGGCGAGTTGATGCACTCCCGCCGCACCGGACAAGGCCGGCAGTCCAGCGCGGAGAACCGCACCCGCAACACGGGCTGCCCCCTCCGGGAGAGGCGCTCGCTCCAGTTGATGCTGGTCCTGCCGCCGGGGCCCGCGTCCACGGCGTCAGCCGACGGGGGTGGCGACGGCCCGCATGTCGAGGAAGTTCCGCTTGTAGGCGTCATGCGGCACCGCGCCCTCCAGCCGGAGCAGGGCCTCGTCGTTCTCCCGGAGCGAGGAGTGGTCCAGATTGTGCGAACCGGTGAAGGTCCACTTGGTGTCCGGGTGGCCCGCGTAGTTGCCCTCGACGGTCAGGTACTTCGAGTGCACCAGGTAGCCGTCCGCGGTGTCGAGCCGGTACAGCTTCAGCCGGCGGTGCCCCTGCATGATCCCGACGTCGTTGCTGTCGGCGTACACCACCTCCACCCAGCAGTCCTGGTCCGCCAGCGCCCGGAGCTTGCGCGCCACCGCGTCCCGGTGCAGGGCGAAGGCGCTGACGCGGATCACCGTCTTGTGCGACGCCGAGCCCACCGAGGTGTTGCCCGTGCAGGTCACGTTGTCCAGCACGTCGACCACCACGTCACCGGTGGCCTGCGGGAAGAAGTAGTACTTCTCCGTGCCCACCTTCCCCTGCCGGAAGTAGTCGCCGTCCTTGCGCATGGCCGCCAGGTCGTCGAAGTACGACACGTAGGCCGAGTAGAGACCGGTGTTGCCGACGACCGTGTAGGCGTTGTTCCAGTACTTCTCCACGTTGAGGGAGGTCTGGTTGGCGGAGGTCTGGATCACCACGTCCTCCGCCTCGCCCGCGCTCCCGATCCGGGAGAAGGTGAAGAACTTGTTGTGGTTGATCGGGTTCACGTCCGCGGGGGCGTCGGCGATGCAGGCCCGGCCCTCGGTGCACACCCGCGCCCACGAACCGCCCGAGGTGTCGCCGCCGAGCGCGGTCCGCACGCTCCGCGCCGCGGACCGGTCCGCGTACTTGGAGTCCAGTACGACCCTGACCTGGACGCCCCGGTCGTGCGCGGCGATCAGCGCGTCCGCGTAGTCCTGGTCGGCCAGCGCGTACAGGGCGGCGCGGATGGTCCGCCCGCTCTGCGTGGCGTTGACCGCGCCGATGATGTGGTCCTTGACGGCGTTCTTCCGGGCCGTGGTGCCCTGGGGGTCGTTGAAGACCGCCCCGGTCGTGACGGGCGCGGCGACCTCCCCGTCCGCGGCCGCGGCGCCGGCCGGGGCCAGCAGAGCACCGAGCAGCAGGGCCGTCGTGACGATGCGTCCGGTGATGGGGTTCATCCTTCCTGGTTCCGGTGGACTGTTCACGGGAGGGTCAGAAATCCCTCATCACGTTCTCGATCCACGTGAGGCTGGTGGGCGTGCTCGCGAAAACGAAGTTGGAGTCGTCGGGGCAGTACTGGGTGCCCCCGGACACGACCCCCACCTGGTAACGCTTCCCGTCCACGAGCTTGAACAGCGGTCCGCCCGAATCCCCGTTGCAGGTGCGCCCGTTGAGCCCCGACGTGCGGATGGCCCGGCCGCCGTACACGTCGTTGGCGTTGATGCTCTCGACCCGCATGGTGGCGCGCTTCAGCAGAATGCTGGACCCGCAGTTTGTCCCGCAGGTCACGCCCCATCCGAACACGTAGGTGGTGGCGCCGACCTTGGGGTTGGCGGTGGCGAGGCGGACCGGCTCGGCGTTCGCGGAACGGTTGAGCTTCAGCATCGCGATGTCGTGGTTTGCCCTGACCTTCGAGTCGGATATCCCCACGACGCCCCCGCCGCTGGTGCGGTTCAAGCTCTTGACCCGGACGGTGAGCTGGGAGTCCGGGATCCTGTCGCCGTTGACGTACAGGCAGTGCTTGGCGGTCAGCACCCACCGGTTGT
Source organism: Streptomyces mangrovi (assembly GCF_900114215.1). Taxonomy (GTDB): domain Bacteria; phylum Actinomycetota; class Actinomycetes; order Streptomycetales; family Streptomycetaceae; genus Streptomyces; species Streptomyces barkulensis. The sequence goes on along the minus strand of NZ_FOSG01000009.1, from coordinate 119,387 downwards.
CGACGATCGATCCGGAGCACCGGAAGACCCCGTTGCGGTGGAGAGCCGCCATGCCCCGGGAGGAGTCGGCGGTCTCGCCCCCGATGATGCCCTCGGGGCCGTCCTTCCCCACCACCGTGGTCTTCCCGACGTCGGCGACCGGTGCGGAGTCCGCGGCGGCCGGGCCGGCGGCCCCGATTCCCAGGGAAATCGCGGAGACAAAAGCCAGGACGATTTTCCCGATTCTCTTTGAACGCACTTATTCCTACCCTGTCGACGAAATACTCTCCGGGAACCTATCCTCGAAAACGTGTCCGCGCAATCGGTTTCAGGCCACTCCGGACGCGGAAAAGAATGGTTTACAAAACCGTGGAAAACCTACTGGAAGTCGACATAAGCTCGCTGCGATCACGCCACTGAGCGGGGCCCTCACCCCCCTCTATATACGGGGAACGAGGAGGGGAGCCTCTGGCGCATCACCCCGTCGGGGTTTTCCCGCAGCACCCGGATCCGGAGAAAAGAAACCCAGATGCATCGCGGCATCCGCACCCACCCCATACGACAACGTCGGCCTTCAGGACCACAACGGGTCTTGAAGGCCGACGTCACGCACGGGCCCCGGAATTGGCCAACAGCATCGGCACAGCCGCCGGGGCCCGGTGTTCAGCGGTTCGAACCGGCTCGGGCCGACCCGGACCGGCCCGGACCGGCTCAGCGGTAGTCGGGCTGGGTCTGCGGGTTGAGCTCGTCCAGCCGGACGCGCTCGGCGCCGGCGGTGCGACGGTCCCGGATCCGCAGGACGTCGAAGCCCATCTGGATGTCGTTCGAGTAGACGTGGCCGTTGTAGTAGTACGCCGACCACGAGCCGCCGATGGTGTCGGGGTCGGAGTACGGGCCGCGCTCGAAGTACCCGATCTCCCGGGGCCTGGTGGAGTCGGTGAAGTCCCAGAAGGAGACTCCGCCCTGGTACCAGGCCTGCACCATGACGTCCCGGCCCTTGACCGGGATCAGCGAGCCGTTGTGGGCCACGCAGTTCTCGGTGTCGGCCTGGTGCCGGGGAATCTTGAAGTAGCTCTTGAACACCAGCTTGCGCTGATCGCCCTTGCCGGTGATGTGGTAGATGCCGTTGGCGCCGCGCTTGTCGCCGACCTCCGCGTTGCAGGTGGCGCCGACACCGCCGCCGAGCTCGTCGGTGAAGACGACCTTCCGGCCGTTCTCGTTGAAGGTCGCCGAGTGCCAGAACGCGAAGTTCTCGTTGTCCTGGACGCGGTCGATGACGCGGGGAGCGGCCGGGTCCGAGATGTCCATCAGAATGCCGTCGCCCATGCACGCGCCCGCCGCGAGCCTCAGCTCGGGGAACGCGGTGATGTCATGGCAGCCGGTGGTGGGCACCATGGCGACCGGGTTCTCCGGCGGGCCCGGGTTGCCGCCGTCCGGGAAGAGGACGGGGAAGTCGATCACCGCCGCTTCCCCGGGAGCCTGGCGCGGCACCTTCACGATGGAGATCCCGTCGTGCGGAGGCCGGCAGTCGGGGAAGGAGTCGTCCGGGAGGTAGGACGAGACGTAGACGTAGACGTCCCCCCGGTCGGGCACCAGCGTGTGGGTGTGCGAGCCGCAGGCGGTCTCGACGGCCGCGACGTACCGCGGGTTCCGCTTGTCGCTGATGTCGAAGACCTTGATGCCCTCCCAGGAACTCTTCTCCGTCGGCGACTGGGCGGTGCTGTTGCAGGAGTCGTCGCTGCGCGAGGAGTCCGTGGACAGGAAGAGCAGGTCCCCGGAGACGGAGATGTCGTTCTGGCCGCCCGGGCACAGGACCTGGCTGACGACCTTGGGGGACTTCGGACGGCTGATGTCGTAGACGGTGAAGCCGTCGTAGTTGCCGGCGAAGGCGTAGCGGCCCTGGAAGGCCAGGTCGGTGTTGAGGCTCTTGAGCGCCCCCTTGGGCAGGTTGGTCAGATGGGAGACGTTCCTGCTGTGGACGACCTCGTCCACACCGGGTATCTTGCCGCTCCCGATGGCGGTTCCGGCTTCCGTGCGGTCCTGCTTCGACACCTTCCCGGACGTGGCCGGCGAGTCACCGGGGTCGGGGATCGCCACCGCCGGTCCGGCGGCCAGGAGCGTGGACAGCAGGCCGAGTACGGCCGCGGCCGCGCCGAGGTGTCTGCGCCGCGCACGGGGTCTGGGCAACGACGTCACTGCTTCCTCCCTGTCGATCCGCTTGGCACCGCTCCGAGTTGGGCGGTTCACGGACTCGGGCAGTATGACTCCTTACACCCCTGCGTCGACAGGGGAATACGAGCACGGCGCCGGGTCCCTCCGTGTCAGGATTCGGGCGCGCCGGAGCGTCCCGTGCCAGGATCGGGGAACTGGCGTACCCCGTGCCACAGGAGGAAGAGTGACAGACCGTCACAGATCCCGGTTCTCCGCCCGCGTGTTTCCGTCCGCGCCGGCGGCACTGGTCGCACTGACGGCGCTGGTCGCACTGACGGCGCTGACCGGCTGCGAGGACGGCTCCGACCAGGCGGCCCCCGGCAGCGGCCCCTCCGTGATCGCGCCCGGCAGGCCGGGCGAGGCCGCCGAGACGCTCTCCGCCGAAGAGGCCCGGAAGGCGGGGGAGGCACACAGGGGCAGACCGAACGCCGCGGACTTCTCCTACGTCACACGGATGATCGAGCACCATCAGCAGGCGCTGGTGATGACCGATCTGGCCGAGCAGCACGCCGGATCGGGCAAGGTGCGCCGGCTCGCCGACCGGATCGCCGCGGCCCAGGGGCCGGAGATCTCGGCGATGCGGTCCTGGCTCAAGCGCAACGGCCGCGACGGGGGCGGCCAGGAGGACCGCACGGACCACGGCGGCCACGACGGCCACGGCGGCCACGACGGCCACGACGGCGCACCGATGCCCGGCATGGCGACCGAGGAGCAGCTCGACGAGTTGCGGCGGGCCCGCGGCGAGGGCTTCGACCGGCTCTTCCTGAAGCTGATGATCGCCCACCACCAGGGCGCCGTGACGATGGCCAAGGACGTGACGGCCGACGGCCGTGACACCCAGGTCCAGGAGATGGCCGGGGACGTGGCCGTCCAGCAGACGGCCGAGATCAACCGGATGCGCTCGATGTCCTGACGGGTCACCCGAAAGGCCACCCGAAAGGCCGCCGCGGGAGATGCCCCGGGAGCAGATCGACGACGCGGTCGGACGGTTCACCGACGCGGCACGGCGGGCACCGGCGGCCGGGTTCGAGGTCGCCGGGATCCACGGCGCGCACGGCCGGCCCCGCGGACCGCGGCCGGTGGGCGCGACCGGCTGAGAGGCACCGGGCCGACCCAGTAGAGTGACCGCCCGTGGCAGCACGACCGTTGAGTGAACTTGTCGAACCGGGCTGGGCCAAGGCGCTGGAGCCGGTGGCCGGACGCATCGCCGCGATGGGCGACTTCCTGCGCGCGGAGATCGCCGCGGGGCGCACCTATCTGCCCGCCGGGCCGAACGTGCTGCGCGCCTTCCAGCAGCCCTTCGACGACGTACGGGTCCTCATCGTGGGCCAGGACCCGTACCCCACGCCGGGCCACGCCGTCGGGCTGAGCTTCTCGGTCGCCCCCGACGTGCGCCCGCTGCCCGGCAGTCTGGAGAACATCTTCCGGGAGCTGCGGGCCGACCTCGGACTGCCCCGGCCGTCCAGCGGCGATCTCACCCCGTGGACGCGGCAGGGCGTCCTGCTGCTCAACAGGGCGCTGACCACCGCGCCGCGCCGGCCGGCGGCGCACCGCGGCAAGGGCTGGGAGGAGGTCACCGAGCAGGCGATCCGGGCGCTGGCGGCGCGCGGCAAGCCGCTGGTGGCCGTTCTGTGGGGCCGGGACGCCCGGAATCTGCGGCCGATGCTGGAGGCGTACCCGGCGGTGGAGTCGGCCCACCCCTCCCCCATGTCGGCGGACCGCGGCTTCTTCGGTTCGCGCCCGTTCAGCCGGTCCAACGAACTGCTGGTGCGGCAGGGCGGGGAGCCGGTCGACTGGCGCCTGCCGTGACGGGCCGCCCGGCCCCCTGGGTCCTGGGGGTCGACTCGGGCGGATCCGGACTGCGCGTCGCCCTCGCCCGGGCCGTCGGCGACGGCCCCGCGGCGGCGCCGGCCCCGGTGGGCACCGCCGTGTCCGAACGCCCGGTGCGCACCGGCCCCGCGGGCATCGAGGCGGACCATCTGCTGGAGCTGGTACTGCCCCGGGCCCGTGCCCTGCTGGCCGCCGCCGAACCGGATGCCGCCGGGACGGACCCGGCCGGACTCCGGATCGACACCGTGTGCGTGGGGGCGGCGGGGATGGCGACGCTCGGCGGTGAACTGCGCGCCGTTGCGCCGGAGGCGTTCGCCCGGGAACTGGGTGCCCGGCGCGTGGCGCTGGCCGCCGACGCCGTGACCGCGTACGCCGGCGCGCTGGGCGAGCGTCCCGGCGCCGTGGTCGCCGCCGGGACCGGGATGATCGCGACGGGTACGGACCTGCGTTCCTGGCGGCGCGCCGACGGCTGGGGCCACCTGCTGGGCGACTGCGGCGGCGGTGCCTGGATCGGCCGGGCCGGCCTGGAGGCGGCGATGCGGGCCCATGACGGCCGGCCGGGCGGATCGGCCGCGCTGCTCGCCCGCGCCGAGGCCGTCTTCGGCCCGGTGGCCTCCCTGCCGGGGAAGCTGTATCCGCGTACCGACCGCCCGGCGGTGCTCGCCTCGTTCGCCCCGGAGGTGACCGGGTGCGCCGAGCGGGATCCGGTGGCGGCGCGCGTCGTCGAGGAGGCGGCCGTCCACATCGCCGAGAGCGCCGCCGCCGTCTGCCCCGGGTCCGGGGGCAGCCTCGTCGCCCTGACCGGCGGGCTCTTCAAGGCCGGCGAGCCGCTGCTCGCGCCCCTGCGCCGGGAGCTGGCCGTACGGCTGCCGCACGCCCGGACCGTCCCGGCGGCGGGAGACCCCCTGGCCGGAGCCCTGTTCCTGGCCGGCCGGCTGGCCCGGGACTCACTGCGGCTGCCGCGGGACCCGGCCCTCCTCCACATCCGGTGAGACGGACGCGGAACCGGGCTTGCCGACCGGCCATGCCTGGTAACACAGCGAGATGGGGCCGTCACCGCGACGCGCGGGACGAAAGGGGACAGACCGGCACTCCTCCGCCCCGCCCGAACAGCCGAACCCGCCAAGGCATTAGCATGCGGCGCCATGAGCACCCCCACTGGCCCCGCAAACGGCCTGCCCGTACGAATGCCGCGTCCCCGACAGTCCGGACGGCACCGCCGGCCTCAGCCCGCCATAGCGCCCGAGGGTGCGCCCGCTCTGGTGCTGGCCGTCCCCGGCGTACCCTCCGGCACCTCCCGGAGCCTTGCCGAGGAGATCCTGAGCATCGCCCGCTCCGAACTGCCGGGGCTCGACGCCCGGATCGGTTTCGTGGACGGCGAGGACGGTGAGTTCCCCGCCCTCCAGGGCGTGCTGACGCAGGCCGCGGCCGACCGCGCCTCCCGGGCCGCCGCGGCGACGGCCGCCGTCGAGGCCGCTGCCGCCGAGGCGGTGGAGGCGGGCGCGGAGGCCGCCGAGGTGGAGGCCGAGGCCGAGGCGGCCCGCCGCCGGATCGAGGAGGCCCCGCTCGCGGTGGTCGTCCCCCTGCTGGCCGGGCCCGACGGAGCGCAGATGCGCCGGATACGCCAGGCCGTGCTCGAGAGCGGTTCCGGTGCCGAGCTGACCGATGTACTCGGCCCGCACCCACTGCTGGCCGAGGCCGTCCACGTCAGGCTCTCGGAGGCGGGGCTGGCCCGGGCGGACCGCGCCCGGCTGTTCACCGTGGCGACCGCCGCCGACGGCATCATCCTGGCCGCCATGGGCGGCGAGGAGGCCGTGCAGGCCGCCGGTATCACCGGAATGCTGCTGGCCGCGCGTCTGACGGTGCCGGTGCTGTCCGCGGGGCTGGACGAGGAGGGCGCCGTCACCCGCGCCGCCGAGCAGCTCCGCGAGGCCGGTTCCCAGCAGCTCGCCCTGGCGCCCTGCCTGATCGGCCCCGAGGTTCCCGAGGGCCTGCTGGAGTCCGCGGTGCGGGAGGCCGACTGCCAGGCCGCCGAGCCGTTGGGCTCCTACACGGCGGTGGGCAGGCTGGTGGCCTCCACCTACGCCGCGAAGCTCGGCATCGCCCAGCGGTCGCCGCAGGGGGCGCAGGCCCACTGACCCGGGCCCTCCCCCCTGCGGCCCGCCGGGTCGCGGGCCGCACGGCGGCCGGACGGCGGGCCGGGCCCCGGCCGGCCTCTCGGCCGGTCTGCCGGCCGAGCCCTCAGCCGAGGACGACGCAGGTGGCGGCCGGAGCCTGGATCGAGCCCGCCCGGTGCGGCACCCCGGTGTCCGGGTCGATGTCGAACCAGGTCACGTCGCCCGAGCGCTCGTTGGCGGCGTAGAGTCTGCGCCCGGCCGGGTCCAGGGCCAGGTCGCGCGGCCAGTGCCCACCGCAGGGGACGGTGGTGACCAGCTCCATACCCGCGCCGTGCGGCTCCAGGGCCAGTACGGCGATGCTGTCGTGTCCGCGGTTGGCCGCCCAGGCCCAGCGGCCGTCGGCGGAGACCACCAGTTCCGAGGGGTGGTTCCCCCCTTCCGCTCCGGAGCCCGCCGGCAGCGTGCCGGCCTCCCCCGCGGGTTCCAGAACACCGCTCGCCCGGTCCCAGCGGCAGCAGACCACGGTGGAGACCAGTTCGTTGACGACGTACGCCCGGTCGCCGCGCGGGTGGAAGGCCAGGTGCCGGGGTCCGCTGCCGGGCCGCAGCGGTGTCCGCCCGTGCGGGCGGAGCGCGGCGGCGGCGTGGTCGAGCCGGTAGACCCACACCGTGTCGGCGCCGAGGTCGACCGCCAGCAGCCAGCGCCACGAGGCGTCGGCGACCACGGCGTGGGCGTGCGGCCCCTCCTGCCGCCCGCGCACCGGTCCGCGGCCGCTGTGGGACAGTACGGCCGGCTGCGCGCCGAGGGTTCCGTCGGGCCGCAGCGGCAGCGAACTGACGCTTCCCGAGGTGTAGTTGGCGGTGATCAGCTGTCCGGCCGCGCAGGTCAGGTGGGCGGGGCCGGCGCCTTCGACGGACACCGGCGCCCCGGCGGGGCTCGGCCGGTCGGGGTCGGCCAGGGACAGCGCGGCGGCGCGGCCGTCCTCGGTCTCGCTCACCGCGTAGAGCATCCCCCCGCCCGGCCCCGGCACGAGGTAGGAGGGGTCGGGCACCGCGTCCGTGTGGTGCAGCACCGTCAGCGCCCCGGTGTCCGGGTCGACGGCGGCCGTGGTGATGCCGCGCCCGCCCGCCGAGGTGTAGGACCCGATGTACGCCCGCCGTCCGCCGCCCGCACCGTCCACTGCGCCGCCCCTCTCCTGGTCTTCCCCGCCGAAACGCCGCCCGGCCCCCGGGCGCCGGGGTGACCGTAGCATTGGCCTGGACCAGACTGGGAGGGCTCCCAGCATTCCGGTCCGGCTCTGCCCCGGCCCGGCGACGCGGTCAGCCCAGGAAGGACAGCCGCACCCGCCGGTCGGGGTTGTCGCCGTTGGTGTCCACCAGGCAGACCGACTGCCAGGTGCCCAGCTCCAGCCGCCCGCCGATCACCGGCAGGGTGGCGTGCGGCGGGACGAGGGCCGGCAGGACGTGGTCGCGGCCGTGGCCGGGGCTGCCGTGCCGGTGGCTCCACCGGCCGTCGGCGGGCAGCAGGTCGCGCAGCGCGGCGAGCAGGTCGTCGTCGCTGCCCGCCCCGGTCTCGATGACCGCGATGCCGGCCGTGGCGTGCGGGACGAAGACGTTGAGCAGCCCGTCGCGGCCGCCGGCGACTTCGGCCAGGAATCCCTCGCATTCGCGGGTGAGGTCGGCGACGGTCTCGTCCGAGCCGGTGGTGATGTGAAGGGTACGGGTGCTGAAGTGATCGCTCATGCTTCCATCCTGGGGCCTGTCCCCGCCCGGGGAAGCATCCGGCCCCGCCCGTGGTTGGCCGGGGTATGGAGTTCTCCGAGGTGGATGTCGTGGTCGTGGGCGCCGGGCAGGCGGGGCTGTCGAGCGCCTACCACCTGCGGCGCGCCGGGTACGAGCCCGGCCGGGACTTCGTCGTCCTGGACCGCTCCCCGCGTCCCGGCGGGGCCTGGCAGTTCCGCTGGCCCACCCTGACCTACGGCCGGGTGCACGGGATGCACTCCCTGCCCGGCATGGAGCTGGCCGGCGCCGATCCCCAGCGTCCCTCCTCCGAGGTGATCGGCGGGTACTTCGCCGACTACGAGCGTGCCTTCGGCCTGCGGGTACGGCGCCCGGTGCGGGTGCGCGCGGTGCGCGAGGCCGGGGACGGACGGCTGCTGGTGGAGACCGACGCCGGGGTGTGGGCCGCCCGGGCGCTGATCAACGCCACCGGGACCTGGGACCGCCCCTACTGGCCCCGGGTGCGCGGTCAGGAGTCCTTCGCCGGCCGCCAGTTCCACACCTCCCGCTATCCCGGGCCGGGCCTCTTCGCGGGCGAGCGCGTGGTGGTCGTGGGCGGCGGCACCTCCGCCGTGCAGCATCTGCTGGAGATCGCACCGGTCGCCGCCGCCACGGCCTGGGTGACCCGCCGCGAGCCGGTCTTCACCGAGGGGCCGTTCGACGCCGAGCGCGGACGTGCGGCGGTCGCCCTGGTGGAGGAGCGCGTGCGCGACGGGCTGCCGCCGCGCAGCGTGGTCTCCGTGACGGGGCTGCCCATGACCGAGGAGATGCGGCGCGCCCGGGACAGCGGAGTGCTGCGGCGCCTGCCGATGTTCGACCGGATCACCCCCGGCGGTGTGGAGTGGGACGACGGGCGCTTCATCGCGGCGGACGGCATCGTGTGGGCCACCGGTTTCCGCCCCGCGATCGGCCATCTGGCGCCGCTGCGGCTGCGCGAGCCCGGCGGCGGCATCCGCATGGACGGCACCCGCGTGGTGCGCGATCCGCGGATCCACCTGGTCGGCTACGGCCCCTCGGCGAGCACCGTCGGCGCGAGCCGCGCGGGCCGGGCCGCGGTCCGTGCGGTGCGGGACATCCTCGGCCGCTCCCCGGAAGGCGAACGTACATCCGGGGAACCACCTGTGGGCGTGACGGCGAGGGGAACGGCTGCGCGGTGACCGCGGGACACGCGGCGCTCACGTTGTGCGATTGGCGCGCCGTGGAGCGTCACCACCCCCCCACCCCGGAGCCCCACCGGGAGACGGAGGCATCCGTCCCGGCATGCACAAGGGGAAAGTTCCCGACGGACCTCGTCACCGGTCTGCTCGCCGGCCTCGTCCACTTCGTCGGCCGGCTCGTCCGACCCGACCGGGGGCGACGACCGGAGACGGATCCGGTGGGGCCGGTGGGGCCGCGGTTCAGTGGCGCGGCGCGGAGATGCTGGAGTCCCGGACGACCAGTTCGGGCTGGAGCACGATCCGCTGGTGCCGGTGCCCGGCGGCCGCCTCCCCGGTCTCCTCGATGAGCAGGTCGGCGGCCGCGCGCCCCATCCGGAAGGCGGGCTGCCGCACCGAGGTCAGGGGTACGGCCGCCGCCGCGGCGAACTCGATGTCGTCGTAGCCGACCAGGGCGATCTCCCCCGGCACCGACACCCCGGCCGCGAACAGCGCCTGGAGCACCCCCAGCGCGAGCAGGTCGTTGGCGCAGAACACCGCCGTCGGCCTGGGCGTCATCCCCAGCAGTCTGGCGCCGGCGTCCCGCCCGGCCGCCACGTCCAGCCGTTCGCCCTCGATCCGCCGCAGCGCGGTGTGGGGCAGCCCCGCCTCGCTCAGGGCCGCCAGCGCGCCGGTGTGCCGGTCGCGGCACTGCGACAGATGCATCGGGCCGCTCACGTAGACCAGTTCCCGGTGCCCCTGGGCCAGCAGGTGCCGGGCGGCCAGCGATCCGCCCGTGACGTCATCGACGGAGACCGAGCAGCCCTCGTCGGCGCTGTCCAGCACCCGGTCCACCACGACGTAGGGGATGTCGTGGCGGCGGAAGTCGGCCAGGTTCCGGCCGGAGGTGTCGACCGGGGTGACCAGGACGCCGCGCACCCGCTGCTCGGCGAAGAGGGAGAGGTAGTCGGCCTCCTCCGCGGGGCTCTGCGCGCTGTTGCACAGCATCACCCCGAGCCCCTCCTCCCGCGCCGCCCGCTCGGCGCCGGAGGCGACGTCGGCGAAGAAGGGGTTGGCCATGTCCAGCACCAGCAGGGCGATGATCCGGCTGCGGCCCGCCCGCAGGTGCCGCGCCGACTCGCTGCGCACATAGCCGAGTTGCGCTATCACCGCCTGCACCCGGGTCCTGGTCTCCTCGGCGACCATCTCCGGCCGGTTGATGACGTTGGAGACGGTGCCCACCGACACCCCCGCCTGACGTGCCACGTCCTTGATCCCCACCATGCGCGCCACGAGCCCGACCGTCTCCCGTTTCCTGCTGTCCGCGGCGCCCGGCCCGGGGCCGCGCGCCCATGCTACGCACCCGCTCCGGGGCCGGGGGCTCAGCACAACCCGCGGCGCCACCACGGGCGTCACCGCCGTCAGTCGAGGTGGAAGACCTCGGTGAGGGGGCGCATGGCCTCGTCCGGCCGCGCGCCGTCCGGGGACTCGAAGAAGCCGGACATCTCCGCCTGCCAGCGGGCGTTGACGTCCGTGGCCTCCATGGCGGCCCTGGCCGCGGCGAAGTCCTCGGTCTCCAGATAGCCGACGAGGAGTCCGTCCTCGCGCAGGAAGAGCGAGTAGTTGCGCCAGCCGCTCCGGCTCAGGGCGCGGAGCATCTCCGGCCAGACGGCGGCGTGCCGCTCGCGGTACTCCGCCAGCCGGTCGGCGCGGACCTTCAGCAGAAAGCAGACGCGCTGCACGCGTTCCTCCTCGTGGGAAGCCGTGGACGACCGTGAGCACCTCCGTGAAAGGTTTCATGGAGGTGCTCACGGACGGTAGGGGCACTCCCCGGCCTCCGTCAACGGCCCGCGGGTGGAAAAATTCGAATGTCCGGGGAGTTCTGCGCCTCTGGACCTCGCCCGCCCCCCGCCCCTTGACACCCTCATCGGAACCCCCATAGCTTTCCGGCGATGAAACGATTCACGAAGCCGTCCGGACCTCGGGAGCTCTGACGCATGACCGCCGTGTCCGCCGTGAAGGCGGCCCTCAGGAAACAGGCCATCGAGACGCCCTCGTGGGCCTACGGCAACTCCGGAACACGTTTCAAGGTCTTCGCGCAGCCCGGTGTCCCGCGCACCCCCCGGGAGAAGCTCGACGACGCGGCCCGGGTGCACGCGCACACCGGCGTCGCGCCGACCGTGGCCCTGCACATCCCCTGGGACCGGGTCGACGACTACGCCGGGCTGGCGCGGTACGCGAAGGAGCGCGGCCTGTCCCTCGGCGCGATCAACTCCAACGTCTTCCAGGACGACGACTACCGGCTCGGCAGCGTCTGCCACCCCGACGCGGCCGTACGGCGCAAGGCGCTGGACCATCTGCTGGAGTGCGTCGACATCATGGACGCCACCGGCTCGCGCGATCTGAAGCTGTGGTTCGCCGACGGCACCAACTACCCGGGCCAGGACGACATACGCGCCCGCCAGGAGCGGCTGGCCGAGGCGCTCGCCGCGGTGTACGAGCGCCTCGGCGGGGGGCAGCGGATGCTGCTGGAGTACAAGTTCTTCGAGCCGGCCTTCTACACCACCGACGTCCCCGACTGGGGCACCGCCTACGCCCACTGCCTGAGACTGGGCGAGAAGGCGCAGGTGGTGGTGGACACCGGTCACCACGCGCCGGGCACCAACATCGAGTTCATCGTGGCCGTGCTGCTGCGCGAGGGGAAGCTGGGCGGTTTCGACTTCAACTCCCGCTTCTACGCCGACGACGACCTGATGGTCGGCTCGGCCGACCCCTTCCAGCTCTTCCGGATCATGTACGAGGTGGTGCGCGGCGGCGGTTACGGGCCGCGGACCGCCTTCATGCTCGACCAGTGCCACAACATCGAGGCGAAGATCCCCGCGATCATCCGCTCGGTGATGAACGTCCAGGAGGCCACCGCCAAGGCCCTGCTGGTCGACCGCGAGGCGCTGTCGGCGGCCCAGGCGTGCGGCGACGTGCTGGCCGCCAACGCCGTGCTGATGGACGCCTACAACACCGACGTACGGCCGCTGCTGGCCGAGGTCCGCGAGGAGATGGGCCTGGACCCGGACCCGGTCGCGGCCTACCACCGCTCGGGATGGGCCGAGCGGATCACCGAGGACCGCAAGGGCGGCCGCCAGGCCGGCTGGGGAGCGTGAGGGACATGGACGGCGACCGCAGGACGGAGCGGGAGACCATCGAGGCGCTGCTGGCGCGCTCGCACCGGCTGGGATCCGATCCGCGCAACACCAACTACGCGGGCGGCAACACCTCCGCCAAGGGCACCGGCACCGACCCCGTGACCGGAGGCGGGACCGAACTGCTGTGGGTCAAGGGCTCCGGCGGAGACCTGGGCACGCTGACCGCCGGCGGGCTGGCGGCCCTGCGCCTGGACCGGCTGCGCGCGCTGAAGGACGTGTATCCGGGGGTGGAGCGCGAGGACGAGATGGTCGCCGCGTTCGACCACTGCCTGCACGGCCGGGGCGGCGCGGCCCCCTCCATCGACACCGCGATGCACGGTCTGGTGGACGCCTCCCACGTCGACCACCTCCACCCCGACTCCGGCATCGCGCTCGCCTGCGCCGCCGACGGCGAGAGGCTGACGGCCGAGTGCTTCGGCGACACCGTCGTCTGGGTTCCGTGGCGGCGTCCGGGCTTCCAGCTCGGGCTGGACATCGCCGCGGTCAAGGAGGCCAACCCGCAGGCGATCGGCTGCGTCCTGGGCGGGCACGGCATCACCGCGTGGGGCGACACCTCGAACGAGTGCGAGGCCAGCTCGCTGCACATCATCCGCACCGCCGAGGCGTTCCTCGCCGAGCGCGGCCGGCCCGAGCCGTTCGGCCCGGTCCTGGAGGGCTACGGGCCGCTGGAGGAGGACGAGCGCCGGGCGCGCGCCGCCGCGCTGGCGCCGTACGTGCGCGCCGTCGCCTCGGCCGACCGGCCGCAGGTCGGGCACTTCACCGACACCGGCGTCGTGCTGGACTTCCTCTCCCGCGCGGAGCATCCGCGTCTGGCGGCCCTGGGCACCTCCTGCCCGGACCACTTCCTGCGCACCAAGGTCCGCCCCCTGGTCCTGGACCTGCCGGCGACCGCGCCGCTGGAGGACGCCGTCGCCCGGCTGAAGGAGCTGCACGCCGAGTACCGCGCGGAGTACCGGGCGTACTACGAGCGGCACGCGACCGCCGGCTCCCCCGCGATGCGCGGGGCGGACCCGGCGATCGTCCTGGTGCCGGGGGTGGGGATGTTCTCCTTCGGCAAGGACAAGCAGACCGCGCGGGTGGCGGGCGAGTTCTACGTCAACGCGATCAACGTGATGCGCGGGGCCGAGGCCGTCTCCTCCTACTCCCCCATCGAGGAGAGCGAGAAGTTCCGCATCGAGTACTGGGAGCTGGAGGAGGCCAAGCTGCGGCGGATGCCGGAGCCGAAGGCCCTGGCCACCCGGATCGCGCTGGTCACCGGCGCCGGGTCGGGCATCGGGCGGGCCATCGCGCACCGGCTGGCCGCCGAGGGCGCGTGCGTGGTGGTCGCCGACCTCGACGCGGAGAGGGCCTCCGCCGTCGCCGGGGAGCTGGGCGGCCCCGACAAGGCGGTGGCGGTGACGGTGGACGTCACCGACGAGGAGCAGATCGCCCGGGCGTTCGCGGCGGCCGTCCTCGCCTTCGGCGGCGTGGACCTGGTGGTCAACAACGCGGGCATCTCCATCTCCAAGCCCCTGCTGGAGACGACCGCGAGGGACTGGGACCTCCAGCACGCCATCATGGCCCGCGGCTCCTTCCTGGTCTCCCGCGAGGCCGCCCGGGTGATGACCGCGCAAGGACTGGGCGGCGACATCGTCTACATCGCCTCCAAGAACGGGGTCTTCGCGGGCCCCAACAACATCGCCTACGGCGCCACCAAGGCCGACCAGTCCCACCAGGTGCGGCTGCTCGCCGCCGAACTGGGCGAGGCGGGCATCCGCGTCAACGGCGTCAACCCCGACGGCGTGGTGCGCGGCTCCGGCATCTTCGCCGGCGGCTGGGGGGCGCGGCGTGCCGCGGTGTACGGGGTGCCGGAGGAGAAGCTCGGCGAGTTCTACGCCCGGCGCACCCTCCTCAAGCGCGAGGTGCTGCCCGAGCACGTGGCGAACGCGGTGTTCGCCCTCACCGGCGGCGAGCTGAGCCACACCACCGGACTGCACATCCCCGTCGACGCGGGCGTGGCCGCCGCCTTCCTGCGCTGACGCCCCCCAGATCCCCCGCCCGGCCACCGCGGTCGCCGGGCGGGCCCAACCCACCGTCCCGCGAGGTCCACCGTGCCCCCTGCCCCACCACCGCGCTCCCCCCTGTCCTTCGCCGCCGTCGACCTGGGCGCCTCCAGCGGGCGCGCCATGGTGGGCACGGCCGGGCCGGGCGTTCTGGAGCTGCGCGAGGCGCACCGTTTCCCCAACCGTCCCGTCCGCGTCGGCGGCACCCTGCACTGGGACGTCCTCGGCCTGTACCGGGGTGTGCTGGACGGGCTGCGGGAGGCGGGCCGGGCCGCGCCCGGGGGACGTCTGGCCTCGGTCGGCGTCGACTCCTGGGCCGTGGACTACGGGTTGCTGGACGCCTCGGGCGCGCTGCTGGGCAATCCGGTGCACTACCGCGACGGCCGTACGGCGGGGGCCGCGGGGCGGGCCGCGGCCGTGCTGCCGCCCGAGGAGCTGTACGCCGCCACGGGCCTGCAGTACCAGCCGTTCAACACCCTCCACCAGTTGGTGGCGGCCCGCGGTACGCCCGCGCTGGCCGCCGCCCGGCGCCTGCTGCTGATCCCGGACCTGGTGGCGTACTGGCTGACGGGCGAGGCGGGCACCGAGCTGACCAACGCCTCCACCACCCAGCTGGTCGACCCGCGCACCGGCGACTGGGCGCGGCCGGTGGCGAAGGCGTTCGGCGTCGACCTGTCGCTGTTCCCGCCGCTGCGGCGGCCGGGGGATCCGGCGGGCGAGCTGCTGGGCGAGGTGCTGGAGGAGTGCGGGCTGGCCGGGCCGGTGCCGGTGACGGCCGTCGGCTCGCACGACACCGCCTCCGCCGTGGCCGGGGTCCCCGCACAGAGCGGGCGGGCGTTCGCGTACATCGCCACGGGCACCTGGTCGCTGGCCGGTGTGGAGCTGGAGGCGCCGGTGCTCACCGAGCAGTCGCGCGCCGCGAACTTCACCAACGAACTGGGCGTGGACGGCACGGTCCGCTATCTGCGCAACATCATGGGCCTGTGGCTCCTCCAGGAGTGTCTGCGCTCCTGGGAGGCCGAGGGGCTCGCGCCGGACCTGGCGGTGCTGCTGCGCGAGGCGGCGAAGGCGCCCGCGCTGCGCTCGGTGGTGGACGCCGGCGATCCGGCCTTCCTGGCGCCGGGGCGGATGCCCGCGCGGATCGCCGAGGCGTGCCGGCGCACCGGCCTGCCGGTCCCCCGCGATCCGGCCGAGACGGTCCGCTGCGTACTGGACTCCCTGGCCCTGGCCCACCGCCGGGCGGTCGCCGACGCCCAGCGGCTGTCGGGGCGGGAGGTGGAGGTGGTGCACATCGTCGGCGGCGGGGCGCGCAACGAGCTGCTGTGCCGGCTGACGGCCGACGCCTGCGGGCTGCCGGTGGTGGCGGGCCCGGCCGAGGCGGCGGCCTTCGGCAGCGTGCTGGTCCAGGCGCGCGCGGCCGGCGCCGTGCGCGGCGACCTGGCGGCGCTGCGCTCCCTGCTGCGCGCCACCCATCCGCTGCGGCACCATGAGCCCATGGGTGACCGGGCAGCCTGGCGTCGGGCGGAGGCCGCGGTATGCGGGTAGCGCTGTTCGTGACGTGTGTGACCGACACGCTCTACCCGGGCACCGGGCGGGCCACTCTGGCCGTGCTGGAGCGGCTGGGGGTGGAGGTGGACTTCCCCCTCGCCCAGAGCTGCTGCGGGCAGCCCCAGTTCAACACCGGCTACCGGCGCGAGACCGAGCCGCTGGTGCGCCGCTTCGCCGAGGTCTTCCGCGGCTACGACCACATCGTCACCCCGTCCGGTTCGTGCGCGGCGATGGTGCGCGAGAACCATCCGCGGATCGCCGCCCGGGCCTTCGGGGGCCGGAGGGCGGACGAGGTGGCCGGTGCGGCTTCCAGGACGTACGAGCTGAGCGAGTTCCTGGTGGACGTGCTGGGGGTGACGGACGTGGGCGCGTACTACCCGCACACGGTGACCTACCACCCCACCTGCCACGGCCTGCGGACGCTGGGGCTGGGCGACCGGCCCCGGCGGCTGCTGGAGAACGTGCGCGGCCTGGAGCTGGTGGAGCTGCCGGGCGCGCGGGAGTGCTGCGGTTTCGGCGGGACGTTCGCGGTGAAGAACGCGGCGGTGTCGGCGGCGATGGGCGCGGACAAGGCGCGCGGCATCGAGGGAACGGGGGCGGAGGCGGTGTGCGCGGTGGACAACTCCTGTCTGATGCACATCGGCGGCACCCTGGCCCGGCGGGGTTCGGCCGTCCGGCCCGTCCACCTCGCCGAGATCCTGGCCTCGACGGACGGCGGCACGGCGACCGACGGCACGGCGGGCGGCACGGCGGGCGGCACGCGGGAGGCGGCGCGATGAGCGGTGGGACGTTCCTGGGCATGCCCGCCTTCCCCGAGGCCGCCGCCGCGGCCGTCCGTGACACGCGGCTGCGCGGCAACCTGCGCCACGCCACCGGCACCATCCGCGCCAAGCGCGCGCGGGCCGTCGCCGAACTGCCGGACTGGGCCGGGCTGCGTGCCGCCGGCGCGGCGATCAAGGACCGCACCCTGCGCCACCTCGACCACTACCTGGAGCGGCTGGAGGAGGCCGTGACCGCCGCGGGCGGCACCGTCCACTGGGCCGCCGACGCCGCCGAGGCCAACCGGATCGTCACTCAGCTGGTCCGAGCCACCGGCGAGAGCGAGGTGGTCAAGGTCAAGTCGATGGCCACCCAGGAGATCGGCCTGAACCAGGCCCTGGAGGCGGCCGGGATCCGCGCCTACGAGACCGACCTGGCCGAGCTGATCGTCCAGCTCGGCGACGACCTGCCCTCGCACATCCTCGTCCCCGCCATCCACCGCAACCGCGGCGAGATCCGTGACATCTTTCGCTCCGAGATGGGGCGTTGGGGCCGCCCCGCGCCCGAGGATCTGAGCGAGGAGCCGGCCGAGCTGGCCGAGGCCGCCCGGCTGCACCTGCGGGAGAAGTTCCTGCGCGCGAAGGTAGGGATCTCGGGCGCCAACTTCATGGTGGCCGAGACCGGCACACTGGTGGTGGTGGAGTCCGAGGGCAACGGGCGGATGTGCCTGACCCTGCCCGAGACACTGATCTCGGTGGTCGGCATCGAGAAGGTGGTGCCCACCTGGCGCGATCTGGAGGTCTTCCTCCAACTGCTGCCCCGATCCTCCACCGCCGAGCGGATGAACCCCTACACCTCGATGTGGACGGGGGCCGCGGATGCCGAGGGCGCCGACGGCCCGCGCGACTTCCACCTGGTGCTGCTGGACAACGGCCGCACCGACGCGCTGGCCGACACCGTGGGCCGCCAGGCGCTGCGCTGCATCCGCTGCTCGGCCTGCCTGAACGTCTGCCCGGTCTACGAGCGGGCGGGCGGGCACGCCTACGGCTCGGCCTATCCGGGCCCGATCGGCGCGATCCTCACCCCCCAGCTGCGCGGCACGGTCACGGAGCTGGACGCCTCGCTGCCGTACGCGTCCTCGCTGTGCGGGGCCTGCTACGAGGTCTGCCCGGTGGCCATCGACATCCCCCAGGTCCTGGTCCATCTGCGCGAACGCGTCGTGGAGGGCGGCGAGGCGACGGTGCGCGGACGGCGCACCACCATCCGCCCCGCCCGCGGCCACGCCGCCGAGCGCGCGGCGATGCGGGCGGCCCGCTGGGTCTTCGAGCATCCGGCGGCGCTGCGGGCCGGCCAGCGGCTGGCCTCCCGCACCAGGCGGCTGCACCCGCGCCGCCTGCCGGGACCGGGCCGGGCCTGGACGGCGAGCCGAGAGCTGCCCGAAGTGCCCGCCGAGTCCTTCCGCGACTGGTGGCTGCGCGAACGGGGGAACGGGAGCGGGGGGCGGAAGGGCCGGGAAGATCAAACAGATCAAACAGGGCAGGCAGAGCAGACGGAGCGGGCAGGGCGGGCAGAGGGGGGAGGCGACCGATGAGCGACCGCGAGACGGTGCTGGGGCGGATCCGCGGCGCCCTGCGGGACGTACCGCGCTCCGAGACGCCGGACGACGTCCCCGTCCCCCGGGAGTACGCGCGCGCCCGTCTCCCGTCCGGGACCGGGGCGGCCGGGGCGCTCACCGGGCTACTGGCCGAGAACCTGGCGGACTACCGCGCCGTGGTGCACCGCACCGGCGAAGACGGCCTGCCCCTGCTGCTGTGCCGTCTGCTGGCGACGCGCGGCAGCGCCACGGTGCTGGTGCCGCCCGGTCTGCCGCCGCACTGGCTGAAGGCCGCCGACCCCGTCCGTGTCCACGACCGCGCCGCCTCCACCGCACGCGAACTGGACTCGGTGGACAGCGTGGTGACCGGGTGCGCGGTGGCGATCGCGGAGACCGGCACGATCGTGCTGGACGGCGGCCCCGGGCAGGGACGCCGACGCATCACCCTGATCCCCGACCACCACATCTGCGTGGTGCGCGCCCCCGGGCAGGTGGTGGCGTCGGTGCCCGAGGCACTGGAGAGGCTCGCCCCGGCCCGTCCGCTGACCTGGATCTCCGGCCCGTCGGCCACCAGCGACATCGAGCTGGACCGGGTGGAGGGCGTCCACGGCCCGCGCACCCTGGAGGTGGTCCTCGTCGAGGATCCGGCCCCCGAAGGAGGCGGCGCGGGGTGAGCACCGGGCGGGCGCGACCGGGGCTGCTCCGTCGGGGCGCCGTCATTGCTCTGTACCTCTGTCACCGTGCGTGGCCTCTTGTCGCTCAGCACGCCCGCGGCTAGCTTCCCCGCATGCCTTCCCGCCGATCCCTCCTCGCCGGCGGCGCGGCAGCCGCGCTGGCCGCCCCGCTTCTGCCCCCCGCCACCGCCGCCGCCACCGCCGCGGGCGGCAGCCGCTCCGGCGGCCGGGGCGTCGTCCCCGGCGCCGACGTCGCGGCCGCCCGCGACTGGTCCATGCTGCGCGGCCGCAGGGTCGGGGTGATCAGCAATCCCACCGGCGTACTGCGCGACACCGGCCACATCGTGGACTCCATGGCCGCGCGCAGCGAGCTGGAGATCGTCGGGGTGTTCGGCCCCGAGCACGGTTTCCGGGGCAGCGCGCAGGCGGGCGGATCCGAGCCGGAGTTCACCGACCCGCGTACCGGCCTGACGGTGTACGACGCGTACGGGGCGGGCGCGGCGAAGCTGGCCGAGCTGTTCACCAGGGCCGGGGCGGACACGATCGTCTTCGACATCCAGGATGTCGGCGTCCGCTTCTACACCTACATCTGGACCATGTACAACGCGATGGTCGCCGCCCGCTCCACCGGCGCCCGCTTCGTCGTGCTGGACCGTCCCAACCCGATCGGGCGGCGGGCCGACGGCCCGCTGATGACCGAGGAGTTCACCTCGGGCGTCGGCGCCGAGGTGATCATCCAGCAGCACGGGATGACGGTGGGCGAACTGGCCCGCTACTTCAACGGCGAGCTGCTGCCGAAGGAGGGCGGGGGCGGGGAGCCGGCGGAGCTGGAGGTCGTGCCGGTGCGCGGCTGGGACCCGTACTCCACCGCGCACGGCAGCGGCCTGCCCTGGGTGCCGCCCTCCCCGAACATGCCGACCGCGGACACCGCCGTGGTCTACGCCGGGACCGGTTACTTCGAGGGCACCAACCTCTCGGAGGGGCGCGGCACCACCCGACCGTTCGAGTTCGTCGGCGCGCCGTACCTGGACCACCGCTACGGCGACCGGCTGAATGCGCGGAAACTGCCGGGGGTGCGGTTCCGCGAGGGCTACTTCGTGCCGACGTTCGGCAAGCACACCGGCACCACCTGCGCGGGCGTCCAGATCCACGTCACCGACCCGCTCCGCTACGAGCCGATCCCCACGGCGGTGGCGATGCTGGTGGAGGCGCGCCGCCACCCCGACTTCGCCTGGCGCCAGGACTCCTGGGACACCGGGCGCCCGTTCTGGATCGACAAGCTCTCCGGCTCACCCCGGCTGCGGGAGATGATCGACGCGGGCAAGGACGTGGAGGAGATCACGGCCGCCTGGCGGGAGGAGGTGCGCGCCTTCGAACGGGCGCGCCGCCCGTACCTGCTCTACCGCTGAGAGCCGCCGGTGCCGGCGGCCAGGGCGGCGCAGTCGATCTCGCCGTCCGCGCCGGTGCCCTCGCAGCGGAACACCTCCCGGGGCGGTTCGTCGAGGTCGGTGATGTCGCCGACCTTCAGAAAGGAGATCGTCCGGCCCATCGGCTCCCCTCCGCCACGGTGGAACCTGATTTGGCCCGTGGCGCCGGAGAACGGCCTCTCGCCGTTCAGACGAAGCACCTCGGTGTGGACCGTCACCGGGCCGACCAGCCGCGGGTCCCACGTCTCGCCGGGGACCCGGACACGCTCGGTCAGCGACTCGACGGCCTCCAGCAGCAGGAGGGCCGAGTCGTGGGCGAGCCCGACGCGCTCGCCCACCGGCTCCTCCGGGGCCTCTCCTTCCGGGCCGGTGCAGCGCGGTGTCTCCAGAGGACGGTCCCCAAGGGTCGTGCTGACCAGTTGGAGGAACTTGGCCGCCCTTCCGTCCCGCCCCTCCCGGGCCCGGGAGCGCAGGGCCTCGCAGGTGGCCAGGGGGGCCTTGGAGGCGAAGACGAGCGGCAGGCCGGCCGGCGCGCTCCTGCGCAGCGACGGGTTGGCCATGTAGCGGTTGACCGAGTCGTCGGCCACCAGGAGGCGCGGCTGCTCCTCGCAGGTGGCCAGGCCCCTGAGGAAGTCGTGGAACTCCGACCACCGTCCGGCGAAGAACAGCATCCCCGGGTAGCCGCACTCCTCCCTCCGCAGCCCCTTGGCCATGAAGTCCTCGACGTACTCGACGCCCTCGACCTTCTTCCTCACCTCCTCCACCAGGGTGGAGACATAGATGTCGTCCTCCCGGCTGGAGCGCTCGCCGACGGTGTAGTAGACGCGCGCCTTCCGGATGCCCCGGCTCCTCGCGTACTCGGCGACCATGGTGGCCTGGTCCCTGTTGGGGGTGGCGATCTGCAGGTAGAGCGAGGACCCCTGGTACATGCCCTCACCGGAGAGGGTCGGTGCTATCGCGGGGATCCCCTCCTGGTTGAGCCTCTTCAGGGCCCGGAATGTGCTCTTGCGGCTCTCCACCAGCCCCACGACACCGATGACGGGGGCCTCTCCCCCGCCGCGCGCCAGGTCCGCGATCATGTCGATCACCGGGGCGGCATGCCTCATCTGGAAACCGGCGTTGGCGACCACGACGTGCATCAGCGGTACGTCGGCGGCGGAGGCCGGCTGCTTGATCCCCCGGTACTGGGCCACGGCCAGTCCTTCGAGTTCCTGGCGCTCGGCCGCGTACGCCTCCTCGTCGTCATTGGTGTTGCGGCCCGTCAGCGTTCCCAGGTAGACGACCGTGACGTAGGGGCGGCGCCGGTCGCTCTTCTCCCATCCCCTGCGCGCCCTCCGGTTCTGCTCGAAGATCTTCTCCTGGACCCGCTGGAGCTTCTCCTGGCCCGGCTCGTCGTTGAACCGGAAGGCGTCGCTGTCGCTGTAGCCGACGCACTCGCCGCCCGCGCTCCGGACGGACACCTGACCGGAGAAGGGCCGGTGCAGGCAGTCCGGTCCGCCCAGCCACTGCCGCGACCATCCCAGGAGCGGCACCAGCAGGGCCAGGCACAGCGCGGCGGCGAAGGTGCGGTGGGTGTACCACCGCGGTGCACCGGGTGCGATCACCGGCGGTCCGCCGCCGTCCTCGCCGCCGTCCTGCGCCGGCATGCCGGAGATCTCCACCGGCAGGAGCCAGGCCGTGTCGTCCGCGGCCGGCCTTCCCGGGCCCGGCCCCCGCTCCCGTGCGGTCCCGCCGCCCTTCCCGACTTCCTCCGGCCGGACGGGAACGAGCGCGGAAGTCTCCGGGGCGCCGGTGTTCCACGGCTGCCTCCGACGGGCGTAGACGGCCAGCAGCGGGTCCCACCACCCCGTCTCGCAGCGCACTTCGCCGACCAGTCTGAGCAGGCGCTCGCCCGCGTCCCCCGGCCCGGCCCCCTTCACCAGTACGACGGGGTAGACCGTCCGCCGCCAGCACCGCACACGCCAGGACAGGCGGGGGTACGCCCGCCGGAGGTCCTGCAGGAAGGCATGGACCAGCAGCTTGTCGATCTCCTCCCGCCGCTCGCCGTTGCGCTCCAAGGCCAGGATCCACCCGGCGAAGGCCAGGAAACCCCCCGAGCTCCTCGGCACCAGGTACTCCTGGCGCATGAACCATCGGTAGGGACGGCCGATCCCGGGGAACCGCCCGGACACCGCCAGTTGGAACAGAGCCGCGGGGATCCCCTGCCGCAGAAGCCACCACACAAGCTGCCACACGGCCCCGATCTGGCCGACGAGACCGCCCTGGTCCACCGCCTGGCCCTCCTGAACGGGAGTCCGGCGGCTGCGCAGCCGGGCGGCGGCCTCGGCACGGCCGCCGCCACCGCCCCCCTCGCCGTTCCACGGCCCCAGCAGGCACCGCAGCACCTCGTAGTGCCGGAAGCCGAGGTGTCCGGCACCGAAGCTCCGCACCGACAGCAGTTCGTGCACCCTGTCCAGCAGCACGCGGACGCCGTCCGCGCCGGACGGCTCCCCCGTGTCCGCCCGCGCATGGGGAACCTGCCGCCCGTCGGTGGTCCTCAGCCGCTTCTCCAGGGAGTCGAGGACGGCGGTGGCGCCCTCGCCCCCGAGCCACACCAGAGGGAGGTCACGGTCCCTCCGGGGCCGCCGGAGCAGAGAGCCGATCCACTCCAGGAAGTAGCCCGTGCCACGCGGCGAACACGCCCCGGACGGCCGCCCACCGCCCTGGGTGGCTCCGCCACCGCCCGACGCAGCCGCACCGCTCCCGCTTCCCACGCCCATGCCCGTATCCACCCCCGTGATCCGGCCAGTCGGCGCTCCGACCGCCCCGAGCGCCGGGGCACAGTCTGCCGAAAGGTCTGACGCGATATCAGGGTCTCGCGGAAAAACGTTCCGGCCGTGCTTCCCGCCGACCGTCCGCCGGCGGGGCAGTGGTCACATCGCCGCGGCGAAGGCCTCGTAGGCCCGCCGGTCGAACAGGACGAAGCGGATCTCCTCGAACGCCCTGGCCTCCTCCTCCCGCCCGGCCTCCTCCCGCACCGCGCGCAGCGCGGTGCGGGCCCCGTCCTCCGGCGGCCAGCCGTAGGCGCCCGTGGAGACCGCGGGGAAGGCGATGGTGCGGGCGCCCAGCTCGCGGGCCACCCGCAGGGACTCCCGGTAGCAGGAGGCGAGCAGTTCCGAGCGGTCCTCGTCCCGGCTGAAGACCGGTCCCACGGTGTGGATCACCCAGCGCGCGGGCAGCCGCCCGGCCGTGGTGGCCACCGCCTGTCCGGTCGGCAGGCCCCTGCCGTAGCGGGAGGCACGCAGGGCCCGGCACTCGGCGAGGATCTCCGGGCCTCCCCTGCGGTGGATCGCCCCGTCGACGCCTCCGCCGCCCAGCAGGGAGGAGTTGGCGGCGTTCACCACCGCGTCGACGCGCTGCTCGGTGATGTCGCCCCGAACCGGTCGAATCCGTGTCATGCGGTCCTCCTCTCGGCGGCGGGCGTCCCTGTCGGCGCGCTCGCGGTGAGTTCGGGGTGGGACCGGAGCGCACTCGGGCGGTGGGTTCACCGGTCGGCGTCGGCGAGTAAACCCATGCGGTGAGCGGTTCGCGCGGCCATGGTCCGGTTGGAGCAGTTCAACTTGGACAATATACGGCTGACGTGCCGCTTCGCGCCGTGCTCGGTGATGTCCAGCCTGAGGCCGATCTCCTTGTTGCTGAGCCCCATCGCCAGCAGCACCAGGGTCTCGCGCTCCCGCGGCGAGAGTACGGGCTGCTGCAGGGGGAGCAGCGGTTCGCGCAGTGCGGAGAGAGCGATGCGCCCCAGCACCGGGGGGAAGGGCATCTCACCCCGGGAGAGGGCGTCCAGGGCCCTGCTCAGCGAGTCCTCGCTGAGTTCCTCGGTCATCATGAAGCCGTCGGCGGGGTACCGGGCGGCGCGTTCCAGAAACGTCGGGTCGGAGTCGCCGAGGATGACGAGGGAGGTGGCGCCCTCGGCACGGATCGCGCAGAGCGCCTCCTCCGTCGCGTCGTCGGGGCCGCGGCAGACGAGGACGACGAGTTCGGCGGAGCGTCTGCGCACCTCCGCGGCGGCGCTCGCGCCGTCCGGGACGGACACGACCTCCGCGACGTCGTCCGTCTCGGTCAGGAGCGCCTCGATACCTCTGCGCAGCACCTTCGGCCCGCCGGCCACCAGTACGTGCAGAGAAGTCACCGGGCACAGGGAACACACTGCTGTAGATCTCATCTGACCCCCATATACACAGATGGAGCAAACGCCCACGGCCGGCGGAGCGCTGGGGCCGGCCGTGGGCGACATGGGACGCGGCGGCGCCGTCCGGCTGTCCGGTGACGGCACGGCTCGCGGTCAGGTCAGCGGACGCGAGGGCGGCGACAGCGGCGACCCCCGGTGTTCCCTCCGGTGTCTGCGGCTTCTGTGCATCGGGAACTCCCCCGTTCGCCAGGAGTTGGGACCGGCACAGGTTCGTACCTGCGTCGGCCGGTAACGGTCTAACTTGTTACCCGAACGCGGAGGATCGAACAATAATCTTTCCGCGGTCCGCAACAGGCGTGTCGGGGGCGGCCAGCCCCCGCAGCGGAGCACGCAGTTTCACCAGCATCTCCTCGTACTCGGCGGCCGGATCCGAGTCGAGCACGACGGCCCCTCCCGCGCCGACGTCCAGGCAACCGCCGTGCGCCACGGCGGTGCGGATGACGATGTTCAGATCGGCCGCCCCGGTGAGACCGATGAAACCGAGGGCCCCGGAGTACACACCGCGCGGACGGTCCTCGAGACGGCCGATGATCTCCATGGTCCGGAGCTTGGGGGCGCCGGTCATGGACCCCCCGGGGAAGCAGGCGCGGACGGCCCGCACCGGACCGACGCCGGGCAGGAGCCGGCCCCGCACGGTGGTGACGAGCTGGTGCACGGTGGTGTAGGACTCCACGTTCATGAAGGAGGGCACGTCCACACTGCCGATTCCGCAGACCCGCCCCAGGTCGTTGCGGAGCAGATCCACGATCATCAGGTTCTCCGCGCGGGTCTTGGGCGAGGAGGCGAGCTCGTCCCCGGCCCGGGCGTCCTCGGCCGGGTCCCGGTGGCGCGGTGCGGTGCCCTTTATCGGCCTCGCCTCCGCCACGCCGTCCTCGCCGATCTTCAGGAAGCGCTCCGGGGACGAGCACAGCACGCGGGTGTCGCCGGCCTGGAGGTAGGCGGCGTACGGCGCGGGGTTGAGCGCCCGCTGGCGCAGGTAGAGGGCGAACGCGTCGCCGCGGAAGGGGATCCTCGCCTCGGTGGTCAGGCAGATCTCGTAGCTCTCGCCCGCGTGCAGCTCGTCCAGGCAGGCGCGGACACGTTCCAGGTACACCCCGCGGGGTGCCTCCAGCCACGCCTCGGGGTCCACCCCGTTGGCCGGTTCGGCCGGTTCGGCGCTCCGGTCGCCGTCCGGCCGGCGCCAGTTCGGTGCCCGCCGGGCGGCCTCGGCGAGCCATCGCCTCGCGTCCGCGAGCTCCGCGGGCTCATCAAGGCTCGCGGCGACCAGCCAGGTGTCGTTCTCCTCGTGGTCGACGACCAGGAACCGGGTGGCCGTCATCCACACCGCGTCCGGCGTGGACGAGGAACGGGCGTTGGGCGAACCGCAGTCGGCCTTCACCTCGTAGCCGAGGTAACCGACGTAGCCGCCCTTGAGACCGAAGGGGAGTTCGGGGGCGTGGGGGGCGGGGCGTTCGCGCGTCCGCCGGTCCAGGACGTCGAAGATGCCGCCGGGCAGCCGGCACCGGTGGCGCCCGTCCGCGTCGAGCACCTCCACGTGCCCGGTGCCCACGGCGTAGCGGAGCACCTCGCCCGACGGGCCGTCCGGGTGGCCGACGAAGGAGAAGCGGGCCGTCTCGGAGGAGGTCCGGCTGCTGTCGAGCCAGAAGGCGTACGGGCGGTCGGCGCACAGCTCCCGGAACGCCGTGCCGGCGTCGACGGCGTACGGCAGACGCGCGTGGTGCAGTGTCCATCGCGGACGCCCGTCCGAGAGGGTGCGGGGCTTTCCCGGGGCTCGGGCCGGAAGAGGCGAAGGGACCGGGCGGGATGACGGAACCGGAAGAGGCGAAGGGGACCGGTGGGCCGTCGCCAGTTCCCGGAAGTTCTCCAGCAGTTCGGCACCGTACTCGGTGGCTATGGACTCCGGGTGGAACTGCGCCCCCCACCAGGGGCGGAACCGGTGGTGGAAACCCATGAGCACACCGTCCTCGGCCCAGGCGTCGGCCTCGACGTCGTCGGGCAGACCGGTGACGCACAGCGAGTGGTAGCGGACGGCCGTGAACCCCTGCGGAAGCCCCGCGAACAGCCCCTCACCCCGGTGCTCCACCCGGGTCAGGTGCCCGTGCCGGGGACGGGGGGCGGGGACGACACGGGCACCGGCCAGCCGGGCGAGTCCCTGGTGGCCCAGGCACACGCCGAGCGTCGGCAGACCGCTCTCCCGCACCACGTCCAGGGCGCGCCCGGTGTCACGCGCACGCTGCGGGCGTCCCGGGCCCGGGGACACCGCGATCGCGTCGAAGCGGCCGGCGAGGGACGCCGTCAGCCGCGGATCGTCGTTGGCCAGTACGTGCGGCGGCGTGCCGTAGGTGCGGGCGAGAAGCTGGTAGAGGTTGAAGGTGTAGGAGTCGTGGTTGTCTACGAGCAGTGTGCGCACAGGCCGCTTCCTCCGCTTCGGCGCATGACGGTCACTCGGCCGGGCCCGGCCTGTTCCCCCCGGTCCGGCGCAGGACGAACCGGCGCAACTTGCCGGTGGGGGTACGCGGCAGTTCGGGGACGAAGACCACGGACCGGGGCACCTTGTAGCGGGCCACCCGGCCGGTCAGCCGCCCGAGGAGTTCCTCCGCGCCGGGCGGCCGGACCGATCCGCCCTCCCGGGGGACGACGAAGGCCCGCAGCCTGGTCGCCCCGCGCTCGTCGGGGCACGCGGCCACCGCCGCCTCCAGCACTCCGGGGTGTTCCTGCAGTATCCGCTCGATCTCGTGCGGGGCCACGGTGATGCCGCCCACCATCTCCAGGTCGTCGGCGCGCCCGCGGTGGACGTAGCTCCCGTCGGGCTCGCGGACCGCCAGGTCCCCCGTGTCCAGCCACCCGTCCACGACCGTCTCCGAGGTCTGCCGCGGTTTGTTCAGGTAACCGGCCATCAGGGTCGGCCCCGCCACCCACAACCGCCCCTCGGCGCCCTCGGGCACATCGCGCCCGTCCTTGTCGGTCAGGCGCAGCCGGTAGCCGTCGACGGGACGTCCGAGGGTGCCGACGCGGTCGGCCTCGACGGTGTTGGCGCAGAAGGCGTGCCCGGCCTCCGTCGAGCCGATCTGCTCCAGGACCGGGGCCCCCAGGAGCCCGCTCGCGCGTTCGGCCAGGGACGGGCTCAGCGACTCGCCGGCGGACACCGCGGCACGGACCGTCCGCAGGGACGCGGGATCGCCCTCCGCGACCAGCTGGGCGTAGGAGGTGGGCACGCCGTACAGCAGCGTGACACCGTGGCGGGAACACGCCTCGCGGACATCGGCGGGGGTGGGCCGCCGGGGCAGGAGTACGGCGCTGCCGCCGGAGAAGAGCGGGAAGACGAAGGCGTTGCCGAAACCGTAGGCGAAGAAGAGCCGGGAGATCGACAGGGTGACGTCCCGCTCCGCGGCCCGCAGCGCCCCCCATCCGGTGGAGCGGTGGTAGTGGAAGGGATCCCGGTGCCGGTGCACCGCCCCCTTGGGCTCGCCCGTCGTACCCGAGGTGTACTGCACGTACAGGGGGGCGTCCGCCGGAAGGCGCGCGGGTTCCGCGCGGGGCGCCCGTGCCGCCTCGCGCAGCAGCTCCTCCCCGGTGAGGGCGGGGGCCGGGAAGCGGTCCGCGATTCCCTCGGGGCAGAGGACGAGGACGGGGTCGCTGTCGGCGGCCAGCCCGGCATGCTCACCAGGGGCGAGGTCGGGGTTGACGAGCACGGCGACGGCTCCCAGCCGGGCGGCACCCAGGAAGGCGACGATCCATGCGGAGCTGTCGTGCAGGGCGATCAGAACCCGGTCACCGCGCCGCACCGAGTGGTGCGCCAGCACGGTCGCGGCGCGGGCGGCGGTGTCGTGGATCTCGCCGTGCGTCCAGGTCCGCCCGGGTTCGTGGAAGGCCGGGAGGAGCTGCCGGCCCCGGCGTTCGGCAAGGTCGGCGAGTTCGGCGGCGAGGTTCACAGCGGCCCTCCGGAGAACGGCCGGAGGGCTCCGGGCGTTCCGGTGACCCGCTCCGTGCCGCCGCCCGGCCCCCACCGCGCCGACGGGGAACCGAGGGTCCGCGGGCCGTACCAGAACTGCGTCATGGCGAATCACCGATTCCTGCGTGATCGAGAATTGAGAATGCGCGGAATCCAACAAGGACAACGGGACGGAAATTAGACATCCGGCCGTCCGCGGTCAAGTGCGCTTTCCGACTGCCCGACCGGCTACCGGTTGGCGCGAAGAAGTTCCTCACACATCGCATCCAGCTGAATACTCTCAGAATAAGACCAGGTGGGAGCGGGTGCTGTAACTGCCCATGTACCCGTTCGGGTACCTCTGGAATACCCTTTCGGGTGCCTTCCGGTGAGACTTTTGCGCCGTATTGAAAGAGGCTCCTCGCTATGCCAACGTAAACCGCATGCCGGACGGACTCCCCCTTGGAAAAGATGCGACGGAAACCCTGCACGGCAGTCGGCCCGATGTCCTGGAACTGGAACGGGCCGAAAACGCGGTGCGGGCCTGCACGGACACGGTCGGCGCCGTCTGCGCGCTGCGGACACACCACGGAGGCGGCCTCACGCTCCTGCTGGAGGCCGGCCCCGGGCTCGAGGAGCGCGACTGGGCGACGTGCACACGTGCCGCGGTCAGGACCATGGTGGCCGAGTGCGGACTGGCACCGGAGACCGTGGGTCTGGTCCGCGCAGGGGCACTCGCCGCGCCGGCCGGAGGGGAACCGGCGAACGCTTCCGCACGGCGGCGGGAGGTGCTGCGTCGCTACCGGTCCGGTGAACTCGAACTGCTCCACCGCCACGACGCGGTGGACCCCGCCCGGCCCTCCGGCTCCTCCTCCACCGGCACCACCGGCACCACCGGCACCACCGACGTCGGCGACGCCGCCGGGCGTCCCGTTCCCGCCGGGGCGCCGGCCCCGCGGTCAGGCGGCCTGCCCGCGCTGACCCTGGAGTCGATGCGCGAGGACGTCGCGCGCTCCGTGGGCGTCACCCCCTCCGCCATCGGCGACGAGGACGACCTCGTCTACCACGGGCTGGACTCCATCCGGCTCATGCAGCTCGTCAACCAGTGGCAACTCGACTCCCTGTCGCTGAAGTTCGCCGACTTCGCCGAGCGTCCTGTTCTCGCCGCCTGGTGGAAGCTGGTCACCGATCGGCGCGAACGGCCGGCCGGCGGGGAGGCCGGCCGGCCGGCGGACGGGTCGGCGGTCGACGAGAGCGAGCCCTTCGCCCTGACACCCGTGCAGCACGCGTACTGGATCGGACGACGCGACGACCAGGTGCTCGGTGGCGTGGCATGCCACTTCTACGTGGAGTTCGACGGCGACCCGCGCGCCCCGGTGGACCCCGGGCTCCTGGAGGGTTCCGTACGGGAGCTGATGCGCCGCCACGCGATGCTGCGGGCCAGGTTCCTGGACGACGGGACCCAGCAGGTGCCGGAGGATCCCGCCTGGCCCGGCCTCACGGTGCACGACCTGCGCGGAGCCGGCGAGGCCGAGGTGGAACGCCATCTGGCCGAGGAGCGGGAGCGCCTCGCGCACCGCCGTCTGGACGTCGACGGCGGTGTGGTGTTCGACGTGCGGCTGTCGCTGCTGCCCGGGGACCGCCACCGCATGCACGTCAACGTGGACCTGCTGGTGGCGGACGTGCTCAGCATCCAGATCCTCTTCCGCGACCTGTCGCGCATCTACCGGGCGGGCGGGGACGCCGACCGGGCCGGGCTGCCGGAACTCGGCTACGGTTTCCCCACCTACCTCGCCCGGGTGGAGGACCGGCGCAGCGCCGACCGGGAACGGGCCCGGGAGTACTGGCACGCCCGCCTCCCCGATCTGCCCGGCGGTCCCCAGCTCCCGGTCTCCGTCGAGCCCTCGTCGATCGCGGCTCCGCGCTTCGTCCGGCGCGACCACCGGCTGGACGCACGGGAGCGGGCCGCGCTGGAGGAACTCGCGCGCCGACACGGGGTCACCGTCCCCGTGCTGCTGGCGACGGCCTACGCCGAGGTCCTCGGCGCCTGGAGCACGGAACCGCGCTTCCTGCTGAACGTCCCGCTGTTCGACCGCTCCGTGCTGGACCCCCACGTCGAGCACCTGGTGGCGGACTTCACCAACCTCGTACCGCTGGAGGTGGACCTGGACTCCGAGACCGGGTTCGGGCAGCGGGCACTGGAACTACAGGCCCGCCTGCGATCCGACATGGCCCATTCCGAGTACACCGGGGTGGAGGTCCTCCGCGATCTGGCGCGGTCGCGCACGGACGGGGCCCCTCCTCCCTCGGTGGTGTTCACCAGCGCCGTCGGCATGGGCGACCTGGTCGGCCAGGAGACGCAGGAGGCGTTCGGCCGGCTCGGCTGGATGCTGTCGCAGACGCCGCAGGTGTGGCTGGACCACCAGGTGATCGAGCAGGACGGCGGCCTGCTGCTGGTGTGGGACGCGGTCGAGGAACTCTTCCCGCCCGGCGTCCTGGACGCCATGTTCACCACCTACACCCGCCTGCTCGACCACCTCGGCGACCACGACTGGAACACCCCCCTGCCCCCACTGCTCCCACCCGAGCAGCGCCTCGTCCGCGCCACCGCCAACGACACCACCGGCCCCCTGCCCGACACCCTCCTGCACGACGGCTTCTTCACCCACGCCGCCCGCACCCCCCACCGCACCGCCCTGCTCACCCCCGACGGCCACACCACCTACCACGACCTCGCCGACCAGGCCCTGCGCATCGCCACAACCCTGCTGGACCGCGGCACCACCCCGGGCGAACCGATCGCCGTCACCCTCCCCAAGGGACCCGACCAGATCGCCGCCGTCCTCGGCATCCTGGCCGCCGGAGCCGCCTACGTCCCCGTCGGCGTCGACCAGCCACCCGAACGCCGCAAACGGATCTACCAACGCGCCGGAGTACGCACCGTGCTGACGGGAGAGACCGCGGACGAACAGCCCGGAGAACCGGCGACGGTGCCCCTGGCCGACTGCGCCGCCTCCGCCCCGCTGGACGCACCCCTGCCCCAGGACCCCGACACCCTGGCCTATGTGATCTTCACATCGGGATCCACCGGCGAACCCAAGGGCGTGGCCGTCTCCCACCGCGCCGCCATGAACACCATCACCGACCTCAACGACCGCTGCCACGTCACCGCCGACGACCGCGTCCTGGCCCTGTCCGCCCTGGACTTCGATCTCTCCGTCTACGACACCTTCGGCCTGCTCACCGCCGGCGGCACCCTCATCCTCCCCCACCACGACCACCGCACCGACCCCGACCACTGGCACCACCTCGCCCACACCCACCACCCCACCATCTGGAACACCGTCCCAGCCCTGCTGGACATGCTCCTGACCACCACCACCGACGACCACCCCCTACCCCCCACCCTCCGCCTCGCCCTCGTCTCCGGCGACTGGATCCCCCTCGACCTCCACCCCCGCCTCACCCACCACCTCCCCCACTGCACCCTCATCGCCCTCGGCGGCGCCACCGAAGCCGGCATCTGGTCCAACCACCACCACATCACCACCATCCCCCCGCACTGGACCTCCATCCCCTACGGCCGCCCCCTGCGCAACCAGCACTACCGCGTCGTCAACCACCACGGACACGACGCCCCCGACTGGGTCCCCGGCGAACTGTGGATCGGCGGCCACAGCCTCGCCCTCGGCTACCACAACGACCCCCACACCACCGACCGCAAATTCCCCCACACCCACCACACCCGCTGGTACCGCACCGGAGACCTCGGACGCTACTGGCCCGACGGCACCCTCGAATTCCTCGGCCGCACCGACCACCAAATCAAGATCAACGGCCACCGCATCGAACTCGGCGAAATCGAAACCGCCCTCACCCAACACCCCCACATCACCACCGCCACCGCCCTCAAAACCCCCCACACCCACCAACTCGCAGCCGCCGTCACCCCGGACCCGGAGGCGGCCGGGGACGACTCAGTGCTCGAGGACCTGGAGGACTTCCTCGCCCAGAGGCTGCCCTCCTACGCCATCCCGCAGGTCTGCCTCGTCCTGGACGCCATGCCGCTGACCCCCAACGGCAAGATCGACCGGCGGACGGTGGCCGACCTGTTCTCCGAGGAGCGGTCCGGCGGCGGTTCGCAGCCGCCGCGGGGTCCCGCCGAGGAGGCCGTGGCGGCCGTGTGGGAGGAACTGCTGAACGTCTCCGGCATCCACCGGGACGACAACTTCTTCTCCCTCGGCGGCGACAGCCTCATCGCCACCCGCATGGCCCAGGCGCTGCGTGAGCGCCACGGCGTCGAGGTCACTCTCCGGCAACTCTTCTCGGCTCCGACCGTCGCCGAGACCGCCGCACTGATCGACAGCTTCGAGGAGGGCTCCCTGTGACCCTGTCAGCAGACACTGCCCGTACACCGGAGACCCTGGTGGCGGATCTGCGCGAACGCGGAGTCCAGTTGTGGGAGGACGGGGGACGGCTGAGGTTCAGGGCCCCCCGCGGCGTTCTCACCGACGAGTGGCGCGAGGCGCTGGCCGCCCGCAAGGAGGCCGTCCTGGCGTGCCTGCGGGCGGAGTCGCCGCCGGTCGTCCGCGATCTTGAGCACCGGTACGACCCGTTCCCCCTCACCGACGTGCAGTCCGCGTACCTGCTGGGCCGGCGCGAGGCCTTCGCCTACGGAGGGGTGGGCTGCCAGGTCTACGCGGAGATGGAGTACGCCGAACTCGACCCCGCACGGCTGGAGTCGGCCTGGAACCGGCTCGTCGAGCGGCACGACATGCTGCGCGCGGTGATCTCCCTGGACGGCCACCAACGGGTCCTCCCGGAGGTGCCCGACTACCGGATCGAGGTGACGGACGTACGCGGCGCCTCCCCCGCGGAAGCCCACAGGGCCAGGGCCGAGGTGCGTGCCGCGATGGACCACAGCGTCCACGACCCCGAGCGGTGGCCGCTGTTCGCGCTGCGCGTGACCCTGACCGACGCCTGCGCGGTGCTGCACGTGTCGGTCGACTTCCTGATCGCGGACTACCTCAGCGTGCGGACGCTGATGCGCGAGCTGCGGATGCTCTACGACGGCCTGACGCCGCCCCCGCTCGACATCACCTTCCGCGACTACCTGAGCGCGGCCGCGCGCCGCCGGGAGAGCCCCGCCTACGAGCGTGACCGCCAGTACTGGACACGCCGGCTGGACGAGCTGCCCACCGCCCCGGAACTCCCCGTGCGCGAGGGGGCCGAGTACCTGCCCGGGCGCTTTCACCGGCTGTCCTCGGCCCTCTCCCCGGAGCAGTGGCAGGCGGTCCGCCGGGCCTCCGCCCGGTGGAACCTCACACCGTCCGCGACGGTACTGGCCGCGCTCGCCGAGGTGATCGGCCGGTGGAGCGCGAAGCCGCGGTTCTGCCTCAACCTCACCCTGCTCAACCGGGAGCCGCTGCACCCGCAGGTGGACCGGCTCGTCGGCGACTTCACCACCGTCAGCCCGCTGGCGGTGGACACCGCCCCCCTCTCGCCGTTCGGGGAGCGCGCCCGCGCGCTGCAGCAGCGGATGTGGGAGGACATGGACCACCGGCTCCACAGCGGGGTGGAGGTGATGCGGGAGCTGGCGCGGCGGCGCGGATCCGCCGCGGCGCTGCTGCCCGTGGTCTTCACCAGTACCCTCGGGGCCGCCGGGGACGCCGGCGGCTCCGGGGAGGCCGCCGCGCAGGACGACCCGGCCGAGCGCCCCGTCCACGGGATCAGCCAGACGCCGCAGGTGTGGATCGACGCGCAGGCGGTGGAGTCGGACGGCTGCCTGGACCTGCGCTGGGACGTGCGCGAGGGGGTCCTGCTCCCGGGCGTGGCGGAGGAGATGTTCGACGCGCTGGTGGCACTGCTGCGCCGGCTGGGCGACGACGCGGCCGTCTGGGAGGAGCCCTCCCCGGTCCCGCTGCCGCAGGATCAGCAGCGGCGCCGGGACGCGGCGAACGACACCGCGGCCCCCCTGCCGGACGCGCTGCTCCACGACGACCTGGTGGCCGCCGCGCGGGCGTACCCCGACCGGCCGGCGGTCGTCTCCCGCGGGCGGACCCTGAGTTACGGCGAACTGCTCGACCGGGCGGAGGCGGTGGCCGCACGGCTGCGGGAGGCCGGGTGCACGCCCGGGGAGGTGGTCGGCCTGGTCATGGACAAGGGCTGGGAACAGGTGGCCGGGGCCCTGGGAACCCTGCTGGCCGGCTGCGCCTACCTGCCGCTCGACGCCTCCCAGCCGCGGCTGCGCCGCGACCGGATCCTCGACGACGCCGCGGTCCGCCACGTGCTGGTCCAGTCGTGGTCCCTGCCGGTGGACGACTGCGGTCGGCACGCCGTCGCGGTGGACACACTCGACGTCCGCGGACGGGACGGCGAAGGCGCCGGGGCCCCGCCCGCCGGCCCGGACGACCTGGCGTACGTCGTCTACACCTCCGGATCGACCGGTGCGCCCAAGGGGGTGATGGTCTCGCACCGGGCGGCCCTCAACACGCTGCGGGACGTCAACCGGCGGTTCGACGTCACCGCGGAGGACCGTGTGCTCGGCCTGGCGGGCATGGGCTTCGACCTGTCGGTGTACGACGTGTTCGGCGTGCTGGGCGCCGGCGGCACCCTCGTGCTGCCCGACCCGGAGCGGCGCGCCGACCCCTCGCACTGGGCGCAGCTGCTCGCCGAGCACCGGGTGACCGTGTGGAACTCCGTCCCCGCCCAGCTCCAGTTGCTGGAGGACTACCTCGCCGTCGAGCCCGTCGCCGGTCTGGACGCACTGCGGCTGGCCCTGCTCAGCGGCGACTGGATCCCCGTGACCCTGCCCGACCGGGTCCGCCGCCGCCTGCCCGGCCTGCGGCCGGTGAGTCTCGGCGGCGCGACCGAGGCGGCCGTGTGGTCCATCGCCCACCCCGTCGGCGAGGTGGATCCGGCCTGGCGCAGCATCCCGTACGGCAAGCCGCTGGCCAACCAGACCTTCCACGTCCTGGACCCGTGGCTGCGGCCCTGCCCGGAGCACGTGCCCGGCGAGCTGTACATCGGCGGGGCCGGCCTCGCCCTGGGATACCTGGGCGACGCGGAGAGGACCGCCGAGCGGTTCGTGCACCACCCCCGCACCGGTGAGCGGCTGTACCGCACCGGGGACAGGGGGGTGTACGGCGATGACGGCGTCATCGAGTTCCTCGGCCGGCAGGACCGCCAGGTCAAGATCCGGGGTCACCGGATCGAGCTGGCCGAGACCGAGGCGGCCCTCTCCTCCCACCCGGCCGTGGTGTCGGCCCACGCGCTGGTCGACGGCGACGGGCCGCTGGAGCGCCGCCTGCTGGCGTACGCCCGGCTGGCCACCGGGGCGCGGCCGGTACCGGACCGCGGCACCGAGCGGTTCCTGGCGGCGGCCTCGGCCCGCGGGGACGCCGCGGTCCGGGACGTCGACCCCGCCGAGCTGGCGGAGTTCATGCGGCGGCTGGACCGGGCCGGCCTGCTGGCCATGCTGCACGCCTTCAACCGGCAGGGCCTGTTCCGGTCGCCCGGCGACCGCCACACCGTGCCCGAGGTGCTGGAGGCGACGGCGGCGGCGCCCTGCCACCACCGGCTGGTGCGCCGCTGGCTGAAGTCCCTCACCGAGGAGGGCCTGCTCACCCGCCACGGCGACGCCTACGCGGCGGCCGGGCCCGTCGGCGGGGAGGACCTGGACGCGGCGTGGCGCGAGGTGGACGCGCTCCAGCGCGAGGAGTGGTACAAGGCCGACCTCATCGGCTACTTCCGCACCTGCGCCGAGCGACTGCCCGAACTGCTGCGCGACGAGATCGATCCGCTGCCGCTGCTCTTCCCCGAGGGAGGGCTGGACCTCTCCTACGCCGCCTACCGCGACAACGTCCTCAGCCGCTACGTCAACCACGCCGTCGTCGGGCTGGTCCGCGAGCTGGCCGCGTCGCACGAGGGGCCACTGCGGCTGCTGGAGGTGGGCGCGGGCGTCGGCGGGACCAGCACCGTGCTCGTCCCGGAGATCGCCGACACCGATGTGCGCTACCTCTTCACCGACGTGTCGCAGTTCTTCCTGGGCGAGGCCCGGCGACGTTTCGGCGACCGTGTCGACTACGGCCTGTTCGACATCAACGGCGACGCGCGGGAGCAGGGCCGGCTCCCGAACTCGCAGGACGTGGTGCTGTGCGCCAACGTCCTGCACAACGCCCGGCATGTGGGCACCGTCCTGGCGCGGCTGCGCGAACTGCTGGCTCCCGGGGGGTGGCTGGTCTTCATCGAGACCACGCGGGAGAACGTGCAGATCATGACCTCGATGGAGTTCATGATGCCCGACAGGGATCCGGCCAAGTGGGACTACGAGGACCTGCGCCGGGGGCGGGACCAGACCTTCCTCGACTCCGGGCAGTGGCGGCGCCTGCTCCGGGAGGCCGGCGCGGACACCGTCCTGGAACTGCCGCACGCCGACGGCGTGACGGCACCGCTGGGGCAGCGCGTCTTCGCGGCCCGTTTCAAGGCGGACCGGATCCCCGTGCGCCCCGAGGACGTGCTGGAGCACGCCGCCCGGCGCGTCCCGGAGTACATGCTGCCCGCACGGCTCGAACTCCTCGACGACCTGCCGCTGACCGCCAACGGCAAGACCGACACCGCGGTGCTGCGCGGCTGGGCACAACGGCACCGCGCCCCCGACGGCACCGAACTGCCCGGCGGAGCGGAGCACCTGGACGACCTGGAGCGGCGCGTCGCCGCCGTGTGGGCCGACCTGCTGCGGCTGCCCCGGGTGGGGCGCGACGACGACTTCTACCGGCTGGGCGGGGACTCGCTGCTGGTGGCGCGGCTGGCGGGGCGTGTCCGCGAGGAGATCCCCGAGGCGGCCGGGCTGCTGTACGACACGGTGCTGCGCGCCGTGCTGAGCCGTCCGACGGTGGCCGCCCTGGCGGAGTTCCTGCGCGACTCCCGCGAGCACACCGAAGGCGCCGGCGGGGACGGCCCGGCCGACTCGCCGCTGGTCCCGCTCGGCGGCGCCGGTCCCTCCGGGTCCGGCGCGGAGGGACCGGAGGGAGCCGGGGACGCGGCGATGCGCGTGCTGGTCCACGACGGGATGGGCACGCTGGCCGCCTACCGGCCGCTGATACCGCTGCTGGACGGACCGGGCCCGCTGGTGGGGCTCGCCGTCCCCGCGCACGAGCCGTACGCGCGGGAGGATCCCGAGGACCTCATCGTGCGGCGTGCGGCCCACTACACGCGCTGCCTGCTGGAGACCGGGCACACCCGCTTCCAGGTCGTCGGCTACTGCATGGGCGGGCTGCTGGCCACGGAGGTCGCCCGGCAGCTGGCCGAGTCGGGGGCGCTGGTGGAGAACCTGACCATCGTGAGCAGTTACGCACTGCCCCACACCATTGAGGACGAACTGGTGCTGGAGTACGTCTTCGCGCGGCTGCTGAACGCCGACACCGAGGAGCTCGGCTATCCCGACGACGCCGCGACCGCGCACGTCTTCCGGGCGGTGCTGGAGCGCACACCCGGCCGGGTGCCCTCCGGATCCCCGGACTCCCTGACCGGGGACCTCGTGGTGGAGGAGGCGGCACGCAGGTTCGCCGCGCTGCGGAAGGTGCCGCAGCGGGAGCGGCTCGCCGCGATCGGCCGCGCGGCACGCGGCGACGGCGAGAGCGGGGGCGGGGGCGGCGAGAGCGGGGGCGACGGATTCCCGATGGACCTGGAGGCGGTCTACTCCCTGTACCGCACGAGCATGACGGCGGTCACCCGGCACCGGGCCATGCCGTACGCGGGCGATGTCGTCCTGCTGCGCGAGGACGAGGCGACCGGCTTCCTGCCCTGGCTGCGGGCGGACATGACGGAGTTCTGGGGGGAACTGTGCCTGGGTGAGCTCGAGATCGTCGACGTGCCCGGCGACCACTTCTCCTGTATGCGCCCGCCGCACGTCGGCCGTGTCGCGCGCGAGCTGGACCGGCTGCACCGGGGAGGCGGCCGGTGACCGCCGTGCTCGGTCTGCTCGGCTCCGGTGGTGCCGTCGGAGGACATCTCGCCCCTCTGCTGGCGGACAGTGGCGCCCGGGTGCTGCTGGGCGGCCGCGACCGGGCGCGGCTGGAGCGGTCGCCCGGTCATGAGCGGGTGGTGGTCGACGTGGACGACCCGCACGGTCTGGAACGGTTCGCCAGGAGGTGCGACGTGGTCGTGGACTG
Organism: Streptomyces mangrovi; assembly: GCF_900114215.1. Classification (GTDB taxonomy): domain Bacteria; phylum Actinomycetota; class Actinomycetes; order Streptomycetales; family Streptomycetaceae; genus Streptomyces; species Streptomyces barkulensis. The sequence continues at coordinate 80,761 of NZ_FOSG01000009.1, read as the reverse complement.
CACGGGGCCCGCCCGGCGCACGGCGCCCCGGGTGCTGCGCGCCGCGCTGGCCGGGGGCGCGCACTACGTGGGCGCGTCGGGCGAGGAACTGCTCGACGCGCCGGAGTCCGAGGAGTTCGGGGAACCGGACGGAGGGCTGTGCGCGGTGCTGGGCGCGGGGATGGTGCCCGGTCTCTCGGCACTGCTGCCCCGCGCGCTGGCCACCGGCCTCGACCGGCCGAAGCGGCTGGTCGCGTACGTCGGCGGCCGGGACCGCTTCACCTGGGCATCGGCACAGGACTACGTGGCCGGCGCCCGGGACGGCGGCGGGCGCTCCCTCGGCGCGTGGTCCGGCGGGCGCCGGGTGCCCGGCGCCCTGGCCCCGCTCACCGACGCGGAGCTGCCCTTCTTCCCCGGGCCCGTCACGGCGTACCCGTTCCTCAGCGCCGAGACGGAGCGGCTGGCCCGGGACCTGGGGCTGGCCGAGGCCCACTGGTACAACGTCTTCGACGGCGGGCACGCGCTGCGCGCGCTGTCCTCCCCCTCGGACGGAGACCTGCGGGAGGCGGCCGGGCGGCTGGTCCGCGCCGCGGAACTGGACCTGTTCGGCCGCACGCCGTACCAGCTCATGGTCTTCCGGCTGGAGGGGGAGCGCGACGGCCGCCCCCACCGCCGGACCCTGGTGCTGCGGGCCGACGACAGCTACGCGCTCACCGCCGCGTTCACCGCGTTCGTCGTCCGGTGTGTACTGGCCGGGGAGGTGACGCCCGGTCCGCTTCCGGCGGACGAGGCCGTCGACGCCCGTACGGCTTTGGACCGGCTGGCCGCCATGCCGGGGATCGGCCGCCCGCGGATCATCGAGGACACCCCGCCGGCGGAGGAAGAGGAAGAGGACGCCCCGCCGGTGGAGGAGGGAGTGCTGTGACGGCGAACGTGGTGGTCTGCGGGACCGGGTTCGGCCGGGTCTACCTGCGTGCGCTGGAGGCCGGCGGCCCGGACGCGCCGCGGGGAGCCGGGGACCTGCGGCTGACCGGTGTCCTCGCCCGCGGCAGCGAGCGGTCGCGGGCCTGCGCCGAACGCGCGGGCGTGCCCCTGTACACCGATCCCGGGCAGTTGCCGGCCGACACCGACATCGCCGTGGTCGCGGTGTACGCCGGAGTGAACGGCGGGCCCGGGAGCGAGCTGGCCCGGCAGTTGATGGAGCGGGGCGTCCACGTCCTGCAGGAGGGGCCGCTGCACCACGACGAGTTGGCGCAGTCGCTGCGTGTGGCGCGCCGGGCGGGGGTGGTCTTCCGGGTCAGTACCCACTACGTGCGGGTCGAGCCGGTGCGGAGGTTCATCGCCGCGGCCCGCAGGCTCGCCGCCCGCCGGCCGGTGCTCTACGCCGACGCGGCCTGCGGACTCCAGGTCTTCTACCACCTGTTCGACATCCTGCGGCTGGCCCTGGGCGGACTGCGGCCGTGGTCCTTCGACGACGCGCGGCCCACCCCGGTGTTCCACACCCTGACCGGGACGGTGCGCGACGTACCGCTGACCCTGCGCGTGCAGAACCAGCTGAACCCGTCGGATCCGGACAACCACGCCCATCTGCTGCACCGGATCACGCTCGGTACGGACGGCGGCAGTCTGACGTTGTCCGACACCCACGGGCCGCTGCTGTGGAGCCCGCGCCCCCACTTCCCGTCCGGGGAGCGGTCGCTGACGCGGCTGGAGGAGGCGGCGGCCGACCATCTCGACCATGCCGCGACCACCCCGCTGGGCGATGCCGCGGCCCCCAGCTACCGGGAGGTCGTGGGGAGACTGTGGCCGGACGCCGCGCTGCGCGCGCTGACGGAACTGCACGAGGCCGTGCGCGAGGGGCGCCATCCGCTGGCCGAGGGGCACGCCCAACTCGCCGTCTCGCACGCCTGGCGGGACGCCGCCGTGCGGCTGGGCCCGCCGGAACTGACCGACGGGGCGGCCGTGAGGCCGATCGGCGCCGGGGAACTGGCCGGGGAACCGGAGGTGCCGCGATGCGCCTGAACCGGACGACGCGGATCGTCACCGGCCCCGACCGGGGCGAGGAGGAGCGGCGGCGCTGGCTGCGCCCGCTGGACGGACAGGGTTCCGGCTCCCGGTCCGGTTCCGGTTCCGGTTCCGGACAGCGGATCAGGCTGGTCTGCTTCCCCCACGCGGGGGGCGCCGCGGGCTCCTTCCGGCCCTTCGCGCCGCTGCTCCCCGGCGGCGTCGAGCTGCTGGCGGTGCAGTACCCCGGACGCCACGACCGCACCGGGGAGCCGTGCGCGACCCGGATGGAGGAGTTGGCGGGTCCCCTCGCCGCGGCCCTGGCCCCCGTCTCCGGGGACGGTCTGGTGCTGCTGGGGCACAGCATGGGGGCCGCGGTCGCGGCGGAGGTCGCCGCACGGCTGGAGGAGCACACCGGAAGGCCGTTGCTGCGGCTGTTCGTTTCCGGTCGCCCCGCCCCGGGGACCCGTGACCCCGTGTCGGTGCACGAGGGAGGGGACGAAGCCCTGCTGGCGGATCTGAGGCGACTGGGCGGCACGGACGAGGCGCTGTTCTCGGACCCGGCGCTGCGGAGTCTCGTCCTGCCGTCGCTGCGGGCGGACTACCGGCTGATCGAGACCTACCGGCCGCCGGAGGGCCGCCGGCTGCGCACCCCGCTCACCGCGCTGACCGGGGACAGTGACCCCGAGGTGACTCCCGAGGAGGCACAGGCGTGGCGGTCCCGCTCGTCGGGCCCGTTCCGTCTGCACGTCTTCCCCGGAGGCCACTTCTACCTGCTGGAGCGCCCTGTGGCGGTGCTGGGAGCCGTACTGGCGGACCTGGGCCGCGGAGCCCCGGCGGGTCTGGAGTGGCCGTCCACCCCCTGAGAACGGCGCCGTGGCCGCCGCGAGTCGGTGGGGACGGCGAGGGGCCGGGGGGGAACAATGAAAAGAAGCGGGACAGAAGCGAAGAAGAAAGGAACAAGCCAAAAATGACCGAAATCGACCGAAACACCATGGAGAAGGAACTCTTCGCCCTGGAGGAAGCGGGCTGGGAGGCCATCTCCTCCGCGAACGGCGACTTCTACCGGCGACTCGTCACCCCGGAAACCCTCGTGGTCGAGCACGACGGAGTGGCCACGGGCGACGACCTGGTGGCCGAGATCGACGGCAACGAGTCACCGTTCGAGAACTTCAGGCTGGACGACCGCCGCCTCGTCCCGCTGTCGCCGGACTCCGCCGTCGTCACCTACCGGGCCACCGCCGACGTCACCGGAAGGGGCACCTTCAGGTTGTACATGTCCAGCGTCTGGGTACGCCGGGAGGAAGGCTGGAAGCTGATGTTCCATCAGCAGACCCCCGCCTCCCAGCAGGAGGGGTGAGAAAGGCCGGCGGACTCGCGAGGGAAATGACCGACGGGCGGGAGGAAGACGATTGCCTGGGGCCGGAATCGAGGTCGAGGGACTCCGCAAACGCTACGGGGAGAAGACCGCGCTGGAGGATGTGACGTTCTCGGTGGCCCCGGGCACCCTGCTCGGTCTGCTGGGGCACAACGGTGCGGGGAAGACCACCGCCATCGACTGCCTGACCACCCTGCTGCGTCCCGACGGCGGGCACGCGCGGGTGGCGGGGCACGACGTGGTGGCCGAGCCGGAGGAGGTGCGCCGTTCCATCGCGCTCACCGGCCAGTTCGCCGCGCTGGACGAGGTGCTGACCGGGCGGGAGAACCTGGTCCTCTTCGGGCGCCTGCTGCGGCTCGGCTCCCGGAACGCCGCCCGGCGGGCCGACGAGCTCCTGGAGCGGTTCCGCCTGTCGGACGCCGGCGGCCGGCCGGTCAGGGAGTACTCCGGCGGCATGCGCAGGCGGCTGGACCTGGCGGCCGGCCTCGTCGTCGACCGCCCCGTGCTCTTCCTCGACGAGCCCACCACCGGACTCGACCCCCGCAGCCGCGAGGAGGTGTGGAGCGTCGTGGAGGAACTCCGGCAGGGAGGCACCACGACACTGCTGACCACCCAGTACCTGGAGGAGGCCGACCGGCTGGCGGACCGGGTGGTGGTGCTCGGATCGGGGCGGGTCACGGCCGAGGGCACACCCGGCGAGCTCAAGGACCGGGTCGGCGGCCGGGTCTGCGAGGTGAAGGTGGCTCCGGAACGGCACGAGGAGGCCGCGGCGGCGCTGCGGAGGTCCCTGGAGGAGGTGTCGGGGCAGAACGGCACCCTGGTGGTACCGGCGCCTCGCACCTCGGTGGTGACGCAGGTGCTCGGCCTCCTGGAGCGCGAGGGCGTGGACCCGGAGAACGTCACCCTCCGCAAGCCGAGTCTGAACGAGGTGTTCTTCGCCCTCACCGACCCCGGGGCCGTCCCCGGCCCTGCGGAGGAAAGCCGTACATGACGACGACGAAGGAACGCCCCCGTGCCGGGGCGTCGACCGAACACGGCGCCGGCAACCTCGCCGCACAGGGCCTGGTGCTGGCCGCACGGAACCTGCGGCGCGGCGCGAACGCGCAGTCGGTGGTGGTCTACGCGGTCTTCCCGCTGGTCTTCGTCTTCGGCTTCCTGATGCTCTTCGGCAGGGTCTTCGAGGAGCGGGGGCTGGACTACGCCCAGTTCCTCACCCCCGCGATCGTCGTCCAGTGGATGTTCACCGTCGCCAACACCTCGGGGGTGGCCACGGCCTCCGACCGGGAATCGGGGATGCTGTCCCGGTGCCGGTGGATGCCCGTCAACCGGGGCGCGTTCGTCGCGGGGCGGCTGGTCTCGGACGTCGTCTGGGTGCTGGTGGCCGTCGTGGTCATCGGCGCGGCGGGCCATCTGGCGGGCTTCCGCTTCCAGGGCCCGGTCCTCGCGGTCGCCGGCTTCGTAGCACTGGCCGTCGCGTTCGCCCTGACCCTGACGGCGGCCACCACGGCCGTCGGCCTGGTCTCGGCGGGTCCCGAGGCGGCCTCGGCGACGCTGAACCTGCCGTATCTGGTCCTGATCCTGCTGTCGACGGCCTTCGTGCCCGCCTCGGCCTTCCCGGACTGGCTGGAGCCCGCCGTCAGGGCGTCACCGGTCTCCTCGGTCATCGACGCCCTTCGATCACTGGCGTCCGCCTCGCCGTCGGCCGGGGAGGTGTGGCCGGCCCTGGCCTGGATCGCCGGTCTGCTGGCCGTCGGCGTGTGGGCGGCCACCAAGGCGTTCGGGAGGGCGCGATGACGGTCGTGTTCGAAGCGTCGGTGCTCGCCGGGCGCAACATCAGGCGGTTCCTGCGCAGCCCGCAACTGCTGGGCGATGCGCTGGCGTTCCCCCTGATCCTGCTGGTGGCGCTGTACGTGATGTTCCAGGAGGTGGTCGGCGGCGCCGGGGACGAGCCCTACATCGCCCGGCTGACCCCGGGGATCGCCCTGTTCAGCGTGGCGTACAGCTGCACCGGGACGGCGGTCGGGTTCTACGGCGACCTGCGCGGCGGCTTCCAGGACCGGCTGCGCACTCTGCCCATCGGGCGCTCCGCGGGGCTGCTGGGCCGTGTCACCGGCGATCTGGTCAAGTTCGTCCTGGTGACGGCGGTCACGGTACTGGTGGGCTTTCTGCTCGGTTTCCGTTTCGAACGCGGCGCGGTGGCCGCGGTGGGCTTCCTGCTCGTGGTGCTGGCGTTCGCCTCGATCTTCCTGTGGCTCGCGGTGGTGACCGCTCTGTCGGCCGGCAGCCGGGAGACGGCCTCGGGGCTGCTGAACGCCCCGGTCACACTGCTGCTGCTGCTGTCGACGACGCTGGTGCCGGCCGAGGCGTTCCCCGGGTTCGTGCAGCCGGTGGTGCGCGCGAACCCGCTGTCGTGCGCCCACGGCGCGCTGATGGGACTGTCCTCGGGCGGACCGGTGCTGGTGCCCGTGCTGCAGACGCTGGCCTGGGTCGTCGCGGCCACCGCCGTGCTGGTGCCGCTGGCGGTACGGCTCGGCAGGAGATGACGGCGCGGGCCGCCCCCGCCGCTCCCCCGGGCGCCGGCCCGCCGGGCCGGGAGGGAGCGGCGGAGGCGCCGGACGTCAGACGGGGAGGAGTTCGAGCAGTTCGTACCGCAGCTCCCCGTCCGGGTAGACGCCGACGGCACGGCGGCGCGGCACCGGCGACCATCCGTGCTCCCGGGCCACCCGTTCCAGCAGCTCGTCGTCGCCGAGGTCGGTGAAGCCCAGCAGCACTCTTCCGCCGGGATTGAGGTGATCGCGGACCCCGTCGAAGAACTTCCGGTGCGTGGCGTAACCGGGATCGCAGAACGCCAGGTCGAGCATGGCGTCCCGGTCCGTCTCCGGCCCCCGCGGGGCCGCCGGATCCCCGAAGGAGGCCTCCACGAAATTCGAATTCCAGAAGACCACGTCATAGCGGTCGTTCTCGGTGAGCGGCTCGAACATGTCGCCGCACAACACGGTGACCCGGTCGGAAACCCCGTGCCGTTCGGCGTTCTTCCGGGTGTTCTCGGCGGATACCGGACCGATGTCGATCGCGGTCACACGGTCACATCCCCGATGTGCGGCGGTCACCGCTATATATCCGGTGCCGCTGCCGATCTCGCAGAGGGAGCCGCCGACGGGATAGGGAACCCATTCCGCGTAGAGCAGGGCGGACGGTGTCAGATTCGGGGCGTACACACCGGGAAGGAGGTCCCATTCCTGGCCACCGAGACGGAATGTCCGGGGCTCGGTGATCTCCCGGTGGCGTTCCCTGAGACGGAGCACTCGTTCACGATCACGCGTTTCCACAGTCTTCCTCCTCCTTCTTTTCCGAAGGAAGCATACGCAAGAAGGGATGTCACGTTGAGAGTGGAAAGGATCCGGGAGAAGAATCCCGTTCAGGAGGGCACGGAGCAGCGGCGCGACCGGCTGATGAGGGAGGGAATGGGCGACGCGGACGCGGTGGGCGATCCGCTGGTCCGGTTCCGCGACTGGCACCGGGAGTGGGCCCGGACACGTCCCCACGACGCGGCGGCCGCGGTTCTGGCGACGGCGGACGCCGAGGGCAGGCCGACGGCGCGTTTCGTCGATCTCGCCCGCACCGACCACGGATTCGTCTTCTTCACCGGCCACCGCAGCCGCAAGGCCCTGGACCTGGCGGTGAACCCGTGTGCGCAACTGTGCTTCGGCTGGCTCGAACTGGGCCGCCAGGTCCGTGCGGCGGGCCCGGTGGAGCGCCTGGACCCACTGGCCTGCGACGACCACTACACCCGGCTGCCGCGTACCGTGCAGCTCCTGGCCTGGGCCACCGACCAGCGGGCCGTGGTGTCCGGCTCCGATGCGGTGCGGGACGCCGTCGCGTCCGCCGCCGAGCGGTTCGCGGGTCAGGAGGTACCGCGGCCCGAGGGGTGGGGTGGTTTCCGCCTGGTCCCCGAGAACGTCGAGTTCTGGCAGGACCGCGCCGACCACGTACCCGACCGACTGCGCTATCAGCTCACCGACGGCGGCTGGTCGCGGCAGTGGATAGCGCCGTGACCCCCACGGCGCCGGCCGGGGTCAGGAGGGCACGGCAGCAGCCGCCGTGGCCCGATGGGGACGAACTCGCTCAGGTGGAGGACGAGTTGGCCGCCCGTCCCGGTCTGGTCACCGAGGGCGAGTGCACGGCGCTGCTGGCCGCTCTGGCGCGTGCCGCGCGTGGTGAGGCACTGGTGCTGCAGGCCGGCGACTGCGCCGAGCGGTTCGCGGACGCGGCGCCGGCCGCCGTCGACCGGCGCGCGGAGTACCTCTACTCGCTGGCCGACGCGATGAGCACGGCGTCGGGGCTGCCGGTGGTGCCGCTGGGCCGGATGGCGGGCCAGTACGCCAAACCCCGCTCCGCCAATTCCGAGACCCGCGCGGACGGCGTACGGCTGCCCGTCTACCGGGGCGACGCCGTGAACGGGCCCGAGGCCGAGCCGCCGGCCCGCTCCTGCGATCCGCGGCGGCTGCTCGCCGCGTACGACCATGCCGCCGCCGTCCTCGGCCGGGTGCGCGCCACCTGGCACGGCCGGCCGGCGGGCAGGCGGCTGTACGTCTCGCACGAAGGGCTGCTGTGCGCCTACGAGTCCCCCCTGGAGCGCCGGGGAGCGGGCGGGGTCCACGCCTCCTCGGCGCACTCGGTGTGGATCGGTGACCGTACCCGGGCCCTGGACGGCTGGCACGTGGAGTGGGCGGCGGGACTGGGCAATCCCGTCGGCGTCAAGCTCGGGCCCTCGGTCACCCCGGCCGAGGCGGTACGGCTCAGCCGTGCCCTCAACCCGGCGGGCGTGGAGGGGAAACTGCTGTTCATCGTCCGCCTGGGCGCCGGTCCCGCGCGCAGGCTGCTGCCCGGCCTGGTCGCCGAGGTGGCCCGCCGGGGCGCACCGGTGGTGTGGCTGTGCGATCCCCTGCACGGCAACACCTGGCGGCTGCGCTCGGGGCGGAAGACCCGGCCCATGGAGGCGGTACGGGACGAGGTCTCGGTGTTCACCCGGATCGTGCGCGCCCACCGGCAGTGGCCCGCCGGACTGCATCTGGAGACGACCCCCGAGGACGTCACCGAGTGCGTCTCCGCACAGGACCACACGCCCGTTCCGTCCTTGCGTGTCGCCTTCCCCCGCTACACCAGCGCTTGCGACCCTCGGCTCAATCCCGGGCAGACGGCCGATGTCCTGGCCCGGTTCACCCAATCGCTGTGAAGCACCCGCCCGAGGAGACGATGTGAAGTTCCAGGGTTTCCCCGACCGCGCGTTCGAGTTCTACGCCGGTCTGGAGAAGGACAACTCGAAGGAGTACTGGCACAGCCTCAAGGACGTCTACGACACGTGTGTGCGCACGCCCGTGGAGGCCCTGGCCGAGGCACTCGAGGAACGGTACGGCCCCGTGAAGGTGTGGCGGCCCCAGCGCGACGTCCGCTTCTCGAACGACAAGTCGCCGTACAAGACCTACCAGGGGATCACCGCCGGCTCGACGGACAGCATCGGGTACTACGCGCAGCTGTCCGCGGAGGGGCTGCGGCTGGGCGCCGGGTTCCACGGCGGCACCGAGCAGCTCGGCCGCTACCGGGAGGCGCTGGACGACGACCGGCACGGACCGGAGCTGGAGCGGATCGTGCGGAAGCTGGAGCGGAACGGCTGGAGCCTGGTGGGGGAACGGCTCAAGACGCGGCCCCGCGGCTTCCCCGCCGACCACCCCCGGCTGGAGCTGCTGCGGTACCGCTCGCTCGGCGCGGAGCGGCTGCATCCGCCGGCCGAACTGCACGACCCAAAGGCGCTGGACCTGGTGAGGAAGGGCTGGTCCGGGCTCAAACCGCTGACCGACTGGCTGGAGACCCGGGTGTCCGGGGAAGGGAGGCCGTGATGCTGGAGGGATGTGTGCCCTGGCCCGAGGAGTTCGCGCACCGGTACCGGGAGGCGGGCCACTGGCGCGGTGAGCTGCTGGGGGACCTGGTGCGCCCGTGGGCACGGCGCGATCCGGCGCGCACCGCGCTGGTCGGCGGCGGGGTGCGGTGGTCCTACGCCGAACTGGACCGGCGCGCGGACCGGCTGGCCGCCGGGCTGGCCGCCCGGGGGATGGCCCCGCGGGAGCGGGTGGTGGTGCAGCTTCCCAACGTGCCGGAACTCGTGGTGCTGTGCCTGGCTCTCTTCCGGCTCGGCGCGCTGCCGGTGTTCGCGCTGCCCGCGCACCGCGAGAGCGAACTGCGCCATCTGCTGGAGGCGTCCGCCGCCTCCTGGCTGGTGGTTCCGGACCGCTACCTCGGCGAGGACCACCGGGTCCTGGCGCGGCGGGTCGAAGAGGTCGGAGGAGTCGGGCGCGAACGGGTGCTGGTGGCCGGGGACGCCGAGGAGTTCACGGCCCTGGGCGACGCCGACGCGGACCCGGCCCCCCTGCCTCCCCCGGACCCCGGCGACGTGGCGCTGTTCCTGCTGTCGGGCGGGACCACCGGGCTGCCCAAACTCATTCCGCGCACACACCAGGACTACGTCTACAACCTGCGCGTCACCGCCCAGAACGCCCGGCTCGGCCCCGGCGACGCGTACCTGGCGGTGCTGCCCGTGGCGCACAACTACGCCCTGGGCTGCCCCGGTGCGCTGGGCACCCTGCACACGGGCGGCAAGGTGGTCCTCGCTCCCACCCCGAGCATCGACGACACCTTCCCCCTCGTCGAGCGCGAACGGGTCACCGTCACCGGCCTCGTGCCCCCGCTGGCCCTGCTGTGGAAGGATGCCGCCGCGGCCCTGTCCGCCGACCTGTCCAGCCTGCGCCTGGTCCAGGTCGGCGGTGCGAAGTTCGGCGCCGAGGCGGCACGGGCCTTCGGGCCGGCGCTGGGATGCTCGCTGCAGCAGTCCTTCGGCATGGCCGAGGGGCTGCTGTGCCAGTCCGCCCCGGACGATCCGCCGGAGGTCGTCGCCACGACACAGGGCAGGCCGCTCTCGCCCGCCGACGAGATACGTGTCGTGGACTCCCGGGGGGCGGACGTCGCGCCCGGCGAGCCGGGCGAGTTGCTGACCCGCGGCCCCTACACCATCCGCGGCTACTACCGGGCCGAGGAGCACAACGCGGTCGCCTTCACCCCGGACGGCTTCTTCCGGACCGGCGACCTCGTCCGGCTCCTGCCCGGGGGACACCTGGTGGTCGAGGGCCGGATCAAGGACCAGATCAACCGGGGCGGCGACAAGATAGCCGCCGAGGAGTTGGAGAACCATCTGCTCGCCCACCCGCGGATCCACGACTGCGCGGTGGTGGCGACGCCGGACGCGCTGCTCGGCGAGCGGGTGTGCGCCTTCGTCGTGCCGCGCGGGGAACACGCCCCCGACCGTGCGGAGGTGACGCGGTTCCTGCGGGAGCGGGGGGTGGCCGCCTTCAAGCTGCCGGACCGGGTGGAGCGGGCCGGCTCACTGCCCCGTACCGCCGTCGGCAAGGTGGACAAGAACACGCTGCGGTCGGCGGCGCGGCGGACGTCCGAAGCGGGAGGCGCCGCGTGATCGTGGTGGGTGCGGGGCCGGTCGGGCTGACGGCGGCGCTCGCGCTGCGTGCCCGCGGCCGGGAGGTGACGCTGCTGGAGGCCGATCCCGAGGACAGGCGGCGGCCGGGCAGCAGGGCGCTGTTCGTGCACGGCGGGACCCTGCGTCTGCTGGACCGCGTCGCGCCGGGCCTGGGGGCCCGCATCGCCGCGTACGGCGTGGTGTGGCCGGAGCGCAGGACCCTCTACCGCGGCCGGGAGGTCTACGCCCGGACCTACCCCCCGCGTCCGGCGGGCGGGAGGCTCCCGCCGTTCACCAGCCTGCGCCAGGTGGACACCGAGCGGTTCCTGCTGGAGGCCTGCGCGGCGGCCGGGGTGCGCATCGTGTGGGACGCGCCCGTCCGCGACGTCCGTTCCGCGTCCGGCGGTGTGACCGTCTCGGCGGAGGACGGGAGGTCCTGGCGGGCCCCGTACGTGATCGCCGCCGACGGGGCGCGGTCGGCGGTACGCAGATCCCTGGGCATCGCCATGGAGGGGCCGAGGCCGCCGGGGTTCCACGTCGTGGTGGACCTCGCGGACGGCGGCCGGGCCCCGTTGCCGTCGGCCAGGATCTTCCACTACGAGCATCCCGGGGCGGCGGGGCGCAGCGTGATGCTGGTGCCGTTCGCCGGCGGCCTCCAGGTGGACCTGCAGTGCCGTGAGCGCGACGACCCCGACTTCTTCGCCACGCCCGAGGGGGTGCGGGAGTGGCTGCCGCACGTGCTGCCCGCGCCGTGCTCCGAGCATCTGCTGTGGGTCGCGCGCTACCGGTTCCGTCTGGTGGTGGCCGACGCCTTCACCGACGTGCGGCGGCGGGTGCTCCTGGCCGGAGAGGCCGCCCACCTGTTCCCGCCCTTCGGCGCCCGCGGCATGAACAGCGGCATGGCCGACGCCGTGGCGGCGGCCGACGCCGTGGCCGACGCGGAGGCCGCACGGGATCGGGACCCGGTGCAACGGTTCGCCGAGGAGCGACGGGCCGCCGCGCTCCACAACCGGGCCGCCGCGGGCGAGGCGCTGCGGCACCTGCGTCCGGGAGGGGCACGGCGGCTGCGCCAGCGGGTGTCCGCCGCGCTGGCGCCCCGGGTGCCCTCCCTCGGGCGGTGGCTGGAGACGGCTCCCTACGGGCCGAGGTCCGGGCCGACGGCGAGGAGCAGGTACTGAACCCCCGTCCGGCCCGCTCCGGCGCGGTGGCCCGGGATCACGGCACGAGCCGGGCCGCCCACGCCAGGCCGCCGAGCAGATGGCCCCGGAAGGCGGGATCGGCGTAGGCCTCGGGGCTGTGGCCGAGGGCGGTGTAGAACGAGCGCCCCCCGGTGTTCTCGTGGCACCACGCCAGCGGGTGGTCCTCCCCCATCCCGCCGCCCTCGTAGGTGGACTCGTCGGCGCGGACCAGCACCCGCACCCGGCCGCGCGGACTGGCCCGGAAGTCGTACCACTCGTCGGTGAACGGCCAGGCGGCGCCCAGGTGCGCGGTGGCCGGGTGGTCGCGGTCCTCCACCACCGCCACGCCCGGCTGGAGTTCGGGATGCCGCTCGAAACGGGCGCCGAGCAGTTCGCCGTACCAGGGCCAGTCGTACTCGGTGGTGGCCGCGGCGTGCACACCGACGAAGGCGCCGCCGGCGGCCGCGTACTCCCGCAGCGCCTCGCGGCTTTCGGGGGTCAGCACCTCGCCGCTGGTGGAGAGGGAGACCACCGCGCGGCAGCCGTCCAGCGCGGCGGTGAGGACACCGGGGTCCTCGGTGGCCTCGACGGTGAGGCCCAGGCCGCCGCCGAGATCGCGGAAGGCCTCGACCCCGTGCGGGATGGAGTCGTGCCGGTAGCCGGTGGTCCGGGTGAAGACGAGGATCCGTTCAGCGTTCATGGCTCCATGATCCCCCGCCCCGGTACCGCGCCGGACTACGCTCGTCGGCATGCCAGCACGTATCAAGGACCTGGTCGTGGACGCCGCGGACCACCAGGCGCTCGCCGACTGGTGGTGTGCCGCACTGGGGTACGAGCGCCGCAGGCCGCTGGGCCAGCCTCCCCCGCCGGCGGAGTGGGCGGTGGCCATCCACCATCCGCAGGACGCCGGGCCGGTGATCTGGTTCACCCCGGTGCCGGATCCCGCGGCCGGCCGGAACCGGGTGCGCTTCGACGTGTGGGGCGACACCGGCGAGTTCCTCGCACTGGGGGCCACCATGGTGCGGCGGCATGACGAGGACACCGGGTGGGACGTCCTGGCCGACCCGGAGGGCAACGAGTTCGGCGTGTTCGCCCCGCGTTCCCCGGGGCTCCATCTCTCGGGCGGGAGGACCACCCTGTGACGGGCGCCGCCGACTCCATACCCGGTTCGCCCGGCCCCGTACGAAGGCTCATCGACACGGTGGCGTGGGTGCATCTGCGCGACGGCGTGATCCTGGGCGCCCGTACGCGCGGCAAGGATCTCTTCTACATCCCGGGCGGCAAGCGCCATGCCGGGGAGAGCGACGAGCAGACCCTGCTGCGGGAGGTCGAGGAGGAGTTGACCGTGGCGATCGTGCCGGGCACGGTCGCCCATGTGGGCACGTACGAGGCCCCGGTGGACGCGGACAGCCCTCAGGTGGTGGTGCGGATGGCCTGCTACACCGGCGACTACCGCGGCACGCTCGCCGCCGCCGGCGAGATCGAGGAGATCCGCCTGCTGTCGTACGCCGACCGCGATCTGGTACCGCCGGTGGACCAGCTGGTCTTCGACGAACTGCACGCCGCGGGGAGGCTGTCGTGACCGCTCCCGCCGCGGAACCGCGCGAGACCGTGCCCGGCGACCTGCCCCCCTCTTCCGCTTCCGGCTCGCCCCGGAGGCCAACACGCGCTGGTGCTGCGCTGACGGTGGCTCAGGCGGGGGCGGTCTCGACCGCTCCGGGGCCGGATCCGGCCGGACCCGCCGTCTTGGGGCCCGCCGTCTCCGGTCCGGCCGGATCGGGCCCCGCCGCCCGGGACCCCGCCGAATCGGGGAGGACGGCGTCGCGCCGCAGCAGGGCCGCGTAGCGCCCGTCGCGCGCGATGAGCTCGTCGTGGGTGCCGCGCTCGGCGATCCGGCCGCCGTCGAGGACGACGATCTGGTCGGCGTCGCGGATGGTCGACAGACGGTGGGCGATCGTCAGCGTGGTGCGGCCCGCGGCCAGCGCGTCGACGGCCCGCTGGACCGCCTGCTCGGTGCGGGTGTCCAGGGCGCTGGTGGCCTCGTCGAGGATGAGGACGGGCGGGTCGCGCAGAATGGTGCGGGCGAGGGCCAGGCGCTGCTTCTCGCCTCCGGAGAAGCGGTATCCGCGCTCGCCGACGAGGGTGTCGTAGCCCTCGGGCAGCGAGGCGATGTGCTCGTGGATCTGGGCGGCGCGGGCCGCGGCCTCGATCTCGGCGTCGGTGGCACCGGGGCGGGCGAAGCGGAGGTTGTCGGCGACGGACGCGTGGAAGAGGTAGGTCTCCTGCGACACCACGCCCACCGTCCGGGCCAGGGAGTCGAAGTCCAGCTCCCGTACGTCGACGCCGTCGATGGTGACCCGGCCTCCGGTGACGTCGTACAGCCGGGGCACCAGATAGCTCAGTGTGCTCTTGCCGGATCCGGTGGCGCCGACGACGGCGAGGCTGCTGCCCGCCGGGACGGTCAGATCGATGCCGCCGAGCGTGGGGGTGGCCGAGTCGGGGTCGTAGGAGAAGCTGACGTCCTCGAAGCGGACCTCGCCGCGTGCCCGCCCCAGCCTCACGGGCCGGGCGGGCTCGGTGATGTCCACCGGCAGGTCCAGGTACTCGAAGATGCGCTGGAAGAGCGCGAGCGAGGTCTGCACCTGCACGCCGGTGCTCAGCAGGGAGACGGTCGGGCGCAGCAGGCCCTGCTGGAGGGTGACGAAGGCGACCAGGGTGCCGATGGAGAAGGCCGGGCCGCCGAGGTGGAGGAGCAGCCCGGCCGCCCAGTACAGCAGCGCCGGGATGGCCGCCATGATGATGCCGATGACCGACATCCGCCAGCGTCCGGCCATGTTGGAGCGGATCTCCAGGTCCGCCAGCCGTTCCGACTCCTCGGAGAAGGAGCGGGTGAGGGAGTCGGCGCGGCCCATGGTGCGGCCCAGCAGGATGCCGCTGACCGACAGCGACTCGGTCACCATCGCCGACATCGCCGCCATCTGCTTCTGCCGCCGGGTGGCGATCTTCTTGCGCTCCCGGCCCACCCTGCGGCTTATCCAGACGAACAGCGGCATCAGCAGCAGGGAGACGAGGGTGAGCCGCCAGTCCAGCACCAGCATGGCCACGATCGTCGCCACCACGCTGGTGAGGTTGGAGACCAGGGAAGTCGCGGTGGAGGTGACCGTGGCCTGCATTCCCCCGATGTCGTTGGCGATGCGGGACTGGACCTCGCCGGTGCGGGTGCGGGTGAAGAACGCCAGGGGCATCCGCTGGAGCTTGGCGTAGACCCCGGTGCGCAGGTCGTGCATGACGTGCTGGCCGACGGTGGTGCTGATCAGCGTCTGGAGGACGTTGAAGACGCTGGTCAGCACCGCCGTGGCGATCATGCCGAGGGCGAGCAGGGACAGCAGGCCGGTGCGCTGCTCGGGGATGGCCACGTCGAGGATCTCGCGCAGCAGGAACGGCGAGGCGACCGACACCAGCGAGGAGGCGCCGACCAGCAGTCCGACCACGGCCAGCCGCCCGCGGTAGGGGCGGAAGAGGCGCAGGATGCGGCGGATCTGGGCGGGCGGCTGCGGCTCGTCCTTCTCCCTCCGCGGTGGGGTCCAGTCGGGTTCGTCGCGGTGCAATGCACTCCTTCGGCGGTCGGCGGGGGCGGCGGGCCCGCCCGGCGGGCGGCCGGCCCCGGCTCACCAGCCTACGGTCGCCCGCCCGCCCGGTGCCCGTCCGCGCCACCCGCCCGGGCGCCGCCGTGCCCGGACGGCGGCCCACCGGACGGCGGCCCCCGTCCGGTGGGCTTCCGGCCGGGCGGGCTTCCGGTCAGGAGGCGAGACTCCGCCTGTCGCCCATCACGATGACCGGGTGCTGTGCCGGGTCGAGGGTACGCAGCAGGTACTCCATCGCGGCCCTGGAGAGGCTGACGCAGCCGGAGGTTCCGCTGCCGTGGTCCATGTGCAGCCAAATACCACCGCCCTTCTCCCGGCCCAGGGGGCGGGTCGGGTCGTTGGGCGGGGTGCCCCTGACGCGGTTGTAGTCGATGGCGATGACGTAGTCGAAATCGTGCCGGTACGCCTCGGGCCAGTGGCGCGGCGCGGCGAAGGCGGCGGAGCGGGTGTACGGCAGCTTCGCCCCGGGATCGGGGAGGACGCCGCCGGCGTCGGAGAGGGTGAAGACGCCGACCGGGCTGCGTTTGTCGTTCTCGCGGTGGTCCGGTGTCCAGCCCCGCCTGCCGTTGTGGGCGGGCCAGCGGCGCTCGCGTGTCCAGGTCTCGCCGTGCCTGGTGTAGAGGACGACCGTGGCGTCCTCGGAGTCCTCGCCCGCGCCGTGGACGGCGACGACCTGCCGGGTCGAGCCGGGGATCTCGAAGTGGAGGCGCTCACCGACGCCGGGGATGCGGCGGGAATCGGCGCCGGGCGGGGAGGGCGGCCACGACGCCTCCTGCCGGGGCCGGGAGGAGGAAGAGGAAGGGGAGGAACCGGCTCCGGCCGCGCCCCCGCCGCCGCAGCCCGCGAGCAGAAGGAACGCCGTCGCGGCGGCGCAGATCACCGGCGCCGTGCGCCGGACGCCGGGTCCCAACCGTGTACCGGGCCTGCTCATGCCGTACATCGTCCCACCCCCGCGCGGAAAACCCTTTGCCCTCCCGCCGGAGATGACGGAAGGCTTGCACGGCCTCCTCCGCTTGTCCGACATCGAGACCGTTTCCGGGACGTCATGCGCATTCGCGATCTTCCATATCCCGATCCCGGCGACCCCGACGTACGGTCCGGGTCCCGCCTCATGCTCTGGCTGTGGCGCTCACAGCTGGGCGGCCAGCTGAAGGCGCTGGCCTGGGGGACGCTCCACATGGCGGCGGTCGCCTCCTTCCCCCTGGCCGTGGGCATGGCCGTACAGGCCGCCACCGAGCGCTCCGGGGACCGGCTGGTCCTCGCGGGCGCCCTGACGGTGGCGCTGGGGCTGGCGGTCACCGTCGGCGACACCATGCTGCACCGCGCCGCCGTCACCAACTGGATCACCGCCGCGGCCCGGGTGCAGCAGTTGCTGGCCCGGCGGACCGCCGCGCTGGGGGCCGCGCTGACCCGGCGGGTGGCGGCAGGCGAGGTGGTGGCCGTCTCCACCGGGGACATCGAGAAGATCGGCTGGTTCGTCGAGGCCGTCTCCCGCTTCGGCGCCGCTTCGCTGACCACGGCCGGGGTGTGCGCGGCCCTGGTGGTGTACGAGCCCCTGCTGGGCGCCGTGGTGACGCTGGGCGTGCTGGCGCTGGTGGCGGCCGTACTGCCGCTGCTGCCGCCGGCGACCCGCCGGGCGGACGCGCAGCGGGCGAAGGCCGGGCGGGCCACCGAGCTGGCCGCCGACACCGTGGCCGGGCTGCGGGTGCTGCGCGGCATCGGAGGCGAGGAGCTGTTCCTCGGCAGGTACCGCAGGGCCTCGCAGGAGGTGCGGCGGGCGGCGGTGCGGACCGCGCGGATGTGGTCGCTGATCGACGCCGTGCAGGTGGTGCTGCCGGGGGTGCTGCTGATCGCGGTGGTCTGGCTGGGGGCGCGGCTGGCGCTGGAGGGCACGGTCGCCGTGGGCGAACTGGTGACGGTGTACGGCGCGGTGACCTTCCTGCTCTTCCCGCTGCGGCTCTTCCAGGAGATCGCCATGGCCTACTCCTTCTCCCGCCCCTCGGCCGAGCGGGCCGCCCGGGTCCTGGCGCTGAGCCGCGGGACGCGGACGGACGCCGCGGTGGCGCGCGACGGCGCGCGGGTGCTGCCGGACGGCGACCTGTACGACCCGGTGAGCGGGCTGCTCGCCCCGGCCGGAAGCCTGACCGCGGTGGTGTGCGGCGACCCCGACGAGGCCGGCCGGCTCGCCGAACGTCTGGGCGGGCACGGCACCGGACCCGGAACCGGGGCACCGTCGGTGCTGCTGGGCGGGGTCGCCCTGGACGAGGTGCCGCTGGAGACGGCCCGTACCGCCGTACTGGTCCAGGACAAGGACCCGGTGCTGCTGTCGGGCACCCTGGAGGAACTGCTCGACGTGCCGTCGTCCGGCGCGGTCGCGCCCGGGCGGGCGCTGGAGGCGGCCCGGTGCGGCGATGTGCTCGCCGCACTGGCGCGCGCCGGGGGCGCCCCGGGCGGCGACCCGATGCGGGCCCGGATCACCGAGCGCGGCAGGTCGCTGTCGGGCGGCCAGCGCCAGCGGCTGGCACTGGCCCGGTCGCTGGTCGCCGATCCGCGGGTGCTGGTGCTGGACGAGCCGACCAGCGCCGTCGACTCGCACACCGAGGCACGTGTCGCCGACGCGCTGCGCCGGCTGCGGGCCGGCCGCACCACGGTGGTGTTCTCCTCCAGCCCACTGCTGCTGGACCGGGCCGACCGGGTGGTGTTCGTCTCCGGCGGCGAGGCCGCCGCGGTGGGCACCCACCGGGAGCTGCTGGCGGACGAGCCGGGGTACCGCGCGGTGGTCACCCGTGGGACCGGTGGCGATGACGACGGCGCCGACACGGCCGACACGGCCGACGAGGACGAACTCGCGGCCGACGCGGCCGGGAGCCGGGGGCCGCGGCACGAGTGGATGGAGGAGAGCGCATGATCGGCGTCGCACCGCCCGCCCATGATCCCGCCGCGTCCGAGGCGGCCGCGATTCTGCCGGTCGGCGCGCCGGATACCGTGCGCGCCTACGTCGGCGAACTGGTCCGGCGGCACCGCGGGGCCTTCGCCGTGCTGGTGTCGGTGAACGCCGTCGCGGTGCTGGCCTCCATGGCCGGCCCCTATCTGCTGGGGCGGGTGGTGGAGGACCTCGCGGCGGGGGCCCGCGATCTGCGCCTGGAGCGCACCGTCGTCCTGTTCGCCGCGGCCCTGGTCGTCCAGACGGTCTTCGTCCAGCAGGTACGGCTGCGCGGAGCGGTGCTGGGCGAGCGGATGCTGGCGGATCTGCGCGAGGACTTCCTGGTCCGCTCGGTGCGGCTGCCGCCGGGTGTGCTGGAGCGGGCCGGTACGGGCGACCTGCTGTCCAGGATCACCACCGACATCGACCGGCTGGCGGGCGCCATGCGCGAGGCGGTGCCCCAGTTGTCGATCGGCGTCGTCTGGGCCGCGCTGCTGCTGGGCGCGCTCACGGCCACCGCGCCGCCGCTGGCGCTGTCCGTCGTGATCGCCCTGCCGCTGCTGCTGGCGGGCTGCCGCTGGTACTACCGGCGGGCGCCCGGCGCCTACCACTGTGAGGCGGCGGGCTACGCCGCCGTCGCCGCCGCCCTGGCCGAGACCGTGGACGCCGGGCGGACGGTGGAGGCCCACCGGCTGGGCCCGCGCCGGATCGCCCTGTCCGAGCACCGCATCGGCCGGTGGACGGCATGGGAGCGGTACACACTGTGGTTGCGCACCGTCCTCTTCCCCGTCGTCAACGGCACCCATGTGCTGATCCTCGGCTCGGTGCTGATGCTCGGCGGCTTCTTCGTGCTGCGGGGCTGGATCTCGGTCGGCGAGCTGACGACGGGCGCGCTGCTGGCACAGATGCTGGTCGAACCGATCGGCCTGATCCTGCGCTGGTACGACGAGCTCCAGACCGCCCAGGTGTCCCTGGCCCGGCTGGTCGGGGTACGGGAAATCGAGCCGGAGTCCGGCGACGGCACGCTGCTCCCGGACGGCCGCGAGGTGCGGGCCGGCCAGGTGCGGTTCGGTTACGGCGCGGGCGGCGACGTACTGCACGGGGTGTCGCTGGACGTCACGCCCGGTACACGGGTCGCGCTGGTGGGGCCGTCGGGTGCGGGCAAGTCCACGCTGGGCCGGCTGCTGGCGGGGATCTACGCGCCGCGGGCGGGCGAGGTCACGCTCGGCGGGGCCGAGCTGTCCCGGATGCCCGCGGAACGTGTACGCGAACACGTGGCGCTGGTCAATCAGGAGCACCACGTCTTCGTCGGTTCGCTGCGCGACAACCTGCTGCTGGCGAACGCGGACGCCGGCGACGCCGAGCTGTGGGCGGCCCTCGCCGCGGTGGACGCCGCCGGCTGGGCCCGGAAGCTGGCCGACGGCCTGGACAGCGAGGTCGGCTCGGGCGGGGAGGCGATCACCCCGGCCCAGGCCCAGCAGATCGCACTGGCCCGGCTGGTGCTGGCCGATCCGCACACCCTGGTGCTGGACGAGGCGACGTCCCTGCTGGACCCGCGTGCCGCCCGGCATCTGGAGCACTCCCTGGCGCGGGTGCTCAGGGGGCGCACCGTGGTGGCGATCGCGCACCGGCTGCACACCGCGCATGACGCGGATGTGATCGCGGTCGTGGAGGACGGCCGGATCAGCGAGCTGGGAAGCCACGGTGAGCTGGTCGCCGCCGACGGCGCCTACGCCGCGCTGTGGCGGTCCTGGCACGGCTGATCCGGGCCCCCTTCCTCCTCCGCGGCCCGGGGCGCCCCGGGCCGCGGAGGAGGAAGGGGGCGGGCCGTGCGGCCGGGGACGGCTCGGCCGAGGGGGGCTCAGCCCAGGAAGCCCACGGCCCACAGCCCGCTCAGCCCGCCGGCCAGCATGAAGCCGGGCATCAGGACCTGCACCTCGACCCAGCTGCCCGCCTTGAACCGCATGGGCTTGGGTGTGCCCAGCGGGTACCAGCGCTTGCTTCCCACGGGTATCGGCCACAGCACCGGGCAGCCGGAGACGGTGATGGCGTCGCCGAGGTCGTGGACCAGGGCGCCCAGCACGATCGGCAGTCCCAGCCACAGGTACTCCTGGCCGGGCGCGGTGAACAGCCAGTCCGCCCCGTTCCCGGGCTTGTTCAGGATGTCCGCCAGGATCCAGGCGCTGGTCGCCCCCAGCAGCCACACCAGAACGTCGCTGGAGACCCGCGCCGCCCGCCACAGCAGGCCCTCGACTGCCAGCACCATGTGGACGAAGAGGATGCCCAGCACCGCCCAGCGTCCGCCGAGTATCGCGAAGGCCGAGAAACCGGCGCCCATCGCCACCGCCCACAGCCAGGTGTGGGTGAGGGTGCGGTGGCCTCCCGCTCGGCGCGGGTCGCCGGACTTGCGGGTGGCCTTGTAGACCGCGCACGAGAGTTTCTCGATCACCATGCACAGCCATCTGGAGAGCGGGCCGAAGGCGCGGGAGATCGTCGCCGACTTGTGGTCCAGGTCGGGCGCGAGGGCAGCGCCCGCGCAGATCAGGGCACCGACCACCAGGACCGGCCACGGCATCGGCCGGTCCAGGGCGTCCGCCGCCGCTCCCACCCCCAGCCACGCCGCCGCCCCCGACAGTGAATGCGCCGGTCCCATCATGTGCGTCCCCACCCCATCGCGCTCGCTCCTGCGTTGTGCCGGTGGCACAGCGTAGTGCCGATGATCTTCGTGCGGTCGGCCGGTTCCCACCGCGGGCGCCGCGGCAGGCAGTATGGAGGGCGTGACCCTTATCGATCAGATGCCGAGCACCGCAGATCCCGACACTCTCTACGAAGCCTTCTCCGGCTGGGCCGAGGGACGGGGCATCACGCTCTATCCCGCCCAGGAGGAGGCGCTGATCGAAGTGGTCTCCGGGGCGAACGTCATCCTGTCCACGCCGACCGGGTCCGGCAAGAGCCTGGTCGCGGCCGGGGCGCACTTCGCCGCGCTCGCCCAGGACAAGGTCACCTTCTACACCGCCCCCATCAAGGCCCTGGTGTCGGAGAAGTTCTTCGACCTGTGCAAGATCTTCGGCACCGAGAACGTCGGCATGCTCACCGGCGACGCCTCGGTCAACGCCGACGCGCCCGTCATCTGCTGCACCGCCGAGGTGCTCGCCTCCATCGCGCTGCGCGACGGAGCGGACGCCGACATCGGCCAGGTCGTGATGGACGAGTTCCACTTCTACGCCGAACCGGACCGCGGCTGGGCCTGGCAGATCCCGCTGCTGGAGCTGCCCCGGGCGCAGTTCGTCCTGATGTCGGCGACGCTCGGCGACGTGAGCAGGTTCGAAAAGGACCTGACGCGGCGCACCGGGCGTCCGACCGCCGTGGTGCGCTCCGCCACCCGGCCGGTGCCGCTGAGTTACGAATACCGCACGACCGGCCTGACCGAGACGCTGACCGAACTGCTCGAGACCCACCAGGCTCCGGTCTACATCGTGCACTTCACCCAGGCCCAGGCGGTGGAGCGCGCCCAGGCGCTGATGAGCATCAACATGTGCTCGCGCGCCGAGAAGGACGAGATCGCCAAGCTGATCGGCAACTTCCGCTTCACCACCAAGTTCGGGCGGAACCTCTCGCGCTACGTCCGGCACGGCATCGGGGTGCACCACGCCGGAATGCTGCCGAAGTACCGGCGGCTGGTGGAGAGGCTGGCCCAGGCGGGCCTGCTGAAGGTGATCTGCGGTACCGACACCCTCGGGGTGGGCGTCAACGTGCCCATCCGCACGGTGCTGTTCACCGCGCTGACCAAGTACGACGGCAACCGGGTGCGGGTGCTGCGGGCACGGGAGTTCCACCAGATCGCGGGCCGCGCCGGCCGGGCCGGTTTCGACACCGCGGGCCTGGTCGTGGCCCAGGCTCCCGAGCACGTCGTCGAGAACGAGAAGGCCCTCGCCAAGGCGGGCGACGACCCGAAGAAGCGCCGTAAGGTGGTGCGGAAGAAGGCCCCGGAGGGCTTCGTCAACTGGAGCGGGCAGACCTTCGAGAAGCTGATCGCCTCCGATCCGGAGCCGCTCACCTCCCGTTTCAGGGTGACCCACGCGATGCTGCTGTCCGTCATCGCCCGGCCCGGTGACGCCTTCGCCGCGATGCGCAAGCTGCTGGAGGACAACCACGAGGACCGGCGCAGCCAGCTGCGCCACATCCGGCGGGCGATCGCCATCTACCGCTCCCTCCTGGACGGCGGGGTCGTCGAGCGGCTGGACGCACCCGACGCCGAGGGGCGCCGTATCCGGCTGACCGTGGACCTCCAGCAGGACTTCGCGCTCAACCAGCCGCTGTCGACCTTCGCTCTCGCCGCGTTCGAGCTGCTGGACCCCGAGTCCCCCTCGTACGCGCTGGACATGGTCTCCGTGGTGGAGTCCACGCTGGACGACCCGCGGCAGATCCTGGCCGCCCAGCAGAACAAGGCCAGGGGCGAGGCCGTCGCACAGATGAAGGCCGACGGCGTCGAGTACGAGGAACGCATGGAGCGGCTGGCGGACATCGGCTACCCCAAGCCGCTGGAGGAGTTGCTCTTCCACGCCTACGGCGTCTACCGCAAGAGCCATCCGTGGGTCGGCGACCATCCCCTGTCCCCCAAATCCGTGATCCGTGACATGTACGAACGGGCCATGACCTTCGGGGAGTTCGTCTCCCACTACGAGCTGGCCCGCACCGAGGGCATCGTGCTGCGCTATCTGGCCAGCGCCTACAAGGCGCTGGAGCACACCGTGCCCGACGACCGGAAGTCCGAGGACTTCCAGGACATCGTCGAGTGGCTGGGCGAGATGGTGCGCCAGGTCGACTCCAGCCTGCTGGACGAGTGGGAGCAGCTGGCCAACCCCGAGGACGAGACCGCCGAGGAGGCCCAGGACCGCGCCGACCAGGTCAAGCCCGTCACCGCCAACGCCCGTGCCTTCCGCGTGCTGGTGCGCAACGCGATGTTCCGGCGGGTGGAGCTGGCCGCCCTGGACAAGGTCGAGGAGCTGGGCGAGCTGGACGCCGAGGCCGGCTGGGACGCCGACGCCTGGGCCGAGGCCATGGACGCGTACTGGGAGGAGTACGACGACCTGGGCACCGGTCCGGACGCCCGCGGCCCGAAGCTGCTGCGGATCGAGGAGCGTCCCGAGGAAGGCCTGTGGCGGGTGCGGCAGACGTTCGCCGATCCCGGCGGCGACCACGACTGGGGGATCACCGCGGAGGTCGACCTCACCGCCTCCGACGAGGAGGGCCGGGCGGTGCTCAAGGTCATCGACGTGGGACAGCTCTGACGGCGGCCGCGGGAGCGCGCGGGGACGGGTCCACGGCCGGCGGGGGCGACTGACGGGCTTCGTGACACGGGAGGAAATCTCCCAAAGGGAGCGGAACCGGTCCCCCTCCTCCAGCTCTTCCGGCTCCTCCGGCTTCTGCGTTCCCGGCCGGCCGGTGCTCCCGCTCCGGCCGGCACCGGGAACGGGCCGATCGCGCCGTGCTCAGCGCCAGCGTCAGGCCCAGCCGGTGCCGGAGAACCTCATCCTCGCCGTCGGCCGTGAGCAACCCCCGCACGACCCTCCTGGCCGCGAGGGACTCCGGCCGGGCGGTGGTCAGCTCCGGCCGCAGTTCCGCCAGGCGGGCCCGCTCGGCCGGATCCGGTACGGCCTCCTCCAGTACCTCCGGTGTGAGCACCGCGGCGTGGGCGGCGGCCGCCGCCCACGGATCGTCCGTCCGGCGGACCGCCTGGGCGATCCGCCGGTTGCGCCAGTGGCGCGGACGCCAGTCCTCGCCCTCGGCCAGGACGCGCAGCAGCCCCTCGGGCAGCGGGCCGCGCAGCAGCGCCGGCCGGCACTCGGCGACGTCCCGCAGCTCGCTGGCGAGGTAGAGCCAGACCACCGCCCGGTACCGGTTGAGGGAGAAACGCACCGGCCCGAAGCAGCCGGCCCGGGCCAGCCGCGTGAAGCGCACCGCGGTGACACCCAGCAGCCCGGCGCCCTCCCGTGCACCGACCAGACGCAACCGCTCACGCAAAGTGGCCGGAAACCCCTCCTCGGCGCGCACCCGGGCCAGTTCGGCCACCGGCACCCGGCGGTGACGGCTCTCGCGCCGCGACGCCACCGTCGACAGCGCGCCCAGCTCCACGGCCAGTTCCAGCTCCCTCGGCCTGATTCCCAGCATCCGGTGCGCCTCACCCATCGGCACGGCCTCCACCGCGTCCGTCTCCCGTGTACCGGTTTTCTCCGCCCGTACCAGTCCGACCGGCATGGTGATCCCCCTGAGCATCTCGACGACTACCGTGTGCGACGAAGGTAGTCCGCTGTCGATCCACTCCGGGGAACCTGTGGAAAACCTGGAGAAAGCCCTGGTGGGACTGTGTCCGGGGTAAGGCCTGCGATGGCCCGGCGGGGCGGCCGGCCCCGGGCCGCCGCTCAGCGGTCGTTGCGCATGGCCACTCCCAGGTGCTCGCCGACCCGGTTCACCAGCAGGGTCGTCTCGTAGGCGATCTGGCCCAGATCGGCCTCCGCCTCGGCGAGCACGCACAGACAGCTGCCGTCTCCGGCGGCCGTCACGAAGAGCATCCCCTCGTCGAACTCGATCATCGTCTGCCGCGCTCGGCCCACATGGAAGTGCTCCCCCGTGCCTCTGGCCAGGCTGTGCAGCCCGGACGCGACGGCGGCCAGGTGTTCGGCCTCGCTCCGCTCCAGGCTCTGGGCGGCTCCGGTGACCAGCCCGTCGTTCGAGAGCACCAGCGCATGTCGTACCGAAGGCATCCGCTGCGTCAGATCGTCCAGCAGCCAGTCCAGCTCACTGCTCAGGGCCATCCCCGATTCCCCCTTCTCATGGTCACGCGGTGCCAGCCTTACCCACGACGGGCCCCGGGGCAACCACCGATCTCGGCCGCCCGCCGCCCGGTCGGAACAGGAAGGAAACCGGAAGCAGGGGTACCGGGATCGGTCAACGGGAAAGGCACCGGCAGTGGACGATGACGACCGTATGACGAAGTACGACGGGACACGTGTGCTGGAGTTCTTCACCGAGCGGGCTGCCGGCTGGGACGCCCGCTTCCCCGACGACGGCCCCGCCTA
The DNA here is from genome assembly GCF_900114215.1 of Streptomyces mangrovi. Classification (GTDB taxonomy): domain Bacteria; phylum Actinomycetota; class Actinomycetes; order Streptomycetales; family Streptomycetaceae; genus Streptomyces; species Streptomyces barkulensis. The sequence goes on along the minus strand of NZ_FOSG01000009.1, from coordinate 55,054 downwards.
CGACGCCGCCGTGGCCGAGCTGGGACTGTTCCCCGGCGACACGGTGCTGGACGCCGGCTGCGGCACCGGGCGCGCGCTGCCCGCGCTGCGCGCGGCGGTGGGCAGACAGGGCACGGTGGTGGGCGTCGATCTCACCCCGGCGATGCTGGAGGTCGCCGTCCTGGCCGGACGGCACCGCGGCGCACTGCTGACCGTCGCCGACGCCGCCCGGCTGCCGCTGCGCGGCGGAGTGCTCGACGCGGTGTTCGCGGCCGGCCTGGTGTCGCACCTGCCCGACCCGGCCGGCGGCCTGCGGGAACTGGCCCGGGTGGTCCGGCCCGGCGGCCGTCTCGCGCTGTTCCATCCGGTCGGGCGCGCCGCTCTCGCCGCCCGGCACGGGCGCCCGCTCAGGCCCGACGACCCGCGGGCCGAGCCGAACCTCCGCCCCCTGCTGGCGGCCGCGGGCTGGCGCCTGGTCTCCTGCGCCGACGAGGACCACCGCTACTTCGCGCTGGCCGTGCGCGACTGAGCACCGCTCGCGGTCCCCCGGGCTCACGGGCCGAGGAGGGCGCCCCGGTGTGTCCCCGGTCTCTCGACGCCGCCCCCCTGACATGGCTAGGGTGCGCGGACGATGTCCGGAGAGTCCGGAGAGGAGGCCGACGTGGCAGAGGCACAGGACGCGCGCGGCGGGAGCGACGACGCGCTGTACGTGCTGACCGCGGCACTGCTCACCCCCGCACAGTTCCCGAGCGTCCTCGGCGACGACTACCCCGAGGCGTGCGCCGCTCTGGGGCTGGAGCCGTACGCGGAGGGCCACGGCCTCGTTCTCGGCCAGGACGGGCAGGGCGCGCGCTGGACCGTCGTCACGGAGGACGTGTCCCTCGTGGCGTGCGCGATCGCCGCCTGGGACTGCGGCATGGAGTACGACCTGTCCCCGGACGAGCGGACGATCGCCGCCGTGCTGCCCGGCTGGCCGCTGGCGCTGGCGGTTGCCGCGCCCGGTGTCCCCGCCCCCCACGACCCGGAGCCCGATCCGGAACTGGACGGCGGCCGGGCACCGCTGTCCCCGCCGGACACCTCGCGCTGGGGCCCGGCGCAGCGACGGCTGGGCGCGGACGAGATCGCGTTGCAGTGGACGGACTGGCGCGCCCGGGTCGAGGCGGACGTGACGTTCGTCGAGCCGGGTGAGAACCCCGACAGCAGGGTCCGGCACGTTCTGGAGGAGGCTCGCGGCTACGTGCACTCCCCGCCGCCGCCCGGCCGGATCCGTTCCGCCTTCGCCACCGAGGAGGCGCGGACTCTGCGTGCGGACGGGCCCGGCTGGAGCCTGGTGGCGCGCACCGACGACATCGCGTTCGTCCTGCTGGACGACGAGCCCGGCGAGGTGCTCCCGGTGGGCCGCGGTTCGGAGCTGCCGGGGCTGCTCAAGGCTCTGGACGAGCTGGCGGTGCGGCCTGACGCTGCGGTCTGAGTTCCGGCCGGTCCGCGCGGGCCGCCGGCCGCGCCCGGGTCAGCGCCCGAGCTCCTTGCGGCCCACCCGCCGCACCCTGCGCCGCTGCGAGGGGTCGAGGGCCAGGTAGGCGATCGCCGGCACACCGACCACCACCGCCAGTGCTATCAGGAAACTGCCGGTCAGCGCCCACAGCAGCAGCCCCACCGCCACACCGCCGACGGCGGCCTTTCCACGGTTGGTCATCTTCCACGCCTCCTTTGGCGACGGTACGACCGCCGCTCACTTGGGAGAACGTACGTACGGGCCGCCTGGTTCCACGCCTCCGCCGCCGTACCGGAGAACAAGGAGCGGCGCCGGTGGCCGCCCGCGGCTTCCGCGGGCGGCCACCGGCCACCGTTCCGGCCGGGTTCCGGCCGGGTTGTGTCAGGCGTGGATCAGGCGTGGATCAGGCGAGGCCCTCCATCACGGGGTAGTAGCCCCCGGACTGGCCGGCCGCCTTGGGGTGGTACGAGTTGGTGATGTTGAGCCAGTCGACGCTGTGCAGCCACGAGTCGCCGGAGCAGATCTCGTGCCCGGTGAACCTGCCGCGGACGTCGCCGAAGGTGAAGCCGTGGTTGGCGACGCGCTTGGCGATGGTGTCGCTCAGGTGGTCGGACGCGTCGTTGATGGCCGCGCGCGAGGTCTCGCTGAGTCCCGCCCAGCAGCTGCCGTTGAGCTTGTAGAAGCGGGGGTAGTTGAGGACGACGACCCGGGCGTTGGGCGCCTTGCTGCGGATGGCGTTGTAGACCGCGTCGAGCTTCCCGGGCAGGGTGTTGGAGATGTAGGTGCGCGCCTCGTTGATCCGCGCGACGCACGCGTTGGTGCCCTGCAGGACACAGGTGGTCATGGCGTCGGCGAAACCGGCGTCGTTGCCGCCGATGGAGATGCTCACCAGGGTAGTGCCCGACGTCAGGGGGCCGAGCTGGTTGTTGATGACGTCGCCGGTCTTGGCGCCGGAGCAGGCGGTGAAGTGGAAGGAGGCGGGGGCGTTCGCGTTCTTCCACAGCACCGGATACGCCTTGGTGCTGCGCTTGCAGGATCCGCTGGAACTGTCGTAGCTGCCGGCGCCGACTCCGGAGGAGTAGGAGTCGCCGAGCGCGACGTAGGAGGTGGCCGCGGCTTCCTGGGCGGATGCCACGCCCGCGCCGCCGAGTCCGAGTCCGACCAGGGCGGCGAGGGTGGCCGCCACGGACGCGAGACGGGACAACTTCATGAAGTCTCCTGGGTGTGGAGGGAAGAGGGGGGAGGTGCGCCTACTACGTAGTAGCAGCGCGGAGCGCTTTCAGGAAGTGTCCATGCCAAAACTGATCCAACATTCGGTTGAACAACCGCCCCGCGTCGCCGCAGGTAACAGCCTTTTCCCGACAAACAATCAAGTGTGCGGCCCCGGGAGCCGCGAGGGCCTGCCGGCCGCCGGAGGGTGCGTCCCCGGGCGGCTCCCGTCCCACCGGAAGCGGACCGTCAGGTCTGCACCTCCGGCTCGTACGCGTCGGGATGCAGGCCGAACGTCCAGGCGACGCCCTCACGGGCGGTCCGTGTGGACGGCGGCACCCTCAGCCAGTACGTGCGGTGCGTACCGTCCGGCTCGGGAGTGGAGTTGACCACCTCGACCGTCAGCACGGGCTCGTCGCCCTCCAGGTCGATCCGCCACAGCACGCCGGTGGGGTCCCGGTGGACCGGCCGGGCGCCGGACTCGGCCAGGTAGCGGTCGTAACCGTAGTGCTCCAGCATCACGCGGCGCAGTTCGGCGTTCCCCTCCGCACGGATGCGTTCGGGGGTCAGTGCGTCCAGCCCGGCGAGGAAACCCGCCGGGACCGGCATGCCCTTCCAGGCGTACAGGGCGAAGCCGTCGGGGAAGAGCAGTGCGGGGCCGTCGCTCCGGTCGAGCCGTCCGGCCTCGTCCCGGTGGAGCTCCACCGGGCGCTCCGCGACGACCGCCACCCGCTCGTAGGGCCACCACCAGCCCGCGGCGCGGGCGACCGCCGCAAGCCCTCCCAGCGGACCGGTCCCGTCCCCGCCGCCGAGAGCGGCCAGCCAGGGTGCGTCGTGCTGGCCGAGTACCGCGTCCAGCAGGGCCAGCCGCACCGCGGGCTCGTCCGCGGGCGAGGGCGACGACTCCTCGACGACTCCGGTGCGTACCCGCTCCACCAGGAGTCCGGTGGTGTCCCACAGCGGTGCGCCGGTGCGCGCCCAGTGCTCCGCCCACCCCACCGGGCCCAGCCTCCCGTGCAGCCGTTGCCGCTCCGCCGCCCACGGCAGGGTGCGGACCTCCCGCCGTACGCTGCGCCCCGCTCCCCGCAGGGTTCGTACGGCGGCCACGGCCGCGCGCGGCGAGCCGGCCCACACGATGCGCTCGGGCTCGGCGAGCCCGGCCGTGCGGTACGCCAGACGCACCCCGGCCTCCGCGGCGGGCCGGTCGGCCGGGCCGGTCCGTGCCGCGATCCGGCGCCACCGCTCCGTCTCCCCCGTCAGGTCCGCCGTTTCACTCGTCCGAGTGTTCGTCACCGTCGTCATCGCCACTTTCTCCCCGCTCGTTCCCGTCCGGCCCACGACGCTCAGTCGGCGACGATCCGCACGGCGCCCGGGACGTACTCGCGCTGCCGGACCACCCGGTACCAGCCTCTGGGCAGCGGTATCGCGGCGTGCTCCTCGTGCACCACGCGCCCGCCGTCGGGGAGGTGGAGCAGCAGCGGCCCGGAAGGCCCCGCTTCCCGCACGAGCCTGCCCGGTCCCACCACGGCGTGCGCGTGCCCGGTGACCTCGCCCAGGGCCAGCACCATCCGCCCCCGGGCGTCCCGCGGCAGCCCGGACTGCTCCGCGGCGGTGACCGGCACCGCCCCCTCGTCCACCGGCACGATCAGCACGTCTCCCTGGCGGTACACGGAGTTCTCCCCTCGACGTCCGCACCGGCCCGTCCGGCGGCGGTGGAAGAAAAGCTAGGACAGGGGTCTGACAGAGCGCCCCGAAGGGCCCGGGCCCGCACATCGGGCTGTCAGCGGCGGTTGATAGAACGTTCCGTACTGTCGGCACACGTTCGGGGGAGTCTCATGACCACCGTCGACCACCTGCAGGAGCTGTACGCCCTGCCCGCCCACACCTACATGCCGCCCGGCGCGGACGGCGGCCCGGCGGACCCCCTGCCCGCGGCCGCCTCCGTGGCCTGGCGCCTGTCCTACGACCCCTACGACGACGACTTCCCGGCCGAGGACTTCGAGGACGTCTGGCGCGGCTTCCTGGCGGCCGTGGACACCACGGCCGTCCGCGCCCTGATCATCGGACAGTGGGGCGAGGCCTACGAATCGGACTCCGGATTCGTCGTCGAGCTGCTCGCCTCGAACGCGGACCGGTTCCCCGCCCTGGAGGCCGTGTTCATCGGCGATGTGGTGGCGGAGGAGGCGGAGATCTCCTGGATCGAGCAGACCGACGTCACCCCGGTCCTGGAGGCCTACCCCCGGCTGCGCGAGTTCGGGGTGCGCGGTGGTTCCGGCCTGACGCTCCGCCCTCTGCGTCACGAGCACCTGCGCACCCTGGTGTTCGAGGCGGGCGGACTGCCCGGCGGCGTCGTGCGCGCGGTCGCCGAGAGCGACCTGCCCGCGCTGAGCCGACTCGAACTGTGGCTCGGCGTCAGCGAGTACGGGGGCGACGCCACCGTGGAGGACCTGGCTCCGATCCTGACCGGGGAACGCCTGCCCGCACTGCGCGGCCTGGGGCTGAAGAACAGCGAACTGCAGGACGAGATCGCCGCCGCCGTGGCCGGAGCGCCCGTGGTGGCGCGGTTGCGCGCCCTGGATCTGTCCATGGGCACCCTCACCGACAGCGGTGCCGAGGCACTGCTGAGCGGGCAGCCTCTCACCCACCTGGCACGGCTCGACCTCGCCCACCATTTCCTGAGCGACGCCGTGATGGAGCGGCTGCGCGAGGAGCTGGGAAGCGCCGGGGTCGATGTGGACCTCTCCGACCAGGAGGAGCCGGACGAGTACCGCGGCGAGGTCTGGCGCTATGTCGCCGTCTCCGAGTGATCCCGGCGGCAGCGGCCTCGGCGGCGGGACGCCGCGGTTCGCCGTCGTCGGCAACCCCGGAAACCGCCGGGTGGAGTCGTTCGCGGCGGCCGTCACCGGTGCGGGGCTGCCCGCTCCCCGCGTGCTGCCGTGGGCCGAGGTGCTGACCGGCGGCGCGCGGTTCGCGGCGGGCGAGACCGTGCGGATCGATTCGCCCGGCGAGGACCCGCTGGTCGAGCGTCTGCTGCGCGGGGTGGACGATCCGGCGCGCGTGGAGGGCACGGCCCGCTGGTACGCGAACTTCACGGCGGCCGTACGCCGTGTCGCCGGGGCCGCCCGGTCCGCCGGGTGCGCGCTGCTGGACGGCCCGGACGATCTGGCGGTGCTCTTCGACAAGCGACTGTGCCACGGAGCGCTGTCCGGGGCGGGTGTCCCGGTGCCCCCCTCCCCGACCTCCGGCCCCCGCGCCGCGCCGGTGACGGGCTGGGAGGACGTGCGCGCGGCGATGCGCGACACGGGGATGCGCCGGGTCTTCGTCAAACTCGCCCACGCGTCCTCCGCCTCCGGGGTGCTGGCCGTCGAGTCGGGCGGGCGCGGCCGGTGGCGCGCCACCACGTCCGTCGAACGCGCCCCGGACGGAAGCCTGTTCAACTCCCTGCGGGTGCGGCGCTACGACGGCGAGTCCGGAATCGCCGCCGTGGTCGACGCCCTGGCGCCGGACGGCCTGCACATCGAGCGCTGGCTGCCCAAGGCCTCCCAGCGCGGCAGGGCGGCCGACCTGCGGGTGGTCGTGGTGGCCGGGGAGGCGACCCATGCCCTGGTGCGCACCGGCCGCTCCCCCATGACCAACCTCCACCTCGGCGGCGCCCGCGGCGATCTGGCCGCGGCCCGCGCCGCGGCGGAGACGGCCGGAGTGCCCTGGGCGCGGGTACTGGAGGTGTGCGAGCGGGCCGCGGCCTGCTTCCCCGCCACCCTGTGCGTCGGTGTGGACCTGCTGCCCGCCACCGGCTGGCGTCGTTTCGCCGTCGGCGAGGTCAACGCCTTCGGCGACCTGCTGCCCCGGCTGACCGGGCTGGCCGGCGGCCGGGCCGAGGGACTGGACACGTACGCGGCCCAGGTCGACGCCGTTCTGCGCGGTGCGGTACCGGGCGAGCGGGCTGCCGCCCGGCCGGTGACCGGCGGAGCCGGGGAGCAGGAGGAGGTCCATCGTGCGGCGGCCTGAGGACGCCGGGGCCCGCGCGGGTGCCCCGGACATGAACCGGATCGTCGGCAGCCACGACCTGCTGCTGGTCACCCTGGACACCCTGCGCCACGACGTGGCCCGCGACCTGGCGGCCGAGGGCGCCATCCCCAACCTGGCGCGGCACCTGCCGGACGGGCGCTGGGAGGAGAGGCACTCCCCCGGCAGCTTCACCTACGCCTCCCACCAGGCGTTCTTCGCGGGCTTCCTGCCCACCCCCACCACCCCGGGGCCCCATCCGCGGCTGTTCGCGGCCCGCTTCGAGGGCAGTGAGAGCACCGCGGGGGGCACCTGGGTCTTCGACGCGCCGGATCTGGTGACCGGGCTGGCACAGGCCGGCTACCACACGGTGTGCATCGGAGGCGTGGGGTTCTTCAACAAGCGCGGCGCGCTCGGTTCGGTGCTGCCCGGTCTGTTCGCCGAGAGCCACTGGGAGCCGGAGTTCTCCGTCGCCTCCCCCACCTCCTTCGAGGCGCAGGTCGCCCGCGCCGAGGAGGTGGTGGCCGCGCTCCCTGCCGGGAAGCGGCTGTTCCTGTTCGTCAACGTCTCGGCGCTGCACCAGCCCAACTGGTTCCACCTGCCGGGCGCCACGGCCGGGGCCGGGGACTCCCGCGCCACCCACGCGGCGGCGCTGCGCTATGTGGACCGGCACATCGGGCGCCTGTTCGCCGCCGCGAGCAGCCGCCGCCCGTGCTTCACCGTCGTCTGCTCCGACCACGGCACGGCCTACGGGGAGGACGGCCACACCGGCCACCGGATCGGCCACGAGGTGGTCTGGACGGTGCCGTACGCCCATTTCACCCTCGACGCCTGCGAGCCGCGATGAGCACCACGACCGTTTCCGCCGCCGTTCCGTTCCCGGACGGCGCCCCGGGCCCGCACCGGGACCCGCACCGGAGCCCGTACCAGAGCTATGTGTACGCCTATCCGCACAAGACGGCCTACCGGCGGCTGCCGGAGCGGCCCGCGCTGCGCGGGCTGTGGGAGCGGGAGAGGACCGACGCGCTCTCGCTCTATCTGCACATCCCCTTCTGCGAGGTGCGCTGCGGCTTCTGCAACCTCTTCACCCGCATCGGCGCGCCCGACGGGCTGACCGGCGCCTACCTCGACGCGCTGGAGCGGCAGGCGGGTCCGGTGCGCGAGGCGCTGGGCGAGGGCGCCCGGTTCGCCACCGCGGCCTTCGGCGGCGGCACCCCCACCTTCCTGACCGCCGCCGAGCTGGAGCGGCTCTGCGACATCGCCGAGGAGCGGATGGGAGCGGATCTGCGCGCGGTGCCCCTGTCGGTGGAGGCGTCCCCGTCGACCGCCACCGCCGACCGGCTGGCCGTCCTGGCCGGGCGCGGCACCACACGGCTGAGCATCGGGGTGCAGAGCTTCGTCGACGCCGAGGCACGGGCCGCGGTGCGCCCCCAGCGGCGCTCGGACGTCGAGGCCGCACTGGGCCGCGTCCGGGAAGCGGGCATCCCGGTGCTCAACATCGACCTGATCTACGGGATCGAGGGGCAGACCACCGCCACCTGGCAGCGCTCCCTGGACGCCGCGCTCGCCTGGGAGCCGGAGGAGCTCTACCTCTACCCGCTCTACGTCCGCCCGCTGACCGGTCTGGGACGCGCCGTCGCGGACCCCGACACCTCCGGAGGGTCCGACGCCTCCGACGGGTCCGACGCCTCCGACGGGCCCGCCGTGCCCGACCCCCGGTGGGACGCGCAGCGGCTGGCCCTGTACCGCCACGGCCGCGACCATCTGCTGGCACACGGCTACGAGCAGGTGTCGATGCGGATGTTCCGCCGCACCGGGACGACGGCCGCCGCAAGGACGGACGGGGGCACGGCCGACCACGCCTGCCAGACCGACGGCATGGTGGGGCTGGGCTGCGGCGCCCGGTCCTACACCTCCGCCCTGCACTACTCCTTCGACTACGCCGTGGGGATGCGCCGGATACGCTCCATCATCGACGACTACGTCTCCCGCCCGGCCGAGTCCTTCGCCCACGCGGAGGTCGGCCGGTGGATGGACAACGACGAGGCCCGCCGCAGGCACCTGCTCCAGTCGCTGCTCCAGGCCGAGGGGATGGAGACGGCGCACTACACGGACCGGTTCGGTGCGCCGCCCGCCGAGCACTTCCCCGCCGAACTGGCCGGCTTCGCCGAGCGCGGCTGGCTGGACGAGGGCGGGGCCCCCGGGCGGCTGCGGCTGTCGGCGGAGGGCCTGGCCCACTCCGACGCGGTCGGCCCGGCCCTGTTCTCCCCGTCCGTGCGCGCCGCGATGGCCGCGTACGACCCGAGGTGACGGAGGCCGCCGTGGATCTGACCCTGCTCTACCGCGGGCCGCTGGCCTCGTGCGACTACGACTGCCCGTACTGCCCGTTCGCCAAGCGGCGCGACTCCCGCGAGCAGCTGCGCGCCGACCGGGAGGCGTTGGAGCGCTTCGCCGGCTGGGTGGCGGAGCAGCGCGAGGACCGGCTCTCGGTGCTGTTCACCCCGTGGGGCGAGGGCCTGGTGCGGTCGTGGTACCGGCACACCCTGGCCGGGCTGAGCCGGCTGCCGCACGTGGCACGGGTGGCGATCCAGACCAACCTGAGCTGCCGCACCGGCTGGCTGGACGACGCCGACGCGGACACCCTCGCCCTGTGGTGCACCTACCATCCCGGCCAGACTCCCTACGGGCGTTTCCTGGCCAGGTGCCGCGAGCTGGCGGACAAGGGCGTGCGCCACAGCGTCGGAATCGTCGGCCTGCCCGGCCATCTGCACCACGCCCGGCGGCTCCGTGCCGATCTGCCCGAGCACGTCTACCTGTGGGTCAACGCCGCCGAGGGCCACACCTACACGGACGAGGAGGCCGACCGGTGGACGGCGATCGACCCCCTCTTCCCGTACAGCCGCCACCCCCACCGCAGTGCAGGGCTCCCCTGCCGCACCGGTGAGTCCGTGGTCTCGGTGGACGGTGCCGGCACGGTGCGGCGCTGCCACTTCGTCCCGGCCCCGCTGGGCAACCTCTACAACGGCTCCTGGCGTGCGGCACTGCGGCCCAGGCCCTGTCCGCTGGCCGTCTGCGACTGCCACATCGGATACGTCCACCTGGAGTCGCTGCCGCTGTACGACGTCTTCGCGGGCGGTGTCCTGGAGCGGATACCGGCCTCCTGGCCGGGCGACGGGGCGCGGACTCAGCGCTTGACGCCGACCCCGCCGTAGAGCGCCACGCGGCGCAGCTCGCCGGGCTCGGGCACCGGTCCGTCCGGCCGCCACAGCGGAAGCTGCACCAGCCCGGGGTCGGTGAGGTCCCAGCCGTCGAAGAACGACAGGATCTCGGCATGGCTGCGCAGGCTGACCTGGGCGGTGGCGTTCCGGTAGACGTCGGTGCCCTCCTCCACCCGCTGCTTCTCGTGGAAGTCCGAGGTGCCGTGGGTGAGGACGAGGCAGCTTCCGGGGGGCAGCGCGCCGCCGAGCGCGGCCACGAGCGCGGCGGGGTCCTCCTCGTCCTTGACGAAGTGCAGGACCGCGATGAGCAGGAGGGCCACCGGACGGTCGAAGTCGATCAGTTCCCGGACGGCCGGATGCTCGATGACGGCCTCGGGCCTGCGGGCGTCGGCCAGGACGAACTCGGCGTTGCCCGCACCGGTGAGCTTGGCGCCGGCGTGGACGGAGACGATGGGGTCGTTGTCGACGTACACCACACGGGTGTCGGGGGCCGCGGCCCGGGCGAGTTCGTGGGTGTTGGGCGAGGTGGGGATGCCGGTGCCGACGTCGATGATCTGACGGATGCCCAGTTCCTCCACCACCGTCCGCACCGCGCGGCCGAGGAAGTCCCGGTTGGCCCGGGCGCTCACCCGCACGTCCGGGGCCATCCTCATCAGGCGTTCGGCGGCCTCACGGTCCACCTCGTAGTTGTCGCTTCCGCCGAGGTAGTAGTCGTACATACGGGCCGGGTGCGGCCTGCTGGTGTCGATCTGCTCGGGCGTGAAGCCCCCGTGCGCCTGGTGGATCAGGTGGGGCTGGTCAGTCATGCCGTCGCCGTCCTCGTCATCGTCATCGTCATCGTCTCGTCGGTTCTCAACACGTGCTCTGCCTCTGCGCGGGATGTGCGGGGCGCGCGGGCCGCGGTGCGGGACCCGCGCTCTCCTGGACGAGCAGGAAGTCGGCCTCCCCCGCCTTGACGCCCCGGATGAACCCGGCCATCGCGTGGTGGGCGTATATCAGAGCGGGTCCGTCGGGGTCGGTGGACTGGCGCAGCGCCACCCTTCCGTCCGCGAGCCGCATGGCCTCCACGCAGCTGCCCCCGTTGCCGCCGCTCCACGGCTTGCGCCAGCCCTCACTCCCCAATTGCCGGGCGGGCATGCCGTTGTAGACGCGTTTTCCCATGGGGTGGTTCACAGCTCCTTGCGCAGGCCGTCCAGGACGGCCTCGGTCCGTCGCACCGGCGCCGCCTGTGCGCACATCCGGTCCAGCGCCTCCTGGAACGCCGAGACGTCGTCGCGCTGGTCGAAGTAGACGGCGCCCACCAGGCTCTCGCTGTAGGCGACGTCGGGCAGTTCCGGGATGGGGAACCGGAAGATGTGGAAGGGCCCGTACATGGCCGGGTGCGGCCCGGCGTCGAAGGGCATGACCTGCAGGCGCACCGTCGGCATCGAGCACGCCTCGATCAGACGGGAGATCTGCCCGCGCATGACCTCGGGCCCGCCGATGGGCCTGCGCAGCACGGTCTCGTCCATCACCACCCACAGCAGGGGCGGTTCGTCCCGCGTGAGCAGCCGCTGGCGTTCCAGCCGCAGCGCGATGCCGCGCTCGATCTCCTCCTCGGCGACGTGCGGCATGCCCGCGCGCAGCACGGCGCGGGCGTACTCCTCGGTCTGGAGGAGTCCGGGCACGTAGTGCGGCTCGTAGGCGCGGATGACGTGGGACTCGCTCTCCAGGCTGACGAAGGCGCTGAACCAGTCGGGCAGCACGTCACGGTAGCGGTGCCACCAGCCGGGCCGGTTGGCCTCGCGGGCGAGGGAGAGGAAGCTGTCGATCTCCGCCTGCTCGGTGATGCCGTAGGTGCGCAGCAGCTTCTCGACGTAGGGGATCTTCAGACCGACCTCGGCCCGCTCCATCCGGCGGATCGTGGCGTGTGTGACGTCGAGCGCCTCGGCGGCCCGCTCGTAGGTCAGTCCCGCCCGCCGCCGCAGATCGCCCAGCCGCCGGCCGAGCACCACCCGCAGAACCGTGGGGGCGCCGCCCGCCCTGGTGTCAGCCACCGCACCCCTCCCGCACTCCAACTCACTTGTCCGCAGCGGCAGTTTGTCATGCCATCGGATCTTCCCGACAGGGTGGCATGCACGTTTGTGCAAACAACAGATTGATCCTTGCCAGATGTTGCTCACGCCCTTCACACTGAGGGCGTGGCTTACTTTTCCGATGTTCGCCCGCTGGAGCGCGCCGGGGGGTCCGTCGAGAGACCCCTGCGAGACGTGTTCCGCCTCCCGGCCATAGGCGCCTCCGTGGCCGAGGCCCGCAGAAGGGTCCTCGCCCGGCTGACAGAGTGGGACATCGGGGCGGTGGTCCGCGACGACGCGCAGCTGGTCGTCTCCGAGCTCTTCACCAACGCCGTGCGTCACACCGACAGCGAGAGGGTCGACTGCGAGCTGCGCGTCACGGGCGTACGGCTGCGGCTGGCGGTCACCGACCAGGGATCCGGCCCCGCCCGGCACGCCGGGGGCGCGGCGGGGCTCTGCCCGGAGGGCGGCGGCGCGGAAGGGGAGAACGGACGCGGACTGCTGCTGGTCAGCGCCCTGGCCGAGGCCTGGGGGGTACGGCCGGGCGCCGGCGGCAGGGGCCACACGGTCTGGGCGGAACTGGGCTTCGGCACCTCCGCCCCGTGATGCGGGACCGCCCGGCCTTGGCGGGGGAGGCCGGGCGGTCCCGCGTCGAACACGGCGCCGCCGCGCGGAGGAACGCGCTGCGCCCCGCGGGCGGCCGCGGATGGCGTGGCCGTATGACCAACGTGTCCGACGAAGAACTGATCGCCTCCGCCGAGGCGGTACTCCATCCGCACCCCGTCGGCGGCCGGCTCTTCGGCAACGTGGCCTCGACCCTGGTGGCGGAAACGGGCCGCCTCCACTCGGGCGTGTGCATCGACACCGGCTCGGGAACGGGTTTCCGCGCCGAGCACGCGGCCATCGCCGCCATGGTCACGGCGCGCGAGTACCGGATCGCGAAAATCGTCGCCGTATGGCGGGACGACGAGGGCACGCTGCGCGTGGTGCCGCCGTGCGGACGGTGCCGGGAGTTCATCCGGCAGATCGATCCGGGCAATCTCGACACCGAGGTGGTGCCGGGGCCGCGGCACTCGCTCCGGCTGCGGGAGCTGCCGCCGTATCAGGAGTGGCCGAGCGCGTACGGCTGAGCCCGTCCGCACGCCTCCCCGCGAGCTGTGCCACGGGTGTACGGTAAGCGCTTGCTAGACCGCGCCCGTCCCGCCTCCCCGTCCTGGAGCCGCAAGTGAGCACGGACCACCGCCCCGCCCACCCCGGCAGCCCGGCCCCCGGTGAACTCCGCCTGTGGTACCCCCGCCCCGCCTCCGAATGGCTCCAGGCCCTGCCGGTGGGCAACGGCCGTCTGGGAGCCATGGTGTTCGGCGGCACGGACGGCGAGCGGCTTCAGCTCAACGAGGACACCCTGTGGGCCGGCGGCCCGCACGACTACGACAACCCCCGGGCCCTCGCCTCCCTCCCCGAGGTCCGCCGGCTGGTGTTCGAGGGGCGGTGGGACGAGGCGCAGGCCCTGGCCGACTCCGACCTGATGGGCGTCCCCGTCAAGCAGCTCCAGTACCAGACCGTCGGCGATCTGCGTCTGTCCTTCCCCGAGGGCGGCGAGACCACCGGCTACCGGCGCGAACTCGATCTGGCCACCGCCGTCGCCTCGGTGGAGTACACGCGTGGCGGGGTGCGTCACCGCCGCGAGGTGTTCGCCAGCGCGCCGGACCAGGTGATCGTGGTCCGGCTGACCGCCGACTCCCCCGGCGCCATCTCCTTCACGGCCCGCCTCGACAGCCCGCTGCGCTCCGTCTCCCGCTCCCCCGCCCCGCACACCATCGCCCTGGACGGCGCCGGCGACGACGCCCAGGGCATCACGGGCGTGCTGCGCTTTCACTGCCTGGTGCGGGCGGTCGCCGAGGGGGGCGCCGTGCGCTCGGCGGACGGTGAGCTGCGCGTCGAGGGGGCGAACGCCGTCACCCTGCTGGTCTCGGCCGCCACCAACCACCGCGACTGGCGCGGTGTGGAGGAGGATCCCGGCGCGGCCGCCCGCCGCGCCGCCGCCCCGGTGGACGCGGCGGCCGCCCGGCCCTGCGCCGAGCTGCGTGCCCGTCATATCCGGGACCATGCGGCGCTGTTCGACCGGGTACGGCTGGAAGTGCCGCCCACACCCGCCGCCGCGCTGCCGACCGACGAGCGGGTGGCGCGCTTCGCGCGCGGTGAGGACCCGCATCTGGTGGCGCTGTACTTCGCCTACGGCCGCTACCTGCTCATCGCCTGCTCCCGTCCCGGCACCCAGCCGGCGAACCTCCAGGGGCTGTGGAACGACCTGACCGACCCGCCGTGGGGCGGCAAGTACACCATCAACATCAACACCGAGATGAACTACTGGCCGGCCGCCCCCGCCAACCTCCTGGAGTGCTGGGAGCCGCTGTTCGGCCTGCTGGACGATCTGGCCGCCGCCGGCGCCCGTACCGCCCGGGCCGTGTACGGCGCGCGCGGCTGGGTCGCCCACCACAACACCGACCTGTGGCGCGGCACCGCTCCGGTGGACGGGGCGTTCTGGGGAATGTGGCCCACCGGCGGCGCCTGGCTGGCGCTGTCGATCTGGGAGCATCACCGCTTCACCGGCGACGAGGCGAAGCTGCGAAAGCGCTATCCGGTCCTGGCCGGCGCGGCGCGTTTCTTCCTGGACGCCCTGGTGGAGGACCCCGCGACGGGGGAGCTGGTCACCTGTCCGTCGATCTCCCCCGAGAACGCCCACCACCTCGGCCCCGGCGGCTCGCTGTGCGCGGGTCCGGCCATGGACAACCAGATCCTGCGCGATCTGTTCGACGCCACCGCCGCGAGCGCCGAGCTGCTGGGCGTGGACGAGGAGCTGGTGAAGGAGGCGCGGGCGGCTCGCGAGCGGCTGGCCCCGCCGCGGATCGGGGAGCTGGGGCAGCTCCAGGAGTGGCGCGAGGACTGGGACGCGGCCGCGCCCGAGCGCGGCCACCGGCACGTCTCGCATCTGTACGCGCTGCACCCGGGCGGCCGGATCACCCGGCGCGGCACCCCCGAGCTGTTCGAGGCGGCGCGCACCACGCTGGAGCTGCGGGGCGACGCGGGCACGGGCTGGTCGCTCGCCTGGAAGATCAACTTCTGGGCGCGGCTGGAGGACGGCGCCCGCGCCCACAAACTGCTGACCGACCAGCTCACCCCCGAGCGCACCGCCCCGAACCTCTTCGATCTGCACCCGCCCTTCCAGATCGACGGCAACTTCGGCGCCACCGCGGGGATCTGCGAGTGGCTGGTGCACAGCCACGCCGGTGAGATCCATCTGCTGCCCGCCCTGCCGCCCGCGCTGCCCGAGGGCTCGGTGCGCGGGCTGCTGGCGCGCGGCGGTTTCGAGGTGGGCCTCACCTGGCGCGGCGGTGCGCTGGCCGGAGCCGAGCTGCTCTCCCGGGCCGGACGCCGGGCGCGGGTGCGCACGGCCGGCGAGGTCGCGGTGTCCTGCGAGGGGCGGCCGGTGGAGACCGTACGGCCTGAGGCCGGGGTCGTGGAGTTCGGGACGGCTTCCGGGCGCGTCTACCGGCTCGTCCCGGGCTGAGAAGCGCCCGCACGGCGGGAACTCCACGGGGGCCGCCGTCCGTTCTCCGTGACCAGGAGGTGCGCTGTGGGTAGTGGACACGCACGACGGGGAGAGGGCGGCGACGGCGACGACGCCAAGAGAGGCGCCTGGGACGACGTCGTGCTCGACGAGGACTTCATACGCGGTGCCGAGGTGAGCGAGCCGGCCGCGCGTACGCGCATGCTGCGGGCCCGCTGGCGGGACGATCCGCCCGAGCCGCAGCCGTGGCGGGCGGACGAGCCCCCGGCGGGGTGGTTCTGGAGCAGGGGCCGCCGCAAGGGGCGCCGGTGGCGCCGCCGCCGCAAGGACGGCTGACGCCCCCGGCCGCAGCTCTCGCGGCGGCGGACCGTGCGGGGGCGCGGGCCGCCACCCGCGCCCCCGCACGGGGCCTCACCGGCCGGGCCGACCAGGCGGCCCGGGTCGGCCGTTTCAGCCGCGGACGCCCAGCAGGTGCTCCAGCGCCAGCTGGTCCAGCCGCTCGAAGGCCATACCGCGCCCGGCCGCGGCGTCCACGTCGAACTCCTCGAAGGCGGCGGTGTCGGCCAGCAGATCGGCGGCGGTCTCGCCCTCGTTCAGGGTCGGCCGCGCCAGCTCGTCCAGGCGCGAGGCGCGCAGCGCCTCCCGGACCTCGGGGTCGGCGCGGAAGGCGGCCGCCTTCTCCTTGAGGATCAGGTAGTTGCGCATGCAGCCGGCCGCCGACGCCCACACTCCGTCGAAGTCCTCCGTGCGCGGCGGCTTGAAGTCGAAGTGCCGCGGGCCCTCGTAGCCGGCCGACTCCAGCAGGTCCACCAGCCAGAACGCCTGGCGCAGGTCGCCGGCGCCGAAGCGGAAGTCCTGGTCGTACTTGATGCCGGACTGGCCGTTGAGGTCGATGTGGAAGAGCTTGCCGTGCCACAGCGCCTGGGCGATGCCGTGCGGGAAGTTCAGTCCGGCCATCTGCTCGTGACCGACCTCGGGGTTGAGGCCGACGCGGTCGGCGTGCTCCAGCTCGTTGATGAACGCCAGCGCGTGGCCGACGGTCGGCAGCAGGATGTCGCCGCGCGGCTCGTTGGGCTTGGGCTCGATGGCGAAGCGCAGGTCGTAGCCCTGGGAGACGACGTAGTCGCCGAGGAGGTCGAAGGCCTCCTTGAGGCGGTCCAGCGCGACCCGCACGTCCTTGGCGCCGCCCGACTCGGCGCCCTCGCGGCCGCCCCAGGCGACGTAGGTGGTGGCGCCCAGTTCTGCGGCCAGGTCGATGTTGCGCAGGGTCTTGCGCAGCGCGTAGCGGCGCACGTCCCGGTCGTTGGCGGTGAAGGCGCCGTCCTTGAACACCGGGTGCTTGAAGAGGTTGGTGGTGGCCATCGGCACCTTCATGCCGGTGGCGTCCAGCGCCTGGCGGAAGCGCTTGACGATGCCCTCGCGCTCGGCCTCGGAGGAGCCGAAGGGGATCAGGTCGTCGTCGTGGAAGGTGACGCCGTGGGCGCCCAGCTCGGAGAGCTTCTGGACGGTCTCGACCGGGTCGAGGGCCGGTCGGGTGGCGTCGCCGAAGGGGTCGCCCCCCTGCCAGCCCACGGTCCACAGACCGAAGGTGAACTTGTGCTCGGGTGCCGGCTCGTAGCTCATGTCATGCCTCTCGGGTATTTCGTCAGGCCCGTTGACAAATTAGTATGCGCCCAGAAGCCCCAGAGAGGAAGAGGCGACATGGCCGCACCCGAAGGTCCGCTCGTTGTCGGTGTGGACAGCTCGACGCAGTCCACCAAAGCGCTGGTCGTCGACGCCGCCACCGGCGAGGTGGTCGCGCGCGGCCAGGCGCCCCACACCGTCTCGCCCGAGCACGAGAGCGATCCGGAGCAGTGGTGGCAGGCACTGCGGCAGGCACTGGAGCAGTGCGGGCCGGCCGTCCACCGGGCCGCCGCGGTCTCCGTCGGCGGCCAGCAGCACGGGCTGGTGACGCTGGACGGACGGGGCCGCCCCGTCCGCCCCGCCCTGCTGTGGAACGACGTGCGCTCGGCCCCGCAGCGCGACCGCCTGGTGGCCGAGCTGGGCGGGCCGAAGGCCTGGGCCGAACGCTTCGGCAGCGTCCCGGCGGCCTCCTTCACCGTCACCAAGTGGCAGTGGCTGCGCGAGAACGAGCCCGAGGCGGCCGCCGCCGTGAAGGCGGTGCGGCTGCCGCACGACTACCTCACCGAGCGTCTGTCCGGCCAGGGCGCCACCGACCGGGGCGACGCCTCGGGCACCGGCTGGTGGTCGACGGCCGACCAGGCCTACGACCAGGAGATCCTGGGGAAGGTCGGCCTCTCCCCCGAACTGCTGCCCCGCGTGCTGGGCCACGGCGAGGCGGCCGGCACGGTGCGGCCTCAGGAGGGGCTGCCGCTGCCCCAGGGCACACTGGTGGCCACCGGCACCGGCGACAACATGGCCGCCGCCCTCGGCCTCGGCCTGCGGCCGGGCCGGCCGGTGCTGAGCCTGGGCACCTCCGGCACCGTCTACGCCGTCTCCACCCGCCGCCCCGCCGACCCCACCGGCACCGTCGCCGGCTTCGCCGACGCCCGCACCGACTGGCTGCCGCTGGCCTGCACCCTCAACTGCACCCTGGCCGTGGACCGCGTCGCGGCCCTGTTCGGCCTGGACCGCGAGGCCGTCGAGCCGGGCGGCGGCGTGACCGTCCTGCCCTTCCTGGACGGCGAGCGCACCCCCAACCTCCCCTACGCCTCCGGCACCCTGACCGGCCTGCGGCACGACACAGGCGCGGGCCAGATCCTCCAGGCCACCTACGACGGCGCGGTCTACGCCCTGCTGGCCGCCCTGGACCTGGTCCTGGACGAGGACGCCGAGCCGGACGCCCCGATCCTGCTGATCGGCGGCGGCGCGAAGGGCACCGCGTGGCGCGAGACGGTGCGGCGCCTGTCGGGGCGGCCGGTGGTGGTGCCGCGCGCGCAGGAGCTGGTCGCGCTCGGCGCCGCGGCGCAGGCCGCGGCCCTGGTGCTGGGCGAGGACGCGGCGGCGGTCGCCCGTCGCTGGTCCACCGCCGAGGGCCCCTCCTACGAGGCGGTGGAGCGCGACGAGGAGGCGCTGACCCGCCTGGCGGCCACCCTGAGCGACGCCGATACGCTGCTGCGGCGGCACTGACCGGCGGCGCCGTCCCGCACCCCGCCGGCACAGCCTTGCCGCGCGAGCCCCGCCGCGCAGGTCCCGTCCCGTGCCACCACCGTCCGCGGCACCGTCCGCACAGCCCTTGAGGAGTACGCCACCGATGGCAGCACCCGCGCCCAACACCCAGCAGGAGATGCGGCGGCGGAACCTGGCGCGCGTACTGCACGCGGTGGCCGACGGCGGTCCCCAGTCGCGGGCCGCCGTCGCGGCGCGGATCGGGCTCACCCGCACCGCCGTCTCCACCCTCGTGGACGAGCTCCTGGGGGTCGGGCTGCTGGTGGAGCTGGGGCCGGGCCGCTCCGGCGCGGTCGGGCGGCCGGGCACCGCGCTGGCGCTCAGCGACGGCGGCCCCTGCGGGATCGGCGCCGAGATCGGCGTCGACCACCTCGCCGTGTGCGCCGTCGACCTGCGCGGCGAGGTCCGCGCCCGCACCGCGATGGACGCGGCCAACCGCGACAGCGATCCCGGCCCGGTGCTGGAACGGCTGGCCGGTCTGGTCGGGGAGGTCGCGGACGAGGCCCGCGGGCTGGGACTGCGCCCGGCCGGGCTGGCCGTGGCCGTACCCGGCCTGGTCGCCCGCGGCACCACCACCGTCGTCCAGGCACCCAACCTCGGCTGGACGGACCTCGACCTGGCCCCCCGCCTGGCCGAGAAGGCCCTCGGCGGCGGTGCCCTCACCGGCGGCGGTAGCGGCAACGGTGGCGACAGTGGCGGTGTCGGTGCCGGCGGCACGGCCGTGTGCTCCATCGACAACGAGGCCAACCTCGGCGCCCTGGCCGAGCTGTGGCTGGGCGGCCACACCCCGCCGCCCGACGACTTCGTGCACGTCTCGGCCGAGATCGGCATCGGTGCCGCGATCGTGGTGGACGGGGAACTCCTGCGCGGCACCCGCGGGTTCGCCGGCGAACTGGGCCATGTACCGGTGCGCCCGGAGGGCCGCCCGTGCGCCTGCGGCGGGATCGGCTGCCTGGAGCAGTACGCGGGTGAGGAGGCCGTCCTGCGGGCCGCCGGGCTCGACCCGCGCGCCACCGCCGCCGGGCACCCCGGCCCCGGCGCCCGTATCGACCTGCTCGCCACTCGCGCCGAGGGCGGCGACCGCGCGGTGCTGGGAGCGCTGGCCGAGGCCGGAAGCGCGCTGGGCACCGCCCTGACCGGCGCGGTCAACCTGCTCGACCCGCAGACCGTGGTCCTGGGCGGCGCCCTCGCCCGGCTGGCGCCCTGGCTGCTGCCCTCCCTGGAGCACGAACTGGGCCGCCGTCTGGCGGGCCCCCCGCCGGTGTCGGTCTCCCGCCTCGGCGCGGACGGCCCGCTGCTGGGCGCGGCCCACTCCGTCGTCCGCGCGGTCCTGGACGACCCGCTGGCCCACCGCGCCTGACGGGCCGCGGCGCAAGGAGGGCGGGCAGAGACGGCGACGCTCCCGTACACGGTGACTCGCCCCCGCGGACGTCAACACCGACGCCCGTCGTTCATCACTACGGGGGATTCGATGTCCGTTTCACCATGACGGCGGTTCCACCTGCGCAGAGAACCCTCCGTGTACCGAAGGCACAGCAGGTGGGGAGCGGGAGCGGGAGCGATCGCCCTGGTGCTCGCCGCGGCGGGCGGGGCCCGCGCCGACGGAACGGCCGTTCCACGGCCCTCTCCGGCCCTCGGCCCGGGCATCGAGATCCGAACCGACGGCGGGACCGGGATACGGTCGGCCGACGGTGACACGTCGGTGGCGGTCGTGAAGCGCCCCGACTGCCCGAGCCTGTCCGTGGTGATCACGGCCGGCGGCGAGGACGGCATGAGGCTCGACGCGTTCCTGGGGCGCCCGTGCCCGCCCGCGCCTGCCCCGACACCGACACCCACACCCACACCCGTACCGCCACCTCGGGCGTCGCCGTCGCCCGTGCCGCCCGCGGCTTCCGAACCACCGCCCGTCCGGCCCACCGCGAAGCCGCGCCCGACGGCCGGGGCCGTCGCCACGCCGACCGTCCCCGCGCCCAGCGGACCGGTGTCCGCGCCGCCCGCGCGGGAGAGCGCGCCGCCGAAGCGCCCCTCCCCGCCGCCGAGCGCCTTCCCCCTGCCCGCGCACCGCCCCGGGGCCGGGCGCCACCGCTCCGACGCGGGGCTGCCGCTGACCGGACGCGCCCTGCTGATCGTCGCCCCGGCGGTGCTGGCCGCCGCCGCGCTGCGCCCGCGCTCCGGTTCCCGATCCCGCTGACCTCCAGGCCCAAGGCCCCAAGGAGCCCCCGTGACCGAATGGCTCTTCCTGTTCCTCGCCGTCGCCGCCTCCTGCGCCACCGTCGTGACCGTCATCCTGCTGCGGCGGCGCCGGGCGGGCGAGGACGACGACCCGTCCGAGACGCCCGATGTCATCGAGTACATGACCATGATGATCGGCGTGGTGTACGCGATCGTCCTCGGTCTGGCCATCGCGGGCGTCTGGGAGGGACGCTCCGCCGCACAGGAGTGGACGCGCCAGGAGGCTCAGGCGCTGTACGAGGTGCGCGAGCGCGCCCAGGCCTACCCCGCCGCGGTCCGCGACCGCGTCCGCGATGACGTCGACGCGTATGTCCGCCATACGGTCGCGGTGGAGTGGCCCCACATGGCCGAGCACGGCGAGACGACCGAACGTGGCACGGCGTTCCTGGCGGACCTGCGGCGGACCGTCACCGGCCACGAGCCGGTCACCGTGCGCGAGACACAGACGTACCAGGCCCTGGTGGACCAGGTGGCCCTGGCCGACGAGGCCCGTGCCGCCAGGTCGCAGGGCGCCGAGCCGACGCTGCCCGGTGTCGTGTGGCTCGGCCTGGTGTCGGGCGCCGTGATCGCGGTGGGCATGGTGTTCGCCCTGCAGATCCGGCGCTCGGGCCGGGAACTGGTGCTGGCCGGTCTGTTCACCGCGCTGATCGCGTTCCTGCTCTTCCTGGTCTGGTACTTCGACTCGCCGTTCACCCGCGGGTTCGCGGACTCGGTCGAGGCGTTCACCGCGCTCTTCCCCGGCACCGCGGGCGACTGAGATCACACCGCGCACCCCGGGCTGCGCACGGCCGGATGGGTAGGCACCCTGGAGACCGACCGCACGGCCGTGAACCAGACGAGGAGCCCCGGGTGCCCGCACTCTTCCCCAGCCTGTACCAGGCGCCGGACAAACCCGCGCTGCACTTCGGAGACCGGGTGATCGACTACGGCCGGCTGGCCGGGGCCGCGCACGCGCTCGCCCTGGAGATCGCCGACACCGGGCGGGTGGCGGTGTGGGCGACCCCCTCGCCGCACACCTGCGTCGGCGTTCTGGCCGCCCTGCTGGCCGGGGTCCCCGCCGTCCCCGTCAACCCGCGCATCGGCGAGGAGGAACTGGCCCACATCCTCGGCGACAGCACACCCACCCGGGTACTGGCCGCCTCCGGCGACGAGCTGCCCCCGGCACTGGACGCGCTGCCGCGCACCGATGTCGCGCTGGAACCCGCGGCCGACCCCAGCCCCGACGGCACCACGGCCGCGCCCGACGAGAACGGCCCGGCGCTGATCGTCTACACCTCCGGCACCACCGGACCGCCCAAGGGCGTGGTGGTGCCGCGCCGCGCGATCGCGAGCACGCTGGACGACCTGGCCGACGTCTGGCGGTGGACCGGTGACGACGTACTGGTGCACGCGCTGCCGCTGTTCCACGTGCACGGGCTGGTCCTGGGCGTGCTGGGTCCGCTGCGGCGCGGCGGCACGCTGCGCCACCTGGGCCGCTTCTCGCCCGAGGCCGTCGCGGCGGCGCTGGAGGAGGGCGGCACCATGATGTTCGGGGTACCGACGATGTACCACCGGCTGGCCGAGGCCCTGGAGATCGGCGGCGGGGCAGACCACGAAAAGGACGGCGAGGAGGACGGCGGCCGGCTGGCCGAGGCCCTGCGCGGGGCCCGGCTGCTGGTGTCCGGCTCGGCCGCGCTGCCCCTGCACGACCACGAGCGGATCACGGCCGCGACCGGGCAGCGCGTCGTCGAGCGCTACGGGATGACCGAGACCCTGATGATCACCAGCGTCCGGGCGGACGGCGAGCGCCGCGCCGGCACCGTGGGCGTCCCGCTTCCCAGCGTGGACGTACGGCTGGTGGACGACGAGGGGCGGCGCATCGAGGGCGGCGACGACGAGACCGTGGGCGAGGTCCAGGTGCGCGGACCCAACCTGTTCACCGAGTACCTGCATCGGCCCGACGCCACCGCGCAGGCCTTCGCGGGCGGCTGGTTCCGCACCGGCGACATGGCCACCCGGGACGCCGACGGCTTCTACCGGATCGTGGGCCGCAGGGCGACGGACCTGATCAAGAGCGGCGGTTACCGGATCGGCGCCGGGGAGATCGAGAACTGTCTGCTGGGCCATCCCGGCGTCGCCGAGGCGGCGGTCATCGGCGAGCCCGACCCGGACCTGGGCGAGCGAATCGTGGCGTGGGTGGTGCCGGCCGGTGGGCGGCCGCCCACCGAGCAGGAGCTGATCGACCATGTGGCGCAGCGGCTCACGCCGCACAAGCGGCCCCGTGCCGTGCGGTTCACCGACGCCCTGCCCCGCAACGACATGGGCAAGGTCATGAAGCGGGAGCTGGGCCGTGACTGAGCGGCCGGCCGGCGAGGGGCCGAAGGGGCCGGGCGGGCGGCTGCCGGCCCGTGCGGTGATCGACGCGGTGGCCGACGGCTTCACCGAGCTGCCCGGCACCGGCGTCGGCGGTGCCTACGGGGACGGGCCGATCGCCTGGGAGGGCTACGGCCGGGCGCTGGCCCGCGCGCACGAGCGCACCGGCGAGCACGAGTCGGTGGTGTGCGGCACCGGCACGGTCGGCGGTGTCCCCGCGGTCCTGATCGCCTTCGAGTTCGCCTTCCTCGGCGGCTCCCTCGGGCAGCGCACCGGCGACCGGATCGAGGCCGCCCACCGGCACGCCCGCGAGGCACGGCTGCCGGTGGTGTCCCTGACGGCGACCGGCGGCAGCCGTATGCAGGAGGGCATGCGGGCCCTGGTCCAGCTCCAGCGCGTGGCGCGGCAGTCGGCGCTGACCCGGGCGGCGGGCCTGCCGCAGATCGCCGTCGTACGGGACCCGACGACCGGCGGCGGCTGGGCGACGCTGGGTGCGGGCTCCGACGTGGTGCTGGCCCTGCCGGGCGCCCAGGTCGCCTTCGCCGGCTCCCGGGTGCGCCCGCCGGACGCCGATCCGGCCGCGTACGGCGCCGAGGAGAAGCTGGCGGCCGGGCAGGTCGACCGGGTCGTGGCGCCGGAGGAGCTGCCCGGCGTCCTGGGCCGCTGGCTGTCCCTGCTCTCCTCCCCCGACGGCTCCCCCGGTGCCGCGGGCGGTCCCGCCGAGCCGCCGCGCGCGCTGGGCGGCGCGGGCGCGCCGGGCCTGCCGGAGACGGGCTGGGAGGCGGTGGAGCGGGCCCGCTCCGCCCGCCGGCCGCGCGCGGACGCCTATCTGGACGCGTACTTCGAGGTCCGCGAGGAGATGTCGGGCGACCGCTGCGGCGGCACCGACCCGGGGGTGCGCTGCGGTTTCGGGCGCAGGGACGGCCGCACCGTCGCCTACGCCGCCCAGTGCGGCACGCCGACCCTGCCGGCGGGCTTCCGCACCGCCACCCGGCTGATCCGGCTGGCCGACCGGCTGGGCATCCCGGTGCTCACCCTGGTGGACACCCCGGGTGCGGCCAACGACGAGGCGGCGGAGCGTTCCGGCGCGGGCACGGCCATCGCCGATCTCTTCGCGGCGGTGGCCGAGGCCCGGGTCCCGGTGACGACCCTGGTCGTCGGCGAGGGCGGCTCGGGCGGCGCCCTGGCGCTGGCCGCGCCGGAGAACACCTGGGTCACCCCGGACTGCTACTTCTCCGTCATAGCCCCGGAGTCGGCCGCGGCCATCCTCAAGCGCGGCCCGGAGCACGTCCGCGAGACGGCCGGCGAACTGCGGCTGCGCCCGCAGGACCTGGTGGATCTGGGCGTGGCGCGCGGCATCGTGCGCACGTAGCGCCGGCGGTCATGGCCTTCCCGGCGCGGCCTTCCCCCTGTCCTGCCCGGTGGTGCGCAACTGCCGCCGGCCGGCCGCGCGGACGGCCGCGGTGATGCGGTTCAGCCGCTCGGACTCCAACGACCAGGTCTGCCAGTGGAGCGCGACGTCGCGGTGGGCCTGCTCCTCGAGCAGGATCAGCGTCCCGTCGGCGAGGTCCGTGTCCAGCTGGAGCTCCGGGATCATGCCCCACCCCAGGCCGGCCCTCAGGGCCGCGAGGAACCCCTCGGAGGACGGGATGGTGTGGGTGGGCGGAGTCCGGTCGACGCCTCGGGAGCGGAGCACCTGGCGCTGCAGGTCGTCCTTGGCGTTGAACTCCAGCATGGGCATGCCCGCCCAGTCGACGCCGGCTCCGTTGGTGAAGCGCCGGTGCAGCGCGGGGGCGGCCACGGGCACGTAGCGCATGAAGCCCAGCCGCTCGACCCGGCATCCGTTGACCGGCGCGGGGTCGGCGGTGACGGCTGCGATGACGTCCCCCTGGCGCAGGAGCCGGCTGCTGTGGTCCTGGTCCTCCACGTGCAGGTCCAGTGTGGTGTCCGTCCAGCCGGCGGCCTCGTGGAGGACGGGCACGAACCAGGTGATCAGGGAGTCGGCGTTGACGGCCACCGGTGTCACCGTCCGGGAGGAGACCCCGTTGCCCAGCGCGTGCCGGGTCTCCGCCTCCAGCACCTGCACCTGGCGTGCCATGCGCAGCAGCACCGCTCCGGCCTCGGTGGGAGCGCACGGCACGCCCCGGCGCACCACTGTCCGGCCCACGGAGTTCTCCAGGGCCTTGATGCGCTGGCTGACGGCCGAGGGGCTGATCTTGAGCAGGTCCGCGGCGGCCTCGAAGGTTCCCTCGTCGATGATCGCGGCCAGGGCGCGCAGATGCTCGAAGTTCATGAAGCAAATCTAATGCATCCGTCATTCTCTTCATTTGTCTGTACCCAGAGGGCTGGCTAGCGTCAGGGCCATGTGGGGTACCTGGGGTGCCGGGCTTGCGGCCGGCCTGGCTTTGATCATCGCCATCGGCGCGCAGAACGCGTTCGTGCTGCGGCAGGGCATCCGGCGGGAGCACGTCGGGGCGGTGGTGGCGCTGTGCACGGCCGGCGATGTCGTGCTGATCCTCGGCGGCACCGCGGGGATCGGGGCGCTGGTGTCCCGGTTCCCCGGCGTCCTGGAGGTACTGCGGTGGGCGGGAGCCGCCTACCTGGCGTGGTGGGCGGTGCGCTCCTTCGTCTCCGCGGTGAAACCCGCCTCACTGAAAGCCGACGCCGCCCGGTCGCGGAGGTCGGTGATCACCACCACCCTGGCCCTGACCTTCCTGAACCCCCATGTCTACCTCGACACCGTGGTGCTGCTGGGCAGCCTCGCCAACCAGCAGGGCCCCGACGCCCGGTGGATCTTCGCCGCCGGGGCGGTGACGGGCAGCGTGGTGTGGTTCTCCGCTCTCGGTTACGGCGCCCGGGCGCTGTCGGGCGCGCTCAGCAGTCCGCGCACCTGGCGGGTGGTGGATCTGGTGATCGGCGTCGTGATGCTCGTCCTGGCGGTCAATCTGGTCCTGGGGTGACCCCGCCGGGGGCCGCCCCGCCCGCGGTGCGTCACCGCGGCGGGAGGGCCTCGAAGTCCACCGTCCTGTCGCACCAGCGCTCCAGCAGCACCCGGTCGTGGCCGACCGCGAGCAGCGCCGCGCCGTGTTCGCGGCGGTACTCCTCCACCGCGGCGACGAGGGCGGCGGTGGTGGAGGCGTCGAGCATGGCGGTCATCTCGTCGCAGACCAGCAGCCGGGGGCGCAGGACGAGCGCGCGGGCCAGGCAGGCGCGCTGGAGCTGCCCGTCGCTGACCTCGTGGGGGCGGCGGGCGAGCAGGTCGCCGCCGAGGCCGGCGGAGGCGGCCAGCGCGGGCAGCCGGCCGGGGATCTCGGCCCGACGGCCTGTGGCGCGCAGGGGTTCGGCGATCAGATCGGCGAGGGTCAGGCGCGGGTCGGCGGCGAGACGGGGCTGCTGGAAGACGACGCCGACGGTCGTGCGCAGCTCGCGGGGGGCGCGGTGGCGGAAGCCGTGCGCCGTCCGTCCGGCCAGCCGTACGGTGCCCGCCCACGGCCGGTGGAGCAGGGCGGCGACGCGGGCGAGGGTGGACTTGCCGCAGCCGCTGGGGCCGAGCAGCCCGACGGCCTCGCCGTCGTCCACGGTCAGGGACGCCCCGTGCAGCACGGGTGCGCGGCGGTCGTATCCGGCGCTGACGCCGCGCAGTTCCAGCGCGGCTCCGGGCGCCGGCTCATGCGTCGGTCCGGGTATCGGTTCGGGCGTCGGTTCGGGCGTCGTTTCGGAGGTCGCTTTGGATGTCGGCTCAGGCATCGGCGGTCTCCGGGGCGTGGGAGTACGCGTGGTGGCAGGCCACCGCTCCGGAGCGGGATCCGGCCAGGGCCGGCACGGCGGCGCAGGCGTCGGTGGCGCGGTCGCAGCGCGGGGCGAAGGCGCAGCCGGCGGGCAGGTCGTCCAGCTCGGGCGGCATGCCGGGGACGGGGGTGAAGGACCGCTCGGGCAGCGCCTCCAGCAGCCCGCGGGCGTACGGGTGCCGGGGGCCGGGTGCGTCGAAGAAGCCCGCGGCGTCGGTGAGCTCGACGATGCGTCCGGCGTACATCACCGCCACCCGGTCGGCGATGCGCTCGGCGGCGGCCAGGTCGTGGGTGATGAGCAGCAGGCCCCTTCCGGCGTCCACATGGCGGCGCAGTTCGTCCGCGGTGCGGTCCACCAGGTCGCGGTCCAGGCCGGTGGTCGGTTCGTCGGCGATCAGCAGCGGGGCCTCGCCGACGAGGGCGAGGGCGGTGGCGGCGCGCTGGGCGAGGCCGCCGGAGAGCTGATGCGGATACCGGTCGAGGTGGCCGGCGGGGAACGCCGCGCGCTCGGCGGCCGCCCCGGCGGCCCCGCGCAGCTTCGGCCCGGATGCGCCGGTCAGCTCCCGCACCGTCTCCTCCAGCTGGGAGCGGACGGTGCGCACGGGGGTGAGGTGCGAGGCGGGGCTCTGCGGCACCAGGGCGATACGGCGGCCCCTCACGCGCCGGGCCAGCTCCTTCTCCCCGGCGGTGAGCAGGTCCAGGCCGTCCAGCAGGGCCGCACCGCCCACCCGTGCGTTGCCGGGCAGCAGCCCCAGCAGCGCGGAGGCCAGCACCGACTTGCCGCAGCCGCTCTCCCCCACCATCGCCAGGCACTCGCCGGGAGCCAGGTCGAAGGAGACCCCCGTCACGGCGGCGACGGCGCGCCCGCCGCGCAGCGGGAAGCGTACGGACAGCTCGCGTACGGACAGTTCGGCCGTCACAGCGTCAGCTCCGATCGGACGCGCGGGTTGATCCGCTCGCGCCAGGCGCCGGCGAGTCCGGCGATGGCGAGGGTGGGGACGACGATGAACAGGCCCGGCCAGAGGGTGGGCCACCAGGCGCCGGCGAGCAGCGATCCGCGCGCTGCCTCGGCCATGGTGCCGAGGCTGGCCTGGTGGGCGGGGATGCCCAGGCCCAGGAAGGACAACGCGGACTCGTGCCAGATCGCGTGCGGCACCATCAGCACCGCCGCGAGCCCGGCCTGCGGCAGGACGCCGGGCAGCAGATGGCGTACGGCCACCCGCCACCGCGAGGAGCCGCCCGAGATCGCGGCGTCCACGTACGGGCGGTTGCGCAGGGAGTGGGTCTCGGCCCGGACGATGCGGGCGGTGGACAGCCAGTGGGTGAGGCCGACGGAGGCGATGACCGGCCAGATCCCGGGCCGGAACATCGCCACCACGAAGATGCCCAGGAGCAGGTGGGGCACGGAGGCGAAGACGTCCACGATCCGCATCACCAGCCGGTCGGTGCGCCCGCCCAGTGCCCCGGCCAGACCGCCGACGGCGATGCCGACGACCGTGGCCACCAGGGCCGCGACCACGCCGACCAGCAGCGAGACGCGCAGCCCGTGGACGCAGCGCAGCAGCAGGTCGCGGCCCAGCTCGTCGGTGCCGAAGGGGTGCTCCCAGGAGGGGGGCCGGAGTTTGGCCGCGAGGTCGACGGCCTGCTGGTCCAGGGGGAAGGCCGCCGGCACCAGCAGCGCGGCCAGGACGGTGGCGGCGGTGAGGGCGGCCGAGACGCGGGTGCGCCGGGCGCGGGCGCCCGGCGGGCGTCCGGGGCCGCGCCGCGGGACGGCAGCGGGGACGGGGGCGGGAGTGGGTGTCTTGCCGGGGGCTTCGGTGGGGGCGGGGACGGGGGCGGTCACATCTCCTCCGGGTCGATCCGGGGGTCGGCCAGCACGTAGAGCAGGTCGGCCAGCAGGTTTCCGGCGAGTACGGCGGCGGTGGCCAGGACGGTCACGGCGGCCAGGAGCGGGAAGTCGGTGGCGGTGGCGGCGCGGACGGTGGCCGAGGCGATGCCGGGCCAGCTGAAGACGGTCTCCACCAGCAGGGCGCCGGTGATCAGTTCGGGTATGCGGGTGCCGATGAGGGTGAGCACCGGCAGCAGCCCCGAGCGCAGGGCGTGGCCGAGCAGTACGGTGCGCTCGCGCAGGCCGCGGGCGCGGGCGCCGCGCACCGGGTCCTCGTGGAGCGCGTCGGCCACTCCCTGCCGTACGTACAGGGCGAACCACGGCAGCTGGGACAGGGCGAGCACGGTCACCGGCAGCGTCAGATGGCGCACCAGCGAGCCGGCGGTGACGGTGTCCTCTCCGCTGTCGGTGAGTCCGCCGGCGGGCAGCACGCCGAGCCGGAGGGCGAAGAACCAGACGGCCAGCAGCCCGAGCCAGAACGGCGGGGCGGCCTGGAGGACGTAGGAGCCGCCGGTGACGCAGCGGTCGAGCCATCCGCCCCGGCGGCGCGCGGCGGCGACGCCGAGCACGGCGCCGAGCACCACCGCGAGGAGGAACGCGAGCGCGCACAGCAGCACGGACCAGCCCAGGCGTTCGCCGACCACCTGGGCGACCGGCTGGCGCAGGGAGACCGACTGCCCCAGGTCGCCGGTCGCGGCGGAGGTGAGCCAGCGCCACCACTGCTCGGTGAACGGGCCGTCCAGGGCGAGGTTCTCGCGCAGTCGGTCGAGGGTGTCCTGGGAGGCGCGCAGTCCGGCGCTCCCGGCGTACTGGCGCACCGGGTCGAAGGGGGAGGCCGCGGCGAGTGCGAAGACGCCGAGGGTCACGGCGGCCAGGACGGGGACGGCGGCCAGCGCCCGCCGTCCCGCCAGGCGCGCCATCGGGGCCCAGGGCGGGCCCGTGCGCGGTGTCGCCCTCACTTCTTCGGCCGCCAGTCCTCGACGTTCCACCAGGGGCCCGTGCCCAGACCGTGGTCGTGGGGTTCGACCTGGGTGGTGACGTCCTGCCAGGCGTCGTCCATCACGTACACGTGGTCGATGTGGGTGAGGAAGGTGTAGCCGGGGTTCCGCGCCAGTTCGCGCTGGACGGTGGCGTACGCCTCGATGCGGGCGGCGCGGTCGTTGGTGCGGCGCGCCTCCTCCAGCGCCCGGTCGACGTCCGGGTTGTCGTAGGCGGCCATGTTGTTGAAGCCGTCCAGGGCCAGGGAGGAGTGCAGCAGGGGGTAGAGGTCGAAGTCGGGGTCGGCCGGGCTGCCGCCGCCGGAGAGCACGGCGTCGTCCTTCAGGCGCGGCTCGATGACCTCCCAGGTGCCGGACTCGACGGTGATGTCGATGCCGATCTCCTTGGCGTCGGCTGCGTAGGCCAGGGCGTGCTCCTGGCGGAGCCGGTCGCCGGAGGGGTACCAGAGGGTGAAGGCGGCGCGGCGGCCGTCCCTGCGGCGCACCCCGTCCCCGCCGGCCTTCCAGCCGGCGTCGTCCAGGATCTCCCGTGCCTCGTCCGGGTCGTGGCGGCGTTCGGTGCCTTCCGCGAACCAGGGGCTGCCGGTGGGCACGGGGCCGTACGCGGCCCGGCCGGCGCCGCTGAGCACACTGTCGACGATCGCCTGCCGGTCGACGGCGGTGTCCAGGGCGCGGCGCACCGCGCGGTCGCCGGTGACGGGGTTCGCGGTGGGGAGGGTGACGGCGCGGAAGTCCGCGGTCCTCGCCCGGATCACGCGCCGGCCGTCCTCGCCGGCGAAGGTGTCGGCGAGGGCGGGTGGCAGGACCGCGGCGTCGAGGTCGCCGGAGCGCAGCCGGGTGGCGCGTATGTCGTCGTCCTCGATGACGGCCATGGTGAGCTTCTCCACCTCCGGCGCGCCGCCCCAGTAGTCGGGGTTGGCCTCGAAGGTGAGCTTCTCGCCGCGGCTCCAGCCGGTGAGGACGTAAGGTCCGGTGCCGACCGGTTCGGTGTTGTAGGGGCCGGTGTTGACGTCCTGTCCGGCGGCGGCCTCCTTGGAGGCGATGGGCAGCACGGTGCGCTCGGCGAAGGCGGCGTAGGGGTACTTGAGGCGGAAGACGACGGTGTCCTCGCCCTCGGCGGTGACGCTGTCGAGGGCGTCCAGCTCGCCCCGGGAGGGGTTGTTGGTCCTCTCGTCGAGGATGGTCTCGTAGGTGAAGACCACGTCCTCGGCGTCGAAGGGCGTGCCGTCGCTGAAGGTCACCCCCTCGCGCAGGGTGTAGGTGTAGGTCCGGCCGCCGTCGCCGGTCTCGGGGAGCTTCGCGGCGAGGGCGGGCCGCAGTTCCATGCCGGCGTCGTGCCGCAGCAGCCCGTCGAAGATCTTGGAGTTGCCGTCCTTGCCGTAGCCGAGCAGGGGGCTGAGGGTGTCCGGTTCCTGGGCGATGCCCACGACCAGGGAGTCGCCCGTACCGCCGCCCGCGCCGTCCTTCCCGCCGGACGGCGCGGAGCAGGCCGCCGTTCCGGCCAGCACCGCGCCGGCCGTCACGGCGGCGGCCGTCCGTATCACCCGCAGTCTCATGGTCCACACCCTTGTTGCTTCTAGGTGGTTGTTGCGAACAGCTTGCAATTAAACCGCAGGGGAGCGCCACCCCGCCCCCACCCCTCCCCCCCCGGCCGGACCCGACGTCCGGCATCCGGTGCCCGGCGTCCGGCGCTTCGATCACTCTTCGGTCACCCCGTGATCACGAAAGACCTTCCGAACCGGTTTATCCGAGGCTTCTGTGGACTAGACCTTGACTCCCTGATTGGTCTGCGCCAAAGCTGTGCAGACCCCACGCTCGCCCCCCACGCCCGTACCGTCGGCAACCTCCCAGGGGACAGCCATGCCCGTCCGTCGCCCTTTCCGCCTCCTCGCGTCCGCCCTGTCCGCCGCACTGCTGCTGAGCGGATGCGGTGCCTTCGCCGACACCGGCGACCAGGACCGGGACCGGACCCTCGACGTCTGGTTGATGCGGGGCAGCCTCTCCGGCGAACTCACCGACGCCGCCGTCCGGGACTTCGAGCGGCGCAACCCCGGTGTGGAGGTGAAGGTCACCGTCCAGGACTGGCCGGGAATCGACAAGAAGGTCACGGCGGCCCTCGGCTCCGGCGACGCGCCCGACGTGATCGAGGTGGGCAACACCCAGGTCGCCCAGTACGTGGAGGCCGGCGGAGTCTCCAACCTCACCATCAAGGTCTTCGACCTCGGCGGCGACCACTGGGTCCCGGGACTGGAGGAGCCGGGGAAGATCGACGGCTACCAGTACGGCGTCCCCTTCTACGCCGCCAACCGCGTCGTCATCTACCGCAAGGACCTCTTCGAGCACGCCGGGATCACCCAGCCGCCCACCACCCGCGAGGAGTGGATCGAGACCACCGCCCAGCTCAACCAGCCCGGGCGGCAGGGCATCTACCTGCCGGGGCAGAACTGGTACGTGCTGGCGGGCTTCATCTGGGACGAGGGCGGCGACCTCGCCGTCGAGCGCAGCGGCCGGTGGGCCGGCACGCTCGACACCCCCGAGGCGCTGCGCGGCATGGAGTTCTACAAGGAGCTCCAGTCCTACGGCCAGGGCCCCGTGGACTCCGACGAGTCCAGGCCGGAGCAGCGCGAGTTCTTCGCCGGGAACGAGATCGCCCAGATCATCGACGTGCCCGGCGCCGCGGAACTGATCGTCGAGAAGAACCCGGAACTGGCGGGCAAGCTCGGCTTCTTCCCGATCCCCGGCAAGGACGCGAAGGAGCCGGGTGCGGTCTTCACCGGCGGTTCGGTGCTGATCATCCCCGAGCGGGCCGCCGAGCCGGACGCGGCGTACTCCTTCGTCAAGCTGCTGACCGGCGAGAAGTGGCAGCGGAAGCTGGCCCAGACGATGAGCGTGGTACCCAACAGCACCGAGCTGGCCGACGCGCTGGAGGACGACCCCGGTGCCGCGGCGATGGCCGAGGGCGCCCGCAACGGGCGCGCCACCCCCAACTCGCCGCGGTGGGGCCGTCTGGAGGCGGACAATCCGATCAAGGCGTACCAGACGCGGGTGCTGCGCGGCGCCGACCCGAAGGCGGCGGCGCGCGAGGCGTCCCGGCGGATCACCGCGATCCTGAGCGGGCGCGGCTGACGCACGGCCGGCCGCGCGCCGAACACCGACGGCAGGCCGCCGATGCTCCGGCGTCCCGGATCCGGTGCGGAGCCGGGCGCCGGAGCCGGGCGCCGGCGGCGCGGCACCGGGGTCACGGCACCGCGGCCATGTCGCCTGCGGCCCCGGGCGCCGGGCTCGCCGCCCGGGGCCGCAGGGCCGGGGAGTCGGGCGGCCAGGAGGCGGGCGGCCCGGGGTCAGGCGGACGCCAGACCGCGCCCGCGCAGCCACAGAAGCTGCTCGCGCTGCTGCGAGGAGCCACCCCCGGCGTGGTCGCCGAAGTGCCAGACCCTGATGTCCTTGTCCTCCCCCGCGTAGCGGTGGTAGGCGGCGAAGACGGTCGACGGCGGGCAGACCGGGTCCATCAGCCCCACGCTGAACAGCGTTGGAGCGGTGGCGCGGCGCGCGAAGTGCAGGCCGTCGAAGTAGTTCAGCGTGGCGAAGACGGCCTCGGGGTCGATGCGCTGGTGCACCCCGAGGTAGTGGGCGATCTCCGGGTACGGGCCGGCCGCGGCCAGTTCGGCGCCGCGCCGGAAATGGCACAGGAAGGGCACGTCCACCAGCGCCGCCGCCACCTTCTTCGGCGCCAGCCCGGCCACGGCCAGGGCCAGTCCGCCCCCCTGGCTGCCGCCCACGACCACCACCCGGTCCGGGTCCACCGCCGGGTGCTCGCGCACGGCGTCCACGGCGCGCACGCAGTCGGCCATCAGCCGCCGGTAGTAGTGGTGGGCGGGGTCGTCCAGGCCGCGGG
This sequence comes from Streptomyces mangrovi, assembly GCF_900114215.1. GTDB lineage: Bacteria > Actinomycetota > Actinomycetes > Streptomycetales > Streptomycetaceae > Streptomyces > Streptomyces barkulensis. Next base: position 21,205 of record NZ_FOSG01000009.1, on the reverse strand, counting down.
TCATGAAGCCGCCGACGTACTGCGGGGTGGTGTCCGGATCCGGGTCGGGGGTGTCGTGGCCCTGCCCCCGGCTGTCGACGACGAGGGTGGCGTAACCGGCCGCGCTCCACAGCAGGTGCTCGATGTACAGGCCCCGGCCGCCGCTGTAGCCGATGTAGTTGACCACCGCCGGCAGCGGCCCGTCCGCACCGCGCGGCAGGATCAGCCAGGCCGCGACGGGCTGGCCGTCCCAGCCGGGGAAACGGACGTCGAACACCTCCACGGTGCTCAGCGGCGCCTCCTCCACCCGCCGGTACTCCGCCGGTCCGGACGCCGCCGCGCGGGCGGCCGTCAGCGTCTTGGACCAGAAGGCGTCGAAGTCCGCGGGCTCGGCCACCTCGGGCCGGTAGGCGCGCAGTTCCTCCAGCGGAAGATCGGTCAACGGCATGCGGGCGTCCGTCCCCTCGTAGCGACAGCGGTAGTAAGCGCTTTCTCCGGAAATCTACGTTCCGCCGAGCCCCCGGTCAACGGTATCCGCCGCGCCGCGGGCCGGACGGATCTGACGGGTCGGTGACATCAGCCCGCGACACGGCTACGGAAGCTCCGCCTCCGCCTAGCGTGAACCGGGTGAGCATCCCACCCGTCCGCCCGGAGAACGCCTCCCCGCCCGATACCCCGGTTCCCGCCCCCCACCCCTGCCGGCTTGCGCCGCACCGCCGTGAACCGCGCCGTGAGCTGCGCCGGGACCTGTGCGCGGCCGGCGCCGCCGCGGCCCTGTTCGCCCTGGCCGCGCTCGTCGGCCACCTCCTGTACGACTTCGAGGTCCTGCGGCTGCGCTGGCCGCCGCTGTACGCGCGCTGGCTGCCCCACGCCGGTCCGGGCACACCCGCCGCCCTCTGCCTCGCCGTCCTCACCGTCGCGTACGGCCCGCCGCTGGCGCGCCGGCTGCCCTGGCGGCGCCTGCTGTTCGCCGCCTGGGGCGGCGCGATGGCCTGGTCGTGGTCGCTGGCGCTGGTCGACGGCTGGGACCGGGGGGCGGCCGGGCGGCTGACGACGAAGTACGAGTACCTCCGTTCCGTCGGCGACGTCCACGACGTCGGCGCGACGCTGCGCACCTTCACCGACCACATCCTGATGGACTCCCCCGGCAACTGGCCCGCCCACGTCGCCGGCCACCCGCCGGGCGCGCTGCTGACCTTCGTCGGGCTGGACCGCGTCGGACTCGGCGGCGGCGCCTGGGCGGCGGCCTGGTGCGTCACGACCGGCGCGTCGGCCGCGGTGGCGGTCCTGGTGGCGCTGCGGGTGCTGTGCGACGAGGGGACGGCCCGGCGCGCGGCGCCCTTCCTGGTGCTCGCCCCGTCCGCCGTGTGGATGGGCGTCTCGGCGGACGGCCACTTCACCGCCGTCGCCGCCTGGGCCGTCGCCCTGCTGGCGCTGTCGGCCACCGGCGCCGTCCGCGCCCCGCGCGCCGCTGCGCTGGGTTCGGGGGTGCTGTTCGGCTGGCTGGTCTACCTCTCCTACGGGCTGACGCTGATGGCGGTGGTCGCGCTGGCCGTCCTGGCCGTGGCCCGCACCGCGCGGCCCGTGCCGTACGTGCTGCTGGGCGCGGCCCCCTGGGTGATCGCCTTCACCGCCGCCGGCTTCTGGTGGTACGAGGGCTACACCACTCTGGTCGAGCGCTACTACCAGGGGGCGGCGGGCGTGCGGCCGTACGCGTACTACGTGTGGGCCAACCTCGCCGCGCAGGTGCTGACGGTGGGGCTCGCCACCGTGGCCGGGCTGCGGCGGGCGGCGACCGGGCCCGGGCGGCGGCACCGCGCGCTGGTGGTGCTGCTGGCGGGCGCGGTGTGCGCGGCGCTGGTTGCGGACCTGTCGGGGATGAGCAAGGCCGAGACCGAGCGCATCTGGCTGCCGTTCACCCTGTGGCTGCTGCCCGCCGCCGCGCTGCTGCCCGAGCCCGGCCACCGCTGGTGGCTGGCGGCGCAGGCGGCCGTGGCGCTGGCCGTCAACCACCTGCTGATCACCGGGTGGTGACGCCGTGAGCCCCACTCGCCGCACCGTCCCGTTCCGCTTCCGGGGCGGGCTGCACGACCCGCGCACCGCGACCGCGCTGGGCCGCTGGCTGGGCGCGGCGGTCCTGGTCTGCTTCGTCACCGGGCTGGTCGGCCACGTCCTCCAGGAGCCGCCGGACGCGCTGGCCGACCGGTTGCCGCCGAGGCCGGTGTGGGGCTACCGCCTCACCCAGGGCGTGCACGTGGCGGCGGGCATCGCGCTGGTCCCGCTGCTGCTCGCCAAGCTGTGGACGGTCTATCCGCGGCTGTACGTCCGGCCCGCCGTGCGCTCGCCGTTGCACGCGCTGGAGCGGCTGTCGGTGGCGGTGCTGGTGGCGTCCGCGCTGCTGGAGGTCTTCCTGGGCCTGATGAACACCGCCCAGTGGTACGTCTGGCCGTTCTCGTTCCGACGGGTGCACTGGGCGCTGGCGTGGGTGCTGACGGGCTCACTGCTGCTGCACCTGGCGGTCAAGGCGCCGGTGATCGCCGCGCACTGGCGGAGCCGGTCGGCGGGTACGCGGGCGCTGCCCGCGTCCGGGGCGGGCGACCGGCGGTCGCTGCTGCTGGGCGTGGGCGCGGCGGTCGGCGCGGTGACGGCGGTGACCGCGGGCCAGACCTTCGCCCCGCTGCGGCCCCTGCTCCTGCTCGCGCCGCGCCACCCGGACATCGGGCCGCAGGGGCTGCCGGTCAACCGCACGGCCGCCGCCGCGGGCGTCACCGACGCGGCGGTGCGCGACTGGCGGCTGGTGGTCGACGGCCCCCGCCCGTACACGCTGACGCTGGAGGAGCTGGCCGGGCTGACCCAGTGGGAGGTGGAGTTGCCGATCGCCTGCGTGGAGGGCTGGAGCGCGTCGGCCCGCTGGGGCGGGGTGCGGCTGCGCGACCTGCTGGAGCGGGCGGGCGCGCCCGCCGGCGCCCGGGTGCGGGTGGTCTCCCTCCAGCGGCGCGGCGCCTACGCCGTGACGGAGATGGGGGCCTCGTACGCCCGTGATCCGCTGACCCTGCTGGCGCTGCGCGTCAACGGCGAGACCCTGAACCGCGACCACGGCCATCCGGCGCGCGTCATCGCCCCGAACCGGCCGGGCGTGCTCCAGACCAAGTGGGTGTCCCGGCTGGAGGTGCTGTGATGACGGCGGTACGGGCGGCGCTCGGCGTCGTGGGCGGCGCGCTGCTGGCGGTCGGCGGATGGCTGCTGCTGTTCGCCACCCGCGAGGGCACGCCGCCGCGGGTGGCGGTGTGGCTGGCGGGCGCGGTGCTGGCGCACGACCTGCTGCTGGCCCCGCTGGTGCTGCTGGCCGGGTGGGCGCTGGGCCGCCTGCCCGCCCGGCCGGTGTGGCGGGGCGGGCTGGTGGTGGCCGGGTGCCTGACGCTGGTCGCGCTGCCGGTGATGCTGCGGCCCGGTCCGTACCACACCTCGCTGCTGCCGCTGGACTACGAGCGCTCGTGGCTGCTGGCGGTGTCGGCGACGGCGCTGGTGACGGCCTCGATCGCGGCGGCCGGGGCGGCCGCGCGCAGGCTGAGGAAGAAACGCCCGTAGGCGCTCCACTCCTCCACCACCGTCCAGCCCTCCCGTCCGGCCAGGGCCCGCAGGGCCCTCCGGCCCAGCCGGGCCCAGGGGAAGAGGGGGGCGTGCCGCTCGCTCCGGGCGCCGCTGCCGTCGTCCAGCCGGACCTGGAACCGCTCCTCGACCTCCGCCGGCGCGGCCTCGGCCAGCAGCAGGCCGCCGGGGGCCAGGAGTTCGCGGACGCGCGCCAGGAGGGCGGCCGGATCGCCGCCCACGCCGATGTTGCCGTCGATCAGCAGGGCGCTGCCCCAGCGTCCCTCCCCCGGCAGCGGTTCGAACACCGAGCGGCACAGCGCCGCCCCGCCTCGCTCGCGGGTGTGGCCGACGGCGGCGGGCGCGGTGTCGACGCCCAGGGCGGGGCGGCCCAGTTCGGCCAGGGCGGTGACCAGCCGTCCCGGACCGCAGCCGATGTCGAGCACGGCGCCGGTGCAGCGCCGCAGCACCGTCAGGTCGGCCTCGTCCGCCCCGGCGCACCAGCGCTCGACCTCCAGCGGCAGCAGCCGGCCGTCGGCGCGCCGCAGGAAGAGGGGCCCGCGCCCGGCGCGCAGCGCGCGGGTGTACGGGTCGGTGCGCCAGGGGTGCCGGCCCGTGGCCTCGGCGGCGTCCCCGGGGTTCTCGGGTGCCGCGGTCCGCGGGCGCGGGGTCGACGAATGCGGGGTCGACGAATGCGGGGTCGGAGGGTGCGGGGTCGGAGGGTGCGGGGTCGGCGGGTGCGGTGAGACGGTCACCGGACCACCGCCTGCCGCAGCCGGGCGTGCTCGACGGCGAAGCGGCCGCTGGTGCGGGCCGCGATCTCGGCCGCGTCCTCGGCGGTGTCCACGTCCCGCAGTACCGGCAGGTCGCGCACGACCAGTCCGGCGTCCAGCAGCAGCCGCCGCTGGAGGGCGCCGGTGCGCTCGGTGGACATCGGCACGCCGCGCACCAGTGCGGGGTCCGGGGCGGCCAGGCCCAGGGCCCAGAATCCGCCGTCGGCGGCCGGGCCGAACCAGGCGGTGCGGCCGGTCCAGGCGTCCGGCGCGAGCACCGGGGCCAGCAGGTCGGCGGTGAGCTGCGGGGTGTCCATGCCCACCAGCAGGGCGGGCCCGTCGCACGCACCGAAGGCCGCGGCGATCCGCTCGTCCAGCCCGCCCGCGCACTGCGGCAGCACCTCGTAGCCGTCGGGCAGCCAGGGGCCGGGGCGTCCCTGGAGCACCAGCACCCGGCGGCGGGCGGGCAGTTCGGCCACCGTCGCCAGGGTGTCGGCGAGCGCCGCCTCGGCCAGCCGGGCGGCCTCCTCCGGGGTGAAGGGCGGGGTGAGCCGGGTCTTGACCCGGCCCGGCACCGGCTCCTTGGCGATGACCAGCAGTGTCGTCATCGGGCCCGGGGCACCGTACAGAGGGCTCACCGCAGTACCTTCCGCATGTCGTGGACGGTCTGCCAGGTGCCGCGCCAGGTGCCGGTGACCTTCGAGCGGCCCGTGCGCGGCCGGTAGGGCACCTCGGTCTCCTCCACCCGCCATCCGGCGTCGGCGGCACGGACCACCATCTGGAGGGGGTAGCCGCTGCGCCGGTCGGTCAGCCCCAGTTCCAGCAGGGCGCGGCGCCGGGCCGCCCGCAGCGGTCCCAGGTCGCGCAGTCCCAGTCCCGTGCGCCGCCGCACCATCCGGGCCAGCGCGAGGTTCCCGGCCCGCGCGTGCAGCGGCCAGGCGCCGCGCCCGGTGGGTCTGCGGCGGGCCAGGACGAGGTCGGCGGAGCCCTGCCGTACGGGGGCGGCGATCCGTTCGGCCGCGCCGGGGTCGAGGGAGGCGTCGCAGTCGCAGAAGGCGACGATCTCGGCCTCGGCGGCCAGCAGCCCGGCGTGGCAGGCGGCGCCGAAGCCGCGGCGCGGCTCGTGCACCACACGGGCCCCGAGGTCGCGGGCGATGCCGGCCGAGCCGTCCGTCGAGCCGTTGTCGACGACGACGGCCCGCCAGCCGTCCGGGATCCGGGACAGCACCCAGGGCAGCGCCCGGGCCTCGTTCAGACAGGGCAGCACGATCTCCCCGAGGGGGATTGCGGGGTCGGTCATCTCCCTCACCTTACGAGAGCAAAACCGGCATTCCGGTCAGCCGACCTTACGAAACGCGGACGCCCTCCGACCGCCCGTCCCCGCCCGGCGACACGGCCGGACGGCCGGTGCCACACTCCCCTCCATGGCCGCCGTCCCGCCCCAGCCCGCCGCCCCGCCCCACCGTGTGCTCATCGTCGACGACGACCCGACCGTCACCGAGGTCGTGACCGGCTACCTCGGCCGCGCGGGTTTCACCGTGGACCGGGCGGCCGACGGCCCCGGCGCCCTGGCCCGCGCCCGCGCCGCACCGCCCGACCTGGTCGTCCTGGACCTGATGCTGCCGGGCCTGGACGGGCTGGAGGTCTGCCGCAGGCTGCGCGCGTCCGGCCCGGTGCCGGTGGTGATGCTCACCGCGCGCGGCGACGAGGAGGACCGCGTCCTGGGCCTGGAGGTCGGCGCGGACGACTACGTCACCAAGCCGTTCAGCCCCCGCGAGCTGGTGCTGCGGGTGGCCTCGGTGCTGCGCCGGGCCGGCGCACCGCCCGCCGCCGGACCGCTGCTGCACGGCGGCGGCATCACCCTGGACCCGGCCGCGCGGACCGCCCGTGACGGGCGCGGGCCGCTCTCCCTGACGCTGCGCGAGTTCGACCTGCTGGCGTACCTCCTGCGCCATCCTGGCCGGGCCTTCGGCCGCGAGGAGCTGATGTCGGCGGTGTGGGGCTGGGACTTCGGCGACCTGTCGACCGTGACCGTGCACGTACGGCGGCTGCGCCACAAGGTGGAGGCCGACCCGGCCCGGCCCCGGCTGATCACCACGGTGTGGGGCGTGGGCTACCGCTTCGACGGCGCGCCGGATGCCGCGCCCGAAGGGAGCTGAGCGGCATGCGCGATCTGCTGATCATCGCCCTGTACGCCGCGGCCGGCGCCGCCGCGGCCGGGCTGGCGGGCGCGCTGGCGCTGCGCGCGCTGCGCCGTCGCTCGGTGGCCGCCTCCCTCGCCGTCCTGGCCGCCGTCGCGATCGGCGCGATGCTGGCGGGGACGCTCTCGGTGGCCTGGGCGATGTTCCTCAACCGGCACGACCTGACCGTGGTGACGACCGTGTGCGCGATGGCCGCCGCCGCGTCCGCCCTCACCGCGCTGCTGCTGGGACGCCGGCTGATCGCCGGGCACCACGCGCTGGAGCGGGCCGCCCGCACCCTGGGGGAGGACGGCGGCTTCACCCCGCCCCCTTCCCCCATGCCCGCCGAACTCGCCTCTCTGGCAAGCCAGCTGGCCGAGGCCGGCGCCTCCCTGACCGCCGCCCGCGAGCGGGAGCGCGCCCTGGAGGCGTCCCGGCGCGAGCTGGTCGCCTGGATCAGCCACGACCTGCGTTCCCCGCTGGCCGGGCTGCGCGCCATGGCCGAGGCGCTGGAGGACGGCGTCGCCGAGGACCCCGGCCGCTACCACCGGCGGATCCGCGACGAGGTCGAGCGGATGGGCGCGATGGTCGGCGACCTGTTCGAACTCTCCCGCATCCAGGCCGGATCGCTCGCCCTCGTCCCCACCCGGATGTCGGTCTACGACCTGGTCAGCGACGCCATCGCGGGCGCCGACCCGCTGGCCGCCGAGCGCGGCGTGCGGCTGGCCGACGACGGCGTGGAGGCCGTCCCCGTGGAGGTGGACGGCGGGGAGATGACCCGCGTGCTGGCCAACCTCCTGGTCAACGCCATCCACCGCACACCGGCCGACGGCACCGTGGCGGTCGCCGCCCGCCGCGAGGAGGACGCGGTGGTGCTGTCGGTGACCGACGGCTGCGGCGGCATCCCGCCCGAGGACCTGCCGCGCGTCTTCGACACCGGCTGGCGCGGCAACGGCGCCCGCACGCCCCCGGCCGGGGCGGGGCTCGGGCTGGCCATCGTGCGCGGCATCGTCGAGGCGCACTCCGGGCGCGCCTCGGTGCGCAACGTCCCCGGCGGCTGCCGCTTCGAGGTCACCCTGCCGGCTGCGGCTGCCTCGGCGCCCGCCCCAGCGGCTCCCTCGCGAAGCGTGCCATCCCCTCGCCGAAACCGACCTCCGGCCTCCAGCCCAGTTCCCGGCGCAGCCGCTCGGAGGAGGCGGTGATGTGCCGTACGTCCCCCAGCCGGTACTCCCCCGTCACCACCGGCTCGGGCCCGCCGTACGCCGCGGCCAGCGCGCGGGCCATCTCGCCGACGGTGTGCGGCTCGCCGCTGCCGGTGTTGTAGGCGCGCAGCGTCCCCTCCGACCGCTCGCCGAGCGCCTCCAGGACCGCCACGTTGGCCGCGGCGACATCGCGGACGTGGACGAAGTCCCGGCGCTGCGCGCCGTCCTCGTACACCCGCGGCGGCTCGCCGCGCTCGAGCGCGGAGCGGAAGAAGGAGGCCACGCCCGCGTAGGGGGTGTCGCGGGGCATCCCGTCGCCGTAGACGTTGTGGTAGCGCAGGCTGACGGCCCGGCCGCCGGTGGCGCGGGCCCAGGCCGCCGCCAGGTGCTCCTGCGCCAGCTTGGTGGCGGCGTAGACGTTGCGCGGGTCGGCGGGTGCGTCCTCGTCCACCAGGCCGGGCTCCAGGGCGGCGCCGCACCCGGGGCAGGGCGGCTCGAAACGGCCCGCGTCCAGGTCGCGCGGCGAACGGGGACCGGGCCGCACCGCGCCGTGACGGGGACAGACGTACCGCCCCTCGCCGTACACGACCATCGACCCGGCCAGCACCAGGCGCCGCACACCCGCCCGGGCCGCCTCGGCCAGCAGCACGGCGGTGCCCAGGTCGTTGGCGCCCACGTACGCGGGGGCGTCCGCGAAGTCCCTGCCCAGACCGACCATCGCGGCCTGGTGGCAGACGGCGTCCACCCCGCGCAGGGCCCGCGCCACCGCCGCCGCGTCGCGGACGTCGGCCCTCGTCCCGCCCTCGCCGGCCGCGGTGTCGAGCACGGCGGGCTCGTGGCCCGCCGCTCGCAGGGCGTCGACGACGTGCGAGCCGATGAAGCCCGCTCCTCCGGTGACCAGTACGCGCATACGGCCACGCTAGGACCGGTCCGGGGGTCGTGCCCGTCACCGGCCGGGCGCGTCAGCGATTCGTAAGGATCCGGTGCCCGTGCCCACCCGTCCGGGGCAACGGGTGTGGGATCGGCCATGTGTGCCGACCGCTTCTGGTCATCGGACGGCCGTCCTGCCAGGATCGCTGCCATGGCCAACGATCTCCTGCGTGATGTGTATGTCGTCGATGCGGTGCGCACCCCGATCGGCCGGTACGGCGGAGCACTGGCCCGGGTCCGCCCCGACGACCTGGCCGCCCACGTCATCCGCGCCCTGGTCGACCGCACCCCCGACCTCGACCCCGCCCGAATCGACGACGTCGTCTTCGGCAACGCCAACGGCGCCGGCGAGGAGAACCGCAACGTCGCCCGCATGGCCGCCCTCCTGGCCGGCCTCCCCGTCACCGTCCCCGGTGTGACCGTCAACCGGCTGTGCGCCTCCGGTCTGGAAGCCGTCCTCCACGCGGCCCGCGCCATCGCCTGCGGCGACGCCTCCGTCGCCATCGCCGGCGGCGTGGAGTCCATGTCCCGGGCCCCCTGGGTGCTGCCCAAGCCCGAACGCGGTTTCCCGGCCGGGCACCAGCAGATGTACTCCACCACCCTGGGCTGGCGCATGACCAACCCCGCCATGCCCCCCGAGTGGACCGTCTCCCTGGGCGAGGGCGCCGAGCAGGTCGCCGACAAGCACGCCATCACCCGCGAGGCCCAGGACGCCTACGCGCTGGCCGGCCACCGCAAGGCCGCCGCAGCCTGGGCCGAGGGCGCCCACGACGCCCAGACCGTGCCCGTTCCCGGCACCGACCTGGCCCGCGACGAGTCCATTCGCGAGGCCACCTCGATGGAGGCGCTGGCCAAGCTCAAGCCCGCCTTCCGCACCGACGGCGGCACCGTCACCGCCGGCAACTCCTCCCCCCTCAACGACGGCGCCGCCGCCCTCCTGCTCACCGACGAGGCCGGCCTGAAAGCCACCGGCCGCGCCCCCCTGGCCCGCATCGGCGCCTCCGCCACCACCGCCATCGAACCCAACCTCTTCGGTCTCGGCCCCGTCCAGGCCGTGACCCGCGCGCTGGACAGGGCCGGCCGCGCCTTCTCCGACCTGGACGTCGTCGAACTCAACGAGGCCTTCGCCGCCCAGGTCCTGGGCTGCCTGGCCGAATGGCCCGACCTCGACCCCGCCGTCGTCAACCCCCACGGCGGCGCCATCGCCCTCGGCCACCCGCTGGGCGCCTCCGGCGCCCGTCTGGCCGGCGCCGTCGCCCACCACCTGGCCGCCACCGGCGCCCGCACCGGCCTCGCCGCCCTGTGCATCGGAGTCGGCCAGGGGCAGGCCCTCCTGCTGGAGCGCTGAGCGGGCCCGTACGGCCCCGCGCCCGCCCGTACGCCCACCCGCGCGACCGCGTGTGCGGCCACCGGGGCCCGCCGCATGACGGTGGGCCCCGGTGGTACACGTCTGCGCCATGGAGTGGGAATGGTTCGCGGCACCCGACTACTGGCTGAGCCGCCTGGTCCTCCAGCGGGGCCTGGCCGCCGTCTACCTCGTCGCCTTCGTCTCGGCGGCGCTGCAGTTCCGGGCGCTGTTCGGCGAGCGGGGTCTGACCCCGGCCCCGGACTTCCTGCGCCGGGTGCCCTTCCGCGACTCCCCCGGCCTGTTCCACCTGCGCTACTCCGACCGCCTCTTCGCCTCCGCGGCCTGGCTGGGCACGGCACTGTCGGCGGCGGTGCTGCTGGGTGCCGCCGACCGGGTGCCGCTGGCGGTGTCCATGGCGATGTGGGCGCTGCTGTGGGTGCTGTACCTGTCGATCGTGAACGTCGGGCAGACCTGGTACGCGTTCGGCTGGGAGTCGCTGCTGCTGGAGGCCGGCTTCCTGGTCGTCTTCCTCGGCAACGCCGACGTCGCCCCGCCGCTGCTCACCCTTGTCCTGCTGCGCTGGCTGCTGTTCCGGGTGGAGTTCGGCGCGGGGCTGATCAAGTGGCGCGGCGATCCGTGCTGGCGCAGGCTGACCTGCCTGGAGTACCACCACGAGACCCAGCCGATGCCGGGTCCGCTGAGCTGGTTCTTCCACCGGCTGCCGCGCCCGCTGCACCGGGTGGAGGCGGCCGCCAACCACGTCACCCAGCTCGTCATCCCCTTCCTGCTGTTCCTCCCCCAGCCGGTGGCGGGCGCCGCCGGACTGGCCGTGGTCGTCACCCAGCTGTGGCTGGTGGCGTCCGGCAACTTCGCCTGGCTCAACTGGCTGACGGTTGTGCTGGCCTTCTCCGCGATCGACGGCTCCGCGGTCGTCGACGCCCCCGCCCACGGCCCCACGCCCCTGTGGTTCGGTGCCGCCGTCATCGCCGCGACCGCGCTGGTGTCGGTGCTCAGCTACCGGCCCGCGCGCAACCTGCTCTCGCGCCGCCAGCGGATGAACGCCTCCTTCGACCGGCTCCACCTGGTCAACACCTACGGTGCCTTCGGCAGCGTGACACGCGTGCGGCACGAGGTGGTGATCGAGGGCACCGACGAGGAGCGGATCACCGATGCCACGCGCTGGCGCGAGTACGGCTTCAGGGGCAAGCCGGGGGACGTGCGCCGGCTGCCGCGCCAGTACGCGCCGTACCACCTGAGGCTGGACTGGCTGATGTGGTTCGCCGCGCTCTCGCCCTCCTACGCGGCGCCCTGGTTCACCCGGCTGCTGCACAGGCTGCTGGAGAACGACCCCGACACCCTGCGGCTGCTGCGCTCCAACCCCTTCCCCGGCGCCCCTCCCGTCCACGTACGGGCCCTGCTGTACCGCTACCGCTTCACCACCTGGCGGGAGCTGCGCTCCACCGGGGCGTGGTGGGACCGCGAGCTGATCGGCCCCTACGGGCCACCGGTCTCCCGGCGGCCCTCGGACGCGGACACGAGCACGGACAGCACGGACGCGGACAGCACGGACGCGGACACGCCGTGAGGGCGGCCGTCAGCCGCGCAGCCGGGCCGTCTCGGGCGAGGCGGTGTCCAGCGGCACCGACCAGGCGTCCAGCACGCCGAGCTGGACGGCCTGCCGCCGCAGCACGGCGTCCAGCGCCCAGTCGGCGGCCACCCGGATCCGGTTGCCCGGCATCGCCGCGAGGTGGTAGCCGCGGGTGACGAGGTTGGCGACCGGGCCGGACAGCGGAATGCCGAAGGGGTTGGCCGCGGCCTGCACCCCGCCGAGATCCACGACGAAGCCGAGGTCGCTGTGCTTGTAGGGGCGACGGGCGCCGACCCCGTAGGAGGCCATGACGTTGTTCGCGGCCGTCTTGCCCTGCCGGTGCGCGTGCTGGGCGGTCATCGCCGTGTACTGGCCGGGGTCGGTCAGGTCCGGCACCGCCGCGGCGTCGCCGCAGGCGAACACCTCGGGGTGGCCGGGGACGTTCAGGTACTCGTCGACGATCAGCCGCCCCTTCTCGGTCGGCAGGCCGAGCTGCTCCACCAGCGGGTCGGGCCGCACCCCGACGCACCAGATCAGCGACCGGGTGGGGACGAACTCCCCGGTGTCCAGGAGGACGCCGTCCTCGGTGGCCTCCTTCACCGAGGTCCCCGTGCGCACCTCCACCCCGCGTTTGCGCAGCACCCGGTCGGCGGTCTGCGCCAGCTTCTCGTCCAGGCCCGGCAGCACCCGGTCCGCGATGTCCAGCAGCATCCAGCGGGGCCGGGCGTCGGCCCGCATCCCCGTGGCGCTGCGGGCGTGCTGGCGGGCCAGGGAATCGGTGAACATCTTGCCGTGGGCGGCCACCTCGGTTCCGGTGTAACCCGCGCCGACGACCACGAAGGTGGTGCGCGCCCGGCACTCCTCCGGGTCCTCGGCGTTGGCGGCGAGGGCGACCTGCCGGCTGATGTGGTCGCGCAGATACAGCGCCTCCGGCATGCCCCGGAACCCGACCGCGTGCTCGGCCACCCCGGGAATGGGCAGCAGCTTGTTCACGCTTCCGACGGTGAGGACGAGCCGGTCGTAGCCCAGACTCTTCTCGGCCCCCTCGGGGTCGGTGTAGGTGATCGAACGCCCGTCGAGGTCCACGCCGTGCACCTCTCCCAGCACCAGCCGCACCTTCGGCAGCGTCCCGGCCAGCGACACCGAGACCCGGCGGGCCTCCAGGAGCCCGGCCGACACCTCGGGCAGCAGCGGCAGGTACAGGAAGTAGTCGTTCGGGTTCACCAGCACGATCTCGGCCGCCCCGCGGAGCTTCCGCGACAGCGTCCTGGCGGTCTGGTAACCGGCGAACCCGGCTCCGACGATCACAATCCGGGAACGGCTCACGTGCGACTCCAGTCCTCGGGACCAACGACCAGGGCAACCGCGTTTCCCACCTGCGTCCCGGCAAACCCGTCCCGGCCCCGGCCCCGGCCCCTGCCGCGGCCTTCCGCCGCCGCCCGCCCCTCCCCCACCACCGACAGGGCCGCCCCCTCGTACGCACCTGTCCTTCCGGCCGACGGGGCACACCGCCGCACACGGTGGGTGACGAAGTCGGCTTCCCAGGGCCCGGCCGGGAACGAAGATGATCTTCCGGCCCCGGCCCCCGAGGGGTGAGCGAGCACTCCCCGGAATGCGGTATGGTTTCTGTGCGCGAACGGCGAGGGACAAGATCCCGAACCGGGAGAGCATCGGGACGTGGCGCAGCTTGGTAGCGCACTTGACTGGGGGTCAAGGGGTCGCAGGTTCAAATCCTGTCGTCCCGACACTGTCGGAAGGCGCTTCGGCCGGGGAGAAATCCCAGGTCGGAGCGCCTTTCTTCGTCTGACGGAACACCAGGCCGACCGAGGCGCCGCCGCCCCCTTGGGGACCACTTGGGGACCAGCCGCGGGAAGAAACCGCAGATCAGAGCACGTTTCCTTGGGGACCAAGATCGCCTGGGTTCTCCACCCGATTGTGGGATGCCTACAACACCCGGCGTACCGCCCCCGGCGGCTTCGGCGGGCCGGCCGCCACCGCCGGGTGGGCGCTGAGCGAGCGGCCCGCCTCGGTGATCGACCGCGGATCCGGGTGCGGACAGCGCTGGGTGGTGGCCAGTGATCCGGACTTGGAGCAGACCCTGGTTGTCGCAGGCCATGACATCGGTGGCACGGGCCTGCGGCGGTGAAACCGGGGTGCTCCGGCGGGCGCCGACCGGGTAACGTGCGGGCCATGTCGAGTCCTGAGTCGGACAGGGTGGGGGCTTTCGGTCACGCCGTCAGCCCCCTGCACCACTGAGTCCGCAGCTCTCCGCCGTCCCGCCGCGTTCCGCGGCCGGGCGCGCGCGTGCCTTGGGGGCGGCCGCGGTGACGAGATGACCTCCTCTCGTACCTCTCCTCACCCCGGAGCCACTCGATGCCTCTCGCGCTGTATCTGCTCGCCCTGGCCGTCTTCGCCATGGGCACCTCCGAATTCATGCTCGCCGGCCTCCTGCCGGACCTCGCCGCCGATCTCGGCGTCACGGTCGGGGCGGCGGGCACGCTCACCTCGGCCTTCGCGGTCGGCATGGCCGTCGGCGCCCCCCTGATGGCCGCGCTGGCCCGCGCCTGGCCCCGGCGCGCCACCCTGCTCGGGTTCACCCTCACCTTCGCGGCGGCCCACGCCGTGGGCGCCGTCACCGCCAGCTTCCCGGTGCTGTTCGCCACCCGGATCGTCGCCGCGCTGGCGAACGCCGGATTCCTGGCCGTTGCCCTGACAGCCGCCGCCGCACTGGTCCCGGCCGACCGGAAGGGGCGGGCGCTGGCCGTGCTGCTGTCCGGCACCACGCTGGCCACAGTCGCCGGTGTCCCCGGCGGATCGGTGCTGGGCACGCTGCTGGGCTGGCGGGCCGCGTTCTGGGCCGTGGCCGTGCTCTGCCTGCCCGCGGCCCTCGGTATCCTCACCGGCGTCCCGGCCGACCGCGGGCGGCGGGAGACAAGCGGCGGGCCGGCGCTGCGGGTGGAGTTCGCCCAGCTCACCGGGGTGCCGCTGCTGCGGGCGATGCTGCTGGGCGCACTGGTCAACGCCGCCACGTTCGCCGGTTTCACCTTCCTCGCCCCGGTGGTGACCGGCCCCGCCGGGCTGGGCGAGTGGTGGGTACCGGTCGCCCTGGTGCTCTTCGGCGCCGGTTCCTTCGCCGGGGTCACCGTCGCCGGACGGCTGGCCGACCGGCGCCCCGGCTCGGTCCTCGCCGTCGGCGGCCCGCTGCTGCTGCTCGGCTGGCCGGCCCTGGCGCTGCTGGCCGAGCGGCCGGCCGTGCTGCTCGCCCTGGTGTTCGTGCAGGGCGCGCTGTCGTTCGCGCTGGGCGCCACCTTGATCACCCGGGTTCTGTACGAGGCCGCCGCCGCTCCCACCCTGGCCGGGGCGTACGCCACCGCCGCCCTCAACACCGGCGCGGCCACCGGGCCCCTGATCGCCGCGGCTGCCCTCACCACCGCCGCCGGGGTCCTCGGACCGCTGTGGACGAGCGGGCTGCTGGTCGCGGCCGCACTGCTCACCGCCCTCCCCGCACGGGCCGCGACCACACCCGGCCGAAACCCCGAAGCGGCCCGCTGAGCGGCACGCACACGCACACGCGTCCTCGCCGAGGGACCGAAAGCCCCGGGACGTGGTCAGCGGTGGGCCGGCGCGGTCAGGCGCCCGGGCGCGGCATGGCCGGACGGGCCCCAGGTGGGTTTGCCTCCGGGGCGGCCGTGCACGCCGGTGTCTGTGACGAGGACGCAGGTGAGTGCCTTCGACATCGCCCGGCCACGGGCCGGCGCAGAGAGGAGCAGCCGCGTCCCTGCGCAGAACCCGCGGGGGCACGCCGGTCCTCGACATGGACGATGCGCGGTTCGGGTACCGGCGATTCGGCCAACTCCCGCCGCGAGGCGAGGGCTTCGGCACGGCGGTCGCGCGGTCGCACCCCTTGCCGCGCAAGGGGTGCGACACGTCCGAAATCGAGCGCGTTCGGTTCCGTCGCCGCGTCGTTATGCCGTGCATCGCCGATGCCAACCGGGTGCGGCGCCGACCCGCGAGGAGAGACGCAGATGACGGTGACCAACGCCCCGACCACGCACACGGATACGGATACGCCTCCCCCGCCACCACCGGCCACCATCACCTTCGAGGGCAAACACGGAAAGAACCCGCTGGCCCAGGCCGGTTTCGGGGCGATGTGCCGGCGTCTGCCCACCGTGCTCGGACACACCGCGCGCATGACCTGGGCCGTCGACAGATCCTGCGTCGTGCTCCTGCTGGCCTGCCAGCTGCTGGCCGGCGCCACGGCCGCGACCGTCCTGGCGTTCACCGCGCAGGCCATGACCCATCTCCTGGGCACCGGCACCGCGTCCGAACGCCTGCACGGCGCGCTGCCCGCCCTGGCCGTGGTGACGGCCGCCGCGGGACTCGGCCGGATCAGCGGCGCCCTGGCCTCCTACGCCGACGGACGGATCACCCCGCGGCTGATGACCGAGGCGGACATCGCGCTGGTGGCCGCCGTATGCCGCGTGGAGGCCTCCGCGTACGGCGAGGACGGGTTCGCCGACCGGCAGGAGGCCGCCGAGGTCGGAGTCACCCGCACCCGGCTGATGGTGCAGGACAGCCAGCGGTTCATGGCCGCCCTCATCCGCATGACCGCCGCCGGCGGCGTCATCACCGCCCTGCACCCGATGATGCTGCCCCTGCTCCTGCTGGCCGTGATCCCCGCCGGCGTCGGCGCCGTGCTGTCCGCCCGCGTCGACTACGAGACCCACTACCTCAACGTCGGTGACCGCAACGTGCGCTCCATGATGCGCTGGTGGGCCACCTACCCCCGCCACGGCGACGAGGTCCGCGCCAACGGCATGACCGGCTACCTCGTCCACTGGTACCGCGCCCTGTCGGACCGGATCGACCGGCGCACCCTGACCGCCGCGCCCCGCATGCTGCGCATCACCCTGGCCAGCAGCGCCCTGGGCGGCACGTTCCTGCTGGGTACCTGGGCCACTCTCGCCTGGCTGGCCATCACCGGACGAGTGGCCCTGCCCGTCGCCGCCACCGCGGTCGTCGCCGTCCAGACCACCCTGGCCGCGCTCTCCCAGTTCGTCGTCCACGGCGCCGCGATGTTCCACACCTCGCTCTACCTGGCCGACATGCGCTCCTTCCTCGACCTGGCCGCCGACCGCGCGCCCCGGCGCGGCCGGGCGGCCATCCCCGAGCGGGTGGAGGAGATCCGGCTGGAGGAGGTCCGCTACCAGTACCCCGGCAAGGACGAGCCGGCCGTCGCCGGCGTCTCCCTCACCCTGCGCCGCGGCGAGATCCTGGCCGTCGTCGGCGAGAACGGCTCGGGCAAGTCCACCCTGGTCAAGCTCATCACCGGCATCCTCCTGCCCGACAAGGGCCGCATCCTGTGGGACGGCACCGACCTCGCCGCCGCCGACCCCGACGCGGTGTGGAAACGCACTGCCCTCGTCCCGCAGAACTTCGCCTGCTGGCCCCTGCGCACCCGCGAGAACATCACCCTCGGCCAGCCCCGGACGTACGACGACGCCCCCGTGTGGAAGGCCGTCGACGCCGTCGGCATGCGCGAGGCGGTTGAGAAACTGCCCCGCCGGCTCGACACCCTCCTGGCCAGGGAGCTGTGGGGCGGCGCCGAGCTGTCCGGCGGCCAGTGGCAGCGCCTGGCCTGCGGCCGGGCCCTGTACCGGCAGACCCCTCTGTTGATCCTGGACGAACCGACCTCCCAGATGGACGCGCGCGGCGAACACCGGATCTTCCTGGAGATCAAACGCATCGCCGCCGAGCGCATGACCATCGTCGTCACCCACCAGCTGGAGAACACCCGCCTGGCCGACCGCATCATCGTCATGCGCGAGGGACGCGTGATCGAGCAGGGCCGGTACGAGGAACTGGCCGACTCCGGCGGCCTGTTCGCCGAACTCGTCGCCCTCTCCCAGGACCGGTGAGGAACACGACGCCCCCGGCCCGACCTCCACCGGACCACCACGGCCGGGGGAGACACCACCGCTCCCCTGGCCGCACCCCCCGCACCCCCCGGCCACGGCCCGGCGGACAGCCCACCCGCCTCCTCGCATACCCGGTTCAACCGGGTGTTGACGAACCGGCTAACGCACCACGCGTTGACATCCTCGCTGCCCTGAAGGACGGCGATTCCCGCCTACCGCGCCGTTGAAGGCTGCGGTGTCGAGTGGGTTCCTGCTTCGCCGCGCGGTGCCGGGACGAGTCCCGGTCTTACCTGCGCTCCACAGGCTGATGCCGCCAGTCCGGCGGCCTTGGCGACGTTGACCGCCGCGTTGATGTCCCGGTCCAGGACCGCCCCGCACGCCTGGCACGTCCACTCTCGGATGTGGAGGGGCTTGGGGCCGTCCTTGACGCCGCACACGGAGCACACCCGGGAGGTCGGCTCGAACCGGCCGATCTTCACGAAGGTACGTCCGTACCGGGCGGCCTTGTACTCCAGCATGCTCACGAACGCCGACCATCCGGCGTCGTGCACGGACTTGGCCAGGCGCGTGCGCGCGAGTCCCTTCACCGCCAGGTCCTCCACGGCGACCGCTTGGTTGTCGCGGATCAGCTGTGTGGAGAGCTGGTGGTGGAACTCGCGGCGCGCGTCCGCGACACGGGCGTGTGCCCGTGCGACGCGGATCCTGGCCTTGTCCCGGTTCTTGCTGCCCTTCTCCTTGCGAGAGAGGGAGCGCTGCGCCTTCTTCAGGCGTTTTTCGGCCCGGCGCAGGAAGCGCGGGCTGTCGATCTTCGTCCCGTCGGAGAGGACCGCGAAGTGTCCGAGCCCGAGATCGATGCCCACCTCGGGCGCGACCTGGGGCAGGACTTCCTCCGGGCCGGTCTCCACGACGAAGGACGCGAAGTACCGGCCTGCCGCGTCCTTGACCACGGTCACCGTGGACGGCGTCGACGGCAGGGAGCGGGACCACTTCACCTTGACGTCGCCGATCTTCGGCAGACGCAGCTTCTGCCCCGGCGTGATCGACCAGCGGGCGTTCGCCGTGAACCGGACCGACTGCCGGGTGTCCCTCTTCGACTTGTACCGGGGCGCGCCCATGCGCGGGCGCTTGCCCTTCAGGCCGTCGAAGAAGTTCCGGTACGCGGTGTCCAGGTCGCGCAGCGACTGCTGGAGAACGACCGCCGACACCTCGCCGAGCCACGCCCGCTCCGGGGTGCTCTTCGCCTCGGTGATCAGCGCCTTCGACAGGTCGCCGGTCTTCGGGAACGGCAGCCCCTCGCTGCGGGCGGTCTCCCGAGCGCGAAGCGCGTCGTTGTAGACCACCCGCGCACACCCGAACGCCCTCGCCAACGCCATGCGCTGACCGACGCTCGGGTACAAGCGGAAGCTGTACCGAAGCTGCATGCGGATCATGGTACACAGTTGGTTTATGGGTATCGATGAGAACGTTCGTACTGGTCGTCACTGCGTCTTCCGCATGCATGTCCACTTGGTTTTCGTGACGAAGTACCGGCACTCCGTCTTCGTTGACCGGCACTTGACGCGGTGCGAGGAGATCATGCGGGCCGTGTGCGAGGACTTCGAGGCCGAGCTGGTCGAGTTCAACGGCGAGAACAACCACGTCCATCTCCTCGTGAACTTCCCGCCGAAGGTTGCCGTGTCCAGGCTGGTGAACTCCCTCAAAGGCGTGTCCTCCCGCAGGCTCCGCCAGGAGTTCCCCGACCTCGTCCGCCACTACTGGCGGGCACAGCGCCTGTGGTCCGGCTCGTACTTCGCCGGGTCCGTCGGCGGCGCGCCGCTCAGCATCGTGAAGCAGTACATCGAGCAGCAGAACCGGCCGCTCTGACCCGGGCTGAGGTGAACAGTGCAGATCCGTGCCCACAGCTGAGGTCAGAGCAGCTCTCAGATTCGCTTCACCACCGGGCTGAAGCCCGGTGCACTGCGAATAGTCCCGGTAGCGGAGGTAGACGACTCCCGAGCCGAAGGTGCGGGTCTCGACGAGTTCGAGGTCCACCCGGCGCTCGCGTTGGGGAAAGAACGGAATGCCACCGCCGACCAGCACTGGGTGGACCACGGTCCGGTACTCGTCGATCAGATCCGACGCGGCCGCCTCGGCGGCGAGAGTCGCGCCGCCGATCGCGATGTCACCCTCCCCCGGCTCGGCGCGCAACCGCTCGATCTCCTCCGACAGGCCGCCGGAGGCCAGGCGGGCGTTGCCCTGCACCGCCGGCAGCGTGGTCGAGAACACCACCTTCGGGAGCGGCTTCCAGAGCGCGGTCCACTCGAGCATTGAGTCGTCCAGCGATGGGTCCTGGTCGGCGGTCTCCCAGTACAGCATCGTCTCGTACAGCCGTCGTCCCAACAGGTGAACGCCGACCTCTCGAATCTCGTCGATCCAGAAGCGGAAGACATCCTCGTCGGGCGCCGTCCAGTCGAAGTCGCCGTCCGGTCCGACGATGTAGCCGTCAAGTGAGACGCCCATCGAGTAGGTCACGCTGCGCATCGGAAGCCCTCCTCGGTAACGGGTTCGACAGTACGACCGCCGAACGCCGCAGGACTCATCGCGGCTCGCGGAATCCCCTGGGCGGAGTCACCTCACGAGGTCATTTCGCCGGGAGAACCTCCGTGGCGTCGGTGGCGGTCACGGTGGCCATGGTGAATCTCCTTGTACCTCGGTGTAGGGGTGGGGGTGGGGTGGGGTCTCAGAGGGCGGCGGCGGCCGCGGCCCGGTCGGTCTTCTCCGGCTCGGCGTGGTGCTTCTCGGGGGCGTCGACCAGGGCGGCCAGATAGCGCTCGGCGTCCAGGGCGGCCGAGCAGCCGGTGCCGGCGGCGGTGATGGCCTGGCGGTAGGTGTGGTCGACCACGTCGCCGGCGGCGAAGACCCCGGGAATGTTGGTGCGGGTGGAAGGCGCGTCCACGGTCAGATAGCCCTCGCCGTCCAGGGTGAGCTGGCCGTGGAACAGCTCGGTGCGCGGATCGTGGCCGATGGCGATGAACAGCCCGGTCACCGGCAGCTGGGAGGTGGTGCCGGTGGTGGTGTCGCGCAGGGTCAGTCCGGACAGCTTGCCGCCGTCGGCGTGCAGCTCGGCGACCTCGCTGTTCCAGGCGAACTCGATCTTGTCGTCGGCGAAGGCCCGCTCCTGCATGGCCTTGGAGGCCCGCAGGGTGTCGCGGCGGTGGACGACGGTGACCTTCTCGGCGAAGCGGGACAGGAAGGTGGCCTCCTCCATGGCGGTGTCACCGCCGCCGACCACCGCGATGTGCTGATTGCGGAAGAAGAACCCGTCGCAGGTGGCGCACCAGGACACTCCGCGGCCGGACAGCTCCTCCTCCCGGGGCAGGCCGAGCTTGCGGTAGGCCGATCCGGTGGCGACGATGACGGCGCGGGCCCGGTGGGTGGTGCCGGCCGAGTCGGTCACGGTCTTGATCTCGCCCTCGAGGTCGACGGCGGTGATGTCGTCGGCGATCAGTTCGGCGCCGAACCGCTCGGCCTGGGCGCGCATGTTGTCCATCAGGTCCGGTCCCATGATGCCGTCGCGGAAGCCGGGGAAGTTCTCCACCTCGGTGGTGTTCATCAGCGCGCCGCCGGCGGTCACCGAGCCTTCGAAGACCAGCGGCTTCAGGGCGGCGCGGGCGGTGTAGAGCGCTGCGGTGTATCCCGCCGGCCCGGAGCCGATGA
>NZ_FOSG01000017.1 GCF_900114215.1 Streptomyces mangrovi | reverse complement strand
TCGTGGGGACAGTGTGCCGATCCTGGTGCCGCCGCGGGTGCACCGGCGGGTGGCGCAGTTGGCGCGGGAGCACCGGGCGACTCCCTTCATGGTGGTGCACGCGGCGCTGGCGGCGCTGCTGACGCGGTTGGGTGCGGGGACGGATGTGCCGATCGGGTCTCCGGTGGCGGGGCGTACCGACGACGCGCTGGACGATCTGGTGGGGTTCTTCGTGAACACGCTGGTGCTGCGGACCGATACCTCGGGTGATCCGAGTTTCGCGGAGTTGCTGGAGCGGGTGCGTGCCGTCGATCTGGGGGCCTACGCGCACCAGGACCTCCCCTTCGAACGACTGGTGGAACTCCGCGACCCCGAGCGCTCACTGGCCCGCCACCCGCTGTTCCAGGTGGCGCTGAACTTCGACACGGCCGAGACGGCCGGAGCGCGCGACACCGCGCCCGGGCTGGACGGGCTGACGGTGAGCAGGGAACGGCTCGGGGTCACGACGTCGAAGTTCGACCTCACCTTCGCGCTCACGGAGGCACGCACCCGCGACGGTCGCGCCGACGGGCTGCGGGGCGTGCTGGAGTACAGCACCGACCTGTTCGACCGGAGCACCGCCCAGCGGCTGGTGGAGCGGTTCGTCCGCCTGCTGGAGGCCGTCGCGCAGGCGCCCGGCACCACCCTCGGCGAGATCGACGTCCTGCTGCCGGGCGAGCGCGAGCTCCTGGAAGGAGCGTGGAGCGAGCCCGACCCACAGCCGGAGACCGCCGGGCCCGTCCGGAGCGGTGCCCACTTCCCGGAGCTGTTCGAGAAGCAGGTCGCCCTCACCCCGCACGCGCCGGCGGTCCGGGACGGCGACCTGGAGGTCACCTACGCCGAACTGAACGCCCGGGCCAACCGGCTGGCCCGGCTGCTCGCCGCAAGGGGAGCCGGGCCCGAGGCCACCGTCGCGGTCCTGCTGCCGCGCGGCGTCGAGCTGATCACCGCGCTGGTGGCGGTCCAGAAGGCCGGGGCCGCGTACGTCCCCATGGACACCGAGCTGCCCACCGAGCGGATCGCCCACATGCTGGAGGACGCCGGCCCGGCGCTCGTCGTGACTGTGGCCGGGACACGGGACGCGCTCCCGGCCGGACCGGTCCCCGTGCTCCGCCTGGACGCCCCGGACACCGGGACCGCGCTCGCCGGCCTCGACGCCGCCGACCGCCGCGTACCGGCCGGGGAGCGCAACCCGGCCTATGTCGTCTACACCTCCGGGTCCACCGGCACACCGAAGGGCGTCGTGATCGAGCAGCGGTCCCTGGCGGCCTTCCTGGTGCGCTCGGCCGCCCGGTACCGCGGCGCCGCGGGAACCGCGCTGCTGCACGGCTCCCCGGCCTTCGACCTCACGGTGACCACGCTGTTCACCCCGCTGGTCGCCGGCGGCCGCATCGTGGTGGCGGACCTGGACGCGGCTGAGGACGACACCCCGGACAGGCCCGACCTGCTGAAGGTCACACCGTCCCACCTCGCGTTCCTGGACGGCATCGCCTCCTGGGCGGCTCCCACCGCCGATCTGGTCGTCGGGGGTGAACAGCTCACCGGAGCGCGACTGGCCCGGCTGCGCCAGGCGCGTCCCGGAACGCGGGTCTACAACGACTACGGGCCGACCGAGGCGACCGTCAGCTGCGCGGACTTCGTCCTGGAACCGGGGGCCGAGCCGCCCGCGGACATCGTGCCGATCGGACGCCCCCTGGCGGGCCACCGGCTGTTCGTCCTGGACGCCGCGCTCCGTCCGGTGCCGATCGGCGTCCCCGGAGAGCTGTACATCGCCGGCGTGGGCCTGGCCCGCGGCTATCTCGGGCGGCCGGGAATGACCGCGGAGCGGTTCGTGGCCTGCCCGTTCGGGGAGCCGGGGGAGCGGATGTACCGCACCGGCGACCTCGCCCGCCGGCGGTCCGACGGAAACCTGGAGTACCTCGGCCGGACCGACGACCAGGTCAAGGTCCGCGGCTTCCGCATCGAGCCGGGAGAGATCGAGGCGGCGCTGCTGGACCGCCCGGAGGTCGGCCGGGCCGCCGTCGTCCTGCGGGAGGAGCGGCTGGTCGCCTACGTGGAGGTCCCACCGGCCGCGTTCGACGAGGCCGCGCTCCGGGAACGGCTCGTCGCCCGGCTGCCGCGGTACATGGTCCCGTCCGCGATCGTCCGGCTGGACGGCCTGCCGCTGGCTCCCGGCGGGAAGCTCGACCACAAGGCGCTGCCGCAGCCCCCGGCGCCCGCGGACGGAGCCCCGCACGGCCACCGGGCACCGCGGGACGCCTGGGAGCGGGTGCTGTGCGAGGCGTTCGGGGAGGTGCTCGGCGTCGCGCGGGTCGGCGCGGACGACGACTTCTTCATGCTCGGCGGTGACAGCATCGGCTCCATCCAGCTCGTCGGCCGGGTACGCAGGGCGGGCGGCCGTATAACCGTCCGCGACGTCTTCGAACGGCGTACGCCGGCCGCGCTCGCCGCCCGCTCCCGGGAGAGCGCCCCGGCCTCCGGCGTCCTCGGCGGCCGGGCCGTCGGCCCGGTGCCGCCGACGCCGGTCAGCTCCTGGCTGGCCGAGCGGGGCGGCACGGTCGAGGGCTACAACCAGTCCGTGCTGTTGCGTGTGCCGGCGGGAGCGCGCGAGACCGTTCCGGCCGCTGCCCTCCAGGCCCTGCTGGACCACCACGACGCGCTGCGGATGCGGGCCGAACCGGCGGCCGGCCACTGGCGGATGGAGATCGGCGAGGCGGGCGGCGTGGACGCGGCCGCCCTCCTGGAGCGGGTGCCGGCCGCGGACGTCCCGCGGGAGGAACTGGACCGGCTGATCCGCGCGCGCTGCGCCGCGGCCCGCGAACGGCTCGCCCCCGGCGAGGGCCGCATGCTGCGCGCCGTCTGGTTCGACAGGGGTGCGCAGGAGCCGGGGTACCTCGCGCTCGTCGCCCACCACCTGGTCGTGGACGGGGTGTCCTGGCGCATCCTCACCGCCGACCTCGGCGAGGCGTGGCAGGCCGTCGCCGACGGCCGGGAGCCCCGGCTCGACCAGGTGGGCACCCCGCTGAGGGTCTGGGCGCAGCGGCTGTCGGAACTCGCCGGCGACCCGCGCCGCATCGAGCAGTGCGCCTACTGGGAGGAGCAGTCGGCGCGGCCCCGGGAGGCCGGGAGGATCGACCCGGCCGTGGACGACAGAAGCACCGAGGGGGCGCTCTCCCTCACCCTCCCCGCCGAAGCCACCCGGGCCGTGCTGGGGCCGGTGCCCGCCGCGCTGGGCACCGAGGTGACCGCGGTCCTGCTGGGGGCGTTCGCCACCGCCGTGCGGCGGTGGCGGCCGGCGGAGGCGACGGACGGAGTCACGGTGGGGCTGGAGGGCCACGGCCGCGAGGAGGAGATCGTCCCCGGGGCCGACCTCTCCCGCACGGTCGGCTGGTTCACCGCCGCCCACCCGGTCCGGGTCCCGGCCGCCGGGCCGGACGACGAGCGGACCGGCGTACTGCGGTCGGTCGGCGAGGTGCTGGACCGCGTACCGGACGCCGGCCTCGGCTACGGCATGCTGCGGTACCTCAATCCGCGGACCCGGGAACGGCTCGCCTCCCGCCCCGCACCGCGCTACGGCTTCAACTACCTGGGGCGGTTCGGCGGCTCGGGCGGCGGCAGGGACGGAGCGGACGAAACCGCGGAGACCTTCGACTGGTCACCGGTGGGCAGCGGCGTCGCGGGCCAGCCCGGCGGACTCCCGCTCGCTCACGAGATCGAGGTCAACGCGGTCGCCGCGGACGGCCCCGGCGGCCCCCGTCTGATCGCCACCTGGTCCTGGGCCGGCCGGCTGCACCGGGAGGAGGACGTCCGCGAACTGGCGGAACTGTGGTTCCGGGAACTGCGCGAACTGGCCTCCGGCGAATGGACCCCGGCCACGCCCCCGCTCCCCGCGCCCCCGCCCCCGGCGGCCGCGGAACCGGAAGCCGCCGGCCCTCTGGTCGAACTCTCCGACACCGAACTCGACCAGCTCGAAGCAGAGTGGAAGGCAGAGTGATGAGCCGATCCCTGCAGGACGTCCTGCCCCTTTCCCCGCTGCAGGAGGGGTTGCTCTTCCACAGCGAGTACGTCGGCGACGAGGCCGTCGACGTCTACACCGTCCAGAACGAGGTGGAACTGCACGGCCCGCTGGACGTGCCGGCGCTGCGCGCGGCCGCCGAGGCGCTGCTGCGGCGCCACGACAACCTCCGGGCGGGCTTCGCGACCCGCGCGCTGAAGGACCCGGTGCAGTTCGTCCCCAGGCAGGTCGACCTCCCGTGGGAGGAGGCCGACCTGCGCCTGGTGGCCGACCCGGAGGCGGAGGCGGCACGACGGCTGGACGAGCACCGCTGGCGCCGCTTCCGGCCCTCCAAACCGCCACTGGTGCGGTTCCTGCTGCTGCGCACGGCGGAGGACCGCCACCGGTTCGCCCTCACCAACCACCACATCCTGCTGGACGGTTGGTCGATGCCGATGCTCCTGCGTGAACTCATGCTGCTCTACCGCACCGGCGGCGACACCTCCGCCCTGCCGCCGGTGCGCCGCTACCGGGACTACCTGGCCTGGCTGGGCCGGCGGGACGAACAGGCCGCACGGGAGGCCTGGCGGCAGGCGCTGGAGGGGCTGAGCGAGCCCACCCTCCTCGCCCCGCGGGCCGAGCGGGCCGCGGAGGCGCCGCGGTGGCTGGACTTCGAACTGCCCGCGGCGGTCTCGGCCGGGCTGACGGAGGCCGCCCGCGGCGCGGGCCTCACCCTCAACACCGTCGTACAGGGGCTGTGGGCGCTGGCCCTCGCCCGCACCACCGGCAGCCAGGACGTGGTGTACGGGGTGGTCGTCTCCGGCCGGCCGCCGGAGCTGGACGGCGTCGAGTCCATGATCGGTCTGTTCGCCAACACCCTCCCGCTACGGGCCCGGATGCCCGTGGACGAACCACTGACGGACTTCCTGCGGCGGTTGCAGCGCGAGCAGAGCGCCCTTCTGGACCACCAGCACCTGCGGCTGGCCGACATCCAGAACCTGGCCGGCCGGGGCGAACTGTTCGACTCGATGATGGCGTTCGAGAACTACCCGGCCGGGCCCGCGGAGGAACCCGCCGGCAAATTCCCCGCCACGCCGCCACGCGTACGCGTGGCGGCCTCGAAGATGCGCGATGCCATGCACTACCCGCTCGGCCTGCTCGTCTCCCCCGGCCCGCCGATGCGGTTCCGCATCGGCCACCGGCCCAGCGCGGTGACGTCCCGCCGGGCAGCCGCTCTGCGCGATCGCCTGCTGAGGCTCGCCGACGCCTTCCTGGCGACGCCGAACCTGCCCCTGGGCCGGCTCGACGTCCTCGACGACGCCGAACGAACCCTGGTGCTGGAGAAGTTCAACGACACCGCACGCGAGGTCGAGGACACCACCGCCACCGAGCTGTTTCTCGGGCAGGCCGCCCGCACCCCCGAACGGATCGCCGTGGAGACGGCCGACCGCGGCATCGACTACGCCCGGCTCGCCGACCGCTCGGGACGGCTGGCCCGCCTGCTGGTGGAGCGCGGAGCGCGGACCGAGCGCTTCGTCGCACTGGCACTGCCGCGCTCACCGGAACTGGTCGAGGCCGCGCTGGCGGTGTGGCAGACCGGTGCCGCCTACATACCGATCGACCCCGGCCATCCGGCCGACCGGCTCGCCCGGCTGCTGCGGGAGGCCGAGCCGCTCCTCACCGTCACCACCGCGGACCTGGCCGGCCGGCTGCCGGCCGGCCTCCCGCTGCTGATCCTGGACTCCCCGGAGACGGCCACCGCGCTGGAGGCGCTGCCCGGCGGCCCGCTGGGCGACGACGAGCGTCCCTCGCCGCCGGATCCGGGGAACGCCGCGTACGCCATCTACACCTCCGGCTCGACCGGCCGTCCCAAGGGCGTGGTGGCCACTCACCGGTCCCTCGTCGGCTACCTGCTGCGCGGGTCCGAGGAGTACCCCGCCGACGGGCGCTCCCTGGTGCACTCGCCGGTCTCCTTCGACCTCACGGTCGGAGCCCTCTACGTTCCGCTGGTCAGCGGGGGCACGGTCCGCCTCGCCTCGCTGGAGGACGAGCCGGTCCTGCGTCCCGGCGAGGCGCCCCCGGACTTCATGAAGGCGACCCCCGGTCACCTTTCGATGCTCGAGGAACTGCCGGAGGCGGTGAGCCCGGCCAAGGCGATCACTTTCGGCGGCGAACAGCTCACCGGCCGGCACCTGCGGCACTGGCGCGCCGGCCGCCCGGACGTCACCGTCTACAACGTCTACGGGCCCACCGAGACGACCGTGAACTGCTCCGAGCACCGGATCGCCCCGCACGAGCCCGTCGGCGACGGCCCGGTGCCCATCGGCCGGCCGCTGTGGAACACCCGCCTGTACGTCCTCGGCCCCGGCCTGGTCCCGGTGCCGGTCGGCGTCCCCGGAGAGCTGTACGTCGCCGGTTCCGGCCTGGCCCGCGGTTATCTCCGCGACCCGGGCAGGACCGCGGAGCGGTTCGTGGCCTGCCCGTTCGGGGAGCCGGGGGAGCGGATGTACCGCACCGGCGACCTGGTGCGGTGGAACGGGGAAGGCCTGCTGGAGTACCTCGGCAGGGCGGACGACCAGATCAGCCTGCGGGGTTTCCGGGTGGAACCCGGAGAGGTGGAGGCGGCGCTGGCGGCCCATCCCGCCGTCCGCCGGGCCGTGGTGGTGGTGCGGGAGGACGGGGCGGGCGACGCCCGGCTGGTCGGCTACGCCGTCCCCGCCGGGGAGGGCGCGTCCCCCTCCGCCCCGGCCGGGGCCGGCACCGCACTGCCCACGGCGCGGATCATGGAGCATCTGCGCCGGGTGCTGCCGCCTTACATGGTGCCCTCACACCTGGTCGGGATGCCCGCACTGCCCGTCACGCGCAACGGCAAGATCGACCGCTCCGCGCTGCCGGAACCCGCCGTCGAGGGCGCCTTCGCCGGAGGGCTGCCCAGGTCCCCGCGCGAGGAGATCCTGTGCGGGCTGTTCGCCGAGGTGCTCCGGCGCCCGCTGGTCTCCATCGACGACGACTTCTTCGCCCTGGGCGGCCATTCACTGCTGGTCACCCGGCTGATCAGCAGGGTGCGGGCGACCCTGGACGCGGAGGTCTCGGTGCGCGGTTTCTTCGAGCACCCCACGGTGAGATCCCTGTCCGCGCTGCTGGACACCCGCGGCCGCGGACGCCCGCCGGTGAGACCGGTGCCGCGCCCGGAGCGCGTACCGCTCTCGTACGCCCAGCAGCGGCTGTGGATCCTGCACCGGCTCACCGGCCCGAACTCCGTCTACAACATCCACCGGGCCCTGCGGCTGGACGGCGAGCTCGACGTCGGTGCGCTGGCGGCCGCGCTGCGCGACGTGGTGGAACGGCACGAGACGCTGCGCACCGTCTTCGCCGAGGACGGGGAGGGCCCGTTCCAGAGGGTGCTGCCGGTTTGGGAGGCGGGCGACCCCCTCACCGTCGTCCCGGTCGCCGGGGAGGAGGTGGACCGCACCGCCGACGAGCTGGCGGCCCACCACTTCGACCTGGAATCCGAACCGCCGATGCGTGCCTGGCTGCTGGAGAGCGGGCCGAGCTCCCGGGTGCTCGTGCTGGTCGTGCACCACATCGCCAGCGACGGCTGGTCGGGCAGGAGGCTCCTGCGCGATCTGTTCACCGCCTACGGCGCACGCCGCGAGGGCCGGGCCCCGGACTGGCGGCCGCTGCCGGTCCAGTACGTGGACTACGCCCTGTGGCAGCGGCGGTTCCTCGGTGAGGCGGACGACCCCGACAGTACCGCCGCCGCCCAGCTGGGCTACTGGGAGCGGCAGTTGGCCGATCTGCCGGAGGAGCTGCGGCTGCCGGCCGACCGGCCGCGCCCGGCCGAGCCGTCCCACACCGGCGGCCAGGTCTGGCTGTCGCTGCCCGCGGCGGTCCACTCCGCCGTGGTCGATCTGGCCCGGACGAGCCGGGCGAGCGTGTTCATGGTCGTCCAGGCCGCCGTCGCGGCCTTCCTCACCCGGATGGGCGCCGGGGAGGACATCCCCGTCGGCACCCCGGTGGCCGGGCGCACCGACGAGGCGGTGGAGGACCTGGTCGGATTCTTCGTCAACACCCTGGTCCTGCGGACCGACACCTCGGGCGACCCCGCGTTCGCCGAGCTCGTCGGGCGGGTCCGCGAGACCGCGCTGGCCGCCTACGCGCACCAGGACCTCCCCTTCGAACAACTGGTGGAGCGTCTGAGCCCGGCCCGTTCGCTCGGCCGGCACCCGCTCTTCCAGGTCGCGCTCTCCTGCAACAACACCGAGGAGCAGGCCGGGCGGCAGGGCTCCCCGCCCCCGGGGCTCACCGTCGGGGCGCACCGGGTGGAGACCGCGCGGTCGAAGTTCGACCTCATGTTCACCTTCCTGGAGAGCCACGGAGAGGACGGCCGGCCGGCCGGGATCGAGACCGCTCTGGAGTACGACGCCGACCTCTTCGACAGGGAGACCGCGCGGGACCTGCTGGAGAGGTTCGGCCGGATGCTCGCCCTCTGGACGGCGGACCCGGGCGGCCCTGTCGGAACCCGGGAACTACTCGCGGCCGGGGAGCGGCACACGGTCGTGACCGAGTGGAACGCCACCCGGCGTGCGGACCTGGTCGCGACGCTGCCGGAGATGTTCCAGGAGCAGGCGGCCCGAACCCCGGGGGCCACGGCACTCGAACACGCCGGACGCAGCCTGACGTACGCCGAGCTCAACGCCCGGGCCAACCGGCTGGCCAGGGTACTGGTCCGGCACGGCGTCGGCCCCGAACGCCGGGTGGCACTGCTGATGCCGCGCTCCGTCGGACAGATCACCGCGCTGCTGTCGGTGCTCAAGGCCGGCGGCGTCCTCGTACCGGTGGACCCGGGCTACCCGGACGAGCGCATCGGCTTCATGCTGCGCGACAGCGCCCCCGCGCTGGTTCTGGCGGCCGAGCCGTACGCGGCGGGGCGCGGGGAGATCGCGGGGTTCCCCGTCCTGATCCCCGACGGGGAGCCGGCCGGGGCGGCGCCGGCCGGACCGTCCGCGGCCGATCTCACCGACGACGACCGGACCGCCCCCCTGACCGCCGGCAACGCCGCGTACGTCGTCTACACCTCCGGCTCCACGGGCCGTCCCAAGGGCGTGGTGACCGAGCACCGCGGCCTGCTGTCGCTGGCCGTGGCGCAGCGGGAGCGGTACCCGGTGGAGGCAGGCAGCCGCGTGCTGCAGCTCGCGTCGCCCTCCTTCGACGGCGCGGTGCTGGAACTGCTGATGGCACTCACCACCGGAGGGACCCTGGTCCTGCCCGACCAGCCGGTCCTGGCCGGGGAAGCGCTCGGAGAGACCCTGGCCGCGCGGCGGATCAGCCACGCCTTCATCCCGCCGGCGGCGCTGACCGGTCTCAGCCCCGAGGGCCTGGACGGCCTGCGCTGTCTCGTCGTCGGCGGCGAGGCGGTCACGGCCTCGGTCGTGGACCGCTGGGCGCCCGGCCGGCGCATGCTCAACATCTACGGCCCGACCGAAGCCACCGCTGTCACGCTGACCAGCCGGGCCCTGTCCCCCGGCGGCCCGCCGCCCCCCATCGGCACCCCGGTGCCCAACACCCGGGTCTACGTGCTCGACGAGAGGCTGCGGCCGACTCCCCCCGGGGTGACGGGCGAGCTGTACCTGGCCGGCGCCTCGCTGGCGCGCGGCTACGGAAACCGCCCGGGACTCACCGCGACCCGGTACGTCGGCTGCCCGTTCGAGGGGGCGGGGGAGCGGATGTACCGCACCGGCGACCTGGTGCGATGGGACCGGGAGGGGCGCGTCCACTATGTGGGCCGCGCGGACGAGCAGATCAAACTGCGCGGCTTCCGGATCGAGCCCGGCGAGATCCAGGCCCGGCTCACCGAGCACGCCGCGGTACGGGAGGCGGCCGTCGTCCTGCGGGAGGGCGGGCAGGGTGAGCGGGGACTGGTGGCCTACGCGGTGCCGGCGGAGGGCCTGCCCCGTCCCACCGCCGCGGAGCTGCGGGCCCACCTGGCCGCTCTCGTACCGCCCTACATGCTGCCCTCGGCCTATGCGGTGCTGGACGCCCTTCCGGCCAACGCCAACGGCAAACTCGACCGGGACGCCCTGCCGGAACCGGAACCGCTCGCCGAGGAAGGCGGCCGGCCGCCCCGCGACGAAAGGGAGGCCGCGCTGTGCGAGTTGTTCGCCGAGGTACTGGAACGGGAGTGGATCGGCGCCGACGACGGGTTCTTCGAACACGGAGGGCACTCGCTGCTGGCCACCCGGCTGGTCGGGCGGATCCGCGAGCGGCTGGGCGTATCCGTCGCCGCGCGGGACCTGTTCGAGGTGCCCACGGCGGCCGGCCTGGCCGAGCGCATCGGACGGGGCGCCGAGCGCCGCGCCCCGGCGCCCCTGCTGACGCTGCGGGGGCGGGGCGACCGGCCGCCGCTGTTCTGCGTCCATCCGGCCGTCGGCCTGGGGTGGGCGTACGCGGGCCTCCTGCGAGAACTCCCCGCGGACGTCCCGCTGTACGCGCTGCAGGCCCGTACGCCCGCCGACGGCGGCGGCGAACTGCCGTGCGACATCGAGGAGATGGCCGGCGACTACGTCCGGCTGATCCGCTCCGTCCGGCCGCACGGGCCGTACCGGCTGCTCGGCTGGTCGCTGGGGGGCCACGTGGCCCACGCCATGGCCGGGCTGCTGGAGCGTGACGGCGAACGGGTGGAGCTGCTCGCCATGCTGGACGCCTACCCTCCCCGCCGCACGAAGGACCCCAGGCAGAGGGAGGAGGCGGCGGAGGCGGCGGAGGCCGAGATCATCGCGGCCAACCTGCGGGAGTCGGGGTTCGAGTGGGACGATGCGGAGCTGCGGGAGGGGCGCTTCCCGATGGAGCGGTTCCGCGCCCACCTGCGCGGGACGGACAGTTCGCTCGGCCATCTCGACGACGGCGAACTGACGGCGGTCAAGGACGTCTACGTCAACAACGTGCGGCTCATGCGGTCCTTCGTCCCCGGGCGTGTCCGCTGCGGGATCTTCCTGATGACCGCGGAGCGCTCCCGCAGCCTCGACCCGGAGGCGTGGAACGCCCACACCGAGGAGGGCGTCCGGGTGCACCGCGTCGACGCCGCCCACACGACCATGCTCACCGAACCGGCGTCGGCCGCCGAGGTCGGCCGCGTCCTGGCCCACCAGTTGGACTCCCTTTGGGGAGCACACACGAAGAAACGAGAGGTGTGAACGATGACCAACCCCTTCGACGACTCCGAGGGCACCTTCCACGTCCTGGTCAACGACGAGGGCCAGCACTCGCTGTGGCCGAACTTCGTCGACATCCCGGCGGGATGGCAGGCGGTGGTCAACGACCGTCCGCGCCAGGAGTGCCTGGACTACATCGAGGAGAACTGGACCGACATGCGGCCCAAGAGCCTCATCGAGGCCATGGCGGCCCACGAGAAGACCGCGGCCGAGTGACCGGGGCCGGGTGACCGGGCCGGGTGGGCGGGGCCGTCGCGGCCCCGCCCGCCCCGCCCACCCGGCCCGCGGCCGCCGGTGCGGCGGGCAGGAGCCCCGGCGACCGTGCCGACCGCGCCGCGGCACGGACCGGGCGGACGTCCCCTCCAGCCGCGCACCGCGGAAGACGACCACTCACGAACGGTCCTTCGGGCCGCCGACGACTTTCGAGGAAGCCTTCGATGCCGACGACACGGATCAACGGGATCCCCCTGGACCACGACCGCACCGGAAGCGGTCCCCCCGTCCTCATGATCATGGGGAGCGGCGCAGCCAAGTCGGCCTGGCACCTGCACCAGGTGCCCGCGCTGGTCGCCGAGGGCTTCGAGGTCGTCACGTTCACCAACCGCGGCATTCCTCCCAGCGGAGGAGAACCCGGCTTCACCCTCGGCGACATGGCGGCCGACACCATCGGCCTGATCGAGCACCTCGGCATCGGCCCCTGCTCGATCGTGGGGATGTCTCTGGGCGCCAGAGTCGCGCGGGAGGTCGCCCGCACCCGTCCCGACCTGGTCTCCCGGCTTGTCCTCGTGGCACCGCGCGGCCGCCTGGACCGGATGAGGGCGGCCGGCAACGCCGCCGAGATCGCCCTCGCCGACAGCGGCGTCACCCTGCCGCCGCGCTACCGCGCGGTGATGCGGGCGGTGCAGAACCTCTCTCCGCGGACGCTCGCGGACGACCAGCGGATCGCCGACTGGCTGGACATCTTCGAACTGGCGGTGACCGACGGGCCCGGTGTGCGCACCCAACTGGACCTCAGCGCGGTGGAGGACCGGCTGGAGGACCTGACCGGCATCACCGCCTCCTGCCGGGTGATCGCCTTCGCCGACGACATCGTGGCGCCGCCGCACCTGGCGGAAGAGATCGCCAGGACCCTGCCCCGGGCCGACTGCCACGTCGTCCCCCACTGCGGCCACTACGGCTACCTGGAGCGGCCCGACCAGGTCAACCGGCTCATCACGGAATTCCTCCGAGCACCCGAGACCACACAGGAGTGAAAGAGCACACCATGGAACCGAACACTCCCTGGCGGCCCGCCGAGATCAGCCCGAGCAGCCACTCACTCCCCGCCACCGCCGACGGCCTGGCCGGCTTCCTCCAGGACTCCGAGCGGATCGTCGAACTCCTGGCAGCCCACAAGGTGCTGGCCCTGCGCGGTTTCGGGGTCGGTCCGCAGGAACTGGAGAAGATCATGCCGCTCCTGCTGCCGGACCGCCTGGCGTACGTCTTCGGCAACTCGCCGCGCACCAAGGTGGGCCGCAACGTGTACACCTCCACGGAGTACCCGCGGGAGTTCACCATCTCGATGCACAGCGAGATGTCCTACGCCGCCCAGTGGCCCGCCCGACTGCTCTTCTACTGCGAGCGGGCGGCCGGCAGCGGGGGCGCCACGCCGGTGGTGGACAACGCCGTCTGGTACCGGGCGCTGGACCCGGAGGTCCGCGAGGCCTTCGCCGGCGGCCTGCGCTACACCCAGAACCTGCACGGGGGGCGGGGGCTGGGCAAGAGCTGGCAGGACACCTTCGAGACCGAGGACCGCCTCGAGGTCGAGGCCTACCTCTCCCGAAGCGGCGCCACCTGGCAGTGGAACGCGCGCGGCGGGCTGCGGGTCAGTCACGTCCGGCCCGCGACGGTCACGCACCCGGAGACCGGGGAAACGCTGTGGTTCAACCAGTCCGACCAGTGGCACCCGGCCACGCTCGGCGACGAGGCCGCCGCCGCGTTGACGGAGATGCTGCCCCCGGAGGAACTGCCCCAGTCGGTGACCTTCGCCGACGGCACCCCGATACCGGCCGACCACGTGCGGCAGGTGCGCGACCGCGGGCTGGAGCACGCGGTGGACAACGACTGGCGGACCGGAGACCTCATGCTCGTCGACAACGTCCAGGCGGCGCACGGCCGCAGGCCGTTCACCGGCGAGCGCCGGGTCCTGGTCGCCATGTCGGACTAGACGCCATGTCGGACCAGGCGGTACGCCGCGCGCCGGCACCCTCCCCACCGAGCCAAGGAAGGCCAGACGGATGAGCATCGCACTCGCCGACGTGGAAGGCGTGAACCAGCACGAGACCGAGTTCCTCTACGACGAGATCTTCACCCGGCGCGGTTACCTGCCCAAGACGCTGCACCTGCCGGAGGACCCCGTCGTCTTCGACGTGGGCGCCAACATCGGCGTGTACACGCTCTTCGTGAAGTCGGAGAGACCCGGTGCCGCGGTCTACTCCTTCGAACCGGTCCCCGAGGTGTACGAGGTCATGTGCCGCAACCGGGAGCGACACGGCGTGGCGGGGCTGGCCTGCCCCTACGGTCTCGCCGAGAAGGAGCAGGAGGTCGAGTTCACCCACTACCCGGGCTATTCGACCATGTCCACGCGCAGCACCCTGGCGGATACCGAGGCGGAGAAGACGTTCGTCAGGGGGCAGGTGCCGACCGGCCACCTGCCGGAGGCCGAGCAGATGCTGGACGAACTGCTGGCCTACAGGTTCCGGGAGCGGACGGTGCGCTGCCGGCTCCGTCCGCTCTCCGCGTTCCTCGACGAGCACCCCGTGGAGCGGATCGACATGCTGAAGATCGATGTCCAGCGCGGCGAGCTGGAGGTGCTGCGGGGTATCGGGGAACGGCACTGGCCGCTGGTGCGCCAGCTCGCGGTGGAGGTGCACGACAGCCCCGGCGGCGCCACCGCCGGCCGGCTCCGGGCGGTGACCGAAGGGCTGGAGCGGCGGGGGTTTCGTGTCGAGGCCGTGCAGGAGGAGCAGTACGCGGGCAGTGACCGCCACTTTGTGTTCGCCGTCTCGGAGCGCCACGGTGCCCGGGGCACGGCGGGGAAGTCCTGAGACGCGCGATCCGTTCGAAAGCCGGGCGCCCCGCCGCGCGGAACGCCCCGGGCGGCAGGACCGGACCGACCACCCCACAACCCCTTTGGAGGGACGGCATGAACCCCGAAAGCCGCTTCGAACTGTCCGACGCCGAACGTGCCGACGTGGCGCTCCTGGCGGACGAGCTGATGCGCACGCCCCCCGGCCTGGTGGACGGACAGGAGTGGCTCGACCGGTGCCGCGGCCTCTCCTGCCACCTGCCCGCCCGCCTCCGGAACCGGCTCCGGGCCTTCCGCCACGACCCGGGCCGCGCGGGCATGCTGCTCATACGCAACCTGCCCGAGGCCGACCCCGTGCCGCCCACCCCGCAGGAGAGCGACTCGGTGGAACGGAGAGCCACGCTGAGCGCCTCGGTGCTCTGCGCCGTCGCCATGGAACTGGGCGAGGTCGTCGCCTACCGCAACGAGAAGCGGGGGGCACTCGTCCAGAACGTGGTGCCCGTGCCCGGCCGGGAGGCCCAGCAGTCCAACGCCGGCTCCGTCCCGCTGGAGATGCACATCGAGAACGCCTTCCACCCCCACCGTCCCGACTACGTCGGGCTGCTCTGCGTCCGCAGCGACCACGACCTGGCCGCCGGACTGCGGGTCGCCTGCGTCCGCGCCGCGATGGAGCACCTGGACGCCGGGACGCGCCAGACCCTGCGGCGGCCCCTGTTCCTCACCGAACCACCGCCTTCCTTCGACCGGCCGGACAGCGGTACCAAACCGCACGCCGTGCTCACCGGCGACGCGGAGGACCCGGACATCCGCGTCGACTTCCACGCCACCCATTCCACGGACCCGTGGGGCGAACAGGCCATGGACGCGCTGGAGGACGCCGTCCGCGCGGTCTCCGAGGAGATCGTCCTGGCCCCGGCCGACCTGGTGTTCGTGGACAACCGCGTCACGCTGCACGGGCGCACGGCCTTCACCCCGCGCTACGACGGTGAGGACCGCTGGCTCCAGCGCGCCTTCGTCCACCTCGACCACCGCCGGTCCCGGGCCGTGCGCTCGCCGCACGGACATGTGCTGAACTGATGGCGGCGGACGGAGTGATCCACGTCGTCGGCCTGCACAAGCGGTTCGGAGCCGTCCAGGCCCTCCGGGGCGTGGACCTGACCGTGGCCCAGGGCGAGGTCATGGGTCTCCTGGGACACAACGGGGCGGGGAAGACCACCCTCGTCAACATCCTGTCCACCCTGATGCCCCCTACGGCGGGTACGGCCTCGGTCGCCGGCTTCGACGTGGCCGGGCGCCCGGAGGAGGTGCGCCGCCGCATCGGGGTCACGGGACAGTTCGCCTCGCTCGACGAACAGCTGTCCGGCCACGACAACCTCGTCCTGGTCGCCCGTCTGTGCGGAGCCTCCCGGGCGCGGGCCGGACGACGGGCGGACGAACTGCTGGAGGCCTTCGGGCTCGGTGACGCCGGCAGGCGGAAGGCGGTGACCTACTCGGGAGGCATGCGCCGCCGGCTGGATCTGGCACTGGGACTGGTCGGACGCCCCGAGATCCTGTTCCTGGACGAGCCGACCGTCGGGCTGGACCCTCCCAGCCGCATCGGGCTGTGGGAGATGGTCGAGGAACTCACCCGCGGCGGTACGACCGTCCTGCTCACCACGCAGTACCTGGAGGAGGCGGACCGGCTCGCCGACCGCATCACCGTACTGGAGGCCGGCCGGGTCCTCGTCTCCGGGACGGCGGCCGAGCTGAAGTCGCGGGCCGGCGGTGGTTTCATCTCCTTCAGGCTGGAACCGCACGGGGACCCGGCCGTGGCCGCCGAAGCCCTGCGCCTGGCCGGGCTCCCCCCGGGCGCGGAGACCGCGCGGGGCGAGCTGACCGTACCGGCGGAGGGCTCCGCGGACCTGGCCACGGTGATCCGGGTGCTGGACACCGTCGGGCAGAACGTGACCGAGATCCGCCACTCGGAGCCATCCCTGGACGACGTCTACCTCGCTCTGACCGGCGCGTGGTCCCGTGATCCCGTACCGGCGGGGCCGCCGCGCCGGGCGGGCGTCGCGAAGGCTCGGCGGCACACCGCGGACCCGCGGGAGACCGTGTGAACGGGCCGCGGACGACGGCGCCCCCGGCCGGCCTCCCGGCGCAGCCGCACGGCCCGCGCCGGGAGCCGGCGGGCAAGGCCGCGCAGCTGTGGGTCCTCACCGTCCGCCAGATCCGCCTGGTGTACGCCGACAGCAGGGTCGTGCTGTTCAGCGTGGCCCAGCCGGTGGTGATGCTGTTGCTGATCAGCCAGGTCTTCGGCAGCCTGGCGGACCGGTCGATCCTTCCGCGGGGCGTGTCCTACATCGAGTTCCTCCTGCCCGCCCTGCTGGTCACCACCGGGATCGGCACTTCGCAGTCCGCGGGGGTGGGCCTGGTGCGGGACATGGAGGGCGGGATGGTGCGCCGCTTCCGCGTGCTCCCGCTGTCGCTGCCGCTGGTTCTGGTGGCGCGATCGGTCGCCGACCTGACCCGTTCGGGGATGCAGCTGCTGGTCCTGGTGGTCGGCGGCCACCTGCTGTTCGGGTACCGGGCCGGGGGAGGAGTGGGGGGCCTGGTGGCGGCGCTGCTGCTGTCCACTCTGGTGATCTGGGCCCTGATCTGGATCTTCATAGCCCTGGCCGCGTGGCTGCGCAAGGTGGAGGTGCTTTCCAGCATCGGCTTCTTCGTCAACTTCCCGCTGATGTTCGCCTCCAGCGCGTTCGTGCCGGTCGAGGTGCTGCCCGGCTGGCTGGCTGCCGTCGCCACCGTCAACCCTGTGAGCCACGCGGTGGAGGCGTCCCGTGATCTCGCGCTCGGAGGGCAGGCCGGGAGCGAGGTGCCGGCGGCGCTGTGCGCGGGCCTGGGGCTGATGCTGGTGATGATGCTGCTCGCCTTCCGGGCCTTCCGCCGGCCGCCCGAGGAGTGAACCGCATCCGGTCAGAGCACGGAACGACGCCTCCTGCGCCACCACACGATGCCAATCGTCAGGATCACCGCCACGCCCAGCAGTACCCACAGGATCCTGGTGATCGTGGCCTCGGCCTCGCGCACGGAGGCCGAGGCCAGGGCACCCGCCGACACGTAGAGGGCGGACCACATCGAGGCTCCGGCGAGGGAGGCGGGAAGGAAGCGGATGTAGCGAACCGAGCCCACCCCGGCGGTCGCCGGAGTGAGGGTGCGGACGACGGGCAGCAGCCTGGTCAGGAAGACGGCGGTCGCTCCGTGCCGGTGGAAGAGAGTCTGGGCGCGGTCCCAGTGCCGCTGGCCGATCCGCCGTACCAGACGTGTCTCGCGCAGCCGTTCCCCGTAGCGGATACCGAGGAAGTACCCGAGGTGGTCACCGGCCGAACTGCTGACCGCCACGACGAGGAAGAGGGTCAGCAGTGAACGCGTCCCCTCCGTTCCGGCGCTCAGCACCAGTACCGCGACCTCACCGGGGACGAACATGCCCGCCCCGAGACCGGATTCCGCGAAAGCGAACACCGAGGCTAACGCGAACCTGGAGGTCGGATCCATCTCCGACACCGCTGTCAGTACATCGTGGATCCATGCCATGGCAGTTCTGGGCCGCCTCTCCTCGAACGTGGTACTCGGGTACGGTTTCCGCCGCGCGGGGCGCGAACACCGGTTCCGGTGATGCCCGCTCCCCGGAACTGCCGTGACTCCCCGGGAGAGTCGAAACGACTTTCGGACGGACATCGAATGAAGGGATCCCATGTGGCATGAGTCGTCCCGACTTTCGTGTGGATCGGCGTCCCGCGTTCGGGTGGACAGTTGAGCGGATTCCCGATTCTGCCGGAAACACCCCCGGTCGGGGGAAGTCTGTCCGGGAGGGGGTGAATATGCGCCAATGTACCAGGTGGTCCACCGGAGTGCCTCCCGCTGCGGGGCGCCGCCGACCGGGAGCGGCTTGTGCGGGGGAGGGCAGGGGCGACGGAGACCCAAAGCCGTTTCCCGGCACACCTTTCCGTGTCCGTTCTGCCGTCGGTCGCCGCCGTTGCGGGGCGGTGGGGATTCCGGGGCGGGCGCCGCCGAATCGGGGGCAAAAACTGGAACACGGTATTCCGGGTAATGAGACGGCCCGCGAAATTCCCGCGGAGATGAACCGCGGTTCGCCGAGCTTGTGCGGTCGGCGGGAGGGGCGCGGAAGCGTCCCACTCGCCGCGGGTAATCGAGGAAAATCCTTCACCGAAAGCGCTCTTGACGCGGAATGGAACTCCTGACAGGGTGCAACGGTGCCACTGCGGACCGGATTTGTAGTGCGCCGGTTTCCCGGAATTCCGTCGGTCGTGCATGTCCGTGCCGGTTGACGGGGTTGCGGGCCGTTTGCGAACAGCGGAGTACATCTGCCTCGCACACGGTACGGGTGGTCGGCGATGAGACCCATCGAATGACCGGATTGGTGGAAATGCAGGCGGACATATTGGCGGAGACGGATTCCTACCTGCCGTCCATGACCCTCGAAGAGTATCTGCGTGATGTGGTGCCGGCCCAAACGACCCTGAAGGCGACCGTGGACTTCGGCCGTCCGGGCGCCGACAAGGCGCTGAGGGCACTGGCGGCCACGACCACGGAATTCGACTCCGACGACACCGGGCGCGGTGACTCCTACCGCCGGGCCCAGCAGGACCCGTCGGTCCGCTGGCGGGGCATGCGGCAACTCCTGGAGTGGGCCGCCCCGCCGCAGGCGGCGCGGCCCCGCACCGTCCTGGACGTTCTCGGCGGGGACGGGACCGTCGCGCGTGCCGTCCACGAGCACGCCCTCGACCTGCGTGACCGTCTGAACATCCTGACGGGAGACCTCTCCGGCGGCATGGTCGAACGAGCCCTCGCCCAGGGCCTGCCCGCCGTCCGGCAGGCGGCGGACCACCTCTTCCTGGGGGACGGCACGGTCGATGCGACGCTGCTCGCCTACGGAACCCACCACATCGCCCCACAGGACAGGCTCAACGCGGTCACCGAGGCCCTGCGCGTCGTCAGACCCGGGGGCCGGGTCGTCCTGCACGACTTCGACACCACCAGCCCCATGGCGGAATTCTTCGCCGATGTCGTTCACCCCCACACCGCTGCGGGCCACGACTACCCGCACTTCTCGCGCGAGTCGCTGGCCGGACTCTTCGAGGAGGCGGGAGCACCGGCGTGTGTCGTCGACATGTACGATCCGCTGGTCGTCCGCGGCGGCACGGAGGAGGAGGCCCGGCGGCGCATGTGCGCGTATGTCGCCGACATGTACGGAGTCGGGGAGTACTTCGGCACGTTGGGCGGGACCGACGCCTGCTGGCGGGTTCTGGAGCGGTACTTCGGACACGAGGAGTACCTTGCGGGCCTGCCCGCGGAAACCGGCTTCCCCCCGGCCCCCGTCGTCCACCGCTCGCGGGGCGTGTACGTCGCCGAGGTGCCCCGTGCGGCGATAGTCGCGGTCGCGCGCAAAGCCGTGTGACCGCATGGCCAAAACCCCTTCGAAGCGGGCGGCGGCCGCTGGTCGGCCGACCGGGGCCGCGGGGAACCCGCGCGACCGCCGGGAGCCACGGCGGCCGAGGAGGCCGAGGAGGCCGAGGAGGCCGGGACGTGCCCGGCACCGTCACGGCCCCGCCCGTCGCGGTGCCGGGCTGTCGACGGGGATGCCCAGCCGTCCGGCCACGGTGGCGAGGGCCGCTCCCAGCGGGAGCGCGACCCGGGTGAGGGCGTGCCGGTCGCCCCGGGTCGGATCCCGGTTGACGATCAGCACCGGCTTCCCCTCGTCGGCCGCCTGGCGGACGAACCGGAGCCCGGACATCACCGTCAGCGAGGACCCCAGGACCAGCAGCGAGGACGCCTCCCGGACAAGCCTGCGGCAGTGCTCGACCCGCGGCGGCGGAACGGTCTCGCCGAAGAACACCACATCCGGTTTGAGGACGCCGCCGCAGACCGCGCAGGGCACCACGGAGAAGTCCCCGACCTGTTCGTCGGTGAGGTCGGCGTCACCGTCCGGGTTGATCCCCGCGGCCACCGGTTCGAAGCCCGCGTTGGCCTCCTCCAGCCGCCGGGCGAGTTCACCGCGCGGGCTGAGGGTGCCGCAGGACAGGCAGACGACCCGGGCCAGGCTTCCGTGGAGCTCCACGACCCCCTCGCTGCCGGCGGCCTGGTGCAGACCGTCGACGTTCTGGGTGATCACACCCGAGAGCAGCCCGTGCCGGCCGAGGGAGGCCACGGCCCGGTGCCCGGCGTTGGGGCGGGCGCGGCCGAAGGTGCGCCAGCCGAGATGGCTGCGCGCCCAGTACCGGCGCCGGGCCCGGGCACTGGCGGTGAAGTCCTGGTAGGTCATCGGGGTGTGCCTGTTCAGGCTTCCGTCGACGCCCCGGTAGTCGGGGATCCCCGACTCCGTGGAGATGCCCGCCCCGCTGAGCACCAGCACACCGCCGGTGCTCAGCGCATCGGCGACCGGCGCCAGGTCCGTGGTGCCCGGCGGCAGGTCCCCGGTGGGTGTCCAGCTCAAGGTGGGGCGTACGCGCATGCCGCCAGGGTACGGAACGGGCCGCGGCGGGTCGCTCCCACCGGTCGGCGGACGGGCGGAAGGGAGGACGGGGCAGGGGAAACGGGCGCCGGGAAGCAGGCACCGGCCCTGCCCGGCCCGCCCCACCCGACACCGCCCCATCCCGACCGCCTCGGTGCGGGGTTTTGCGTGACCGGATATCCGCCTACGGTTGGCGGCGGCACGCAGGGGACGGCGCTCTCGTGTCCGTTCCCGGCCCACCCGTCCCTCCGGTTCGCGGAGGGGAGAGCGGGGCCGACCGGTTTCTTGATGTCATGCGCACGCCACTCCATCGACCCAGGAGGTCATGTTGAGCGAGAACCGGACCACTCGTAGAAGCATCCTGAGAGCCGTCGGCGGGCTCTCCGCGGCCGCGGCCCTCGGCGGTGGAAGCGTCCTGGCGACGGCATCGGCGGCCCACGCGGCCGGTGACGGCTTCGGGCTGCGCATCGTGGACCGCAACGAGAGTGATCCACGGATGTGGTACTACCGGTTCGCGACCGACGAGATCGGCTGGGACCCCGGCGTCAACGTACTGCTGCCCGACGGCTACCACACCAGCGGACGCGCCTACCCCGTCCTCTACCTGCTTCACGGCGGTGGCACCGACCAGGACTTCATCACCTTCGACCGCTGGGGCATCCGCGCTCTGACCGCCGGGAAGCCGATCATCGTCGTGATGCCCGACGGCGGGCACGCGGGCTGGTACTCCAACCCGGTCAGCTCCCATGTCGGCCCCCGGAACTGGGAGTCCTTCCACATCAACCAGCTGCTCCCATGGGTCGAGGCGAACTTCCGGACCTACGCCGAGTACGACGGCCGTGCCGTCTGCGGGTTCTCGATGGGCGGATTCGGCGCGCTGAAGTACGCGGCCAAGTACTACGGGCACTTCGCCTCGGTGAGTTCCCACTCGGGGCCGGCCAGTCTGCGCCGTGACGGCGGCCTGGTCGCCCACTGGGCCAACCTGTCCTCCGCCGCCGTGGAGTTGGGCGGCGGCTCGGTCTACGGCATGCCGCTGTGGGACGAGGCCAGGGTCAGCGCCGACAACCCGGTCGAACGCGTCGAGAGCTACCGCCACAAACGGGTCTTCCTGGTCGCCGGCACCAGCCCCAACCCGGTCAACTGGTTCGACACCGTCAACGAGACCCAGGTGCTCGCCGGCCAGCGGGAGTTCCGGGGCCTCCTCGGACAGGCCGGCATCCCGCACGAGTGGCACGAGGAGCCCGGCGGGCACGTCTTCCGCGACTACATGTTCCGGCGCGACCTCGACGGCATCATCGCCCGACTCCGCAGGGCGTAGCCGGCCGGGAGCGCCCGGGCAGCGCCCTGTCAGTTCAGCAGCAGGGCGCTGTCCCACGACGTCGCCGGCGCGGCCCCCGTGGCG
Organism: Streptomyces mangrovi; assembly: GCF_900114215.1. Taxonomy (GTDB): domain Bacteria; phylum Actinomycetota; class Actinomycetes; order Streptomycetales; family Streptomycetaceae; genus Streptomyces; species Streptomyces barkulensis. The sequence continues at coordinate 122,981 of NZ_FOSG01000017.1, read as the reverse complement.
TAGGTGTGAAGGGCCAGGGCGATCCCCGCGGCTCCTTCCAGGAACCCGGGGCGGTCGAGGTCGCGCGGCGCGAGCGTGTGGCGGTACCGGTAGCCGAACGGCGCCCCCGCGTCGAACCGGTCCACGACCCGCGCCGCCAGTGCGTCGGCGTCGGCCCGGTAGTCCTGGTCGGGGCTGTCGTGCGCCATGCGCAGCACGATCTGGAGCAGCCCCGCCCAGCCGTGACAGAGCGCGGAGTCGCAGACCAGTTCGTCGCGCGCCGCGGCCAGCGCACCGCGGACGGCGGCATGGGCGTCGGCCCGCCAGTCCGCGCGGTCCAGCGCGACGCCCGCCAGGTGGACGGCACGCGCCGTGCCCGCGGCCCCGTAGCACCACGAGTCCCGTCCGCGCCCGGGCGGCTCCTCGCCCTTGAGACAGGCCGGTGTCACCAGATGCGGCCAGTGCGGTCCGGCCCCGTCGGTCGTGCGCCAGCGGGACAGCAGCGCCATGATTCGCTCGATGGCCTCGTCCTGGCGGGCCACCCGGAACCCGGCCCGCCAGGCGACGGAGAGGAGCGCCAAGGGCCCGCAGACGCCGTGTGCGAGGCCGATGTTGAGATGCTCCGCCAACCCGTGCTCCAGGCCGTCGGTGATCCACCACGCGGGCAGCCGGATCCCGTGCCGCGTGACCTCGTCCGCGGTCGCCACCGCCACCAGTGACTCGAGGACCTCGGTCAGCGCGTCCCCCGCCGCCTGCCGTGCCTCCGGTTCGGCCGCCGACTCGTACCGGGCGAGCAGGTAGCGGCCGATCCCGGCGGTGCCGCCGAGAACGTCGTACCGGTCCCAGGCGCCCACCGGTTCGCCGGCGTGCACCCTGTGCAGATCGGCTCGCGCGCGCTCGCGCGCCTGGACGGTGATGTGCCGGTCCAGCCCGGACAGCATGCCGGCGTAGCCGCCGAATCCGGTGGCCGCGGCCTGCCCGGCGAACGCGAGTGCGACCATGCCGCCGAACAGCGACTGGGGCAGCAGCCGGATGCCGCTGCCGAGGGCCGCGGACAGGTGCGCGTGCGCCCGGCCGCGCGACCTCGGTGTTCGTACGGCCAGTTCCGAGAACAGCAGGCTTACTCCGGGGTGGCCGTCGGAGAGCAGAAGGGGATCCCACACGGGCTGCGGATCGCCCGGATAGCGCATGAGGTTGTCCGGCGCGCCCGCGGCCTGTGCCACCCGGCCCGGATCGGCGAGCCGTTCGGCGATCTCGGCCACGATCCCGGCGGCCGCCTCCCGGTGGGCCGGGGCCCGGTCAGCGGGGGTCGAGACGGATGACGGCACGGAAACTCTCCAGTTCCTGCAGCAGATGACGGACCTCCGCGCGCCGGTGCGCGGGCAGGTCACCGACGCGCACCACCTCGCCGGCGTCCAGCCGGCCCAGCACCTCGGCGGCCTCGAGGCCGGCGGTGCCGGACGAGACGTTGCCGTTCGCCGCGTACCTGCGGGCGCCCTCGCCGGGCGCGGTCAGCAGGGGCGCACACGCCCGGACGGGGGTGTCGTCGTCCAGCGGCCGCGGTTTCGCGGGCGGCTCGGTCGGCCAGAACCCGCCGGCCGTTTCGACCCGCAGGGCCAGAGCGGTGGCCCGGTCGGTGAACCGGTCCTCGTCCAGGCAGTGCGCGAACGCGTCCAGGGCGTCGCCGAGGGCGGTGGGCAGCTCGCCCGACAACTGCCCGTCCGGACCGGCGTCCGGGGTGAACAACGGCGCCGTCGCCCGCGGACGGGTGCCCCGCAGCAGATCCTTGATCTCGTAGTACGGCCGGTGTTCACGGCGGGGGATCCCCACGTTGACGCTGGTCGCGGGCTCGTCGCCGGCGCTCTCCCCGACGTGGTGGTACCGCGACGGCCAGTACAGCAGGTCCCCCGGCTCGACCTCGGCGACGAAGGAGGAGTCCAGGTAAGGCCGGTAGTCCAGCACCGTGTGCACCGGCTCGGTCCACGGGCGCTCGTCCCAGAACCGCATCCGCTTGGTGCCCCGTACGCAGAACATGAACGTGGCGAAGCGGTCCTGGTGCACGCCGACGGGGCTGTGCTCGTAGGAGCCGTGGAACATGGTGGAGCCCGCGCTGTGCGCGGGCCGGCCGACGCGCTCCCACAGACCGGCGTAGAACCGCTGCGCACGCTCCCACAGGGGGTGGGAGAACGCGTGGAACAGGTGGACCACGAGGGCGTAACGCTGTCCGTCCAGCCGCTCGGCCATACGCCGCTCGTAGCCGTCGAACGAACGGTCCGACCGTTCTGGCAGGCAGTCGCGCGGCTGTGTCTGCTGCCGCCGCCCGACGAGGAACTGCACGTTGCGCGGCACGGCGAGCGGGTGCGGCGGCCGGGTGCCCAGCACGGCGGACTCGAACACCTCCGCCTCCGTGAAGGGCACGCTGCCGATGCCCTTGTACAGCACGGGTCCGCGGTCCCAGAACCGGTCGACGAAGACGTCCCAGTCCAGCGACTTCTCCACGGTCAGCGTCATCCGGCAGGCACCTCCGCCACGTCGATGCCGCGCAGCCGGTACAGCTTGTCCAGCAGCGCGAGCACGCCCTGATCGCCATCGCCATCGCCGTCGCCGCCGGCTCCCATGGCGCGCAGCACGTCGGCGACGCCGGTCTCCTCGCCGTCGCCCAGTGCGGGGTACACCCGGTCGCTCGCGGCTCTCGGCAGGGAGAAGACGTTCCCGTTGACCGCCCACACCACCTGTCCGGGCCCGTCGGGCATGCGGACGATCTCGCCGGTCCGCCGGATCCGGGTGTGCCAGGTCAGCGGGACGCCCTCCCGCGGCACCGGGATCGGTTCCAGACCGGCCGCGGACCGCAGCGCCGCCCAGCGCACGCGCAGCGTCCTGTTCAGCTGCTCGCCGCCCACGAGGGTGCGCAGCTCGTCACCGAGGGCGGTCAGGTGGGACAGCGCCCCGTCCTCGTCGTCGACGCGCGATCCGCGGCCGAAGGGGAAGTACGGCACGGTCTCGTCGTGGCCGCGCCGGCCGTGCACCAGATCGGCGAGCAGGTCCCGCAAGGCGGTGAAGGGAAGCCGCCGGTCGACCGGGATCCGCAGGCGCAGCGCCACGCACCGCTCGCGGTAGACGTCCACGTGCCGCCGGTCGCCCGGCCAGTACAGCAGCTCGCCGGCCCCGGCGCTCATGGTGCGCACACCCTCCGGTCCGTGTTCCGGGTCGGCGATCCCGGCCGGCGGGGGACCGCCGCTCTCGTCCCACAGCCGCACCTCCATACGCCCTCGCAGCACCCAGGTCAGCGCCGCGTGCGTGGGCGCCTCGGCGGCGCCTGTGTGCTCGGTGAACCGGTCGCCGACCAGCACCTCGGCGGTCACCGGGAGGTTCGGCCAGCCGACCTCCCGCCACAGCCCGCTGACCGCGGCGCGCACGGCGGACCAGAGCGCGTAGTCCAGGAGCAGCGGCTGACGCACGGACAGCAGGTAGCCCTGCCCGTGCACGTCGGAGTCCAGCCGGTCGAGGTAGTCGTCGAGGGTCCGGTCGCCGGTGTCCGGCAGGAGTGCGCCCGGCGCGCGCAGCCGGCCGTCGCCGACCAGCAGACGGACGTCGGGCATCACCCAGAACCGGGTGCCGGCGCGGAACGGGGCACACGAGCGGACGGTCAGGGCGTACATCTCGCAGGGCCCGGCCGGGGGCCGGGCAGGCAGCCGGGCCGGCCGCCTGCCCCAGTACCGCCGTCCGAACAAGGCCCAGTCGACGTCGCCGGGCGCCTGCCGGGCCCCGGTGGTCAGGGCGGTCATGATGCCTCCCTCTTCGTCAGGGGGAACCGCTGCCGGATTTGGTCCGTGTAGTCCGCCAGGGGCTCCATGCCCATCGCGGCGCGCCGGCGGTCCACGTCCTGCGGCTCCTCGATCGGATACGGCACCAGCTCGCCGGCCACGGCCTCGAACTTGGTGCCGTACACCTGGGGGACCTTGTCGGCGAGGCACAGTTCGTCGGTCAGGTACGCGACCTCGCGCCAGGGCAGATCACCGGCCGCCGCGGCCTGCCGCATCAGCTCCAGGCAGTGCCGGCGGAAGTCCAGGTGGTCCCTCGCATGCTGCACGAGACGGCTCGCCGCGGAGGCGGCCGCGGCGCCCACCATCCCGCGGCCCGGCCAGCCGTGTTCGGCCACCACGGTGGACAGCCACGCGATGCCGGCATCGGTCAGCGCCCGCAGACGGCGCTCCGTCGCGGCGTCGGCCATTCCGTCCTGCGCCCACGGCATCCGCAGGGCGCCGTCGAGCCGGTCCAGCCGCAGCAGCCGGCGGCGGATCTGACCCGCCTGCGTGGGCTCGGCCGGGACCTCGGGGGCGTCCACCGCGTCGATGCGCAGCCGTACCTTCTCCCGGTCCCAGATGTAGGTGATCCGCCTGCCCGCCTCCGGCCAGTCGAAGCCGACCTGGCCCTCGGCCGGGCTCTGCAGGTGCAGCCGCACACCGAGCGACTCGTCGGTGACGGCATGCTCGGTCACGTCGTCGAAGACATGCTCCACCGCGTCCCGGAGCGCGACCCCGAGACCGGCGAGCACCAGATTCGAGCACTCCAGGAGTTCCGGCAGCGGAGGCCAGCCCCCTTCGGGCTCGGGCCGGGCCGCGACCCTGGCCGTGGCGAAGGGCCGCGGCGGCGGCTCCACCCGCAGCACCGGTCCGCCCTCCAGCGAACGCACGAAGTAGGGCACGTCCATGCGCCGGAGCTGGTCGAGCTCCGCCCGGTCGAAGCGGACGTCCGCCTCGGCGGGGACCGGCGCGGCACCGCCGCCGGACAGCCACCGTGGCACCAGTGCGTCGAAGTACCGGAAGGTCGGCTGCCGCAGCACCCGGACGTAGTGACCCGCGGTGGCGGCCGACAGGAACCGCCGGAGCGCCGGCCGCTGCCGGCACATCAGGGTCCAGGCGTCGAACATGCCGCGCAGCATCGCCGGCAGGTAGGGGCCGTACCCGGCCCGGCCGCCGGTGTCCGCCACCACGGTCCGGGTCTCGGCCCTGGCGTAGGGCCGGCGCCGGCGGTACAGGCGCAGCGTTCCGTCCGGGTCCTCGTGCCAGCACACCGGCGGCCCCTCGGCGCTGCACCACCGCGGCGTGGCCTCCAGGCCGACGTGGTGCTGGTCGACCTCGGCGGTCCGGTCGTACAGCAGGCCCGTGTCGTAGAGCCGGGCTACACGGCAGAAGTAGATCTCCAGATCGATGGGGTACAGCAGCGGTTCGCGCTCGCCGGGCCTGCTCCCGGTCACCACGTTGCCGCCGATCAGGTCGGTGACCCCGAAGCCGAACATCGCGGCGGTCAGCGAGCCGGTGCGGTGCCAGAACCGCACCGCCTCCCGCGGCGACAGCCGCGTGCCGGTCAGCCGCCACGCGCCAAAGGAGCGGATCGGTCCCCACTGGGCCGGCGGCTCGATCCACTCCTGCCACAGGTAGCCCGGGCGGGCGCCGGACCAGCACGTCAGCACCGGAAGGCGGACCTCTCCGGACGCCTTGGGCGAGTTGTTCAGCAACTCGAACACCGATGCCGGCGGGCCGGAACCGCCGCACGCGGTGAACAGCAGCTCACCGGAGGCGGGCCGTGGCTTGTACGCCACCCGGCCGCCGCCGGCACAGTCGAGGCGTAACACCCGTTGCCGGCCGTTGTGGGTTTCCTCGCCGTGCGTCCACAGACCGACGACCGGTCCCCGGAAGGCCGGGGTGTCGGGCCAGCAGGTGCTCATGTCCCGCTGCAGCCGGTCCAGGAAGAGCGTCAGGAACGCCTCGCAGCGTGCCGCCCACTCCGGCACCCGGTCACGGGCGTACCGTGCCCGTCCGGTGGCGCAGGCCACGAACGCCTCGGACACCACCGGTCCGAAGAGATCGGCGTTGACCACGTCCAGCACGCCGGGGGCCACGACCGTCGCGTGGCGACGCGCCGCGGAGACGCACCAGCCGTCCAGCGTCTCCAGCATCTCCAGCAGCGGTGCGAAGCGACCGTCCCGGAGTGCGTGCGCGAGCATGCGTGCGTCCGCCGTGCCACCGAGCAACCGGTCCTCCACCACCGTCCCCTCCGGGCCGGCCGTGACGACCGGGGGGAACAGTCCGCCCGCGGCACCTTCACCGACCGCGGCGACCACTCGCCGTGCCACCGGCGGAAGTCCGGCCGAGGCGTCCGGGCAGGCCTCTCCGGCCGGAAGACCCATTTCCCACAGCGGCTCGATGTCCGCCGGCACATCCGACAAGGTCGCCCTCTCCACTCACCGACGCGGGGTGCTCGGTCCCTCCGGGTGGTGCCGTCGGCCGACGGCACCACCCGGGCCGTGTCAGCAGCAGTAGAAGCCCGCACACGAACCACAGGCGGTACCGCTGCCCGAGTTCGTCGGTGACGCCAGAGGCGGAATCTCCTGCTCCAGATCGCCGATCACCAGGTCGAACACCTCGTCGGCGTGCTGCTCGGGGGTGGCCTGGTCCTTCTCCTGGAGTGTTTGCATGAACGTTCCTCTCAGTCGAGTAACGGATGCGCCGTTCGATACCACCGGAGCAACCGGGCCACGTCAAGGGGGCGTGGTGTCACCGTGTGTGGCCGACCGGGTCCCTGGAGTGGGGGCCCGGGAGTACGGAAACGGGGGCGCGCAGGGGCGGGAGGCGCGTCCGGGACGGCGGGTCCACCCGGTCGAGCGGCGGGTGTTCCGGCCATGGGGACCAGGACCGCGGGAAGGCCGCCGAAGTCTGCCGGGCCGGTGCGCCGTCCTCGTCCGGGACCGTTGGCGGCCGTCAGGACCGGTCGAGCCAGGCCCGGCACAGCCACCAGGCGTCGACGGCCCCGAAGGTCCCGGCCGGGTCGATCCCCGTGACACCGGAGAAACGCTGAATCCGGTTGCGCACCGTATTGGGGTGGACGAACAGCCGCTCGGCCGCCGCCGGCACATCCCGGTCGGCCTCCAGCCAGGCGCGGACGGCCAGGGCGACCGGCTCGGCGTTCGCGCCCAGCCCGGCCAGCGCCGCCCCGTGGCGGTCCAGGAGAACCGCCGCCAGATCGGCCCGGTCCACCACCGCGGCCAGCGCCGCCACCTCGGCGACGTGCACCACGCCGGACCGCCCCGCCGACTCGGCCGCCGTGAGGGCGTCCACCGCGAGACGCCGCACGAGGGCCAGCCCTTCCGGCTCACCGGGGCCGGCGAGCCCGGCCGCCGCTCCCGCCCGGACCACGGCGCGGGCGGTGCGGTCCGGAGGCCGCCGGGCGTACACGGCGACCAGCAGTCCGTCCACCAGCGCGGACAGCGCCCGGTCACCCGGGCCGCGGGGTGCGCGGTCCGGCGTGGCCGCGACCTGGGCGTCCTCCGGCCGGGCGACCAGCACCCACAGCCCGCCCGCCGCCGGCAGGCCCGCCTCGGCGGCCGCCAGCGCCGCCGCCGAACCGCCGGCGAACAGCCGCCGCAGCAGCGCCGCGTCCCGCTCACCGCTCGGCGGCCCCTGGCCGGCCCCGGTGGCGCGATGGGCGGTGATCAGCCGGACCCGTACGGCCTCGGCCCAGTCGTCGTACAGCTCCCGTGCGTCCAGCAGTCGCTCGGGCGCCACCCCCGCCGGTCCCGCCAGCTCCCGGGCGCGGGACCAGATCGCCCGCTCGGCCACGTGCACGGCCGCGAGCACGGCCTCGATGGACACACCCTGGCGGGCGCGCGTCACCGCCAACTCCTCCACGAACGACAGCTCCGCCTCCGTCGGCCCCCGGCGGGCCGCCAGCGCCCGGGTGGCCGCGGCCAGCAGCGCGCGGGTGTGCCCGGCGATGTCGGCGGCGGGCAGGGCCGCGATCTCCTGCACCATCGTGCGGACGGTGGCCACGACCGAGGGCAGCAGGTCGTCCTCGCCGACGACCCGCTCGATGAGGTCGACCACCGGGGGCCAGTCGTCGCGCGTGTGCATCCCGCCATCCTGCCCGCCCTTGTGACGGGGAACAACACGGGGGCCGAAACGGGTGACGCACGCCATGTCCCGGCCGGTGGGACGCGCCTACGGTTGGGTCCCACCACAAACCGACCGCCACCGCCACCGCCACCGCCGCCCAGCCGTCCCGACGGCCCGGAGGCGCCGCCGCTCCCGCCGGCGCCCTGCCCGCGCGCGGTGCCGGCGCTCGCCCCGCAGCCCTCCCGTACCGCCCCAGGAGACGCCACCATGCCCCCTCCCCGCCGTGTCGCCGTGATCGGCGCCGGAGCGGCCGGTCTCGCCGCCACCAAGGCACTCCTCGACGCCGGCCTCGACACCGTCACCCACGAGAAGGGCGACCGGCCCGGAGGGCTGTGGGCCCGCGACAACAGCAGTGGCCTGTCACCTGCCTACGCGTCGCTCCACCTCAACACCAGCAAGGGCCGCACCCAGTTCGCGGACTTCCCCATGCCGGCCTCGTGGCCGGACTACCCGTCGGCCGACCTCGTGGCCGGCTACCTCGCCGACTACGCGCGGACCTTCGGCCTCGTCCCGCACATCCGCTACGGCACCACGGTCGTCTCCGTCGAACGCGAGGACGAGGCGGAGACCACCGCAGGGCATCCGCGACCGGCCCGCCCCGCGGCCGGTGACCCACCGGGCACCGGACACGCCTGGCGCGTCACCACCGACACCGGCGACACCGCCCGCTACGACGCCGTCGTGGTCGCCAACGGCCACAACTGGGACCCCCGGTTGCCCGAGCCGGGCTACCCAGGCAGCTTCCTCGGCACCCGTATCCACGCGCACGAGTACCGCACCGCCGAGATCTTCCGGGACCGCCGGGTGCTCGTCGTGGGCATGGGCAACTCAGCCATGGACATCGCCGTCGACGCCTCGTACACCGCCCGCGGACCGGTGCTGCTCTCGGCCCGCCGCGGGGTGCACATCGTCCCCAAGTACCTGTTCGGCCGCCCGGCCGACGCGACCGGCGGCGCCCTGTCCGTCCTGCCCTGGCGGATCCGCCAGCGGATCGCCCAGACCCTCCTCACACTGGCCGTGGGCCCCCCGCAGCGCTACGGGCTCCCCGCCCCCGCCGGAGGCCTCTTCCAGAACCACCCCACCGTCAGCGACACCATCCTGCACCGCCTCACCCACGGCGAGGTGGCCGCACGCCCCGGCATCGACCGCTTCGAGGGGGACCGGGTCGTCTTCACCGACGGCAGCTCCGACCCGGTCGACGTCATCGTCTGGGCCACCGGGTACCGGGTCACCATCCCCTTCCTGTCCACCCGATGGACGGGCGGGGACCCCGAGCGGCTGCCCCTGTACAAAAGGGTGTTCCACCTGGACGACCCCGGCCTCGCCTTCGTGGGGCTGATGCAGTCGACCGGCGCCGCCCTCCCCGTCGTCGAGGCACAGGCCAAACTGGCCGCCGCCCATCTGTCCGGCGCCTACGCACTCCCCACGGCGGCGGAGCAGCGGCGCTCCACCGACCGCGATCTGCGCGACGCCACCGCACGCTGGGGGAGCGACCGCAGGCCGCGGATGCGGATCGACTTCGACCGCTACCTGGCCGACCTGTCCCGGGAGACGAAGGCCGGACGCGCCCGCGCGCGCCGCGCCGCCGGCCGCCGGACCGCCCCGGCCCTCCGCGCGCGGAACACCGAGGAGAGCACCGTATGAACACCGGCCCCCACACCACCGCGACCGTCCGCACTTCTCCCGGGGCCGCTCTCGCCGTCCTGCTGAGGGGCGGCCGCCGCGACGCGCGCGGCCTGCGCGTTCTCGTCACGGGCGCGTCCGGCACCTTCGGCCGGGCGCTCTCCGCCCGGCTCGCGGAGCTCGGCGCGCACGTCGTCGGTCTGGACCTCGCACCCGGGCCGGACGACCCGGTCGAGGTCCTGGCCTGCGACATCACCGACGAAGACGCCGTGTCCGGCGCGGTGGCGGGCGCCCTCGCCCGGCTCGGAGGCCTGGACCTGCTGATCAACAACGCGGGGATCGGCGGACCCGCTCCGGCCGAACTCCCGCCCGGCCCCGAGGTCCGCCGCCAGCTCGACATCAACCTGCTCGGCACCTGGCGCGTGACGGCCGCCTGCGTGGACGCCCTCGTGGCCTCCCGGGGCCGGGTCGTCATGCTCTCCTCGCGGATGGCCGTCCTGCAGCTGCCCCTGGCGGCCGCGTACGGCGCCTCCAAGCGCGCGCTGGTGGCGTACGCCGACGCGCTCCGCCTGGAGATCGGCACCCATGTCGGCGTCAGCTGCGTCTACCCCTCGGCGGTGCGCAGCCCCATCCACGACTCGACCGCCGCGGCCGGGCTGTCACTGGAGGGGATGAGCCGGTACGAGCCGCTGGAAGGCGTGGTGGAGACGGTGCTCCGAGCCGGGCTCGGCCGCCGGGTCCGCCGCGACCTGGCCACCACCCGGCGAGGAGCGGTGGAGATCTTCCTGGCCCGCCATCTGCCGTCGCTGACCGACCGGATCGTCGCCCGCACCCTGGCCGGCCGCGTCCGGTCCGGCGCCCTCGACGGCGCGGAGCCGGCCGCCGGTGTCCTCCGGCGCCACGGAGGCCGGCCGTGACCGCCGTCCCCGCCCCGCCGATGCGGGAGGCCGCCGAGCCGGCCGGACCCCCGCGGCGGGCGCGGGCCGGCGACCTCGTGGCGTACGCCACCGGCTCGGTCGGCATGGGCGTGTGGGTCACCGTCCCCGGGCTGCTCCTGCTGTACTTCCTCACCCACACACTGGGCGTCTCGCCGTTCCTGGCCGGACTGACGCTCCTGGTGCCGAAGATCGTCGACGCGGTGGTCCACCCGCTGCTGGGCACGCTCTCCGACCGGCAGGCCCGCCGCGCCGGGCACCGGCGGGGCATGCTCCGCTGGGGACTGCTGCTGCCGCTCTCCCTGGCGGCCCTGTTCACCGTGCCCGCCGGTCTCACCGGGCCGGGGGCCGCGCTGTGGGTCGGCGGCTGGTTCATCGCCGGCAACCTGCTCTTCGCGTGTTTCCAGGTGCCGTATCTGACGACGCCCTCCGACCTGCGGATCGGCTACCACGAGCGCACCCGGGTCTTCATGTTCCGGATGCTCTTCCTGACCCTGGGGCTGCTCGCCTCCGGGGTCGCCGCGCCGGCCCTGGTCGCCTCGGGGGGCCGCGGGGACTACTCCCGGATGGCGGCGCTGCTGGCGGTGGGCATGGCCGTCTCCGGGGTCATCGGCCTCACCGGCGTCCGGCGGCTCACCGGCCGCTGCGGCTTCCGCCCGCCCGGCGGGCACGCGCACTCCGTCCTGGCCGACCTGCGTCTGGCCGGGCGGGACCGCGACTTCCGGGCGCTGGTGCTCTCCTACCTGTTCACCGGGACCACCACGCACCTCTTCCTCGCGGCGCTGCCCTTCTACACCCGGTACGTCTTCGGGGACGGCGGTCTCACCACCGTCTTCATGGGCGGCTTCCTCGCCCCGGCCGTGATCGCCGGGCCCGGCTGGCTGTGGCTGTCGCGCCGGACGGGCAAGCAGCGCGGACTGCTGCTGGCGCAGGGGGTGTTCATCGCCGGTTCGCTGGCACTGCTGCTGGGCGGGAGGGCCGGTGTGGCCTTCACGGTCGTGGTGGTGGTGGCCCTCGGCACCGCCTTCGCCGGGCTGCAGCTGCTGGCCTTCTCGATGGTGCCGGACGCGGTGGCCGCGGCGGAGACCCGGGGCACGGCCCGCGCCGGCGCGTACACCGGCGTCTGGACGGCCACCGAGGCGACGGGGACGGCTCTCGGACCCTACGTGTACTCCGCGGCCCTCGCCGTCGGCGGCTTCGTCGCCACCACGGAGGGGCACACCGTGGCGCAGCCGGACTCCGCGCTCACGGCACTGCTCCTGGGCTTCACCGTCCTCCCCGCCGTGCTGATGGCCGTCGCCGTCGCCTTCCAGCGCCGCTGCGGCCTGGACGAGGCCGCGCGGCGGTGACCGGGGCGTCCGCGTCCGGGGCAGGACGAGGAGAGCGCAGGCCCGCTGCCCGCCGGACGGCTGACATCCCCGCCGGGCGCGGGGCGGCGCGGGATCAGCCCCTTTGGAAGAACTCCACCTCAGCCAGGGCCAGGTGACGGTCCGCGGTCAGGTCGACGGCCGAGCGCAGGACCAGACGCACCGTCTTCACGTCGCTGATCCCGAGGGGGAACGTCTGCGGGCCCGGTTTGTCGCCGAGGGTGAGTTCCTCGCGGTGCCTCGTGCCGTCCTGCTCCGTCACCTCCAGATCCAGACGGAGCGCGCGTGCCTGTCGGGCGTAATCCTCGGGGGACTTGGACGCACCGTTGATGATGATCAGATCGACCAGCCGGAACGGCTCGCGGAAGGTGTAGGTCACCGAGGCGCCCGGCGCGGGCGCGCCCCAGTAGCGGTTGCTCACCCCGTCCGTGGTGTTCACCGCCGGGTGCCGGGGGAGCTCGGCGCTCGCCTCGATGTCCACCGGGGTCACGGGTCCGGGTTTGCTCATCTTGTCCCGGGCATCCTCGAACACGGTGCGCCCGGCCGGCAGCAGCAGAAGAGCGCCCGCGCACACAGCCGCCACCGCGGCCAGAGTCACCAGGAACCTCACCGCCCGGCCCGAGCCCGCCCGCGCCCGGCGGCGCGGCGGCCACACGGTCCGCCACCACGGCGGCGGGGCGGGATCGGCGGCGGGGTTCAGCGCCGCCGCGCAGCGCCGGCAGAACCGGCGGCCCGGCGGGTTGGGCGTGCCGCAGGCGTGGCAGGGCGTCCCCGCCGCCTCGTCCGGCACCGCCGCAGGGCGTACGACGGGGCGCGGGGCCACCGGCTTCGCGGGGCGTACGGGCACCACGGGGTCCGGCGTCGCCGTCTTGGGGGCAGGGGCAGGGGCAGGGGCAGGGGCCGGGGGCCCGGTGAGGTCCCGGCCGGGACCGGTCCGCGGGGGAGGGCTCGTGTCCTCCTCCCGGCCGGGTTCGGCGCCGGGGCCCGCGCCGCCTGCGGCGGACGCGGGCTTCTCCGCCGGAGGCGGCGCGGGCGCGGGCGCGGGTGCGGGCTCCGGCGGTGCCGCCTGCTCCGAGCGCGTGCCCGGAGCGGGCGGGGTGTCCGACCAGCCCAGGTAGGCGCCGCAGTTGCCGCAGAAGTCGTCTCCGGGGCCGTTGGACGTCCCGCACGCGGGACACACGTGCATGACGTCACCTCCCTTCGTCGGCGGGCGGGCCGGGCAGGACCTCCACCCGGCAGACGGTGTGCACCGGGCACATGGCCCGGACGATCTCGTGGACCCGGTCCGGGTCCACCCCCCTCCCACGGCCCGGCCACACCCGGACCAGGGCCCCGGCGGGTGGTTCGGGCGGGAAGTCGGCACCGGCGGTGCTCGACCAGGCCGCCCCGCCGTCCCCGGTCACCTCGGCGTGTACGCCGAGTGCGAGCCGCAGGCCCTCGACCAGACCGCGCCCGGTGCCGCGCCACCGGTGCAGTTCCACCGCGCGGACGACCGCCTCGCGGCGCGACTCCACGGGCCACCGCGGGTCGTCGTCGGCGCCCACCCACGACGCCAGCCAGGCCAGGAAGTCGGCCGGAGCCACCCGGGGGTCGAGGTAGGCGGGCAGGTTGTCGAGGGTCGCGAAGACCGGCGCGAGGACGGTGTCGAGACCGGCGGTGAACCGCTGCGCGAAGTCGTCGTCGGCGTACAGGGCGGGCAGTTGCCCGCCGATCGGGTACCTGCTCGGCAGTCCGGGTACGGCGGCGCGGCTCATCCCCGTGCCTCCGGCTCGACGGCCGTGACGGCCACCTGGTGCTGGTGGGAGAAGACCAGTGCGCCCGCGGCCACGTCGACGCGGTCCGCCGGCGCGCCGCGCCGCCCGGTGACCGGATCGGCGGGAAACAGCCGGACGTCCTCCACCAGCGCGTTGCCGGTCGCGCGTTGCAGCACGCCGAAGACCTCCCCGTACTGCACCGGCCGCCCGAACGGCCACCCGGTGCCGTCGGGGCCGCCGCGCAGCGGGTCGAGGTACCCGAACAGCGCGGTGAGCGCCGCGTCGCGCACCCGGTCGGTGTCGTCCGGCGCCGCCGAGAGCCGGGCCACCACGGTGACGCCCTGGTAGACCGGCGGCTCCACGACGAGGCGGGTACCGATCAGGCGCCGCTCGTCCAGACTCGCGGTGATCGCCCGGAGCACCTGCTCGGAGGGGATCAGCTGCTCGAAACGGAGCCGGCCGTCCTCGTCGGCGACCGCGTCCGGCACCACCAGGACCCGTACCGCACCCGCGCCGCCGGCGGGCAGGCAGCGGACCCGGCGCACCGAGGGCGCCGCCTGGCGGCCGATGATCTCGTAGTCCTCGGCGGTCACCGCGCGCTCCTGCATCCGCAGCGCCTCCGGCGCGCGCAGCTTGGCGTTGGCGACGGTCTCGCCGGCGACGCCGCCGCGCGCCGCCTCCCGGTTGACGACCCGCGCGACGTACGGAACGGAGCTGCGCAGCACGCGGATCGCGCCGCGGGCGACGTTGCCCGCCGGGCCGCCGCCGGTGCGGTAGCGGGCCACTTGCACCCGGGCGCCCTTGGGCGGCACGGCGCCGCACTGCCGCAGCGTGCCGTCCGGCTCGCGCAGTACGGGCGGGAAGGCGAACTCGCCGGTGGTGGCGTCCACGCGGACGTGCCGGTCGGCGGGCCCGGAACGGCCGAAGTGCTCCACCACCTCCCAGCGCTGCCACCCCTCGCCCGAGGACACCTCCACCACGGGTGGTTCGCCGTCGAGGAGGACCGGCGGGCGGCCGAGCCGGAACGTCTGTCCGGCGACCCCTTCCGAGATGCCGAGCGGCACGTCGGTCACGGTCTCGGCGTGCTCGACGGACATGGTGCCGCCCACGGTGAACACGGCCGCCTCGCGCACCGTCGGGGACTGGGAGTAGAACGGCTGGCCCGGCTCCGCCTCGGTGACGCGGCAGCGCAGCCAGCCGGCCCGCGTCCCGCCGATCACCGACGCCGTGTGCCCGGCCGGTACGTACACGATCACCTCACCGGGCCGGTTCAGCCCGCCGGTGGTGTCCGTGCCGGTCTCGCACACCTGCCAGCCGCCGCCGTTCCACGCCTCCCACACCAGCGGGGGCTGGCGCGGGTCCACGCCGACGCCCTCCACGCGGCTGTCCAGCCGCACCGCGACGATGCAGCGCGGCACCGCCGTCGGCAGGCCGAACAGCAGCGCGTCGCCCGGCTCCGGCACCGCCTGGAAGCAGGGCACGTCGCGGCCCTCGGCGAGCGTGCCGGTCCGGTCGGTCTGGTCGCCGGTCCGGGGCGCGGTCACCAGTCGCGTCAGTTCGCTCGGCGCGATGCGCAGTTCGTCCGTGGTCGTGAACACCACGGCCTCGTCCGTCTCGCCGCGCGCGGTGGTCACCTCGGTACCCGCGGGCAGCACCACCGTGTCGGGCTGCGGCGCCGACAGGTGGAAGTCGACCTCCGCCACGGCCGCGGCCGGCGGGAACAGGCGGACGCCCAGCAGGTCGAGGAACGCGGTGTAGTTCTTGTCCGGGACCCGGTTCAGCCGGTACAGCAGCTGGTCCACGAGGTGGGCGAACGTCTCGATCAGGGTGACGCCCGGGTCGGAGACGTTGTGGTCGGTCCACTCCGGCGCGCGCTGCCGCACGTACCGCTTCGCCTCGTCGACGAGCTGCTGGAAGCGCCGGTCGTCCAGGTTGGGGGAGGGCAGGGCCATCAGTCGGCGCCCCTCTCCCCGGACCCCTCGTCGGAGGGGATCGTGTAGAAGGGGAAGACCAGGTTGCGCCGGTCGTTGGTGGAGCGCACGGTGTAGCGCACGTCGATGTAGAGGGTGCCGGCCTCGACGGTGTCGAAGGCGACCACCACGTCGTCCACCGCGATGCGCGGCTCCCACCGCTGGAGGGCCTCGCGCACCTGCTGTGCGACGCGCCCGGCGGTGGCGCCGTCGCCGGGGGCGAAGACGTAGTCGTGGATGCCGCAGCCGAACTCGGGGCGCATGGGGCGCTCGCCGGGCGCGGTGCCGAGCACCAGGCGGATCGCCTCCTCGATCTCCCGATCCCTCTCGACCATGCCGATCCCGCCGGTCGGCCCGACCCGCAGCGGGAACGCCCAGCCGCGGCCGATGAACCGCTCGCTCATCACGCGCCCCCGATCAGGACGTTCACGGCGCCGGTCAGGACCGTCGCGCCGCACACGCTCCGCCCGCGCGCCCGCGCGGCCGGCAGACCGCCGACGAGCACCGTGCCCGCGGCGAGCGCGGCCGGGTCGGGCTTGATCACGTTGACCGGCCCCAGGGCCGCGTGCTGGGGGACCGGGCAGACGACCAGGCTGCCCACGACGGCGGCGGGGCGGCCGCCGATCAGCACGCGCGCCACCGCCGCGGCGGCGCCGGGCGGCGGGGTGGTGATCCGGCCACCGTGGTCGGTGGGGTCGCCGGTGCGGGCTGCGGCTGGCATGCGGTGCTCCTCGGGGAGTGTCGGGTGAGGGCGGACAGGGGTCAGTTGATCCGGATGAGCCGGGCTTTGAGGACGCCGAGCAGACCGCCGTCGACGGTGACGTCCGAGCTGCCGGTGACGCTGACCGAACGGCCGCCGACCTTCACCCCGGCGCTGCCGTTGATGTCCACGTTCCGGCCCGACACACTCACGTCGCCCCGCCCCGCGTCCAGGGCGATGCCCCTGTCGTCGAGCCGGACGGAGGTGAGGGGCTGCCGGCCCGTTCCGGAGCGCACCGTCAGCTCGATCCGGCCTCGCCGGTCGTCGAGGAACACCTCCAGGCGCCCGTCACCGGTGGTGAGCCGCACTCCGGACGGCCCCGGGGCCCTCGCGTCCAGCAGCTCCACCCGGTGTCCCGAACGCGACACCACCGAGCGGCGGTTGACCTTCCCGCTGGTGCCGTCGACCAGCGGCACGTCGTGGGGCGAGGGCCGGTCCACGCCGTTGTAGAGCCCGCCGATGACGTACGGGCTGTCCAGCAGGCCCTGCTCGAAGCCGACCAGGACCTCGTCGTTGACCTCAGGGCTGACCACGCCCCCGCCGCCCCCGCCACCCCACTGCACGGTGCGCACCCAGTCGGTGACGTAGGTGTCGTCCAGCCAGGGGAACTTCAGCCGTACCGCACCGCGTTCGGCACCGCCCGGTTCGCGCACGTCCGTCACCACGCCGATCGCCAGACCCGGCATGCGCGGGCCGCGGGACGGCGCGTTGGCGCCGGTCACCAGGCCGGTCAGGGAGCGGTCCGGGCTGGCGCTGACCCACACCGTCGTCCGGTACCCGCCGTGCGGGTCCAGGACGTGCTGCACCGCCGTGGCCGTGTAGCGGCCGGAGAACGCCTGCCCGACGTTGCCGAGCGCCACGGGCCTGCCCGCCCGCAGCAGGGGATTGCCCTCGGCCACCGCCTCCAGCTCGGCGAAGCCCGCGCCGACCTGCGCGGCCGTGGCGCCCGCGACCGCCGTCGCCTCGGCCTGGGTGCGGTACGGGGTGTCCGTGACGGTCAGTTTCGCCGCCTTGCCGAACCGGGCGCTCATCGCCGGACTCAGGCCCGGGATCGCCGTCTCGCTGTCCACCGACGGATGCCGGGACACCAGCGGCCGTTTCGTGGCGACGTCCCAGCCGCGCACCTCCACCGACGACGCCCCGTCCGCGGCCGACAGCGAGGCCCGCAGTGCCAGCAGGTTCCGGCCGTACTCCAGCACCATCGGGTGCCGTGTGGCCGGGGTCGAGGGGGAGGGCGCGCCGGAGGCCGGCCGCGGCCGGGTGAACTGGAGCAGCCCCTGGTCGTCGACGCGCACCTGTGCCCCGCTCTCGCCCGCCAGGTACTGCAGGAAGTCCCAGTCGGAGATGTTCGCCTGCGACAGCTGCCGGTAGGTGACCGGTGCGGCCTGCACGGTTCCGCAGGTCAGTCCGGCCCCGGCGGCCACCTTGCGGACGATCGCCGCGGCCGTCATGTTCCGGTAGGCCACCACCTTCCGGCCCCGCTGGAGGCGGTGCGCCCTGGAGTAGGCGCGCACCACCGTGAACGAGCCCGTGCGGTCGCGGTCCACCTCCAGGGCCGTCACCTCGCCGTCGAACAGCCGCTCGCGCGCCTGCCCGGACACGGTCACCACCGACACCCGCAGCGGGGTGCCGATGGTGATGCCGGTCGCCTTCAGGAACTCGTGGTCGGGGTCGCGGAAGGTGAGCTGTGCCGCGTCGGGGAGCCCCACGTTCTCGTCCACCACGCAGCTCACCAGCTGGGCGGCCCAGACGGGCGGAAGCGGGGCGGGCGTCTCCACGACGGGGTCCGCCGCGAAGGACCGGCCGCCACGCGCCTCGGGTGTGGTCACCGCTCCTCCTCGCCTCCCGCGTCCCGCAGCCCCGGCACCACCAGCTCGGTGCCGGGCGCGAGCGCCATCGGGTCGTCGATTCCGTTCGCCTCCGCGATGGCCCGCCAGGCCGTCGCGTCGCCGTATTCGCGCCAGGCCAGCAGGGCCAGGCTGTCGCCCGCCACCACGGTGTGCGTGCTGCGGGCGGTGCGCGCGCCGGACGTCGGGTTCTGGCCCGGCGGGTCGACACTCGCCTCCTCGATCGACAGTGCGCAGGTGGCCCGCAGCGGCTTGCCGTCGACGTCGAACAGCGTGTACGTCACCGACAGGCTGGAGAGGACCCCGTCGAACGAGGTCGTCCGCGCGGTGCCCCACTCGAACCGCACCCACGGGCTGGCCGGCTTCTCGCGGCTCAGGCTGGCCGGGGTCGGCACGCACGCCTTCATCAGCTTCTCCACGGCCTGTTCCACGGAGTCGTCGTGGGTGGCGGTCGCGTCCACGAACACCTCCAGGCTCAGTGTGCGCGGGCCGCTGCCGACGAACTCGGGCAGCGCCGACTGCCCCGCCATCCGGGACGGGGAACGGCGCCACTCGGTGGTCTTCTGCAACTGCAGGGTGGAGGGGTTGAACTGGAGGTCGAGCCGGGCGATCGTCCCGCCGGGCTTCGCGCCGACCGAGGCCGGGGGTTCCTTCAGGGTCAGCTGGGCCCTGGCCCGGCCGGCACGGACCGCTGGGGACATACGGGGATCTCCTCTCCGGGAGCGGGAGCGTCTGGGGGAGGCGTGCGTGAGCGCGTGTCAGGAGGGGCGCAGCCCCTCGTGGGCGATCTCCAGGCTCTCCACCGCCGCCTGGGAACTGGAGGGATCGAAGGACGGCCCCTGCCAGCGCACCGGGACGATCCCGAACACCTGCCAGCCGACGATCGGGGTCAGGTCCGGTTTCAGCGCCACGATCTCGCCCTCCTTGGGTTCCACCCGCCGCAGCGTCTCGTCGAGCCAGCGGCCGATCTTCACCGTGTCCGCGGTGACCGGCCGGGTGAGCGTGATGTTCGACCAGGTCACACGCCCGGGCAGGTTCCAGGTGAAGCCGTTGTTGCCGCCCTCGGCGTAGCTCTCCACCTCGACCTCGGCGCCCATGCCGGAGCAGGTGTGGAAGGCGCCCAGGTCGTCGCCGCCGATCGCGAGCCGGAAGAACACGCTCGTCGCGAAGATGCTGTCCGTCATCGGTCCGTCGTCCGTCCTTCGTTCCGTGCCTTCAGCGGCGTCCGTCGTAGGGGCGGCCCGTGCGCTCCCGGCCGCGCCGCAGTTCGGTGCGGAGCAGCCGGGCCATCGGGTCGAGCAGGCGGCGCGCCAGATCGTCCAGGTCGAGGCCGGGGTCCTGCGGTGCCTCGGGGGGACGGGCCGTGCCCCTGCCGGATACGGACGGCGCGGAGGCCGACCGCGGCCGGCCGCGCGCCGGTACCTCCCTGGCCGGTACGCCCGCGGGCACGGCGGCGCTGCCGGCGCCTGTGGCGGTGCGCTGGATGGGGGGCGCCGCCCGGCCGGTCCCGCCGCCCGCCGCCGGGCCGCGGACCGGAGCCGGCCCGGGGACCGGCGCGGCGGTCCGTGGCCGGACCACGGGGATGTTCCCTGCCGGTGCCGGTGCCGGTGCCGGTGCCGGTGTGGTCGGCGGACGGTCGGCGAGCGCCGGCGTCCGCGGGCCGGCCGCCGGCAGGGAGCGCGTCGGTACGGCGGGGGCCGGGGCCGCCCCGGAGGTCTGTCCGCGGGGCGGCGCGGGCCGGACGACCGGGACACGCCGGCCGGGACCGGGAGATCCGGCGCCCCGGGAGCTGGGCGCCCTGGGACCGGGGGGCACGGACGCGGACGCGGCCCGCTGGATCCGCGGTCCCGCGGGCCGTACGGGCTTGCCCGCGGTCGGCGCGGAGTGGCCCAGGGAGGCGGCCGGCGCGTCGGACCAGCGCGCCGCCACCACGGGAGTACGTCCACCGGGGCGGGAGGCGGAGGGCGGCGCCGCCCCTTGCGGACCCCGGGTCTTCAGGGTGAGCGGGCGCGCGGTGAGCAGCGGAAGGGTGCGGAGCGCCGCCGGGGCCGTGTGCGAGTGCGACCCGGGGCGTGTCACGGTGAGGGGGCGCGGGCCGGCGACGGCCGGGCCCGGCGCGGCGGGGGGCCGCCGGCTTTTGGAGCCCGGCCCGCCGCGCGCCGCACCGGGCCGCCGTGCGCTCCCCGCCGGGCCTTCCCCGCCCACGGTGTCGATGGAACCCCCTGGGGCGGGTTGGTGGGGGACGACGGACGGGGACGGCGTCACCAGCGGCGTGGCGGGCCCGTTTCGGTGGCTCGCGGGCCCGGACGGCGCGGTGTCCCCGGCGGGGGAGAGGTCCGCGGGACCACGCCGGGAACCGTCCGCTCCCAGCAGCGGCGCACCCGCGCCGCCGCCTCCCGGGACGGGCGGTACGGCGGGCGGTGCGGCTTCGGCGGGCTCCCGGCCCCGGCGCGCCGGGGCCCGCTGGAGGTCCGGCCCGTGCGCCGTGCCGGAGGCGCGGTCACCGGATGGGAGGGAGCCGGGCGGTTCGGCGCTCGGCGGCAGCGCGGACAGCGGTGCGCCCAGGCCGCCGCGCGTACGTGCCCCGGTCCGCCCCGCGCCGGGGCCTTGGCGCGAGGCGCCGTGGGCCGCTCCCCCCGCGCCGCCGTCGGACGGATCCGGTGCGCCGTCAGGGGCACCGTCCGCGCGGCGCTGGACGACGGGCAGCGCCGGACCGGGCGCGGCTCCGGCGCTGGGCGCGGGCGACGTGGTCGGTGCCGCTGCCGGGGTCGGGCCGGGCTCCGTCAGCGGCACGGCGGTGGGGGGCATCCCACCCAGCGGGGCGCCGAGGCGTGCGCTGCCGGCCGCGCGCGCGGTGGCGTGCTGCCCGGGAGCGGCTGAGCGCGCTCTCGCCTCGCCCGGTGCGGTCGGGCCGGAGCCGGGTGTGTCGGGGGGCGTACCGCCGCCGGGCGCCGGAGCGGCGGCGGGCGGCAGGGCGGGGAGGCGGCGCACCGGTCCGACCGGGCGTCGGGCCACGGTCGGAGAAGAAGCGACCGGACGTGCCCGGACGAGCGGACGGGACGCCTCGGAGCCGGCCGCCCCCGGCAGCCTGCCGTCCCGGGTGAGCCGCGGCTCCGCGACCGCCGCCGTGGCGGCCGTAGCCGTCACCGCCGTCTGCCGGCCGGCCGGTTCGGAAGGCGCGGACCCACCGGACGCGTCCGCCCCGGCCGGCGACCGGGGCGTGCTCCCGGGGCGGTGCCCGGATGTGCCGGACGGTGTCTCCGGCGCGGGCCCACCGGGAGCGGGTCGGGCCGCGATGCCGTCAGTGGCTGCGGCCGGGAGCACGGCCACGCGCCGTACCAGCGGGATCTCCGGAGCGGCCGGCCGGGGGCCGCCGTCGGCGGGGGCCACGACCGGACCGGTGGCGGGCCTCGCCGCCCGCTGGACGTGGGGAGGCGACGGGGAGAACACGGCGGGTGAGCCCGTGGAAGTGAGACCACGGGGGCGCGGCGCATCGGCCGGACCGCCCTTCCCGGCGGGGTCGTCGTCACTGCCGTCGCCGGGGCGCGTCACGGCCGGCTCCCGCCCCGAGCCCGCGTTCGCGGACGGAAGGGGCGGGGCGGCCGGAGCAGTGGCCGGACGGGCCGGGCCGTCCGCGGCTCCGGCCTCCGACGCACCCTCCCACGGACCGTCGGCCTCCTGCGGGCGCAGTGCCCGCAGCAGCAGCGGCCCCCCGCCTTCGTGGGCGTGCCGGGGGGTGGCCGGGCGGGCGACGCCGCGTACCAGACCGGCCGGGGCCGTGGGCAGCACGGCGTGGCCGAGACCGGTGCCGAACGACGGATTCCGCCAGGCGGCCAGGCCCGCGCGGAAGGCCAGGCCGTCACTGACACCGAGCGGTGCGCGTGCCACGGTGAGCTCCGGTGGCGCGGTGCGGCGCCAGCCGCCGTCCCAGTCGCCGGGCACGGAGGAGACCGGCCCGCCGGACGCGCCCCGGTCCGGACCGCCTCTCCCGGCCGGACCGCCCGCCCCGGCGGAGGCGGTCCGGCGGCGCAGCCTGCCCCACCATGCCATGAGCTCAACCGCCTTCGTTCACACGGGTGTTGATACGGGCGATCTCGGCCACCCACTGCCGGCGTTCGTCATGGGTCAGGTCGAGGATCTCCTCGCGCTGCCAGTGGAAGTGATAGGCGATGTACGCGATCTCCTCCCGGAGCCGGGGAAGGGCGTACGTCACGATTCCCCCAGGCGCCCACCCGAGAGGTCGACCTCGAAGCCACCCTCGCAGTGCGGGCAGGTCACCGCCGCCCGGGTGTGGCCCTCGCTGTTGACACGGCGGTAGAAGTCCTGGAGGAAGGCGACGTCGGTGGCGTACATCCGCTCCACGATCCCGGCGTGCACATCGGTGATCGTGCCGATCCGGGTGATCACCTGGCTCAGCAGCACCACGCTCAGGTATGCCGGGTTCTCCTTGACCCGCAGGTCGATCTGGGGCCGCAGCTCGTCGCGGGCGGTGGCCAGGCGCATCGCGCCGTGACGGTGCACCGTGCCCGCCTCGTCGACGTAGCCGCGCGGCAGCTCGAACTCGAACTCGGTGCGCAGCCCGTGGTCCTCTCCGGGCGGCGGTGCGGCGGGGGCTGCCGCCGTCTGCTCCGCGGCCGGGGCGGGCGCCGTCACCTGGAGGATCTCCTCCAGATTGCCCGCCGTCACCGTACGGCGTCTCATTCGACGATGATCTCCTCGAACACGATCGTGACGGACTCGGTGGCCGGAGACGACTCGCCGGCCTTCAGGGACGGGCCCTCCCACCTGGAGGCCCAGCCCTGCATCAGCTGGATGCGGCGGACCGTGTTGCCCTCGGAGTCCTTGATCTCGATGGTGAGGTTCTGCCGTGCGGAGTTCACGGCGCCGTTGTTCAGGGTCTCCTTGATCCAGCTGGTGAACTCGCTGCTCTGGTCGAGTCCCCGGGTGATCGTGATCTCCCCGGCCTGCCGGGCGCCGGGCTGCTTGCGGATGATCTGCTTGCCCTCCGCGCTGACCTGCTTGACCTCGACGACCTCCTCCTCGACGGTCAGCCCGCTGATCTCCTGGACCGACTCGACCAGATAGCCGCCGAGCTGCACGCCGAAGACATGGGTGGAAAGAGCGTCGCCCACTGCCATGACTGTTGGTCACCTTTCCTTGCGGACCCGTGGGTCACTCGTCGATGAGGCTGGTGCTGTCGGAGAACTGGGCCAGCCGGAACACCACGAACTCCGCGGGCTTGACCGGCGAGACGCCGATCTCGCAGACGACCCGGCCCTGGTCGATGGACTCCTGCGGGTTGTTGTCGCGGTCGCACTTCACATAGAACGCCTCCTCGGCGGTGCGTCCGAACAGCGCGCCCCGGCGCCACTCCTCGGTGAGGAACGCGGTGACGTTGCGCCGGATGCTGGACCACAGCCGGTCGTCGTTCGGCTCGAAGACCACCCACTGGGTGCCCAGGAGGATCGACTCCTCCAGGTAGTTGAACAGGCGGCGTACGTTCAGATAGCGCCAGGCCGGGTCGGAGGAGAGGGTGCGGGCGCCCCACACCCGGATGCCCCGGCCGGGGAAGGCCCTCACGCAGTTCACACCGATCGGGTTCAGCAGGTCCTGCTCGCCCTTGCTGAGCCGGAACTCCAGGTCCACCGCGCCGCGGACCACTTCGTTGGCGGGCGCCTTGTGTACGCCGCGCTCGGCGTCGCTGCGCGCCCACACGCCGGCGATGTGGCCGCTCGGCGGGACGGCGGCGTTGCGTCCGGCGGCCGGGTCGAAGACCCGCACCCACGGGTAGTAGAAGGTCGCGTACCGGGAGTCGTAGCCCGCCTCGTCGTTGCGCCAGGCGCGCACCTGCTGGGCGGTCAGCCCGGGCGGGGTGTCCAGGACGGCCACCCGGTCGCCCATCTGCTCGCAGTGCGAGATCACCGCCAGCTGCACGGTGCGCACACCCTCGGCGTCGATGTCGCCGCGCCGGTAGGCGCTCATCAGGTCCGGCACCGCGACCATGGTGATCTCGTCGATGGTCTCCAGGCCGCCGACCCCGGTGCGGGCCGCGGGGTCGCCGACGTACTCGGACGCGTCGAGACGGGACACCTCGCCGGAGCCGGGCGCGGCGGGCACGGCCGGGGCGCCGGGCAGCGCCACGGTCTGGTTGGCGGGCCTGCTCTGGCCGGTGCCCCGCTGTTCGGTGACCTCGATCAGCTTGGAGGCGCGGGCCTGGCTGACCAGGTACCCCTTGACGTTCTTGCGGCTGGAGGCCTCGTACGTCTCGGCCACCCGGTCGCCCTGGCGGACCAGGACCTTGAAGCGGTCCTGCGGCGGGTCCTCGCCGTCCGCGTCGGCGATCTCCACCGACACCCCCGAGACACCCGGGCGGGCCGCGACAAGGAAGCCGCCGAGCTCCACCGGCTCCGCGGCCGGGTCCTCCTGCCGCGCGCCGCCGTCGGACGCCGGCACGGAGGCGTCCTCGGCGGAACCGCCGATCCGCACGATGTACGCGGCGCCGCCGCCGTTGGAGAAGTACCCGTGGACCGCGTGGGCCAGGTAGGTGCCCTCGGTGAAGCCGCCGAAGATCTGGGTGTACTGGTCCCAGTTGGTGACCAGTGTCGGCGTGTGGAACGGGCCGCTCCCGGCGAACCCGACGAACGCGGCGATGGCCGTGCCGACCCCCTCGATCGGCCGGGCACCGGACTGCACCTCCTCCACGTACACGCCCGGGGTGAGGTACGTCGGCATGCTCGCTCCTTACGCGTTCCTGCAGGTCACCTGTGTCCAGGCCGAGTCTGCGTGGTGGGTCCGCCCCGGCGACAGGGACCTGCGGCCCTGCGCGGGGGCAGGACCGCTGCCCTCCCGGACTCCCCGCGCCGGCCGCCCGGCCGCCGCCCGTCTCTGCCCCCGTGCTGCCCTTGCGGACCTGGACGACCCGCCCGCCCGCGCGGTCCACTGGGGGCCGCGGCAGGGGTGTGCCGACGAGGAGGCAGCAGGTGCAGAGGCCCAGGCAACGCAACGAGCGGAGCGAGGACCGGCAGCCGGCGAGTGGCCGTCCCGCCGCCCGGCGGGAGACCTCAGGGGACGCCGCCGTGCCACCCCCGCTCACCGCCGACGCGCTCCGCGCGGCGCAGCGCGGAGCGGGCAACGACGCGGTGAACACCATGATCGCCCGCCGCACCCGCGCCACGCCTGTCCCGGAGGAACAACCGGACACCGGGGTGCACGAGGTTCTGGGCTCGGCCGGCAAACCGCTCGCCGCGCCGGTGCGCCGGGACATGGAGGCCCGGTTCGGGACCGACTTCTCCGACGTGCGGCTGCACACCGGAGCCACCGCCGCCCGCTCGGCCCGCGCCATCGGGGCGCGCGCCTACACCTCCGGCAGCCATGTCGTCATCGGCGACGGCGGCGGCGACCAGCACACCCTCGCCCATGAACTCACCCATGTCGTCCAGCAGCGCCAGGGCCCGGTCTCCGGCACCGACCACGGCGACGGCCTGCGGGTCTCCGACCCCTCCGACCGCTTCGAGCGCGAGGCGGAGGCCACCGCCGCCAGGGTGCTGCGAGGCCCGGCGCCCCTTCAACAGCGGTCGTCGACCCCGGCCGCGAGCACCCCCGGCACCGCGCGTACGGGCTCTGTCCAGCGGACGGAGGCGTCCGCCCCGGCTCCGGCCGCACAGCAGAAGCCCTCTATGGCGATCCATCAGCCGGCCTATGCGTCCGGAGACCAGTTCGCGGTCGCCGCGACGCTGATGAACGACTCGAAGGCACAGGTCTACATCACCTGCGCCGCAGGCGAGGAGAAAGCCGCCGACGCGATCAAGGGGTTCTACGTCCAGTCGGGCATAGGCGAGGACCGGATCCACAGGATCCCGGTCGGCGAATCGGAGAGCCGGACCACGGCGGCGAAGAAGGCGGCCGGCATGAAGGTCGTCGGTGTCGGTGACGCGACGACGTACGTCGGGGAGAACTTCCACGGAGACATGCGCAAGAAGATCCGGGCCGGCTGGGGACTGGACGCGGGGGAACCGACCGGGGATCCGGACCCTGTCGAAGTATGGCTGCGGAAGGAAGGGGTGGACGCGAAGGGAAAGAAGATCGCGGTCCTCTGGTCCAGGTTCAGCGGCAAGAAGGGCGAGGTCCACATCGAGCACGATTCCGGCTACATCGGAATGGCCCAGATAATCGCCGGGCTCGGCAGCATCGACCTGGTGCTGATCGTGGGCGACTCCGCACCGAGGAAGAAGCAGAGGATGGAAGGGAAGGGGGAGGAGGACACGAAGTACGGTTCGATCGCGAAGTCCTTCACCCCGAAGGAGAAGGAGAGCGACGGCTACGACGAGCAGATGCGGAACTTCAACGCCAAGGTCGTCGACCTCACCGAGTTCTGGAGCAGACCGGACTTCCAGAGCATCGTGGGCGGGACCCGAAACCACCAGTTCCAGGTGTTCGACTACCTGGACCGCCACGCGACCACTCGCCACCTGGGCTTCCGCAGCGGGAACCTCGAAGCGATGGCCCTGATGGGATTCACGGTCAAGTACATGGAGGAGCCCGACAGCGTCATCGGCGGCAGCCGCATGGAGGCGTGGCACGCGGTCGACGGCACTGACAGGACGGCGGGCGGCGGCATGGCGCCGGGCTATGAGCGCCTCAGGGTCAGCGCACCACCGACCCGATCAGGAAAGCACCAGAAGTCGCTCACGCTCGATGAGCAGAGCGGCGACCAGAAGCACGCCGACTGGCACCGGGCGGAGAAGGGGACGTACGAGCACCTGAAGAGGGAGGGGCGAAGTCCTGACGGTGGCTCGCTGCCCAAGGGATTCGCCGGCGAGGACCTTGCGAACATCGACGCCTACCTGCTCACCGGAAGGAGCGAGGAAGGACTCGCCCCTGACCTGATCGACGCCGTCAAGGGGATTTCCGGGGAGTACGAGGACGCGGAGAAACAGCTGAACAGGGCCAAGAGCGAGGCCGACAAGGCGAGGGCCGCTTCCAGGAAGGTGTCGGCGGACCCGAACAAGAAGCAGAGCGTCAGGGATTCCTTTGAGCGGAAGGCGGAGGAGTCGGAGCGGAAGTTGGAGACCGTCAGGCGCGCGTCGGAGCGGACCATGGAGGACGCGGCGAAGAGGTTCCGCGAACTGTGCGCGCAGTACGGTCCGCTCGACGCCCTCCGGGCGCGGAACCTCTTCGCCTCGAACATCGCTCACCGCCTCACACCGGACGCCCCGGCCTGAGGGACCGTGCCGCGCGGCCCCTCAGGCGTCGCCGGCCTCCGCCAGCCACGGCCCGAACTCGCCCTCCAGAACCAGCCGTCCGAGCTTGCGGTACTCCTGCGCCACCGCTGTGACCACCTGCCGCATGGTCAGCGGCCCGCCGGCTTCCGCCGCGAGGTAGGCCGCCGTCACCGCGCAGGCCCGGATCGAGCCGCCGGCCAGCTCGAAGCGGTCCGCGCAGAAGGTTAGGTCCAGATCGCCGTCCCGGGGCAGCACCCCGCCCAGGCACCGATCCCACAGGGCCAGGCGCTGGTCGGCGTCGGGCACGGGGAAGTCCGCCAC
This sequence comes from Streptomyces mangrovi, assembly GCF_900114215.1. GTDB lineage: Bacteria > Actinomycetota > Actinomycetes > Streptomycetales > Streptomycetaceae > Streptomyces > Streptomyces barkulensis. Next base: position 95,252 of record NZ_FOSG01000017.1, on the reverse strand, counting down.
CACGTCCAGGCGGCGGGTGAACGCCTCGTCCAGGTTGGCCCGCAGGTTGGTGGTCAGCACCGCGATCCCGTCGAACGACTCCATGCGTTGCAGCAGATACGCCGACTCGATGTTGGCGTGCCGATCGTGGGCGTCCTTCACCTCCGAGCGCTTGCCGAAGATCGCGTCGGCCTCGTCGAAGAGCAGCACCGCGTTGACCGCCGACGCCTCGGTGAAGATCCGCTCCAGGTTCTTCTCGGTCTCCCCGACGTACTTGTCGACCACCGTGGACAGGTCCACCACGTACAGGTCCATGCCCAGGTCGGCGGCGACCACCTCGGCCGACATGGTCTTGCCGGTGCCCGACTCGCCGGCGAACAGCGCGATCACCCCGCGCCCCCGGCCGCCGCCGGGCCGCATCCCCCACTGCCCGAGCACCTGCTCGCGGTGACGGGCGCGCAGCGCGAGTTCGCGCAGCCTGCGGTGGGTGCCGGGCGGGAGCACCAGATCGTCCCAGCCGACCGTCGGCTCGATCCGGCGGGCGAGTCGGTCCAGTCCCGCGCCGTTCTGGGCGCGCACGGCGGCCCGCAGGTCGTCCTCGTGGACCGGACGGCCGGTGAGGGACGCGGTGCGCACCGCCACGTCGGCGGCGCGGCGCAGCTGCCCGGAGTCCAGCCGGTGGGCGGCGACCGCCCGGGCGAGCGCCTCGGCCTCGCCGACCACACGGGCGTCACCGGCGGCCCGCTCCAGGGCGTGCCGCCAGCGCGCGACCTGCCGCTCGGGGGAGGGCGCGGGCACGGTCACGGTGACGGGGGTGTCGGCCGCCCACACCGGGTCCCAGCCGGTGGTGCCGTACGTCAGGAGCGAAATCCCCCGCAGGGCGCCGCACAACGCCGCCAGCATCCGGGCCCGCTCTCCGGGCTTGTCGGGCAGTGCCTCCAGCGGGCCGAGCACGACACCGGAACCGGTCAGACGGGCTTCGAGGGCGGCCACCCGGGCGAGTGCCGGCACATCGCCGGAGTGCCGGGCGAGCGCCGCCGCGTCCAGGACGAGCGGACGCAGCCCGGCCGTGCGCAGGGCGGCGACGGCCAATCCTCCGGCGTCGCCGCCCCGGCCGCGCAGGTGGACCAGGCCGACCCCGGTCCCGGCCGCGGCCGCCGCGCGGCGGACCTCCGCCGCCTCGGCGGCCGGGTCCTCCCACGCCTCGCCGAGCACCCCGGCGAGCCGGGCGTCGGGCCGGGAGTCCTCCAGCAGGTGCCCGGTGACCCGGTCGGGCACGGCCAGGACGCGGGACAGCGGTGGCCGTTCCGGCTCGGTGACCTCCAGCAGGCCACCCTCCACCAGCGGCGCTCCGGGGGCGAGCCGGAAACGGGCGGGGGACGCCCCGGCGAGCCCGCACAGCTCCAGGGCGAGCCCGACCGTGGGGCGGCGGCGCGTCAGGTCGTCGTTGAGATAGCCGTAGAGCCGCTCGAACCGCGCGTCCAGATCGGGCGCCACCGCGATCAGCAGCAGGTCCAGGTCCAGTGGGGACAGTCCGAACCGCGCGGAGAGGCCGCCGAGGACGGAACCGGCCGGCGGGTGCCGGGGCTCGTGGGCGGGCAGGCCGAGGCCGCCCGGCTCCTCCAGGATGCGGGCCGCGGCCTCGGGGGTGAGGTACTGGCCCCGGTAGGGGTCGTCGGGGTCGGGGTCGGTGGCACGGCGGGATGCCACCGCGTGCCGCACCCGCTCCTCCACGGCGCGGAGCCGCGCCCACACGTACTCCACGCCGGCGGCGGCCTCGGCGGCGGTCCGCGGGGCGGTTTCGGTGGTGTGCGTCACGGCCGGCGCTCCCCCCGGCGGCGCCGGGCAGGAGCGGACGGCCGCTCGCGCGGACCGGCGAAGCCCTCCGGTCCCGGATCGCCCACCTCCGTGTAGCGCAGCCGCCGTCCCGCCGACTCCCCGTCCCCGTGCCGGACGGCGGAGCGCACGGCGAGCCCTTCGGTGACCGGCGGCGCGACGGCCCGGCTCACCCCGGCGAGCGGCGCCCTCACCCGCACTCCGAGCGAGGCCTTCAGCTCCCCGCCGAGCGCCGACCACACATCCGAGGCGGCCGGCGCGTCGAGCCCGGCCCCGGCGGTGTCCAGGCCCACGGTCAGGCCGAGTTCGGCGAGCGTGCCGGTGAGCAGCCGCGCGGGCAGGGTGTCGACGGCCACCAGGCAGGCGAGCACCTGCGAGAGCAGCCGGTGCTCGTCCCGCGGGCGGCTCGCCCACGCCGTGACCAGGTACGTCAGCTCGAACCAGCGCGGCGGGGTGCGCCGCGCCACGAGGTGTCCGTCCGCGTCGTACACCTCCCCGGCGCCGCTGCCGCGCCGGGTGGCGTCCTCGCGGATGTCGTACAGGAAGACGCAGACCGCCGGGCCGGTGCGGCGCGCCGCCCAGTCCCGGGTGGGGGCGTCGAAGACCACCTCGACGCCCGACGCCTCCAGGCCGGACTCGCCCAGCAGGCGGCGCAGCCCCTCGTCGACCTCGTGGATCACCGGCGGGTCACCTCGTCGGGCGGCTGCACACTGCCGCTGACCACCAGGAAGTCGGTCTTGACCGCCGAGAATCCGGGACCGGTGGCGGTGATGGTGCGCGGCCCGGTTCGGTCCTTGGCGAGGATGAGCAGCTGGCCGATGAACGTGCCGTCCGGCTCCGGCACGGTCGGCGCCGCCGACGCGGTGATGCCCGGCTTCCAGGTGAACCGCACCGGCACTCCCGGCGGGAAGTCCCTGCCTCGCACCGAGGTGACGAATCCGGGCTTGCCGATCCCGGGCACCGCCACGATGCGCGGCCGCAGGACGCGCAGCCGCTGCCGGGCGGTGTTGTCGCGCCGGTCGGCGTCCGTCCCGGTGGTGGTGAGCTCGCCGGTGACGCGGCCGGTCAGTGCCCTGTCGGGGCTGAGGACGACCCGGACGACGGTGTTCGCACCCGGGGCCAGGTCCGGCAGCGCACACACCCAGGAGCGGTCGCAGCCCGGCGGCGGCCCGTTGTGCGGGACGCCCCGGGGCAGGCCGATGCGCAGCCGCAGCCCGGTCGCCAGGGCGTTGCGGCCGTTGCGGACGGTGTACGTCACCACGACGCGCCCGCCGACGTAGCCGGGGTTCGGCTGGGCCGTGACGCGGACCCCGGGCCCGGCCTCGGGCTCGTCCGGCGCCGGAGGCACGGCGGGCGGTGGATCGGCGGGCGGTGAAGGGGCGGGTGGAGGACTGGTGGGCGGTTCCGGGGGCGGGGCCGGGCGTACCGGCACCACGGTCCGGCCCGCGTTGTCGGCGGGCCGCGGGTCCAGGACGGCGCCGGTGACCGACCAGCCGACCGGTGCGTCGCCGGGGGCGGTCCCGGTGAGGGTGACGTCCACCGGGACGGTGGTGCCGGGCGGCACCACGCCGATGTCGCACTGGAGGGCGGCGGCGTCGCAGGTGCCCCCGGGCCGGGTCAGCCGGGTGATCCGCACGCCGGGCGGCGGCGCGGCGGTCAGCCGGGTGCCGGGGGAAGCGGCGGGGCCGTTGTTCACGACGTCCACGCGGACCGTGGCGGAACGGCCCACGGCTACCCCGGGCACGGTGCCGGGTGCGCGGACCGCGAGGTCCACGGACCGCTGCACGGCGGGTTCCTTCTGCCGGCCCGGCAGCCCGGCGGTGAGCGGGGTGAGGCGGCCGGAGGCGATCTCCACCAGACGGAGCTTCTCGGGGCTGTTGGCCGGAAGGGCGGCGCGCGAGCTGAACACCAGGTGCCTGCCGTCGGCCGTCCAGGCGGCGTCACGCGGCTGGAACGGGCCGGTGGCCGAGGTGTCCGGCAACTCCCGGCGGCAGGCGCCGGGAAGGCCGCGGGCGGTGTCGGGCAGCAGCACCCGGCAGCCGTCGCCCGACGGGGAGGTCAGCAGGATGCCGTTGCGTTCGTCGGTCCGGCCTCCGCCGTTCTTCCGGTTGAAGGCGATGGTGCGCCCGTCCGGTGAGAACGCCGGGCTGTCGTCGATGACCTCGCAGTCGCCCGGGCAGATCGCGGCGCTCAGGTCGCGCTGCCGGTCCAGGTCGTCCACGGGCACGGTCCAGACGTGCTTGTTGCCGCCCCTCCCGTCGATCACGTGGTCGCGGGTGAAGGCCAGGGTGGTGCCGTCGGGGGACCAGGCGGGCTGGGCGTCGCCGCCTGCGCCCTGTCCGCCGGGCGGGACGATCTCGCCGCGGATCGCGCCGGTCGCCGCGTCCGCGATCAGGATGCGGCCGGGACCGGCGTCCTGATCGGTGCCGCCCGGCGAGGCCCGGGTGAAGGCGAGGTGCCTGCCGTCCGGGGAGAGCGTCGGGTCGGTGTCCCAGTCCCCCGGGCCACGCCCCGCGAGCGGCAGGGGCGCCGCGCCGGTCCCGTCGGCGTCCGCCGTCCAGATCCGCTGGATGCGGCTGCCGGGGTCGCCCTCGAAGCGGGTCACCACGATCCGGCGGCCGTCGGGCGTGTAGTCCTGCCGCTCGGTCCACGGGTCGTACCCGGGGTCGGGCCGGAACAGCGGGTCCTCGGCGGGGTCGGTCTCGGTGTCGGCCCTCGGGTCCTCCCTGAGGACCGTCAGCCCCAGGTCCCGGGGGTCGGCCCCGTCCAGCCGGACGTCCTGCAGCGTCACCGTGTTCGGGCCGGAGGCCGAGGTGCGCTCCACCACCGCGCCTCCGCCGTCGAGGGGGCCGAGCCAGGTGGGGGAGAGGACCTCCCGGTCCTCACTGAGCACCAGCGAGGGGACCCGGTCGGAGCGCGCGGGCACCCGGAACACATGGTCCCAGTCACCTTCGCACTCACAGGTGATCTCGGGGCTCAGGAACAGCACCTCGTCCCCGCCGGGCAGCCACGCCGCCCCGTGGGCACGCCACCCCGCCTGCGCGCCTTCGAGCAGCGGCCCGTCGGTGCGCCCGTCCGTCACGCGCAGCCGGGGGCCGTTCTGCCCGGCGGCTGTGGCGGTATACGCGATCAGGTCCCGGTGGGCGGGGTCGCCGGCAGGGTTCCACACCGGCTCGGTGGCCTCGCCGTCGGCGGGGTCGGTGATCCGGGAGGCGGGGCCGCCGGCCAGAGGCCGTACGTAGAGCTGCCGGCCGGCCCCCGGACCGCCGTCGCCGGAGTACGCCAGGCGCCGCCCGTCCGGGGAGACCGTCGGGTGCTCCTCGTCCGAGGGCGTGTCGGTGAGCCGCGTCAGGCCGGTGCCGTCGGTGCGCACCAGCCACAGGTCGCGCTGCCTGCGCCCGCCCGGGCCGCCGGGTTCGGCCGAGTCGAACACCACGGCCCGGCCGTCCGGCGTCAGCCGGGGGTGCGCGGCGTCCCGGCCGCCGGTGAGACGGCGTACCGAGCCGTCGGCGGACCGCAGGTAGATCTGGGGGGCCTTCTCGTCACGGCGGCTGGCGAACACCATCGCGTCGCCCAGGGCGGACGGCTGGACGTCGAAGTGGGCCGGGCCCTCGCCGAACAGCGGTGTGCTGGAGGTATCGGTGGCGACCCGGCCGAGGCTGCGGTGCCGGGTGCCGGCGTACGCGACCCGGGTGCCCGCGGTGTCGGCCGACCGCGGCCGGGCCTCGGCGCCGCCCTGCCCGGGGTCCTGCTCGGAGGCCGCCGTGACCGTGAGAAGCGGGATCATCAGCAGCAACGACGTGCCGATCCTGGCCGGGCGCCTCCGCCCGCCGGATCCGGCGCTTCCTCTCGCGGTCCCCACGGTCCTCCTCACAGTCCGATGCGGCATCCGGGTGTGCCCCCGCCACCCTGCGACGGCCGTGTGTGGCGCGGCAGGGCGGCGGGGCCGTACCCGGGGGAAGCGTGCGGTGCGCTTTCGGGCAGTGCCGCGGTACCGGCCGCCGTCAGATCAGCCCGTTGCGCAGCGCGTAGCCGACGGCGTGGGCCCGGTTGCGCAGCTGCAGCCGTGTGGTGATCTCGTGCAGCACGTTCTTGACGGTCCGTTCGGAGTACGCGGTCTTGCGGGCGATCTCCGCGGTGTCCAGGCCTTCCGCCACCAGACGCAGCATGTCCGCCTCACGCGTGGTCAGCGTGGACAGGGACACACCCCGCGGATCGAGCGCCGAACGCTGGAGGCCGCCCACGTGCGTGAGCAGCTTGCCGAGCAGGTCGCCGGGCAGCACGCCTTCGCCGTTGGCCATCGCCAGGACCAGGTGGAGAAGACGATCCTGGTCGGCATCGGCACGCCGAAGCACCGCCGCCACGCCGCACTCGATGACGCGTTGCAGCGCGCCGGGCCCCAGAGTGCCGACCACGAGGCCGGCGCGGGTGGCGGTGTTGTGCCGCAGCCGGTGCAGCAGGGCGGCCACGTCGTCGTCGACGCCGTCCACGACCACCAGCGATGTCTGGGCCCGCTCCGCGTCGGCACCGTCGAGCAGGTCCACCTCGGGGCGCGAGCGTAACTGCTGCACGACGCCGACGCGCAGGACGGGATCGGCGGCGTAGACGGCCACGGTCACCCGGCCCGGGAGATCGGGACGGGAGGGCCGGTGCGCGGACCGGGGCTGGGCGGGCACATATGGCGTGGAGGCGGTCATGGCCGGGCTGCTCTTCTCTGGAGAGTGCATGGGAAGCCACCTGTTCCGTAAGTGCTGGGTCCGCGGGACGACGTGGGGACGGGCCGCCCGTGCGCTGCCGGCACACGGTGACGGAACACCGCGGGCCACGCCCTCCCGCGGAGAGATCGGTTGTTGTCCCCGGGCACGACGACTGCCCGGGTTTTGCCCTCGCGCTCCTCGTCGAGCCCTTGGGCACGGTCCTACCGTGGCGGCGTGACACCTTCCGAAGCCTCTTCCGGCCCCGGTGCGGCCGGCCCCGACATCCCGGCGGTGACGGTGGCACCGGGCGACACGGCCACGACCAGTGTGACGGTCCGCAACGACGGCGACATCGTCGAGGCGTACAGCCTGGAGGTCGTCGGGGACTGTGCCGCCTGGTCCACCGTGGACACCCCGCGGATCTCCCTGTATCCCGGCACCTCGCAGACGGTGACGATCCGTCTGGAGCCGCCGCGCTCCCCGCAGGTGCGGGCCGGTGAGACCCCCCTGGGAGTGCGGATCCTGCCGGCCGAACACCCCGAGTCGGTGCGGGTGCTCGAAACCACCGTGCACGTCGGGGAGTTCCGGGAACTGCACACGGAGTTGGCTCCGGGCCGCCGGCACGGCTGGCTGCGGGGCCGCTACCGGCTGAAGGTGCGCAACCGGGGCAACACCCCCGTGCGGGTGGGGTTCACCCCCGGCCAGGCGGGTGAGGAACTGGGGTTCGCCTTCAGCCCGGCGGAGCCGGAACTTCAGCCCGGGGAGTCGGTGGAGGCCGGGCTGCGGGTCCGTACGGGCAAGCCGGTGTGGTTCGGCTCCCCGGTGGTGTGGCCGTTCACCGTGGACACCACCGAAGCCGGCGAAACCGGCGACCGGGAGACGGTGCGACGGGACGCGACCGCCGTCCGGGCTCCGCTGGAGGCGGAGTTCGTCCAGATCCCGGTCTTCCCCAAGTGGCTGCTCGTGGTGCTCGCGGCGCTGCTGGCGCTGTTGCTCGCCTGGTTCGCGCTGGTCCGTCCGGTGGTGCGCAGTGCCGCCGAGGAAGCGGCCGGCGAGATGGTCCAGTCGCGTCCCACGCATGCCGGGGAGCAGGGCGGACAGGGGCCGGGCACCGGCCCCGGCGGCGGTTCGGAAGCCCGCCCCGGTGACCGGGGCACGGGAGCGTCGCCCGGTTCCGGTGGCGACGGGGGCGCGGCCGACGGCGACGCCGGAGTCGCGGGCGGCGCCGGCCGGCAGAGTTCGGCGACCATCGACCTGCGGACACCCGACGGGGAGACCAGGGCCGGTACCTACTCGGTACCGGAGAACAGCGTCTTCCGGGTCACGGACATCGTCGTCGCCAACTTCCAGGGCGACGAGGGAGTGCTGACGATCACGTTCGGCGAACGCAAGATCACCACGATCGCGCTGGAGACCTTCCGCAACCAGGACTACCACTGGGTGACCCCCATCGAGATCCCTGAGAACGAAACCGTGACCATGGAAGTGACCTGTGAGAAGCCGGGCACACCGGCCACCGGTCGCCGGGCGCGGGGATGCCATGAAGTTCTGAACGTGAGCGGTGTGCTCAGCCGTACAGCGGGGTGAACACCCTTCACAAGACTATCCACCGGCGGCCCGGCGGAGCCGGTCCGGATCCTGCCCTGTCTGGAAAACGATGGGCCAGGACCGAAAACCGGCTCCGCCCGGATGGGCGTGCCCCACCGCCGTGGGCGGCGGGGCACTTACGACCGGTCCGCGGAGGCGTCGATGTCATCGGTGCCGAGGCCGAACAGCCGGTTGTCGCTCCACCACTCCGGCGTCTCGTCGACGACCGGGGTGAGATCCAGCAGCGTCACCTCGTTGCGGCCCAGGACGAGGTCCACATCGGCGCGCCCGCCGGCGACGGGCACGCTCCGGTGCGAGCGAGCGGGCTCGGCGGCCTCGTGGAGGGCGTCGAGTTGGCGGTCGCCGGGTGCGAGCGGCCGCCCCATCTCGCACCAGGCGGCCCAGGGGTTGCCGGCGTCCTCGCTCACGGAGCGGCGGCGTGCGAAGGCGGATCCCCGCGCCTCCGGGGCGCCGACGGGCAGAGACAGCCGGAGCGTGTGGCCGTCGGCGGGCTCGCCGCCGGCCGGATCGGCCGGCGCCCAGGCCAGTAGGGTGACGCGCCCGTCGCCGTGCCGGGTCACCAGATGGTCCTCGCCCCGGGCGAGGATCTGCTCGCCCATCTCGGCCATGAACGTGTACAGGTGGTAGGTGGGTTTTCTGATCTGCCGGTGTGTCAGCAGCCCGAAGCCGCCGTGGAACGGCGCGGTGGGGATGCCCACCTCCTCGAACACGTCGCTGAACGTCCAGTACGAGAAGGAGTCGGCGATGTCGCCCCCGTTCACCAGAACCGGCGCGAGGTACGCCGCGTGGAACGCGGTGTCGTGGACCGGGTTGTCCGGCCGGTACGAGGAGTTGAACTCGGTGATGTGGACCGGCAGACCGGCGAGTTCGGTGCCCGCCAGCTGCCGCCGCGGGGCGCCGAACTGCTCCAGCAGCGCCGACGCCGGCATGAGCGTCTGGTGGGCGCCGAACGGCACGGGCTGGACGGGGCCGGAGGTGTAGGCGTGGCGGCTCACGAAGTCGATCGGCAGGTCGCGGGCCTCGACGAACTCGGCGAAGCGCTGGATCCACTCGTCCTCGTAACCCGGCGCCAGCGAGGGGCCGCCCACCTGGAGTCCGGCGTCGACCTCCTTGACGGCCAGTGAGGTCACCTCGTAGAGGCGGTGGTAGGCGTTCTGGTCCGCGGACCAGAACGCCGCCAGGTTGGGCTCGTTCCACACCTCGATCGGCCATCGGCGCACCTGGTCGATGCCGTAGCGGTCGACCAGGTGCCCGATGACGGCGCGGACGAGGTCCGCCCACTCCTTCTCGTCGCGGGGCGGAGTGATGTTGCCCTTCCACCAGAACACGGTGTCGTCGCCGGAGGCGAGCCCGGACGGCATGAAGCCGAGCTCGAGGAAGGGCGCGATACCCATTCCCAGGTAGGCGTCCACCACCTGGTCGACGTACATGAAGGCGTGGCGCACGTGCCGCTCGCCGGCCCAGTCGTAGGGGCGGTGGACGCCCATCCCGTCGCTGAGCAGGCCGTGTCCCCGGATGTACCGGAAACCGATCTCCCGCTGGACGAGGCCGAGGGAGTCCTGATAGTCGCGCCGCAGCGCGAGGTCGAGCCGGCCTGTGCCGACGCAGTGGCGCCAGGCGCCGGAGAGCCGGGCTGTCGGCTGCCGGGGAACAGCGATCCGCATGGTGGGGGTTCCTTTGCTGCGATGCGGTGCGGTGCGGGGTGGGTGGTGCGATGCGGTGCGGGGTGGGGCTCGCCGGAGGTGTTCGGGATGAAAGCCGACCTTCCAGGTCGAGGCCCGGAAGCCGGGGCCCGGCCGGGTGCGACCGAGTCCGTCCCCGATCGTCACCCCGCCCGTTCGTGACCGCCCACGACGGTGGCTGCGTCGGTAACGATTGGGCAACTTGCGAAAACTATTGGTTGCTTCTCGCTTGTTTCTGACTGTACACCTTAGCTCCCGCTTCGCGGACGGCCTATTAGTTTGCGCAAATTGACAGTAGTTGGATCACTGACGACAGATCAGGGAGTTCCACGGTGATGAGGAAAACCCGCAGCATGACGGCTGCCGCGATCGGCTTGGGCATCGCACTCGCCGCCACCGGCTGCGCCGGCGGCAGCGACGGTTCGTCCGATGGCCAGGGCATGGTGACCCTCTGGACGAACGCGATGGAAGGGCGCGGCGCGGAGTACTGGAAGAGCGCCGCGAAGGAGTACCACTCGCTGCACCCGGACGTCACGATCAAGATCCAGTCGGTCCAGAACGAGGACCTCGACGGCAAGCTGCAGAACGCGCTCAACTCCAACTCCGCGCCCGACATCTTCCTGCAGCGCGGCGGCGGCAAGATGCAGGCCATGGTCGACGCCGGCCAGATCCAGGCGCTGGACCTGACCGACACCGACAGGGCCAACGTGGGCGACGCGGCTCTCGAGGGCGTCTCGATCGACGGCAAGGTCTACGCGATGCCGCTCGACACGCAGCCCGAGGGCATCTACTACAGCAAGGACCTGTTCAAGAAGGCCGGCATCACCTCGCCGCCGACGACGATGGACGAACTCAAGGACGCCGTCGCGAAGCTGAAGGCGATCGACGTCGCGCCGATCGCGGTCGGCGCCAAGGACGCCTGGCCGGCCGCGCACTGGTACTACAACTTCGCCCTGCGCGAGTGCAGCCAGGAGGCCATGCAGGAGGCCGCCAAGTCGCTCGCATTCGACGACCCGTGCTGGACCAAGGCCGGCGAGGACCTGGAGTCGCTCCTGGAGGCCGACCCCTTCCAGAAGGGCTTCCTGACCGCCTCGTCGCAGCAGGGCGCCGGTTCGTCGGCGGGCATGCTCGCCAACCACAAGGCGGCCATGGAACTCATGGGCAACTGGAACCCCGGTGTGATCGCCGACCTGACCCCGGACAAGAAGCCCCTCCCCGATCTGGGCTGGTTCCCCTTCCCCGCCGTGCCCGGCGGCCAGGGCGACCCGACCGCCATCATGGGCGGCGCCGGCGGGTACTCGCTGTCCAAGAACGCCCCCGAGGAAGCCCTCGACTTCCTCCGGTTCGTCGTGACCAAGGACCAGCAGGAGGCCTATGCCGAGGCCTTCGACACGATCCCGGTGAACAAGGATGCCCAGGGGGTCGTCACCGAGCCCTACAACATCTCGGCGCTGCAGGCCTTCAACAAGGCCGCCTACTCGATGCAGTTCCTCGACACCGTCTACGGCCAGAACGTCGGCAACGCCATGAACATCGCCGTCGTGAACCTGATGGCCGGCGAGGGCTCCGCCGCCGACATCGTCAAGGACGTCAAAGCCGCCGCCGAGAAGGGCTGAGTAAGCAGACATGAGCGACACCCTGGGCACTGACACGGCCGACGGCCGCCAGTCGCAGGGCACGCCCCGAGCCGGGGACGCGGCCGTGTCCGCGCCCCCGGCTCCGCCGCGAGCGGCTGCGCACCGCCGGGGCCGTGCCAGGATGCGACTGGAGATCGCGGTCCTGTCCGCACCGGCGATCATCACGTTCCTGGCGTTCGTGATCTTCCCGGTCGCGCTCGCCGCGTACTACGGCTTCTACCGGTGGAAGGGCTACGGGGACCCCACCGACTGGGTCGGCCTGAACAACTACAAGCTGATCCTCACCGACCCCGCCTTCCACGACGTCCTGTGGCACAACGGCCTGATCCTGGTGCTCTCACTGGTCATCCAGGGCCCGCTGGCGATCGTCCTCGCACTGCTGCTCAACCAGAGGATCCGCGGCCGCTCGACCATCCGCGTCCTGATCTTCGTGCCCTACATCATCTCCGAGGTCATCGTCGGCACCGGCTGGAGTCTGATGCTCCAGAGCAACGGAGCCGTCAACGACCTGCTGCGCAGCATCGGCCTGGGCTCCCTGGAGACCGACTGGATCGCCGACCCGGACCTGGCCATCTGGACGCTGATGGTCATCATCACGTGGAAGTACATCGGCTTCGCGGTGATCCTGATGCTCGCCGGCCTGCAGTCGATCCCCGACGAACTCTTCGAGGCCGCGCAGATCGACGGCGCCTCCTACTGGCAGATCCAGCGCCGCATCACACTGCCGCTGCTGGGACCGACGATCCGTATCTGGGCGTTCCTGTCGATCATCGGCTCGCTGCAGTTGTTCGACCTCGTCTACATCATCTGGGGTCAGTACGTCTCGGGCACCGCGGGCACCTCGACCATGGCGATCTACATGCTCGCCCAGGGCCGCAACGCGGGCAACTACGGCTACGGCAGCGCCGTCGCGGTCGTGATGTTCCTGATCTCGCTCGGCGTCGCGCTGCTCTACCAGCGCTTCGTCCTGCGCCGCGACCTCAAGGGCGCCGTCACCGAAGGGACCGTGTGATGAGTGCGACGACCGCCACCTCCCGGATGTCCTCCACGACGGAACCGAAGCCGTCCGCCGGCCGCCGCGGCAACCGTGACAGGCCGCAGAAGTGGGGGAGCCCCATCACCTACTTCGTCGCGCTGCTCTTCGTCGGCGTCTGCGTCGCACCGGTGCTCTTCATCGTGCTCGGCGGATTCCGTACCAACTCGCAGATCACCACGGAACCGGCCGCCCTGCCCAGTCCCTGGGTGGTCGGCAACTACCTCGATGTCCTGAAGTCGACGATGTTCTGGGGCGAGTTCGCCAACTCCCTCGTCGTCGCGGTCGCGAGCACCGTCGGTATCGTCGTCCTCGGCCTGATGGTGAGCTTCGTGATCGCACGCTACGACTTCAGGTTCAAGGGCGCGATGTACTCCCTGTTCGCCGCGGGCCTGATGTTCCCGATGGTCGTCGCGATCACCCCGCTGTACCTCGTCATCAAGGACCTCGGCCTCGTCGACAACCTGCTCGGCGTGATCATCCCGCAGATCGCCTTCGGCCTGCCGGTGACCGTCATCATCCTGGTGCCGTTCCTGCGAGCCATTCCGAACGAGATCGAGGAGGCCGCCGCGATCGACGGTATGAGCCGGCTCGGATTCTTCTTCCGCATGGTGGTTCCGCTGTCGCTGCCCGGCGTGGTCACCGTCGGCATCCTCGGGTTCGTCGGCAGCTGGAACAACTACATCCTGCCCCTGTACATCCTCAACTCGCAGGCGAACTACACCCTGCCGCTCGGAGTCCAGGTGTTCTCCTCGCAGTACTCCACGGACACCGCGAAGGTCCTCGCGTTCACCTCACTCGCCATGCTGCCCGCACTGGTCTTCTTCTCGGTCTTCGAGAAGCGGATCGTCGGCGGTCTCACCGGCGCCGTGAAGGGCTGAAACCGGCACCGGCGTCTTTGAGCCGGAGCGTCCCGTGCCTGCCCCTGCCGTGTCCGCGGCGGGGGCGGGCCGCTGACCGACGGCATCGCTCAGCCCACGACCCACCCCGTGCCATCCCCCGGAAAGGACCGCCGAATTGCCCCGCGCCCGCATCGAGCTCGACCGACAGGCCGTCATCGCCCCCGTCCGACGCCGCACCTTCGGCTCGTTCGTCGAGCACCTCGGCCGCTGCGTGTACACCGGGCTCTACGAGCCGGAACACCCGAGCGCGAACGACGAAGGGTTCCGCATGGACGTCGTCGAACTCGTCAGAGAACTCGGCTGCACGACCGTCCGCTACCCGGGCGGCAACTTCGTCTCCGGGTTCCGCTGGGAGGACTCGGTCGGCCCGCGCGAGAAGCGCCCGGTGCGCCGCGACCTCGCCTGGCACTCGCTCGAATCGAACCAGATCGGCCTCGACGAGTTCGCCAGATGGCTCAAGCTAACCGGCTCCGAGCTGATGCTGGCGGTCAACGTCGCCACACGAGGCATCCTGCCCGCCCTGGACCTGCTCGAGTACGCCAACCACCCGTCCGGTACGGCGTGGTCGGACCTGCGCATCGCCAACGGCACACCGGAGCCGCACAACGTACGCATGTGGTGCCTGGGCAACGAGATGGACGGGCCCTGGCAGACCGGGTTCATGACGGCGGACGACTACGGCAAGATCGCCGCCCGCACCGCCGCCGCGATGAAGACGGCCGACAAGGACCTCGAACTCGTGGTCTGCGGCTCCTCCGGGTCCGGCATGCCGACCTTCGGCGACTGGGAGCGCACGGTGCTCGAGCACGCCTACGACCACGTCGACTACGTCTCGTGCCACGCGTACTACCAGGAACACGACGGCGACCTCGGCTCCTTCCTCGCCTCGGCCATCGACATGGACTACTTCATCGACACCGTCGTCGCCACCGCCGACCACGTGGGGCACAAGAAACGCTCGGGCAAGAAGATCAACGTCTCCTTCGACGAGTGGAACGTCTGGTATCTCAAGGAGCACCAGGAGTCCGAGGAGGTCGGTGACGAGTGGCGCCACGCCCCCCGGCAGCTCGAGGACAAGTACACGGTGGCGGACGCCGTCGTCGTCGGCAACCTGCTGATGACGCTCCTCAAACGCAGCGACCGCGTCACCTCGGCCTCGCTCGCGCAGCTCGTCAACGTGATCGCTCCGATCATGACCGAGCCCGGCGGCCCGGCCTGGCGGCAGACGACCTTCCACCCGTTCTCGATCACGAGCCGGCTCGCTTCCGGCGAGGTGATCCGGCCCGTGATCGAGGCGCCGACGTACGAAACCGCGCGCCACGGCGAGGCGTCCGTCATCGACGCCGTCGCGACCGTGGACGAGGACCGGGCCGCGGTCTTCCTCGTCAACCGCGACCTGGCCGAGGCCGCGCAGGTCACGATCGATGTACGCGGCCTCGGCTCCTCGCGCGTCGCCGAGGCGGTCACGCTCGCCGACTCCGATGTGTACGCGAAGAACACGCTCGCCGAGCAGCGCCGGGTGACCCCGGCCGTGAACCCGAGCGCGGCACTCGCCGACGGCCTGCTCACCATCGAGCTGCCGCCGGTGTCGTGGACGGCGGTCGCCCTGCGATGAGCGACGGCACCGGACCCGGTCAGGAGCCGGACCCGATAGCCGAACGCCGCGAGACGACCTGTGCGTTGCGCGATGGAACGCGGCTTCGGACCGTCCTGCTGCTTCCGCACGGGAGGGGGCCGTGGCCGGCCCTGCTGACCCGCCACCCCTATGACGCGACCCGTGACGAACACGACGGGATACTCGACGTCCGGCGCCTGGTCGCCGCCGGATACCTCGTCGCGCTCCAGGACGTGCGGGGGCGCTTCGGCTCCGCAGGGGTCTTCGACCCCTGCGCGCAGGAGGTGGCCGACGGCGCCGACGCCGTGGCCTGGCTCGCGGCGCTTCCCGAATGCACCGGCACCGTCGGGATGTGGGGCGCGTCCTACGCCTCGGACACCCAGTTCAGCGCTCTTCTGGGAGGCGCTCCGGCTCTGCGGGCGATCGCTCCCGCCATGACGCCGGCGATGTCGGCGCTCGACGGTTTCCGGTTCCGCGGCGGTGTGCCGGAGATCGGCAGCACCCTCGCGTGGACGCACTACGCGATCGCCCCGGACCTGATCACGCGCATCGGCTCCGCCCGCGAACGGGAGGCCGAGCGCAGGCGGTGGGAGGCGACCGAGCGTGCGATCGGATCCGGGGAGGCGTTCCGGGCCGGCGCCGCGCATGCCGGCCCGGACGCCGAGGCGATCGTCGTGTGGGGTCTGGACCGGTTGCGGGAGCCACTGGGGTCGGCGCGGCACCGCGCCGGGAAGATCGTCGACCGGATCGGCGCGATCGACATCCCGGTCTTCCTGACAGGCGGGTGGTTCGACGTCTTCCTCGGGCCGACGCTGGAGATCTACCGGCGTCTGCTGCGCCGCGCGAAGGACGCCGGTGGTCCGGCGCCTCGCCTTCTGGTCGGCCCCTGGTCGCATGACGACATGTCGGGCCGGACAGCCGGTGCGGATTTCGGGCCGGACGCGTCCGCCGACGATCTCGGCGGCGGCGCAGACCTCACCGCGCGGCACGTGCGGTGGTTCGACGCCGTCCTGCGCGCGGGCGAGGCGGACACGCCGCCGGTGCGTGTGTTCCTGATGGGCTCGAACCGGTGGATCGACCTGGACGAGTTCCCCCCGCGCGACACACGGACGCTCGAGCTGTACCTGAGCGCCGGGGGATCACTCGCGGCCGAGCCGACCGGGAGCGGCGAACGGAGGCTGACCAGCGATCCGGCATCCCCGGTGCCGACGTGCGGCGGTGCGGTACTCCTCTTCGCGCCGTTCGAGGCCGGGCCTGCCGACCAGAGGGCGATCGAGGCGCGGCAGGACGTGGTCTCGTGGCGCACCGTGCCGCTCGCCGAGGAACTCACGGTGATGGGCGCGGTCCGCGCCGTCGTCCATCTCGCGACCACGGGAACGGACGCGGACGTGGTCGTGCGGCTGTGCGACGAACACCCGGACGGCAGCAGCCTCGTCATCGCCGACGGTGTGCAGCGGGGGTCGGCGCGGCTGGTCGACCCGATCACGGGCCTGGGCGAGCGGCGACCGGTCGAGCCGGACCGGGAGCAGGAGTTCGTCGTGGACCTCTGGTCGACGGCGCACACGTTCCTGCCGGGCCACCGGGTGCGGGTCGACATCGCACCGAGTTCGTCACCCCGCTGGGACGTCGGACGCAACGTCTTCGAGCCGGCCGGGGCGACGGAGGCGCCCACCGTGGCGGAATACACGATCCGCCATGGCGCCGCCCGTCCGAGCCGCCTCGTCCTGCAGGTCGTGACGACAGCGCCGCGATGAGACCGGCCGGGACGCCCCCGGCCGCGTCATCGGCGTCGCGCCGAGGTCGCCGGGGCCGGTCCGGTGGAGGCACGGACGACCAGCTCGGTGGCCAGCTCCATACGGGCGGGGGACCGGGCGCCGCCCTCTTCGCCGCGGGAGAGCTCGATCAGGAGCCTGACCGCCGCGGCGCCCAGCTCGGTGCTGGGCTGTCTGACGGTCGTCAGCCCGGGGGTGATGTACTGCGCCTCGGGCAGGTCGTCGAAGCCGATGACACTGATGTCCTGGGGAATCCGCAGGCCCCGGGCGTCCAGTGCGTCGTAGATGCCCAGTGCCATGGAGTCCGCGCAGGCGAAGAGCCCCGTGATCCCCGGGTCGCCGTCGAGCAGGGTGTGGGTGGCGGCCTTGGCCTTGGCGCGGTTCCATCCGCCATAGGCCACGGACACCGTGGCGCTGCCGCCGGTCGCCGTGTCGGCCGCCGCGCGGAAACCGTCGACGCGCGCCCGGCTGAACAGATGGCGGGCGTGGCCGGCGACGACCCCCATCCGCTCGTGACCGAGGGACAGAAGGTGCTCGGCGGCCATGCGGCCGCCGTCCCAGTTCGCCACGCCGACGCTCGCCGTCCCTGACGGCGGTGTGCTCATCGGATCGATCAGCACCACGGGGACGCCTGCGGCACTGAGCGCGTTGAACTCCCGCGAGGTGGGGTCGACCAGCGTCCCGATCGTGCCGATGGTGCGCCTTCTCAGGACCCGCGACACCCAGTCGCCGTGCGGCTCGGCGAGCGTCAGCACGACATCGAGCCCCGCTGCGGCCGCCTCCCGCCCGACCCCGGCTATCAGCAGGTTCGCCCATGACCCCTCGAAGTGGGTGACCACGAGATCGAGCACGTTGGACAAGCCGCTCTCGTCCCGCGCACCTTCGCTCTTGGCCCCGGCCCGGCGGGTGTAGCCGACGGCCTGCACGGCTTCCATGACCTTCACACGCGTCTCGGCCGAGACATCGGTTCCGCCTCGCAGCACCTTGGACACGGTGGGCACGCTCGTACCGGCTGTTTTGGCCACCAAGGACAGGGTGGGGCGCGATCCGGCGGGTCGAGGTGGCATGGGGGACAGATTAACCGGCGGAGAAGCCGTCCAGGACGCCGGGCCGGTGCCGCGGCCGGCGCCTCCCGGTCCGGCACCACCGGCCGCCGACCCTCGGGGCGCGGCCTCGCGGCAGGCCGCGTCCGGCACCCGCACGGGACCGCAGGCGTCGTACGCGGCCGCGGGCCGAGCGTTACGCGGAGGGCGCCGAGGCCGGGGTGTACTCGAACCAGTCGAAGGCGACCGCGCCCTTGGTGGCGTACATGCCGATCACACGGCCGGTGAAGCCACAGGCGACCTCGGTGGACAGATAGCGCCCGTCCAGTTCGGCGAGCGGCCGGGCCCCGGGGGTGCCGGGATCCCCGAGCCAGAAGGCGAGGGTGTCGGGGCCCGTGGTCCCGCCGTCGGTGAGTTCGGGCGACGCGGGCACGAGGCCGGACGTCCGGACCGTCACGGCGAGGGTCAGCTGTCCGGCCGGGACCGGTCGGCCGGCCACGGTCTGGCGCAGCGGGCCGATCCGGGCGACGACGCGGGCCTGCCCGTTTTCGACCTCCAGTTCGTAGTGGTGGGCCTCGTCCAGGCGCACGCAGAGGCCGCCGCGTCCCGCACCCGGGTCGATCGCGGCGGTGACACGGCAGTCGTGGTGCTGCTGACGGCGGCCGACGAAGGTGTACCCGGGACGGTCGAGGGTGGGGCCGGTGGCGTGGAGGACCAGCCGGCCTGGGCGCTCGGTGAGCGACCAGGAACCCTCCGGGCGGGCGAACGGCGAGATCCAGTGCGGCGCGAGAGCGGCACTGTCGAAGTCGTCACGGGCGGGCGGGGCCGGAACCGGATGCCAGGCGCCGCCCGGGGCCGTGTGGCTCTCGGGGACGGGCGCGACGACGGGCCAGCCGTCCTCACCCCACTCCACAGGGGTCAAGAACGTCTCACGGCCGAGCACGTGCACGTCGGGCGTGAAGCCACGGGGGCGGACGCCGAGCAGCACCATCCACCAGCTGCCGTCGGGAGCCTCCACCAGGTCGGCGTGGCCGGTGTTCTGGATGGAGCGGGAGGTACCGCTGTGGGACAGCAGAGGATTGGCGGGTGCGCCCTCCCAGGGGCCGCGCGGCGAGCGGCCGCGGGCGATGGAGACGCTGTGACCGCGTTCCGTGCCGCCCTCCGCGATCAGCAGGTACCACCAGTCGCCGATGCGGTAGAGGTGCGGCGCCTCGGGGTACTTGAGGCCGCTGCCCGACCATGTGGCGAAGGGCCCCTCCAGCACCTCGCCCCCGACCGGGTCGATCCTGGCCATGTTGATGCCGCCCTCGGACCCGGAGAAGGCGCACCAGCAGGTGCCGTCCTCCTCCCACGCCAGGTCGGGGTCGATCCCGGGCAGGTCGATCCACACCGGGTCGCTCCACGGCCCTTCGGGCCGCTCGGCCGAGACGACGAAGTTGCCGCCGCCGTCGATGTTGGTGTTGACGACCCAGTAACGGCCGTCGTGGTGGCGGATCGTGGGGGCGTAGAGGCCGCCGGACGCCTTGGAGCCGGGCAGGGGCAGCGGCAGTTGCCCGGGCCGGTCGAGCACGTTGCCGATGTGCTCCCAGTGCACGAGGTCCCTGCTGTGGAAGAGCGGCAGTCCGGGGAAGTACTCGAAGCTGGAGCACACCAGGTAGTAGTCGTCACCGACCCGGCACACGCTCGGATCGGGGTGGAACCCACTGATCACAGGGTTTTCGTAGGTATGCAAGGAAAACGTGTTCCCTTCGAGCCGCCGGGCACCGTGGAGCGATTCTAGACGGCGTCCCGTGTCCGGGCTCGACCGGTGCGGGACGGCCGGGCGCGAAGGGCCGGCCGCGCCGGAACCACCACCACGTCCGCGCACCGGCGCGTTTCCCGGCCTGCCGGGGCATGGAGTACGGCCGCCTGTGCGCGCCGCCGGACAGCCCCGGATATCACGGGTGGGGCCCACGCGGTCCGCGAACACGCGATGTCCCTGCCCATGTCGCCGGACTGGGTTGAATTCGGCCTTGCCCGCCACTCCGCCGCATCGGCACGAGACCGGGAAAGGACCGGTGAGTTTTGGCCATTCTCATGGTTGACCAGGTGTCAATTTCCCTGCGCGGAAGAGATTCCGGGTCGGCCGGGAAGTCGCTTCAGCTGTGACGGCACTCGACTATGCTGCGAACATGAAGTCTGCTGAGCCACCACTTGCCGCCCGTGCGAACTCGGTCGGCTCATCGCCCGTACGCGACATCCTGGCTCTCACCTCGCGTCCCGAGGTGATCTCGTTCGCCGGCGGCCTGCCGGCGCCCGAACTGTTCGACGCCGAAGGCATCCGGGCCGCCTATGACCGGGTGCTGGCCGAGGAGGCGGAGCGGGCGCTGCAGTACTCCACCAGCGAGGGCGACCCCGAGTTGCGTGCCGTCACCGCGGCCCGGCTGACCGCGCGGGGCCTTCCGACCGAGGCCGATGACCTTCTCGTCACCAACGGGTCGCAGCAGGCGCTCACATTGCTGACCACCACGCTGGTGGAGCCCGGCGACGTGGTCCTGGTCGAGGATCCCTGTTATCTGGCCGCTCTGCAGGCCCTCTCGTTCGCGGGCACACGGATCGTGGCCGTACCGACCGACGACCAGGGGATCGACCCGGCGGCCCTGGAGGAGATCGCCGTCCGCGAGCGCCCGAAGCTGCTGTACATCGTTCCGACGTTCCAGAATCCGACCGGCCGGACGCTGCCCGCGAAGCGCCGCCGCGCGGTCGCCGAGGTGGCCCAGCGGCACGGATTCTGGATTGTGGAGGACGATCCCTACGGCGAACTCCGTTACAGCGGCGAGGAAGTGCCCTGGATCGCCTCGGCGCCGGCCGCGGCGGACCGTACGGTCCTGCTGGGCACCTTCTCCAAGATCATGGCGCCGGGAATGCGACTGGGCTACCTGCGGGCACCCGGGCGGCTGCGCCGGGCCTGTGTGATCGCCAAGCAGTCCGCGGATCTGCACACCTCCACCGTCGACCAGGCGGCGGCCGCCCGATATCTTCGCGACCGCGACCTCGCCGCGCACCTCTCCACCGTCCGTGCCGCCTACCGCGAGCGCCGGGACGCGTTGCTCGATTCCCTGCCCGAGGCCATGCCGGCGGGGAGCAGATGGAACCACCCCGACGGTGGCATGTTCGTCTGGGCGAGACTCCCCGACGGGCTCGATGCGACGAAGCTGCTGTCCGTCGTGATCAAACACGACGTGGCCTACGTGCCGGGAGCACCGTTCTTCGCGGGCACACCGGACCCGGCGTCACTGCGGTTGTCGTTCACCACTCACTCTCCCGAGGAGATCCGTGAGGGGCTTCGGCGGCTGGCCGAGGCCTTCGCGACCGCGGGCGTTTCCGCGTCGTAGCGCGTCGTCCGCTCTGTCAGCGCTCATGTGTTCGCGGCCGTCGGCTCCTCAGTCTTGCTGTACGGGCCGGAACGGAAGGTGCTCCGGCCTGTCCGCTCCTGTCGGCGGTGAGCGTCTCCCTGTCCGTGCAGCCGGCGGCGGGGCGGCGGCCCCGGATCCCGGGGCCGCCGGTGTCCCCGTCTTCCCGCCCCGTCGAGGGCGAAGGCCCGGCCTGATGCCGTTCGTGCCGCAACGGATCTGCTCCGGTGGCGGGTCCGGCGACCACCTCGGCTGACAGGCCGGTGGTCCTCCGGCGGCCGGTGATCGCTGCGTGTTTCACGTCCCCCGCCACACTCCATCTCCATGGCCAAACGGTCAGCGGCTCGAAGCCGCACCATCGGCCACGCGCGTTCCGGGACGGGGCGGTCCTTTCGGTTTTCCGTGGCCCGCTGTGGAATTCCGTCGACGGGAACCCGGCGGATCGCGAATCCGGAGTCCCGGCCTCCTGCCGGGAACGCACGGGCTGTCGTCGGCACCGCACAGTGGATTCCGGCCATGTTCCCGAAGTGCTTCGAGGGAAAGATTTCGGCCCCTCCTCCCGTGCCGGTTGAGTCCGAATCTCGCGGCGCGGCCTCTTTCGAAGCTTTTCCGCGCAAACCCCGGACATTCGGTTCCGGTGAGCGGACAAGTCGCCTGTCTTGTTTTCCCCCTTCTCGTTTATGGCGCGGATTCGAGAACTCCCTGCTTGTGGATGGAAATGGAACTGCTAATTCCGGGAAGTGCCCCGTGTGGTGTTCGGTGTGTCTTGCCCCGCGCTCCGGAAGCGTGTTTAACTGATCCGCGAGATCGCGGCCGCCCATGGCGCCGGCCGGCTTTTATTCCGCTCGGTCACCTTCGCTGAAACCCTGCCTGTGTGCTGCCCTGAGCGGCACTCGAGGAGACGCGTATGCACTTTGCGACGCATAGCTCGATCGGCCGCACAACGAATGCCATGACCAAGAGCCACACAGAACTTCCGCCCGAGCGGTTCCTTCGAGTGACATCACCTGGAAAACGATTTCCCGGCCACGCACCCGGGGCAGACCTCGGCCCACGTTCCCGGACCCCCGCAGCCCCCTGACCCGCGCAAACGCCCGACGGGACCGGCGCCCGGACGGACGGTGCCCCTGGACTCGGTACCGGACGCGGACGGCGAAGGAGCCGGCGACGACCGGTCCGTCCGACGGCCCCGACGGCGGCTTCGCGGTTCCGTCGGACGACGCGGACCACCGTTCGCCCCGGCCGGAACCGGCCGGAACCGGCCGTTACCCCGTGAGGCCGGAGGGCGGTCCTCCGCCTGTCCTGTCGGATCTCCCGCATCGAGCACACCGACGTCCACTGGAGGGATATGAGCCCGCGCAGCCACGCGGCCCGTTAGTCGTCCACTGGTTCTCCGAAACGAAACCGACTGAGTGAGGTACAGGTCATGAGTGTGTCCATTCCGACGGATGAGGAAGTCGTCGTCCGGACCCCGGAGGAGTTCCTGGCGATGCCGGAGGAGTACCGGGAGATCTGCCTCCGGCAGATGATGGTCAACACCGAGGGAGAGCTCTCCGGAGGCGACGACTACATACAGGTCTTCCTGCCGCTGGCGCCCAACGCCGAAGAGCGTCAGGTCTGCGCCGAGCGCGCGGTCGAGGAGTACGACCACTACAAGATCGGCAAGCGGGTGCTGGCCGGTGTCGGCGTGGACACCGGCTACATGGAGAAGCAGACGCTCGCCGAGCGGACCCTGTTCGCCGACCAGACGCTGCACACCTGCACCACATGGGCCGAGCGCGGCATCTTCTCGTACATCGGGGAAGAGACCGCGATGGTGATGATCTCCGAGTTCGCTCACAGCAGTTACAAGCCCTGGGCCGAGGCGGTGCGCACCATCATCCAGGACGAGAAGATCCACATCGCCCATGGCGCCCGGGTGTGCCGCAACTTCGCGGAGACCGAGGAGGGCCGCTACGAACTGCAGCGGGCTCTGGACCGGCTCTGGCCGACCTTCGTGAAGATCTTCGGCAGCCCCCGGTCGGAACGGGCCCGGCTCGCCGTGCGCTTCGGGCTGCGCAAGACCACCAACGGCGAGGCGTGCGATGTGTGGCGCGCGAAGGTCACCCCCCGGATCGAGCGCCTGGGACTGCGCGTTCCCGAGTGACAGGCAGCCGCCCCTACACCGAGGAGCTTCGTCAGATGGCAATACCCGTCACGATCGCGCAGCGCCCGCTGAGCCGCAGAGAGGCCAAGGAACGCACCGCGGCCCTCCTCCAGGACCGGCCCGACCTGGCCGAGCGGCTGCACCGACTGCGCCGCCAGGGACGCGCCGTCCGCTCCTGCGAGGTGCATCTCACCAACGCGTGCAACATCCGCTGCAAGGGCTGCTGGTACTTCGAGGGCGGTTTCGACTCCGCGGTGAGCGAGGAACGCGACCTCGCCAAGATCCGCGCCTTCACCCGCCGACTGCGCGAGGACGGGGTGAACCAGGCCACGCTGATCGGCGGCGAGCCGACGCTCGTCCCGCAGCGCGTCGAGGTGTTCGTCGAGGAACTGCCCTACATCACCATCTCCACCAACGGCCTGCGTCCCATGCCCCTGCAAGGCTTCGAGAGGATCGCCGTCGCCGTCAGCATCTTCGGCGGCGGTCCGCTCGACGACGATCTGCGCGCCATCCGCGTCAACGGATCGAAGTTCACCGGCCTCTTCGACACGGCGCTCTCCCACTACCGGGACGACTCGCGGGTGATGTTCATCTTCGCGCTCTCGGAGTCCGGCCTGGACCACATCGAGCCCACGGTCCGGAAGATCGCCGACAACGGCAACATCGTCACCTTCAACTTCTACAGCGAGCACGGCTCGGACAACCCGATCCGGATCGAGAACGAGAAGCGCGTCCTCGACGAGGCCCTCCGGGTCAAGGAGCTCTACCCGGAGACCGTCGTCAGCCACCCCTACTTCATCCGGACGCTGATCACCGGCACCACCCACTGGGGCGGGCGGTTCGGCTACGACGTCTGCCCCAGCCTCAGCGTGGACCACCCGGACCACGCCGAGCGGGTGACCAACGGCAACCCGGTCATCCCGGGCTTCAACGCCTGGGGCGCCGACTACGAGTCGCTCCAGTTCTGCTGCACCTCGGGCGACTGCAACGGCTGCCGGGACAGCCAGGCCGTCTACAGCTGGCTCGTGGTCAGCGCCAACCGCTTCCTCGACAGCGCGGAGCGACTCGAGGAGTGGCTGGACATCGCCGAGAGCTACTGGCGGCAGTGGTACTGGTCCCCCTTCCACGCGAGCAGGGCCGACACGGTCGGTGCCTGACCGACCGGAAGCGCCCGAGCTTTCCGGAAGCCGCCGGAGGCCGGCCTTCACCGGCCGGCCTCCGGCGGCCCCTTCCTCCCACACCGCACCCGAGGAGAAGCATGTCTCTCACGCTCGACCGCAAGGCCATCGAAACCTTCGTCGCGGACGCACTGGTGGACCTCGGGGTCGACCGGTCCGACATCGTCGTCGATGCCTCGCTCGACGATCTGGAGATCGACTCCCTCGACATGGTGGAGCTGAGCCAGTCCATCAGGCGGGACCTGGACATACCCGTCAAGCCCAAGGACTTCGACGAGGTCGAGACCGTCGGGCAGGTGCTCAAGGTCTGCTGCGAGAAGGCCGGCTGCGAGTGACCGTTGGAGTGATCACCGGCTTCGGGGCGGTTACTCCGCTCGGTGTCGGTGCCGGTCTGCTCCACGACCGCGCGGTGGCCGGACAGAGCGGTCTGACCGACGGCGTGGGGCGGTGCGGCGACTTCACGGCCCGGGAGCATCTGTCCCGTCACGAGACCCGCCGCACCGACCGCTTCAGCCAACTCGCGCTCGTCGCGGCCGCGGAGGCACTGGCCCAGGCCGGCTGGCGGACGGCAGCCCCGCCGTATCCGTCCGACCGGGTGGCCTGTGTGATCGGCTGCGGCCTGGGCGGCACCACGACCCTCGGGATCCAGCAGGGCGTCCTCGACCGGCAGGGGGAGGAGTACGTCTCACCGCTGACGGTGCCGATGGCGATGGCCAACGCCGCGGCCTCGCACCTGTCGATGCGCTACGCCCTCCACGGCGAGTCGCTGTGCGTCGCCTCGGCCTGCGCCAGCGGTGCGCAGGCCATCGGCACCGGGCTGCGGCTGCTGGCCGCCGGCGCGGCGGACGCGGTCGTGGCGGGCGGGACCGAGGCGTCCACCTCACCGTTGATCAGCGCCGCCTTCCGAGCCGCCGGCGCGCTGTCGCCCACCGGCGCGTCCGTGCCCTTCGACCGGGACCGGGACGGATTCCTCCTCGGCGAGGGGGCGGGGATCCTGGTGCTGGAGACCGCGGCCGGGGCCGCCCGGCGTGGCGCCGCCGTGCTCGGCAGCGTACTCGGCTACGGGGCCTCCTCGGACGCCCACCACGTGACCGCCCCGGAGCCCAGCGGGCGCAGCGCGGCGGCCGCCGTCACCCGTGCGCTGGCGGAAGCGGAGGTGGCCCCGGGTGACATCGGCTACATCAACGCGCACGGGACCGGCACCGTCCTCAACGACCGGCTGGAGTGCGACGCGCTGCGGCTGGCGCTCGGCGACGCCCTGCCCGCCATCCCGATGTCCTCCAGCAAGGCCGGCCTGGGCCATCTGCTCGGCGCCGCCGGGGCGGTGGAGGCGATCGCCACCCTCCAGGCCCTGCGCCACGCGACCGCGCCGCCGACCGTGGGGCTGCGTCGCCCGGACGAGCGGCTCGGTCCCTTGGACCTGATCCGCACCGCACGGCGACTGGCCGCGCCGGTACCGGGCCGACCGCTGATCGGGCTCTCCACCTCGTTCGGGTTCGGCGGCCACAACGCGGCCCTCGTGCTGGCCTCCGCCCCCTCCATCACTACGAAAGGCCGTGGGTGATGTTGTCGTTCCACGGACAGCGCTATCTGGTCACCGGAGTCCTCAACGAGGACTCCATCGCCTGGCACACCGCCCGCCGGCTCCAGCAGGCGGGGGCGGAGGTGCTGCTGACCGGCTTCGGCCGCTCCCGCCGCATCACCGAGGCGGCAGCGGCCGGCCTTCCCACCCCGCCCGAGGTGCTGGAGCTGGACGTCACCCGCCCCGGGGACTTCACCCGGCTGGCGGAGGAACTGGACAAGCGCTGGGGCGCGGTGGACGGGGTGCTGCACGCCATCGCCTCCGCGCCCGAGGACGCCATCAGCGGCAACTTCCTGACCACCGGGCCCGAGGACGCGGCGTTCGCCTTCCGCACCGCGGCCTACTCCCTGCACTCCCTGACCACCGCGCTCACCCCGCTGCTGAGCGCCGACGGGCGCCGGGGCAGTGTGGTGGGGCTCGACTTCGACTCCTCGGCGGCCTGGCCCGGATACGACTGGATGGGCGTCGGCAAGGCCGCTCTGGGGGCTGTCTGCCGCTACCTCGCCCTGTACCTCGGGCCCGCGGGGATCCGCGTCAACCTCGTCGCGGCCGGCCCTGTGGAGACCGTGGCGGGGCGTGGTATCGGCACCTTCGACCGGATCGCGGACCGCTGGGAGGCCGAGGCACCGCTGGGCTGGGACCGCACCGACACGGAGCGACTCACCGGACCGATCCTCTTCCTGCTCTCGGACCTCGCCTCCACCGTCACCGGCGAGATCGTGCACGCCGACGGCGGGATGCACGCGGTCCACATGGGCTGGGGCGCCGTTCCCGCGGGCGGTGAAGCCGCCGGGGGCGGCGGGCGGCGCCCGGCAGCTCCGCACCCGGCGACCAAGGAGACCACACGATGACAGCGGCTATCGTCGGCATCGGCGCCGCGCTTCCCGAAAAGACCGTTCCCAACAGTTACTTCACCTCCCGTCTCGACACCTCCGACGAGTGGATCCGCAAGCGCACCGGCATCGCGGAGCGCCGCTTCCTGGCGGAGGACGGCCATCTGGCCGACCTTGCGGTGGCCGCGTCCCGGCAGGCCCTGCGCACCGCCGGACGCGCCGCCGCCGACGTACACCACATCGTGGTGGCGACGACCACCCCGGACCGGGTCACCCCGGGACTGGCCGTCGAGGTAGCCACCCGGCTCGGCATGCCGCGGGCGGCCGCGTTCGACCTTCACGCCGCCTGTGCCGGCTTCGTCTACGCACTGGACCACGCGAGCGCGCTGATCGAGTCCGGGCGGGCCAAAGCCGTCCTGGTCTGCGGAGCCGAGGCGCTCACCCGCATCACCGACCGCACCGACCGCTCGACCGCCGTCCTGCTGGGCGACGGAGCGGGCGCCGTTCTGCTCGCCGACGTGGCGCGGGCTCCCGCGCCCTGCTTCTCACTGGGCTCCGACGGCGAGCGGATCCCGCTTCTCTACGCCGACCGCCACGACCGGGTGCTGCGCATGGACGGTCCGGAGATCTTCGTACACGCGGTGGAGAAGATGAGCGCCGCGACCCGGCGGGTGCTCGGTCGGCAGGAGCTGGCGCCGGAGGAGATCGACCTGTTCGTCGCCCACCAGGCCAATGCCCGCATCGTGCGTGCCGTCGCGAAGGAGCTCGGTGTGCCCGCCGAGCGGGTCTTCCTCAACGTGGACCGCGTGGCCAACACTTCGTCGGCGTCCATTCCGATCGCTTTGGCCCAGGCCTGGGAGGAGGGGCTGCTGAGCGGGTCGGGGCTGCTGGGCGTGGCCGCCTTCGGGGCCGGCATCACCTGGGGCGCCGGAGTGGTGGGCTGGCGACTGGGAGAGTTGTGACACCCGCAGGAGCGGCGCGACCGCCCCGCATCCCCCTGCTCGCCCGGATCACCACCCCGGACGGTGCCCGACTGACGGTCCGCGCCCTGTCCCGGCAGGAGCCGCAGGCCCCGGTGGTGGTGCTGCTGCCGGCCATGGGCATGTCCGCACGCAACTACACCCCGCTGGCGCGCGCCCTGCACGCACAGGGGCTGACCGTAGTCACCACGGACCTGCGCGGCCACGGGGAGAGCCTGCCCCGGCCGCGGCGCGGCGTCCGCTTCGGCTACCGGGAGATCGTCGAGCAGGACATCGGGGCGGTGCTGCGGGAGGTCCAGGCGGCCTTCCCCGAGGCCCCCAGGCTCCTGCTGGGACACAGCCTGGGCGGTCAACTGGGGCTGGTGCACTGCGGCGTGTTCCAGCCGCCGGTCGCCGGGGTGGTGCTGGTGGCGTCGGGATCGGCCTGGTACCGGTGCTTCGGCCCGCTCGAGGGCGTACGGCGGCTGCTGCTCGGCCAGCTGTGCGCGGTGGGCGCGATGGTGCTCGGCCACTGGCCGGGCGAGCGGCTGGGCTTCGCCGGCCGGGAGTCCGCGCGGCTGATCCGCGACTGGGCCCGGCAGGTGCGCACCGGCCGCTACAGGGTCCGGGGCGGCTGCGCCGACTACGAGCGGATGCTGCGCACCGTACGGATGCCGGTGCTGGCGGTGGACGTCGAGGGAGACGATCTGGCGCCGCCCCGTGCGGTCGACCACCTCTGCGCCAAGACGCCGCACGCGGATGTCGTGCGCTGGAGCCTCACCCGCGCCGGCGCGTCCGGAAAGCCACTGGGCCATTTCCGCTGGATCCGCCACCACACCGGACTGGTCGAGAGGATCGCCGCATGGGCCTTCCAGGTGACCGGCGCCGACGCCGCCGACACCGCATGCCGGTAGAACCGCCTGCGAGTCCGGGGCCGGCGCGCCGCACCATCGTGCCGGGCGCGGGTACGGGCACGGGCTCGCCGATGCTGTCCGGGCTGCTGCCGCCGTGGGCGGGATGCGCCGAAGTGCGCGGGGAGGAGGCCGTGGTCCTCTTCCCGGAGGAGGCGGACGTCGTCGCCCGGGCCCGTGCCGGGCGCCGACGGGAGTTCGGCACCGCCCGGCTGTGCGCCCGGCGGGCGCTGGGCGCCCTGGGGCTCCCCGCCTCCCCGCTGCCGCGCGGTCCGCGGGGCGCGCCCGTCTGGCCGGAGGGGGTGGTGGGGAGCATCACCCACTGCGACGGCTACCGGGCGGCGGCGGTGGCCCGTGACCGGGACGCGGTGGCCCTGGGCGTGGACGCCGAGCCCGACGCGCCCCTGTCCGCCCGGGCGCTGGAGGCAGTGGCGTCCGGCGAGGAACGGCGACGTCTGGTGGAACACCGGCGGTGCCGCCCGGACGTGTCCTGGGACCGCCTGCTGTTCAGCGCCAAGGAGTCCGTCTACAAGGTGTGGTCCCCGCTGGTCGGCCGCTGGCTGGGCTTCGAGGACGCCGAGGTGAGGTTCGATCCGCCCGGTGAGGGGTCCCGGGGCACTTTCCACGCCACGATCCCGGCGGCTCCCACCGGGATCCCCCTGCCGCGCCGGCTGAGCGGACACTGGCTGTCCCGCGATGGGCTGCTGGTCACCGCGATCGCCGTATGCCCCCCGCCCCCCGACCGCATGGAGAGGACACCATGACCGCCGCGGACACCGCCGCCGAGAACACCGATGACATCAACGCGCTGATCGGCAAGGAGTTCCCCTGGCTCGCCTCCGACCACGTGGTCGCAGCGGTGACCGAGGACCGACTTGTCATGGAGGCCCGATCAAAGTCCCTGGAGCGGGGTCCGGCCGAGGGCACCGTGTCCGGCCCGGCCCAGTTCCGCATGGCCGACCTGGCCGGTTACCTGCTGATCAAACACCGTTCCGGAGCGGACTGTTCGGTGCGGCTGCGCACCGTGAGTCTGAGCTGCCTGGACGCACCGGCCCCAGGTGTTCTCACGGCACGGGCGACCATGCTCCGCCACAGCAAGCGGAATGCCGAGGTGCGGGTCGACATCTGCGACGCGCGGGACAACAGGATCTGTGCCGCCTCCCTCCTGTACTCCGTCCGATGATCCCGAGGAGAACTGTCATGGCCATCACACCGGAGGAGCTGCGGAGCCCGTCCGAACTCCTGTCCCGCACGGCCCTGCGACACGCGAGCCGGGCAGCCGTCCGGCTCGACGGCCAGGAACTGACCTTCGCCGAACTCGACGACCTCAGCTCCCGCACCGCCGCGTACCTGCGCTCCCGGAATGTCACCGCGGGCGACCGAGTGGCCCTGTCCTTTCCCAACGTCCCGCTCTTCGCAGCCCTCTACTACGGCATCCTGCGCGCGGGCGCAGTCGTCGTGCCCATGAACCCCATGCTCAAGTCCCGGGAGGTGGCGCACTGTCTGGCGGACGCCGGTGCCGCCCTGCTGCTCACCTGGCACGAAGGCGCCGACGAGGCGGCGAAGGGAGCCCGTTCGGTGGGCACCCGGCACATCGCGGTGGAGCCGGCCGCGTTCGCCGAGACCCTGCGACAACACCGGCCCGGGGACTTCACAGGCGAGAGATCGGCCTCCGACACGGCCGTCGTCCTCTACACCTCGGGCACCACCGGCAAGCCCAAGGGGGCCGAACTCACCGGCGCCAACATCCTGCACAACGTCGCCGCGGCGGTGGACGTGCTGCGGCTGGGCCCCGAGGACGTGACGTTCGGCGGCCTGCCGCTCTTCCACTCCTTCGGGCAGGTGATGGGGCTCAACTGCGCGGTGGCGGTGGGCGCGTGCCTCACCCTGCTGCCGCGCTTCGAAGCAGCCCGCGCCCTCTCGCTGATCGAGCGCGACAAGGTCACCGTCTTCCTCGGCGTGCCGACGATGTACACCCTTGTGCTCGGCGCGGCGGACCACGGCCGCCACGACGTGTCCTCGCTGCGCGTCTGCGTCTGCGGCGGCTCCCCACTGCCGGTCGAGGTGCTGCGCGGCTTCGAGGACCTCTTCGGATGCGCGGTCCTCGAAGGTTACGGACTGTCCGAGTCCTCTCCGTTGGCCTGCATCAACCGCATCGACCGGAAACGCGTCGCCGGCACCGTGGGTATTCCCGTCGACGGTGTCGAGATGCGGGTCGTGGACGAGGAGGGCAAGGAGGTGCCCGTCGGAGAGGTCGGCGAGATAGTGATGCGCGGACACAACGTCATGAAGGGCTACTGGCGCCGCCCGGAGGCCACCGCCGAGACGGTCAAGGACGGCTGGCTGCACACCGGGGACCTCGGCATCCGGGACACCACCGGCGACTTCCGCATCGTGGACCGGCTCAAGGACGTCATCATCAGGGGCGGCTTCAACGTCTACCCCCGGGAGGTCGAAGACGTCCTGTACCGGCATCCGGCCGTCATGGAAGCCGCGGTGGTGGGAATTGCGCACCCCACCCACGGAGAGGAGGTCGCCGCCACCGTCGTCCTCAAACCGGGTGCCGAGACGACCCCCGGACAACTGCGTGACTTCGTTCGCGAGCAGGTGGCGAGCTACAAGTACCCGCGTGTCGTCCGGATCGCCGCGTCCCTGCCCAAAGGGCCGACCGGGAAGATCCTCAAGCGGGAGATCACCGTCTCCTGACACACGGCGGCGGCGTCCGGTGGTGTGGTGGGTACGCGTGTACGGCCCTGCGCCGGAGGTCCCGGGGCGGGCGCCGCCTTGCGCCTGCTCGCCGTGGAGCCGGGGCGGAGCCGAACACCTTGAGCAACCGTCAGGCGCTGGCGCGGACGATCAGCCGGGTGGGCAGGATCAGGGGAGTGGGGTCCTGTCCGTTGACGAGGGCGACGAGCATGTGCGCCATCTTCCGCCCGAGGGCCTGTACGGGCTGCTGGACGGTGGTGAGCGGCGGGTCGGCGACCCGGGCGACGGCCAGGTCGTCGAAACCCACCACGGCGATGTCGTCGGGTACCGTCCGTCCGGCCTCGCGCAGTGTGCGCAGCGCTCCCACCCCCATGTTGTCGTTGGCGGCGAACACCCCGTCCACCTCGGGATGGTTCACCAGCAGCGCGGCCATGGCGGCGGCGCCGCTGGGTTCGGTGAAGTCCCCCTCCTGCGGCGGGAGAGGGGAGAGGCCGGCCGCCAGCATGGCGTCCCGGTAGCCGCGGTACCGGGCGCGTCCGACCCCGGTGTCCAGCCGCCCGCAGATCGCGGCAACGCGCGTCCGGCCGCGCGAGACCAGATACTCGGTCGCCTCACGGGCCCCGCCGACGTTGTCGGCGTCCACGTACCACCGGGGAGCCGGGCCGACCGGCCGCCCTCCGAAGACGACGGGCATCGCCGTCTCCTCGGCCATACGGATCAGTGGATCGTTCTCGCGCAGGGCCATCAGCATCACGCCGTCGGCGCCCCTGGAGCGAAGGAGGTCCTCCACCCGCCTGCGGCCCCGGTCGGAAGCGGCCAGACACAGCATCAGATGCAGGTCGGCCTCCTCCAGCGCGCCTGACGCCCCCACGATCACCTGGGCGAAGAACGGATCCGCGAAGATCGACGGATCCTCTCCCGAGACGACCAGGGCGGCCACCCCCGTCCGGCGGGTGGCCAGTGCCCGGGCGGTCGTGTTGGGCACGTAACCGAGTCGCCGGACGGCCCGCTCGACCGCCTCGCGTTTGGCGCGGCTGACATGCGGGGCGTTGTTGAGGGCGCGGGAGGCCACGGAACGGGACACGCCCGCGAGTTCGGCCACCTCGTCGAGCGTCGATCGCCGACGCGCCACATCCTCTGCCATGACCCCCGAGCCTCTCCCTGCCGACCGGACGGGAAGCGTCTCACCCCCGCCCGCCTGCCTGCCACCCGCCCGGTGGACGAGGAGGACAGAGAAGGGGCGGGCCCGGCCGCGAGGACTGGAAGCGCTTCCAGAAAAACCGTACGCCTCCGCCGTGCCGTCGACGTTGATCCCCCGAGTACTTGACAGTCCAATGGACCCAACCACACGATACCTGT
Organism: Streptomyces mangrovi; assembly: GCF_900114215.1. Lineage (GTDB taxonomy): Bacteria > Actinomycetota > Actinomycetes > Streptomycetales > Streptomycetaceae > Streptomyces > Streptomyces barkulensis. The sequence continues at coordinate 62,382 of NZ_FOSG01000017.1, read as the reverse complement.
CACGACGAAGGCTCCGGAGTCTGGGAGCGCTTCCAGTGGGAGCGCTCCCAGAGGTCTCCGCCGAGTCCTCGCGCGTGTTCTCCCCGCCGGAGAGCCCGTCGCCGGCGGAGAGGCGTACCACCGCACTTCCTTCAGCGCGTCGCACGCCCGGAGCGCGGGCGCGCGACGCACCCCCCACCAGGAAACCGAGGTACCGTCATGCGCCGTAGCATCCGCGCCCTCACCGCAGCGCTCCTCGCCCTGCCGCTGGCACTCGCCGTCGCACCGTCCGCCCACGCCGCCGACCCGACCACCATGACCAACGGGTTCTACGTGGACCCCGACTCCAGCGCCAAGCGGTGGGTCGCCGCCAACCCCGGCGACGGCCGGGCGTCCGCGATCAACGCCTCCATCGCCAACACCCCGACGGCCCGCTGGTTCGGCTCGTGGAGCGGCACCATCGGCACCGCCACGGGCGCGTACGCGGGGGCGGCGGACCGCGCCGACAAACTGCCCCTGCTCGTCGCCTACAACATCTACAACCGCGACTACTGCGGCGGGCACTCCTCGGGCGGAGCCTCCTCGCCGTCCGCCTACGCGAGCTGGATCGCGCAGTTCGCCGGCGGAATCGGCAACCGCCCGGCCGTCGTGATCCTGGAGCCGGACTCGCTGGGGGACTACGGCTGCATGACGCAGGCCCAGATCGACGAGCGCGAGCGCATGCTCACCGGGGCCCTCACCGAGTTCAGCCGCCAGGCCCCCAACACCTGGGTCTACATGGACGCCGGCAACCCGGGCTGGGCATCCCCGGCGACCATGGCCCAGCGTCTGCACGAAGCCGGCCTCCGGCAGGCCCGCGGCTTCTCGCTCAACGTCTCCAACTACTTCACCACGGCCGAGAACACCGCCTACGGCAACGCGGTCAACAGCGAACTGAGGTCCCGCTACGGCTACACCAAGCCGTTCGTCGTGGACACCAGCCGCAACGGCAACGGCTCCAACGGCCAGTGGTGCAACCCCTCGGGCCGCCGCATCGGCACCCCCACCCAGCAGGGCGGCGGCGCCGAGATGCTGCTGTGGATCAAGGTTCCGGGCGAGTCCGACGGCAACTGCGGCGTCGGAGCCGGCTCCTCGGCCGGCCAGTTCCTCCCCGAGGTCGCCTACAAGATGATCTACGGCTACTGATCACCGAACTCCGCGCCCCCCGGCCCGGGAGGCACCTCGTACGCCTTGAGGAAGGTACTCGGCGACTCCCGGCCGTAAGGAGCGCCCTGCCCCCGCAGGGCGCCGCGGAAGGCGGAGCGGGGCAGGCAGGCTCCGCCGCGGTCGCCCGCGCCCGTGCGGCGGGCCGGTGTCCTGCCCGCCGCGCCTGCTCCATCCGGCTTCTTCGCGACCTGTGCAACGCGCCCGAGGCGGCCCGGGCGCCGCGGGAGGAGCCGGATTGGAGCCGGTCTGTGCCCCGACACCGGCAGGCGGTGCCTCCCGCCTGCGGAGAGGAATCGGGTCAGGGCCGGATCGGCTCGCCGGCCCGCCGACACGGCAACACACCGAGCCCCGGACGTTTTTCGAATCGGAGGACACCCCCATGCTCCGCCACCGCCCGACCCGAGGCCGCCGCACGGCCGGCCTCCTCACCACAGCGTTGGTCGCCCTGTCGGCCGGCTTGACCGCGATCGCGCCCGCTCATCCGGCCCACGCCGACACCGCCACCCTGGGCGAACTGGCCGAGGCCGAGGGCCGTTACTTCGGCTCCGCCACGGACAACCCCGAACTGTCCGACACCCAGTACACGCAGATCCTGGGCAGCGAGTTCGGCCAGATCACCGTCGGCAACACCATGAAGTGGCAGTACACCGAGCCGTCCCGGGGCCGGTTCGACTACACCGCCGCCGAGGAGATAGTCGGCCTGGCCGAGTCCAACGGCCAGTCGGTGCGCGGACACACCCTGGTGTGGCACAACCAGCTGCCGGGCTGGGTCGAGGACGTGCCCGCCGACGAACTTCTCGGGGTCATGCGCGACCACATCACCCACGAAGTCGACCACTTCGAAGACCGGCTGGTCCACTGGGACGTGGTCAACGAGGCGTTCGAGGAGGACGGCAGCCGCCGGCAGTCGGTCTTCCAGCAGAAGATCGGCGACAGCTACATCGCCGAGGCCTTCAAGGCCGCCCGCGCCGCCGATCCGGACGTCAAGCTCTACTACAACGACTACAACATCGAAGGCATCGGCCCCAAGAGCGACGCCGTCTACGAGATGGTGAAGTCCTTCAAGGCCCAGGGCGTCCCCATCGACGGCGTCGGAATGCAGGCCCACCTGATCGCCGGCCAGGTCCCGGCGAGCCTTCAGCGGAACATCCAGCGCTTCGCCGACCTGGGCGTCGATGTCGCCGTCACCGAACTCGACATCCGCATGACCCTGCCGCGTACCGCCGCCAAGGACGCACAGCAGGCCACCGACTACGGCGCCGTGGTCGAGGCGTGCCTGGCGGTCTCCCGGTGCGTCGGCATCACCGTCTGGGACTACACCGACAAGTACTCCTGGGTTCCTTCCGTCTTCCCCGGCGAGGGCGCCGCTCTGCCGTGGGACGAGGACTTCGCCAAGAAGCCCGCATACCACGCCATCGCCGCCGCGCTCGGCGGCGGCAGCCCCGCCCCCGGCGGCAACTGCACCGCCACCTACCGCGTCACCAGCCAGTGGCAGGGCGGCTTCACCGCCGAGATCACCGTCGGGAACGACCACACCGCGCCGATCGACGGCTGGACCGTCACCTGGATGCTGCCCGGCGGCCAGTCCATCAGCCACCTGTGGAACGGAGACCTCACCGTCGACGGGCAGAACGTCACCGTCCGCAACGCCGGCTACAACGGCACCCTCGGCAGCAACGGAAGCACCACCTTCGGTTTCCAGGGCGAAGGGGCGGCCGGCACTCCGGCGGACGTGACCTGCACCCCCGGCCGGCCGTCCGGGACCTCGGCGTAGCCGGTCGGCGTCCGTTCGCCGGCGGCTCGCCGTGCCGGGAGGAGTCGGCGGGGCGGGTGGAGCCGGTGGGGCGGGTGGGCCCCACGGCCGGGCCCGTGCTCCGGTTCTCGGCTCACCGCGGACGCAGTGTCCGACGTCCGCGGTGAGCCGCTCTTGCCTTCGTGGAGCACCCGGTGGGCTCCAGCCTGATGGGCTCGTCATGCCGGGGCAGATGGTGTTCTGGACACCCAAGGAGGCTGCCGGGCCCCGCGGCTGTCCGCCAGGGGCGGCTGACCGCCGCGAACGGGCTGTCTCCCCGAGTCACCGCCGGCGGCGCGGTGCGGGATACGGCCACGGAACCTTCAGGGATCGTTCAGCTGCTCCGGGAACGCATGCGGGATCGGGACCGGGCAGGCGTCGGCGAGCCGTTCGCGGACGCTGTCGTCGTGGAGGGGCCGGTCAGCGGTGAACGCGTCACCGGCCGCCACGTGACCGGTGTTCACCGGCGCCGACCGACCAGCAGCGTCTGCACCACACGACCGCAGTCGCCGGCCGTGTCGTCCAGGCGTCCCACGGCCAGCCCGGACCCGCGCGGGCTGGCGTCCGTGGCCGACCGCAGGCACAGCCACTCGCCCACCGGGTCGCGGTGCAGGGCGAGCGTGACATCGGTGTTGATGACGAGCCGGTGATGGTGGTCCAGCTCGAAGGCGACCGCCCAACTGCTGTCCGCCACGGTCAGCGCACGGGTGAGCGGAGTGTCCTCGCCCCCGGCCAGCAGCGGGATGAGCTGACGCGCCCAGGCCGTGCCGGGCCCCGGGGTGTCGAATCCCGTGCCCGGCTCGAAGCGCCACTCCATGGCGGCGATGTAGCCCGCCAGGTGCGCGCCGGCCATGGTGTGCCCCGGCTGGGCCCCGGGCAGGGGCGGCGCGGGGGGCGCCGAGCGCAGGGACGGCGTGTCCGGCGGGCTGGCGGCCATCCGCCACGCACGGGCCAGCATCACCGTCTCCCCGCCCGAGTCGATCTCTCCTTCCAGCAACTCCACATGACGGCCCGAGCGCACGGTCCGGACGCTGACGTGGAGGTCGGCGACGGGCACCGGCCGCGGCAGTTCCACCGTCACCCGGGCGATCCGGAAGCCCGGCCGCGGCTCGTGCCGCTCCATCGCCCTTCCCAGCAGGGCCGAGGGCGGCCCGCCGTGCTGCCACTCGGGGCTCCAGGGCCCCGCGGTGGCCGGGCCGCTCGCATAGCGGCCGTGTCCCAGATCGCGGTAGAAGGCCTCCGGCAGGACGGCCGGGGTGGAGGGGTCCGCGGTGTTCACAGGGTGTGCTCCTCATCGACGACGGACTCGGGCGTGGTGCCGGCCGTGATCCGGCCGGTCCGATCTGGTCGACGCCCGCGGTGCCCCGGCCCGGTGCCCCGGCCCGGTCTCCAGGCCGCCGGCCTGACTCCTCCGCCCTCTCCCCGGGCGCGGAACCCGCACCGGTAGGACTCGGGCGGAACCCCCACCGTGCGGCCGAAGCGCCGGCGCAGGGTCGTGGCCGTGCCCATGCCGGTGTCGACGCCGAGAATCCCACGTGCCGCCGGGGCGTCGAGGCCTGGGATCCCCGACGCGAGAGGTAGGGCCACGGAAATCGGCATGATCCGTACCGTTGCCCTCGCGTCTTTCCAGGTCAATGCTTTCCTGCCGAAGTAGTACGCGAGTACGACCGCGTGGGCGGGGGTCCGGGGAGCGTTTCCCGGAGGCCCCGGAGGCCCCGGAGGCCCCGGAGGCCCCGGACGGGCCGCGGCTTCCGGCGTACCGCTGCGTCCGCCGCCCGGAGCCTGCTGAACTGAGCGCGCGACGACAGGCACTTCACAGGACAGAACCCATGGCCTCGGCAAAACACCGCCGTCACACGCCTCCCTGACGGAACCGGCCCGCCGGGTCGCCGCCCTGCTGCTGCCGGTCCTGTGGGGCGCTGGGAACTCGGCGTCGTGGCCCTGCTGGTCGTCTGGGGTGTCGGGTACGGCGCGGTTCCCGTCCCCTCGGTCGCGTTCACGAAGTCGGGCCTCCCCACGCGGTCGGCGTGGAAGCCGCGCTACATGGCCTCCATGTATGCGCGAAACGACGGGTACCGGTTTTGTCCGCCCCGGGCCTGCCAGGGTTGTGCTCACCCCCCCTCTTCCTCGTCGGCGTCCGGGTGCGGAACCCATTCCTGCCACCACCGGCCCAGAAACCCGTGCCAGTCGAAAGACTCGTCACTCATGGCCGGATGGTGTCGCCCGGCACCGACAACGGCAGTGCCCTGCTCCCATCCACCGCGGTCACGCCCGCGAACAGCCGCTCACCGCAAAGAGCGTTCCAGGCCGCGTACACGGGCCCGTACAGGGCGTCCACGCACCTGACCGCGCAGACCCGCACCGCCCCCGGCCGGGCCGGCACCGCCGAGGCGGCGGGCCCGCGGATCGCGGTGAGGCAGTACGCCTCGCCCATTCCGGGGAAATACTCCTCCAGCCACCGGTAGTCCCGTGCCGTTGCCCCCGACCGGCTTCTGTGAGGGTGCGGGTGACGGAGTCGTCCGCCCGGGGACGCCGCCCACGGGCCCGCCGCGCGACGGACTTGCGGGCGGCGGTCAGCGCCGGTTGGCGGGCCATGTGGTGACGCTCCGCCACGTACCGCAGTCCGAGGTGTCCTCGGTGCCCCGGCACACGGTGATGCTGCCCGTGGTCGTGATCCAGTAGGACTGCCGTACGTCGACCTCGACGCTTCCGGGGCCGCAGATCTCGGCGTGCTTGCGGACGGGGCCCGGTGCGAGGTCGTACACGAAGCGCGTCCATACCGAGTAGCACCCGGCGCCGGTGTTGGTGAGCTCCCCCTCGATCACCAGGGTGCTTGAGGGCCAGCCGCCGCTCGGCTCGGTCCAGCGCTCCCCCGTGGCGGCGGCAGTGCCGTGCTGGACCGACCACCCGACCGCAGCGGGGGCCGCGGCGTTCGCGGGGACGGCCGTGGCGGCCAGCAGGGCGACCGCGGCGGTCGCGGTGGCCGTGGCGGCGGTGCGAGTGCGCATGAGATCGTCTCCTTGTTCGTGAACTTCTTCGGTGACAGGTCGGGCGGGGTGCGCGGGCCGTGGGCCGGCGCCCGGGAGGCCGGCCCGCCGGGCCCGGTGCCGACGACCGCCGTATTGGTCACGGGGCACTCTCTCTGCGACCGGTTGCCGTTCATCCAGCGGTTTCTGCGGCTCGAGATGTGTTCGGGACCGGATGTGGCATCGGTGTTGCAGGACGATGGCAAGCATCCGGTGTCGGAGCTGGGAACTTGCCTGTTCGACGCTGCGGCGAGCCGACCTTGCGACAGGTGGTCAGGCATCGCGACGTGTTGCCAAAAGCGGACAGGTCTGTGTCCATGGTTGCAAAACAGAGGCAAGTGGTCGGCTGTCTTCCTTTGCGTGCGGGCGGTTCTCTTCTATAGGGAACTCGTGCCGATGCAGGCAATGAATGCTTGGAGTGATGGCCGGAAATCTTTTATGAATGGCTGAGACATCAGGTGTACCGCACAGCCTTTCCCCGCTGAGGTTGGACTCGTGGTGCCGTGTGGCGTCAGACAGGTCTGACGGCCGGGCCGGTCTCGTCCGGGCAGCCGTCGATGAGATCGTTGCGGTGCCGGATGTGCCGTAGTCCTCACCGGACGCGCCGGGCGAGGCGTTCGGGGCATTGGAGGCGGCTTTGGGCAGCCGTCTGACTGGGCTGCGGCCGGACGGCCGCCTCGGACGCATCGGCACGGCTGCGGGCCGGGTCGGGCCTGGCCGGGCACTCGAATTTTCAATGAGCACGCTCACTGAGTATGCTCACTGGCATGGGTGACGACTCCGCGCGCCCGCCCTCCGGCGGCGTACGCGCGCAACGCAAACAACAGACCCGTCAGACGCTGCTCGCAGCGGCACGCCGAGTGCTGCGGCGGCGCGGGTTCGCAGGACTGACGACACGGGACGTGGCCGCGGAGGCCAACGTCGCGGCCGGGACGTTCTTCGTGCACTTCCCCGATCTGAACACCTTGGTCGAGACCCTCCTCGACGAGCACATCGGCCGGGCGCTGGAGGCCGCGATGAGCACCCTGCCCCCGGCCGGCGACCTCGTCGGCCGGCTGGTCCACGTGGCGGGGGAGCTCTATGCCAGCTACGACCGCGAACCCGACCTCGCCCGGCAGTACCTGTCCGCCTCGCTCTTCCACACCAACCCCCAGGGCCCCGCGGACCGGCGGATGGCCGAGTTCCGCCGCTGGGTGACACGTGAGCTGGAAGAGGCCGCCTCGGCACGCGAGGTCGCCCTCCCGGACCCGGATCTGCTGTTCACGGCCTTCTTCTCCCTCTACTTCGGCATCCTCGTCGCCGGGCTGCGCGGGGAGATGGACCGCGCCGCCCAACTGCGGCTGCTGGAAGCGTCCCTCACCCGGATCCTCACCGCGCAGCACCGGCAGGAGCGGACATGAAGGCGCTCGACATCCTCGTGGCGGGCGGCGGCATAGGCGGACTGACCGCAGCCCGCGCCCTCCACCGTGCGGGCCATCACGTCACCGTCGCCGAAAGAAGCCCCCACCACTCCACGACCGGCGCCGGCATCGTCCTGGCTTCCAACGCGCTGCACATCCTCGCCGCACTGGATGTGGACCTGTCCGAGCACGGCCACCCGCTGCCCTCCTTCGACCTCGTCGACGCCGACGGGGCCGTGCTCCAGCGCATCCGGCCCCAGCGCCCGGCCGGTCACGGCGAGCCCTCCCGGTCCCTCGCCCGCTCATCACTCCACGCAGTCCTTCACGACCATCTGCCGGGCGAGGTGCGCTTCCTCGCCGGGCGGGCCGTCGCCTCCGTACGGGACACCGGCCGAGCGGTCGAGGTCGGTTTCACCGGGGACGGCGCGGTGCACTCCTACGACGCCGTGGTCGGCGCCGACGGCCTGCGCTCGACCGTCAGGGAACAGCTCACCGGACCGCTCCCGCTGCGCTACAGCGGCACCACCTGCTGGCGGGGGATCACCGACAACGCCGGGTTCACGAACGCCCTGGAGTCGTGGGGTCCCGGCACACGCATCGGCGCGGTTCCCCTGCCCGGCCGGAAGCTGTACTACTACCTCGTCACCACCGCGCCCCGGCGTGCCCCGGAGCCCGGCTGGCCCGACGGCTTCCGCCGCGCCTTCGCCCACCACCGCGGCGAGCCGGCCCGGCTTCTGGACATCCTGACCGAGGCCCCGCCCCTCCACCACGACCTCGAGGAACTCGACACACCCGTCTGGGGAAGCGGCAGGATCCTGCTCCTCGGCGACGCCGCCCACGCCATCACACCGAACCAGGGGCAGGGAGCCGCCATGGCCATCGAGGACGCCTACGCCCTCGCCCTCTGTCTGGCCCCCGGCACGGACGGTGCTCTCGAGCGCTACCGAACCCTGCGCCACCGCCGTGTCCGCCGCATGCAGCTCGCCTCGCGGCGCATCGGGAAGATCTCGCACTGGCAGAGCCGCCCGGCGCGTGCGCTGCGTGACACGGCACTCCGCCGACTGCCGCCGTTCGCCGCGCAGAACCAGTACCGCGCACTGGTGGAACCCGCGCTGGCCCTGCTCCGCAAGCCGTGAGCCGGGGCGGCCGCCGACGCGCCCCGCGCCGCCGGAGCCATCGGAGACCTCGCGCGCAGACGGGGTCTCCAGCACTTCAGGTCACCGTCGAGCCATCCACCACAGGAGCACCGTCCATGCCCCGGAACCCGTACCGCATCGCTGCCGCCGCGGCTGCCCTCGTGCTCGCTGCCCTCTCGTCCCTCCACCTCGTCTGGCTGAGGTCGCCCTGGCCGCTGACCAGCCGGGAACGATTCCTCGAAACCGTCGTCGGCCAGACCGACCCGTCATCGAGTCCACCCCCGTGGATGACCCTGGCCGTCGCCTGCCTGCTCGCGGTGGCGGCGTGGCTCGTCCTGGCCGGAGCCGGGTTCGTGCGCGGTTTCCTTTCGCACCGGGTCCTGAACGCCGTGACCGGCATCGCCGCCGCCGTGCTGCTCCTGAGGGGCGCCGCGGGCCTGGTCCTGTCCGGCGTGATCGGCCAGGGCCCCGCGTCGTTCCGGTTCTGGGATCTGGTCCTGTACTCGCCCCTGACCCTGGCCCTGGGCACGGTCGCCGCCCTCGTCACCCGTGCTCCGGCCGGCCGCCCGTAGCGGCGGGCCGGGCCGCCGGATGCGTACCGAGGCCCGTGACGGGCCAGGCCGCGGGCCGGCGGCGTCCCGCGCCGCGTCGGACAGCACCCGGCACGAGCGGCCGTCTCACCGGGGCACCCCGGCGTGGTCGTCCGTCGGCAGGTCCTCGGGAGGCAGCAGCCGCAGGTCTTCCAGGCCGGGCGCGGTCAGTGTGCCGATCCGCCGGGCCTGCCGTGTCATCATCGCCTCCACCAGCCGCCGCCCGGTGCGGGCGTTGCCGAAGGAGCGGTCGCGGGGGATCGCGGCCACGTACCGGCCCAGCGCCCGGACCGTTTCCGGCGGGCAGTCGTATCCGGAGTCCCCGGCCTGTGCCGTGATGATCCCGACCAGTTCCTCGGTGGTGTAGTCCTCGAACTCCACGGTGCGGGTGAACCGCGAGGCCAGGCCCGGATTGGAGTCCAGGAACCGGTGCATCTCGGCGGTGTAGCCCGCGGCGATCACCACCACCTCCTCGCGGTGGTCCTCCATCAGCTTCAACAGTGTCTCCACGGCCTCGCGGCCGAAGTCGGACGGCGCCCCTTCGGGGGTGAGGGTGTAAGCCTCGTCGATGAACAGCACTCCGCCCAGGGCCCGTTCGAAGACCTCCTTGGTGATCTGCGCGGTGTGGCCGACGTACCGGCCGACGAGATCGGCGCGGGCCACCTCCACGAGCTGCCCCCTGGGCAGCACTCCCAGGGAGTGCAGCAGCTCGGCGTACAGGCGGGCGACGGTGGTCTTGCCGGTGCCGGGCGGGCCGGAGAAGACCAGGTGGCGGCTCATCGGCGGCACGGGCATGCCGAGCCGGACGCGGCGCTGCGCCAACTGGTTGAGGTTGACCAGGGTGCGGACCTGGTGCTTGACGTCGGCCAGGCCGATCAGCGACTCCAGTTCCTCCAGTGGTCCCGCCGGGGCCGCCTTCGCCGGCCGGCCGCGGCCCTCCGCCTCACCGGCCCGCGCGGCACTGGAGACGGCCGCTCCCCACGCGTCGGGGGCGCCGTTGCCGGTGCTGGTCAGGTCCTCCACGGTGAGCCGGTCGCCGGCCCGGGTCTGCTTCAGGCCGGTGCCGCGGTTCTCCCGCACGGCGCAGCCCGTCGCGATGACCTGTTCGGCACTGTCGATCCGGACGCCGTCGCCGAGACTGCCCGTGATCACACAGGCTGTGAGGGTCAGGCGGGCGCCGTCCAGGGCCATGACGCCGTGTGCGCCCGAGTCGGTCACCTCGGTGCGCAGTACGGACAGCTCGCCCCCCTTGTCCACGGCGATGCCGGAGGAACCCGAGGCGTGCATCCGGCAGTCGCGGACCGTCCCCAGGCCCCCCGCGCCGATCCGGACGCCGGCGTCGGCCGCGCCACGCACGGTGGTGTCCCGCAGGTGCGGGTTGCCGCCACCGGACACGTGGACGCCCGCCGCCCCGGGGCCGTCGATCTCGCAGTTCTCCAGCCTGCCGCGGCCGTCGTCCACGACCTCGACGCCGTGCCCGCCGGATGCGGTGATCCTGGCGCGGCGGACCAGCGGACTGCCGCCGCCCCGGATCAGGATGCCGGCGCCGACGGCGTCGGCTATCTCCAGCCGGTCGAACTCGGCTGCCGACTCCTCCTCCAGCACCACGGCACCCGCCCGGTCCGCGCAGTCACGCACCGCGGTGTCGGTCAGGGCCGGGGCGCTGGAGCCGATCACACGGATCGCGGGTCCGCCCGCGGCGTCGAACTCACACTCTCCGAAGGTGCCGCGGGAGCGTTCGGTGACGGTGAGTCCGCTGCCCTTGGTACGCGAGGTGCGGCAGCGCAGCACCTGCGGATCGGCGCCGGACGCCACCACGAAGCCCGGTCCGGTGGTGTCGGTGACCGTCACATGTTCCAGCACCGGGCGCGAGTCGCTGGTCACGTACACGCCAACGGCCGCGTCGTGCACCCGGACGTGCCGCACCCGGGGGCTGCTGCTGCCCTCCACGGCGACGGCGGGCTTCTCCGTGCCGGATATGTCGCAGTTCTCGATGGCGCCCCGTGCCTCGCCGTTGGTGAGCACGCCGTTGCCGCGTGCGTCGCGTATGCGGCAGTCGCGCACGGTGGTGCGGCCGCGCTCGCCGATCACGACGGCGGTGGTCCCCAGATTCTCGATCACGCAGTCGGCGACGACGCTGCCGGTGTCCGTGGTGTCCACGACGCCCGCGCCGTCCGGGTTGCTGACCCGGCAGTCGCGCATGGCCAGGGAGCCGGACTCCCGGGCGAGCAGAGCGGTCCAGCCGGAACCGACGACGGTGCAGCCGTCCATGGCGACCTGTCCGCGTGCCGCGTCGACCACCGGCACGTCCTCGGAACCGCCGCGCAAGGTGAGGTCGGTGAGCATGACCGCGTCGGCGACCAGCACGATCGCGCTGCCGCGGCGCGGGCAGATCTCGACGCTGCCGCGTTCGCCCTCGGCGACGATCGTCACCCGGGTCCGGACGGTCAGGTTCTCCGGGTAGCGGCCGGGACGGACCCGGACGACCGCACCGCTGCGCGCCTGAGCCAGGGCTTCACCGATGGTCCGGAAACTCTCCGGCTGTTCCGGGCAGACGGTGAGCAACTGCCGTGACAGGCTAGATCCTCCTCGCTCCGGCGCCACGGTCGGCCCTGCGGGACGGTGGGACGCGCCGGATGCAGGCTATGCGAGGGGGCCGACCATCTTCCACGTGAGCCGGAGGAGTTCACCCGGACGTTCCCGGCCGGTCGCCCGGCCGGGCCGTGCCGGCGGGCACCATAGGATGCGCGCCATGCGACGCGACCCCGCTTCCGCGCGTGCGGCCGCGGCCGTTCTGCCGGCCGCCGTCCTCCTGCTTCTGACCGGTTCCGGGCCGGCCCTGGCCGGTCCGGAACCGGTGGAACTGCCCGTCGTGAGGTCCGAGCTGGCGCAGGGCGAAGCGTGCGCCGGAGCGTCCGGCCGGACCGCGAGGAGCGAACCGTGGACCACGCGCGCCCTCGGCCTGTCCCGTGCGTGGCAGCACTCACAGGGTGCCGGGGTGACCGTGGCGGTGGTGGACACCGGTGTCGGTACCTCGATACCGGCCCTGGCGGGACGGGTGGAGACGGCCGGGAGCGCGGACGGCGACTGTGTCGGGCACGGCAGCTTCGCCGCCGGGATGATCGCCGCGGCGCGGACCGACGGTGTGGGCGCCGCGGGCGTGGCCCCGGCGGCCCGGATCCTCGCGGTGCGGGGCACCGACGAGCGCGGCGCGACCACTCCGGCTCTGCTCGCCTCCGGGATCAGAACGGCCGCCGAGGCCGGTGCGCAGGTGATCTACGTCGCGCGGGCGCTGCCCGCCGGTAAGGAGGAGCTGACCGCGGCGGTGGCGTACGCCACCGGCCGCGACGCCCTGGTGGTGGCCCCGTTCGCCCCGGACGCACTGCCTGAGGCCCGGGAGGAGGGGAAGGCGGGGAAGGAGAAGAGGGCCGCCCCCCTCCGGTACTGGCCGGCCGCCGTGCCCGGCGTGCTCGCGGTGATGGGCTACGGCCCCGGCGGCCGTTCCGCCGGGACCCCCACGACCCCGGCGGCGGACCTCGCGGCCCCCGGCGACGCGGTGGTCGGAAGCGGCCCCGAAGGCACCGGGCACTACCTGGGCTCCGGATCCTCCCTGGCGGCCGCGAACGTGGCCGGTGCGGCGGCTCTCGTCCGGGCCCGCCATCCCGGCCTGGACGCGGCCGAAGTGTCCCGCCGGCTGACGGCCACCGCGTATCCGGCGTCACCCGCGCGCCTGGACGTCTACGCCGCCCTCACCGCCGTTCCGGCCGACGCCGTCGGCGCGGTGCCACAGCCGCCCCCCGCCGACCTGCCCGCCGCGCCCCCGCGGGCCCCGCGGCACCGTGCCGTACTGGTCGCGTCGGCGGGCGGCGGGCTGGTCCTGCTGGTGGCCGCGGCGGCCGCGGTGATCCCGCGGGGACGGGCACGGCGGTGGCGTCCGGCGGACTGACGGCGGGACGGGGGTCAGCCCTCCCCGTCACCGATGAACGCCGTCTGCACCTGTACCGTCCGGCGCCGGGCGATCCGGATGGCACGCCCCGGGGGCAGCAGACGGCCCTTGGCGTTGCCCACGACGTACCCTTCGGACGGAGGGCAGGACAGCAGCAGCGTCGGGGTGTTGACCTCCTGCAGCCTGCGTATCAGGTGGTCTCCCATGGCACGGCCGGCTCCGGTGGCCGCGCGGGCGACCACCATGTGCAGGCCGACCTCCCAGCCCAGCGCCAACTGGTCCAGCAGCGGGTCGAAGGGAGCGTTCATCGGCCCGGAGCCGACCATGTCGTAGTCGTCGACGAGGATGAACAGCCGCGGCCCGCTCCACCGGTCCGCCAGTCGCATCCGTGCCGGGGTGATGTCGGGGCCCGGTACACGGGTCCTCACCGCCCGTGCCGCTCCGTCGACCAGGTCGCGCAGGGCGTCGATGGAGACGGCGTGACCCAGCCGGTACTCGTCGGGAATCGCCTCGACCAGCTCGCGGCGGTAGTCCACCACCATGATCCGGGCCTCGGCGGGGGAGTACCGCCGCATGATCGCTCGGGCGGTCAGCCGCAGCAGGTTGGTCTTGCCGCTCTCCGTGTCGCCGATGACGACCATGTGCGGACTCTCGGCGAAATCGTGCCGGACGGTGGCCAGTTCCTCCTCCTCCAGGCCCAGGGGGACCTTGAAGTCGCCCTCCGGTGCGGGCAGCGCGGACACCGGCAGTTCGGTGGGCAGCATCCGCACCCGGGGCGCGGCCGGTCCCGGCCAGCTCTCGGCGATCGCGTCCGCCAGGCCGGCGACGCCTTCGCCGAGGTCGTCGGCCCGCTCGCCGCCGTCGATGCGGGGCAGTGCCGTGAGGTAGTGCAGCTTGCCTTCCCGGGTCAGACCGCGGCCGGGGACCCGGGGGACCGTCGCGGCCCGCCGGATGTCGATCTCGGAGTCCATCGGGTCGCCCATCCGCAGTTCCAGGTGGGTGCCCGCCTGGTCGCGCACCGCGGAGGGCAGCTCCACCCAGCGGGCCGTGGTGACGATGAGGTGCACGCCGTAGTTCAGGCCCCGGGCCGCGATCGAGCCGAAGGAGGCGATGTGCCGGTCGTAGTCCTGGCGGACGGTGGACCAGCCGTCGATGACCAGGAACACGTCGCCGTGCTCGTGGTCGGCGAACTCCCCGGCGGTGCGGCGCCGCCGGTAGGTGGCCATGGAGTCGATGCCCCGCTCCAGGAAGAACTTCTCCCGGGCCGCCAGCAGCGAGTTCACCTCGGCGATCGTGCGGCTCACCCGCTCGGCGTCCAGCCGGGCCGCGACGCCGCTCATATGCGGCAGGCCGTCCAGGCCGGCCAGTGTGCCGCCGCCGAAGTCCAGGCAGTAGAACTGCACTTCGCGCGGGGTGTGGGTGAGGGCGAGGGCCGCCAGGACGGTCCGCACCATGGTGCTCTTGCCGCTCTGCGGGCCGCCTGCGATCGCGATGTGCCCGCCGACACCCGACAGATCGACGGTCAGCAGGTCCCGTACCTGGTCGAACGGCCGGTCCACGATTCCGACGGGAATCCTCAGCCGTCCCCGGTCGGGCCAGCCCACCGTGGTCAGGCCCAGCTCCGGGTCGGGTGTGAGCGGCGGCAGCACCTGGTCGAGGGCGGGAGGCAGGTCCAGCGGTGGCAGCCACACCTGGTGCGCGGGCGGCCCCGCCCCCAGCAGCCTGCCGACGGCGACCGAGAGCAGGCTCTCGTCGTCCCCCTCGCCTTCCGGGTCGGGGTCCGGCGGATCGGGCACCGCGCGCGGTACGACGTAGCCGTCCGTCCACGGCACGGTCTGGCCGGCCGCGCGGGCCTGGCCTGCGCCGCCCCGGCGGTGCCGGTACGGCCCGGAGACGTAGGCGGCCCGGAACCGGGTCAGGGCGTCGACGCCGGATTTGAGGAAGCCGCTGCCCGGCGC
This sequence comes from Streptomyces mangrovi, assembly GCF_900114215.1. Taxonomy (GTDB): domain Bacteria; phylum Actinomycetota; class Actinomycetes; order Streptomycetales; family Streptomycetaceae; genus Streptomyces; species Streptomyces barkulensis. The sequence continues at coordinate 47,349 of NZ_FOSG01000017.1, read as the reverse complement.
CGGCGGCAGCTCGTAGGCGTCCGGTACCCCCAGGACGCCCCGGCTCTCCATCGCGGAGAAGGTGCGCAGGCCGATCCGGTAGGAGAGGTGGCTCTCCAACTGGTGCATGCGTCCCTCGTCCAGTCGCTGCGAGGCGAGCAGGAGGTGCACGCCCAGGCTTCGGCCGAGCCGTCCGATCATCACGAACAGCTCCATGAACTCCCGGTGGGCCGCGAGCAGTTCGCTGAACTCGTCGACGACCACGAACAGACTGGGAAGCGGCGCCAGCGGGCTGCCGGCGGCTCGCGCCTTCTCGTACTCCAGCGCGGAGGTGTGGTTCCCGGCCGCGCGCAGCAGTTCCTGGCGGCGGATCAGCTCGCCGTGCAGGGCGTCCTGCATACGGGAGACCAGCGCGGCCTCGTCGGCGAGGTTGGTGATGACGGCCGAGACGTGCGGCAGTTCGTCCAGACCGAGGAAGGTCGCGCCGCCCTTGAAGTCGACCAGGACGAAGTTGAGCGTCTCGGAGGAGTTGGTCAGCGCCAGCGCCAGCACCAGCGTGCGCAGCAGCTCGCTCTTGCCGGAGCCGGTGGCGCCGATCAGCATGCCGTGCGGACCGGTGCCGCCCTGCGCGGACTCCTTGATGTCCAGCTCCACCGGCCGGCCGTCCGCGCCCACCGCGATGGGCACGCGCAGCCGGCCGGGTCCGGTGCCGCGTCGCCACAGGGTGTGCGGGTCGTGCCGGTGGAGGTCCTGGATGCCGAGCAGGGCGGTCAGTTCGACGTCGGTGGCCAGTGGTTCGGCAGAGTCGGTGCCCAGGCCCATCCGGTAGGGCGCGATCCGCTTGGCCAGCGCGGTCGCGCCGTGCGGGCCGAAGGCGTCGGGGTGGGCACGCCTTTGCACACGGACACCGCCACCGTGCCGCCGCCCGCGGCCCCGGGGCCGGCGGCGCACGAGAACCCGGCGGCACAGCCGCTGCCCGCGGTACCCCTCCTGCCCGGACACCAGAGCACACAGGCGGAGCGGACGGCGTTCCGCGCCCTCGCCGGCTCGGTGTGGGACCGCCAGGCGGCAGCCGCCACCCGCGCGTTCACCCGTATGCCCGCGCTGCGCGGGCACGACCAGGAGGCCACGCGCGCCGACCTGGTCGCGCTGCTGCTCTACCTGCGGATGCCGGACGGCCCGCTCGGCCACGGGGAACTCGACCGGTGCCTGCGCGCCGGCGACCCGCGACTGCTGCCCTACGCGGCCTGCGTCGCCTCGGCCCTGCGGCGCATGCCGTCCTTCCGTGGCCCGGTGCTGCGCGGTGCCGGTCCGTCCGGCACCGGAAAGCCCCCGGCCCCGGCCCCCGGCACCGTCCTGCGGGACCCGGCTCCGGTGAGTGCGCTGCCGGGCGACGGCCGGGGCCCGTCCCCCGCGAGCGCCCGGTACGCCATCTGGTCGGTGACCGGCCGCCGGGTACGGCAGTTGTCCGACGGCACCGGCCCCACCGCCCGGCACGACGAGGTGGTCTTCGCGCCCGGTACCGCGTTCCGGGTGCTCGACGTGCGGGCCGGGGGCCCTTCGCCGCTCCTGCTCCTGCGGGAGCTGCCGGCCGGGTCGGCCGCCGCTCCCGCCGGCCACGCGCAACCGGACGACCGGGACCGCGCCGTACTCGCCCGCCTCGACGAGGCCCTGAGGCAGCGCCCTTCCGGAGCCGCGGCCTTCGACTGGCCCGGCCGCTGCGCCGGTCCTGTGGGCTCATCCGGCCAGTGAGACGACCGAACGGAGTACCGATGCGAGACAGGACCATGCCCTCTCGGAACAACGGCGAGGGACCGGCCGGTACGTCGTCGGCCGCCACCGCGGGCTCCGGCGTGCCGAAGGTGCGCCATGCCTTCGCACTGCCCGGACCGGCCGCCGGTCCGACGACGGAGTTCGCCCCGGCCACCGCGCGTGCGGCGGCGACCGAAGGCGACGGCGCCACCGGTGCGGGCGCACGGAGACCGGAGCCCGCACGGACCGGCCCGGAGGCCGGTTCCGGCCCTTCCCCGGACCGCGACACGGACGTCGAAGCCGTTGCGCCGCCCCCGGAGCCGGCCCGGGAGCCGGTCCCGCACCCGGAACCGGAGTCCACCGCCGAGCCCCGCGCGGGGGCACCCGGGAGAGCCGGGGAAAGGGCGGACACCGGGCCGGGCCCGGACACGGCCGGCCGGTCGGGTGAGCAGTCGGCCGGTGAGGCGCCGGATCCGGACTCGCCGCACGACGGCGCGGCGGGGGAGGCGGATGCGGCGCCCGGACGTCCGAAGAAGCCGATCCTGGCCGCCGCGGCGATCGCCGGGGCGGTGCTGGTATCCGTGCCGTTCCTGATGCCGGGGCCCGGCCCGGACCGGACCTCCGCGGTGGCGGCGTCCGATTCCACGGACGGGACGGTCCTGGAGGACCGGGCGCCCCGGCGGCCCGGGCGGTACGCCGCCGAGTCCCCCTCGCCCTCACCCCCTTCTGCGTCACCCCGGCCCTCCCCGTCGTCCGAGCCCGCTTCCCCGGGCAAGGCCGACAGGAACAAGGGGAGCGACGGAGACGACGGAGACGACGGAGACAAGGCCGAGGAGAGGAAGGGAACGCGTGTGCGGGAAGCGACCGGCAGGACTCCGACCCCCGCCGAGGCTCCCGGGAGGAAGAGCGGGCCGGCCGTGGCCGCCGTCACCGCGGCCGGCGACGCCCTAGTGAGCAAGGACTCGGGCAAGTGCCTGAGCGCCGGGCGGGGCACCGACGGCACCCAGTTGGTGCTGTCGACCTGCAATGGATCCGCGGAGCAGCGCTGGGACTTCCGGCCGGACGGCACGATCCGCTCCAAGGGCCTGTGCATGGACGTGGCCTGGGCCTCCAAGGAGAACGGCACGGCGATCCAGGTCGCCAGGTGCAGTGGCAACCCGGCCCAGCAGTTCCACCTGAACGGGACCGAGGACCTGGTGGCCGGGATCGCCGACAAGTGCGTGGACGTCTACGACGGCCGGACCACCGACGGAACCCCGGCCATCCTGTGGCCGTGCACCGGTTCCGCCAACCAGACGTGGTACCGGCGTTGAGGGATCGCAGGACCCCCGCGCCGGCGAGCACACACCCTCCGGGGCGGCGGCGTGCACCCCTCGTCACCGTGTGCGTCGCGAACGGCCGGCCCGGACGGACCGGGCCGGCCGCCGTCAGCGGTTACCTGACGTGGAAACCGTAGACGTGGTAGGTGTCGGCGCCGGTGAAGGGGGCGGACGTGTGGGGCGGGAGTACTGCGACGTCCCATCCCAGGTTCGTCCTCCAGAAGACGACCACTTCGTGGGCGCCCGAGGAGAAGGAGGTGACGCCGTCCTGTCCGAGCGGGACGTCGCCGGGGCCGGTCCAGCACCGGGCGTGCTCCGTGCCGTTGTCCAGATACGTCACCCTCACGGAATCCGTGTCGGCGCCGCAGTCGATCTCGTCGGTGGCGAAGGCGGGGGCTGCCGGGAGCGCGACGCTCACCGCGACGGCTGTCATGGCGCCCAGTGCCAGTTTCATGGGTCGGATCTTCATAGTGCTGTGGTTCCTTCCCGGTCGGAGCTCCGGTGGGACGAAGCTTTGAATGAATTTTCAACCATCAACCGGCTTCAGTTCAGCGTTTCCGTGAAATCTCCTCGGGAGCCGACCGGCGGTGTCCACGGGCGCTCCCGCGGTGCGTCCCCGCCCCGCCGCGCTGGCCGCTCGGTCCGCCCGGGCCACGCCGACCGACCGACTTCGGACGGCACACCCGTCCTGCCGCTGTCGGCGGCGGGCCTACGCACTGGCCGTCCGGTGCGGACCAATCTTTGGTGACACGCGCCCGCCGACCGTCGACCTTCGGGAGTGACGGCCGGGGTTCTCCGGCACCGGGCAGCTTCTTCCGAGCGGCCGACTGGCCGCCTTCGACTTGACAGCGGGTTAAACGCGTGGGTTAAAGAAAGAAATGAGAGAGGGTTAAATCTTGCTAGGGTCCGGGATGGAGGTGAGGCACGTGCCGACCCAGGAGGAACTGTTCGAGGCGGTGGACGCCCTGCTGGAGGAGGAGCCGCAGCTGCCGCCCCCGGCGGAGCGGGCCCGGCTGCGCGAGGCCGCCGGGATCACCCAGGCCCGACTGGCGAAGGCGTTGAAAACCACGCTGCAGACGGTGAAGAACTGGGAGAACGGGCGCAGTGAACCCAGGCCGCCGCGGCTGCAGGCCTACCAGCGGCTGCTGCAGGGCTGGGCCGCGAAGCACTCCCCGCCCGGCACCAACCCGCCGGTATCCGCGCCGGCGCCGGAGACGTTCACCGATCACGCCTCCCGGCCGCAGCCGGTCGCTGCGCCCCCCACGGCGCCCGAGCCTTCGGCCGGGCCGGGCGCGGAACGTCCCGCGCCCGCCTCCCGCCGCGCCGCGCCGCGCCGCCCGGCGCGCGAGCGGCCGGTGCCGAACATCGCCGAGGCCCCCCACCAGCACGGCCCGCTGGCCGTCCTGGACGGCGACGGCACCGCCTACGGCGCGCAGGGCATCGTCATGGACTGCCCGGCCACAACCCTCCCCGAACTGGTGGAGTGGACGCTGACCGAATCCCACCTGGGCGCGCCCCGCCTGCACCGCGCCGGCAAGGACGCCGACCCGCTGATCGTGCTCACCGCCGCCGCGGCGGTGAAACTCGGCCTCCCCGAGCGCCTGGAAGGACCCGAGGCCCGCCGCACCCTGCGCCTGCCCGACGACCACCCGGTGGTCAAACAGCTCACGAAGGCGCGGTGGAAGCTCACCCGGCGTGGCTTCGGCCCCTGGGCCCGCATCTACCGCCCCGCCACCGACGGCCGCCGCCGGTGCGTGCAACTGGCCATCCTGCCCTGGGGCGCCCTCGACACCCGCTCCTGGCCCGGTGCCGCCGACCTGACCGCGGCCCAGCTCGCCGACGCGCTGGGCCTGTACGCCACCCGGGTCATCACCCCGCGCGGCTCCACGGCGGTGACCGGGCTGGAGCTGATGACCGCCCTGCGCCCGCCCACCCGCGCGGTGCGCGACGCAGCCGGCGGCGCCTGGGTCTCCGGCCACAACCCCGGCTCGCTGGGCACCGACCCGGTCGACCCCGCCCCACCGGAGGCGCCCTCCGAGCATCCGGTCGCCCAGGGCTGGGAGGGCGGATTCCTCGACGAGGAGGTCTACCAGTGGGTCCGCGGCGTCGACCTGCTGTCGGACGCCGAATGCCTGCTGCCCTACGCGATCGGGCTGGACATCAACACCGCCTTCCTCGCCGCCGCCGCCCGCCTCACCGTCGGCCTGTCCGGCCCCGAGCACGTGGTGCGCCCGGTCTTCGACAAGAAGATCCCCGGCTGCTGGTACGTGGACCTGTCCCACGTCGACACCGATCCGCGTCTGCCCTCCCCCTTCACTCCCACCGGCGAGCGCCCCGAGGGGCCCGCCTGGTACGCCACCCCCACCGTCGCCTACGCCCAGGAACTGGGCTGCAACGTCGCACCCGTCGAGGCGTATCTGCGCCGGGAGACCGGCGCGTACCTGGACCCCTGGCACGACCGCCTCAAGGCCGCCTACCTCGACACCCTCGCCGACCTCGGCGTCACCACCGACCTCACCGACACCGCGTTCCTCACCGCCATGGAGCGCCGCCGGCCCACCGACCCGGCCCTGGCCATGGTCCTCGCCGCGATCAAGTCCACCGTCAAGGGCGGCATCGGCAAGCTCCGCGAGCGCCCCCAGGGACGCCACTACCGCGACGGGGAGCGCTGGCCTGCCCTGGAGCGCCCCACCTGGCGCCCCGACATCCGCGCCGCGGTCATCGCCAAGGCGCGCGTCAACATGCACCGCAAGATGTTCAAGACCGCCGAGGCCACCGGCCTGTACCCCCTGGCCGTCCTCTCGGACTGCGTGGTCTATCCCAGCCCCGGCGACTCCCCGCTGGACTTCCTGCCCTACACCACCTCCGGCAAGCCCCTGCCCGGCTCCTTCCGCCTGGGCCCCAGCCCGGGTCTGTGCAAGGTCGAAGGCGTGGCGCAGCTGGCCTGGGCGGTCGATCTGATGGAGCAGGGCTACAACCCCGCCCGCCACATCAAGGACGGCGTCGACGCCGTCCTGGACGAAGGAGAGTGAGCCCGTGGGGGAGATCGACGACGCCCTCGAGCGCGCCGAGACCGAGGTGTTCACCCGCAACCCGCCCAAGACCCTCAAGGCCCAGATCAACTTCCTGCTGGGCAAACTGAAGACCACCCGCGCCGTCGCGCAGGAGCTCGGCGTCAGCCGGCGCTCGGTGGAGCGCTACCGCAAGGGCGACCGCAAGAGGCCACCGAAGGCCATCACCGACCGCATCGACGCCGCCGTCTGCGCCCGCTGGCAGCCCCTGGTGCGCAAGCGCCGCCGCCGCGAGGCCGCCACCAGTACCGGCATCACCATCGAAACCCGCGCCCGCTTCGGCTACAGCGCCCCCATCGGCTCCACCGACGACCCCCGCCTGCGCCGCCTGACCGTCCACCTCCCACCCGCCTACGCCGACCGCCTCTTCACCGCGCGGCAGCAGGGCGCCGACGACCGGCAACTGCGTGACATCGTGGCCGAAGGCCTGCAACAGGAGTACTTCCGCGACGGCGGCCGCCGCGCCGACCGCCTCGACGTGGCCTTCACCGACATCGACTACATCGACGTGTCCTTCTGATCCCACCCGGCCCGCCTGCGAAGTCCCGGTTCCCGTGAAAGAACCACCCGCCCCGGCCCGTGCAGGACGCCGCCGACGAAGCTGAAAACCGACCGCGCCGCCGCACAGCGGCCCGCATGACGGCCCTGCGGTCAGAACACGCCGCGCCCCCTGCCACCACGGGAACACCTCCCGCAGCGGCAGGGGACAACCGGCGCCATCCACCGGTGGGCCGGACGACCGAGTCCGATGTCCGTGCCGGCCGCGACCATGGCGAAGGGCGCCCGTCGGTCAGTGTGTGAAGACGAACCCGGACGCCCTTCCGGCAGCTGACGCTGTACGGGCAGCAGGTCAGGTCTCCCACGGCCAGGACGCGTTCCGTCCGGCCTCCAGCAGCGGCACCATCCGGAACGCCGCGTCGGTGAGCCCCCCGAACGCGTGCCGGTTCGCTCCGCCGGACGGCGCGTGCCCGGCCCGGTACCCGGCGAGGTTCCACGTGTACATCGGCACGCTCGCCGGGATCGACTCGGTCACCTCCCGCACATCGTGCCCGGCCTGCTCGTCGGTGACGATCACGACCCGGTCGTGCCCGGCGTACTCCTCGCGGAGTGCCAGCGCGGTGTCGGTGCCGCCGCCGAGGAACCAACCGCCGTCCTTCCAGCGGCCGACCGCCCGCAGCAGCGACTCCCCACGCCCCAGTGGGAACGTCTTCGTCCTCGCCCCCGGGGAGTCGCCCAGGTAGTAGCGGGCCGAGGAGAACGACACGACGTCCGCCTCCGCGCACCGCTGCCCCAACGCGATCCCGAACAGCGCCGCGGCGTCCCACCGCTTGACCGTGCCGTCCCCGGAGAATCCCTCGTTCATCGAGGAGGAGGTGTCCACCAGGACCAGCGTCCGCCCCGGCAGCGCTGGCACGTTCGCCAGCGCCGCGGTCAGGGCCTTCTCCAGCGTCTGCCCCCACCGCAGCGACGGTGCCGCCACGTACGCGGAGTAGAACCGCATCGGCAGCTGCCTCGAGCGCGCCACCTCCTGCGGATCCGCGAGCTTCCGGCAGACCTGCTCGGCGACCTCGTCCGAGACGCCGGCCTCGTCGAAGTTCCGCAGGTTGCGCAGGAGTGCCATCACCCCCATGGACGGGATGATCGCCTCCCATGCAGCAGCGTCCATCGGGCCCTGCAGCCACCCGGCGAGTGCCTCCCAGGTCATGCCCGCGTCCCGCAGCGCCACCTGCGCGGCCGGACCGGACAGCAGCGCCCGCCGCTCGGCCACCGGCATGGCCGTCAGGCGCGCCCGCGCGTGCAGCGTCCGCAGCGACTCGGGGATGTCCCGGTCCCGGCCGTGCCGGCGGTCGATCGCGTGCCGGAACAGGTCGCCCTGCCACGCCGCGGCCGGTTTGGGGTGCACCAACTCGATCACGTCGCCGAACCGGAAGCCACGCGCAGCGGTGTCGTACTTCAGCAGTGCCCGCTCGGTGTACAGCGCCCCCAGCGCGTCCTGGATGCCGCGCTTGACGGGCTTGGGGATCGCCCGGCCGTACCGGGAGGTCCAGTACGCCAGCAGCTCGCCCGGCTCGTCCGCGCGCTGCAGCACCGAGGCGATCACGGCGCGGTTGGAGATCGTGGAGTGCGACGGATCGTCGCCCTCCCGCCGTTCGCTTCCCGGCTCGGCGGTCTCGTGGCTGCCGGTGGGGCGGCTGCCCGCCGTCCGCAGGCGCGCCCTGACGTACTCGGCGGCCCCGGCGATCGCCGCGGTGCGCATGTTCCCGCCGGTGCGCAGCCACTTCAGCAGGCCGGCGGTCCAGGCCGGGTCCTCCACCGCGAGCTGCCGCACGAGCTGGGTGAAGCGGTCGTCGCGCTGCCCGCCGGTCTCGTAGAAGGTGCCCTGTCCGACGAGATTGGTCACGGCCAGAAGGAAGAGCTCGCCGCGCGGGTCGCGCAGGTAACCGGCGCCGCCCCGGTGGGTGGTCGTGCGCCCACCGGTCGTGGCGACGGGGGAGGAGCCCGCGGGGCGGGCGGTACGGGTGTTGAAGCGAGCCATGAAAAGCCCCTCTCTGTGAGAGGAGAGGCGTTCGGCGAAGCGGGGCGCCCGAGAACAGGGTCGGCGGATGGAACGTGGCGCTCTGGGCCGCTGAGCTACGCCGGCCGTACGGCCGGCGGCGGGATTCGAACCCGCGTCTTTCTCTTGAGAGGAGAAGTACCACCCGCCTGCGCACCGGGCGCCCCGGATGCCTGAGCCTCCCGAGATCAGGACGGCTGCGGTTGTGCGGGGTTCGAACCCGCGCACCCGAAGGTGCTTCAACCGAAGAAGTAACCGCAGCCTGCGCACCGGGAGGTGCAGAGGTATGAAGTTGTGGGCCCGGAGAACAAGGTCGGCGACGGGAACGTAAGCGCTCTGCCATTGAGCTACCGGTCGAACTCACGCTCGGCCGGGCAGGATTCGAACCTGCAACCACTCGATCCCAAATCGAAGTACCCGTCGCCTGCGCACCCGGGCACGCTCACTGTAGGTCATCCCGCCGACAGTGAGAACTGAATAACCGCGCCCGTGGGGACGGCTTTCCGCCTGCGGCCGGGGGCGTCGAGCAGGCAGGTCTACCCGGGGCCGGGCACCACTGCTCACGCTCGGATCACCACCGCCGGATCCGTCCGACCGCGCCGCGCCGGGCCGGTGGTCTGGAACCACAGTCCTGACCCATCATGGGCCGGGTGACGATTCCTTCATCGGACGCGGCCGGTAACGCACCCGGTGTGGTTCGGGTGCCGGGGCCGGAACCTGACTGGCAGCCCGCGCCGGCCCTGGGCTACCACGTGGGCAAGAACCCCGCCTTCCAGGTGAGTCCGTGGCAGTACGCGGCGAGCTTCTACCGGATCGTCGCCGGGCTGACGCCGCCGCTGGAGGCGGTCGCGGCCCGGCTGCGCCTGGAAGTGGAGCGCACCTGGGAGGAACTGGGGGAGGTGGACGTGGCCCTGTTCCGCATCCGGGGCACGGAGTTCGCCCTCAGCCGGTTCGCGCACCACGAGGAGCCCCGCCTGTTCGTGTGGCTCAACCGTTCGCAGCGCGACGTCGAAACCGCGCTGGACCTCCTCCTCGGCGCGCTCGGGGTGGGCCGCGAGGCCGTGGCCTTCATCGAGGACCAGATGGGAGACCAGCACTCCGGCACACCTGGCTGACCCCCTCCCGCTCCCGGTGGCGCACGGCCAGGGCAGGGCGGCCCCGGCGGACGACCCGCGACGGCAGGAACCCCGGCCCCGGGCAAGACGGGCGAAACGGGTTCGCATCCGCTGGGGAGGCCCGAGTGAAAAGGGAAGGGCCCCTGCCGTGAGCCGCCCTGTGCTCCACCTCGACGTCGACGGCCCGCTGAGGGCCGCGATGCCTGCCAAGTCCTTGACCGCGAAATGCCGCCGGGGAACGTCGATGGCGCCCGCGTGAAACTGAAACGCCTGGTCAAACTCGGTCTGCTCACCGAGGTCGACACCGGCGGCCTCACCGGGAAGCCACGGGACGTTTCGGGTATCGGCCGGCCCCGCTCATGCCGCTGGACGACGAGGCCTGGCGGTGGCCCGCGGGCAGCAGTGAGGACAGGGTGGCGGACAGGGGGTGACGGAGGCGGACATCCCAGGAGCTGATTTCGGGTGGCTGCGGTGCGGCCGACAGTGTGGTGTTTGGCGCAGGGGGGCGGCCTTGGAGGCACTCGCCTCTTCCCGCCCGTGGCCGGGGTGGTGGTGTGGATGATGTCCTCCCTTCGCTCTGCGGCGTGGCGGATGGGCGTTCCTTCCGGCGGCACCGCCCAGGGAGGGCCCGGAACATCCCCGCACAGAGGGCGCTGTCCACGTCCCCTTGTGCGGGTGCGGGGTGTTCCGGGTTCGCGGCGTCGGCGGCCTCAGACGGCGGACCCCGCGACGCCCGCCGGGGGGTGGGAGCCGAGCAGCCGGAGGATCTCCCGGAGTCGCTCCGTCTCCTCCCCCGACAGGGGCAGCAGGGGCGGCCGCGGCCGGCCGACCCCGCGGCCCTGGATCCCAAGGCCCGCCTTCACCGTCCGTGGCAGGCCGTGGCCGAGGATGAACTTCAGGAACGGCAGGAGCTGCGACAGCAGCGCGTCGGCCCGCTCCCGGTCCCCGCCCATCGCCGCGGCGTGAAGTTCCAGGATCCACCGCGGGACCAGGCAGGGCGCCGCGGTGCACCAGCCGGCGGCGCCGGAGCGGAACGCCTCGAGCGCGACCGGGTTGTTCCCGTTGTAGACCGACAACGCCCCGTCGGACAGCTCTCGAATGGCTCGGAAGCGTGTGACGTCGCCGGAGCTCTCCTTGACCATGGTGAGGTTCGGAATCTCACGCGCGAGCGCGACCACCGCTTCCGGTTCCAGATCGACTCCGCTGGTGCCCGGGTTGTTGTAGAGCATCATCGGAAGGTCGGTCGCCGCCGCCACCGCCGTGTAGTGCCGTACGAGTTCCGTCTCGGTCAGTTTCCAGTACACCTGTGGGAGCACCATGACCGCGGTGGCTCCGTGGCGGGCGGCCACACGGGCACGGCGGACCGTACCCTCGGTGCTCCAGTGCGAGACGCCGACCACCGTGGGGACCCGGCCCGCGACGGTCTGCAGGGTGGTCTCGCAGACGGCGTCCCACTCGACCTCTCTGAGGTAGGCGCTCTCGCCGGTGCTGCCCAGCGGTGCGACGGCGTGGCTTCCGGCGTCCACCAGGTCGCCGGTGAGCCGGCGCAGCGCGGCCAGGTCGACCTCTCCGGTGACGGGGTCGAAGGGGGTGACGGGGTAGGAGATGATCCCTGCCAGGGGCGGATTTGCCATCAGAGGTCCACCTGGCCCTTGATGCAGTCGGGATGGTTGCGCAGTGCTCTGCGCGCGTAGTAGGCGAAGTTCGCCGCGTTGCGCCGGTCGGTGGAAGTCCAGTCGTGGGCCTCGCGGGCGAGGGCCGGGTCCAGCGGTTGGACGGTTCCCGCCGACATGGCCAGCAGTTGGAGGCGTGCGGCGCGTTCGATGAGCACGGCCAGGTTGCACGCCTCCTCGATGGTGGAGCCGGTGGCGAGCTGGCCGTGGTGGGCCAGGATGATGGCTCGTTTGTCCCCGAGGGCCGCGGAGATGATCTCACCCTCCTCGTTGCCCACGGGGACGCCGGGCCACTCCTTGAGGAAGGCGCAGTCGTCGTACAGGGGGGTGGTGTCCATCTGGGAGACCACCAGGGGCACCTCCAGCATCGCGAGTGCCGCCGTGTGCAGCGAGTGCGTGTGGATGATGCAGTTGACGTCCTGTCGGACCCGGTAGATCCAGGAGTGGAACCGGTTCGCGGGGTTGGGCATGCCCTCCCCCTCCAGGACCTGGAGGTCCTCGTCCACCAGCAGGAGGTTCTCCTCGGTGATCTCGTCGAAGCCGAGACCCAGGCGCTGGGTGTAGTAGGTGCCGGGCTTCTGCCCGCGTGCGCTGATCTGGCCGGCGAGCCCTGAGTCGTGTCCGCCGTCGAAGGCGATACGGCACGTCAGGGCCAGTTTCTGCCGCGTTGTCAGTTTCGAGTCGCCGAAGTGGTCGTTCATCTGCCGCCTGGCGCGGTCGGCGAGTGCGCTCTTCGGGTCTCGCAGGGTGTCTGCCATGTTCTGCTCCGGTTCCGGGGTCCGGCCTGTCGGCGGGCCCCGCTTCGGGTGCCGTCCGAGCCGGCACCGTGAGGAAACTGTGTTCACTATAAGACACAAAGTGTCATGCCACAACGGGCGGCCGGGCAGGGGCCGGACAGGCCCGGTCGCGCGGGGCAGGCGGGCCGGAGGAACGGCGCGGGACATACTGGGGGTCCGCCCGGCCCCGTTCCGACCCGGGCGCGCGAAGGGAGGACGTCAGTGATCAATCGCGTACGGCGGCTGCGCAAGGAGCGGCTGATGACACTGGAAGCGCTGGCCGAGCGCGCCGGCGTCACCAAGAGCTACCTGTCCAAGGTCGAACGCGGCCGGAGTGTCCCGTCGATCGCTGTCAGCGCCTCGCTCGCCAAGGCCCTGGACGTTCCGCTGGACACGCTGTTCGCCGACGTGGAGGAACTCGCCGAAGTCACCGTCACGCGGGCCGGGGAACGGCGGCCGCTCACCCCGGACCGGGAGCCCGGCAGCCGCTACGAGGGCATAGCCCTGCAGGCGGGCTCCAAGCGGATGACTCCCTTCATGCTCCACCCACCGCACGACGCGGACCCCGTCCCCTTCCGGGACCACCCGGGCGAGGAGTTCCTCTTCGTGCATCGGGGACGAGCCGAGCTGATCTTCCCCTCCCAGACCGTCATCCTCGAAACGGGTGACAGCGCCTACTTCAAGGCCACGGCACCTCACAAGGTCCGCTCCCTGAGCACGGAGCGTGCCGCCCTGCTGCTCCTGGTGACCGATGACCGCGACGGCACGGAGGCACCGCACCCGCACATGCCCTGACCCGGGACACGGCCTCAGAGGTCTCCCGGAACGCCCGCCGGACGACGCGAACCTTCTCCGTGTCGAGTGCTGAGGGAGGGCTGTCGGCGCCGACACGGCACAGGAGCACCACAGTTGTCGTCGCGCAGGTTCGTGCTCCGGCCACAGCGCACGCATGGCGCCGGCAGTGGGGACCAGTGGCGGCTGTCGCGCCAGTCGACGACCGGCACCGGGCGTTCCAGGAGGGGGCCGGGCGCCGGGCGGGTGCCAGGGGGCGCGACAGCCGGTCTGTGGGGTGGAGTCGTGCCTCGGCGTCGGTGACGGCGGGGACCGCGTGAGGAACCCCGCCGGCGGCGTGTTCGGCGGCGGTGTTCTTGTAGCCGGCGTCGGCCCAGGCCTTGGTGATGCTTCGGTGGTGGGTGGCGAGGTGGTCGAGCAGGTGGCCCGCCACAAGTGGCATACCAGCGTGAACCGGATGAATCTCCCTGGAGGGTCGACCGAAGAAACCGCGGCAAAGCCTGCGATAAGTACCGGGGGGAAGGGGGCTCGCCCGGGTTGCCGGGTGGGCGGAGCTGTACTTTGGGGCACACGACCATGCCGGTCACGGTGTGCCGGGTACCAGTCCGACCCGGTAGGCGAGGACGACGGCTTGGACGCGGTCGCGCAGGCCGAGTTTCGCCAGGATGCGCGACACGTAGGTCTTGACGGTCTCGGGCGTGATGGACATCGCCGCAGCGATCTCCGCGTTCGACAGCCCCTCGGCGATCAGCTGGAGTGCTTCCAGCTCGCGGGGGGTCAGCGCACGCACAACGTCCTGTCTGGCCGGCAGGGAGGCGTCGGCCGGTCGCAGATGCCGGGCGAAGTGGCCGATGAGGTGGCGGGTGACGGCGGGTGCCAGCAGGGCCTCGCCCTGGGCGACGGTCCGGATGCCGCCCACCAGCTCCGCCGGAGGCGCGTCCTTGAGGAGGAAGCCGCTCGCTCCGGCGCGCAACGCGTCGTAGACGTAGGCGTCGACGTTGAACGTGGTGACGACCAGTACCTTCGGCGCGTCTTCGGTATCGGGACCGGCCAGTCGGCGCGTCGCCTGGATGCCGTCGAGCAGGGGCATCCGGATGTCCATCACGACCACGTCGGGGCGCAGCCGCCGCGCGGTCCGAACCGCCTCGTGGCCGTTCTCGGCCTCCCCGACGACCTCCAAGTCGGGTTGCGCGGAGAAGATGGTGACGTAGCCGGTCCGCACCAGCGCCTGGTCGTCGCAGACGAGCACACGGATCGGTGGCGGCGCATCGCTCACGGGGTCACTCCTGAAGGGGCTTGGACGGAATCGTGGCGCGGACCTCGAACCCGCCTCCGGGCCGGGAACCGGCCTTCAGTTCACCATCGAGCATCCGCACCCGTGCACACAGCCCGGCCAGCCCGCGTCCGCCCGCAGTGTCCGGTTTCCGCGTGACCGGGGCGGCGGCGGGTCCGTCGGTGGTCACCTCGATCCCGATGTGCTCGTCGCCGTGCCGGAGCAGGATCCGTGTCGGCTTCCCGGCCGCGTACTTCATGGCGTTGGTGAGGGACTCCTGCACCACCCGGTACGCGGCCAGCTCCACGTCCACTCCCTGCGGCCGCCGCTCGCCCTGCTCGCTGAACTCGACCGGCTGGCCCGACCTGCGGGCGTGCTCGACCAGGTCCCGCACTCGCCCCAGGGCGGGTCCCCGGCCCGCACTTGCCGGGTCCGCAGAAGCCGACTCGCCGGTCGCCTCCAGGACACCGAGCAGGTACCGCAGCTCCGTCAGCGCCCGGCGGCCGGTGTCGCTGACGGCCGTCAGTCCCTCACCGGCGCGTTCCGGCGCGGACGCGAGCAGGAACTGCGCCGCGTCGGCTTGGACCACCATGGCCGTCACATGGTGGGTGACCACGTCGTGCAGCTCGCGGGCGATTCGCGCCCGCTCGGCGGCCGTGGCCGCCTCGGCAGCCAGCCGCCGTCGCTTCGCCTCTTCCGCCCGCCGCGTGCGCACCGTACTCCCCACCAGCCAGGCCGCGGCCAGAGCCAGCCAGAACGCGAGATAGTCCGGTATCGACTGCGGTGAGCCGAGGCGGTCCAGGACGATGGCCAGCAGGGCGTAACCCGCACTCGCCACGACGACCAGGCCGCGGCGGAAGCGGATCTGGTGGGCCCCGGCGGAGTACAGGGCCAGATACAGCCCCACACTCGCGAACGTCGTCGCGAAGCCCAGCGCCTGGTGCACGGCGAACGCGCCCGCGATGACGGCCAGACAGGCTGCGGGCCGTCTGCGGCGGACCGCCAGCGGCAGGGCCTGGGCCAGGACCAGCCCGACGCCCAGCGCGTTCGCCGGCCGCTCGGGCAGGTCGCCGATCTGCGTACCGAGGTGGGACAGGGTCGGCACGAAGGCCGGCAGGGTGAGCGCCAGAGCGAGGATGCCGTCCCTGAGGAGAGCATCCCGCTCCCGCCACCAGTCGAGCGGCGCCCGGAGCAGCGGGAGGCTCCAGGGGGCCTGGCGGGGCATCACTTTCGTTTCCTCCAGTCGGCCTGTCTCAGTGGCCCGCGCTTCGGCGGGGTTTGACGCCACCGTTCCGGTGGGCGAGGACGAGCATCGGGACGGCGAGAGCCACGCCGATGAGGACGGGCACAAGCGATGCCTCCAGACCGAAGCCGCCACCGGTCAGGAGGGCGGAGCCGTGGACGTCGACGGTGAACAGACCCTCGGGCGTGTGGCCGGAGACCGGGATGCCGAGCAGCTCCTCCGTGGTGTTCCAGGCGAAGTGCAGACCCGCGACGAACCAGATGTTACGCCGCCACAAGAACGCGGATCCGAGCAGGACTCCCGCCTCCAGAGCGATCGCCAGTCCGCTCCACGCGTTCGCGCCCGGGGCCCCCAGGTGGGCGACACCGAAGAACAGCGAGGTGATCACGATGGCGGCCCGGCTGCCCCACAGCTTCTCCAGAGCCTGCAGGGCAAGACCGCGGAACAGCAGCTCCTCGGTGACCGCGGCGCCGGCCTGCACCGCGACTGCGGTCCAGACGACCGACATGAAACCGTTGCCAGCCCAGGAGAACGAATAGCCTCCGAACGCCGTGATCAGGAGGGCGGAGACGAGGATGAAGACCAGGCCGATCCCGCCGCCCAGCAGCGCCTCCCGGCCGGCTCCGGACCAGGCGGTCTCCGGCGTGGGGCGTCGTGCGACACGGCGCATGACCAGCCAGTACACGGCCACCGCGGCGGCTGCGCCCAGCACCGGCACCGGTCCGGGCCCGGCCGCGGTCAGACCCGAGACCAGGCCGACGCCGACCATTCCCGTCAGCATCCAGCCGAGCGGAGAGCGCGTGATCCGGCCGAAACGGCCGCCGCCTCTCTCGTGGTCCCTGTCCGGGCCGGAGCCCGTGCCGTGTCGTACGGCTGATGTGATGCCCATGGTGGCCTCCCCGGTAGTGGTCACACCCGTGGTGACCTGACGACCACGCTAGGAACCCGGGGACGTCCGCGAATCACCCCCGCATGGACAGTTCCTGTGGCTCTCACGGGGGATGCGCCACCTGCCCCGCCCGCTCTGTCACGGGACGCGGTTGAAGCACGAACAGGACCGGACGCCGGCCGACGCTCCGCCCGGACATTGGGAGCCCGCGCACCTCGGTCCGGATCGGCACGTTCCGCTTCCGCCGGTCGCCGCGGCCGTGCTCGGTACATACGAACGGGACCGTTCCCCAGCGGCAGCCAGCCCTTACGGCACCTACGCCGCACCGTACTGGGTCGCTCAGCTGCCACATCGCCGCGACAAGGTGGTCGCCCACGCCAAGGACTGGTTGAACGGCCGCATGCTCGCGCGTCTGGCCGAAGCGGGCGGTCCGGCGGGGTACGCCCTGCACTGGCAGATCGCCTGGAAGATCGGCTGTCCCCCGATCGGCTACGACCGGGACGCCGCGGTGGACGCCCTGCTTCTGCTCGCGGGGCAGGAGCAGGCGTTGATACGCAACGGATCGAGCTCACCGAAGCGCGTCACCGACGGACTGCGCGCGGGCGGCCGGGACCGGCGCGTACGCCACGGTCTGGTCCGTACGGGAGGCCGCCCTGCCCTCGCTGCTGCGCGGCACACCGGTCCGGGAAGTCGGGGCACTCATCGCGCTCGCGGTCGAGCGCGCTGCGCGGCCAAGGGCCGTATCCCCGAGGTCGAGGCGGTGGCCGCGCGCACCGGATCGAGCCAGACGGTAGAGCACGCCAGGCCGCTGTGAGTCCCGTTCCTCCCTCGAATGGTTCTGGGGCGCCTACCTCAGCACCCCGGACCAGGGCGCCGACCCGCGGGTCTCGCCGGCGCGCTCCGACGAACTGGCCGGACTCGCCCCTGCCGTCATCGCCACCGCCGAGAACGACCCCCTGCGCGACCAGGGCGACCACTACGCCCACAAGCTGGCCGACACCGGTGTGCCGGTCCAGCACCTCCCGGTCGAGGGAGCCAATCACGGCTTCCTCTCGTTCACCGGCTCGGTGCGACTCTCGCGTGACATACTGGATCAGCTCGCGGACGCCGTGGCCGCAGCCTTCAACTGACCTGGCCAGGCCGGCCTCGCCAGTCGCCGATCTTCTGCCGCACGCAGGCAGGACAGCGACCACCACTGTGCCGACCCTCCGTGAAGCGGCCGGTCCGGGGCTGCTCGGACCGGCCGCTTCGTCTGCGGCAGCTCGTGGCCGTCCCGACCGATGAGCCGTTCGGCGACCGGTCACGGTGACTGTTCACCGAACGGCAGGCTCTCCCGCCCAGAGAGCCGAGACGGGCCCTGATCAGCCCCCAGCGATCCGAGGCTGTCAGTAGTGGTGGTCGAAGCAGCGCTGGTGTCGCGGGCTCAGGACGGTGAGCACCGTAGTGGATCGAGGCAGTGATCGACACCCGCAAGGGCCGCCTTGACCTGGAACAACACGGCGGCAGAACCCCGGCCGGAGTCTTCGCCCGCACCGGACAACGCCTTCCCGCCCTGGCCGCCGCCGCCCGGCACAACTGGACCACCGACGCACCCGGTCAAGCGTTCCGTGATCGCCTGTGACCACTGAAGACATCGGACTCATTCATCCAGGTCACGGCACCGTCTGTGGTCGAGGCGCCGGCCACGTCGAGAAGCTTGCCCGAATGCCGGTCCTTGAGGCGGTGGAAGCCGTCGCCGGGGTCCACGAACCGCGCTTGCCGGTTGCTTCGTCGTTGCGCGTCCACTGGCTGACTCGCGCCGTCGGCGCTGGACGCGCCGGAGACGTCCAGCGCCTTGCCGCTGTTGCGATTGACCAGGGCGTACCAGGTATTGGTGTCCACCGTCGCCGCCTCGGCGGGTGCCGGATCCACTCCGGCGAGCAAGTCGGTCACGAGGGTCGCCGCCATCGCGGCGGCGACCCTCGTGACCGTCAGCGACGACCTCGTGGAGGGGCGGGGAAAGCCGCACCGTGGGCCGTCACCGATTCCCCTCTTCGTCGGTGGCGGGCCTTGTCAGGCGCGGGTCCAGCGCTGGTTGCTGCCGTTCGAACAGGAGTAGAGCTGGATCAGGGTGCCGTTGGCGGTGCCGGCCCCGACGGCGTCGAGGCAGAGGCCGGACTGGACGCCGACGATGGATCCGTCGGAGTTGAGGCGCCACTTCTGGTTGTCGCCACCCCAGCAGCTGTAGATCTGGACCTTGGCGCCGTTACCGGTGCCGGCGGCGTCCAGGCACTTGTCGCCGTAGACCCTGAGCTCGCCGGCATCGGTGTACGTCCACTGCTGGTTGGTGCCGTTGTGGCAGTCCCACAGATGGACCTGGGTGCCGTCGGTGGTGCTGGCGTTGGGCACGTCCAGGCAGCGGCCCGAACCGACGCCCTTGATCGTGTTGCCGTCCCCGGGCGGCGGAGTGGTGGAGCCGCCGTTGAGTGCGTCGAGGACGGCGGTGTACGCGGGCTTCTTGCTGCCGTCGTTGTAGAACAACAGCGGCGTGTGCTCCGAACGCCACGAGTCGCTGTCGCGCACGCCCCAGACGGTGATACCGAGGCAACGGGAGACGGCCAGGCAGTCGTTGACCACGGCGGCGTAGGTCGAGGGCGAGGCTCCCTGGATGTCGAGTTCGGTGACGGCCACGTCGACACCGAGGGCGGCGAACTCCTGCAGCGTGGTGCGGAAGTTGCTGTTGTAGGGGCTGCCGCTGTTGAAGTGCGACTGGAAGCCGACGCAGTCGATCGGCACGCCGCGCTGCTTGAAGTCCCGCACCATGCGGTACATGGCCTGGGTCTTGGCCCAGTTCCAGTTCTCGACGTTGTAGTCGTTGTAGCAGAGCTTGGCGGACGGGTCGGCGGCGCGCGCGGTACGGAAGGCGACCTCGATCCAGTCGTTGCCGGTGCGCTGCAGGTTGGAGTCGCGCCTGGCTCCCGAACTTCCGTCGGCGAACGCCTCGTTCACGACGTCCCACTGCGCGATCTTGCCCCTGTAGTGGCTCATCACGCCGTTGATGTGGTCGATCATCGCCTGGCGCAGTGCGCCGCCGCTGAGGTTCTGCATCCAGCCGGGCTGCTGGGAGTGCCAGGCCAGGGTGTGGCCGCGCACCTCCTTGCCGTTCTGCACCGCCCAGTTGTAGACGCGGTCGGCGGCGGTGAAGTTGAACTGGCCCCGCTGCGGCTGGGTGGCGTCGATCTTCATCTCGTTCTCGGCCGTCACCGAGTTGAACTCACGGGCCGCGATCGTCGCGTACGTCGAGTCGCTCAGCCTGTTCGCGGCGATGGCGACGCCGAAGTAGCGGCCGCTCTGCGCCGCCGCGGCGCCGAGCGTGCTCTCGGCGGCCTGAGCGGACGGTGGTGCGACCAGTGCGGCGACCACACCGAGGACGCCGGCGACCAGCGTCAGCAGCAGAGCGTGGAGCTTCCGCCGGACAACGGATCTGGGAAGGGCATGAGAGCCCATGGCTGTGCCTCCAAGGTAGGAATAACGGAACCACCGGACACCGCGGTCATGGGAGCCGGAGGATCTCGACCGGCACGGACGGCGCCCGGTCGGTCGCCGAGTGACGTACGCCGAGCGGCAGCGGTCTTTCGACAAGGGCACGGGGGTACTCCATCGCTGCTCGGCCGGGGGTGTCACGCGGCGTCGCGCACCTCCCCGCCTGCACGAGGCGTCAGGATGCGTTGGTGTGAGCCTCACCGGAACGGAAAACGGGGTGGCGCAGGTGTTTCGGTGTGCGGATCTGTCGTGCTGCTGTGCGCGGCTCTGCCGTACAGCGCAGTCCGCACAGGACCATGACGTTCGAAATATCGAACCATGGCCGACCATCCAGACAAGATAGTGAGGAATTGACAGCGCCTCGTCAACCCTCGCGGCGCGAAAGATTTTCGTCCTACGTGCGAAACTTTCGAACCCTCACGAGCCGGGCGGATCCCTGGACCGGCGAGCCGCACCGTGAACCTGCGGAGGCCCAATCGGCGTGACGGCTTGTCGCGTCCGGGGGAAGGAAGTGTTTACGACAGCTCGGTGACAGGCCTTGACCGGAAGGCCCCGCCTTCCTAGCTTGTGGCGTCACAGAACCGGGAAACCTCCGAAACTTTCGAACCTGCCCTTGCCCCCCGGCACGGCCGTTCCGCGGTTCATCGGCGTCATCTCATCCCTGCCCCCCAAGGAGGCCCTCCGATGTGGCTCCGCCCCCCGTCTCCAGCCCACCCAAGACGCTTACTCGGCGTCTTCGTTTCCTTGCTGTTGGCGGCCGCCTTCCTCGGTGCCCAGCCCGCCGAAGCCGCGACCGTAGACCCCAACGCCTCGTATGTGCTGGTCAACCGCAACAGTGGCAAAGCCCTGGACGTCTACAACATGGCGACCGACGACGGCGCCCGCATCACCCAGTGGACCAGGAACAACCAGAACCAGCAGCAGTGGCGGTTCGTCGATTCCGGGGACGGCTACTACCGCATCAAGTCCCGCCACTCGGGCAAGGTACTGGACGTCTACAACTGGTCCACCGCGAACGGCGGCTCGATCGTCCAGTGGACCGACCTGAACGGCACCAACCAGCAGTGGCGGCTGGCCGACAGTCCGGACGGCTACGTGAGGCTCATCTCGCGCCACAGCAACAAGGCCCTCGAAGTGCAAGGTGCCTCCACCGCCGACAACGCGAACATCGTCCAGTACGACGACTGGGGCGGCACCAACCAGCAGTGGCAGCTCGTCAAGGTCGGCACCGAAAACCCCGGCTCGTGTGATCTTCCGTCGACCTACCGCTGGACATCGACGGGCGCGCTGGCGCAGCCCAAGCAGGGGTGGGTCTCGCTCAAGGACTTCACCGTCGCCCCCTACAACGGCAGACAACTCGTCTACGCGACCACGCACGACACGGGGACGAGGTGGGGTTCGATGAACTTCGGCCTGTTCACCAACTGGTCGGAAATGGCCTCGGCCAGCCAGAACACGATGTCCAACTCCACCGTCGCACCCACGCTCTTCTACTTCGCTCCGAAGAACGTCTGGGTGCTCGCCTACCAGTGGGGCAGGACCGCCTTCTCCTACCGGACGTCGAGCGACCCCACCAACCCGAACGGCTGGTCATCCGAGCAGGTGCTCTTCTCCGGAAGCATCTCCGACTCCGGGACAGGGCCCATCGACCAGACGCTCATCGGTGACGGCACGAACATGTACCTGTTCTTCGCCGGCGACAACGGCAAGATCTACCGGGCCAGCATGCCGATCGGGAACTTCCCGGGCAGTTTTGGCTCGACCTCGACAGTGATCATGAGCGACACGACGAACAACCTGTTCGAAGCCCCGCAGGTCTACAAGTTGCGGGGCCAGAACCGCTACCTCATGATCGTCGAGGCGATCGGCTCGCAGGGCCGGTACTTCCGCTCCTTCACGGCCACCAGCCTGAACGGCTCCTGGACACCCCAGGCCGCGACCGAGAGCAATCCCTTCGCCGGCAAGGCCAACAGCGGCGCCACCTGGACCAACGACATCAGCCACGGCGAACTGCTCCGCACCAGCCCCGATCAGACCATGACCGTCGATCCCTGCAATCTGCAGTTGCTCTACCAGGGACGCAGCCCCAACTCCGGCGGCGACTACGGCCTCCTGCCCTACCGTCCGGGTCTGCTGACACTGCAGCGCTGACGGCATGACACGATTCCGGCGCCGATAGGGAGCCGGCGTGGCGGGCTCGGCGGAAGGCCGAGCCCGCCACGCCGGGATCCGAAAAGCCCGATCCCCCGCCGGCACAGTCAAGGACGTTCAGCGACCTTCCTCCGGTGCGTGGACCATGCTGCCGAGCGAAGCAAGGCAGCGGCGCACCAGGACGAGGGTGCGCTCCGCGAGCGTGTGGAGCGGGGCGCCGCCGTCGACGACGGTGAGGGTCGTGTGCGGCATTCCGGCGATCAGGCCCGCGCGAGCGCCGACCGCCGAGGGTGTGACGGCGGCGCCCCCGTTCACCAGGATCTCGATCGCTGCCCCGATCAGTGCCTCGCACCGCTGGGCGCGGTGTCCGGCGCAGGCACGACACCGCCGACCCGCTGACCCGCTGACCCGTGACCGGCTCGGTGAGTTCCTGTTCCGTACCGCGCGGGCACGCCGCGGGGAAGGCCCCGCCCCGGCGGCCGGCCGTCCCTGCCCCTGCGGTGGGGGGCCTGTACGAGATGGAGGTCTGCGTCGCGGCGGGACAGGTCCACGGTGTGCCCCGGGACTTCTACCACTACGACCCCCACGACCACGCGCTCATCGCCACGGGGGCGCCGCCCCGCACGGTGGACCGCCTGTTGCGGCACGCGGACGCCGCGACGGGCAGGGCAGGTCCGGGCCCCTGGAGGAACGCGTCCCCTGGCCGGTGGCGTTCGCCCCGTGGCTCGACGGCCTCCTGTGCGGGCTCGCCGCCGACATCGCCGCGGCGCAGTCGCTGCCGCGCGGGCAGCGGGGCGTGGACCTCACCCGCGCCGTCGCCACCGTCGGACTGCGGGACCCGGCCGTCGGCGGGCACCCGCTCGTACCCGACCCGCTGTGCCCGGACTGCGGACGCCCGCCCCGTGACAGCCCCGAACGCGCCCGCGTCACCCTGCGTGCGGTACCCGACCGCGGCGGGCTGCACGCCCGGACGCTGCCGCGGGTACGCCGGGCACCGCTGTCGACCGTGGTGGACCCGGTCGTGGGGGTGGTCGCGGAGATCCGCACCGCTGCCGAGGGCGGCCCGGCGTCGGCCACCGCCCCTTTCGGGGGCCGCGCCGGCACCGGGCCCGAGGCCGGGTACGGGCGGGCGGCCGATACCGAGACCGCGCAGACCATCGCCGTCCTGGAGGCACTCGAACGCCTGGGCGGCATGGTCCCCGGCGGGCGGTGCAGCACCGTGCGGGCGAGCCGGGACGACCTCGGCCCGGTGGCGGTCGATCCACGAGGCTTCGGCACACACGACCCGCACTGCTACGCACGACCGGACTTTCCGTTCACCCCGTGGGACGGCGGACACGAGACCACCTGGGTGTGGGCCCACCACATGAGTACCGGCCGCCAGGTCCTGGTACCGGAGTCGCCGGCCTACTACCGCTCACGTGCCCTGCGTCCCGACGACCCCGGGTTCGTCCACGACACCTCCAGCGGCTGCGCGGTCGGCTCCTGCATCAGGAGGCCGTCCTGTTCGGCCTGCTGGAGGTGGCCGAGCTGGACGCGTTCCTGATGCACCACTACGCCCGCCTGCCCGCGGTGGAGATCGACCTGGAGACCGTGCCCGACGTCTCCTTCCGCCGGACTGCCGCGTGGATCACCGCCTCGACCGGCTACCGGCTGCGCGCCTTCGACCTGTCCGTCGACCACGCGGTGCCCTGCGCGTGCGTGGTGGCACAGGCCCCGGGCGGCGGGCGCGGCAGGCCGGCCCTGCTGTGCTCCGCCGCGGCCCACCCGGACCCGGTCGCGGCCCTGAACTCGGCCACGCGTGAGGCCGGTCCGCTCCTGGACCACCTGTGCGGTGTCCACGCCCGCCATCCGGGCCGGGCGGCGGAGCCGGCAGCCGACCCCGAACAGGTGCGGCAGATGCCCGACCACGCGCTGCGCTACGCGCACACGGACGCATTCGACCGTCTCGCCCACCTGGTGGACAACGGCTCGGCTCCGGTGGACCTCGCCTCGGCCTTCGGCGGCCGCCGAAGGCCGGCGGGAGAGACCCTCGACGTACACGTGCGTGACCTGGCCGGCCGTTTCGCCTCCTGCGGCATGGACGTCCTGGTGGCGGACCAGACGACCGCCGAGCACGCGGCCGCCGGGCTGCGCTGTGTACGGGTGCTGGCCCCCGGAGCGGTGCCCATGACCTTTCGGCCACGGGTACCGGCGCGTCCACGGCCTGCCGAGGCTGCTGACGGTGCCGAGTGCCCTGAGGGGTGAGCCCGGTACCCGGCCCCGCCGACGGGACCTCAACCCCGACCCCCGCCCTTTCCCGTGGCCGGCACGGATTTCGTGCCGGGGAAACACGACCGCCGTCGGGGACGTGCCCGGCCGGGTGCTCCCGCGTGATCGTGGCACGCTCCGCCCGGCCGCTTCGGCGGCGGGCGGGACGCACCGGTTCGGCCGGGGGCGAGCGCATCATGGGACGGCTGCGTGGGCAGGACGAGCTCACAGGCGGCGGGCGCGGAGAGGACGAACGGGGGAGCGGTGTGTACGAGGACCAGCAGTGCGGCCGTCACGGTACGGCGGGGGCGCTGAGATGAACCTGTACGCCATCAGCGACCTTCACGTCCGCCATGCCGAGAACCGCGACATCATCGAAGGCCTGCGCCCGGAGTCGGACGAGGACTGGCTGGTGGTCGCCGGAGACGTCGCGGAGACCGTCGAGGAGGTCGTACGGGCGCTCGGGACGCTGAAGGAGCGCTTCGCCGAGGTCATCTGGACACCCGGCAACCACGAACTGTGGACCACGCCGAACGACCCGGTCCGGTTGCGCGGCGAGGAGCGCTACCTCCACCTGGTCCGGACTCTGCGGGGCCTCGGAGTGGTCACGCCCGAGGACCCCTACCCGGTGTGGCGGGGAATCGGCGGGCCGGTCGTGATCGCGCCGCTGTTCGTGCTGTACGACTACACGTTCCGGCCCGAAGGCACGTACAGCAAGGAAGAGGCGCTCGAGGTCGCCCACGCGGCGGGTGTGATCGCCACCGACGAGTACCTGCTGCACCCCGATCCGTACCCCAGCTGTGAGGCGTGGTGCCGGGCGCGGCTGGCCCGCACCCGCTCGCGGCTGGACCGGATCGACCCCGCGCTGCCCACCGTGCTCGTCAACCACTTCCCGCTGGTGCGCGAGCCCACCCGCGTCCTGCGCTATCCGGAGTTCGCGCTGTGGTGCGGCACCGAGGCCACGGCCGACTGGCACGTGCGGTACCGTGCGGCCGCCGTCGTCTACGGCCATCTGCACATCCCGCGCACGATCGAGTGCGACGGGGTGCCTCACCGCGAGGTGTCGCTCGGCTATCCGCGTGAATGGCGCAGCCGACAGACCGTGCCCGCCGGGCTCTGCCGAGTACTCCCGGGCCCGGGGAGACGACGGTGACCGCCGACACCGTCCGGCGCGCTGTTCACCCGGTCGCCTCCCGAGGGCGTGATGGCCGGTGAGCTGATCGCCGGTCCGCCGGACGCCGCGCTGTCCCCACGGGAAGCCGAGGCCGCGGCCGGCACCGCCGAGGCGCGACGGCGGGAGTTCACGACCGTACGGTGATACGCGCGCACCGCGCCGACCCGGCCGCGACCTTGGCATGACGCCCGGACCGATCCTGTCCGGTCGGGAGGGCCCGCCTTGGGCGCGTCGTGTGCCGAAACGGCCCGACCGCGTGGTCGCAAACACGACGCACCGTGACGGATACCGCGGCACGGCGGTGGCCCGGCGGCCGCGCTCCGTACGGCCCGCGTCCCGGCGAATCCGTACACCCGGCCCCGATCACCGCTTCCACCACGCCGGCGACGCACCTTGACCACCGGCCCGCCACCCCTCGCAGAAAGCGAAACGGCCCGCCCACGGAGTCGGCGATCCGTCATGCAAGATCGAGAGCAGGGTTGGCAGTTCCTTGACGACGGTCCCTTGACACTCTGTAGTGCTCTCCCTAAGCTCCAGTTCGAGTTTGGTCGCACGGCATGCCAGAGGCATTCCGGTTGCACTCCGCGGCCGGAGAACAGTTCGATGAACCGTTTCGGAAGTCATCGCGCAGGACTGTCCGGAATGACCGCACGACACGCCGAAGACCCGCGTGGCCCAGGATTCCACACCGGTGATGCGGGTCGCCGGACCGAGTGGTTCCGTAAGCCGTTCCGGAATATCGTCCCGAAAGGCGCCCCTCTGGGGGTGAACATGAACACGGAATTCCGCACGGGCCGACATGTACGCCGTTGACCGAATTCTGACGGGGGAAACATTGAGAGTCCGTGAGTCCGTGCCGGCAGGGGGCGCGGGAAGACAGAACACGCCGTTGTCCGCACGACGGTTACCGGCGGGTGGGATCGCGCCTGACGCAACCGTTCCTCCGATGTCCGGGCAGCTCACAACGGTGAGGGAACCGGGCAGCGAGGGAGAGGGAGAGCCCGTCCTGGGGATTCTCGGAGGTCTGGGCCCACTGGCCACGGCCGAATTCCTGCGTACCGTCTACGAGACGAACATGACGGCCTCCGAACAGGATCTGCCGCGCTGTATCGTCGACTCCGATCCCGGTATTCCGGACCGCACCGAGGCCATTCGCAGCGGTGTCGAACGGCCTGTGCTGGAACGGCTCAACGAGAGAATCCGAGGACTTCTGGAGGCCGGTGCGACCAAGGTGGTGCCGACCTGCGTCACCGTACACCACTTCCTTCGGAAACTGGACCCCTCGGTCACCGCGCGTACCGTTTCCCTGATCGACGTCGTCATCGAGGAACTGCGTTCCACGAACGGCCCCCTGCTCATGCTGTGCACCCACGGGACACGGCTCGGCCGGATATTCGAGAACTCCCCGGAATGGCCGGAGGTGGCGGACCGCGTCGTGTGGCCCGACGCGGAACTCCAGGAATCGGTGCACCATCTGATCTACCTGATGAAACGCGCCGGAAAACAGCCCGGCATGACGGACACGGTCGAGCGGTGGCTGGATGCCACCGGATGCCCCGCGGTGATCACGGGGTGTACCGAGTTCCACCTGCTGACCGGAGAACTGGCACGGCGCCGGGGGCCGGACGCGATCGTCGATCCGCTGCGCTCGGTCGCCGCCGACCTGAGACGGGCCGTCGGCGACGGGACACGGCCGGAACCGGCACCGACTCTGTGACGCCGACCGCGCGAGTCGTTCGGAGAACCGTTCGGGACATGACGGGGGGAGAGCAACATGCGTGAAGCACACGTTCGCCTGTCCGGGAGGCAGGAGACGCCCGGTGGGGACTTCGCGGCAACGCCGCTCGGTGTGCAGCGGGCCGGCACCGGGCGCACCGACCGCCGCCATACCACGGCCGGGGTCGGCGCCGACCGGACCGCCGCGCTGCGGGCGGTCGCCCGGCGAGCCGGGGTCGGTCTGTCCCCCTTGCTGGTCACCGCCTGGACCCTGCTGCTGACCGAGTACTGCGGTGTCCGCGAGGTGGTCTTCGGGCTCGCGGGGGAGGACCGCCCGCACGACCCCGTGGCCGTGCGCCTGAGCGTCGGCCGCGGAACCCCGCTCGGCGAGCTGCTGGATACGGTCGCCGGGCGACGGTACCCGCACGCCCCGTGGTCGGAGCTGCGGGACGCCTCCCCGGACCCGGACCGAAGGCCGTCGTTCGGCACTCTGCTGGAGATCACCGAGGAGCGCGGGCGGGTCGAGGCGGCCGT
The DNA here is from genome assembly GCF_900114215.1 of Streptomyces mangrovi. Taxonomy (GTDB): domain Bacteria; phylum Actinomycetota; class Actinomycetes; order Streptomycetales; family Streptomycetaceae; genus Streptomyces; species Streptomyces barkulensis. Next base: position 19,566 of record NZ_FOSG01000017.1, on the reverse strand, counting down.
GGGCGGGGCGAGCACTCCCGGTGGGGAGCAGCCGCAGGACGGACCGGACCGGCGCTGCCCCCTGCGAGTGCGGATCACCACCGGCGAGGTGCTGACCGTGGTTCTCGACCACAACCGCGACGAGATCGACGACGGCGCGGCCGACCGGATCGCGGGCCACCTGTGCCACCTGCTCGACGTGCTCGCCCGGACGCCGCCCGAGACCCCCGTCGGCCGCCTCACCGTCCTGTCCGAGTCCGAACTGCGGCGCATCGTCCACGACTGGAACGACACCCGCGTCCCCGACGACGACCCGGCCTGCGTACACGAGCTCGTAGAGCGTCAGGCGGCCCGCACTCCTGACGCGGTGGCCGTCCTCCAGGGCGACGACCGGCTGACGTACGCCGAACTCGACCGTGCCGCCGACACCGTGGCCCGCAATCTCGTTGCGGCCGGAGCCGGTCCCGGTCAGTTCGTCGGCATCCACATGGACCGCACGGTGCACACCGTGGTCGCCCTGCTCGGTATCCTCAAGTCCGGAGCGGCCTACCTGCCCGTCGACCGCTCACTGCCCCGAGACCGCGTCCGGCACCTCTTGGCCGCGGTCGACTGCACCACAGTGGTCACCAGCCCGGCCTGTGTACCGGAACTGCGCTCCCTGCACGCCGAACTGCCCGCGCTGAAAACCCTTTTATGGCTCGGCCCCGGTACGAGGGAGGAGACGCCCGCCGAGGGCTCCGGCCCGGCCGTGCGCTCGGCGCTGGAACCGGCCCCGGATCTCGCTCCCGTTCGCGTCCGGCCCGACGACCTCGCCTACGTCATCTTCACCTCCGGCTCGACCGGTGCCCCGAAGGCCGTGACCCTCAGCCACGCGCCGGTGGTCAACCTGATCCGCTGGGTCAACACCACCTTCGCCGTCGGATCGGCCGACCGCGTCCTGTTCGTCACCGCGCTGGGCTTCGACCTGTCGGTCTACGACGTGTTCGGCATGCTTGCCGCGGGCGGCTCCGTCCGCGTCGCCACCGACGACGAACGGCACGACCCCCGCCGCCTGCTGACCGTCCTGGACACCGAGCCGATCACCTTCTGGGACTCGGCGCCCGCCGCCCTCCAGCAGCTCGAACCGCTCTACCTGCTGCGTCCGGCCCCGCCCGTCTCCGCACTGCGCCTGGTCTTCCTCAGCGGCGACTGGATCCCCCTCACCCTGCCGGACACCTGCCGTGCCGCGTTCCCCGGTGCCGAGGTGGTGGCGCTCGGCGGCGCCACCGAGGCCGCGATCTGGTCCAACCACCACCGCGTCGGCCGGGTCGATCCGGCCGGGCCCAGCATCCCCTACGGACGGCCGATCCAGAACGCCCGTTACCACGTCCTGGACGAGGACCTGCGGCCGGTGCCCGTCGGCGTGCCCGGCGACCTCCACATCGGCGGCGAGTGCCTCGCCCTCGGCTACCACGGCGACCCGGGACTCACCGCCGTCAAGTTCGTGCCCGACCCCTTCTCAGACCGGCCCGGCGCCCGTCTGTACGTCACCGGGGACCGGGCGCGGTACTGGCCCGACGGCACCATCGAGTTCCTGGGACGCCGGGACGGCCAGGTCAAGGTCCGAGGCTTCCGGATCGAACTGGGTGAAATAGAGGCCCAGTTGGCGGCCCGCCCCGAGGTGGCCAGCGCCGCCGCGGCCGTGCACACCACCCACGGCGGCCAGCGGCTCGTCGCCTATGTCGTCCCCGTGCCGGGGCGGACGGCCGACCCCACGGAACTGCGCGCCCACCTCGCCGAGCGGTCGGCCGCGTTCATGGTGCCCTCCGACGTGCTGGTGCTGGAGGAGTTGCCGGTCACCGCCAACGGCAAACTGGACCGCGGCGCGCTTCCGGCCCCGCCCGCCCCCGGGTCGGGCGGACGCGCCCATGTGCCGCCGCGGACCGCGGCGGAGGAGGCGGTCGCCGCGATCTGGGCGGACGTGCTCGACGTCGAACGTGTCGGTGCCGAGGACGACTTCTTCGCCCTCGGCGGGCAGTCCCTGGTGGCCACCCGGATGATCGCCCGGCTTCGGGTGCTGCTGGACATCGACGTCCCGCTGCCGCGGCTGATGGACCACCCCCGGCTGGCGGACTTCGCCCTGGTGGTGGAGCAGGCCCTCGCTGAACGGCTGGACGACCTCGACGAGGCGGACGGAACGGGCGACACCGACGGTCCGCGCGAGGAGCCGGAAGACCCCGGACGGCGACTCGCCGGCGGCGTCAGGTGAGCGCGTCCGGCACCGAAGGGGAGGGGAGTGGCGTCATGGGACACGTCGACCCGTCCGGCCCCCCGCGGCCCGGGAGCCGTCGGGCGGCCCTGGAGAGCAGACTGCGCGAGGCCGCGCGCAGCGGCGCGGCCCGCACCCGCACCCGCACCGTCGAACCGGTGCGGGGCCGGAGGACGGCCTCGTTCGCCCAGCGGCGCATGCTGTTCCTGGACGAGCTCCATCCCGCCGCGACCAACTACCACGTGCCGCTGCCGCTGCGCGTGGACGGCCCACTGGACGCCGACGCGCTGGAGGAGGCACTGCGCGAACTGGAGCGGCGCCACGAGGTGCTGCGCACGGTCTACCGGCGCGAGGGCACCGAGGAGATCCAGGAGGTGCGCCCGGTCTCCTTCCGACTGGAGCGCGAGCATCGGCCCGAGATCACCCCGCGGGAGGTCAACGACCGGATCGTCGCCGAGCTGCACCGCCCCTTCGACCTGCGGCGCGGTCCCGTCTGGCGCGGTCTGCTCATCAGCGGTGGTGACGGCCGCGGCTCCGGCGGCGAGCATCATCTGCTGCTGACCTTCCACCACATCGCCTTCGACGGCTGGTCCGTCGGCGTGACGCAGCGGGAACTGAGCGCCCTCTACCACGGCGATCCGGTGCCCGAACTCCCCGTCCAGTACGGGGACTACGCCGTGTGGCAACGCCGCCATGCCGACGCCGGCGGCCACCGCGCGAGTCTGGAGCACTGGCGCGACCGGCTCGACGGTGCCCCCGCGCGCCTGGATCTGCCCGCCGACCGCCCCCGTCCTGCCGAGCCCACCGGGGCGGGCGGCTGCGTCCGCACGTCGCTGGACCCCGGTCTGGCCGAGGCGGTGCGCGCCCTGGCCCAGGAGCGCTCGGCCACCCCGTTCATGGTGCTGCTCGCGGCCTTCCACGCACTGCTGGCCCGTTACGCCGGACAGGACGACATCCTGGTCGGGGTGCCCGTCGCGGGCCGCCTCCTGCCCGAAGTGGAGCCACTTGTCGGGGTCTTCACCAACACCGTGGTGATCCGTGCCGAGGATGTCGGACGGCGCTCCTTCGGCGGCCTGGTCGACCACGTCAGGGAGCGGACCCTGGAGGCGCTCGCCCACCAGGACGTTCCCTTCGAGCAGGTCGTCGAGGCGCTCGCCCCAGACCGCGATCCCAGCACGCCTCCGGTGTTCCAGGTGATGTTCAACTGGAACAACACACCGCGCGAGCCGGTCCGGCTGGGCGCGGCGACGATGACCGAACTGCCCTGCCAGGACCTGGGAACCAGCCGCTTCGACCTGCTCCTGGACGTGGACGAGCAGGGCGGCGAGGTGACGCTGGAGTTCGAGTACGGCCGCGACCTCTTCGACGAGGCCACCGTCACCCGAACGGCCGGGCACTACCTGCGGCTGCTCACCGCCGCGGTGAAGGACCCCGGCCGCCCGGTGGACCGACTGCCGCTGCTCACCGACACCGAACGCGAAAGGCTCACCACCGGCTGGCAGGGCCGGCCCACCGGGTACCCCGGCCCCGGCGACCTGGTGGCGCTCATCGAGGAGCGGGCGGTCCGCTCCCCCCGTGCGCTCGCGCTGGTCCACCGCGACCAGCGCCTCGACCACGCCGAGCTGCACCGGCGCGCCAACCGGCTGGCCCACCACCTGATCGCGGCGGGCGCCCGACCGGACCACCCGGTCGCCGTCCTGCTGGAGCGATCCGCCGAACTGGTGATCACCCTCCTCGCCGTGCTCAAGTCGGGCGCCCCCTACCTGCCGCTCGATCCGGAGCACCCACCGCACCGGCTGGCCGCCGTCATCACCGGCGCCGACGTCGAACTGGCCGTCACCACCGGCGCGCTGGCCCCCGCCCTGGCCGGCACCCCCGCCCGGACGGTCGTCCTGGACGAAGACGCCGAGGCCGCCCGCGTCGCCGCCCGGCCCGACACCCCGCCCGGCGTCCGCCCGCACCCCGACCACCTCGCCTACGTCATCCACACCTCGGGTTCCACCGGCGCCCCGAAGGGCGTGATGGTCAGCCACCGCGCGATCCGCAACCGGCTGCTGTGGGCCCAGCAGGAGTACGGCCTGACCCCCGACGACGTGGTGCTCCAGAAGACCGTCGCCACCTTCGACGTCTCGGTCTGGGAGTTCTTCTGGCCCCTGCTCGCCGGGGCCTGCCTGGCCGTCGCCGAGCCCGGCCGCCACCGTGACCCCGCCCACCTGCGCGAGCTGATCCTGTCCGCCGAGGTCACCACGGTCCACTTCGTGCCGTCGATGCTGCGCGAGTTCCTGCGCGACCCCCTCTCGGCCCACTGCACCGGTCTGCGGCGGGTGCTGTGCAGTGGTGAGACGCTCCCCGCCGACCTGCGCGCCGCGTTCTTCGCCCGCTTCGGCGGCGGACCGCAGGGGCGGCCCGAACTGCACAACCTCTACGGACCCACCGAGGCCGCGGTGGACGTCACCGCCCAGCGGTGCGCGCCGGACGAGGACGGGCACGCCGTCCCCATCGGCAGACCCGTCGCCAACACCACCTGCCACGTGCTGGACCGGCACGGCGAGCCGCAGCCGGTCGGCGTGCCCGGCGAACTCCACCTGGGCGGCGTGCAGATCGCACGCGGCTACCTGGGCAGGTCGGATCTGACGGCGGAGCGGTTCGTGCCCGATCCCCTCGGTCTGCCTGGTGGCAGGCTCTACCGCACCGGGGACCTGGCGCGGTGGCGCCCGGACGGCACTCTGGAGTTCCTCGGCCGTGTCGACCACCAGGTCAAGGTCCGCGGTATCCGGATCGAACCCGGCGAGATCGAGGCGACTCTGGCCGAACACCCGGCGACCGACCAAGTCGTGGTGACCGCGGACCGTGCCGGTGAGGCGGGCACCCGGCTGGTCGCCCATCTCACCCCCGCCGACCCCGTGTCCCCGCCCGACCCGGGCGCACTGCGCGCCTGGCTGCGCCTCCGGCTGCCGGAACCCATGGTGCCCTCGGCCTTCGTCGTCCTGGACGCCTTCCCGCTGTCGGCCAACGGCAAGGTCGACCGTCGCCGGTTGCCGGCGCCGGACTCCGACAGCCACCGGCGCGGCGCGTACGAGCCGCCCGCCGGGCCGGTGGAGACCGCCCTGGCCGCCCGCTGGGCCGAGCTGCTCGGCGTGCCCGGCGTCGGACGGCACGACGACTTCTTCGCCCTCGGAGGCCACTCCCTGCTGGCCGCCCGGATGGTGGCCGAACTGGGGGAGGAACTGGGCATCGAGATACCGCTGCGCCTGGTGTTCGACGCGCCCACCGTCGCCGAACTCGGCACGCGGGTAGCCGGGTCGAACACCGGGAGCGACGGCATGACCGGGGGCGATACGGCCGGGGCCGCCCTGCCGCCGGTCCTGGTCACCGACGACCCGGTGCCCGAACCCTCCTTCGCCGAGGCCCGCCTGTGGCTGGTCGAACAACTCGCCCCCGGCGACCCCTCCTACACCGTCCCCGAGGCGTACCGGCTGCGCGGCCCGCTCGACGCCGACATCCTCGCCCGCGCCCTGGACCTCCTGATGGAGCGCCACGAGGCGCTCCGCACCCGCTACCACGACCGGGACGGCACACCCGTCCCCGAGGTCGCCGCGCCGGAACCGGTGGAACTGCGCGGCCGGGACCTGAGCGGGCTGGCGGCGGCTGAGCGCGAGGCGGCACTCCGCGACGAGCTGCGCCGCGCGGCCGGCCACCGCTTCGACCTGCGGACCGGCCCGCTGCTCGCCGCCACGCTCGTCCGCCTGGCCGAGGACGACCACGTCCTGGCCCTCACCGCGCACCACATCGCCGTGGACGCCCGGTCGGTCCGGTTGCTGGTGCGCGACCTGGACCGGATCTACCGGGCCCTGCTCGACGGACCGGACGTCCCGCTGCCCGCCCCGCCCCCGGTCCGCTACCGGGACTTCGCGCGCTGGCAGCGCGCGCTGGTGTCCGGCGGGGCGCTGGGACGGGACCTGGCCTACTGGCGCGACCGGCTCGACGGCGCCCCCGCCCTGGACCTGCCCGCCGACCACCCGCGCTCGGCCGCCCCCTCGACGGCGGGAGCCGTCCACGCCTTCACCCTGCCGCGGGCGGTGAGCGACGGGCTCGCAGACCTGGCCGCCAAAACGGGCTGCACGCCGTTCATGGTGCTGACCGCCGCCTACGCCGCGCTGCTGCGGCGGTACACCGGCCAGGACGACATCGTCCTGACCACCCCGGTGATCGACCGGCCGCGGCCCGAACTGGCCGACGTCGTAGGCATGTTCCTCAACACCCTGCCACTGCGGGTACGCGTCCCGCGCGTGACCGCCTTCCGCGAGCTGTGCCGAGAGGTCCGCGAGACCCTCCTGGGCGCCTTCGCCCACCGGCGGCTGCCGTTCGACCGGATGGTGGACGAACTCGGACTGGACGCCGAGGCGCTGGGCCGCCACACCATCACCCTGGAAAGGCGGGAGGAAGGCACGGCGACCCTCGGCCCGCACGTGGGACTGACCGAACTCCCGCCCTCGGCGGCACACGCCAAGGCGGAGCTGAACCTCACCCTGGAGGAGGGCCGCGACGGCGTCCGAGGCTGGTTCCTCTACCGGACCGACCTCCACGAGCACGACCGGATCGCCCGCATGGCGCGCCACTTCCGGACGCTGCTGGCTGCCGCCGTACGGAACCCCGACACCCCGGTCCACCGGCTCGCGATGCTCACCCCGGCCGAACGCGAGTCGCTGTTGGCCGCAGGCGCCCCCTCCGCGCCGTCGGCGGCGTGCCTGCACGACCTGATCGCCCTGCGGGCCGCCCGCACTCCCGACGCCACCGCCCTGGACGGGCCGGACGGGACGCTGACCTACCGGCAGGTGGAGGAGCGCGCCAATCGGCTGGCGCACCACCTGCGCGCCCTGGGAACAGGCCGGGGCGACGTGGTGGCCGTGGCGCTGCCGCGCTCGGCCGGACTGGCGGTGGCCCTGCTGGCGGTGCTCAAGAGCGGCGCCACCGCGGTGCCCCTGGACCTCACCTACCCGGCGGCCCGCCTGGACCTGCTGCTGGCCGACAGCCGAGCGCGCCGACTGGTCACCGGCGGGACACCGGACGGTGACGGGGGAGCGCCGGACGCGTTCGGCAGCTTCGACGGCGTGCGGGTGGACCTGGCCGACCCGGCCACTCGGGCGCTGATCGCCGGCCGGCCCGCCGCGCCGCCCGACACCGGGACCACGCCCGCCGACACCGCCTTCGTCTTCTACACCTCCGGCTCCACCGGCCGCCCCAAGGGGGTGCTCGCCCACCACGCGGGCGCCGTCGCCCACCTGGACCACATGGTCCGCGCGTACGGCGTGGGCACGGCGGACACGGTGCTGCAGCTGGCCCCGGTGTCCTTCGACGCCTCCGTCCGCGATCTCTTCGGCCCGCTGACCGCCGGGGCCCGGGTGGTGCTGCCTTCCGACGACCAGGCCACCGACCCCGGGGCGATCGCCGGACTGATCGCCGTCGAGGACGTCACCTGCCTGCTCAGTGTGGTGCCGACCATGCTCCGCGCGGTGCTCGCCGAGCTGGAGGACCGCCCCGGTCCGGCACCCGGCGTCCGCCTGGTGCTGCTCAGCGGGGAGACGCTCGACCACGACGACGCCGCCCGGGCGCGCCGGGCGTTCGCCCCGGACACCCAGGTGGTGAACCAGTACGGGCCCACCGAGTGCACCATGACCTCCACCCGCCACCGGGTACCACCCGCCGCGCCGGACGGGCCGGCCGGTACCGGTCCGGTGCCGGCGGGCCGGCCCGTTCCCGGCTGCCGGATCGCCCTGGTGGACGCCGACGGCGAACTCGTCCCGGTGGGCGTCCCCGGCGAGGTGTGGATCAGCGGCACGGGCCTGACCCACGGTTACCTGGACAGGCCGGACCTGACGGCCGAGCGGTTCGTGCCCGACCCCTTCGGGGACGTACCGGGCGCCCGCGCGTACCGCACCGGGGATCTGGCCCGGTGGCGGGCCGACGGCGAACTGGAGTTCCTCGGGCGGCTCGACGGCCAGCTCAAGATCCGCGGCAACCGCGTGGAGCCCGCCGAGGTGGAGTCGGCCCTGCGGGCCCTGCCCGGGGTGGCGGACGCCGCCGTCCTCGCCCACCGAGGACGGCTCGCGGCCTGGCTGGCCCCCGCCGGGCTGGACCTGCCGAGGCTGCGGCGCGCGTTGCGCGACACCCTCCCCGCCCACCTGGTGCCGTCCTGGCTCACGGCCCTGCCCGAGCTGCCGCGCACCCCCAACAACAAACTCGACCGGCGGGCGCTGCCCGAACCGGGCGCCACGGAGGGGAGCGCGGCGGACGCGGCGGACGCGGTGGGACGGCCGGCGGTCTCGCCGCCGCGCACCCCGACCGAGTCGGCCGTGGCCGCGCTGTTCGCCGAACTGCTGGACGACGGAAGCCCCTTCGGCCGCGACGACGACTTCTTCGGCCGGGGCGGCCACTCGCTGCTGGCGGCCCGGCTGGCCGCCCGGATCCGCCGGACCCTCGGCGTCGACCTGCCCCTGCGCACGGTCTTCGACGCGCCCGACGTGGCGGCGCTGGCCGCCCGCATCGACGAACGGCGCTCGTCGGCACGTGGGGTCGCGGTGGACGGCCCGGTGACGGACGTACCGGGAACGAACCGGCCGATCCCGCAACAGGACGACACCTGGAGGCGGTGCGCCCGACACCCGGGCACCGCGGCCTACAACCTCGGCTTCACCCTGCGTCTGACCGGTCCGCTGGACACCACCGCGCTGCTGCGCGCCCTCGACGCGGTCCACGCCCGCCACCCGGCGCTGCGCACCCGCTTCCCCGGCGACGCCGACGGCGTGGTGCGGTGCCTGCGTGACCCGGTGCGGCCGTTCCCGCTGGAACACCGCGATGTCAGCGGGGAGGACGACCCCGGCGACGCCGGCGCCCGGATCGCCGCGGCGGTGCTGCGCGCACCGTTCGACCTGCGCGGGGGGCCGCTGACGCGCGCCACCCTGGTGCGCCGCTCCCCGGGCGACCACGTCCTGGCCTTCGCGGTCCACCACATCGTCTCCGACGGCTGGTCGGTCTCCCTGATCGAGCGGGACCTGGCCGCCTACTACCGTCACCTGGTCTCCGGTGAGCCGCTGGACCTGCCCGACGTCCCCGGCTTCGAGCCGTACGCCGCCCGGCTGCTGGCCAGGCTGGAGGAGCCGGGCACCGCGCGCCGCCTGGCGCAGCGGGCGGCCCGACTGGAAGGTCTGCCCGAGGCGCCGGAGGCGCCGACCGACCGCCCGCGCCCGGCGGAGCCCGCCATGGACGGTGCCACGGTCCCCTTCGACCTCGGCCCGGGCACCGCGCGCGCCGTGCGGCAGCTGGCCCGGGCCGAGGGCGCCAGCACCTTCATGGTGCTGTTCGCCGCCTACCAGAGCTGGCTGCACCGGCTCACCGGCGCGCCGCGCTTCGCGGTCGCGGTGCCGGTGAGCAACCGGCCGGACCCGGTCGCCGAGGATGTCGTCGGACCGTTCGCCGACATCGTTCCGGTCGCCGCCGACCTGCGAGTCCCGGCCGACTTCCGCGCACTGGTGCGTGCCGTGCGCGCGGAGTGCCTGACCGCCTGGGAGTACCAGGACCTGCCCTACGAGGTACTCACGGAGCGGGTCGCACCCTGCCGGACGATGTTCGCGGTGCAGAACTACCCCTCGGGCGCGGTGTGGCCGCACGGGCTGACCGCCGAGGACGTCGCCGTGGACCGGGACACCTGCCGATACGACTTCCAGGTGCGCTGCCACGAGACCGGGGAGGGGATCTCCGGCTGGATCGAGTACAGCACCGAGCTGTTCGACCGCGACACGGTGCGCGGCTGGCCGGACGGGCTGCGCGAGGTCCTGGCCGCGGCCCTGGAGAATCCCGGGGCCCGGCCCTGGGAGGGCGGGGAGGACCGGACGTCAGAGGGAGGCCGGTGAGGTGCGCGTCTTCAACCTGATCTGGTTCGGCCAGCTCGTCTCCCTGATCGGTTCCGCCGTCACCGTCTTCGGCCTAGGGGTCTGGGTCTTCGAGACCACCGGGTCGGTCACCTACTTCAGCACCGTGGTGCTGGCCGGTTCCCTGCCCGGGGTGCTGGCACTGCCCGCGGCCGGAGCGCTGGTCGACCGCTGGGACCGCCGCCGGACGATGCTGCTCAGTGACGCCGTGGCCGTCGTCGTCCCGGCCGCGGTCGGCCTGGCGCACCACGCCGGCGTGCTGGTGATGTGGCACGTCTACGTGCTGGTGGCGGTGTCCTCGGTGTGCACCGCCTTCCAGTGGCCCGCGCTGTCCGCCCTGGTGCCGGAGATCGCGCCGACCAGCGAACTGAGCCGGGCCAACGGCCGGATCGGTCTCGCCGACGGCATGGGACGACTGGTCGGCGCGGCGCTCGGCGGCGCCCTGTACACGGTGACAGGGCTCTCCGGACTGGTCGCGCTCGACGTGCTGACCTTCTGCGTAGCCGTCGGCACGCTGATCGTGGCCGGACGGTGGAGGGCAGCCGACGGCACGGGCGCGCCGGGGAGGGCCCACGCTGTGGAGGAGGACGGGACGGGGGCGGCGGAGGACGGGCCCGGGCCCCGACGGTCGGTACGCCGGGACGTCGCCGACGGCTGGCGGTTCATCCGAGCCCGGCGCGGACTGCTCGGCCTTCTGGTGTTCTTCGCGGTGACCAACCTGGCCGTCGAACTCGTCGTGGTGCTGGTCCCGCCACTGGTGCTCAGCATCGGCACCCCGGCGCAGCTCGGCACCGTGGAGGCCGTCGGCTGGGCGGGCATGCTGCTCGTCGGTTTCTACCTCAGCCTGCGCCGCGCGCCCACCCGGCGGGTGGCCGCCATCCTGGCGATCACCTCGGTCAACGGCCTGCTGGTGCTGGCCTGCGGTGTCCACCCCTCACCCTGGGTGATCGCCGTGGCACTGTTCGGCGTCCTGGGCGGCTACTCCGTGATCAACGTGGTCACGGCCACCCTGTGGCAGCTGAAGACACCGCGTGAGATGCAGGGCCGCGTCTTCGCGGTGCGCCGTGCCATCGCCTGGTCCACCGACCCCGTCGCGTACGGACTGGCCGGCCCGCTGGTGGAGTTGGTGGCCCGCCCGCTGGTCTCGTCGGGCGGTGCCCTGGAGACGACGGTCGGCCGGATCACCGGCACCGGCGCGGACATCGCCCTGGTGTTCCTCGGCGCGGGCCTGCTGCTGCTCGCCGCCGTCGCCGTGACCATCGCGCGCCCGCGGGTGATCCGGCTGGAACAGGAGGTACCCGACGCGCTGACCGCGACGGAGACCCCCGACCACGCGACGAACCACACCAAGGAGGAGACGACTCATGGCGCATGACGACGCGGACGACCGTATCTACAAGGTGGTCGTCAACCACGAGGAGCAGTACTCGATCTGGCCGGAAGACCGGGAGAACCCGGCGGGCTGGCGGGACGCGGGCCACCGGGGACCCAAGGACGAGTGCCTGGCGCACATCGCGCGGGTGTGGACCGACATCCGCCCGCTGAGCCTGCGTCAGCGCTCATGACCGGCACGTCCCGGACGGTGCCGGCGGCGGAATCAGCCGCGCCCGCAGTGCCCACCGCACCGGCGGCGGACGACGGCGTGGGCCCTCCACGCCCGGCGCGCTGGCTGCTGCGCAGACCGGACGCCGACGCCGAAGCCCGGATCTTCTGCTTCCCCTACTCCGGCGTGGGCGCGTCCATGTTCTCCCGCTGGCCACGGCGCATCGGCCGAGCCGAGACCTGCCCGATCCAGCTTCCCGCCCGCGAGAACCGCATCAGAGAACGGCACTTCGGCACCTTCGGACGGCTGGCCGAGAACCTCATCGAGCCCCTCCTGCCTCACCTGGACCGGCCGTTCGTCTTCTTCGGGCACTGCGCGGGGGTGCTGCCCGCCTTCGAGACCGCGCGGCAGCTGGCCGCCCGCGGCCTGCCGACCCCGGACCGGCTGGTGGTGTCAGCACAGGTCCCGCCGCACGAGTGCCCGCACGACCGGTTCCTGGGACTGAGCGACGAGGAACTGACCGACGAACTGTCGCAGCAGGTGATCGCCCGCGGCGGCACCCCGCACCCCCTGCTGATGAAGCTGACGCTCGACGTCCTGCACCAGGACCTGGACGCGACCGCGCTGTACACCACCGACGGCCCGACACCCCTGCCGTCCGGCATCACGGTACTGCGCTGGTCCGACGACCCCGAGGTCCCGCCCGGACGGCTCGACGGGTGGAGCGCGTACTCCGACGATGTCGAGTTCGCGGTGCTCGGCGGCGGCCACTACGAGTTCCTGTCGGCCCCCGCCGACCTGATGTCCCTGCTGGAGCGCGTCACGGCACCAGCGAAGGGGGGAAGCGACCATGTCTGAGACCGTCGCGGAACCGGCGCCCGGCCCCACGGCCGCCGGGGCACCCGCGGAGCCCGGAACCATCGCGCACGTCGTCACGCGCCGGGCGCGCGCCCATCCGGACCGGGTCGCCGTGTCCGGCCCCGACGGCACGCTCACGTACGCCCAACTCGACGCCCGGGCCAACCGGTTGGCCCGGCACCTACGGGCCGCCGGGACCGGGCCCGGTGACACGGTCGGGCTCCTGGCCCACCGCGCGGCGGAGACCGCGGTGGCCCTGCTGGGCATCCTCAAGGCAGGCGCCGCCTACCTGGCGCTCGACCACCGACAGCCCGCTGAGCGCCACCGGCTGCTGCTGGACGACGCCGCGGTCCGGGTGGTACTCACCCTCGGGGAACCGGACGCCGCGGGGCTGGAGGGGCGCACCGTGATCGCCCCGGACCGCGAGCCGGACCGGTCCGCCGCCGCAGGGCACGCGCCGGACCCGGTCACCGTCCCCGCCGGGGCCGGGCACCCGGTCTACATCGCCTACACCTCCGGCTCCACCGGCCACCCCAAGGGCGTGTGCGTGCCGCACCGGGCGGTGCTGCGCCTGGTCCTCGGCCCGGACTACGTCACCATCGGCCCCGACGACGTGTTCCTCCAGCTCGCGCCGATCGCCTTCGACGCCTCCACTCTGGAACTTTGGGGGCCGCTCCTGAACGGCGGTCGGCTGGTTTTCGCCCCGCCGCACGATCTCACGCCGACCGAACTGGCCGCGCTGGTGCACCGGGAGGGCGTGACCATCCTGTGGCTCACCGCAGGCCTGTTCCAACGGGTGATGGACCTCGGCCCGGACGTTCTGGCCGGCCTGCGGGGGCTGCGCTACCTGCTCGCGGGCGGCGACGTCCTCTCCCCGGCACACGTGCGGCGCGCGGTCGCCACCCTGCCCGCCACCACCGTCGTCAACGGCTACGGGCCCACCGAGAACACCACCTTCACCTGCTGCCACCCCGTCACCGAACCGCCGGAGGAGGGCGCGGCGGTTCCCATCGGCCGGCCGATCCGCCACACCCGCGCGTACGTGCTGGACGAGCGGCTGGAACCGGTACCGGACGGGGAGACGGGCGAGCTGTACGCCGCAGGGGACGGCCTCGCCCACGGCTACCTCGGCAGCCCTGGGCTGACGGCCGGACGATTCCTGCCCGACCCGTTATCCGGCACGCCCGGCGAACGGATGTACCGCACCGGCGACCTGGTGCGCCGACGGCCCGACGGGACGCTGGAATTCGTCGGACGCGCCGACGACCAGGTCAAGATCCGCGGCTTCCGCGTCGAGCCGGGGGAGGTGGAGGCCGCGCTGACCGCCCTGGAAGGGGTGGCGCGGGCCGCCGTGGTACCACGCTCCCTCCCCTCCGGGGGCAGGCAGTTGGTCGCCCACGTGGTGGGCGACGACCTGTCCACCCTCCGGCTCCGGCGCCGGCTCGCCGTGTCGCTGCCCTCCTACGCGGTGCCCGCCTTCATCCGCTGCGTACCCGAACTCCCGCTGAACGCCAACGGCAAGGTCGACCGGACCGCCCTGGCCCGCGAATGGACCCCGTACGAGCGGCCCGAGCTCAACGACCCCCACCGGACACCGCAGACGGAGACGGAAAGGGCCGTGGTGGCCCTGTGGACCGACCACCTGGGCATTGCCGGGATCGGCGCCGACGACGATTTCTTCGAGGTCGGCGGCGACTCCCTGCTCGCGGTGTCGATCATCACCGAACTGGGCCGCGGATACGGCGTGGAGATCACCCCGCTGGCGTTCTACATCGACCCCACACCCGCTGGACTGGCCCGGCTGCTGGAGCGCCGGAGCGCCGAACGGGAGGACGGGTGAGGATCTCCGTCCCGGGGCCCGAACCGGTCGACCCGGCCGCGTTCGACCTCTTCGATCCCGAGTCCTACGCCACCGGGGACCCACACCCCGCGTGGGCGGCCATGCGCGCCCACGCGCCGCTGCACCGGCAGGAACTTCCCGACGGACGGGAGTTCGTGTCGGTGACCCGCCACGCGGACGTGTGCCGGGTGCTGGGCAGTCACCGGGAGTTCACCTCGGAACGCGGCAGTCTGCTCCAGCAGCTCGGACAGGGCGAGGCCGCCGCGGGCAAGATGCTGGTGGCCACCGACCCGCCGCGCCATGGCGAGCTGCGCCGACCGCTGAACAGGATGCTGACCGGCAAGGGCCTGGACGCCTCCCGGGAACTGGTCCGCGAGGCGGCACGCGCGGTGTTCCGTCCGCCCGCCGACGGCGAGGTGTGGGACCTGGCGGCCTGCGCGGCCGAACTGCCCATGGCCGTGGCCGGGGCACTGATGGGCCTTCCGCCCGGCGACGGGCCCCGGTTGCTGAAGTGGACCGGCATGGCCGCCGCACCCCAGGACCCCGCCTTCCGCGTGCACAGCGCCAAAGCGACGCTGGCCATCGCCCACCACGAGTTGTTCACCTACTTCTCCGAGCAGGTCCGCGTTCGGGAGAACGGCTTCCGCGCCGAGGGGCCCGATCTCGTCCGGTACCTGATGGAGGTCCCCGCGGGCGACGCGCCGCTCAGCCGCGAGGAGGTGATCCTCAACTGCTACAGCCTGCTGCTGGGCGCCAACGCCACCACCCCGCACACCGTCAGCGGCACCGTCATGGCGCTGATGGAGAACCCCGGCCAGTACCGGCTGGTCCGTGCGGACCCCTCCCTGGTACCCGGACTGGTGGAGGAGGGGCTGCGCTGGACCTCGGCCGCCGGCAGCTTCCTGCGACATGCCGTGACCGACGTCGAGCTGAGCGGCGGCACGGTCCGCGCCGGCGAGGCCGTGGCCGCCTGGGTGGGCTCGGCCAACCGGGACGAGCGGGTCTTCACCCGCCCCTACCGCTTCGATGTCACCCGAAGCGACAACCGGCACATCGCCTTCGGGTTCGGGCCGCACTACTGCCTCGGGGCGGCCGTGGCACGGCTGACCCTCAACGCCTTCTTCGCGGAGGCGGTCGAGCGGGTCGAGGAGTTCGAGCCCGCCGGGGAACCGGTCCATCTGGCGTCCAACTTCATCGCCGGCATCACCCGGTTGCCGGTCCGGGTCCGGTCGTCCTCACGCGCCGCGCCGGTGCGGCGGACCGCCGCACCGCCCACAGGGGCACCCCCCACCGAAGCCCGAGCCGCCGCAGTCACAGGAGAGTCCGATGAGGGAGAACGCCATGGCGTGGACCGAGCGCCGACTGACCGGCGAACTGCTGGAGATCCTCGCCACTCACCTGGCCGGTCAGGAGATCCGGCCGGACGATGACTTCTACGCGATGGGCGGCGACTCACTCGTCGCCCTGCGGGTCGTCGCCGACGCCCAGGCCCGCGGCCTTCCGATGACCCTCCAGGACATCCTGTTCCACCCGACGGCCGCCGAACTGGCCGCCGAACTCGCCGGTCGCGACCCGGCCGACGCCGAGGAGGCGGAGGGAGCCGCAGCACCGGGGCACTCCCCGGCCGCCGCCGGGCCGTTCGGCCTGGTCACCGAGGCGGACCGCGAGGCGCTGCCGGACGGCCTGGACGACGCCGTGCCCGCCACCGCCCTTCAGATCGGACTGCTGTACGTCTCGCAGCTGTCCGCCGACTCCACGCTCTACCAGGACCTCGTCGGCGTGGAGGTGAGCGGCCGCTTCGACGACGCTCTCTTCCGCGACGCGCTGGCCGCGCTCTGCCGCCGTCACACCGTGCTGCGCAGCTCCTTCGACCTGGGCACCTTCGGCGAACCGCTCCAGCTCGTGTGGTCCGACCCCGGGCTTTCGCTGACCGTCGACACCGTCGCCACCCAGGACCCCGGCGACGACGCCAAGACCGTCGGCCTGATGGAGGACTGGAAGCGGCGCAGGCTCGCCGAGCCGCCGGACACCGGCCGTGCCCCCGCCTTCCGCTGCCACGTGGTGGCCCGTCCGAAGTCGTTCCACGTCATGCTGGCACTGCACCACGCCTTCGTCGACGGCTGGAGCTATGCCCAACTGCTCGTGGACCTGATGGTGCTGTACGACGCCGCGCTGAGCGGCACCGAGCCCGCTCTCCCCCCGGTGCCCGGGAGCGGGGCGCGGATCTTCGCCGAACTGGAGCGTGCCGCACTCGACTCCGCCGAGGCCGAGCGGTTCTGGCGCGAGGAGGCCGACGTACCCCCGCTGCGCTTCGACCGGGGCCGTTTCGACGCCGCGCCCGACCAGTCGGCCCACGCGGCGTTCGACATCGACACCGACCTGCTGGCCCGACTGCGCCGCGCGGCCCGGCAGGCAGGCGTACCGCTGCGCAGCCTGGTGCTGGCCGCACACGCCTGGTCGCTCGGCCGCTGGGCGGACCGGGAGCGCGACGTGGTGACGGGCGTGGTGGTCAACGGCCGTCCCGAAATCATCGGCTCGGACCTCATGGTCGGACTCTTCCTCAACACCGTGCCCATGCGGTTCCCCGGCCTGACCGGGAGCTGGGCGGACCTGGCGCGCCACGCGCTGCTGTCCGAGCAGCGCGCACTGCCCCACCGCCGCTATCCCCTGGGCCGCATCGAGCAGCTCATCGGCCGCCCGCCCTTCGACGTGGCGTTCAACTTCACGCACTTCCACGTCTACCGGCGGCTCGACGAGCTGCGCGAGATACGGCCGGGCACCTGGTGGGCGTACGACAAGAACAGCTTCCCCGTGGTGGTGGACTTCGCGATCGAGGCGCCCGAGGCGGGCACAGGCGTCACCTACTCCTACGCCCCCGCCCTGGCCGGGGAGGAGGAGATACGCCGGCTGGCCGGTCTGTACCGCGCGGCCCTGCGCGCCGCCGCCGAGGATCCCGACCGAGAGGCGGACGACACGGCGGATCTGGCGGAGGGCCGATGACCACCACGAGCGGCGGCCTGGCGGTCGTCTACGACAAGGGCGCCGTCTCGGCCGCGGAGATCGGACGCGGCCTGGCCGGGCTGGGCCGGGTCACCTTCCTGGTGGCCGCCTCCGACCACACCGCCCGGCTCGGCCAGGTGCTCGCCCGGCTCGGCGACGTGGTGCGCCTGACCGGCGACCCGGACGCCGACGCGGCGGCGGTGCGCGCCCTGGAACCGGACGCGATCACCACCTACAGCGAGCCCATGCTGCGCACCACGGCCCGGCTCGCCGAAGCGACCGGGCTGCCGTTCCACGAGGCGGCCACCGCCCTGCTGCTGACGGACAAGGCCCGCCAGCGCGCCACGCTGCGCGAGGCCGGGGCGGACGACGTGCGCAGCCGTCCGCTGACCGGGCCCGGCGACTGGCCGGAGGCGATCGCGGAGGTCGGCTACCCCGCCATCGTCAAACCCGTCCGCGGCGAGGGCAGCCGGGACACCTACACCGTCGCCGACGAGGACGAGGCCCGCGCGGTGCTCTCCCGGCTGATGGACGGACGCGCCGCCTCCGAAGGCCCCGGGTTCGTGGTCGAGGAACTGCTCACCGGACGCCCCGGGCAGCCCTTCGGCCTCGGCGACTACGTCTCGGTGGAGAGCGCCGTCGGCCCGGACGGCGTCACCCACCTCGCGGTGACCGGCAAGTTCCGCCTGGTCCCGCCCTTCCGTGAGGTAGGCCAGTTCTGGCCCGCCGCACTGCCGGACGACGAGCACGAGGAGGTACTGCGGCTGACCACCCGCGCGCTGCGGGCCCTGGGCGTCACCACCGGCCTGACCCACACCGAGATCAAGCTGACCGCACGGGGACCGCGTGTCATCGAGGTCAACGGCCGCCTCGGCGGCCACGTCAACGAACTGGCCCGCCGTGCGGCGGGCATCGACCTGGTGCGCGTCGGCGGCCTGCTGGCGCTGGGCAAACCGGTCGGGCTGGATCCGCTGTGTGCGGACCGGGTCTACTTTCAGTACCACAACCTCGCCCCGACCGTCCCCTGCGAACTCGCCGGGGTGCAGGGGGCCGAGGAGGTGCGCCGCAGGACAGGCGTGGACGGCTACCGCGCCTTCTCCCGCCCGGGCGACCGCCTGCCCGGCGGCGTCATGACACAGGAGATGGACATCCTCACCGGGGCCTGCGACGGCCACGACACCCTGCTGGAGGTCGTGGACGGCGCCCTGGATGCCCTGACCTACGCCTTCCGCTTCCCCGGAGGGACCCTCAGGGTGCCCGCCGCCGACCTCCGCACGGAGGTCCGGCCCCTGCGGTGACGCTCCCGCCGCCCACGGCTCGTGTCCCCGACCGCGGCGGCGGGGAGCGGGCCGGGGCAGCAGGGTGAGGTGACCGACCGGCCGAGTGATCCTGCCCCGGTCTCCCAGGATGGTGCAGCTGTCGCCGTCCTTGGTCAGGGAGTCGACCGGTCCGAAGTCGGGCGTGCCGCCGGCGTCGACCGCCGACCGGGCAAGACCCCGGCCCGTCCAGTGCGGGTCGCGTACGGATGAGAAAACGATCGTGGCCTGCCGGAAGCAGGCGCGTTCTCCCGGCGCCGGGGCCCAGCACTCCGGGTGCCCGGCTAAACCCGCAGGTCAGACAGCGAAATCCTGCTGGAGTATCAGGAGAAACCGCCGAACGGGTCATCAGGGTCCTCGAACAGGTGGTACGGCCGTGTGCCCGGCGCGTGCCGAGGGCCGGAACAGCGGGAGTGCGCGGGCCCGTGCGCGCACCGACCGTGCTTCCGCCCGCTCTTACGGAATGCCACCCTCTGTAGTGGAATCGATTCGGAGAGTGTTCATTCTTCTCGGAGGAGGACTCATGCGCAACCAGCACACCGTACGTACCACCGTTACCGCGGCCATGACGGCCGCCGTCCTGGTGATGAGCACAGGAGCGGCCTTCGCGAGCAGTTTCCGGGGCTGGTCCGGTGCGCACTACACCGGCACCAGCTCGGAGGTCACCAGGTGCGGCTGCAGCAACCTCAGCCTCAACCACCGCGGGTCCTACCGGTTCGACCACACGGGTCAGGACGCGAGCATGTTCAACACCCGCAACTGTCAAGGAAGCCCGCACTACACCTTCCGGGGCGACGCGTCGAGCCCCGCGCCCGTCGGCTGGCGGAGCATCTACATTCACTGCTGACCTCGAC
>NZ_FOSG01000018.1 GCF_900114215.1 Streptomyces mangrovi | reverse complement strand
CGCGTCATCGTCCTGATGTTCTTCAGCGAGCCGAAGGTGGAGGGGCCGTCGGTCGCGGTGCCGAGCCCGCTGACCACCACGGCGATCGCCGTCGGTGTGGCGGTCACCCTGGTGCTGGGCGTGGCCCCGCAGTACTTCCTGGACCTCGCCTCCCAGGCGGGGGTGTTCGCCCGCTGAGACGCCCGTACGACGGCGCATACGGCGGCCGCCCGGCATCCGTGCCGGGCGGCCGCCGTATGCGGGGCGCCGTATGCGGGGCGCCGTATGCGGGGCGCCGTATGCGGGGCGCCGTATGCGGGGCGCCGTATGCGGGGCGTTGGTGAGGGGCGTCGCATGAGGGGGCCCGCTCCTCGGGCGCGCTCACTCGGTGGGGAACTCCAGACCGCTGGGCAGGTCGCTGGGCAGGTCGCCGATCTCGGGGATCTCGGTGGAGACCTCGGGGACCTCCACCTTGGTGAAGGTGTCGGTGGTGCCCGACTCCCAGATGACGGTGAGGCTCTCGCCCTTCACGCTCTTCACCGTGCCCTTGGTGCGGTCGGTGCTGCCGTCGGTGCACTTGAGGGCGAAGGTGACCGGGTCGGCGCCGGTGTCCGCCGTGCCCGTGCAGGTGGTCTCGCCCAGCAGCGCCGCCTGGTCGCCGCTGATGCTCAGCACCATCGCCTTGCCACCGCCCTCGGCGCTCCAGGTGCCGTTCACCCCGCCGGTCGCCGCCTCGTCGCCGGGGTCGCCGGTGGGCTCGGCGGTCTGCTCGGCGCTCGGCTTCGGCTCGGGTTCCCCGGAGCCGCCGTCGCCTCCGCAGCCGCTCACCAGCAAGGCTGCGGCCAGGACGGCGGCCGCTCCCGCGTACCGTGCTGATGTGCGCACGTGGTCCCCCTCCATGCGTATCACTGCGTATTGCAAGGACACGCCAAGCTAGCAGGTGGCACCGGCCGGCGGGCCGGTCCGGAACGGATCCCGGACCGGCGTGCGGACCGGTGGGGCGGTGTCAGCCGTTCCGGTCGGCGGCCGGGTGGATGCGGCCGGACACCTCGCCCAGGCCGATGCGGGAACCGTCCGGGCCCGGCGCCCAGGCGGTGATGACGACCTCGTCGCCGTCCTCCAGGAACGTCCGCTTGCCGTCGGGGAGCTCGACCGGGTCGCGGCCGGACCAGGTCAGCTCCAGCAGGCAGCCGCGCTGACGCACCTCCGGGCCGCTGACGGTGCCGGAGGCGAAGAGGTCCCCGGTGCGCAGCGAGGCGCCGTTCACGGTCATGTGGGCGAGCTGCTGGGCGGCCGTCCAGTACATCGCGGAGAACGGCGGCTCGGCGATGGTGTGGCCGTTGAGGGAGACCGAGATCCGCAGATCCAGTCCGCCGGGCTCCCCGCCCGCGGAGTCCTCCAGGTAGTCCAGCAGCGGGTGGGTGCGCCGCGGCGGCTCGGTGCGGGCGGCGTCGAGGGCGTCCAGCGGGGTGACCCAGGCCGAGACGGAGGTCGCGAAGGACTTCCCCAGGAACGGGCCCAGCGGCACGTACTCCCAGGCCTGGATGTCACGCGCCGACCAGTCGTTGACCAGGCAGACACCGAAGACGTGCTCCCGGAAGTCCGACTGCGGCACCGGTTCGCCCAGCCCGGAGGGGGCGCCGACGACGAAGCCGACCTCCGCCTCGATGTCCAGGCGGCGGGAGGGGCCGAAGGAGGGGGAGGTCTCGTCGGGGGCCTTGCGCTGCCCCTGCGGGCGGGCGACGGGGGTGCCGGAGACCACGACGGTGCCGGAGCGGCCGTGGTAGCCGATCGGCAGGTGCTTCCAGTTGGGGGTGAGCGGTTCGCCGCCGGGCCGGAAGATCCGCCCGACGTTGGTGGCGTGGTGCTCGCTGGCGTAGAAGTCGACGTAGTCGGCCACCTCGAAGGGGAGGTGGAGGGTGACGTCCTCCAACCGGATCAGGTACTGCGTGACGGTGCCGGCGTGCTCGGGCGCGGTCAGCCAGGAACGCAGCTCCGCGCGCACCGCCTGCCAGACCGGGCGGCCCGCCGCCATCAGGGGGTTGAGGTTCGGCTTCTGGAGCAGGCCGGTGTGGGACGAGCCGAACGCGTCGGCGGCCGAGCCCGCGTCCAGGACGTACGGGCCGTAGCGCACGCCGATCCGGCGCAGGTCGGGGTCGTCCTCCGTGGTGAAGACGCCGTAGGGCAGGTTGTCCGGGCCGAAGAGATCGCCTTCGGGCAGTTCGAGCGGGGTCGCGTCGGACATGGGTGAGGTGCCTCGCCTTCGAGGTCGTCGCCGGTCAGGGCCGCGAACAGGCTACGCGGTGGTGATCCTCGGCAGAAGCGACCCACTACGGGGCGGGGGAGGGCCGGAGTGCGGCCTCCGTCACAGAGGCAACGCGGCGGCTGTGATCGTCTCGGAACCGGCTACGCTGCCAGGGATGATGATGGCGACAGCGGCCCGGCGGTACGGCGACACACCGTGAAGGCCGCGATGAGCCGCGTGATCGTTGGCTGATCGTACGCAGACAGGAGTACCCCTCGTGACCGTCGTCGGGCCCTTCGGGCTGAGCGTGCGGGACCATGCGCTGGAAACCGATGTCCATGCGGGGTTGGCGGCTGTCGAGGAGGGTCTCATCGAGGCCACCAAGAGCGGCGTGCCCTTCATAACCGAAGCCGCGCAGCATCTGGTGCGGGCCGGCGGGAAGCGATTCCGCCCACTGCTGGTGATGCTGGCGGCGCAGTTCGGCGATCCGCACGCTCCCGGGGTGGTGCCCTCGGCGGTGGTCGTGGAGCTGACGCATCTGGCGACGCTCTACCACGACGACGTGATGGACGAGGCGGACGTACGGCGCGGAGTGCCCAGCGCCAACGCCCGCTGGGACAACTCCGTGGCCGTCCTCACCGGTGACTTCCTCTTCGCCCGGGCCTCGCACATCCTGGCCGACCTGGGACCGGAGGCGGTCCGGATCCAGGCCGAGGCGTTCGAGCGGCTGGTGACCGGACAGATCCTGGAGACGGCGGGACCGCGGGAGGGCGACGACCCGATCGCCCACTACCTCGACGTGATCGCGGGCAAGACCGGCTCGCTGATCGCGGTGGCCGGACGCTTCGGCGCGATGATGTCGGGCGCGGACGAGAGCGTCGTGGACATCCTCACCCAGTACGGGGAGCGGATCGGCACCGCCTTCCAGCTGGCCGACGACGTGCTCGACATCGCCAGCGACTCCCACGAGTCCGGCAAGACACCCGGCACGGATCTGCGGGAGGGCATCGCGACGCTGCCGGTCCTGCGCCTGCGCGCCCGCGCGGCCGACGGCGGTTCGCCGGAGGACCTGGCCCTGTGCGCGCTGCTGGACGGCGACCTGAGCGACGACGCCCGGCATGCCGAGGCGCTGGCGGGACTCCGCGCCCATCCGGCGCTGGAGGAGGCCCGGCGCGACACGGTCCGCTGTGCGGACGAGGCCCGCAACGTCCTGGCGCCCCTGCCGGATTGCGCGGCCAAGGAGGCCCTCTCCTATCTGTGCGACTCGGTGGTCCACCGCGCGGGCTGACCGTACAGAGGATCCCGTTCCCCCCGGCCCGGACGGGCCCGTACGCCTCGGGAAGGGTGCGGCGGGCCGCGTGCGGCGCCGATGGGACGAGGCGGTGCCGGTGGTGTCATACCCCGGGAGTAGATCGGCTCGACCCTGTCGGCTGACGCCCTGTCCGGAGCAATTTGGTGGGATTGACACCGTCACCCCGCACCGGAATGGGTGAGAATGGCGGTCAGGGGTTGACGAGTGCGACGCACGGACGAACCGCCGCCGATCACGGAGGTAAGGGCACACATGGCACGGACCCGACCGATGAAGAAGGCGTTGCGTTACGCGGTGCCGGCCACCGTGGCCGGAGCGGCGGTGGCGGCCGTCGGCCTCGTACCGGCACTGGCCAGTTCCGGCGGCAGCCCGGATCTGCCGAGGATCACCGCCGAGGAACTGGTCGCGAAGATCGCGGCCTCGGACACCCAGCAGCTGTCCGGGACGGTGAGGATCACCACCGATCTCGGTCTGCCCGCCCTGCCCGGCATGGGCTCGGGCGGTCACGGCGGCGGTCGGGGGAACAGCGCCGGGGAGGGCGGCGGGGAGAAGGCCGGGGACGCCGATCCGCGCGGCAGGCTCACCGAGCTGGCCTCCGGCTCCCACACCCTGCGCGTGGCGGTGGACGGACCGGACAGACAGCGTCTGTCGATCGTGGAGAAGGCCGCGGAGTACAGCCTCATCCGCAACGGCGGCGACGTGTGGGCGTACGACAGCGCCACGAACACCGCTCACCACACCGTCCTCCCGCGGGAGGACGGGCGGGGCGCCGGCCCGGAGGAGGCCCCCGGAGGGCTGGAGAAGGTGACCCCGCAGAAGGCCGCCCAGGAGGTTCTCAAGGCCGTCGACGCCACCACCTCGGTCACCGTCGACGGTACGGCGAAGGTCGCCGGTCAGGACGCCCACCAGCTGCTGATCGAGCCGAAGCAGCCGGACAGCACGGTCGGGTCGGTGCGGATCGCGGTGGACGCGGACAGCGGTGTGCCGCTGAAGTTCACCCTGACCCCCAAGGGCGGCGGGAAGGCCGCCGTCGACGTGGGCTTCACCGAGGTGGACTTCGCCGAGCCGGACGCCGGTACCTTCGACTTCAAGCCGCCGAAGGGCGCGAAGGTCACCGAGGAGAAGCCGGACGGCGCACGGAACGGCTCCGGCGAGACGCCGCACAAGGACAGCGAGGGCGGCAAGGACAGCAAGGGCGGCAGGGGCGGCG
The DNA here is from genome assembly GCF_900114215.1 of Streptomyces mangrovi. Lineage (GTDB taxonomy): Bacteria > Actinomycetota > Actinomycetes > Streptomycetales > Streptomycetaceae > Streptomyces > Streptomyces barkulensis. The sequence continues at coordinate 130,984 of NZ_FOSG01000018.1, read as the reverse complement.
ACGGCAAGGGCCGGGACGCTGCCGAGGGGCTGCCGTCCGGCCTGGAGGTCCTCGGTGAGGGCTGGGGCTCGGTCGCCCGGATCGAACTGCCCGGCGGGGGCCCGGTGCCCGGCGCGGGCGCCGGGCAGGAGACGGCGCCCGAGGCGCGCAAGCTGCTCGACGGCTTCACCGAGGAGGTCAAGGGAGACTTCGGCACCGGCCGGTTCTTCGGCACCCGCCTCGTCAACGCCCTGATCACCGACGACGGCACCGTGTACGTCGGAGCCGTCACCCGTGAGGGCCTGGTCAAGGCGGCCGGCTCCGCCGGCGGAGCCGGGTAGCACGCCCGCCGCCCGGTCCCGCCGCCCGTCCGCGAGACGGTGCGGCGGGGCCGGTGCGGCACCGCCGCACCGCACCGTCCCCCCGACCCCGGGAAGCGCCATGCAGCCACCGCCCGCTTCGGACACGGTCGTCGAGGCCCGCGGACTCACCAAGCGGTACCGCGGCGGACAGCTCGCCGTGGACGGCCTCGACCTGGCGGTGCCGCGCGGCAGCGTCTTCGGTTTCCTGGGGCCCAACGGCTCGGGCAAGACGACCACGATCCGGATGCTGCTCGGACTGATCGAGCCCGGTGGCGGCAGCGCGCGGCTGCTGGGCGAGCCGATGCCGGACGCGGCCCGGCGGGTGCTCCCGAGGGTGGGCGCGCTGATCGAAGGCCCGGCGCCGTACGGCTTCCTCTCCGGCCGCGACAATCTGCTGCGCCTGGACGCGGCCGACCCGACCGCCGATCCCCGCACCCGCGCGGCCCGGGTGGGAGAGGCGCTGGAGCGGGTGGGGCTCACGGCCGCCGCCCGCAAGAAGGCCCGGGCGTACTCGCTGGGCATGAAGCAGCGCCTCGGTCTGGCGGCGGCGCTGCTGCGGCCGCGCGAGCTGCTGGTGCTGGACGAGCCGACCAACGGGCTGGACCCCCAGGGGATGCGCGAGATCCGATCCCTGGTGCGGGAACTCGCGGGTGACGGCACCACGGTCTTCCTCTCCTCACATCTGCTGGACGAGATCGAACAGGTCTGTACACATGCGGCGGTCATGGCCCGGGGACGGCTGCTGACCCAGGGGCCGGTGGCCGAACTGGCGGCCGGAGCCCGGGGCCGCCTGGCGGTCACCACCCCGGACACCGCGGACGCCGCACGGGTTCTGAAGGAGTACGGAGTGACCGCCCCGACCGTCGTCGGCGACCGCGTCACCGGTGAGCTTCCACCCTCCGACCCGCCCGACCCGGCCGAGGTCAACGCCGCCCTGGTGCGGGCCGGGGTCCGGGTGAGGGCCTTCGGCACCGAGCGCGCCTCACTGGAGGACGCCTTCGTGGCACTGACCGGGGAGGGTTTCGATGTCGCGGGCTGAACTGCCGCAGGACGAGCGGACGGGACGCATGGGGCACCAGGGGCATCCGGGTCACTCAGGGCTTCCACGGCGCCCGGAGCGCGAGGCGGAGGGCGGTGAACCGGCACCGGACCGGGACGGAGAGCCGGACGAGGCCCGGCGCCGCCCCAGCCCGCTGTGGACACTGGGCCTGTTCCGCAGCGAGCTGACCGTCACCTTCCGCCGCTGGCGCACCCTCGCTCTGCTCGCCGTGCTGGCGGCCGTCCCACTGCTGGTCGGAATCGCGGTGAAGGTCGAGACCGGGGACGGTGGCCCGGCAGGCGACGGTGGCGGCGGTGGTGAGGGACCGGCGTTCATCGGCCAGGTGACCAACAACGGGCTGTTCCTGGTCTTCACCGCACTCGCGGCCACCCTCCCCTTCTTCCTGCCCATGGCGGTCGGGGTCGTCGCGGGTGACTCGGTCGCGGGCGAGGCGAGTGCGGGAACCCTGCGCTATCTGCTGGTCGCCCCGGCCGGCCGTACGCGGCTGCTGCTCGCCAAGTTCACCGCCATCCTGGCTTTCTGCCTGGCGGCGACCCTGACCGTGGCGGTTTCCGCGCTGGCCGTCGGCGCCCTGCTTTTTCCCCTGGGCGAGGTGATCCTGCTGTCCGGGACCACGGTCCCCCTCGCCGACGGAATGCTGCGAGCGTTGGCCATAGCGGTCGCCGTCGCCGCCTCACTGGTCGGTCTGGCAGCGCTGGGGCTGTTCGTCTCGACCCTGACCAACAGCGGTATCGCCGCCATGGCCACCACCGTCGGCCTGCTGATCACCGTGCAGATCCTCGGTGCGATCCCACAACTGGACGCGATCCATCCGTACCTCTTCCCCCACCAATGGATGTCCTTCGCCGACCTCCTGCGCGACCCCGTCCACTGGGACGACCTGCTCGACAACCTCCGCCTCCAGGGGCTGTACGCGGCAGTCTTCGGCTCCGCCGCATGGGCTCGCTTCACCGGCCGGGACATCACCGTCTGAAGTGCTGCCCCGGCCGCCGGCCGACGGCCGAGGCGGCGTTCTCAGGACACGCAGAACTCGTTGCCCTCGGGATCCGCCATCACCGTCCACTCACCGCCGGGCTCCCTCACCTGCCGTATGACCGCCGCGCCCAGGCCCTCCAACCGGGCAACGGTCTCCTCACGTCGCCCGGGGCCCGAATGGACATCGATGTGCAGGCGGTTCTTGACCGTCTTCGGTTCCGGGACGCGCTGGAAGAGCAGCCGCCGTCCCAGCCCGGCACCGCTGTCGGGGTCGGCCGGGTCCTCCGGGTGGCGCGCCGCGGCCAGGTCGCGCCAGGCGCGGCGGCCGTGGTGCTCGACCAGGATGTCCTCGCCCACGACGCCGAGGCCGAGCAGACGCTCGATCAGGACGCTGTTGTCCTCCACCGGATAGCCCAGGGCCGCGGCCCAGAAGTCGGCCTGCCGGTGCGGGTCCGCGCAGTCGATCACCAGCTTCCAGCCCAGCACCTCCTGAGCCCTGCCCGTCGTGTTCGTCCCGCCCGATGTCTCCGTCATCGCCCCGTCTCCCGTCCGCCGGACTTCTTCCCTCTGATCGGTAACCAGTTATATTGGTTACGTGACGGAGTCCGCAATGGGTCTTGTGCTGCACTCACCCGAAGGAGTGCCCTATCGCTTCGATCCGGGGTCCCTGTGCCTGGAGCTGCTGCCGACGGGCGGGTCCGGGAGTTACGCGCGCCACGAGGTGCTGCACGAGCCGGCGAACCTCGTGGTCTGGGCCGCCCGCTCCCGGCTGCGCCCCGCGCCCTCGATCGAGGTGACGGAGGCCGAGTTGGCCGCCGCCAGGGAACTGCGCGCCGCGCTGTGGCGGATGGGGGTGGACCGGGCGCACGGCCGTACGCCGCGCCCGCAGGATGTGGCGGCGGTCAACGAGGCCGCTTCCCGTCCACCGCTGCCGGTGCGGTTGCGGCAGGACGGCGGGCGGGGCTGGGCGAGGGAGTGGGGGCCGGACGCGACCGGCACGCAACTGCTCTCGACCGTCGCGCGCGACGCCGTCGACCTGTTCGGCGGCCCTTACGCCCACCGGATACGGGAGTGCGCGGCGGACGACTGCCGTCTGGTCTTCGTGGACACCTCGCGCCCAGGCCGCCGCCGCTGGTGCTCGATGGAGCGCTGCGGCAACCGCCACAAGGTCCGGGCGCTGCGCGCCCGCCGCGAGGAGAGCGGGGAGCGCGGGGAGCACCGAGAGGGGGAGTGACCGGTGGGGCGGCGCCCCCGCCCGCCCCACCGGTCCGCGGGGACGGACGCGCCCGCCGGCGCGGTCGCGCCGGCGGGCGGTGATGCTCGGCCCGGCGGGGCGGACTCGGGGTCCGGAGGGGCCGGGAGGCGGGGCCGAGGGGGCCGGATGGATCAGAAGGTGAGCCTCCAGCTGTCGATGTAGCCGGAGTCGGTGCGGTAGACGTCCTGGACGCGCAGCTTCCAGGTGCCGGAGGCTGTCTCGGAGGAGGCGTTGACGGTGTAGGTGGTGATCACGTCGTCGCCCGAGTCCCAGCCGGAGTTCTTCAGCCGGTAGCTGCTGCCGTCCGGGGCCACCAGGTCGATGACCAGGTCACCGCGGTAGGTGTGCTTGATGTCGACGCCGACCTCGAGGTCGCCCGGGGCGTTCCCGGACAGGCCGCTGACGGAGACCGGGGACTCCACGGTGCCCGGGTCCGGGATCTGGTAGTCGCCGGTGTTCTCGAAGACGTCGCCGTCCGGCGGGGTGGTGGTGCCCGAACTCAGCGTCCACACCGCGTGGGCGGCGGCGTCGCTGTTGCGGTCCAGGGCGGTTTCGTTGATGTTGGCGGTGGTGTCGCAGGAGGAGTGGTAGCAGCGGTCGAAGGACTGCCCGGCGGTGCCGCCCCACTTCTGCGCCTGGGCGCTGGTCTTGACGCGTCCGGCACCGGTGAACAGCCCGCCGACGGGGACACCGGCGCTCTTGAACGGGGCGTGGTCGGAGCGTCCGTCGCCCTCCGTCTCGATCTCGGTCGGGATGCCCTTGGCGGCGAACCAGTCCTTGAAGACCTTCTCGATGGCCGGGTCGTCGTCGTAGACGAAGTAGCCGGCGTTCGGCGAGCCGATCATGTCGAAGTTGAGGTAACCGTCGATCTTCGACCGCTCCGTGGAGGAGAGGTTGTTGACGTAGTGCCGCGATCCCACCAGACCCAGTTCCTCGGCGCCCCACCAGGCGAACCGCAGGTGCTTGTCGGGCTGGTACCCCGCACGGGCCACGGCGAGGGCGGTCTCCAGGACGGCGGCGGAGCCGGAGCCGTTGTCGTTGATGCCGGCGCCGCTGCTGACCGAGTCCAGGTGCGCTCCGGACATGAGGACGGCGCCGGTGTCACCTCCGGGCCAGTCGGCGATGAGGTTGTAGCCGGTGGTCCCGTTGTAGGTGAACTGCTGGAGGGTCGTGGTGTAGCCGGCGGCGTCCAGCTTGCCCCTGACGTAGTCGACCGAAGCCCGGTAGCCGGGGCGGCCGTGGGCGCGGTTGCCGCCGTTGGCGTTCGCGATCGTCTGGAACTGCGAGAGGTGCGCCTTGACGTTGGTGAGCGGGATGTCCGGTGCCGCTGCGGCCGGGGCGGCCTCGGCCGTGGCCGGGGCGGTCGTCGCGGTGAGCAGTCCGGCGGCGAGCGCACCGGCGAGTCCGGCTCCGAGAACGGCGCGGCGGAAGGAGGATCTTCGGGGAAGCCGTCGTCCGGCGGGAGTGGGCATCATGCCTCCTGTGAGGGGTTGACGTGGGCATGATGTTGATGGGGCGCCAGTGCGCCGTCAAGGGCGGAATCCGGACATATGTGTTCGAATATCGGACGGTGTCGCGCTGACGTGCCACCGACTCGCGGCGCGCCTCGAAATGGCCGGTTCCGGCCGTTCCCCCTTTGGAGTTCTCTCGGAGGGGACCGGCCGGAACCGGGGAGACGGCCACGGCCGGCCTCCCGGGATCAGCTTTTCGCGGTGTCCGACGATGATGTGCCGGCCGCCGCCGGGCGGCCTGCCCCACCGGGCGCCGCGCTTTTGGCCTCGGCACCGTCCGCCCGCGGTGCCCGCGCGGACGCCGCCGCCGCGGCGGCCGCCCGCAGGCGTGCCCGCGAACGGCGTGCGGTGCGCAGGGCGTCCCAGGTGAGCAGGCACAGCGCGGTCCAGACGAGCAGGAAGCCGGCCCAGCGCTCGGGCGGCATCTCCTCGCCGAAGGCCAGCAGGCCCAGCAGGAACATCGAGGCGGGCGCAAGGTACTGCAGCAGGCCGATCGTGGACAGCGGCAGCCGTACGGCCGCTCCGCCGAAGAAGATCAGCGGCAGTGCGGTGGCCAGCCCGGCGAAGGAGAGCAGCAGCGCGTGCCCGGTGCCCTCGGTGGTGAAGGTGGCCTCGCCCCGCGAACCCAGGAAGACCAGGAAGGCGACGGCGGGCAGGAACTGCACGGCCGTCTCGGCCCCGAAGCTCGCCACCCCGTCCAGCCGGACTCCCTTCTTGATCAGTCCGTAGAGGGCGAAGCTGACGGCCAGGGCGAGCGAGAGCCAGGGCAGCCGACCGTATGCGACGGTCATCACCCCTACCGCCAGCGCCCCGATGCCGACGGCCACCCACTGGGCGGGCCGCAGCCGCTCGCGCAGCAGCAGGACGCCGAAGGCGATCGATATCAGCGGGTTGATGAAGTAGCCGAGCGATGCCTCGATGACCTTCCCGGCCCCCACGGCCCAGATGAACAGGCCCCAGTTGACCGAGATCAACCCGGCCGCCAGGGCGATCAGAGCGAGCCTGCGGGGGTCGCGCAGCAGCGGGCGCACCCACGCCCAGCGGCGCAGCGCGGCCAGGATGACCAGGGCGGTGGGCAGCGACCATGCCATCCGGTGGGCCAGGACCTCGGTGGCGCCGGCGGGCTCCAGCAGCGCCCAGTACAGCGGTAGCAGACCCCACATCCCGTAGGCGGCGAAGCCGAACAACAGTCCCGTGCGCTGCTCGCCCTGCGACTCCAACGTTCCTCCTCGGGGGGTGGCCGGTCCGGCCGGACCGGCCTGGCCGGCCGACCTCAAGACGGTAGCGCCGTACGCCTCCGCTGTCATTTCCGTTCCGGCGTACGGTGCTTACGCATCGTGCTCCGTCCCGCACGCTCGGCCCACCCCGGCCTAACCCCGGCCTAACCCCGGCCTAACCCCGGCCTAACCCCGGCCTAACCCCGGCCTAACCCCGGCCGAGCCCCGGTGGGGATCCCGCGTCGTCCGAACGGCCGAGGGGCCGGTCCCGCCAGGCGGGACCGGCCCCTCACGTGGGCGAACGCGTCGTCAGCCCACGACTGTCCAGGTGTCGCTGCCGGCCAGGAGCGCGCCGAGGTCTCCCTTGCCGTTCTGCACGACGGCCTTCTCCAGCTGCTCGGCCATCAGGGTGTCGTAGACCGGGCGGCGCACGTCCCGCAGGACGCCGATGGGGGTGCGGTGCAGGGTGTCGGCGTCGGCGAGCCGGGAGAGGGCGAAGGCGGTCGTCGGGGAGGCCGCGTGGGCGTCGTGGACGAGAACGCCGTCGGTGCCCTCCGCCGTGACGTCGACCACCTTCAGGTCTCCGGTGGCCTGGTCGCGGACCACGCCCTTGGAGCCCAGGCCGTCGCCTCCCCGCTCTGCTCCGAACGGCGCGCCGAAGCGGATCGGCTGTCCGTGCTCCAGCCGGATCACGGCCTCCTGGGCCTGTTCCTTGTCCTTGAGCGCCTCGAAGGCGCCGTCGTTGAAGATGTTGCAGTTCTGGTAGATCTCCACCAGGGCGGTGCCCGGGTGGGCGGCGGCCGCCCGCAGCACGCTCGTGAGGTGCTTGCGGTCGGAGTCGACGGTACGGGCCACGAAGGACGCCTCCGCACCGATCGCCAGCGACACCGGGTTGAAGGGCGCGTCCAGCGAACCCATCGGCGTCGACTTGGTGATCTTGCCCACCTCGGAGGTGGGGGAGTACTGGCCCTTGGTGAGTCCGTAGATCCGGTTGTTGAACAGCAGGATCTTCAGGTTCACGTTCCGGCGCAGAGCGTGGATGAGGTGGTTGCCGCCGATGGACAGCGCGTCGCCGTCACCGGTGACCACCCACACCGACAGGTCCGGCCGGGAGGAGGCCAGCCCGGTGGCGATGGCCGGGGCGCGGCCGTGGATGGAGTGCATCCCGTAGGTGTTCATGTAGTACGGGAAGCGGGAGGAGCAGCCGATGCCGGAGACGAAGACGACGTTCTCCTTCGCCAGCCCGAGTTCGGGCATGAAGCCCTGGACGGCGGCCAGGACGGCGTAGTCGCCGCAGCCGGGGCACCAGCGGACCTCCTGGTCGGACTTGAAGTCCTTCATGGTCTGCTTGCCGTCGGCCTTGGGGACCAGGGAGAGCGCCTCGAAGGCGGGCGCCTGCGTCGTGGTCTCAGCCATCGATGGCCTCCTTCAGAACGGTGGCGAGTTGCTCGGCCTTGAACGGCAGGCCGGTCACCTGCGTGAACGACTGGGCGTCGACCAGATACCTCGCCCGCAGCAGGGTGGCCAGCTGCCCGAGGTTCATCTCGGGAACGACCACCTTGTCGTAGCGCTTCAGCACCTCGCCGAGATTGCCGGGGAAGGGGTTGATGTGGCGCAGATGGGTCTGGGCGACCTTCTCGCCCGCGGCGCGCAGGCGGCGCACCGCGGCGGTGATCGGCCCGTAGGTGGAGCCCCAGCCCAGCACCAGCACCCTCGCGTCGCCGGTGGGGTCGTCGACGAGGGCGTCCGGCACCTCGATGCCGTCGACCTTGGCCTGACGGGTGCGGACCATGAAGTCGTGGTTGGCCGGGTCGTAGGAGATGTTGCCCGTGCCGTCCTGCTTCTCGATGCCGCCGATGCGGTGCTCCAGGCCCGGCGTGCCGGGGACGGCCCAGGGGCGCGCCAGGGTCTGCGGGTCGCGCTTGTACGGCCAGAAGACCTCGGTGCCGGCCTCGGTGGTGTGGTTCGGCCCCGACGCGAACCGCACCCGCAGGTCGGGCAGCTCGTCGGGCTCCGGGATCCGCCACGGCTCGGAGCCGTTGGCCAGGTAGCCGTCGCTCAGCAGGAAGACCGGGGTGCGGTACGTCAGCGCGATCCGGGCCGCGTCCAGCGCCGCGGTGAAGCAGTCACCGGGGGTGGCCGGGGCGACGATCGGTACCGGCGCCTCGCCGTTGCGCCCGTACATCGCCTGGAGCAGGTCGGCCTGCTCGGTCTTGGTCGGCAGGCCCGTCGAGGGGCCGCCGCGCTGGATGTCCACGATCAGCAGCGGCAGCTCCAGGGAGACCGCCAGTCCGATCGTCTCCGACTTCAGGGCCACCCCGGGACCGGAGGTGGTGGTCACCGCCAGCGCCCCGCCGAAGGCGGCGCCCAGCGCCGCGCCGATGCCCGCGATCTCGTCCTCGGCCTGGAAGGTGCGCACACCGAAGTTCTTGTGGCGGCTCAGCTCGTGGAGGATGTCCGAGGCCGGGGTGATCGGGTACGAGCCCAGATACAGCGGGAGGTCCGCCTGCTGGGACGCGGCGATCAGTCCGTAGGACAGCGCCAGGTTGCCGGAGATGTTGCGGTAGGTGCCCGGGGGGAAGGCGGCCGAAGCCGGGGCGACCTCGTAGGAGACGGCGAAGTCCTCGGTGGTCTCGCCGAAGTTCCAGCCCGCCCGGAAGGCGGCCACGTTCGCCTCGGCCACCTGCGGCTTCCTGGCGAACTTCTTGCGCAGGAAGGATTCGGTGCCCTCGGTGGGCCGGTGGTACATCCAGCTCAGCAGGCCCAGCGCGAACATGTTCTTGGCCCGCTCGGCGTCCCGGCGGGCCAGACCGGAGTCCTTCAGCGCCTCGATCGTCAGCGTCGTCAGCGGCACCGGATGCACCCGGTACGCGTCCAGCGAGCCGTCCTCCAGCGGACTGGCGCCGTAGCCCACCTTGGCCATCGCCCGCTTGGTGAACTCGTCGGTGTTGACGATGACCTCCGCGCCCCGCGGCAGATCGCCGATGTTCGCCTTCAGCGCGGCCGGATTCATCGCCACCAGCACGTCCGGCGCGTCGCCGGGGGTGAGGATGTCGTGGTCGGCGAAGTGCAGCTGGAAGGACGACACCCCCGGCAGCGTCCCGGCGGGCGCCCGGATCTCGGCGGGGAAGTTGGGCAGCGTGGACAGATCGTTGCCGAAGGTCGCCGTCTCCGAGGTGAACCGGTCGCCCGTCAGCTGCATACCGTCACCGGAGTCGCCGGCGAAACGGATGATGACCCGCTCCAGCCGCCGAACCTCCTTGGCCGGTGAGCCGGGCGAGGGCTGCTGATCGGCTGGGCTACTGACCTGGCTGGTCACTGGACTGGACCTCCCTTGAGGCGGCGGCTCGTCAGCCATCGTACGTGGGTAAGGGTGACCTTCCTGAGGCTGGTCACATGGTGGACGTTCGGATGAGACGACACTCGGGGACATGCGTATATTCCGGCGCCGCTCTGGAGCCCTTCTGGAGCCCCGGGCCGGAACCGCCGCAGGACTACGACCTGAGGTACGTCAGCACGGCCAGCACCCGGCGGTGGTCCTCACCGCCCGGGGCCAGGCCCAGCTTCAGGAAGATGTTGCCGACGTGCTTCTCCACCGCTCCGTCGCTGACCACCAGCTGCCGGGCGATCGCGGAGTTCGTACGGCCCTCGGCCATCAGACCCAGCACCTCGCGTTCACGCGGCGTGAGCCCCGCCAGCACGTCCTGTCTGCGGCTGCGGCCGAGCAGCTGCGCGACCACCTCGGGGTCGAGCGCCGTGCCGCCGCGGGCCACCCGGACCACCGCGTCCGCGAACTCGCGGACCTCGGCGACCCGGTCCTTGAGCAGATAGCCCACGCCCCGGCCGGAACCCGCCAGCAGCTCGGTGGCGTACTGCTCCTCCACGTACTGCGACAGCACCAGCACCGCCAGAGCCGGATGACAGGCGCGCAGCCGGACGGCCGCCCGCAGCCCCTCGTCGGTGTGCGACGGCGGCATCCGCACGTCCGCCACCACCACGTCCGGCAGCTCGCCCGCGTCGGCCAGTTCGCCGACGACCTTCACCAGTGCCTCGCCGTCGCCGACACCCGCGACGACCTCGTGGCCGCGATCGCCGAGCAGGCGCGTCAGGCCCTCTCTGAGCAACACCGAATCCTCGGCGATGACCACCCGCACCCTGTCCCTCACGTCCTCCACGGCTCCCCTTGCCCCCGTCGTCCGAATGCTGTGCGCGAAAATCCCGTGCACAGCATTCCAGGACCGGGGCCCGGCGGCGGGGGCTGTGGAAAACCGGGGCGTCAGCCGTCGGCGGAATCGCGCCAGGGCAGCTCGGCGGTGACGGTGGTGGGCCCGCCGCCGGGGGAGTCCACCAGGAGGAGCCCGTCGACGGAGCCCAGACGCTCGGTGAGGCCGGCCAGACCGGTGCCGCGATCGGCGCGGGCGCCGCCGCGGCCGTCGTCGAAGACCCGGATGAGCAGGCGGTCGCCCGAGCGCCGCAGATCCACCGAGGCCCGTGCGGCGCCGCTGTGCTTGCCGACGTTCTGGAGGAGCTCGGAGACGGTGAAGTAGGCGATGCCCTCGATGGCGGGCGCGGGGCGGGCCGGGAGGTCCACGGACACGGTCACGGTCACGGGGCAGCGGGCGGCGACGTTGGACAGCGCGGGGCCCAGGCCGCGGTCGGTGAGGATGGCCGGGTGGATGCCACGGGCGAGGTCGCGGAGCTCGGCGAGGGCGAGCTTCACCTCGCCGTGGGCCTCGTCGACCATCCTGGCGGCGGCCTGCGGGTCCTCCGGCAGCTTCTCCTTGGCCAGGCCGAGGCCCATGGCCAGGGAGACCAGACGGGCCTGCGCCCCGTCGTGGAGGTCGCGCTCGATGCGGCGCAGGTCGGCGGAGGCGGTGTCGGCCACCGTCCGCCGGCCCGACTCCAGCTCCGCGATGCGCCGCTCCAGCGCGTCCGAGGGCGACAGCAGCGCGCGCACCATCATCCGGTCCACATGGGTCAGCCCGCGAGCCAGCCACGGCAGGACGGGCCAGGCGACGAAGAGCGAGACGAGACAGACGGCGAAGGTGGCGAAGCCCCAGGGCAGGCGGACGAAGGAGTAGAGCGCGTGCCGCCAGCCGACCGGGTCCTTCAGGCAGGCCCACAGCCAGGGGAAGAAGCCGCCGTGCGCCCGGTGCCGGATCGGCGTCGGCTCCTCGATCCGCATCCCGAGCAGCAGTCGTGCGCGGACCCGTTCCGCCCTGCCGAACCGGCGGCCGCCCACCAGGCCCAGCACCAGCACCGGCAGTCCCACGACGGTGACCGACAGCAGCAGGCCGCAGTAGACCCACACGGAGACATAGAGGAAGCCCACGATGTCCATCGGCAGGTTGAGCAGGAGATGCGCGATCTCCTTCCAGGTCTGCGCGCCGAGCGGGGCCCGTGGCGGGGGCAGCCGGTCGTCATCGCGGGCCCCGGGGGCGTCGACGGCCCCTCCGGCCCCTCCGGCCCCGCCGGTCTGTGCGGCTCCTCCGGCCCGTGCGGTCCCGGTGGTCAGCGGGGCGCGCGAGGCGTCCGCCGGGACCGGGGTGTCCGGAGCGTCCGGCGCATCCGGTGTCTCCGGGGGCCGGGGCGCCTCCGCGGCGGGAGGGACGTACGGGGCGTGCGGGCCGCCGGGCGCGGTGCGGCCGGAGGTCGGAGGGCTCGCGGTCATGGGCACAAGACTGCCGGGCGCGGGAGTGCGCCGCCATGGGGTTCGTGGGCGGTGCGCGGTGGGGTTAACCCCACCATCGGGCGGGGACGCGGCGGAGGCCGGGGCGCGGGTGCGGTGGAGGCCCGCTTCCGTCTGCGGGCCCAGGGCCTAGACTCCCCTTCCGAACGGAGCGTCGTAACCGATGCGAACACCACGGAGCGAGGGGCGGACGTGCCGGACTACTTCCACGGCTACGCGGTCGTCGGGCTGGTCGCGGTCGTCGGGGTGCTCTTCGTGGCGGTGGCCTTCGGCGCCGGGCGGCTGCTGCGGCCGGTGGTGCCGACGCCGGAGAAGCTGCTGACCTACGAGTGCGGAGTGGACCCCGTCGGCGAGGGCTGGGCGCACACCCAGATCCGCTACTACGTGTACGCCTTCCTCTACGTCGTCTTCGCCGTCGACTCGATCTTCCTCTTCCCCTGGGCGACGGTCTTCGCCGAGCCCGGTTTCGGCGGAGTGACACTGGTGGAGATGTTCGTCTTCCTCGGCTTCCTGGCCGTGGGACTGCTCTACGCCTGGAAGAAGGGCGTTCTGGCATGGACGTGAACCCCGAGACCCCCGGCACCCGCGGGACCCCCGTCCCGGCCGGCCCGCCGGAGCCACTGCCCGAGCCCCGCCGGCTGGGCGGACTGGCCCGGCTCGCCCCGGAGCCGATGAAGGTGGTCCTCAACTGGGGCCGCCGCTACAGCCTGTGGGTCTTCAACTTCGGACTGGCCTGCTGCGCGATCGAGTTCATCGCCGCGTCGATGTCCCGCCACGACTTCATCCGCCTCGGCGTCATCCCCTTCGCCCCGGGGCCGCGCCAGGCCGATCTGATGGTCGTCTCGGGCACGGTCACCGACAAGATGGCCCCGGCGATCAGGCGGCTGTACGAGCAAATGCCCGAGCCGAAGTACGTGATCTCCTTCGGGGCCTGCTCCAACTGCGGCGGCCCGTACTGGGACTCGTACTCCGTCACCAAGGGCGTGGACCAGATCATCCCGGTCGACGTCTATGTGCCCGGCTGTCCGCCCCGGCCCGAGGCGCTGCTCCAGGGCATTCTCAAGCTCCAGGAGAAGATCGCCGGCGAGTCGACGGCCGAGCGGTACGGGAACGCCCCCGCACCCGGCTCCGGAGCCGCGCCGTCGAGCCCGCCGGGCCCGTCGGGGGCGGCGCTGACCAGCGGCCTGGTCGCCCCGCCCCCGCCCCCGGGCCCGGCAGCGGGGGAGGAGCGCGCATGACCGGCCCGAACCCGAACCCACCGGACCCGCGGCCGTCCCCCGCCGGATGGCTGCCCCGGCCCGCCGGGGAGGTCTTCGGCGAGGGCGCGAGCGCGGCCGAGGCGTACGGGCTGCTGACCGTCGATGTGCCGGCCGCCCGCTGGACCGAGGCGCTGACCACCGCGCGCGACGAGCTGGGCTGCACGTTCTTCGACTGGCTGAGCGCCGTGGACGAACCGGGCGAGGGCTTCTCGATCTGCGCGCACCTGGCCGCTCTGGGCACACCGGTCCGGCGGCTGCTGCTGCGGACCACCGTGCCGCACGAGACGCCCGAACTGCCCACCGCCACCGGTGTGTACGCCGGGGCGGCCTGGCACGAGCGGGAGACGTACGAGATGTTCGGCGTCTCCTTCACCGGACACCCGAACCCGGCTCCGCTGCTGCTGCCCGACGGCTTCGAGGGCCATCCGCTGCGCAAGGACTTCGTGCTGGCGGCCCGTGTCGCCAAGGCGTGGCCCGGTGCCAAGGAGCCGGGCGAGCCCGCGGAGGGCGGCCCGAGGCGGCGGCAGACGCTGCCGCCCGGCGTGCCCGACCCGAACGAGTGGGGTCCGCTCAAGGGACAGCTTCCCGCGCCGGCCGCCCGCCCGGCACGCGGCCGTGCTGCGGGCGCCGCGGGGGAGCGTCCCCCGCGGCGCACAGGCAGCGCGAGCGCCGGTTCCGCCGGCCGGCGCGCCGCCGGAGCCGCCCACCCGGAGGCCGCCGCGCCGCGCCGCTCCCGCAGCGCGAGCGAAGGCTCGGCCAGTCAGCGGGCGGAGGGCGCCCCACCGGCCCGTACGCCGCGCCGCTCCCGCAGCGCGTCGGAGGGCTCGGCCAGTCAGCGGGCGGCCGCGGAGCCGGGGCGGCGCAGTACGGACGCACCCTGGCTCAAGTCGGCGGAGCCGTCCGGCGAGACCTCGGACGAGGCCGCCCGCCGCGTCCAGGGGACGGACGAGCGGACGGAGGCCCCGCTCGGCGAGGGCGGCGGCGCCTCGGCGGCGAACGAACCCGGGGGCGACGCCCCGGGACCGGAGCGCGAGGCCCCCCGGAAGCCCGGCACCGGCGACAGCGGCACCGGCGACAGCGGCACCGGCGGCGGAACGACGGGAGGCGGTGCCTGATGGACGTGCTCGACGTCGCCTGGCGGCTGCTGGCCGTCCTGCTCGCCTTCCTCGTCCTGCCCCTGGTGGTGGGTCAGGCCGAGCACAAGGTGATGGCCCATATGCAGGGCCGGGTCGGCCCGATGTACGCGGGCGGTTTCCACGGCTGGGCCCAACTCGTCGCCGACGGCGTGAAGTTCGCGCAGAAGGAGGACGTGGTGCCGGCCGACGCCGACCGCCGGGTCTTCCAGCTCGCGCCGGCCGTCGCCCTGATCCCCTACCTCCTCGTGCTGATCGCCATCCCGGTCGGCCCGAACGGCATGGTCGGCCAGGTGATCGACGCGGGGATCTTCTTCGTGCTCGCCGTGATGGGCGTCGGCGTGCTCGGCTCGCTGATGGGCGGCTGGGCCTCGGCCAACAAGTTCTCCCTCCTGGGAGGCCTGCGCACCGCCGCCCAGCTCATGGCGTACGAGCTGCCGCTGCTGCTCGCGGCCGCCTCCGTCGCCATGGCCGCCGGGACGCTCTCGCTGCCCGGCATCCTGGAGGCGTTCGAGTGGTGGTGGGTGCCGTGGCAGATCATCGGCGCCCTGGTCTTCTTCACCGCCGGGCTCGCCGAGCTCCAGCGCCCGCCCTTCGACGCCCCCATCGCCGACTCCGAGATCATCTTCGGCGCGTACACCGAGTACACGGGCCTGCGCTTCGCGCTCTTCCTGCTCGCCGAGTACGCGGGCATCGTCATCCTGTGCGCCCTGACCACGGTGCTGTTCCTGGGCGGCTGGCACGGGCCGTTCGCCGCCGACCTCGGCTGGCTGTGGACCCTGCTGAAGACCTCCGTTCTCGCCTTCGTCGTCATCTGGCTGCGGGTGAGCTACCCCCGGCTGCGCGAGGACCAGCTCCAGAAGCTCGCCTGGACCGTGCTCGTCCCCCTCGCCCTCTTCCAGATCGCGCTCACCGGCGTCGTCAAGGTGGTGATCCAGTAATGGCCGTTCCCGGCAGCGGTCTGGCCAAGGGCCTGGCCGTCACCCTCCGCACCATGACCCGGCGCTCGGTCACCGCGCACTATCCGGACGTCCAGCCCGAGCTGCCCGCCCGCAGCCGCGGGGTGATCGGGCTGTTCGAGGAGAACTGCACGGTGTGCATGCTGTGCGCCCGCGAGTGCCCCGACTGGTGCATCTACATCGACTCCCACAAGGAGACGGTGCCGCCCGCCGCTCCGGGAGGGCGCGAGCGCAGCCGCAACGTCCTGGACCGCTTCGCCATCGACTTCTCCCTGTGCATGTACTGCGGTATCTGCATCGAGGTCTGCCCCTTCGACGCGCTGTTCTGGTCACCGGAGTTCGAGTACGCCGAGACCGACATCCGCGACCTCGTCCACGAGCGGGACCGGCTGCGCGAATGGATGTGGACCGTGCCCGCCCCGCCGCCGCTCGACCCCGCCGCGGAGGAGCCCAAGGAGATCGCCGCCGCCCGCAAGGCCGCCGAGAAGCAGCTCGCCGCCGAAGCCCGCAGCCGTGAGACCGCGCAGCCGGGGACCTCGCGGCCGGGGGCGGAGCAACCGGAGACGGAGCAACCGGAGACGGGCCGGCGGGACGGTGACGCGTGAGTGCCACCGTGAGCCTCGCCGCCGCCTCCGGCACCCCCGGCTTCCTGTCGCCCACCGGTGTCGAGATCCTCTTCCTGCTCGTCGGCCTGCTCACCCTCGGTGCCGCGATCACCGCCGTCACCACCCGGCAGCTGGTGCACGCCGCTCTGTGGCTGGTGGTGGCCCTGGGCGGGATCGCCGTCGAGTACCTGCTGCTGTCCGCCGAGTTCATCGCCTGGGTGCAGGTCCTGATCTACGTCGGGGCCGTCGTCGTGCTCCTCCTGTTCGGGCTGATGCTCACCAGGGCGCCCATCGGCCGCTCGCCGGACGCCGACTCCGGCAACCGCCCCGTCGCCCTCGCGGTCGCCGTCACCGCCGCCGCCGTCCTGGTCACCGTCGTGGTGGACGCCTTCCGCACCACCTGGATCGACCTGGAGGGCGGCGCGCCGCAGGGCACCACCGACGTCACCGGCAGGATCCTCTTCCAGCACTGGGTGCTCCCCTTCGAGGCCCTCTCCGTCCTGCTGCTCGCGGCCCTCGTCGGAGCGATCGTCCTCTCCCGCCGGGGAAACGGACGGAACGGGACCGACGGCGACGCCGGTGCCGCCGGCACCGGGCACGGAACCGGGGCCGCGGACGGGGGAGAGCGCTGATGCATCTGGCCTATCCCGCCGTACTGGCCGTCCTCCTCTTCTGCACCGGTCTGTACGGAGTCCTCGCCCGGCGCAACGCGATCCTCGTACTGATGTCGGTCGAGCTGATGCTCAACGCCGTCAACCTCAATCTCGTCGCCTTCGACGTCTGGCTCCGCGACACCCTCCACGCGGGCCAGGCCCTCACCCTCTTCACCATCACCATCGCCGCCGCCGAGATCGGCATCGGCCTCGCCATCGTGCTGCTCGTCCACCGCAATCGGGGCACCTCCCACATCGACCGGCTCCGCGAGCTCGCGGAAACCGACGGAACCGACGGAACCGACAGAGCCGACGGAACCGCTACCGACAGTGACGGACCAACTGTGGCAGGCGCCACTGACAACCCCGCCGACACGCGCCTGACCAGGGGAGAGGCCACCGCGTGAGCACCACGACCCTCGCCGTCCTCGTCCCGCTGCTGCCCTTCCTCGGAGCCCTCGCCGGGCTCCTCCTCGGCCGCCGCGCCCCCGCCTACGTCCGCCCCCTGGCCGTCCTGCCCACCCTCACCTCCGCCGCCCTCGCCGCGGCCGTCGCCGTACGCCAGGGCGGGGAGGGCGCGCTGACCGGCGCGACCCGGCTGACCCCCACCGGCAACGACGCCCTCCCCGTCGAGCTCGCCCTCCACCTCGACGGCTTCGCCGTCCTCGTGGCCGTCCTGGTCGCCGCCGTCGCGTCCTGTGTGCAGATCTACTCCACCGGCTATCTGCGCGACGACCCGCGCTACCCCTCCTACGCCGCGCTGGTCTCCCTCTTCACGGCCGCGATGCTGCTGGTCGTCTACAGCGACGACCTGATCGTGCTGCTGGTCGGCTGGGAGGTCATGGGCATCTGCTCGTACTTCCTGGTCGGCCACTACTGGGAGACGGCCGCCGCGCGCTCCGCCTCCCTCAAGGCGTTCCTCGTCACCAAGCTCGGCGACGTGCCGTTCATCATCGGCATCCTGGCGCTGGCCTCTGAGGCCGGCACCTTCCGGATCAGCACGATCGTGACCCGGCTGACCTCCCCGCTGTCCGGCTTCGAACTGGAGCACCCCACCGTCATCGCGCTGCTGCTGCTCGCGGGAGTCGCGGGCAAGTCCGCCCAGTTCCCGCTGCACACCTGGCTGCCGGACGCGATGGCGGGCCCGACTCCGGTCTCCGCGCTGATCCACGCCGCCACCATGGTCGCGGCCGGGGTGTACTTCGTCGCGCGGCTGCTGCCCGTCTTCACCTCCTCCGCCGCCGCGCTCGCCGTCCTGGCCGCGATGGCGGCGGTCACCATGGTCGGCTCGGCGCTCGCCGCCCTCGCCCAGGACGACGTCAAGCGGGTCCTGGCCTACTCCACCGTCGGCCAGCTCGGCTACATGACCGGCGCCCTGGCCGTCGCCGACCGCGGTGCGGCCGTCTTCCACCTCATCTCCCACGGCGTGTTCAAGGCGCTGCTCTTCCTCGCCGCGGGCGTGCTCATCCACGCGGCCGGAACCAACTCCCTGGCCGCGATGTCCCGCACCGGCGGTCTGGCCAGGCGGGCGCCGGACGCCTACTGGACGATGACCGTCGCCCTGCTGGCGCTGGCCGCCGTGCCCCCCTTCGCCGGCTTCTTCTCCAAGGAGGCCGTCCTCGCCGCGGCCGAGCACGCCGCCCTCGACCCCGCCGGCGGGGCCGCCCACGCCGTTCCCGCCGCCGTGGGCTGGACGGTCCTGCTCGCCGGGCTGCTGACCGCCGCGCTCACCGCCGCATACGCCACCCGGCTGTGGCTGCTGGCCTTCCACGGCCGCGGTTTCGCCGAGCCCGGCGAGGACACCGCCCCCGGCGAGAACACCGCGCCCGACCGCGCCGGACGACCCGACCGCGCCGGACAACCGGTCGTCATGAACACGGTGCTGTGGGCGCTGGCCGGGCCGACCATCGCCGTCGGACTGCTCTACGGCGTCCTGCCCGACTGGTTCGACGGCCGCTCGCTGGCCCCCACCCTCACCACCTCCGTCCTGGGCACCGGCCTGGCCGCCGCCGGCATCGTGGTGATGTACGCGGCCTGGCGGCACAGCACCGCCACCGCCGCCCGCGCTCCGCTCGGCGCCGTCGCCGCCCACCCGGAGGCCGAGCCGGCGGTCTCCGAGGCCGAGGCCATCGCCACCCACCGGGCGGCCTACGGCGACATCGCCGCCGCCGACGACCCGGCCGACCCGGGCCGGCTCCTGCTCGGCCCGCTGCACCGCCACGCCGCCCGCGGCTTCCACCTCGACGCCCTCTACGCGGCCGTCGCCGTACGCCCGGTCCTGGCCGCGGCGCGGCTGGTGCGCTTCCTGGACCGCGAGGTCGTCGACACCTACGTGCGCGGCGCCACAGGCACCGCGCGGCTGCTGGGGGCGGCCGTGCGCCGCGCCCAGACCGGCAACGTGCAGAGCTATCTCGGCCTCCTGCTCGCCGGTTCCCTCGTCCTGGCCGTGGCCGCCGCCCTCGTCGCCGCCGGAGCGTGACCAGTGATCCCCCTGAACGACACCGTGATGCGGCTGCTCCTGGCGGCCGTCGTCGTCCTGCCCCTGCTCGGCGCGGGCGCCGCCCTGCTGCCGGCCCCGCCCGGGCTGCGGGGCCGCGGCCCCGAGCAGGCCGTGCTGCGCCACGGCGTCACCGTCACCGGCGCCGTGCTGGCCGTCACCGCGGTGCTCGCGCTCGGTTTCGACCACGACCGGCCCGGCACGATGCAGGCCGAGACCGACATCGCCTGGATCCCGGCGCTCGGCGTCCGCGTCCACCTCGGCGCCGACGGCGTCTCGCTGCCCCTGCTCGTCCTGACGGCGCTGCTGACCTTCCTGTGCGCCCTGTACAGCTACCACCGGCCTCCCGAGGGCCCGCGCCCGCAGGCGTTCGTCGCGCTCGTGCTCCTGCTGGAGGCGGGCACCCTGGCGACCTTCGCCGTGCTGGACCTGATGCTGTTCTTCCTGGCCTTCGAGACGGTCCTGATCCCGATGTACTTCCTCATCGCCCGCTGGGGCGGCGCGGGTCGGGAGCGGGCCGCGTGGAAGTTCGTCCTCTACACCCTGCTCGGCTCCGTGGTGATGCTGCTGGGCCTGCTGCTGGTCGGGCTGGGAGCCGAGGGCGGCCCGACGTTCGACATGACGGCGCTCGCCGAGGACGGCGGCCGGGGGCTGACCCACACCACCCAGCTCGTGGCCGCTCTCGCCATCGGCATCGGCCTGGCCGTCAAGACGCCGATGTGGCCGCTGCACAGCTGGCTCCCCGACGCCCACACCGCCGCCCCGACCGTCGGCTCGGTGCTGCTGGCGGGCGTCCTGCTGAAGATGGGCACCTACGGCTTCGTCCGGATCGTCCTGCCGGCCGTCCCCGACGGCGTCCACACCCTCGCGCCGTATCTGGCGGCCTTCGCGGTCACCGGCATCGTCTACGGATCGCTGGCCTGCCTGGCGCTGGCCCTACCCGGCTCCAGGGGCGACCTCAAGCGCCTCATCGCCTACTCCTCGGTGGGCCACATGGGCTTCGTGCTGCTGGGCGTCGCCACCCTCACCCGCACCGGCGTCAACGGCGCGCTGTTCGCGAACATCGCCCACGGCCTCATCACCGGACTGCTGTTCTTCCTCGTCGGTGCGGTCAAGGACCGCACCGGCACCACCGACCTGGACCGCCTCGCACTCGACGGCGCAGGGGAGCGAGGCGCGGGCGCGGCGCTGTACGGGCGCGCCCCCCGGCTCGGTGGGCTGCTGGCCTTCGGCGCCGTCGCCTCCCTCGGTCTGCCCGGACTGGCCGGCTTCTGGGGCGAGATGCTCGCGCTGCTCGGCGCGTACCACCCGGCCGACGGGCTCAGCCGGCCCGCCTACCTGGTCTTCATGGCCCTCGCGGCCCTCGGCACCCTGCTGACCGCCGCCTATCTGCTGGTGGTCGTACGCCGGGTCTGCATGGGGACGCCGTCCGCCCCCGGTGCCGTCCCCGCCCCCGGCACAGCACCCGCCCCGAGCGCGACCCTGCCGGACGTACGCGGCCACGAGTTCGCCGCCTGGATCCCGCTCGTCGTCCTCACCGTCCTGGCCGGACTGTGGCCCGCGCTCCTCCTGGGGCTCACCGATCCGGCCGTGCAGAACCTCCTGCCGGGAGTCAGCCGATGAACGCGCTCGCCCAGGACCCCGTCCGGTCGGTCGTCCAGTCCGTCGACTGGCTCGCCGTCGCCCCGCCCGCCCTCGCCGCACTGGGCGCGCTGGCCGTCCTGGTCGCCGACCTGTTCCTGCCCGAGCGCCGCAAGCCGCTGCTCGGCCCGGTCACCGTCGCCGTCCTCGCGCTCGCCGTGCTCGCTCTGCTGCCCCTCATGGACGGCGACCGCACCACCTTCTGCCTCACCGCCGACCCGGCGGTGTGCTCCTACGTCGCCGACCCGTTCGCCCTGGCCGTCCAGTTCCTGGTGCTGGGCGCCGCGTTGATCGCCGCCCTGCTGTCGATGACGGCCGTACAGGACGAGGCACTGCCGGGTGGCGAGTACTGGTTCCTGCTGCTGGCCTCCGCCGCCGGCGCGGCGCTGCTGCCCGCCGCCCGGGACCTGGCGACCCTGATCGTGGCGCTGGAGGTCGCCTCCCTGCCGTCCTTCGCCCTGGTCGGACTGCGCCGCGCGGACGGGCGCTCCTCCGAGGCGGCCCTGAAGTTCTTCCTCTCCTCGGTCACCGCCACCGCCGTCAGCCTGATGGGCGTCAGCTTCGTCTACGCCGCGACCGGCTCCCTGCACCTGGACCGGATCGCCGAGAGGCTGCGCGAGACCGCCCCCGGCCTGGAGACCCTGGCCGCCACCGGAGTCGCCCTCACCCTCGTCGGCTTCGCGTTCAAGACCGCGGCCGTCCCCTTCCACTCCTGGGTTCCGGAGACCTACGTGGGCGCCCCCCTGCCGGTGGCCGCCTACCTGTCGGTGATCGGCAAGGCGGTCGGCTTCTCCGGGCTGATCCTGGTGACCGTCGAGGCCTTCCCCTCCTACGGCCACGTCTGGGGGCCGGCGCTCGCCGTACTGGCCGCCCTCACCATGACCGTGGGCAACGTGGCCGCCCTGCGGCAGCGCCCGGAGCGCGCGCGCAGCGCGGTACGGCTGCTGGCGTGGTCCTCCGTCGGCCAGGCCGGCTACCTGCTGGTGCCCATCGCCGCGGCGGCGTACGCCGACGAGCCGGGGCGGGCCGTCGGCGCGACCGTCGCGTACGCCCTGATGTACGCCGCCGTGAACCTCGGAGCCTTCGCCGTGGCCGCCCACGTCGGCCGGAGTGCCGCCGCCAACCGGATCACCGACTACCGCGGCCTGTACGCCGCCCATCCCCTGGCCGCCCTCGCCCTCGCCTTCTTCCTGCTCTGCCTGGCAGGGCTGCCGCCGGGAATCATCGGCCTGTTCGCCAAGGTCGCGGTCCTCTCCACGGCCGTGGACGCGGGACTGGGCTGGCTCGCGGCGGTGATGGCGGTGAACGTCGTGATCGCCCTGTACTACTACCTGGCGTGGACGGCGCAGATCTTCCGGGCCCCCGCACACGCCCCCGCGCACATCCCCGCCGCAGACACGCGCGTACGCGTCGCCGCGCCGCTCACGGCCGCGATCGCCCTGACGGGGCTGCTCGCCGTCGGCCTTTCGGGTGCTCCCCAGTTCGCCCTGCGCTTCGCCGCCGACGTGCTGCTTTAGACGGGGGGCGGCCCGGGAACCCGGCGCCTTCACATGGCGTTGACCTCACAGGAAGGGTCCACGAATCCGCCTTCGGACGGAGGCACCGCCGCAACGAAGGGCCACACGGGGGATCCCCCCTGCCGCACCACCTGGAGGGCGTACCGTGCACCGCCGGCACAACGGGCTGAAGACCGCCCTGCTACTCGGGGGACTGTCCGCACTCATCATCGTCATCGGCGGTTTCTTCGGCCGTACCGGGCTGGTCGTCGCGGTCGTCCTGGCACTGGGCACCAACGCCTACGCCTACTGGAACAGCGACAAGCTCGCCCTGCGCGCCATGAGAGCCCGCCCGGTCAGCGAGTTCGAGGCCCCGGGCCTGTACCGGACGGTCCGCGAACTGTCCACGGCCGCCCGCCGGCCCATGCCCCGCCTGTACATCTCGCCCACCCAGGCGCCCAACGCGTTCGCCACCGGCCGCAACCCGCGCAACGCCGCCGTCTGCTGCACCGACGGCATCCTGCGCATCCTGGACGAGCGTGAGCTGCGCGCCGTCCTCGGGCACGAGCTGAGCCACGTCTACAACCGCGACATCCTCCTCGCCTCCGTCGCGGGCGCACTGGCCTCGGTGGTGATGTTCCTGGTCAACTTCGCCTGGTTCATCCCGATCGGCCGCTCGGACGACGACGAGGGCCCCGGCCTGGCCGGGATGCTGCTGATCATGCTGCTCGGTCCGCTCGCCGCGTCCCTGATCCGGCTCGCGGTCAGCCGCTCCCGGGAGTACGAGGCGGACGCCTCCGGCTCCCAGCTCACCGGCGACCCGCTGGCCCTGGCCTCGGCCCTGGCCAAGCTGGAGGCCGGCACCAAGCAACTGCCCCTGCCCCCCGAGCCCCGGCTGGAGACCGCGAGCCACATGATGATCGCCAATCCCTTCCGCCCCGGAGACGGTCTGTCCAGGATGTTCTCCACCCACCCCCCGATGGCCGAGCGCATCGCCCGGCTGGAGCGCATGGCGGGGAGGCGGCTGTGAGGACGCTCCTCAACATCCTGTGGCTGGTCTTCTCCGGCCTCTGGCTGGCCCTGGGGTACGTGGTCGCCGGTCTGATCTGCTTCCTGCTGATCGTCACGATCCCGTGGGGCATCGCCTGCTTCCGGATCGCCGTCTACGCCCTGTGGCCCTTCGGGTACACCGTCGTCCAGCGGCCCGGCGCGGGCGCGGCCTCCGCCGCGGGCAACGTCGTCTGGCTGGTCTTCGCCGGGATATGGCTCACCCTGGGACACATAGCCGCGGGCATCGGCTTCTGCCTGACGGTCATCGGCATCCCGTTCGGCATCGCCCACTTCAAGATGGTGCCGGTCTCCCTGATGCCGCTGGGCCGTGAGATCGTCCGCAGCGACGCCGCGTACCCGTCGTACCGCTGGAACGCGGCCTCCCCCTAGGGCGCCCCACCGGGCGTCGAAGGTCCCGCAGGCTCTCAGGCTCTCAGGCCCGGGCGGTCCCCTCGTCGTACAGGCCGTCGTACAGGCCCTCATGAGGGTCCTCGTGCGGGCCGGCGTACGGGTCCGCCCCGGCCGACGGCTCGCCCGCGCCCTCCCAGGGGGCCGGTCCGGTGCCGTCGCTCCAGGCGGCCAGCGCGTGCCGGTCGAAGCACAGGATGCCGCACTGCCGCGCGTACTCGGCGGCCGGCGCGGTGAAGTCGCCGGTGGTGACCACGGCCGCCACCTGGGCCTCGTGGACGGTGTAGCAGGTGCCGCCGAAGCGCTGCACGTCCTGCGAGCCGACCTTGTTGGTGTCGCTGTAGCGCTTGCACTGGATGACCACGCGCCGCCCGTCCGGGGCGGTGGCGACGACGTCGGCGCCGAGGTCGCCCGCGCCGCCGACGACCTCCACGTCCCGGCAGCCGTCCCGCTCGCACAGGGCCGCGACCGCCTGCTCGAACTCCTCCGCCTCCATGGCCTCGTAATCCGGGCGGCCGGGACGGCCGGGGTCGTCGGATCGGGCCACGGCGGTCCCGGCCCCGGCCGGTTCCGCGTACCGGACGGTCTCCGAGTCCTCCACCGGCCCGGGACGCTCCGCGTGCTCACCGCTCTCCGGTCCGCCGCCCGGGACCTCCTCCTCCAGCGTGTCCAGTGCTGTCTCGGCCGCCTCGGTCAGGACCGTGGCGGCCCGCCGCGCGGCCCTGGACGCCCGGAAGCGGCGCCCGCCGCGCAGACCGGCCACGGCGGCCGGCACGGCGATCAGGCAGACGGCCACCGCCGCGACCGGATGCCGCCCGGCCGCCTCCAGCACCACCCGCCCGGCGAACCACACACCCAGCAGGACGACGGCGGCCAGTACGAAGGCCAGGGCCGTCACACGCAGGTCGAAGACGGGCCTGCCGTCCGGCGTACGCCTCCGGCGCGCGGATATGGCCATCGGTGCTGATCCCCCCTGGCGGTTCGGCGTGGAACATCACTGCTCGCTACTGCCGTCTGCCCCGCCTCCCCGTTTTCAACGGGCCGCCGGGAGTGGGCCGCCGGGAGTGGACCGCCGGGAGCGAGCCGCCGGGAGGGGCCCGCCGCACCGGGGTCAGCATCCGATGCCGATGCAGTCCTCCCGGAAGACCTCCTCGCCGTCCACCGTGCCGACGATCGTGAAGCCCTCGAAGGTGACGCCGCCCTCCGTCTCGATCCTGGGGTCGCTGCCGGCGTCGGCCACCATCCGGGCCTCCCCGCCGTCCACGGTGGTGCCCTCGCAGGTGACCCTCAGATTCTCCCCGGTGCCCTCGTCGGTACAGGTGAGATCACCGTCGATCTCGTGCCCGGCCTGGTCGAAGGCGAGTTGGCCGGCTTCGGCCGCGCTGTTGCGGGCGAGAGTGCCGGAGACGTCCTCCCCGGTGCCGCCGTCCCCGCAGCCCGAGAGCAGAAACGCGCCGCACAGCAACGCGGCCGGCAGAGCGGCCCGCACGGTCTTCTTTCTCATACGTCCTCCTGGGCCCGTACGCGTGGAAGATTCCGTGTCCGGGTGCCCGAGGCGCGGTGCCGCCAACCTTCCGGGCGCCTTCCCCGCCTTCCCCGCCGCCCCGGAGGACGGAGGACGGACGGGCACCCGCCGGGCGGCGGGTGCCCGTCCGTCCTCGGCCGGCGCTCCCCGCCGGCCCGGTGCTCAGCGGTAGTTGGTGAACTGGATCGCGAAGTCGAAGTCCTTGCCCTTGAGCAGGGCGATGACCTCCTGCAGGGCGTCCCGGCTCTTGTGGCTGACGCGCAGTTCGTCGCCCTGCACCTGGGCCTTGACGCCCTTGGGGCCCTCGTCGCGGATGATCTTCGCGACCTTCTTGGCGTTGTCCTGGGAGATGCCCTCCTGGATCGACGCGAAGAGCTTGTACTCCTTGCCGGACACCTGGGGCTCCCCGGCGTCCAGGGACTTCAGGGAGATGCCCCGCTTGACCAGCTTGGTCTGGAAGATGTCGAGGATGGCCTTGACCCGCTCCTCGGAGTTGGCCCGCATCTCGATCTTCTCGCCCGACCAGGCGATGGAGGCCCCCACGCCCTTGAAGTCGAAGCGCTGGGAGATCTCCTTGGCGGCCTGGTTGAGGGCGTTGTCGACCTCCTGCCGCTCGACCTTCGAGACGATGTCGAAACTGGAGTCGGCCATCGTGGATTGGCTCCTCGTGCGTAGATCCGTCAGGGTGCGGTCCGGCCCGGTCCGGCTCGGTCCGCGCCGTCAGCCTAGTCATCCGCCGCGGTGATCCACCGCCGGACAACGAGGTGGCGGACCACCCCCCACCATCGGGTATGGTTGTGCGCGTTGCCAGGGAGCGAACGCCCCCGAGGCGGCAATCCCAGGCGGTGTGCCCGAGTGGCCAAAGGGAGCAGACTGTAAATCTGCCGGCTCAGCCTTCCTAGGTTCGAATCCTAGCGCCGCCACACGAGGGAGACGGCCCCCGACCAGTCCACTGGTCGGGGGCCGTTCGCCGTTCCGTCCGGCGTTCTGCCCGGCGCGGAGCCTAGTCCGGCACCTCCGTCGCCTCCGAGCCCAGTTCCGCGATCGCCTGGTCGATCGGGACCTCTCCGGAGACCAGCTCCAGCGTCACCCGCGCCGCGCGCGGGTCGTCCAGGAGGGCGATGAGGACGGCGGCCACGTCGTCGCGGGAGATCTCGCCGCGGCCCGTGCGGGGCTCCAGCCGCACCCGTCCGGTGCCGGGGTGGTTGGTGAGACGGCCGGGGCGCAGGATCGTCCAGTCCAGGTTGACGCGCCGGCGGATGTCGTCGTCCGCGGCGCCCTTGGCGCGCAGGTAGGCGGCGAAGACGGGCTCCATGTCCGCGGGGGGCTCGTCGTCCGCCCCCATCGCGGAGATGACCAGGAAGCGTCGTACTCCGGCGAGTTCGGCGGCGTCCGCGAAGAGGACCGCGGCCGCGCGGTCCACCGTCTCCTTGCGGTCCGTGCCGCTGCCCGGGCCCGCGCCCGCCGCGAAGACCGCGGCGTCGGCGTCCCGCAGGTGCCGGGCGACCTCCTCCGCGGACGACGACTCCAGGTCGCAGACGACCGGCTCGGCCCCCGCCGAGCGCAGGTCGTCCGCGTGCTCGGGCCGCCGGATGAGCCCGACGACCTCCTCACCGCGCGCGGCGAGCAGCCGCTCCAGCCGCAGTGCGATCTGACCGTGTCCTCCAGCGATGACTGTGCGCATACTCCGACCGTACGCCGCCGGGGCCGCCCTTTGCCGGGTACGCCGCCGGGTACACCGCCTGTACGCCGCCGTCAGCGCTGCGACTGGCGGGGAAGCCCCAGTTCGGCGGCGGGACCGCCCGGTTCCGGGGCCACCGTGTCCGCCGGGCCGCCCGGGTCCGTGGCGTCGCAGTACTCGCGCACCGCGCTGGTGCGGGCCACCACCCGGCCGCGGTGGACGACCAGGCGGCTGTACGACAGTGAGAGCGTTCCGGCGAGCGTGCGGCCGCGTACGGCCAGCAGTTCCGCCGGGAAGCCGGCCTCGATCCGCACCCGCGGCAGCCCCATGGCCTCCCGCGCCCGCGCGCTCACCGCCTCGTAGGCCTCCTCCGGGCCGGCCTGGCCGTGCGAGGCCAGCAGGTAGGCGGCTTCCAGCGGGTCGCCTCGGCCCACCGGGTTGGCCGTGTCGCGCAGGGCGCCGCTGCCCGCGGCGACCCGTACCCCCGCCGCCCGCAGCAGCCGTACCGGCGCGGCGTGGGGGCCGTCGGCCGTCCGCGGCGGCAGACCGCAGCCGCCCTGGGGCAGGCAGACCACCGTGATCCCGGCCGCCGCGAGGGACTCGGCGGCGCGGGCCGCGGTCTCCCGCGGCAGCCGGGCCAGCCCGTCGCACGGACCGATGGCCACCCTGGGCCGCAGCCCGCCGGCCACCGAGGCGAGACGGGACAGCCGGACCGGGTCGGAGCCGTCGGTGTGCAGGTCCACCGCGCAGCCGTGCTCGGCCGCCACCGCCAGCACGGTTTCCGTGTAGCCGGCCGGATCGGGGTCGAGGTCCGGGCAGCCGCCCACCGCCGTGGCCCCCATGTCCACCGCTTCGCGCAGCATCGCCAGGCCGTCGGCCCCCGCCGCGCCGGTCAGCAGCCGGGGTACGGCGACGGCGGTGAGGTCGGCCAGCCCGTGCAGGGCGCTGCGGGCCCGCAGCACGGCCCGTAGGGCGCGCAGCCCGGCGACGTCGCCGACGCGCACATGGGTGCGCACCGCGGTCGCGCCGTGGCCGAGTTGGAGCAGTGCGGCCTCGGCGGCGCGGCGCTGGACGCGTTCGGGGTCGTACGGGTCCCGGGGGCCGTACGGGGAGGCGCCGGGCACGTCACCGTCAGCCGTCAGCGCGGTGTCGTAGTGGGCGTGGGGCTCGGCCGGTGCGGGCAGCAGCAGATAGCCGGTGAGATCGATCCGGGTGGCCCACGGAGGGGTGGGCGAGGAGAGGCTGCCCGCGGTCCCGACCGCCTCGATCCGCCCGCCGCCGATCCGCACGTCCACGGTGCGGCCGTCGGCCAGCCGGGCGCCGCACAGGACGAGCGCGGCCGGCGCCCGGGGCGGGGCGCCCTCCGGAGGGGCGCCGGGGGCGGTGCCGGAGGGTCCGCCCGGGGGGCCGGAGGGACCGGAGGGACTCGGGGGAGGCGGTGCGTCGCGATCGGGCTGCGCCGGTTCCTGCGGCTGGCTGTCGGGCATGGGGCTCCCGCGTTTCGCTCATGATCGCTGGGTGCACCGAAGCCTAGGACCAGGCCGGTCCCGGGCCGTGCCGCCATCACGTGGGAACCCAATAGTCGTACCGGTGGCCGCTCCGCTACGCCGGAGGGAGGGCGCGAGGCCCGGTCGGCACGGCCGTACGGAGGTGTGGCCGATACGGATTTCACGTTCGGCGCCCTGAGCGTGTAATGTCTTCATCGCTCGCCCCAATAGCTCAGTCGGCAGAGCGTCTCCATGGTAAGGAGAAGGTCTACGGTTCGATTCCGTATTGGGGCTCTGATGTGTGAGGCTCCCCGTCGAGAGACGGGGGCCGACCGCATCGCGGCGGTGTAGCTCAGTCGGTAGAGCAAACGGCTCATAATCGTTGTGTCACCGGTTCGAGTCCGGTCACCGCTACCAAACCCAGTAGCCGATTGCGGGGTCGGTCCTCCGATCGGCTACTCTTTCTGCGTTAAACCCGTCCCAGCCGTCAAGGAGCACTCACGTGGCTGCCACCGACGTCCGCCCGAAGATCACGCTGGCCTGCGTGGAGTGCAAGGAGCGGAACTACATCACCAAGAAGAACCGGCGCAACAACCCGGACCGTCTTGAGATGAAGAAGCACTGCCCGCGCTGCAACGCGCACACCGCGCACCGCGAGACGCGATAAACGCCGCGACCGGCCAGGCCGCCGCGCAAGACACGCAAAGCCGTGAGGCCGTCCCCGTTCGCGGGGACGGCCTCACGGCTTTGCGCCGTCCCAGCCGTCCGATCAGCAACCACCAGCAAGCCGTATGGAGGTACCGGGCCATGGCGCTCGACCAGTCCTTCGTGGGGCGGAGCTATCCGCCCACCGCGCCGTACGAGGTCGGCCGGGAGAAGATCCGCGAGTTCGCCGAGGCCATCGGTGACACCCACCCGGCGTACACCGACCCGGAGGCGGCCGGTGAGCTCGGTCACCCCGACGTGATCGCCCCGCCTACCTTCGTCTTCGCCATCACCTTCAAGGCGGCCGGAGAGGTCGTCGCGGACCCGAAGCTGGGGCTGGACTACAGCCGGGTGGTGCACGGCGACCAGAAGTTCGCCTACACGCGGCCGGTGCGCGCCGGCGACCGGCTCACGGTGACCTCCACCATCGAGGCGGTCAGGTCCATGGCGGGCAACGACATCCTGGACATCCGCGGCGAGGTGCGCGACGAGGCGGGCGAGCACGTGGTGACGGCCTGGACCAAGCTGGTGGCCCGCGCGGCCGACGACGCGGCCGACGACGCAGCCGGGGGCGCTGCCGGAAAGCAGGGGGAGTGAGGCGGATGACGGCGAGGATCGCGTACGCGGAGGTCGAGGCCGGCACCGAGCTGCCCGCACGGAGCTTCCCCGTGACCCGTGACACGCTCGTGCGGTACGCGGGCGCCTCCGGCGACTTCAACCCGATTCACTGGAACGAGCGGTTCGCACGTGAGGTCGGTCTCCCCGACGTCATCGCGCACGGCATGTTCACCATGGCCGAGGCCGCCCGCGTGGTGACCGACTGGACCGGCGACCCGGGCGCGCTCGTGGAGTACGGCGTGCGCTTCACCAAGCCCGTCGTCGTCCCCGACGACGGCTCGGGCGCCGTGATCGAGGTCTCGGGCAAGGTCGCGGCCAAGCTCGACGACGAGGCCCGCACCGTCCGGGTGGACCTCACGGTCACCAGCGCCGGGCAGAAGGTGCTGGGCATGTCCCGCGCGGTGGTCCGGCTCGCCTGAGCGTGCCGCCGGCCCGCGCCCGCCCGGCGGGCGCGGGCACACGCCGGGCGGGAGCGGCCGTAGGGGACGCGCGTACGGCCGCTCTCGTACTCTTGGGCGCGTGCAGGAACTCCACGACGCGCCTCTCGCCCCGCTGACCACCTTCCGCCTGGGCGGCCCCGCGGCCCGCCTGGTCACGGCCACCACCGACGAGGAGGTGACCGAGGAGGTGCGGGCCGCCGACGCCGCCGGCACCCCGCTGCTGCTCGTCGGCGGCGGCAGCAACCTCGTCATCGCCGACGAGGGCTTCGCCGGCACCGCCCTGCGCATCGCCACCACCGGCTTCCGCCTGGAGGGCACCCGGCTGGAACTGGCGGCGGGCGAAAACTGGTCCGAGGCCGTCGCCCGCACCGTCGAGGCCGGGCTCGCGGGCGTCGAGTGCATGGCCGGCATCCCCGGATCGGCGGGCGCCACACCCATCCAGAACGTCGGCGCGTACGGCCAGGAGGTCTCTTCCACGGTCACCGAGGTCGTCGCCTACGACCGCCGGTCCGGCGAGACCGTCACCATTCCCGCCGCCGAGTGCGGCTTCTCCTACCGGCACAGCCGCTTCAAGGCCGACCCCACCCGCTTCGTCGTGCTGCGTGTCCGCTTCGAACTGGAGGACGCGGGCGGCCTCTCGGCACCCCTGCGCTACGCCGAGACCGCACGGGCGCTGGGCGTGGAGACCGGCGAGCGGGTGCCGGTGGAGCGGGCCCGCGAGACCGTTCTGAAGCTGCGCGCGGGCAAGGGCATGGTGCTCGACCCGGAGGACCACGACACCTGGTCGGCCGGCTCCTTCTTCACCAACCCCGTCCTCACCGAGGCCGAGCACGCCGCCTTCCTCGCCCGTGTCGCCGAGCGGCTGGGGCCGGACGCCGCCCCGCCCGCCTATCCGGCCGGGGACGGCCTGGTGAAGACATCCGCCGCCTGGCTGATCGACAGGGCCGGCTTCGCCAAGGGCTACGGCGACGGCCCGGCCCGGATCTCCACCAAGCACACCCTCGCCCTGACCAACCGGGGCCCGGCCACCACCGCCGACCTCCTCGCCCTGGCCCGCGAGGTCCGCGACGGCGTGCGCGAGGCCTTCGGCGTGACGCTGGTCAACGAGCCGGTGACCGTCGGCTGCTCGCTCTGAGGGTTCCGTCCCGGACGGACCCGGGAGAACCGGCTCGGGAGAGCTGATTCAGGAGAGTCCCGGGATTCAGGAGGGCCCCGGGATTCAGGAGGGCTTCCGGGACGGGGCCTGCTCCGGCTCCTCCACCAGCCAGGCGTCGATGTCCGCCAGGATCGCCTTCCGGACGTCCTCCGGAGCGCGCGAGCCGCGCACCGACTGGCGGGCCAGCTCCGCCAGCTCATCGTCCGTGAAGCCGTGGTACCGCCGTGCGATCTCGTACTGCGCGGCCAGCCGGGAGCCGAACAGCAGCGGGTCGTCGGCGCCCAGCGCCAGCGGCACCCCCGCCTCGAACATGGCCCGCAGCGGTACGTCCTCGTGCCGGTCGTACACCCCCAGCGCCACGTTGGAGGCCGGGCAGACCTCGCAGGTGACGCCCTGCGCTGCCAGCCGCGCCAGCAGCCGCGGGTCCTCGGTGGCGCGCACCCCGTGCCCGACGCGGCCCGCGCGCAGGTCGTCCAGGCAGTCGGCGACGGACTGCGGCCCCGACAGCTCGCCGCCGTGCGGGGCCGCCAGCAGGCCGCCCCGGCGCGCGATGGCGAAGGCCCGGTCGAAGTCCCGGGCGAAACCGCGCCGTTCGTCGTTGGACAGACCGAAGCCGACCACGCCGCGGTCGGCGTAGCGCACGGCCAGCCGGGCCAGGGTGCGGGCGTCCAGCGGGTGCTTCATCCGGTTCGCGGCGACCAGCACGCGCATGCCGAGCCCGGTCTGGGCGGAGGCGCTCTCCACCGCGTCCAGGATGATCTCCAGTGCCGGGATCAGCCCGCCCAGGCGCGGCGCGTAGGAGGTCGGGTCCACCTGGATCTCCAGCCAGCGCGACCCGTCCCGCACGTCCTCCTCGGCGGCCTCGCGCACCAGCCGCCGGATGTCGTCGGGCGTACGCAGGCAGGAGCGCGCGGCGTCGTACAGCCGCTGGAAGCGGAACCAGCCGCGCTCGTCGGTGGCCCGCAGCTTCGGGGGACGGCCGCTGCTCAGCGCCTCCGGGAGGTGGACGCCGTGTCTGTCGGCGAGCTCCAGCAGTGTGCCCGGGCGCATGGACCCGGTGAAGTGCAGATGGAGATGGGCCTTCGGGAGCTTGCGGACGTCACGAGCGCTTTCCATCCGAAGATTTTGCCGCACTCGCGACACGCCCGGAAGTCACCACCACGATCGGGGGCGGCCCGGAACATGCGAGCGGGCCCGCGGAAGCACTGCTTCCGCGGGCCCGCCGCTGTGTGCTCCGGGCCGGTTCAGGCCTTGGCCTCGGCCAGCAGCTTCTGGATCCGGGAGACGCCCTCGACCAGGTCCTCGTCGCCCAGCGCGTAGGACAGCCGCAGATAGCCCGGGGTGCCGAACGCCTCACCGGGGACGACCGCGACCTCGGCCTCCTCCAGGATCAGCTCGGCCAGCTCCACGCTCGACCGAGGGCGCCGGCCGCGGATCTCCCGGCCCAGCACGCCCTTGACCGACGGGTAGGCGTAGAAGGCGCCCTCCGGCTCGGGGCAGGTGACGCCGTCGATCTCGTTCAGCATCCGCACGATCGTCCTGCGGCGGCGGTCGAACGCCTCGCGCATGCGCGCCACGGCCTCCAGGTCACCGGAGACGGCGGCCAGCGCGGCGGCCTGGGCGACGTTGGAGACGTTGGAGGTGGCGTGCGACTGGAGGTTGGTGGCGGCCTTCACCACGTCCTTCGGGCCGATGATCCACCCCACCCGCCAGCCGGTCATGGCGTACGTCTTGGCCACGCCGTTGACGACCACGCACCGGTCGGCCAGCTCCGGCACGACCACCGGCAGTGAGGAGAACTCGGCGTCGCCGTAGACCAGGTGCTCGTAGATCTCGTCGGTGAGCACCCACAGACCGTGCTCGGCGGCCCAGCGGCCGATCTCCTCGACCTGGGCGCGGGAGTGGACGGCGCCGGTCGGGTTGGAGGGGGAGACGAACACCAGCACCTTGGTGCGCTCGGTGCGTGCCGCCTCCAGCTGCTCCACCGAGACCCGGTAGCCGGTGGTCTCGTCGGCGACCACGTCCACGGGAACGCCTCCGGCCAGCCGGATCGACTCGGGGTAGGTGGTCCAGTACGGCGCGGGGACGATGACCTCGTCGCCCGGGTCGAGGATGGCGGCGAAGGCCTCGTAGATGGCCTGCTTGCCGCCGTTGGTGACCAGCACCTGGGAGGCCTCGACCGAGTAGCCGGAGTCGCGCAGCGTCTTCGCGGCGATGGCCTCCTTCAGCTCGGGGAGTCCGCCGGCCGGGGTGTAGCGGTGGAAGCGCGGGTTCCGGCAGGCCTCCACCGCGGCCTCGACGATGTAGTCGGGGGTCGGGAAGTCGGGCTCGCCCGCGCCGAAGCCGATCACCGGACGCCCGGCGGCCTTGAGGGCCTTGGCCTTGGCGTCGACGGCGAGCGTGGCGGACTCGGAGATCGAGCCGACGCGGGCCGAGACCCGGCGTTCGGTGGGTGACTGGTTGGAAGGGGTTTCAGCGGTCATGGGGGCATCGTCGCAGACGGGAGGTCGTCCGGACACACGGGTCGGAGCGGGCCGGAGCGGGAGCGGACGGGGAGCGGACGGGGGCGGGGCCCCGGCGTACGGGCGGGAGGAAGGGGAGGATCGGGGCGATACGGGTTACGTGTTCGACGCCGGCGCGGGAAGCACGTACACTCACCGTCGTTGGTCCCGGCCGATCACCGGCGGGCCGCGCACTCCGCGGCGCCGACCGGATGCGGTAGGTTGGGAACGGCGAAGGGTCGTAGCTCAATTGGTAGAGCACCGGTCTCCAAAACCGGCGGTTGGGGGTTCAAGTCCCTCCGGCCCTGCTTCACGCATCTGAACCAGGGATGCGTGCACGTGTACGTAACTGGACGCACCGCCGTACGGCCGGGCCGGACGCGGCACGGCACGCGGCCAGGACCCGGATCAGGTGAGGACGAGTGGCGGAGATCACGGACTCCATCGAGGTCCCCGAGCCCGGGCGGTCGCAGGACGACAACAAGCCCCGGCGCGGTGGCAAGCGCGCGAAGAAGGGCCCGCTGGGCCGTCTCGCCCTGTTCTACCGGCAGATCATCGCCGAGCTGCGCAAGGTCGTCTGGCCCACCAAGAAGCAGCTCTCCACCTACACGACCGTGGTGATCATCTTCGTCCTCGTCATCATCGGCCTGGTGACCGTGATTGACTGGGGGTTCACCGAGGTCGTCAAGTACGTCTTCGGCTGATACGCCCGCGGAGTGCCCCTCCGGGGCACTTTTCCGCATGTTCGACCCCCTTGAAGCCAGGAAGAAGCAGCCACCGTGTCTGACCCGAACCTCAACGACGCCGTCGACCCCGTCGAGGGTGACGACACCGCGCCCGACGCCGTCGAGACGGCGGACAAGGCGGCGGCGGACGGCGTCGACCAGGCCGAAGCTGCCGACACCGCCGAGGACGAGTCGGCCGAGGCGGCGACCGCCGCCGGCGAGACCGAGGCCGCCGGCGAGACCGATGCCGAGACCGAGGCCGCACAGGAGGAGGAGCCGGTCGATCCGGTCACGGCCCTCCGCGACGAGCTGCGTCATCTCCCCGGCGAGTGGTACGTCATCCACACCTACGCGGGCTACGAGAAGCGCGTGAAGGCCAACCTGGAGCAGCGCGCCGTCTCGCTGAACGTCGAGGACTTCATCTACCAGGCCGAGGTCCCCGAGGAAGAGATCGTCCAGATCAAGAACGGCGAGCGCAAGAACGTCCGCCAGAACAAGCTCCCCGGCTATGTGCTGGTGCGCATGGATCTGACGAACGAGTCCTGGGGCGTCGTGCGCAACACCCCGGGCGTCACCGGCTTCGTGGGCAACGCCTACGACCCGTACCCGCTGACCCTGGACGAGGTCGTCAAGATGCTCGCCCCCGAGGCGGAGGAGCGCGCCGCCGCGGAGGCCGCCGCCGAGGCCGGCCTGCCGGCGCCGAGCCGCAAGGTCGAGGTCCAGGTGCTGGACTTCGAGGTCGGGGACTCCGTCACCGTCACCGACGGCCCGTTCGCGACGCTCCAGGCGACGATCAACGAGATCAACCCGGACTC
This sequence comes from Streptomyces mangrovi, assembly GCF_900114215.1. Taxonomy (GTDB): domain Bacteria; phylum Actinomycetota; class Actinomycetes; order Streptomycetales; family Streptomycetaceae; genus Streptomyces; species Streptomyces barkulensis. The sequence goes on along the minus strand of NZ_FOSG01000018.1, from coordinate 95,582 downwards.
GAAGAAGGTCAAGGGCCTCGTCGAGATCTTCGGCCGCGAGACCCCGGTCGAGCTGAGCTTCGACCAGATCCAGAAGAACTGACGAGGTTCTTCCGGTCACCGATTTCCGGCCAGGTCGGGCAGCCCTGAGGGGCCGCCCGGCCTGGCCGGTTTCCGACCGCACCGCGATACGGGCTATCGTTGTGCGGTATGCCTCCGTACGGGTGGATCAGCCCGCCGGAGGATTCGACACCTCTCACCAGGACCCGGAGAGAACATGCCTCCCAAGAAGAAGAAGGTCACGGGGCTGATCAAGCTCCAGATCCAGGCCGGTGCCGCGAACCCGGCCCCGCCGGTCGGCCCCGCGCTGGGTCAGCACGGCGTGAACATCATGGAGTTCTGCAAGGCCTACAACGCCGCGACCGAGTCGCAGCGCGGCTGGGTCATCCCGGTGGAGATCACGGTCTACGAGGACCGCTCCTTCACCTTCATCACCAAGACCCCGCCGGCCGCGAAGATGATCCTCAAGGCCGCGGGCGTGGAGAAGGGCTCCGGCGAGCCCCACACCAAGAAGGTCGCCAAGATCACGCGTGAGCAGGTGCGCGAGATCGCCACGACCAAGATGCCCGACCTCAACGCCAACGACCTGGACGCCGCCGAGAAGATCATCGCCGGCACCGCCCGGTCGATGGGCGTCACCGTCGAGGGCTGAGCGGCTCCGCTCGCGGTACTCGCGAGGTGCGCCCGGCTCTGCTCCTCCCCTGGGGGCGGGTGAGCCGGACAGGCGCGCCGAGCACAGACAGATGGAAGTGGCAGGGTCAGGCGCTGGCCCCCTGGACCACGACTCCGTACACCAGAAAACTGGAGCAGAAGTGAAGCGCAGCAAGGCTCTCCGCAACGCGGACGCCAAGTTCGACCGGACGCGGCTCTACGCCCCGCTGGAGGCCGTCCGTCTCGCCAAGGAGACCTCTCCGACCAAGTTCGACGCGACCGTCGAGATCGCCATGCGCCTGGGTGTCGACCCGCGCAAGGCCGACCAGATGGTGCGCGGCACCGTGAACCTCCCGCACGGCACCGGCAAGACCGCCCGGGTCCTGGTCTTCGCGACCGGTGAGCGTGCCGCGGCCGCGGAGGCCGCCGGCGCCGACATCGTCGGCTCCGACGAACTGATCGACGAGGTCTCCAAGGGCCGCCTGGACTTCGACGCCGTCGTCGCCACCCCGGACCTGATGGGCAAGGTCGGCCGCCTCGGCCGTGTGCTCGGTCCGCGTGGTCTGATGCCGAACCCGAAGACCGGCACCGTCACCCCGGACGTCGCCAAGGCCGTCACCGAGATCAAGGGCGGCAAGATCGAGTTCCGCGTCGACAAGCACGCGAACCTCCACTTCATCATCGGCAAGGTCTCGTTCGACGAGAAGCAGCTGGTGGAGAACTACGCGGCGGCGCTGGAAGAGGTCCTGCGGCTGAAGCCGTCCGCGGCCAAGGGCCGGTACATCAAGAAGGCCGTCATCAGCACCACGATGGGCCCCGGTGTCCCCGTCGACCCCAACCGCACCCGGAACCTCCTCGCCGAGGAGGACGTCGCCGCCTGATCCGGCGCGCGACCCCGCGAGAGCGGGCCGGCACGGTGGCCGGGCCCCGTCTCCGATCAGGAGGCGGGGCCCGGCCCTTTGCGCGGGCGGCGCGCGTCGCTGCCGGGGCGGGACGGCCGGCGGGGCCCGGCGGGGTCCGGTGGAGTCCGGTGGAGTCCCACCACCGGATTTGCCTGTCGTGACGGCGTTCGCGTACGCTTCCACCGAAGCCAAAGACCGCTGGTCGTTGCCGTGCTCCCAGATCTCCCGCGGATCCGGGGCCGGTGGCCGAAGGATCCGCTTGGAGCGGGCGACCTGCGCAGGTGACACTGGAGGACTCCCGGCGTGTGTGCCGGTCGAGTCACGCCCCGTGCGCCTGCGCCGGGGCGTTTCGTTTTGTGCAAAACCCCTTCCTCGTGCGCCCGACGTGGGCGGTCCGGCGTCATGACCTGCCGAAAGGCACGGTCGAGGATCGCATCACCCGGAAAGGAGGGCCGAGGCTCATGGCGAGTCCCGACAAGGTCGCAGCTGTCGAGGAGATCAGGGAGAAGTTCCAGAACTCCAACGCCGCCGTTGTGACCGCGTACACCGGTCTCAGCGTCGCTCAGCTCAAGGACCTGCGCCGTTCTCTCGGTGAGAACGCTCAGTACCGTGTGGCGAAGAACACGCTTACCAAGATCGCGGCCAACGAGGCCGGGGTCACCGAGCTCGACGAGTTCTTCGTCGGCTCCACCGCCGTCGCCTTCGTGACCGGTGACCCGGTCGAGGCGGCGAAGAGTCTGCGTGACTTCGCCAAGGACAACCCCCAGCTCGTCATCAAGGGCGGTGTCCTCGACGGCAAGGCGCTCAACGCCGACGAGATCAAGAAGCTCGCGGACCTCGAGTCCCGCGAGGTGCTGCTCGCCAAGCTGGCCGGTGGCATGAAGGCGTCCATGGCCAAGGCCGCGGCGACCTTCCAGGCCCCGCTGTCGAAGTTCGTCCGCACCGCGGACGCCCTTCGCGCCAAGCAGGAGCAGGGCGGTGCCGGTACGCCGGCTCCCGCCGAGGCCGAGTAACCCACTCCAGGCGCACTCGGTCGCAGCGGGCCCCAGTACGCCCGCCGACATGAACACCCCGGCACCAGCCGACTTAGTGGAAGGACCGCCATCATGGCGAAGCTCAGCCAGGACGAGCTGCTCGAGCAGTTCAGCGAGATGACCCTCATCGAGCTCTCCGAGTTCGTGAAGGCCTTCGAGGAGAAGTTCGACGTCGAGGCCGCCGCCCCGGTCGCCGTCGCCGCCGCCGCCGGTGGTGCCGCCGCCGGTGGTGCCGCCGAGGCCGAGCCGGAGAAGGACGAGTTCGACGTCATCCTCACCGGCGCCGGCGACAAGAAGATCCAGGTCATCAAGGTCGTGCGCGAGCTGACCTCCCTCGGCCTGAAGGAGGCCAAGGACCTGGTCGACGGCACCCCGAAGCCGGTCCTGGAGAAGGTCAACAAGGAGGCCGCCGACAAGGCCGCCGAGTCCCTCAAGGGCGCCGGCGCCTCCGTCGAGGTCAAGTGAACCGAGTGACTCAGGTCACTTCAGGAGTCCGCTGACTCCTCTCCTTCCGAGGGCGATCACCCATGCGGGTGGTCGCCTTCGGTCGTTTCCGCGACGGCCGTATCGCCTGGCGAGAGCCTGCGGGTATGGTGATCAACGCTGTCCGGCCGTACGCTCCCTGTGGTTCCGGAAGAGGGTGGGGCCTTGACGAACCGCACGTAGCGCGCAATTCTCAGGACGCGTCGTCACACCGATCCACAATCCGAGGCATGGATCGCGGGCGAAGTGGGAAACCTTGCGGCAGGCGTTGAACAACTGACGAGGGGCTCGCCCCTCCGGAGGGAGAGATTGGTACCGCGTGCCGGTCTCCGGATACCGCATTGGACATCAGTGGGCCTTGTGGCTACACTGACCCTTTGCGCTGCCTATTAACTGCCCCCTGCCCGTCACCAGGGGCACGGCATGCGCGTAGTGAGTCCGAGCCCTCGGAAGGACCCCCTCTTGGCCGCCTCGCGCAACGCCTCGACCGCTCATTCGAACAACGGCGCCAGCACCGCCCCGCTGCGTATCTCCTTTGCGAAGATCAAGGAGCCCCTCGGGGTTCCGAACCTCCTTGCGCTGCAGACCGAGAGCTTCGACTGGCTGCTCGGCAACGACGCCTGGAAGGCTCGCGTCGAGGCGGCGCTGGAGCGCGGTGAGGATGTCCCCACCAAGTCCGGTCTGGAGGAGATCTTCGAGGAGATCTCCCCGATCGAGGACTTCTCCGGGTCGATGTCGCTCACCTTCCGCGATCACCGCTTCGAACCGCCGAAGAATTCGATCGACGAGTGCAAGGAGCGCGACTTCACCTACGCCGCGCCCCTGTTCGTCACCGCCGAGTTCACCAACAACGAGACCGGCGAGATCAAGTCCCAGACGGTCTTCATGGGCGACTTCCCGCTCATGACCAACAAGGGCACCTTCGTGATCAACGGCACCGAGCGTGTCGTGGTCTCCCAGCTGGTGCGCTCGCCGGGCGTCTACTTCGACAGCAACATCGACAAGACGTCCGACAAGGACATCTTCTCCGCCAAGATCATCCCGTCTCGCGGCGCCTGGCTGGAGATGGAGATCGACAAGCGCGACATGGTCGGTGTCCGCATCGACCGCAAGCGCAAGCAGTCCGTCACCGTCCTGCTCAAGGCGCTCGGCTGGACCACCGAGCAGATCCTGGAGGAGTTCGGCCAGTACGAGTCCATGCGCGCCACCCTGGAGAAGGACCACACCCAGGGCCAGGACGACGCGCTGCTCGACATCTACCGCAAGCTGCGTCCGGGCGAGCCGCCGACGCGCGAGGCCGCGCAGACGCTCCTGGAGAACCTCTACTTCAACCCCAAGCGCTACGACCTGGCCAAGGTCGGCCGCTACAAGATCAACCGGAAGCTCGGCGGCGACCAGCCGCTGGACTCCGGCGTGCTGACCGTCGACGACGTCATCGCCACGATCAAGTACCTGGTCAAGCTGCACGCCGGCGAGACCGAGACGGTCGGGGAGAACGGCCGGTCGATCGTCGTCGAGACCGACGACATCGACCACTTCGGCAACCGCCGCCTGCGCAACGTCGGCGAGCTCATCCAGAACCAGGTCCGCACCGGTCTGGCCCGTATGGAGCGCGTCGTCCGCGAGCGGATGACGACCCAGGACGTCGAGGCGATCACGCCGCAGACCCTGATCAACATCCGGCCGGTCGTCGCCTCCATCAAGGAGTTCTTCGGCACCAGCCAGCTGTCGCAGTTCATGGACCAGACGAACCCGCTGTCGGGCCTGACCCACAAGCGCCGTCTGTCCGCGCTGGGCCCCGGTGGTCTGTCCCGTGAGCGGGCGGGCTTCGAGGTCCGCGACGTGCACCCCTCGCACTACGGCCGCATGTGCCCGATCGAGACCCCCGAAGGTCCGAACATCGGTCTGATCGGCTCGCTGGCCTCCTACGGCCGGGTCAACGCGTTCGGTTTCGTGGAGACCCCCTACCGCCGCGTGGTCGACGGTGTGGTCACCGACGAGGTGAACTACCTGACCGCCGACGAGGAGGACCGCTACGTCATCGCCCAGGCCAACGCGCCGCTGGGCGAGGACATGCGGTTCGCCGAGGACCGCGTCCTGGTCCGCCGCCGCGGCGGCGAGGTCGACCTCATCCCCGGCGACGAGGTCGACTACATGGACGTCTCGCCTCGCCAGATGGTGTCGGTCGCGACCGCCATGATCCCGTTCCTGGAGCACGACGACGCCAACCGCGCGCTCATGGGCTCGAACATGATGCGCCAGGCCGTTCCGCTGATCCGCGCCGAGGCCCCGCTGGTGGGCACCGGCATGGAGTACCGCTGCGCGGTCGACGCCGGCGACGTGATCAAGGCCGAGAAGGACGGCGTGGTCCAGGAGGTCTCCGCCGACTACGTCACCGTGGCCAACGACGACGGCACCTACACCACCTACCGGGTCGCCAAGTTCTTCCGCTCCAACCAGGGCACCTCCTTCAACCAGAAGGTCGTCGTGGACGAGGGCGACCGCGTGGTGACCGGCCAGGTCCTCGCCGACGGTCCCTCGACCGAGCAGGGCGAGATGGCCCTCGGCAAGAACCTCCTGGTGGCGTTCATGCCGTGGGAGGGCCACAACTACGAGGACGCGATCATCCTGTCGCAGCGCCTCGTCCAGGACGACGTCCTCTCCTCGATCCACATCGAGGAGCACGAGGTCGACGCCCGTGACACCAAGCTGGGCCCCGAGGAGATCACCCGGGACATCCCGAACGTCTCCGAGGAGGTCCTGGCCGACCTCGACGAGCGCGGCATCATCCGCATCGGCGCCGAGGTCGAGGCGGGCGACATCCTGGTCGGCAAGGTCACCCCGAAGGGCGAGACCGAGCTGACCCCGGAGGAGCGGCTGCTGCGCGCGATCTTCGGCGAGAAGGCGCGCGAGGTCCGCGACACCTCGCTGAAGGTGCCGCACGGCGAGACCGGCAAGGTCATCGGCGTCCGCGTCTTCGACCGCGAGGAGGGCGACGAGCTGCCTCCGGGCGTCAACCAGCTCGTCCGCGTCTACGTGGCCCAGAAGCGCAAGATCACCGACGGTGACAAGCTCGCCGGCCGCCACGGCAACAAGGGCGTCATCTCCAAGATCCTGCCGATCGAGGACATGCCGTTCATGGAGGACGGCACCCCGGTCGACGTCATCCTCAACCCGCTGGGCGTCCCGTCCCGGATGAACCCGGGCCAGGTCCTGGAGATCCACCTGGGCTGGCTCGCCTCCCAGGGCTGGAAGGTCGAGGGGATCGAGGAGGAGTGGCAGAGGCGGCTGGCCTCGATCGGCGCCGACGAGGTCGAGCCCGGCACCAACGTCGCCACCCCGGTGTTCGACGGCGCCCGCGAGGACGAGATCGCCGGTCTGTTCACGGCGACCCTGCCCAACCGCGACGGCGAGCGGATGGTCCTGCCCTCCGGCAAGGCCCGGCTCTACGACGGCCGCTCCGGCGAGCCGTTCCCGGACCCGATCTCGGTCGGCTACATGTACATCCTCAAGCTGCACCACCTGGTCGACGACAAGCTGCACGCCCGCTCGACCGGCCCGTACTCCATGATCACCCAGCAGCCGCTGGGCGGTAAGGCTCAGTTCGGTGGCCAGCGCTTCGGTGAGATGGAGGTGTGGGCGCTGGAGGCTTACGGCGCCGCGTACGCCCTCCAGGAGCTGCTGACCATCAAGTCCGACGACGTCACCGGCCGCGTGAAGGTCTACGAGGCCATCGTCAAGGGCGAGAACATCCCCGAGCCCGGCATCCCCGAGTCCTTCAAGGTGCTCATCAAGGAGATGCAGTCCCTGTGCCTCAACGTGGAGGTGCTGTCCAGCGACGGCATGTCCATCGAGATGCGCGACACCGACGAGGACGTCTTCCGCGCCGCGGAAGAGCTCGGCATCGACCTGTCCCGGCGCGAGCCGAGCAGCGTCGAAGAGGTCTGACGGGCCGGCCGGGGCGCCGCACCCTCCCGCCGAAGGCGGCAGGGTGCGGCCCCGGCCTCCCCGCGACCCCCGTTCAGACCACCACAGAGCTCCTCGGTCCCACCGACGCGAGGGGCACAAACCCTGAGAGGGATTGACGAGAGTGCTCGACGTCAACTTCTTCGACGAGCTGCGAATCGGCCTGGCCACCGCTGACGACATCCGTCAGTGGTCCCACGGCGAGGTCAAGAAGCCGGAGACCATCAACTACCGCACCCTCAAGCCGGAAAAGGACGGGCTCTTCTGCGAGAAGATCTTCGGTCCGACCCGGGACTGGGAGTGCTACTGCGGCAAGTACAAGCGCGTCCGCTTCAAGGGCATCATCTGCGAGCGCTGCGGCGTCGAGGTGACCCGCGCCAAGGTGCGCCGTGAGCGGATGGGCCACATCGAGCTCGCCGCCCCCGTCACCCACATCTGGTACTTCAAGGGCGTGCCCTCCCGTCTGGGCTACCTGCTCGACCTCGCCCCGAAGGACCTCGAGAAGGTCATCTACTTCGCCGCCTACATGATCACGTGGGTGGACGAGGAGCGCCGCACGCGCGACCTGCCCTCCCTGGAGGCCCATGTCTCCGTGGAGCGCCAGCAGATCGAGCAGCGCCGCGACGCCGACCTGGAGGCCCGGGCCAAGAAGCAGGAGGCCGACCTCGCGGAGCTGGAGGCCGAGGGCGCCAAGGCGGACGTCCGCCGCAAGGTGCGCGAGGGCGCCGAGCGCGAGATGAAGCAGATCCGCGACCGCGCCCAGCGCGAGATCGACCGCCTGGACGAGGTCTGGAACCGCTTCAAGAACCTCAAGGTCCAGGACCTGGAGGGCGACGAGCTGCTCTACCGCGAGCTGCGCGACCGCTTCGGGACCTACTTCGACGGCTCGATGGGCGCCGCCGCGCTGCAGAAGCGGCTGGAGACCTTCGACCTGGAGGAGGAGGCGGAGAAGCTCCGCGAGATCATCCGGACCGGCAAGGGCCAGAAGAAGACCCGCGCGCTCAAGCGCCTCAAGGTCGTCTCCGCCTTCCTGCAGACCCGCAACAGCCCCAAGGGCATGGTGCTGGACTGCGTGCCGGTCATCCCGCCGGACCTGCGTCCGATGGTGCAGCTCGACGGTGGCCGCTTCGCGACCAGTGACCTGAACGACCTGTACCGCCGCGTCATCAACCGCAACAACCGCCTGAAGCGGCTTCTCGACCTCGGCGCGCCCGAGATCATCGTGAACAACGAGAAGCGCATGCTCCAGGAGGCCGTCGACGCGCTCTTCGACAACGGCCGCCGCGGCCGTCCGGTCACGGGCCCCGGCAACCGTCCGCTGAAGTCGCTGTCCGACATGCTCAAGGGCAAGCAGGGCCGCTTCCGCCAGAACCTGCTGGGCAAGCGCGTCGACTACTCGGCGCGTTCGGTGATCGTCGTCGGCCCGCAGCTCAAGCTGCACCAGTGCGGTCTGCCCAAGGCCATGGCGCTGGAGCTGTTCAAGCCGTTCGTGATGAAGCGCCTGGTGGACCTCAACCACGCGCAGAACATCAAGTCGGCCAAGCGCATGGTCGAGCGCGGCCGCACGGTCGTGTACGACGTGCTCGAAGAGGTCATCGCCGAGCACCCGGTGCTGCTCAACCGTGCGCCGACCCTGCACCGCCTGGGCATCCAGGCCTTCGAGCCGCAGCTGGTCGAGGGCAAGGCCATCCAGATCCACCCGCTGGTGTGCACCGCGTTCAACGCGGACTTCGACGGCGACCAGATGGCCGTGCACCTGCCGCTGTCCGCGGAGGCGCAGGCCGAGGCCCGCATCCTGATGCTGTCCTCGAACAACATCCTCAAGCCGGCCGACGGCCGTCCCGTCACCATGCCCACCCAGGACATGGTGCTGGGCCTGTTCTTCCTCACCACCGACAAGGTGGAGGGCGAGGTCAAGGGCGAGGACCGGTCGTTCAACTCGGTGGCCGAGGCGATCATGGCGTTCGACGCCCGGGAGCTGTCGCTCCAGGCGAAGATCGACGTCCGCTTCCCCGTCGGCTCGGTCCCGCCCCGCGGCTGGACCCCGCCGGCCGCGGAGGAGGGCGAGCCGGAGTGGCAGACCGGTGACCCGTTCCGGCTGCGCACCACCCTGGGCCGCGCGCTCTTCAACGAGCTGCTGCCCGAGGACTACCCGTTCGTCGACTACACCGTGGGCAAGAAGCAGCTCTCCGCGATCGTCAACGACCTCGCCGAGCGCTACCCCAAGGTCGTCGTCGCCGCGGCGCTGGACAACCTGAAGTCGGCCGGTTTCCACTGGGCGACCCGTTCCGGCGTCACCATCGCGATCTCCGACGTCGTGGTCCCCGAGGCCAAGAAGGAGATCATCGCGAACTACGAGGCGCAGGACGAGAAGGTCCAGAAGCAGTACGAGCGCGGTCTGATCACCAAGGACGAGCGTTCCAACGAGCTCATCGGCATCTGGACCCGCGCGACCAACGAGGTCGCCGAGGCCATGGCGGAGAACTTCCCGAAGACCAACCCGATCTTCATGATGGTCGACTCGGGCGCCCGCGGAAACATGATGCAGATGCGCCAGATCGCCGGTATGCGCGGTCTGGTGTCCAACGCCAAGAACGAGACCATCCCGCGGCCGATCAAGGCGTCGTTCCGCGAGGGTCTGTCCGTGCTGGAGTACTTCATCTCCACGCACGGTGCCCGTAAGGGTCTGGCGGACACCGCGCTGCGCACCGCCGACTCGGGCTACCTGACCCGTCGTCTGGTGGACGTCTCGCAGGACGTGATCATCCGCGAGGAGGACTGCGGCACCGACCGCGGCCTGAAGCTCGTGATCGCCTCCAAGGGCGCGGACGGCGTTCTGCGCAAGGCGGAGGACGCCGAGACCAGCGTGTACGCGCGCTGCCTCGCCGAGGACGTCACCGTCGACGGCAAGGTGCTGGCCCCGGCCGGCACCGACCTGGGCGACGTGCTCATCGACGAGCTGGTGCGGCACGGCGTGGAGACGGTCAAGACCCGCTCGGTCCTCACCTGCGAGTCCGCCGTCGGCACCTGCGCCATGTGCTACGGCCGCTCGCTGGCGACCGGCAAGCTGGTGGACATCGGCGAGGCCGTCGGCATCATCGCCGCCCAGTCCATCGGTGAGCCCGGCACCCAGCTGACGATGCGCACCTTCCACACCGGTGGTGTGGCCGGTGACGACATCACCCAGGGTCTGCCGCGTGTCGTCGAGCTCTTCGAGGCCCGCACCCCCAAGGGTGTCGCCCCGATCTCCGAGGCCGCCGGCCGCGTGCGGATCGAGGAGACCGAGAAGACCAAGAAGATCGTCGTCACCCCCGACGACGGTTCCGACGAGACCTCCTACGGCGTGTCCAAGCGCGCCCGTCTGCTGGTCTCCGAGGGCGACCACGTCGACGTCGGCCAGCCGCTGACGGTCGGCGCCACCAACCCGCACGACGTGCTGCGCATCCTCGGCCAGCGCGCGGTGCAGGTGCACCTGGTGGGCGAGGTCCAGAAGGTCTACAACTCGCAGGGTGTGTCGATCCACGACAAGCACATCGAGATCATCATCCGGCAGATGCTGCGCCGTGTGACGATCATCGAGTCCGGCGACGCCGAGCTGCTGCCGGGCGAGCTGGTCGAGCGCTCGAAGTTCGAGGGCGAGAACCGCCGCGTGGTGCAGGAGGGCGGCCAGCCGGCCTCCGGCCGTCCGCAGCTGATGGGCATCACCAAGGCCTCGCTGGCCACGGAGTCCTGGCTGTCGGCGGCGTCCTTCCAGGAGACGACCAGGGTCCTGACCGACGCGGCGATCAACGCCAAGTCGGACTCCCTGATCGGCCTCAAGGAGAACGTCATCATCGGTAAGCTCATCCCGGCCGGTACGGGCCTGTCCCGCTACCGCAACATCCGGGTCGAGCCGACCGAGGAGGCGAAGGCCGCGATGTACTCGGCCGTCGGCTACGACGACATCGACTACTCGCCCTTCGGCACCGGCTCCGGCCAGGCGGTCCCGCTGGAGGACTACGACTACGGTCCGTACAACGGCTGAGCGGGGCCGTACGGCCCGCCGGACGCGCTCGTGGGGCGGTCCCTCCTCGGAGGGGCCGCCCCGCGGCGTTCCTCGCCGGTGTGCGAGGTGTGTCCCGGGTGCCCGGAACTCCCCAAGGGGTGCGGACGTCATGGATGATGGGGGCAGCCCGAACGTGGGGAGGTGGAGCCGGTGTCGTACCAACAGTGGGGACAGCCGGGTCAGCAGGGCAAGTACGGCGGACCGCCCGGGCAGTCGGGGTATCGTCTTCCGCATCTTCCGAGTGCGCCGCATCCCCCGCAGCCCGCGCAGGCCGCACACCAGGCTTCGCAGCTGCCGATGATGCGCGCCTCCCACGCGGACCGGGAGCGCACCGTCGACGTGCTCAAGGCCGGGTACGCGGAGGGGCGGCTGAGCCACGCCGAGTACGAGCAGCGGATGGGCCGGGCCCACCAGGCGCAGACGTACGGGGAGTTGCACGCGCTCATCGCCGATCTGCCGCAGGGGCCGATGGCGGTGCCCGCGCCCGCGCCGCAGTACGCGCAGCCGTACCAGCAGGCGGTGCCGCGCACCTTCCTGCCGCCCCCGCCCCAGACGAACAACTCCGCGGTGGGCGCCCTGGTCTGCGGGGTCCTCACGCCGTTCTACGGGGTCACCGCCATCCCCGCGGTGATCCTGGGGCACAAGGCGCGTGCCGAGATCCGCCGCACCGGGGAGAAGGGCGACGGGATGGCCATGGCCGGCCTGGTCCTGGGCTGGCTGACGATCGGGCTCGTCGCGCTCGCGCTGGTGGCGATCGTGGTGTTCGCGGCCGGGTCCGGGTCCGGGTCCTCCTGAGCTTCCCGGCGGGGCCGCCCGCCGCCGGAGAGGGCGGCGGGGGGGGGGGAGCGCGCGGGAGGAAGGGCGCCGGAGAATGCCCGGGAAGGGACCTGGAAAGGGCCGGGGGAGGGCGCCGCGAGAGCCCTTCGGCGAGGGCCGCGAGGGCCTTCGGACGCCCTTCCGCTCCCGCTTCGCGCCCACTACGGTGGCATGGGCATTTGTTTTGACCGGAGCCGATGCGGTAGGTACGCTCTGACCTTGTGCCTGGGGTATCCCCTGCGCTCTCGTATGCGCCAATACGCTGCGGGATGTGAGGCGGGGACACCGAAATCTGCATGCTTCTCACCCACTGGGCCCCGCGTCGCGGGAGTGTGCAGCCTTCGACACACCCGACCGCGTGGGTCGGCGAGTGGCCCAGGTTAGTTGTACCGAGACTGGCACACAGAAACCGGAGAAACGGTGCCTACGATCCAGCAGTTGGTCCGCAAGGGCCGACAGGACAAGGTCGAGAAGAACAAGACGCCGGCACTCGAGGGTTCGCCCCAGCGCCGTGGCGTCTGCACGCGCGTTTTCACCACCACCCCCAAGAAGCCGAACTCGGCCCTGCGTAAGGTCGCGCGTGTGCGTCTGACCAGCGGCATCGAGGTCACCGCTTACATTCCGGGTGAGGGCCACAACCTGCAGGAGCACTCCATCGTGCTCGTGCGCGGTGGCCGTGTGAAGGACCTGCCGGGTGTTCGCTACAAGATCATCCGCGGCTCCCTCGACACCCAGGGCGTCAAGAACCGCAAGCAGGCTCGCAGCCGCTACGGCGCCAAGAAGGAGAAGTAAGCATGCCTCGTAAGGGCCCCGCCCCGAAGCGACCGGTCATCATCGACCCGGTCTACGGCTCTCCTCTGGTGACCTCCCTCATCAACAAGGTGCTGCTGCACGGCAAGCGCTCCACCGCCGAGCGCATCGTGTACGGCGCCATGGAGGGCCTGCGTGAGAAGACCGGCAACGACCCGGTCATCACGCTCAAGCGCGCGCTCGAGAACGTGAAGCCGACCCTCGAGGTCCGCTCCCGCCGCGTCGGTGGCGCCACGTACCAGGTTCCGGTCGAGGTCCGCCCCGGCCGTTCCTCCACTCTCGCGCTGCGTTGGATCGTGGGCTACGCCCGCGCGCGCCGCGAGAAGACGATGACCGAGCGTCTGATGAACGAGCTGCTCGACGCCTCCAACGGGCTCGGCGCCGCCGTGAAGAAGCGCGAGGACACCCACAAGATGGCCGAGTCCAACAAGGCCTTCGCGCACTACCGCTGGTAGTCGCTTCCCCCATCGAGAACCGAGAGAAGACTGAGCCTTATGGCTACCACTTCACTTGACCTGGCCAGGGTCCGCAACATCGGGATCATGGCCCACATCGACGCGGGCAAGACGACCACCACCGAGCGGATCCTGTTCTACACCGGTGTGAGCTACAAGATCGGTGAGGTCCACGACGGCGCTGCCACCATGGACTGGATGGAGCAGGAGCAGGAGCGCGGCATCACCATCACGTCGGCCGCGACGACCTGCCACTGGCCGCTCGAGAACGTCGACCACACCATCAACATCATCGACACCCCGGGACACGTCGACTTCACCGTCGAGGTGGAGCGCTCGCTGCGCGTGCTCGACGGTGCGGTGACGGTGTTCGACGGGGTGGCCGGTGTCGAGCCCCAGTCCGAGACGGTGTGGCGCCAGGCGGACCGCTACGGCGTTCCGCGCATCTGCTTCGTCAACAAGCTCGACCGCACCGGCGCGGACTTCTTCCGCTGCGTCGACATGATCGTGAGCCGCCTGGGCGCGCAGCCGCTGGTCATGCAGATCCCGATCGGCGCCGAGTCCGACTTCCAGGGCGTCGTGGACCTGGTCCGCATGAAGGCCCTGGTCTGGTCGGCGGAGGCCGCCAAGGGCGAGATGTACGACACCGTCGACATCCCGGCCGAGCTGGCGGAGCAGGCCCAGGAGTGGCGCGGCAAGCTGCTCGAGGCCGTCGCCGAGAACGACGAGGAGCTGATGGAGCTGTACCTGGAGGGCGAGGAGCCCTCCGAGGAGCAGCTGTACTCGGCGATCCGCCGTATCACCATCGAGTCCGGCAAGGGCGAGGGCACCACCGTCACCCCGGTGTTCACCGGTACCGCGTTCAAGAACAAGGGCGTTCAGCCCCTGCTCGACGCGGTCGTGCGCTACCTGCCGTCGCCGGTCGACATCGAGGCGATCGAGGGGCAGGCCCCCTCCGACGCCGACGAGGTCATCAAGCGCAAGCCTTCCGACGAGGAGCCGCTGGCCGCGCTCGCCTTCAAGATCGCGAGCGACCCGCACCTCGGCAAGCTGACCTTCATCCGGGTCTACTCGGGCCGCCTGGAGTCCGGCACCCAGGTGCTGAACTCGGTGAAGGGCAAGAAGGAGCGCATCGGCAAGATCTACCGGATGCACGCGAACAAGCGTGAGGAGATCCAGAGCGTGGGTGCCGGCGACATCGTCGCCGTCATGGGTCTGAAGCAGACCACCACCGGTGAGACCCTCTGCGACGCGTCCGCTCCGGTGATCCTGGAGTCCATGGACTTCCCGGCCCCGGTGATCGAGGTCGCCATCGAGCCGAAGTCCAAGGGCGACCAGGAGAAGCTGGGTGTCGCCATCCAGCGTCTGGCCGAGGAGGACCCGTCCTTCCAGGTCAAGACGAACGAGGAGACCGGGCAGACCATCATCGCGGGCATGGGCGAGCTGCACCTTGAGGTGCTGGTCGACCGGATGAAGCGCGAGTTCAAGGTCGAGGCCAACGTCGGTAAGCCGCAGGTGGCCTACCGCGAGACCCTGCGCAAGGCCGTCGAGAAGGTCGACTACACGCACAAGAAGCAGACTGGTGGTTCCGGCCAGTTCGCGAAGGTGCAGATCGCGGTCGAGCCCCTCGAGGGCGACGGCTACGAGTTCGTCAACAAGGTCACCGGTGGCCGCATCCCCAAGGAGTACATCCCCTCGGTGGACGCCGGCTGCCAGGAGGCCATGGAGTTCGGCGTGCTGGCGGGCTACCCGCTCACCGGCGTGCGGGTGACGCTGCTGGACGGCGCCTACCACGACGTCGACTCCTCCGAGATGGCGTTCAAGATCGCCGGCTCCATGGTCTTCAAGGAGGCCGCCCGCAAGGCCAGCCCGGCCCTGCTGGAGCCGATGATGGCCGTCGAGGTCACCACGCCCGAGGACTACATGGGCGATGTGATCGGTGACATCAACTCCCGCCGTGGCCAGATCCAGGCCATGGAGGACCGCGCCGGCGCCAAGCTCGTCAAGGGCCTGGTTCCGCTGTCGGAGATGTTCGGTTACGTCGGTGACCTGCGCAGCAAGACCTCCGGTCGCGCGAGCTACTCGATGCAGTTCGACTCCTACGCCGAGGTTCCCCGGAACGTCGCCGAGGAGATCATCGCGAAGGCCAAGGGCGAGTAGCGCACGTTTCGTGGCGCTATCCACCCATTAGGCTGGAGCACAACAAGGCCTTCGGGGTCTCCCTCATCGGGCGCACACCGCCCGATGAGGGGCCCCGGCAGCCCGCCCACCCAGATACGAAACGGTCAAGGTCGTCCCTCAGGGGTCCTGACCGGTTCGGCACGACCACCTGAACCCCTCCGCAGAGCGCGGGGGAGTACAGCACCAGTCCACAGGAGGACCCCAGTGGCGAAGGCGAAGTTCGAGCGGACTAAGCCGCACGTCAACATCGGCACCATCGGTCACATCGACCACGGTAAGACGACTCTTACCGCGGCGATCACCAAGGTGCTGCACGACGCCTACCCGGACGTGAACGAGGCCTCGGCGTTCGAGAACATCGACAAGGCTCCCGAGGAGCGCCAGCGCGGTATCACCATCTCCATCGCGCACGTCGAGTACCAGACGGAGTCCCGTCACTACGCCCACGTCGACTGCCCGGGTCACGCGGACTACATCAAGAACATGATCACCGGTGCCGCCCAGATGGACGGCGCCATCCTCGTGGTCGCCGCCACCGACGGCCCGATGCCGCAGACCAAGGAGCACGTGCTCCTGGCCCGCCAGGTCGGCGTCCCGTACATCGTCGTCGCCCTGAACAAGGCCGACATGGTGGACGACGAGGAGATCATGGAGCTCGTCGAGCTCGAGGTCCGTGAGCTGCTCTCCGAGTACGAGTTCCCGGGTGACGAGGTTCCGGTCGTCCGCGTCTCGGCGCTGAAGGCGCTCGAGGGCGACCAGAAGTGGGCCGACTCCGTCCTCGAGCTGATGAAGGCCGTGGACGAGTCCATCCCCGAGCCCGAGCGTGACGTCGAGAAGCCGTTCCTGATGCCGATCGAGGACGTCTTCACGATCACCGGTCGCGGTACGGTCGTCACCGGCCGTATCGAGCGCGGTGTCCTGAAGGTCAACGAGAACGTCGACATCATCGGCATCAAGCCGGAGAAGACCTCCACCACGGTCACCGGCATCGAGATGTTCCGCAAGCTGCTCGACGAGGGCCAGGCCGGTGAGAACGTCGGTCTGCTGCTCCGCGGCATCAAGCGCGAGGACGTCGAGCGCGGCCAGGTCATCATCAAGCCGGGTTCGGTCACCCCGCACACCGAGTTCGAGGCCCAGGCCTACATCCTGTCGAAGGACGAGGGTGGCCGCCACACCCCGTTCTTCAACAACTACCGCCCGCAGTTCTACTTCCGTACCACGGACGTGACCGGCGTGGTGACCCTCCCCGAGGGCACCGAGATGGTCATGCCGGGCGACAACACCGAGATGAAGGTCGAGCTCATCCAGCCGGTCGCCATGGAGGAGGGCCTGAAGTTCGCCATCCGCGAGGGTGGCCGGACCGTGGGCGCCGGCCAGGTCACCAAGATCGTCAAGTGACCCGGTCCGCCTCTTGAGGCACCGCTGACCTCTCGGTCGGCGAAAGGGCCCGTACGACGTCAGTCGTGCGGGCCCTTTCCGTTGCCCGCCGGTCCGCGCAGCTGTCCTGGCCGGTGAACGGGACTGCCCCCGAGGCCGTTGGCCGGGTCCGGCTGACTAGGATCGTCGGCGCGGTCCGGGAGACGCCCCGGGCGGTTTCCGATCCGCGAGGGGGAGTGGGTATGGGTATGCGCAAGGCGACCGCGGGACTGGCCCTGATCGTGTCCGGTGTGCTGCTGACGGGATGCGGCGGCGGGGACGACGGGGGAGCCGGGGGGAAGCCCGCCCCGTCGGCCTCCGGCAGCGAGGAGCCGGGCGGGAGCACGGGCGGCGCGGACAAGGGCGGCGAGGTGGTGCGCGAGGTGACCCTTGAGGTCCGGGGCACCGGAAAGACGCAGATCGCCTATGTCGCCGACGGGAACAGGACCGAGCAGGTCACACTCCCGTGGAAGAAGACGGTCGAGCTCTCCCTGACGAAGGCCGAGCAGGAGGTCGGCGTCCTGGTGTCGGTCGTGCCCGGATCGGTCCCGGGCGAGGACGGCATGCTCAAGCCGGCGCCCTGCACCATCACCGTCGACGGCGAGAAGGTCGACGACAACCAGGACGGCAAGGACGTCCTGGGCTGCAAGCACATGGTGAAGTGAGGGCCCTGCCCAAGGCGGCGCCGTAAGCCGCGAACGAGTACCGGGTCTCCCGGGTGAGGGGGCCGTGCGACGGGGATAACGCCTCGGAGGAGCACAGGAGGAGGCGGCCTGGTGCGAGGTCCGGGAGGGGCTGTGATCCGTTGGACGGGCGGGAGCCGGTGAGCGCGCGGGGGCGGTCGCGCCGGGCTGGTACGAGGGCGCACATCACGGGGAAGACGGTGGCCGGAGCGGCCGTGGTGGTGGTCTGTGCCGTCATCGGGTGCTGGGCCGTCCTCATGGGAGTCGACGGGCTGCGCGACGTCTTTGCGATCGCCGAGCGTGGACGGTCGGTCGACGGGACCGTCCTGGCGAAGGACAAGGTGAGATCGTCTCCGCAGGGCGGCACCACCGAGAAGATCAAGGTACGTTTCACCACGGCCGACGGTACGTCCCACCAGTTCTGGGCCACCGGTGACCAGGCTGTCGGCGACACGGTCCGTGTGCGCTACCTTCCGGAGCGCCCCGGGACGGCGACCGTCCACTCCACGGCGAACGACGGGATCGCGTACGGCGTGGTGATCCTCGTCGGGCTCATGATGGTGATCACCATGCTGCTGCTGGTATTCGTGTGGGTCCGGGACAATCTCGGCGCCCACCGGCGGGCGGCGCGGAGCAGTCCGGTCGCGGAGTGACACTTCCGGCCCGCCGCCGGCGGAAATCCGAAAGCCGACCCGTGCCGCACACGCGGCGGGAGGACCGCCGGCTCACACGGCCAGTGGTGGGAGCGGCGGCGCGGACGGGGGCGGCGACGGCATGCTCGAACCCGTGCCCCGCATCATCACCGTCGACGGCGAGAAGGCCGATGACGACCAGGACGGCAAGGATGTCCTGTGGTGTCGCTGTGCTGGCTCACACCGCCACACCCCAGTGACGGCCGCCGACAGCGGACGGGCTTTCCGGCACACGAGGTGACCGGGCCCTTCGCCGGGATGGCCGGGCAGGGGGTTCCCAAGTCCGGTCAGAGCGCTCGCAGAGCCGCGGCGGCGGCGACCATGCCGTCTCGCTCCAGCGATCCGAGCACGTCCTCCACGGTCCCCGGTGGATTCTTCCACTTGTCCGCGATCCGGCGCACCGCCGCGTACATGGCGGCAGGGTCCAGGTCGATCTGGTCCTCGATGAAAGCGTCGGGGTGCTTGGCTTCCACGTCCCACGCCGACAAGGCGTCGCGGGGGGAAGTCCTTGAGGTTGAACGTGACGATGAGCTGGGCTTTCGCCCGGATGGCCGCCGCGAGGACGTGGCGGTCATCCGGGTCGGGAAGCTCAAGGGCCTCGATGAGGGGCTCGTAGCCCTTGACCATGCAGTCACGCACGGCCCTCATCATGGCCTCCCTGGTCCGGTCGAGCCGGACGGGATCGAGGTCGGGCCGCTTGGCCTTCAGGTTGCGGAACGTCTCATCGAGGATGCGATCGGTCCACTTGGCCTGCACGAGGCCGTCCTGCGCTATGGAGACGAGCAGATCACGCAGGGTGCTCGGGTACAGCACGTTGGCGTCGTACAGGGCAACGAAGGCCATGCTTCAGATCAGTCCCATCTCTTGGCCCAGTTGGGTGAGCTCATCGGCGGCTTGACGGCGGCGTTCGTCGTCCTGTCGCTTGTAGTCCATCAGGGAGGAGGCCGGAATCCTCCGGTGTTTGCCGACCTTGCGGTATTCGATCTCTCCGGCTTGCAGGAGCCCGATGAGGAATGGGCGTGAGACGTTGAGCAGGTCGGCTGCCTGCTGGGTGGTGAGTTCCGCGTTCTGCGGAACGATGGAGACGCTACGGCCGGCTGCCAGGTGGGCGAGTGTGGTGGCCAGTAGCTCGACCGCTTCTCGCGGCAGTGTGAGTGGCTCGGCTCCTTCCCCCTCGACCGTGACGCCGATCCTCGGAACGTCACGGTGCCTCTCCAGGTAGCTGCGTACCCGGGACAGGGCTCGGTTGGCTGTTTCCGTCTCCTCCGGGGGGAGGCGGACGGGGTGGATGTCCGTCTTGCTCATGTGGGGCTCCCTCGGGTGCGGGTGTATGCCGGCAGGGGCCTTCTTCGACATCCTTCCATTATTCGCAGCATTCGAAACAGGCGCAACAAACGAATGGCCTGATCGTGTCCTGTACACCCATGGCCGCCAGCGAAGACGACCCGGGAATCGCTTCTTCGTGCGGGCCTTGATCCCATGGGCCTCCTCTGGTGCCGGTGCGGCGTCCGTGACCCGCGCTGCACGCGGTCGTCCTCCCCGGAACGCGCGTGAGACGTGCCGGGCTGCCGGCCGAGGCGGTCATGCGGCCAGGGGTGGTGGGGCGGCGGCCCGGGCCTCGCGGCAGTCGCGGCACAGGCCCGGGGCGGGGGAGCGGAAGGCGCGGTCGCAGCCGTCGCAGTTCCGGAGCGGGTCCGGGCGCGGTGGCCGGGGCGCGGGCGGTGGTGCCGCCGGGAGGTGCGGCGGCAGCAGCGCGGTGAGGCGGTGGGCGAGCAGGGCGGCCGGGTGGCGCAGCGGCTCTGCGGGCAGGCCGGCGGCCAGGGTGCGGCGTACGGCGTCGGGGTCCGTCCCGCGTTCCAGCCAGGCCACCACGGCGGGGGCCAGGCGCGTCACGTCCCGCTCGGAGAGCAGCAGGCGGGGGTCGTCGCGCCGCAGCTCGGCCAGGATCGCGGTGGCGGCCCGCTCGCGCACCGGGTTGCCGGTGGTGCGCGGCTGCGGCAGCGGCGGTGGGGACGGGGGAGACGGGGCCGACACGGGCGCGGGTTCGGGCGCCGGCTCGGCGGTGGGGACCGGGGCCGGCCGGGGCTCCGGCAGGCGTACGGGCGGTCGCGAGGGCCGGTACGGCCGCACACGCTCCGCCTGCCCGGTCCGTACCGCCGCCGGGTGGTCGTAGGACACCGTGCGGGTGACCACCCGCCCGCTCGGCAGCCGCTCCCGCTTGCGCGACAGATAGCCGTGCGCCTCCAGCTCGCGCAGCGCGGCGGCGATCCGCGTCTCGCCCTCGGCGAAGCGGGCGGCGAGGGTGCGGATGTCCACCCGCGCGCCGTCGGGCAGCGACTGGATGTGGACGGCCAGCCCGATCGCGGTCAGCGACAGCTCGCGGTGCTGGGCGAGGTGGTTGCCGACGACGGTGAAGCGCTCGGTGTGCCGGGCGGTGACGTGGACGACGCCGCCGCGCGGAACGGCGGACGGCGCGCGCGGGGGCGCGCTAGGCTGCGGCTCAGCCATCGGGAAGCTCTCTCTTCCTCGGTGGTCAGGCCCTCGTCCGGGATGGCCGTCCCGGCGGGGGCCGTCGCATGTCTGCGGTTGCGGCGGTGATCTGCGGCACCCGGTGGTGCTCTGCGGTGTCCCGCAGTGCTCTGCGGTGCTCGCTGGTGCCTGTCGCGGCGAGCCTATGCCGGGGAGTCGGCCGCCACGCCGGTCCGGCCCCACGACTCACCCGTACGAGTGACGGGGTCCGGTTGGGTTGGGTGGGGTTCTCTCTCCGGTCCTTTGAAGCTTCTTACGCCGTGCCCCGCCGGGTCCCCACCCACCGGAACGTGCTTTCCCGCGAGCCGGTGGACGGGCCCCGCCGGGCACACCCACGACCGGACCGAGGAGGACGGACTGTGAACCACGCGCGGTGGAAGACCCGCCGGACCAGGAGGCTCCTGGGCGAGGCGGTCGAGGAGTCCCCGGCCTACACCGAGGCCGGGCACGCGTTCGCGCTCGACCGGGCGGTCTACGACCGGCGTACCGAACTCGGCTTCTCTCAGACCGAATTGGCCAGACGTGCCGGAATGACCCAGCAGCGGATCTCCACCATCGAGGGGGGCGACTCGGTGCCGACCCTGCCTCTGCTGACCCGCCTGGCCAAGGCACTGGACGCCTCGCCGGCCGCCGAGTTGGACGGCGACGAGTCGGCGTTCGTCTTCGCCCCGCGCCGCGACGGCGACGGCCGGGGCGGTGTGCCCACTCCGGCAAATGCCGTTACTGCTCCGTGGTGAAGGGGAGTTCCTCCGCCGCGGTTCCCAGGTAGTGGTACTCCGAAGTCCGGGTGCGGCCCACCGCGTCCAGCTTCCGCCGGAAGCACACCCGAAGGTGGACGTTGTCGCCCAGTGAGAGCCTCATGGCCATCAACGGCTCCGGGTCGATCCTCACCTCGTAGGCCGGTGCGTTGTGCGCCTGGCCGCTCTTCACCTTCACCATGCCACTGCCGCGGAGTTCGGTCACATAGCCGGAGATGACGATCTCCTGGTCCTCGTCCCTGGTCTCCTGAAGCCGCTTGGCGTACTCGATGCCACGACGGGTCAGACCGGCCTGACGGATTCCGCCATCGGCGGCGTACCACGTCACCCCGAGGTCCAGCCGGAAGCGGTCGAGTGATCTGGCGAGGGCCTCGACCGAGTCGAACAGTCCGGCCCATTCCCGTACGTCCCGCTGCCCCTCCAGGGCGGTGAGAAGGCGGGCGAACCTCCGGACCCCCTGATCGGCTGCCGACGCCACCACGGGACCCAGCGTGTCCGAGCCGGATTCGGAGTGGGCGGCGTCCACAGGGCGTGCGTGAACAACCGTGCTGCCCTGGGAGATCCCGGTCACCTCAAGCTCGACGGGGGTGCCCGCCGCCTTCGAGACGGCTTTCTCCAAAGGGTCCAGCAGGGCGTCTCCCCATTGGAAGCGCAGAGCCCCGGCATCAGCCTCGGGACCGGTGAGCCGCAGCCTCAGCTCCTCCCGGAGGCCTGCTGAAGGGTCGATCTCCCGCAGGGCCGCCAGTCGGCCGGCACGGTGGTCCGCCTCGATCTCCAGATCACTGCGGTCATCCGTGCCGAGGTCGTCCAGCAGCCGCTCGGTGTCCTCGGCGTGCGTCTCGCGCATACGGCGGCGCCAACTGCTCTCGCTCACGGCCGCACCTCCACGTAGCCGCGCGCGGCGCGGGCGGTCTCACTGGTCATCGGGGGCGTGTCCATGGTGGTGCGTGGGCGGTACGTGCGTGCGGCGGGGTCAGGGGCGGAGATCGAGTTCCGCCCAGACCGTCTTGCGCGGCGGCGGCCAGCTCTCCACGCCCCAGCGGTCGGCCAGCGCCTCGACGAGCAGCAGCCCGCGCCCGCCCTCCGCGTCCTCGGACGCCGGCGGGCCGGGCACGGCCGGGAGGCGGTCACCGCGCGCGTCGGAGACCTCGATGCGCAGCGTGACGCCGTCGGCGTCACCGCCGTTCCCGGTGACGCGCAGGCCCAGCCGGAAGTCCCGGCCGAGTACGCGCCCGTGCAGGACGGCATTGCCCGCCAGCTCGGCGGTGATCTGCGCGGCCGCCTCGGTGGGCAACCCCTGGTCGGCCAGGTGCGCGACGGTCAGGAGCCGCGCCAGCCGGGCTCCCCGGCGGGTCGAGGACAGGAGCACGGCGAGCTCCCGGGTGGGGGCGGAGGCGGGGGCCGGGGCGGGCCTCTCGGTGCGGGTGGTCTCTGGAGTCACGTCACCCAGCGTGTCCGCCCGCATCCTCCCCGGCCATACCTGACTCCTGCTCAGGGGAATCCTGTTCGGCTCTTGTGCGGGCTTGTGCGGCCGGTGCGTGAGGGGCGATCCTTCCCGCCCCGCTGTGCGCGGCATTCGACCCAGACACCCGTCACGGGCGGAGAACCGGTTTTGCGTATCGCCCGCCCCGGCGGCCCCGCGCGGCTAGCATTCGCGGCACGAACGGCACTGCCAGGGGGGCGGGATGACGTTGTTTCACGCTGCGCGGAACATATCGCGCGGACAGCAAGCACATGGTCGGAAGATGATCCGGACTCTTCCGGGACGGGGAAAGCGGGCGGGGGGCCGCGCCGCGATCCGCGGGAGGTTCATCGCCTTCGGAGTCTTCGGCGCTTTTCTGCTCGGGGCCTGCTCGGAGGCCGGCGCCGGGGCGGAGCCGAAGGAGACCGTCACCGTCACGGCGACGGCGACGGCCACTGTGACGGCGGAGCCGGAGAGGATCTCCTCCCAGAAGGGCGAGGCCCTCGAAGCGGCCAGGGAGGCCGCCGAGGAAGCCGGTTACGAGGTCACCGCCCACAACGCCAACAAGGGCGACGCCGAGCCTTCCGGGAAATGGAAGGTGTGTTTCGAGGAGATCGGCTACGGCACCGTCGACTACGGAGCCGTCCGGGAGGGCGCTCTCTGCCCGAAGAAGGACGGCGGCCCGCTCGCCTGGCCCCGGATTCCCGACGTCACCGGCAAGGTCTACGCCAAGGCCGTCAAGGCGCTGGCCAAGGTGGGGGTCGACGAGGACGACATCGACGTCGAGTCGGCGTACAAGGACGTCTCCATCTCCGCCGCCGACGTGGAGGAGGACCCGGAAGGCTACAAGGTCTGCTTCCAGTCGCCCTCGGCGGGCAAGGACGCCAAGCCGGACACCGAGGCGAAGCTGACCCTGGTCGAGGGCGGCTCCTGCCCGTCGGGCAAGGGCACCTACAAGGACAAGAAGAACGACCCCGACTACACCCCGCCGCCGCCTCCGGCCGCCAGTGGGTCCACTGGCGGTTCCGGCTCCTCGGGCGGCTCGGGTGGTTCGGGCGGCTCCGGCGGTACCGCCCAGTGGAACGGCCAGTGGAACGGCCAGTGCGAACTGACCTCCCCGGCGGGCAACTGCTACCAGGCCGGGCAGTTCTGCGCCAACAAGCACCTCGGAATGCAGACGCACAACTCCGCCGGCCGGATCATCTACTGCAAGCAGCGCGCCGACGGGCAGCGCTGGAACTACTCGTAAGGGCGTGACCAGGTAGGGGACGCCGACCGACGAGGCCCCTGTCCGAAGCACTGGTGGACGAGTCCACCGGCGCGACGGGCAGGGGCCTCGTCGTCCCGCCGCGCCCGAGTCCGCCGGTCCCGCTCATGACTCCGACGGAACGACTGTATGAAGTGGAATTTCCTGTTCGAGGGATTTTCCGCCGAATGAGTGCGTTAACGGGCTCTCCGTGCCTAATGTGACTCCTGGTGACGGCGCTTCGACGGGGAGTGGCTGTACGGGTGCGGGCCGAGGCTGTGCGGCCTGTACGGCGTGACGGCTTCGTTTCGGGCGCTGTTGGACACGGGCACGGCGAACACGGAGGGGTTGGTGCACATGGCTGTGGACGACAACGGTGCGGCACGCGGGATCCACACCACGGACGGCGCGGACGGCACGACCTGGGAACCCGACTGGGACGACGAGTACGCACCGGTGGTGAAGGCCGCCGGCCGCCAGATCAAGCTGTGGCGGGAGTCGGCCGGGCTGACCCAGCAGGAGCTGGGCGACGCCATCGGTTACAGCCTGGGCATGGTCTCGGCGGTCGAGCGCGCCAGGCGCCTGCCGCACCCGGACTTCCTGGGCAAGGCGGACCAGGTCGTGGGCGCGAGCGGCAAGCTCGCGGCGATGAAGAAGGACGTGGAGGAGGCCCGGTACCCGAAGAAGGTACGGGATCTGGCCAAGCTGGAGGCCGAAGTTGTTGAGATGGGCGGCTACAACAACCACAACATCCACGGTCTGTTGCAGACGGAGGAGTACGCGCGAGCACTGTTCAACATGAGGCGCCCGGCTCACTCCGAGGACGACCTCGAACGGTACGTGGCTGCTCGCATGGCCCGACAGGAGATCTTCAAGCGGAGGCCGACCCCGACACTGACCTTTGTCCAGGAAGAGGCGACGCTCCGGCGCCCGCTCGGGGGCAGAATGGTGCTGCGCCAACAGCTCGAACACCTGCTGGAGATCGGTCAGTTGCGGCACGTCGAGGTCCAGGTGATGCCGCTGGATCGTGAGGAGCATGCGGGGATGGGAGGTCAGCTTCAGGTGCTGAAGCTCAGGGACGGCACGGCGGTGGGCTACTGCGAGTCCCAGCTCAACACCCGCGTGGTCTCCGATCCGAAGGAAGTCCAGGTGCTTGAGCTGCGGTATGGCATCATCCGCGCCCAGGCTCTCAGCCCACGGGAGTCGCTGGCCTTCATCGAGAAACTGCTGGGAGAGATCACATGACGCTCAAGCCCTCCGCCGGAGACGGTTCCGCGCTGAACTGGGTCAAGAGCAGCTACAGCGGCAGCAACGACAACGACTGCGTTGAGGTCGCCGCCACCCCTGGCACCATCCACGTCCGCGACTCCAAGGACATACAGGGCCCGCGGCTCGCCTTCGCGCCTGGCGCCTGGGCCGACTTCCTGTCGCGCACGGCAGGTCGCTGACCTCAACCGCCCGCGTCCCGTGCCCGGCCCCGTGCCCGGCCCCGGCCGGGTGCGGGACGCGTCGCCGTGCGGCGGCTGGAAGAGTCTGCCCTGCCTTGTTCAGGCATCCGCCCAGGCGCCGAAGGCGCGGGCGGCGGCCGACACGGCCGCACCGGCGGTGCCGACGGACGCCCCGGGGCCGGCGGCCAGATCGAGCGCGAGGGGCGCGGCGTCCGCCGAGCCGTCCACGCGGATCCGGCAGTCGACCGAGGCCAGGGGCATCGCCGTGCCCGGCGGCGGGAGCACCGAGACGGCGAGTTCCGCCCCGCGCAGAGCCGCCCCGGCCTTCCCCAGAGAGCCGGATACCTCCCGCGCCAGGAGACCGGCGTTCTCCTCCAGCGAGGCGGGGTGCAGGTCGAACCGCTCGTCGAAGGTCACGGCCCCGAAGCCGCGCAGCGCCGTGACGCGGACGCCCAGCGTCCTGGCGCTGCGGACGCCGTGGCGGTGCAGGACGTAGACGGCGGTCATGGCCGCTCGCAGCGCCTCGGCCACCGGGCCGTCCCCGTCGCGGGGAATCCGCCACCGCCACCGGCGGCTCTCCAGGCGGTGCGGCGCCTGCCCGTGCGCCAGCGCTTCGAGCCCGGCACCCGGAGAATCGCCCAGCAGCCACCATCCGCCGTGATCCACGGCGAACAGGCGGCCCGCCTCGTCCACGGCGAGCAGCGAGTCGCCGTCCGTGCGGCCGAAGGGGAGGAGCCGTACGCCGAGCGCCTCGGCCAGTTCACCGAACACCTGGTGGGCGTGCCGGGCCAGAGCCGGATCGACGGTGGCCCCAGTGGCCGCGCAGTCCCTCCCCGCCCCGGCGGGCGGTATGCGCAGGCCGTGGAGCTCCCGGAGCGCCCGCTCCGCCGCGGGGAAGAGTTCCCACCGGGCCGGGTGCGGGCCCGAAGCCGGGGAGACCATGCTCAGCACTTCCAGCAGCGCCGTCATCGCCTGATCCGGTACGTCCCGGCCGGGGCTCCAGCCACCGGCCCGCAGCGCCGGGTGCTCCTCCACGGGTTCCATGGCGTCCACGAGATCCACGGGAGCTGCCCTCACGCGCTCAGGATCCGCACGGACAGCCTCTCCAGGAGGGCCGTGCACGAACGGCATGGCGGGGTCGGCTGCCCGTGCTCGGGGTCGCCCTGCTCGCGGATCTTCCGGCACATGATCGCCGATTCCTCGAAGTGCGGACGCGCCTCGTCGAGGGTGGTTGTACGGCCGTCCGCGCGCTCCTGGTCCAGACGCCACAACTGGTCGGAGACGAGCGCGGACTCGGCGCAGTAACCGATGAACGGCTCCCGGCGCTCCGGGGGGAGCGCGTCGAAGAACTCCCTTACCGCCGGATGCAGTTCGGGCCGCCCGTCCCCGGTCGGGTTCGTCTGGCTCACGACCGCGCCCCGGACGAGCAGGGAGGCGGCGACACCGGGAACACCGTCAGACATAGAAGTCCTCCGCATCCTGCATGTCCGCCGTCATGAAATTGGTGACGGCTTGCAGCGCATCATCGCCCAGGTAGTAGTTGCCCGTGTGGTGCATGAGGAAGAAGCGCCCTCTGCCGTCCACCAGCATGACGGCACCGTCATAGGTGTCGAAGCCCAACGGGAAGAGACTTTCCCCCAGTTCCCCGGAGAATTCCTCGATTCCTTCCGCTCCCCCCTTGTACGCAAAACCCGGCTTCGCCACGAAGTGGTTCTCGGGGCTGTCGTCAAAGAGGATTCTGAGCCCTCCGAAGCTCCGGATGAAGTCACGTGCAAACTCGGAGACAACGTAGGAGACGCCGTATTCGGCGGCCTGTTCCCTAGCCTTCTGGACGAGTACGTCCGCTTCGGCGCCGATGTCGCGCTCAGGACTCCACCCGTACCGGCGGAACCATGCCTCGGCCTCTTGCCGAGTGGAAGGAAATCTCATCGCCCCTCCGTCTTCCTCTTCCATCACTTGTGAGCCGTCACCCCGAGGATGGGAAGCATGTGCTCACAGGAACGACACGGCTTCTTGTAGTCACCATGAGTGAGGTTTTCCTCAGATGTCACGGACTCGCCGATCTGCCGGGTGTGGACCATTGCTCCCGACAGCGCTTCACGCGCGTCCTCCACCGTACGGATCTTCGACCCGTCAGGGTCGATCTGGTGCAGCCGGTCGGAAATGAGGGACACCTCCGCACACTTGCCATGCCCGGCTCCTGTCCTCTTCCCCTTTTCGGTGAGCTCGGTTTCCACCTGCTTCAACGCATCCGCGACGGCGGGGTGGGTTTCGGGGATCTTCATGCCGTGCTTCTTGGTGGTGCTGGTGTGCGAGGTGACGACACCGTCGTGCAGGAGGCTACCCGAGCACCCCGAGGTCAGCCGGTCCTTCCCGACCGGGTAGTCACCCTTCTCCCTCACCGGCTCGTCGCGCGCCGCGTTGGCCAGGGTCAGCGACTCCTCCTCCAGGACCCGTACACGCTCTTCCTGGGGCAGGTGGTCCACATGCAGTGCGTCGCCCCGGTGGTGCCGCATCTTTCCGGCGCTGCGCCCGTGCCAGTCGGGCTGCGGGTTCATGGGGCGGCGCTCGGGCCGCCCGTCGCCGCCGCCTCCGCCGCCCGGCGGCCCGCCTCCACCCGGCCCACCGCCGCTGGGACCCTTCCCCCCGCCGCCGTCGGTGCCGTCGCCGGGCTTGATCCTGTCGAAGGAGTCCTTGGTGCGGCGGTCGTTGTCCTTGTGGGAGTCGGCGATGCCGCGCACGCCCTTGGGCAGGGCGCCGCCGAGATGATCGCCGAGCTGCTTGGTGGCCTTCTCCAGGGCGTCCATGCCCCGGTCGGCGACCTCGTTGACGAGGTTGGCGATCTCGTCCCGGCCGCGGGTGCGGCCCTGGTGTCCGCGCGCCTTGCCCAGCCTGCCGGAGGTGCGGCCGTTGAGGGAGCCGGCGGCGGTGTTGAGCCTGGTCGCGGCCCGGTCGTGCTCGTCCTCGTCGATGTCCAGGGTGCCGATCAGCCCGCCCAGGCGAGGCGGGGCCGGCGGTCCGCCGTCGGCGGAGGCCAGGTTCCACCCCTGCTGGAGTCCCTCCTTGCCCGCGTCGCCGACCTTGTCCATGTCGACGCCGTCCTGGGTGCCCAGCCCGTTGGCGGCCAGCTGCACCACCAGCTCGGCGGCCATGTTCTCCAGCGCGGCCACCGCCGGCTCGGACATCGCGGTGACGATCTCCTCCACCGCCAGGTCGGCGGCCTCCTTCAGCGCCCGCTTGACCGCGATGCGGCACGCCTGGATCGCGCCCGCGCTCAGCAGGGTGGACAGCCCGGCGGTGAACGGGGCGGCGGCCAGTCCGATGCCGATGGAGGCGGCCAGCGCGATCAGCTCGCCGACCGCCACGGCCTTGCGGCCCGCGATCAGACCGGCCGCCCCGTCCAGCGCGTCGGCCAGCACCCGGGCGGCATCGCCCAGATCCTTCATGTGCTTGCCGTTGACCTTGCCCCAGTAGCCGTTCAGCGCGCTCAGCGCCTCGCTCTGCCCGGAGGAGATCAGCCGCTCCATGCCCTTGTGCGCGGCCTGGGCGTCCTCGTCGACGTCGTCGGCGAAGTCCCGCAGCTCCTTGGCCATGTCGCGGTAGTCGTCCTCGTCGACGTTGGGCCAGCCCACTCCGATGATGTCGAGCATCGCGTCGGCGCCCTCGGGCAGCACATATCCCACAGCCCAACTCCCCCCGTAAACCGATCAGTTCACACTGTGGTCGTACGGTCATCATGCCGCAGAGGGGTGACACGGAGCCTCCGGGAAACCTCCGGGGGGCTCCTGGGCGGAACGGTCCGGCCACA
Organism: Streptomyces mangrovi; assembly: GCF_900114215.1. GTDB lineage: Bacteria > Actinomycetota > Actinomycetes > Streptomycetales > Streptomycetaceae > Streptomyces > Streptomyces barkulensis. Next base: position 66,158 of record NZ_FOSG01000018.1, on the reverse strand, counting down.
CCGGCGTCCGGGAGTGAGCGGCGGTGGTACGGCAGGGGCCGGTGGGGCCACCGGGGCGGGCCCGCCGGGGGCCGGGCCGCGCGATCGGGTCCCGTCGGCGGGCGGATCATGGCCGGTTCCGGCGTGCGCCGGGGCGTGCGCGGGCGGGTCTCACGAGCCGCCGGGCGAGGGGGTGCGCGCCGGGGCGCACAACGTCTCACGTCATCGCGCCGCCGGTCTGTCAGGGGCGCCCGGCGGGGGCCGTCGGAGACCGGTTCCTTCCCGGGCGCAAGCTCCTGTTGTCGCCAGTGAGGAGAGGCCGGATTCCGCCCGGTGTCCTTGTGGCCGGAGTGTGAGTACCTGAGCCTTGGCCTTCACATTTCCCACCACTCTGGAGGTTTGTCATGCCCCAGGCAACTCTGACGCGGGCCGACGAGATCGTCGCCGCCTGGCTCGACGGCGCGGAGAACTCCCACGGCGAACCCAACCCGGCCGGCCCGCTGTACGTGGGCGGCGCCGCCACCGAGGCCGCGCTGGTGGACGCCACCGACGCCCTGTTCACCGCGTGCAGCAGCTGCACCGGCTCGTTGACCACCTTCTGCTGCTGACCGGCGCCACCACCGCCCCGGACGGCGCCGTGCCGCCGTCCGGGGCACCACCGGAGGACCCCGCCGCGGCACGGCCGCGGACACCGACAGGAGCGAGCAGGCGATGACAGACGTCACCGGCAGGCAGGACATCCCGGCCGAGACCGGCCACTTCGAGGCGCCGGTGGCCGCCTGGACCGCCGGCTTCCCCGCCGAGCTGCGCCGCCGCCTGGCGGCCGTACCCGGCCTGAGCGACGCGGAGCGGACCCTGATCGCGGCCACCGCACGCACCGCCCAGCTCGCCTCCCTGCAACGCAAGCTCAACCGGCTCCTGCTGCTGGAACTGCGGGCCCAGAGCCTTACGGGCGCCCTCCCCGGCGCGGACGGCCGCGAACGCTGGGCGGCCTTCCAGGAACGGGCCCGGAGCCCCGAGTTCCGTGAACGACTGGAGGCCCGGTACCCCGGACTCGGCGAGCGCGTGGCACGCGCCACCGCCCCCCTGGCCGACGCCGCCGCCGAACTCGCCCGGCGCCTGGCCGGCGACCGCGACCGGCTCCCCGCACTCCTGGGCCGCCCCGCCGGGCGGCTGACGGCCCTCCGCCTCGGGGCGGGCGACCCCCACCGGGGCGGGCGCACCGTCGCCCAGCTCACCTTCGAGGGCGGCAGCGTGATGTACAAGCCGCGCCCCCTGGACACCGACACCGCGCTGGAGCACCTGCTCGTCCGCCTCTGGTCGCACCCCGGCGCGCCCTCCGGCCCCCGCCCGCGCACCCCGCGTGCGCTTCTGCGCGACGGCTACGGCTGGACCGCCCACGTCCCGCACCGCTACTGCGCCGACGAGGCCGAACTCGCGCAGTACTACCGCACCCTGGGCCACTGGCTGGCCCTGATGCGCCTGACCGGCGGCACCGACCTGCACGCCGAGAACCTCATCGCCCACGGCCCCGAGCCCGTCGTGGTGGACGCCGAATGCCTGTTCACCCGGGACGTCCCGCCCGCCGAGGACAGCGGGCGCGGGGCCGCCGTGGACGCCGCCGCCGCCGTCATCCGGCGCACCGTGCTGCGCACCGGCATCCTGCCGACCCGGATGGGCGGTTACGCCATGGGCGGCACCGACCTCTCGGCGGCCGGGGCGATCCCCGGACAGCAGCCCCTGATACCGGTGCCCGTCATCACCGGCGGCGGCACCGACGGCGCCCGGATGGACACCGAACTCATCGCACCGCCGCCCTCGGCGAACCTGCCCGCCGCCGAACCGGCCCTGTTCCGGCACTGGGACCGGGTGCTCGACGGATTCCGCGAACTGACCGCCCACCTGCACCGGATGGACTCCGAGGGCGGCGGACTGCCCGAACTGCTGCGGCCGTTCACCGGCTGTCGGGTCCGGAACCTGCGCCGCGGCACCCAGGCGTACGTCGACATCGGCCGGATGCTGTGGCACCCGGCCTCCCTGCACCGGCCGGAGGAGGCCCGGCAGCGGGCCCGCGAGGTACTGCTCGGCAACGCCCGGGCCCTGCCCGGCGCGCCCGACTCCCCCGAGATCATCGAATCGGAGATCGAGGACCTGCTCACCGGCGACATCCCGGTGTTCACCGCCGTGGTGGACGAGGCGACGATCCGGCACGCGGTGGCGGACTGGCGCGGCGCGGACCTCCGGATGGAGGAATCCGTCATCCAGGGCGCCCTGGTGGGCGCCTACCTCAACGAACGCACCCTGCCGCCCCGCGTACGGGCGGACCTGCCCGCCCCCCGGCACGACCGACTGGAGCGGCGCCGGCGCGCCATGGCGGCGGGGCTCGTGCGGACCCTGTGCGAGGAGGCCGTCACCGGCGAGGACTCCACCGCCACCTGGGTGAGCCCGGTGCTCACCGGCGTCGGCTGGGCCATCCGCCCGCTGGCGGCCGATCTGTACACCGGGCAGGGCGGCGTCGCGGTCGCCCTGGCCGGATACCTGCGGGAGGTGCGGCGCGGCCGGGCCGACCCCGTACCCGGGCTCGAAGGCGTACTGGAGGGCGCGCTGCGCGTACTGGCCGCCACCGAGGACACCACGGCCACCGCCTTCATCGGCGGCTACACCGGTATCGCCTCCCAGGTGTGGACGTGGACCGAGCTGCACGGGCTGCTCGGCGACGAGGCCCACCTGGCCCGCGCCCGGCTCCGCGCCGCCGCGCTCACCCCCGAACTGCTCGACGAGGACACCGACCTCGACATCCTCGGCGGCGCCGCCGGGGTGATCGTCCCGCTGCTGAACCTCGCGCACCTCACCGGCGAGGAGAGGTGGCTGGCCACCGCCGCCCGCGCGGCCCGCCGCCTGGAACGCACCGCCGTCCGCGACGACCGCGGAGCCCGCTGGTCCACCGCGCTCTTCGCCGAGGGCATCGGCGGCTTCGCCCACGGCGCCACCGGCATGGGCTGGGCGCTGCACCGCCTCGCCCTCGGCGAGGCCGGCACCGACGCCGACCGCCGCCGCTGGCGCGAGCTGGCCGGGGCCGCCCTGTCCTACGAGGAGTCGCTGTGGGACCCGGCGGCCGGCAACTGGCACGACGCCCGCATCGGCAGCCAACAGGACCACGCCACCGCCTGGTGCCACGGCAGCACCGGCATCGGCCTGGCAGCCGTGGACCTCTACCACCGCACCGGGGACCGCGCCCACCTGGTCAACGCCCACCGCGCGGCGGCGGCCGGCCTGGCCGACGGCTTCGGCTGGAGCCACACCCTGTGCCACGGCGATCTGGGACTCGTCGAGCTGCTCACCCACCTGCGCGCCCTGCCCGCGCCCGCGCCCGACCCCGGCGCCGCGCCCGTCCCGCCCCCGGTCCGCGTCCCCGACACCCGGGACCTGCTGGCCCGGCTGCTCACCGACCTCGAACACCGCGGCCCGGTCGGCGGACTGGCCCGGGAGTCCTTCTCCCCGGGGCTGATGCCCGGCCTCGGCGGGGTCCTGCACCTGCTGCTCCGCCTCACCCCGGACGCCACCGGCCCCGGACGCCCCCGCACCCCGCTGCTCCTCACCGCTCCCGAGGGCCTGAGCCCGCGCTAGGGAACGGCGTCCAGGGGGTGGCCGCGGGCGGGTGCGCAGGATTCGGCGGCGTTCCGGCGGGGTAACGTGATGGGTCCGATTGGCATCGGCGATGCCCCGTGTGGCAGACTGTCCGGGTTGCTCGGTTGAGTGCCGATGCTGCGCGCCTCCCGCCGGGAGGACCGGAAGCGAGTCCCAATGTATTCGTCGCCCCTCGTCAGGGGCGGAAGTACGGGAATCTTCCGGGAAGCGTGGGCGGGGTACCGACCAGGCGCCCGGTGGGTTTCCTCCCCCGGTTCCGCGGTCTCGCGCACCGCATCCCCGAGCAGGGAAATTCAAGGATTTCCATGGTGGCGGGAATGCGACACGCCCGACCGCGTGGGTCGGAGGAGAGCGTGGTCCCACCGGGTCCCGGAGCGTGACGAGAGACAGGACTACGAAGTAGCCATGGCGGGACAGAAGATCCGCATCCGGCTCAAGGCCTACGACCACGAGGTCATCGACACCTCGGCGAAGAAGATCGTCGAGACGGTGACCCGTACTGGTGCGTCGGTCGCGGGCCCGGTGCCGCTGCCCACAGAGAAGAACGTGTACTGCGTCATCAAGTCGCCGCACAAGTACAAGGACTCGCGCGAGCACTTCGAGATGCGTACCCACAAGCGCCTGATCGACATCCTCGACCCGACGCCCAAGACCGTTGACTCGCTGATGCGCCTGGACCTGCCGGCCGGCGTCGACATCGAGATCAAGCTCTGAGAGGCGCGGTAGAGATGACCACCAAGCAGATCAAGGGTGTCCTGGGCGAGAAGCTCGGCATGACCCAGGTCTGGGACGAGAACAACCGTGTCGTCCCGGTCACCGTCGTCAAGGCCGGCCCCTGCATCGTCACCCAGGTGCGCACCGCAGACAAGGACGGCTACGAGGCCGTCCAGATCGCCTTCGGCGAGATCGACCCGCGCAAGGTGAACAAGCCCCTCAAGGGTCACTTCGCCAAGGCCGACGTCACCCCGCGCCGCCACCTGGTGGAGCTGCGTACCGCCGACGCCGGCGAGTACACGCTCGGCCAGGAGGTCACCGCCGAGGTGTTCGAGTCGGGCGTGAAGGTCGACGTCACCGGCAAGAGCAAGGGCAAGGGCACCGCCGGTGTCATGAAGCGCCACGGCTTCGCCGGTCTCGGCGCCGGCCACGGCACGCAGCGCAAGCACCGCTCTCCCGGCTCCATCGGTGGCTGCGCCACCCCGGGCCGTGTGTTCAAGGGCCTGCGCATGGCCGGCCGCATGGGCAACGAGCGGGTCACCACCCAGAACCTGACCGTCCACGCCGTTGACGCGGAGAAGGGCCTGCTGCTCATCAAGGGCGCGGTTCCCGGTCCGAACGGCGGCCTCGTCCTGGTCCGTACCGCGGCCAAGGGGGCCTGAGGGTAAACCATGAGCACTCCCACCGTTGACATCCTTTCGCCGGCGGGCGACAAGGCCGGGACCGTCGAGCTCCCCGCGGAGATCTTCGACACACAGGTCAGCATTCCGCTGATCCACCAGGTCGTCGTCGCACAGCTGGCCGCTGCCCGTCAGGGCACGCACAAGACCAAGACCCGCGGCGAGGTCCGCGGCGGCGGCAAGAAGCCGTACCGCCAGAAGGGCACCGGCCGCGCCCGCCAGGGTTCGACCCGCGCCCCGCAGTTCGCGGGCGGTGGCGTCGTGCACGGCCCCGTGCCGCGCGACTACTCGCAGCGGACCCCGAAGAAGATGAAGGCCGCCGCCCTGCGCGGCGCCCTCTCCGACCGGGCGCGCCACGGCCGCGTCCACGTCGTGACCGGCGTGGTCGAGGGCGAGATCTCCACCAAGGCCGCCAAGGCCCTGTTCGGCAAGATCAGCGAGCGCAAGAACGTGCTCCTGGTCGCCGAGCGGAGCGACGAGGCCGCGTGGCTGTCCGCCCGCAACCTGCCCCAGGTCCACATCCTGGAGCCGGGCCAGCTGAACACCTACGACGTGCTCGTCTCCGACGACGTGGTCTTCACCAAGGCCGCCCTCGACAGCTTCGTGGCCGGCCGCAAGGCCGCCCAGCACGAAGGGAGCGAGGCCTGATGGCCGAGACCACCGTCACCAGCAAGACCTTCTCCGACCCCCGCGACATCCTCGTGAAGCCGGTGGTCTCCGAGAAGAGCTACGCGCTGCTGGACGAGAACAAGTACACGTTCGTCGTCGACCCGCGTGCCAACAAGACCCAGATCAAGCAGGCCGTCGAGACGGTCTTCTCGGTCAAGGTCACCGGGGTCAACACGATCAACCGCCAGGGCAAGCGCAAGCGCACCCGCACCGGTTACGGCAAGCGCGCCGACTCCAAGCGCGCCATCGTGACCCTCGCCGAGGGCGACCGTATCGACATCTTCGGCGGTCCGGTCTCCTAAGGGAGGTCGTACCGTCCGATATCGGACGAGGACTGAGAAATGGGTATCCGCAAGTACAAGCCGACGACCCCGGGCCGTCGTGGCTCCAGCGTCGCCGACTTCGTCGAGATCACGCGGTCCACGCCGGAGAAGTCGCTGGTCCGCCCCCTGCACAGCAAGGGCGGCCGTAACAACACCGGTCGTGTGACCGTCCGCCACCAGGGCGGCGGCCACAAGCGCGCCTACCGCGTGATCGACTTCCGTCGTCACGACAAGGACGGCGTGCCGGCCAAGGTCGCGCACATCGAGTACGACCCCAACCGCACCGCGCGCATCGCGCTGCTGCACTACGTCGACGGCGAGAAGCGCTACATCCTCGCGCCGGCCGGCATGAAGCAGGGCGACCGCGTCGAGAACGGCCCCGGCGCCGACATCAAGCCGGGCAACAACCTCGCGCTGCGCAACATCCCGGTCGGTACGACCATCCACGCCATCGAGCTGCGGCCCGGCGGCGGCGCGAAGTTCGCCCGCTCCGCGGGCGCCTCCGTGCAGCTGCTGGCGAAGGAGGGCCGCATGGCCCACCTGCGCATGCCGTCCGGTGAGATCCGCCTGGTCGACGTCCGCTGCCGCGCCACCGTCGGCGAGGTCGGCAACGCCGAGCAGTCGAACATCAACTGGGGCAAGGCCGGCCGCATGCGCTGGAAGGGCGTCCGCCCGACCGTCCGCGGTGTGGTCATGAACCCGGTCGACCACCCGCACGGTGGTGGTGAGGGCAAGACCTCCGGTGGTCGTCACCCGGTCTCGCCGTGGGGCAAGAAGGAAGGACGTACTCGCTCGCCGAAGAAGGCCAGCAACAAGTACATCGTCCGCCGCCGCAAGACGAACAAGAAGCGCTAGGAGGCGGGTTTTCGATGCCGCGCAGTCTCAAGAAGGGGCCTTTCGTCGACGACCACCTGATCAAGAAGGTGGACGTACAGAACGACGCAGGCACCAAGAACGTCATCAAGACCTGGTCCCGCCGCTCCATGATCGTCCCGGCCATGCTGGGCCACACGATCGCGGTGCACGACGGCCGCAAGCACGTCCCGGTGTTCGTCACCGAGTCGATGGTCGGCCACAAGCTCGGCGAGTTCGCGCCGACCCGCACCTTCCGCGGCCACGAGAAGGACGACCGCAAGTCGCGTCGTCGCTGATGTGCGGAAGTAGCGAAGACCTATGACTGACACCGAAGGGACAACCATGGAAGCCAGGGCCCAGGCGCGGTACATCCGCGTCACGCCCATGAAGGCCCGCCGCGTGGTGGACCTCATCCGTGGCATGGACGCCACGGAGGCTCAGGCGGTCCTGCGTTTCGCCCCGCAGGCCGCGAGCGTGCCCGTCGGCAAGGTGCTCGACAGCGCCATCGCCAACGCCGCGCACAACTACGACCACACGGACGTCGACAGCCTCTTCATCTCCGAGGCCTACGTCGACGAGGGCCCGACCCTGAAGCGGTTCCGGCCGCGCGCCCAGGGCCGCGCCTACCGGATCCGTAAGCGGACCAGCCACATCACGGTGGTCGTCAGCAGCAAGGAAGGAACCCGGTAATGGGGCAGAAGGTCAACCCGCACGGGTTCCGGCTCGGCATCACCACGGACTTCAAGTCCCGCTGGTACGCCGACAAGCTGTACAAGGACTACATCAAGGAAGACGTCGAGATCCGCCGCCTGCTCACGCAGGGCATGGAGCGGGCCGGCATCTCCAAGGTGGAGATCGAGCGCACCCGTGACCGCGTCCGCGTCGACGTTCACACCGCCCGTCCGGGCATCGTGATCGGCCGCCGCGGCGCCGAGGCGGAGCGCATCCGCGGTCGGCTGGAGAAGCTGACCGGCAAGCAGATCCAGTTCAACATCCTCGAGGTCAAGAACCCGGAGACGGACGCTCAGCTGGTGGCCCAGGCCGTCGCCGAGCAGCTGTCCTCCCGCGTCTCCTTCCGCCGTGCGATGCGCAAGTCGATGCAGAGCACGATGAAGGCCGGCGCCAAGGGCATCAAGATCCAGTGCGGTGGCCGCCTCGGCGGCGCCGAGATGTCCCGCTCGGAGTTCTACCGCGAGGGCCGGGTTCCCCTGCACACCCTGCGCGCCAACGTCGACTACGGCTTCTTCGAGGCCAAGACGACCTTCGGCCGGATCGGTGTGAAGGTCTGGATCTACAAGGGCGACGTCAAGAACATCGCCGAGGTCCGCGCCGAGAACGCCGCCGCCCGCGCCGGCAACCGCCCGTCGCGCGGTGGCAGCGACCGCCCGCGCCGCGGTGGCGAGCGCGGCGGCCGCGGCCGCAAGCCGCAGCAGGAGCGGAACGAGGCGCCCAAGGCCGCCGAGGGCACCGCTGCCGCTCCGGCCGCCGAGAGCACCGGCTCTGCCGGGAAGGAGGCCTGACCGTCATGCTGATCCCCCGCAGGGTCAAGCACCGCAAGCAGCACCACCCGAAGCGCAAGGGCATGGCCAAGGGCGGCACCGAGGTTGCTTTCGGCGAGTACGGCATCCAGGCCGTGACCGCTGCCTACGTGACGAACCGGCAGATCGAGGCAGCTCGTATCTCCATGACCCGTCACATCAAGCGTGGCGGCAAGGTGTGGATCAACATCTACCCGGACCGTCCGCTGACCAAGAAGCCCGCCGAGACCCGCATGGGTTCCGGTAAGGGTTCGCCGGAGTGGTGGGTCGCGAACGTCAAGCCCGGCCGGGTGATGTTCGAGCTGTCCTACCCGAACGAGAAGATTGCTCGTGAGGCGCTCACCCGCGCTGCTCACAAGCTTCCGATGAAGTGCCGGATCGTGCGGCGCGAGGCAGGTGAGTCGTGATGGCGGCCGGTACCAAGGCGAGCGAGCTGCGCGAGCTCGGCGACGAGGAGCTCGTCGTGAAGCTGCGCGAGGCCAAGGAGGAGCTGTTCAAGCTCCGTTTCCAGGCGGCGACCGGACAGCTGGAGAACAACGGCCGGCTGAAGGCCGTCCGCAAGGACATCGCCCGGATCTACACCCTGATGCGTGAGCGCGAGCTCGGCATCGAGACGGTGGAGAGCGCCTGATGAGCGAGACGAATGTGACTGAGACTGCAGAGCAGAACCGCGGCTTCCGCAAGACCCGTGAGGGTCTGGTCGTCAGCGACAAGATGGACAAGACCGTTGTCGTCGCCGTCGAGGACCGCGTCAAGCACGCCCTGTACGGCAAGGTCATCCGCCGTACGAACAAGCTCAAGGCGCACGACGAGCAGAACGCCGCGGGTGTCGGCGACCGCGTCCTCCTGATGGAGACCCGGCCGCTGTCCGCGACGAAGCGCTGGCGCGTCGTCGAGATCCTCGAGAAGGCCAAGTAATTCCCGAGATCCCTTCTCGGGACGAGTTCCGCCAGGCTCGGCGAGGTGCGCGCGGTGAGCGCGCACCCGCCGGGAACCGGCAGACGATCAGGAGATAGACGTGATCCAGCAGGAGTCGCGGCTGCGTGTCGCCGACAACACGGGCGCGAAGGAGATCCTTTGCATCCGTGTTCTCGGTGGCTCCGGCCGCCGCTACGCGGGTATCGGGGATGTCATCGTCGCCACCGTCAAGGACGCGATCCCCGGTGGCAACGTGAAGAAGGGCGACGTCGTCAAGGCCGTCGTCGTGCGCACCGTCAAGGAGCGCCGCCGCCCCGACGGCTCGTACATCCGCTTCGACGAGAACGCCGCCGTCATCCTCAAGAACGACGGCGACCCCCGCGGCACCCGTATCTTCGGCCCCGTCGGCCGTGAGCTGCGCGAGAAGAAGTTCATGAAGATCATCTCGCTCGCGCCGGAGGTGCTGTAACCGATGAAGATCAAGAAGGGCGACCTGGTCCAGGTCATCACCGGCAAGGACAGGGGCAAGCAGGGCAAGGTCATCGAGGCCTACCCCCGCGAGGACCGTGTCCTGGTCGAGGGTGTCAACCGGGTCAAGAAGCACACCAAGGCCGGCCAGACCGCTCGCGGTTCGAAGACCGGCGGCATCGTGACGACCGAGGCCCCGATCCACGTGAGCAACGTTCAGCTCGTCGTGGAGAAGGACGGCAACAAGGTCGTCACCCGCGTCGGTTACCGCTTCGACGAGGACGGCAACAAGATCCGCGTTGCCAAGCGGACCGGTGAGGACATCTGATGACTACCGCCACGAACGTGCAGCCGCGTCTGAAGACGCGCTACCGCGAGGAGATCGCGGGCAAGCTGCGTGACGAGTTCAAGTACGAGAACGTCATGCAGACCCCCGGTCTCACCAAGATCGTGGTCAACATGGGTGTGGGCGAGGCCGCCCGCGACTCCAAGCTGATCGAGGGCGCCATCCGCGACCTCGCCACGATCACCGGCCAGAAGCCGGCCGTGACCAAGGCCCGGAAGTCCATCGCGCAGTTCAAGCTGCGCGAGGGTCAGCCGATCGGTGCCCACGTCACCCTTCGGGGCGACCGGATGTGGGAGTTCCTGGACCGCCTGCTGTCGCTCGCGCTGCCGCGCATCCGCGACTTCCGCGGTCTGTCGCCGAAGCAGTTCGACGGCAGGGGCAACTACACCTTCGGTCTCACGGAGCAGGTCATGTTCCACGAGATCGACCAGGACAAGATCGACCGGGTCCGAGGCATGGACATCACCGTGGTCACCACGGCGAACACCGACGAGGAAGGTCGCGCCCTGCTGCGTCACCTCGGATTCCCCTTCAAGGAGGCGTGAGCCGTGGCGAAGAAGGCTCTGATTGCCAAGGCCGCCCGCAAGCCGAAGTTCGCGGTCCGCGCGTACACGCGGTGCCAGCGCTGCGGCCGACCCCACTCCGTCTACCGCAAGTTCGGCCTGTGCCGCGTGTGCCTTCGTGAGATGGCCCACCGCGGCGAGCTGCCGGGCGTCACCAAGAGCTCCTGGTAGGTCCGCGCAAGCGGACCTCAGGGACTCTCGGTAAGAGCATCCTGGCCGGCGAACGCCCTCCCCGCGTGCCCTAGGCTTGTGGGTTGGGCGTCGCCGCCCATGACCGTCTTACTACGCCGTAGGTCCCCGCACCGCACCCGTCCCGTCGCGTCCCGCGTACGGGGAGAGGGACGGAGCAGACAGGAAACCCCGGCGAGAGAGGCCGAAGGCCATCACATGACCATGACCGATCCGATCGCAGACATGCTGACGCGTCTGCGAAACGCGAACTCGGCTTACCACGACACCGTCGTGATGCCGCACAGCAAGATCAAGTCGCACATCGCGGAGATCCTCCAGCAGGAGGGTTACATCACCGGATGGAAGGTCGAGGACGCCCCGGTGGGCAAGAACCTCGTCCTGGAGCTCAAGTTCGGTCCGAACCGCGAGCGTTCGATCGCCGGCATCAAGCGGATCAGCAAGCCGGGTCTGCGGGTCTACGCAAAGTCCACCAACCTGCCGAAGGTGCTCGGCGGCCTGGGCGTGGCGATCATCTCCACGTCCCACGGGCTCCTCACCGACAAGCAGGCTCAGAAGAAGGGCGTGGGTGGGGAAGTCCTCGCCTACGTCTGGTAACGGAAGGGAACGGAGGTAAAGCTCATGTCGCGTATCGGCAAGCTCCCCATCCAGGTTCCCGCCGGTGTGGACGTCACCATCGATGGCCGGACGGTCAACGTGAAGGGGCCCAAGGGCAACCTTTCGCACACCGTCGCCGCGCCCATCGAGGTCGCCAAGGGTGAGGACGGCGTCATCAACGTCACCCGCCCGAACGACGAGAGCCGGAACAAGGCCCTGCACGGTCTGTCCCGCACGCTGGTGGCGAACATGATCACTGGCGTGACCCAGGGATACACCAAGCAGCTCGAGATCAGCGGTGTCGGTTACCGCGTCCAGGCGAAGGGCTCCGACCTGGAGTTCTCCCTGGGCTACAGCCACCCGATCACGGTGAAGGCTCCCGAGGGCATCTCCTTCAAGGTGGAGTCCCCGACCAAGCTGAGCGTCGAGGGCATCGACAAGCAGAAGGTCGGCGAGGTCGCCGCGAACATCCGCAAGCTGCGCAAGCCCGACCCGTACAAGGCCAAGGGCGTGAAGTACGCGGGCGAGGTCATCCGCCGCAAGGTCGGAAAGGCTGGTAAGTAAGCCATGGCATACGGTGTGAAGATCGCGAAGGGCAGCGCGCGCAAGGCCGCCGCTGTCAAGCGGCGCCACATCCGCGTCCGCAAGAAGGTGTCGGGCACCCCCGAGCGTCCGCGCCTGGTGGTGACGCGCTCCAACCGCCACATGGTGGCCCAGGTCATCGACGACATCGCGGGCCACACGCTGGCCTCGGCGTCGACGCTGGACAGCTCGATCCGCGGCGGTGAGGGCGACAAGACCGCCCTGGCCAAGCAGGTCGGGTCCCTGGTCGCCGAGCGCGCCAAGGCCGCGGGCATCGAGGCCGTCGTGTTCGACCGCGGCGGCAACAAGTACGCCGGGCGGATCGCCGCCCTGGCCGACGCCGCCCGCGAGGCCGGGCTCAGGTTCTGAGCCGGTCCCCACGCAAGCGGACGCATAGAGAGAGGTAATTCCAATGGCTGGACCCCAGCGCCGCGGTGGCGGCGCCGGTGGCGGCGAGCGGCGGGACCGACGGGACCGGCGGGACGGTGGCGCGGCCGCCGAGAAGACCGCGTACGTCGAGCGGGTCGTCGCGATCAACCGCGTCGCCAAGGTTGTGAAGGGTGGTCGTCGCTTCAGCTTCACCGCGCTGGTCGTGGTGGGCGACGGTGACGGCACCGTGGGTGTCGGTTACGGCAAGGCCAAGGAGGTGCCGGCCGCCATCGCCAAGGGTGTGGAGGAGGCCAAGAAGCACTTCTTCAAGGTTCCCCGGATCCAGGGCACCATCCCCCACCCGATCCAGGGTGAGGAGGCCGCGGGCGTCGTGCTGCTCAAGCCGGCCTCGCCCGGTACCGGTGTGATCGCCGGTGGCCCGGTGCGCGCCGTGCTGGAGTGCGCGGGCATCCACGACGTGCTGAGCAAGTCCCTCGGCTCGTCGAACCCGATCAACATCGTGCACGCCACGGTGGCCGCTCTGCGGGGCCTGCAGCGCCCCGAGGAGATCGCCGCCCGCCGCGGCCTGCCGCTGGAGGACGTTGCTCCCGCCGCTCTGCTGCGGGCGCGGGCTGGGGTGAGCGCCTGATGGCACGCCTGAAGGTCACCCAGACCAAGTCCTACATCGGCAGCAAGCAGAACCACCGCGACACCCTGCGTTCCCTCGGCCTCAGGCGAGTGAACGACTCGGTCGTCAAGGAGGACCGTCCCGAGATCCGCGGCATGGTGCAGACCGTCCGCCACCTCGTGACGGTCGAGGAGGTCGACTGACATGGCGGAGCAGAAGCCGCTGAAGGTCCACAACCTCCGGCCCGCCCCGGGCGCCAAGACCGCCAAGACCCGCGTCGGTCGTGGTGAGGCGTCCAAGGGCAAGACCGCCGGTCGTGGCACCAAGGGCACCAAGGCCCGCTACCAGGTTCCGGAGCGCTTCGAGGGTGGGCAGATGCCGCTGCATATGCGGCTGCCCAAGCTCAAGGGCTTCAAGAACCCCTTCCGCACCGAGTACCAGGTCGTGAACCTGGACAAGCTGGCGGACCTGTACCCCGAGGGTGGCGAGGTCACCGTCGAGGGCCTGGTCGCCAAGGGCGCGGTTCGCAAGAACCAGCTCGTGAAGGTGCTGGGCAACGGAGAGATCTCCGTGGCGCTGCAGGTGACCGTGGACAAGGTCTCCGGCTCCGCCAAGGAGAAGATCACCGCTGCCGGAGGCACCGTCACCGAGCTCGTCTGAGCACGGTGAAGTGACCAACCGGGGGCGCCCAGGAACGGGCGTCCCCGGTTGGTCGTTCCATGGGGGGCACGGTCGCCGGTAAGGTGTCGTGCGTTATTGACCTCCGCAGGATCCCTCCTGCGGAATCTGAACCGTTTTATCCGTTGATCCTCACGACCGTAACCTCTCGCGTGTGACGCGGGGGGCGCAGGAGGCACCGTGCTCACCGCGTTCGCCCGGGCGTTCAAGACGCCCGACCTGCGCAAGAAGCTGCTGTTCACCCTTGGCATCATGGTGCTCTTCCGCCTCGGGGCACACATCCCCGTCCCGGGTGTCAGCTTCGAGAACGTCAACCAGTGCGTGAAGGAGGCCGAGGGCGCCGGCGCCGGCCTCTTCGGCCTGGTCAACATGTTCAGTGGTGGCGCGCTGCTGCAGCTGACCATCTTCGCGCTCGGGATCATGCCCTACATCACGGCGAGCATCATCCTGCAGCTGCTGGTGGTGGTGATCCCGAGGCTGGAGGCCCTCAAGAAGGAGGGGCAGTCCGGCCAGGCGAAGATCACGCAGTACACCCGTTACCTGACGGTGGCGCTCGGCGTGCTCCAGGCCACCGGCCTGGTGGCGACGGCCCGCAGCGGCAGCCTCTTCGCGCAGTGCACCGTCCGCGACCAGATCATCCCCGACGACTCGATCTTCACCACGATCACCATGGTGATCGTCATGACCGCCGGCACCGCGCTGATCATGTGGCTGGGTGAGCTGATCACCGACCGCGGCATCGGCAACGGCATGTCGATCCTGATGTTCGTCTCGATCGCCGCCGGCTTCCCGGGTCTGCTGTGGGCCATCAAGGTGCAGGGCAACCTGGCGGACGGCTGGATCGAGTTCGGCGTGGTGGTCCTCGCGGGTCTGGCGATGGTCGCCCTGGTGGTCTTCGTCGAGCAGGCGCAGCGCCGCATCCCCGTGCAGTACGCCAAGCGGATGATCGGGCGCCGCTCCTACGGCGGTACCTCCACCTACATCCCCCTGAAGGTGAACCAGGCGGGTGTGATCCCCGTCATCTTCGCCTCCTCCCTGCTCTACATCCCGGCACTGATCGTTCAGTTCAGCGGGTCGCAGGCGGGCTGGGCCGACTGGATCAACCGGCACCTCGTCACGGGTGACCACCCGTACTACATCATCACGTACTTCGTGCTGATCGTGTTCTTCGCCTTCTTCTACGTCGCCATCTCCTTCAACCCCGAAGAAGTTGCCGACAACATGAAGAAGTATGGTGGTTTCATCCCGGGCATCCGGGCCGGACGTCCCACCGCGGAGTACCTGAGCTACGTGCTGAACCGCATCACGTGGCCGGGTTCGCTGTACCTGGGTCTGATCGCTCTGGTGCCCACCGTCGCGCTGGTGTTGTTCAACGCGAATCAGAACTTCCCGTTCGGCGGGACCAGCATCCTGATCATCGTGGGTGTCGGTCTGGAGACCGTGAAGCAGATCGAGAGCCAGCTTCAGCAGCGCCATTACGAAGGGTTCCTCCGCTGATGCGAATCGTCCTCGTCGGACCGCCTGGCGCGGGCAAGGGCACGCAGGCCGCGTACCTGGCCGAGAACCTGTCCATTCCGCACATCTCCACGGGCGACCTGTTCCGCGCCAACATCAGCCAGGGCACCCAGCTCGGCCAGAAGGCGCAGGAGTACATGCGGGCGGGCAAGCTCGTACCCGACGAGGTCACCATCGGGATGGCCCGGGACCGGATGGAGCAGCCCGACGCCGCCGACGGCTTCCTGCTCGACGGCTTCCCGCGGAACATCGGCCAGGCCGAGGCCCTGGACGGCATCCTGCGCGAGTCCGGCACCCGGCTGAACGCCGTGCTGGACCTGGAGGTCCCCGAGGACGAGGTCGTGAAGCGGATCGCGGGACGGCGGATGTGCCGCAACGACAGCGGCCACATCTTCCACGTCGTGTACACCCCGCCGAAGAGCGAGGGCGTCTGCGACCTCTGCGGCGGTGAGCTCTACCAGCGCGAGGACGACCACGAGGACACCGTCCGCAAGCGCCTGGAGGTCTACCACACCGAGACCGAGCCGATCATCGACTACTACAAGGCCCAGGGCCTGGTGGTGACGATCTCGGCGCTCGGCAAGGTGTCCGAGGTCACCCGGCGCGCGATGGAGGCGCTCGGCCAGGCGGCCGGGCAGGCCGGGGCCTGACCCCGGAGGAGGAACGGCGAGAAGGCCGCGGTGCCCGGGGCGGGCACCGCGGCCGTATCGTGTAGTGAACGGGCCCGGTGGCAGAGCCGCGGGCCGGATGTGCCACAGACAACCGCGAGCTGGAAGGCGTCAGCCGTCATGGTGGAGATCAAGACCCCCGAGCAGATCGCGAAGATGCGCGCGGCCGGGCTGGTCGTCGCCGCGATGCACGCGGCCTGCCGCAGGGCCGCGGTGCCGGGCGCGACCACCAAGGACCTGGACGAGGTCGCCGCCAAGGTGCTCGCCGACCACGGCGCCAAGCCGAACTTCCTCGGCTACGGCGGCTTCCCCGGCAACATCTGCACCTCGGTGAACGACGTCGTCGTCCACGGCATCCCCGACCGGGAGACGGTGCTGGAGTCGGGCGACATCATCTCCATCGACGCGGGCGCGATCGTCGACGGCTGGCACGGGGACGCGGCGATCACCGTCTTCGTCGGCGAGGGCCACGCGCCCGAGGTGCACGAGCTGAGCCGGGTCACCGAGGAGTCGATGTGGGCCGGCATCGCGGCGATGCGCAGGGGCAACCGGCTGGTGGACATCTCCAAGGCGATCGAGGGCTACATCCGCCGCCAGCCCCGCCCGGCCTCCGGCCGCTACGGGATCATCGAGGACTACGGCGGCCACGGCATCGGCAGCCAGATGCACATGGACCCGCACCTGCTGAACTACGTCGAGCGCCGGCGCGGCAAGGGCCCGAAGCTGGTGCCGGGCATGTGCCTGGCGATCGAGCCGATGGTCAGCCTGGGCACGGCCAGGACCCACGTCCTGCAGGACGAGTGGACGGTCAAGACCGACGACGGCAGCTGGTCCTGCCACTGGGAGCACTCCGTCGCGCTGACCGAGCAGGGCCCGCTGGTGCTGACGGCGCCGGACGGCGGCCGGGCGAAGCTGGCGGAGTACGGCGTCACCACCGCACCCGACCCGCTGGACTGACCGGGCCCCGGCCGCCCTCTCCCGCGGTGAGCCGGATGCGAGCCGGGTGAAGTCCCTCAGGCTCGCATAAAGATCTCCCCCGATGGGCATACATCCCCGATTCGTCTTTCCCGGAGCCGTGCCGTAGACTGGCTCGTCGGTCCATGTGTGCCTGCGCGCACCCACGGGCTGACCCAGGTAGCCGATCCCGGAAGGTGAAGCGCTCAAGCATGGCCAAAAAACAAGGGGCCATCGAGATCGAGGGCACCGTCGTCGAGTCTCTCCCGAACGCGATGTTCAAGGTGGAGCTCCAGAACGGGCACCAGGTCCTCGCGCACATCAGCGGCAAGATGCGGATGCACTACATCCGTATCCTTCCCGACGACCGTGTCGTGGTGGAGCTGTCTCCCTACGACCTGACGCGCGGGCGGATCGTCTACCGCTACAAGTAGATCTCGCCCTCACTCCGCCCCGCGCGGGGTGGTGGCCTGACCCGGAGAACCTCACATCCCATGAAGGTCAAGCCGAGCGTCAAGAAGATCTGCGACAAGTGCAAGGTGATCCGCCGCCACGGCCGGGTCATGGTCATCTGCGACAACCTGCGCCACAAGCAGCGCCAGGGCTGACGCAAGACCTCCACGCCTCGCACCTCTCGCGGTTCTTCGCGCGACGCAAGCGACATACAGATACGCAGACACCCGACCCCCCGCCGTGACATCCGTTAACGCCGGTGGGGACGACACCCCCGGACGGAGGCCGGGGACCCGGCTCGTACTCGCTACGGGAACGGTGCTGCGGAAGACCTCCAACGAAACCAGGAGCCACGTTCATGGCACGCCTCGAAGGCGTCGACCTCCCGCGCGACAAGCGCGTGGAGGTCGCTCTCACCTATGTCTTCGGCATCGGCCGCACGCTCTCCCAGCAGACGCTGGCGAGCACCGGTGTGAACCCGGACACCCGCGTCCGCGACCTGACCGAGGAAGAGCTCGTCAGGATCCGTGAGTACGTCGAGGCCAACATCCGCACCGAGGGTGACCTCCGCCGCGAGATCCAGGCCGACATCCGCCGCAAGGTCGAGATCGGCAGCTACCAGGGTCTGCGTCACCGCCGCGGTCTGCCCGTCCACGGCCAGCGCACCAGCACCAACGCCCGCACCCGCAAGGGCCCGCGTCGCGCGATCGCCGGCAAGAAGAAGCCGGGCAAGAAGTAGTCCTCACCGGACACCGCCAGTGGTCCGGATCGCAGGACCGACCACCTCCATAGGAGTATTTTTCTATGCCTCCGAAGGGCCGTACGGCCGGCGCCAAGAAGGTGCGCCGCAAGGAGAAGAAGAACGTCGCCCACGGGCACGCTCACATCAAGAGCACGTTCAACAACACCATCGTTTCCATCACCGACCCCACCGGCAACGTGATTTCCTGGGCTTCCGCCGGTCACGTGGGCTTCAAGGGTTCGCGCAAGTCGACGCCGTTCGCCGCGCAGATGGCCGCCGAGTCGGCCGCCCGTCGCGCGCAGGAGCACGGCATGCGCAAGGTCGACGTGTTCGTCAAGGGTCCCGGCTCCGGCCGTGAGACCGCGATCCGCTCCCTCCAGGCCACCGGCCTCGAGGTGGGTTCGATCCAGGACGTCACCCCGACCCCGCACAACGGCTGCCGCCCGCCGAAGCGTCGCCGCGTCTGATCCGGCAGAAGTAGGAGATACACGAACATGGCGCGTTACACCGGGGCCGACTGCAAGCGTTGCCGTCGGGAGAAGCAGAAGCTCTTCCTCAAGGGAGCTAAGTGCGAGAGCGCGAAGTGCCCGATCGAGATCCGTCCTTACCCCCCGGGTGAGCACGGACGCGGGCGCACCAAGGACAGCGAGTACCTGCTGCAGAAGCGTGAGAAGCAGAAGGCCGCCCGCATCTACGGTGTCCTCGAGAAGCAGTTCCGCGGTTACTTCAACGAGGCCAACCGCAAGCAGGGCAAGACGGGTGAGAACCTGCTCCGCATCCTGGAGTCCCGTCTGGACAACGTGGTCTACCGGGCCGGCTTCGCCAAGTCCCGCGACCACGCCCGCCAGCTCGTCCGTCACGGACACATCATGGTGAACGGCCGCAAGACCGACATCCCGTCGGCCCGCGTCGCTCCCAACGACATCGTCGAGGTCCGTCCCTCCTCCCGTAACCTGACCCCCTTCCAGGTGGCGCAGGCGGAGGCCGGGGACAAGACGGTGCCGGCGTGGCTCGAGGCCATCCCGTCGAAGATGCGGATCCTCGTCCACTCGCTGCCCGAGCGCCAGGTGATCGACACCCAGGTGCAGGAGCAGCTGATCGTCGAGCTGTACTCCAAGTAATCCGGAGTACCGGCTCACGGTCACGGGCGGTGCGGCCCGCACGGGTCGCACCGCCCGTACCCTTGCAGTAGGAATCCGGGCTCCCGCCCGGTGCTCGGCATCAAATAGCGGTTGCCGAAGACTGGAGGCACATCCCCATGCTGATCGCTCAGCGCCCCTCACTGACCGAAGAGGTCGTGGACGAGTTCCGTTCCCGGTTCGTGATCGAACCGCTGGAGCCGGGCTTCGGCTACACCCTCGGAAACTCCCTGCGCCGCACGCTCCTGTCCTCGATCCCCGGTGCTGCCGTGACCAGCATCCGGATCGACGGCGTCCTGCACGAGTTCACCACCGTGCCGGGCGTCAAGGATGACGTCACCGATCTGATCCTCAACATCAAGAGCCTGGTCGTCTCCTCGGAGCACGACGAGCCGGTCGTGATGTACCTGCGCAAGCAGGGCCCGGGTCTGGTCACCGCCGCCGACATCGCCCCGCCGGCCGGTGTCGAGGTGCACAACCCCGACCTGGTCCTCGCCACGCTGAACGGCAAGGGGAAGCTGGAGATGGAGCTGACCGTCGAGCGCGGTCGCGGCTACGTCTCCGCCGTGCAGAACAAGCAGGCCGGCCAGGAGATCGGCCGTATCCCGGTCGACTCCATCTACTCGCCGGTCCTCAAGGTCACCTACAAGGTCGAGGCGACCCGTGTCGAGCAGCGCACCGACTTCGACAAGCTGATCGTCGACGTCGAGACCAAGGAGTCCATGCGTCCGCGCGACGCCATGGCCTCCGCCGGCAAGACCCTGGTCGAGCTGTTCGGCCTGGCCCGCGAGCTGAACGTCGACGCCGAGGGCATCGACATGGGCCCGTCCCCGACGGACGCCGCGCTCGCCGCCGACCTGGCCCTGCCGATCGAGGAGCTGGAGCTGACCGTCCGCTCCTACAACTGCCTCAAGCGCGAGGGCATCCACTCGGTGGGCGAGCTGGTGGCCCGCTCCGAGGCGGACCTGCTCGACATCCGCAACTTCGGCGCCAAGTCGATCGACGAGGTCAAGGCGAAGCTGGCCGGCATGGGCCTGACCCTCAAGGACAGCCCGCCCGGATTCGACCCGACCGCCGCCGCCGACGCCTTCGGCGCCGACGACGACGCGGACTCCGGTTTCGTCGAGACCGAGCAGTACTGACCGGGTACTGACCGGCGCCGAGCGGTACTGACGCCGGTCCCCACCGGCATCCCGACCGGGCGCGGCACCCGCCCGCGCCCGGTCGGCCCACGTTCTCCGGAACGTGTGACCGAGCGCGACCGCGGTCGCACGCCCCGGCTCCGGCGGGCACAAGCCCGTACGGACACTGACACCGGTACCTGATACGGCCGGTGCAGACATCGAGGAGAGACAACCATGCCGAAGCCCACCAAGGGCGCCCGCCTCGGCGGCGGCGCCGCGCACGAGAAGGCCATGCTGGCGAACCTCGCCACCGCCCTCTTCGAGCACGGCCGCATCACCACCACCGAGGCCAAGGCCCGCCGCCTGCGCCCGGTGGCCGAGCGTCTGATCACCAAGGCGAAGAAGGGCGACCTTCACAACCGCCGCCAGGTGATGCGCACGATCCTCGACAAGAGCGTCGTGCACACGCTCTTCACCGAGATCGGCCCGCGCTACGAGAACCGCCCCGGCGGTTACACCCGCATCACCAAGATCGGCAACCGCCGCGGCGACAACGCGCCCATGGCGGTCATCGAGCTGGTGGAGGCCCTGACGGTGCAGCAGGAGGCCGTCGGCGAGGCCGAGGCCGCCACGAAGCGCACGGCCAAGGACGCCGCGGGCGACGAGGCCGTGAAGGACCTC
The DNA here is from genome assembly GCF_900114215.1 of Streptomyces mangrovi. Taxonomy (GTDB): domain Bacteria; phylum Actinomycetota; class Actinomycetes; order Streptomycetales; family Streptomycetaceae; genus Streptomyces; species Streptomyces barkulensis. Next base: position 45,138 of record NZ_FOSG01000018.1, on the reverse strand, counting down.
AAGAAGGACGCCGCGAAGGACGAGGCCGCCGAGGCCCCGGCCGAGGAGACCGAGGCCGCGGCCGAGGCACCCGCGGAGGAGAAGTCCGAGGAGAAGAAGGACGCCTGAGGCGTTCTCCGCTCCGGGTATCCCGAGCACACCGCGGCGGACCCGCCTCCCTCTTTTCGGGAGCGGGTCCGCCGCCGTTTACGCGCTTCACGCGCTGTACGCGCTTTTCGAGAGGATCACGGTGTGAGCGACGAGGTGGAGCCCGGACACGTACGGGTCCGGCTGGACCTGTCGTACGACGGCAGGGAGTTCTCCGGCTGGGCGCGGCAGCGCGGGCGGCGCACCGTGCAGGGCGAGTTGGAGGACGCGCTGCGGGTGGTGACCCGCTCGGAGGAGGTCTTCGAGCTGACGGTCGCCGGCCGCACCGACGCGGGCGTCCACGCCCGCGGCCAGGTGGCGCACGCCGACCTGCCCGCCGACCTGTGGGAGGCGCACCAAGAAAGGCTGCTGCGCCGGCTGGCCGGGCGACTGCCGCACGACGTACGGGTGCACCGGATCGGTGCGGCCCCGCCCCACTTCAACGCGCGCTTCTCGGCGATCTGGCGCCGCTACGCCTACCGCGTCTGCGACCACCCGGGAGGGGTGGACCCGCTCCAGCGCGGCCATGTGCTGTGGCACGACTGGCCGCTGGACGTGGACGCCATGAACGAGGCGGCCGGGCACCTGCTGGGGGAGCACGACTTCGCCGCCTACTGCAAGCGGCGCGAGGGCGCGACGACCATACGGACGCTGAAGGAACTGAACTGGCGGCGGCGCCCCGACGGCGTCGTGGAGGCCCGGGTGGTCGCCGACGCCTTCTGCCACAACATGGTGCGCTCGCTGGTGGGCGCGCTGCTCTTCGTCGGCGACGGACACCGCCCGCCGACGTGGCCGGGACGGGTGCTGGCGGCCGGGGTGCGGGACTCGGCGGTGCACGTGGTGCGGCCGCACGGGCTCACCCTGGAGGAGGTCGGCTACCCGGCCGACGAACTGCTGGCCGCGCGCAACGCCGAGGCGCGCAACCGCCGCACCCTCCCGGGCGCGGGCCCGGCGGCGGGCGCGGTGGCCGGCTGCTGCTGAGCGGCTGCCGCCAGGGGGGCCGCCGTCGCCAGTGCCCCCCGGCGGTTCCGTCCCGTACCCGCCCGGCGCGTCCCGCCCTGCCCGCCGACCGGGCGGGGCGGTGGCGTTCGGGGCCGTTTCATTCGACGGCACCGGGAAGATCAAGAAGGCCAACGCCACCTACAACGCGATCGGCGCGCCCTCGGACGAACTGCTGATCGTCAGCGATCGCCAGGTCGGGGCACAGACCCTGACCGAGTACGACGGCCTGGGCCGCGCCACGGCACAGATCCTCGCGGTCACGGGCGTCGAACAATGGCGGACGACCACCGCCTACGACGGCGAGCGCACCCATGTCGACCCGCCCAAGGGTGGAGTGCCCACCACCACCATCACCGACGCCGCCGGGCAGATGACGGAGCTGCGCCGTTACCACGGCGATGCCCCGAACCCCGACGGCACCGCCGGTCCCGGCAACGGCTACGACGCGACGAAGTACACCTACACCCCGGCCGGACAGCTGAAGAAGGTCACCGACGCCCAGGGCAACACCTGGCGGTACGAGTACGACCAGCTGGGCCGCAAGGTCAAGAGCAGGGCCCGCGCGTCGTGCGGGCCCGACGACCACGATGACGGAGCATCCATTGAGACTTCGCACGAGGGGGATCCGCAGGGCGGGCGTGGTGCTGGCGGCCGCCTGCGCCGTGCTCCTGGCGGGCCCGACGGCGGCCCCCGCCCAGGCGGCCGGGGGGCCGTCCGGGATAGCGGCCAAGGGCGCCTTCCTGCTGGACAGCGGCCCCGACAAGACCCTGTGGGGCAAGGGCGCCGACACCCGGCGCGAGATGGCCAGCACCACCAAGATCATGGCCGCGGCGGTCGTGGTGACCACCAAGGGCGTCGACCTGAACCGCAAGGTCACGGTGAAGAAGGCCTACCGCGACTACGTGACCAGGTACGGGGCCAGCACCGCGGACCTGAGGACGGGCGACAGGCTCACGGTGCGCCAGCTGCTGTACGGGATGATGCTGCCCTCCGGCTGCGACGCGGCGTACGCGCTGGCCGACACCTTCGGCAGCGGGAGCACGACGGCCGCCCGCACCAAGTCGTTCATCTCCAGGATGAACAAGAAGGCCGCCGGTCTGGGGATGAAGAACACGAGGTTCGACTCCTTCGACGGCATCCCCAAGAACGGCAAGAACTACTCGACCCCCCGCGACATGGCGAAGCTGGCGCGGCACGCGCTGGCGAACTCCACGTTCAGGGCGGTGGTCAAGTCGACCAGGACCGTCCAGAAGGCGACCAACGGGCGCACGTACACCTGGTACAACACCAACAAGCTGCTCGGCTCGTACAAGGGCGTGATCGGCATCAAGACCGGCACGGGCTCCAAGGCCGGCCCCTGCCTGGTCTTCGCGGCGACGCGTGACAGGCGCACGGTCGTCGGGGTGGTCCTGAACAGCTCCGACCGCTACCGGGACGCGACGAGAATGCTCGACTGGTCCTTCGAGCGGAAGACGGCCACGAAGGTGACCCTGCGCACGCTCCCGGCGGGAGCACAGCGGGACTGATCCCGCGATGCCCGTGGCCCTGGACCGGCTCGTCCGGTTCAGGGCCGCGTCAGCCGGTGACCGAGGCCGCCGCCTGCTCCCGGCCGCGTTCGAGGATGCGGGCGAAGGCGAAGTCGGCGGCGTCCAGACCCGCCCGGCGGGCGGCGGTCTCGGAGGCGGTGACGTCCTTGCCGCTGGTGTAGCCGGAGATGGTGAAGTACGCGTAGCGGCCCAGCGCGTTGGCGGAGGTCCGGCAGGTCACGCCGCCCCGGCAGAAGGTGGGCACGCCCGAGCCGGGCAGCGAGGCGACGTTGGGCCGGGACTGGTCCTTGGCCTTGCGCGCGGCCTCGGCGTCGTCGAAGACCGCGACGCCGACGGTGACCGCCACCCCCTCGCGCACGTACGTCACCCGGATCAGCTCCCGGCAGCCGTTGTTCGCCAGTACCGCGCCGAGCGCGCCCTGGGTGCCGGAGGCGCAGCTCTTGGTGGAGGCCGTGGCGCCCTTGTCGTAGGTGCGGCCGTTGGCCTTCATCGAGTCGCCGGGGAAGAGCGTGCCGGCGCCGAGCGGGGCGGTGTCCTTCTCGGCGCTGGAGAGGAAGTCACGCGGGTCCGGCGGAGGGGGAGGCGGCTCGGAGGAGAAGGTGGGCTCCGGCTGCTCCGGGTCGGGCGGCGGGGTCTCGGCGGCCGACGGCGCCGGGGAGTCCGAGGAGGCGGCGGCGGGGCCGGAGCCCGACCCGTTCTCGTTGACGACGGCGATCGCGACGATCGCGGCGACGACGGCGGTGGCCACCACCCCGCCGCCGATCATCAGCCGGCGGCGGCGCCGGGCGCGGGCGCGCTCGCTCTGCTCGGCGAGCGCCGCCCAGTCCGGCGTGGACGGCTCCGACGGCCCGAACGGCCCCGGCTGTCCGGACGGTCCCGGCGGCCCCGGCTGTCCGGACGGTCCTACCGGGCCCCAGCCCGGCCCCCCCTGCCCAAAGCTCATACCCCGCATCTTATTCGCTTGCCGCGAGGCCGCCGGCGCGTTCACAGTCGGGGGATGGGACACGTCGAGGCCGCGCACCTGGAGTACTACCTGCCCGACGGGAGGGCGCTGCTCGGCGACGTCTCGTTCCGGGTGGGGGAGGGCTCGGTGGTGGCCCTGGTGGGCGCCAACGGGGCCGGGAAGACGACGCTGCTGCGGCTGATCGCCGGCGAGCTGAAGCCGCACGGCGGCACGGTGACCGTCGGCGGCGGGCTCGGGGTGATGCCGCAGTTCGTGGGCTCGGTCCGGGACGAACGCACGGTGCGCGACCTGCTGGTCTCGGTGGCCCGGCCGCGGGTGCGCCAGGCGGCGGAGGCGGTGGACGCCGCCGAGCTGAGGATCATGGAGGTCGACGACGAGGCCGCCCAGATGGGTTACGCGCAGGCGCTGGCGGACTGGGCCGAGGCCGGTGGCTACGAGGCCGAGACCGCCTGGGACGTGTGCACCACCGCGGCCCTCGGCGTCCCCTACGACAAGGCGCAGTGGCGGCAGGTGCGGACCCTGTCGGGCGGCGAGCAGAAACGGCTGGTGCTGGAGGCGCTGCTGCGCGGCCCGGACGAGGTGCTGCTGCTGGACGAGCCGGACAACTACCTGGACGTCCCCGGCAAGCGGTGGCTGGAGGAGCGGCTGGGCGAGACCCGCAAGACGGTCCTGTTCGTCTCCCACGACCGCGAGCTGCTGGCACGGGCGGCGCAGAGGGTCGTCAGCGTGGAGCCGGGTCCGGCCGGGTCGGACGTGTGGGTGCACGGCGGCGGTTTCGCCACCTACCACCAGGCCCGCAAGGAGCGCTTCGCCCGCTTCGAGGAGCTGCGGCGGCGCTGGGACGAGCAGCACGCCCAGCTCAGGAAACTGGTGAACACCCTCAAGCAGAAGGCCGCCTACAACGACGGGCTCGCCTCCCGCCTCCAGGCGGCCCGCACCCGGCTGCGGAAGTTCGAGGAGGCCGGCCCTCCGCAGGAGCCGCCGCGCGAGCAGGACATCCGGATGCGGCTGCGCGGCGGGCGCACCGGGGTGCGGGCGGTCACCTGTGCCGGGCTGGAGCTGACCGGGCTGATGAAGCCGTTCGACCTGGAGGTCTTCTACGGCGAGCGGGTCGCGGTGCTCGGCTCCAACGGCTCGGGCAAGTCGCACTTCCTGCGGCTGCTGGCCGGGAGTGACGTCGCCCACACCGGCGGGTGGAAGCTGGGCGCCCGGGTGGTCCCCGGCCACTTCGCCCAGACGCACGCCCACCCCGAGCTGGAGGGGCGCACCCTGCTCGACGTCCTGTGGACCGAGCACGCGAAGGACCGGGGCGCGGCGATGTCCGCGCTGCGCCGCTACGAGCTGGACCGCCAGGCCGAGCAGCCCTTCGGGAAGCTGTCGGGCGGCCAGCAGGCCCGCTTCCAGATCCTGCTGCTGGAGCTGGCCGGATCGACGGCGCTGCTGCTGGACGAGCCGACCGACAACCTGGACCTGGAGAGCGCCGAGGCGCTCCAGCAGGGGCTGGAGGCGTACGAGGGGACGGTGCTGGCGGTGACGCACGACCGCTGGTTCGCCCGCTCCTTCGACCGCTTCCTGGTCTTCGGCGCGGACGGGCGGGTGCGCGAGGCGCCGGAGCCGGTCTGGGAGGAAGGGCGGGTGGCGCGGGCGCGCTGAGGGGTGTGCGGGAGGGCTCCGGCGCACCCGCCGGGGGAGGGGCGTTTTGACCCGTGCGGAGGACGGCCGGTATCCTGCTGGTTCGTTGTGCGTATTGGCTTGCTCGTTCTCACGTGAGAGGCCGCTACGCCTGGTCCACCAGGACGATGACCAGCGACCCGCACCGGCTTGCGTCACCGGAGCGCGGTCAGGGCTGTCGTGATCTCCGGTGACCTTGTCAGGAAACACTCACTGAAGAAGCGAAGGCTACGACCGTGCGTACGTACAGCCCCAAGCCCGGCGACGTCCAGCGCCAGTGGCACGTCATCGACGCCACCGACGTCGTCCTGGGCCGTCTGGCCACCCAGGCCGCCACCCTTCTGAGGGGCAAGCACAAGCCGGTGTACGCGCCGCACGTTGACGCTGGTGACTTCGTCATCATCATCAACGCCGACAAGGTGCACCTCTCCGGCAACAAGCGGACCCAGAAGCTGGCCTACCGCCACTCCGGCTACCCCGGTGGTCTGCGGTCCGTCCGCTACGACGACCTGCTGAAGAACAACCCGGAGAAGGCCGTGGAGAAGGCCATCAAGGGCATGCTCCCGAAGAACTCCCTGGGCCGCCAGATGCTCTCGAAGCTGAAGGTCTACGCGGGCGAGAACCACCCGCACGGCGCCCAGCAGCCGGTCCCGTTCGAGATCACCCAGGTCGCGCAGTAGTCCGGCCACAACCAAGACTGAAGAGAGCTGAGGAGAACCGTGGCCGAGACCACCGCCGAGACCCCGATCGAAGAGGTCGAGCAGTACACCACCGAGACCCCCGAGGGCGTCGAGGAGTACACCACCGAGTCCCTCGCGTCCCGTTTCGGTGAGCCCCAGCCGGGCGCCGGCACCGGGCGCCGGAAGAACGCCATCGCCCGCGTGCGCATCGTGCCGGGCAGCGGCCAGTGGAAGATCAACGGCCGCACCCTGGAGGCCTACTTCCCGAACAAGGTGCACCAGCAGGAAGTCAACGAGCCGTTCAAGGTTCTGGAGCTGGACAACCGCTACGACGTCATCGCCCGCATCAGCGGCGGCGGCGTCTCCGGCCAGGCCGGCGCGCTGCGCCTGGGCGTGGCCCGCGCCCTGAACGAGGCGGACGTGGAGAACAACCGCGGCCCGCTGAAGAAGGCCGGCTTCCTGACCCGCGACGCCCGCGCGGTCGAGCGGAAGAAGGCCGGTCTGAAGAAGGCCCGCAAGGGCACCCAGTACAGCAAGCGCTGATCAGCGCCTCGCTGTCCGCTGGAACCCCTGGGATCCGCTGACGAGCGCCCCGACAGCACCGTCACGGTGCGTCGGGGCGCTCGTCTTCGGGCCACCGCTCACCCCCGGACCGGCGGGTCCGGTGGGTCCGGTGGGGCGACCGTCGGCACGCCGCGGTCACGGCCGTGCCGCATCCGCCGCCAAGGGGCGTATATCTGGATCGACCGGGCCTCGGCGCGCCCGGAGCTCAGCTCGGAACTCGGAGGAACCACGGTGGGACGACTCTTCGGTACGGACGGTGTGCGCGGAGTCGCCAACGCCGACCTGACCGCCGAAATGGCGCTCGGTCTGTCGGTCGCGGCGGCGCACGTGCTCGCCGAGGCGGGTACGTTCAAGGGCCATCGCCCGGTGGCGGTGGTCGGACGTGATCCGCGCGCGTCCGGGGAGTTCCTGGAGGCCGCCGTGGTGGCCGGGCTGGCCAGCGCGGGCGTGGACGTGCTGCGGGTGGGCGTGCTGCCGACCCCGGCCGTGGCGTACCTGACCGGCGCGCTCGGCGCCGACCTGGGCGTGATGCTGTCCGCCAGCCACAACCCCATGCCCGACAACGGCGTCAAGTTCTTCGCCCGCGGCGGCCACAAGCTCGCCGACGAGCTGGAGGACCGCATCGAGAGCACCTACCGCGAGCACGCCTCCGGCGAGCCCTGGGACCGCCCGACGGGCGCCGGGGTGGGCCGGGTGAAGGAGTACGACGAGGGTTTCGACAAGTACGTCGCCCACCTCGTCGGCGTCCTGCCCAACCGGCTCGACGGGCTCAGGGTCGTCATCGACGGCGCGCACGGCGCGGCGGCGCGGGTCTCCCCGGAGGCGTTCGCGCGGGCGGGCGCCGAGGTGGTCACCATCGCCACCGAGCCCGACGGGCTCAACATCAACGACGGCTGCGGCTCCACCCACCTCGACGGGCTGCGCGCGGCCGTCGTCGAGCACGGCGCCGACCTGGGCGTGGCCCACGACGGCGACGCCGACCGCTGCCTGGCCGTGGACGCGGCCGGCGAGGAGATCGACGGCGACCAGATCCTCAGCGTGCTGGCCCTGGGCATGAAGGAGGCCGGCACGCTGCGGGGGAACACCGTGGTGGCCACGGTGATGTCCAACCTCGGCTTCAAGCTCGCCATGGAGCGCGAGGGCGTCGAGCTGCTCCAGACGGCGGTCGGCGACCGCTATGTGCTGGAGGAGATGAAGCGCGGCGGCTACTCGCTGGGCGGCGAGCAGTCCGGGCACGTGATCGTGCTGGACCACGCCACCACCGGCGACGGCACCCTGACCGGTCTGATGCTGGCCGCGCGGGTGGCCGCCACCGGCCGGCCCCTGGCCGAGCTGGCGGGCGTGATGCGGCGCCTGCCGCAGGTGCTGGTCAACGTGCGGGACGTGGACAAGACCCGGGTCTCCTCCTCGGCCCGGCTGGCCACCGCCGTGAACGAGGCCGAGAAGGAGCTGGGCGAGACCGGCCGGGTGCTGCTGCGCTCCTCCGGCACCGAGCCGCTGGTGCGGGTGATGGTCGAGGCGGCCGATCTGGAGCAGGCCCGTGCGGTGGCCGAGCGGCTGGCGGACGAGGTCAAGTCGGCGCTGGGCTGAACGTTCCGCGCGGGCGCGCGGTCCGGTACGACGTCGGGCGGGGGGCGGCCGCCTGACGCCGAGGACGGCGCGCCCCGGGCGGTGTGCCGGTCGGCCGCCGGCGCGGGCGGCCCGCGTCAGAGCTTGCGCAGCGACAGGCGCTGGACCTTGTGGTCCGGGCCCTTGCGCAGGATCAGGCCGGCGCGGCCCCGGGTCGGGGCGATGTTCTCCTGGAGGTTGGGACGGTTGATCGTCCGCCAGATGCCGCGCGCGTAGTCCAGCGCCTCCTCCTGTGACACCTGCGTGTACCTGCGGAAGTAGGAGAACGGGTTCTGGAAGGCCGTCTCGCGCAGCTTGCGGAAGCGGTCCAGGTACCACCGCTCGATGTCCTCGGTGCGCGCGTCCACGTAGACGGAGAAGTCGAAGTAGTCGGCGACCGCGAGCCGGGTGCGGCCGTCCTTGCCCGGCAGGGCCGGCTGGAGGACGTTGAGGCCCTCGACGATCAGGATGTCGGGGCGGCGCACCGTCAGCACCTCGCCGGGGACGATGTCGTAGATCAGGTGCGAGTAGACGGGCGCGGTGACCTCCTCCCGGCCCGACTTGACGTCCGCGACGAACCGGGTGAGGGCGCGGCGGTCGTAGGACTCGGGGAAGCCCTTGCGCGACATCAGCCCGCGCCGGTGCAGCTCCGCGTTCGGCAGCAGGAAGCCGTCGGTGGTCACCAGCTCCACCCGCGGGTGCTCGGGCCAGCGGGCCAGCAGCGCCCGCAGCAGCCGGGCCACCGTGGACTTGCCGACCGCGACGCTGCCCGCGACCCCGATGACGAACGGGGTGCCGCGCTGGGCGCCGTGCCCGCCGCCCGCGTCGCCCAGGAAGGTGTTGAGCGCGCCGCGCAGCCCGTGGGTGGCACCGACGTAGAGGTTGAGCAGCCGGGACAGCGGCAGGTAGACGTCCCGCACCTCGTCGAGGTCGATGACGTCGCCCAGGCCGCGCAGCTCCTCCACCTCCGCGGCGGTCAGCGGCAGCGGGGTCTTCTCCCGCAGGGCGCTCCACTCGGCCCGTCCGAGGTCGACGAACGGGCTCGTGTCGGACGGCCGGCCGCGGCGCTGCTGCGGCAGGTCGCCGGACGCGGAGGGGGGTCCGGGGGCGGTGACGGGGGTGGACACGGGCCCATTGTCGGGCCGTACGCGTCCGGTCTCACGGCCGTTCACGTGTGATCAGCAGCACAGATGTGCGTACGAGGGGGTGTACGCGGAAGTCCGTCGCGGATACGTTGACCGCATTCGCGCGCTTGCTCCATGTGTGTGAAGCCGCCGTGCGAACCCCCGTCCGATCCGGCGGGGTCCGCCCACCACCGGCCCGGAGGGGTCCGTATGCCGATTCCGTTCCAGCGCTCCCGTGCGGCACGCCGCCGCCTCGCCGCGCGCAGGTCCGCCGAGGCACGCGACGCCCGGGCGTGGGAGGAACTCCTGGACGAACTGCCCGACGAGGACCTGGGGGAGCACCCCGGCGACGTGCTGGAGACGTACCGGCCGGGCGGCAGGCCGTGGTGCGAGGAGGCCGAGTACCTGGAGATCGTCGGGCGGGCGGTCGGACGAATAGGGCGAGGGCGCTGACAGCCCTCACCCCCGGCTGCCCTTAGGCTGCATCGCATGTGCGGAATCGTTGGTTATGTGGGAGGGCAGTCCGCCCTCGACGTCGTCATCGCGGGACTGAAGCGGTTGGAGTACCGCGGTTATGACTCGGCGGGCGTTGCCGTCCTCGCCGACGGCGGGCTGGCCGCCGCGAAGAAGGCCGGGAAGCTGGGCAACCTCGGCAAGCTGCTGGACGAGCGCCCGCTGCCGGCCGGCGCCACCGGCATCGGCCACACCCGGTGGGCCACCCACGGCGGGCCGACCGACGCCAACGCGCACCCGCACCTGGACAACTCCGGGCGGGTCGCGGTCGTCCACAACGGCATCATCGAGAACTTCGCCGCGCTCCGCGCCGAGCTGGCCGAGCGCGGCCACGAGCTGACCTCCGAGACCGACACCGAGGTCGTGGCCCACCTGCTCGCCGAGAACTTCTCCTCCTGCGGCGACCTGGCCGAGGCCATGCGGCAGGTGTGCCGCCGGCTGGAGGGCGCCTTCACCCTCGTCGCCGTCCACGCCGACGAGCCCGACACCGTCGTCGGCGCCCGGCGCAACTCGCCGCTGGTGGTCGGCGTCGGCGAGGGCGAGAACTTCCTCGCCTCCGACGTCGCCGCGTTCATCGCCCACACCCGTGAGGCCATCGAGCTGGGCCAGGACCAGGTCGTGGAGCTGAGGCGGGACCGGGTGACGGTCACCGACTTCGACGGCGCCCCCGCCGACACCCGCGCCTACCACGTGGACTGGGACGCCTCGGCCGCCGAGAAGGGCGGCTACGACTACTTCATGCTCAAGGAGATCGCCGAGCAGCCCAAGGCGGTCGCCGACACCCTCCTGGGCCGCATCGACGAGGCCGGCCGGCTGGCCCTGGACGAGGTGCGCATCCCCGACCACGTGCTGCGCGAGGTGAACAAGGTCGTCATCGTGGCGTGCGGCACGGCCTACCACGCCGGGATGATCGCCAAGTACGCCATCGAGCACTGGACGCGCATCCCCTGCGAGACCGAGCTGGCCAGCGAGTTCCGCTACCGGGACCCGATCATGGACCAGCGCACGCTCGTCATCGCCATCAGCCAGTCCGGCGAGACCATGGACACCCTGATGGCGCTGCGCCACGCCCGTGAGCAGGGCGCCAAGGTGCTGGCCATCTGCAACACCAACGGCTCCACCATCCCGCGCGAGTCCGACGCGGTGCTCTACACCCACGCCGGGCCCGAGGTCGCGGTCGCCTCCACCAAGGCGTTCCTGACCCAGCTGGTGGCCTGCTACCTGGTGGCCCTCTACCTGGGCCAGGTGCGCGGCACCAAGTGGGGCGACGAGATCGGCTCGGTGATCCGGGAGCTGTCGCAGATCTCCACGGAGGTCGGGAAGGTCCTGGCCACCATGGAGCCGGTGCGGGAGCTGGCCCGCTCCCTGGCGGACAAGAACACCGTGCTCTTCCTCGGCCGCCACGTGGGCTTCCCCGTCGCCCTGGAGGGCGCGCTCAAGCTCAAGGAGCTGGCGTACATGCACGCCGAGGGCTTCGCGGCCGGCGAGCTCAAGCACGGCCCGATCGCGCTGATCGAGGAGGACCTGCCGGTGGTGGTGGTCGTGCCGTCGCCGCGCGGCCGGTCCGTGCTGCACGACAAGATCGTCTCCAACATCCAGGAGATCCGGGCCCGGGGCGCGCGGACCATCGTCATCGCCGAGGAGGGCGACGAGACGGTCGTGCCGTACGCCGACCACCTGGTGAGCATCCCCGCCACGCCCACCCTGCTCCAGCCGCTGGTGGCCACCGTGCCGCTGCAGGTCTTCGCCTGCGAGCTGGCCACGGCCCGCGGCAACGAGGTGGACCAGCCGCGCAACCTGGCCAAGTCGGTGACGGTGGAGTGAACCGGAGCCGCGGACGCACCGGACGCACCGGGCGCTCCCGGCGGACGGGGGGTCGCGGGTGATCGTCGGGGTGGGGATCGACGTCGCCTCCGTCGACCGCTTCGCCGGCGCGCTGGCCCGCACCCCCGCCCTGGCCGAGCGGCTGTTCACCCCCGCCGAGCAGACACTGCCCGGCGGGGAGCGGCGCTCGGTGGCCTCCCTGGCGGCGCGGTTCGCCGCCAAGGAGGCCCTGGCCAAGGCGTTGGGCGCGCCCGGCGGGATGGTGTGGACGGACGCGGAGGTGCACGCCTCCGAGCACGGGCAGCCACTGCTGCGGGTGACCGGCACCGTCGCCGCCCGCGCCGCCGAGCTGGGGGTGCGGCACTGGCACGTCTCCCTCAGCCACGACGCGGGGGTGGCGACGGCCGTCGTGATCGCCGAGAGCTGACCGCCGGGAGCCGATCGCCGAAGGAGAGCCGAAGGACGCCGGAGGACGGCCGGAGGACGACCGGAGGCGGGTGGACCCGGCGGCGGGCGGTCAGACTGAGGGCATGAGAGATGCCTACAGCGTGCAGACCGTACGGGCCGCCGAGCGGGAGCTGATGGCGCGCCTGCCCGCCGGGGCGCTGATGCGCCGCGCCGCCGCCGGGCTGGCCGCCGCCTGCGCCGGGATGCTGGGGCGCGTCTACGGCACCCGGATCGCCCTGCTGGTGGGCAGCGGCGACAACGGCGGGGACGCGCTCTTCGCCGGGGCGTACCTGGCCCGGCGCGGCGCCGGGGTGACGGCTGTGCTGCTCAGCCCGGAGAAGGTCCACACCGGCGGGCTCGCCGCACTGCGGGCGGCCGGGGGCCGGGCCGTCGCGGCCCCCGCCGCCCACACCGCGCTGGAGGGCGTGCCCGCCGACGTGCCCGCGCTCGTGCGGCGGGCCGACCTGGTGGTGGACGGCATCGTCGGCATCGGGGGCCGGGGGGGCCTGCGGCCGGGTGCGGTGGAGATCGCCGACGCCGTCGCGGAGGCCGGGGTGCCCGTCGTCGCCGTGGACCTGCCCAGCGGCGTGGACGCCGACACCGGCGAGGTGCGCGGTGTGGCGGTGCGGGCGGCGGCGACGGTGACCTTCGGGGCGTACAAGCCGGGCCTGCTGGTCGATCCGGCGCGCGAGCACGCCGGGGCGCTGCGGCTGGTCGACATCGGCCTGGGCCCGTACCTGGAGGCGGCCGAACCGGTGGTGCGCGCCGCGCAGCACGCGGACGTGGCCGCCCTGCTGCCCCGCCCGTCGGCCGAGAGCGACAAGTACCGGCGCGGTGTGGTCGGGATCGCGGTCGGCTCCGCCCGCTACCCGGGCGCGGCGGTGCTGGCGGTGGCCGGGGCGCTGCGCGGCGGCGCGGGCGCCGTGCGCTACGCCGGGCCCGCGGCCGGGGAGGTGATCGCCCGCTTCCCCGAGACGCTGGTCTCCTCCGGCCCGCCCTCGCGGGCCGGCCGGGTGCAGGCGTGGGTCGTCGGGCCGGGGCTCGGCGACGGGGAGGAGGCGCGCGGAACCGTCCGGGACGTGCTGGCCTCGGACGTACCGGTGCTGGTGGACGCCGACGGGCTGCGGCTGATGGACGCCGGGCCGCTGCGGGAGCGCACGGCCCCCGTCCTGCTCACCCCGCACGCCGGCGAGGCGGCGGCGCTGCTGGGCGCCGAGCGGGAGGAGGTCGAGTCGGCGCGGCTGGCCTCGGCGCGGGAACTGGCGCGGCGGTACGGGGCGGCGGTGCTGCTCAAGGGCTCGACCACGGTGGTCGCCCCGCCCGGTGGGGACGGCCCGCTGCGGGTCAACCCCACCGGCACCGGCTGGCTGGCGACGGCCGGGAGCGGCGATGTGCTCTCCGGGCTGGCCGGCTCGCTGCTCGCCTGCGGCCTGGCGCCGGTGGACGCGGCGGTGGCGGGCGCTTACCTCCACGGCCTGGCGGGCCGCCGCGCGGCGCCGCTGACCAGCGCGCTCGACGTGGCCGAGGCGCTGCGCCCGGTCTGGCGGGACGTGGTGGAGGCCGCGGGCGCCGGATGAACCGGTGGTGCGGCGCTCGCGGTGGGCGTACGCCGGGGTACACCGACGGCCTCGCGGCGGTGAGCGGGCCGGGGCCCGTCCTCGCCGGTCCGTCGTGCGGGCGTACCGCCCGGCGCGCCCCGGCGCCGCACCGCCGGGGCGCCCGCCCCGCCCCACCGGCCGTGCTCCCTCGGGCGCCGGGGGGCGGGCACCCGGCACCTGAGGGAGCACGGCCGGGACGCGCACGCCACGCACGCCGGGACGCGCACGCCGGGCGGGCCGGGAGGCGGCCGGAAGCGGACCTGAGACACTGGTGGGCGATGGACGTCGTAAGTGAGCCCTTCGCCACCGGCGCGGCAGTGCGGCCCCGCCCGGACGCGCACCGGGTCTGCGCCGAGATCGACCTGGCCGCGCTGCGCGCCAACGTCCGCGCCCTGCGCGAGCGCGCGGCCGGGACCGGGGCCGGGCTGATGGCCGTGGTCAAGGCCGACGCGTACGGCCACGGCATGGTCCCCTGCGCCCGCGCCGCGCGTCAGGCGGGTGCGGCCTGGCTGGGCACGGCCACCCCCGAGGAGGCGCTGGCGCTGCGCGCCGCCGGGGACCGGGGCCGGCTGCTGTGCTGGCTGTGGACGCCCGGCGGGCCCTGGCGGGAGGCGATCGAGGCGGACGTCGACGTGTCGGCGAGCGACCCGTGGGCGCTGCGGGAGATCACGGCCGCCGCCCGCGCCCGCGGCCGTACCGCCCGCGTCCACCTGAAGATCGACACCGGGCTGGGCCGCAGCGGCTGCCCGCCCGCCGGGTGGGAGGCGCTGACCGCCGCCGCCCGCGCCGCCGAGGCCGAGGGCACGGTGAAGGTCGCCGGGGTGTGGTCGCACTTCGCCTGCGCCGACGAGCCCGGCCACCCCTCCATCGCCGCCCAGCTCGCCGTCTTCCACGAGGCGCTGGCCGCAGCGGCCCGCGCCGGGCTCGACCCGGAGGTGCGGCACATCGCCAACTCGCCCGCCACCCTCACCCTCCCCGAGGCGCACTTCGACCTGGTGCGCACCGGGGTGTCGGTCTACGGCCTCTCGCCCTCGCCCGAGGTCGGCGTGCCGGCGGACTTCGGGCTGCGGCCGGTGATGTCCCTGCGTGCCCGGCTCGCCCTGGTCAAGCGGGTGCCCGCCGGGCACGGGGTGAGCTACGGCCACCACTACACCACCCCCGGCGAGACGACCCTGGGCCTGGTCCCGGCCGGCTACGCCGACGGCATCCCCCGGCACGCCTCGGGAAGCGGGCCGGTGCTGGTGGCGGGCAAGTGGCGGACGGTCGCCGGACGGGTGGCCATGGACCAGTTCGTGGTGGACCTGGGCGGCGACGCGGCCGCGGAGGGCGACGAGGCGGTCCTGTTCGGGCCGGGCGACGCGGGCGAGCCGACGGCCGAGGACTGGGCGCGCGCGGTGGGCACCATCGGGTACGAGATCGTCACCCGGATCGGCGCCCGGGTGCCGCGCGTCCATCTCAACGCGGAGGCGTGACGCGGGCATGAGGGACGTGGGCGGCAGGGGATGGGCGCGCCGCGCGGGGGTGGCCGGCGCGGTGCTGGGGCTGGCCGCGGCCGGCGTGGCGGCGGGAGTGGCCGTCGAGCGGCTGACCGTGCACCGGGCGGTGCGCCACCGGGCGCGCCTGGCGCTGGACGCGGCCGGTCCGTACGGCTCGCTGCGCGGCGCCCCGGGCCGGGCAGTGGCCGACGACGGCACCGAGCTGTACTACGAGACCGACGAACCGGAGGGCGCGATACCCGAGGGAGCGCCCACGGTCGTCTTCAGCCACGGCTACTGCCTGGCCCAGGACGTCTGGCACTTCCAGCGCGCCGCCCTGCGCGGCGTCACCCCCACCGCGCCGGTCACCCCCGCCCTGCGCGCCGTCTACTGGGACCAGCGCGGCCACGGCCGCTCCGGGCGCGGGCGGGCCGGCGAGACGGTCACCATCGACCGGCTCGGGCGCGATCTGAAGGCGGTGCTCGACGCCGCCGTCCCCACTGGTCCGGTCGTCCTCGTCGGCCACTCGATGGGCGGAATGACGGTGATGGCGCTCGCTCACCACCACCCCGGGTACGTCGCCGAGCGTGTCGCCGCGGTGGCCCTGCTGGGCACCTCGGCGGGCAACCTCACGGAGGTGACCTTCGGGCTGCCCGCCGCCGGGGCCCGGGCGCTGCGGCGGATGGCGCCCGGAGTGCTCAGGACGCTGGCCGCGCGGGCCGACCTGGTGGAGCGCGGCCGGCGGGCGACCGCCGACCTCTTCACCGGGCTGGTCAAGCGGTACTCGTTCGGCGGTCGCGACGTGGACCCGGGGGTGGCGCGCTTCGCGGAGCGGCTGATCGAGTCGGTGCCGGTCGACGTGGTCGCCGACTTCTACCCCGCCTTCGCCGAGCACGACAAGACCGCCGCGCTGGCCGCCTTCGGGGAGGGGCGGCCCGCGCTGATCCTCACCGGCGACCGCGATCTGCTCACCCCGCGCGAGCACAGTGAGGCGATGGCCGGGGCGCTGCCGCACGCGGAACTGGTGGTCGTGGAGGGCGCGGGACACCTGGTGATGCTGGAGCACCCCGAGGCGGTCGGCGACCGTCTGGCCGAGCTGCTGACGCGTACCATCCACACCCATGGAGACACCGCACCACCGGGCCGCGGGGACCGCCCCCGGGGCCGTTCCGGAGAGCCGGCAGAGTCCCCGGCAGAGCCCCCGGCAGAGTCCCCGGCAGAGCCCCCCGAGTCCTGACGGGCCCCGAGGCCCCCAGGGCTTCGAACGGACCGTGAGGATCCGCGTCGCGACCCCCGACCGGATGCGGGAGCTGGGCCGGCGGCTGGCCCGGCTGCTGCTGCCCGGCGACCTCGTCCTGCTCACCGGCGAGCTGGGCGCGGGCAAGACCACCCTCACCCGCGGGCTGGGCGAGGGGCTGGACGTGCGCGGCGCGGTCACCTCGCCCACCTTCGTCATCGCCCGGGTCCATCCCCCGCTCGGCGGCGGGCCCGCGCTGGTGCACGTGGACGCCTACCGGCTCGGCGGCGGCCTGGAGGAGATGGAGGACCTGGACCTCGACGTCTCGCTGCCGGAGTCGGTGGTGGTCGTGGAGTGGGGCGAGGGGAAGGTCGAGGAGCTCTCGGAGGACCGGCTGCACGTGGTCATCGAGCGGTCCGTGGGGGCGGAGCCGGCCGGCGGCTCCGGGAACGGCGTGCGGGACGGTTCCGGGGAGGACGGCTCCGGTGTGGAGGACGGCTCCGGGGAGGACGTGCGGACGGTGACGGTGACCGGCGTCGGCGGGCGCTGGTCGGACCAGGACCTGTCCGTCCTCGCGGAGCCGAGGGAGAGCGCGTAGGGGCCGTGGTCCGGACGTACCGCGCCCCGCACCGCGCCCCGTACCGCGCCGGGGTCCCGGGTCGGGTTCCGACACCGTGTCGGCAAGATGTTGCGCACGGTGCCCCCGGCGTGTTCACATGGAGGCCGGAAGGGTGGTTAGGTACGCCTTACCACTCCCGCCCCATGAGCCACGGGAGGACCCATGGAGGCAGAGAGGCGAGAGCCCGACACGACCGCGCAGGACACGACCGCCGGCGCGTCCGGACGCCTGCCGGGCGCCGCGGCGGTGCCGATGCGCGACCTGCTGGCCTCGTGCGCCGCGGCCGACGCGGTCTCCACACCGCCGGCCCCCGAGCGCCGTACCGCCCCCGGAGAGCGCCCGGACGGCGAGGGCCCCCGGGCCGAGGCGGCCTGAGGGCCCGTACGGAGCGGAGGGCCTAGGAGCGTTGCTCCAGCCCCTCCCGCTCCTTCTGCCTCGGCCCGACGCGGCGCGCCCAGGCCGGCAGCAGGAACCAGGCGCCCACGAACCACATGAACAGCGCGCCGACGATCCACCAGGCCATGCCGTTGTCCAGCACCACGCGCAGGATGAGCAGCAGTGCGCAGGTGACCGTGCACAGCAGCAGGACCAGCCCGGTGATGGTCAGGCGGGCGGCCCACTCCACCGTCTGCGGCTTCATCCGGTGGCCGGTGACGAAGCGGTGCAGGGCCACCGGGGCGATCAGCGTGCCGGTCGCGGCCGAGCCGAGGACGACGGTGACGACGTAGATGTTGCGGTCCATGGGCCCCAGGTCGGTGAACCGCTCGGTGAAGGCGACGCTCAGCAGGAAGCCGAGCAGGATCTGGATGCCCATCTGGGCGACCCTGACCTCCTGGAGCAGCTCCGTCCACCGCCGGTCGGCCCGCTCCTTCTCGCTCTCCCGGCGTTCCTCCCGCGCCGCCCGGGCCGACTCGTCGGCCCGCCGGGCGGCCCGCGCCGCCGGGCCGCCGGTGTCCCCGGTGTCCGCGGGCCGCCGCCCGCCGCCGTCCCTGTCCGCTGCCATGTCCGTCCCCGGTGTCATGCCGCCACCCCTTCTCCGGCGCCCGTCCGCCTGTTCCCCATCTGTTCGAATCGGAGGAGGGCAAACGTGGGTGCGGATCCGGTGGGCCGGGGGCTTCCCGGGGTCTTCTGGGGGCTTTCCGGGGGAACCGCAGGGGCTCAGGGGACGACGACGACCTTCGTGCCCGCCGTGGCGAACCGCCACATCGCCTCGCCGTCCGCGGCCCTGGAGCGGATGCCGCCCGTGCCCTCCTTCGGCTGCCCCTCGGGCAGGGAGCCGTCCACGGCGGCGCTGAAGCCCACCACGACACCCTCCACCTGCGTGAACAGCACCACATGGGCGACGGGTACCCCGTCGGATCCGGTGACGCGCTCGGTGCGGTCGCCCTCGCTCACGGTGTACTCGCCCGGCAGCGGGTCCACCGCACCGGGAACGACGCGGTAGGTCCGGGTGACCTGCTCGTTCGCGCCCACCAGCCAGACCCGGTCGCCGTGCAGGGAGTACACGACGCGTTCGCCGGTGCCGGAGTCGGCCGGCAGCGCGACCTCCTCGCGGTCCCCGGACTTCTCGCGGTCCTCGCGGGCCCCGGCGTCCTTCCGCGCGGCGCCGGGGGAGGGAGAGGGGGAGGCCGACGCGGCGGCCCCGCGTTCGCCGGCGGGTCCGTGCCGGTCCTGTGCGGCGGACGCCTGGTAGGCCAGGAAGCCGACGACGGCGAGCGCCGCCGCGGTCAGCCCGGCCACGAACGTACCCGCGCTGTTCCGTGCCACCGTCTCGCCCGCCTCCGGTACTCGCCGCTTCCCCCGCCGGTACGTACCCGGAACCCCGTCGGAGCCCCGGAAGACCGGTGTGATCGTAAGTCCGACGGTAGCAGTCGGTAGTGGGCGCCGTGCCGCGGGCGGGCACCGGCGGCCCGCGGCGCGCCGTAGGCTGAGAGCGTGCTCCTGCTCGCTCTGGATACCGCAACCCCCGCCGTCACCGTCGCCCTGCACGACGGGACGAGGACCCTCGCAGCCGCCGACGAGGTGGACGCCCGCCGCCACGGCGAACTGCTGCTCCCGGCCGTCGACCGCGTCCTGGCCGAAACCGGCGCCGCACTCGGCGACGTGACCGGCATCGTCGTCGGCGTCGGCCCCGGCCCGTACACCGGCCTGCGGGTCGGCCTGATGACGGCGACGACCATCGGAGCCGCCCGCGGCATTCCCGTGCACGGCCTGTGCACGCTGGACGGCATCGCCCACGCCGCCGGGGAGGCCGGACTGGAGGGCCCCTTCGTCGTCGCCACCGACGCCCGCCGCAAGGAGGTGTACTGGGCGCGCTACGCCGACGCCCGCACCCGTCTCGGGGACCCGGCCGTGGACCGCCCGGCCGACATCGCCGAGCTGGTCGCCGGCGTCCCCGCGGTGGGCATGGGGGCCCGGTTGTACGCGGACACCTTCACCGGCGTACGCGAGGACCTGCCCGAGCACGTCTCGGCGGCCGCGCTGGCGGCGCTGGCCGCCGAGCGGCTCGCGGCCGGCCCCGACGGGAAGGCCGGAGGGGAAGCGGACGGGGAGGCCGGGGGCTTCCTGCCGCCGCTGCCGCTGTACCTGCGGCGCCCGGACGCGAGGGTGCCCGCCAACTACAAGGTGGTCACGCCCCGGTGACCGCGCCCCCCGAGCAGCCCGCCGGGCAGGTCCCCGGCCGGCCCGTCCTGCGCGAGATGCGCTGGTGGGACATCGAGCCGGTGCTGGAGCTGGAACGGGAGCTGTTCCCCCACGACGCCTGGTCGCCCGCCCTGTTCTGGTCCGAACTCGCCCGCGCCCGCGGCCCGCACGCCACCCGCCGCTACCTCGTCGCCGAGGACGGCGCGGGCCGCGTCGCCGGCTACGGCGGACTCGCCGCCGCGGGCGGCACCGGGGACGTCCAGACCATCGCCGCCGCCCGCGACCACTGGGGCACTGGACTGGGCGCCCGGCTGCTCACCGCGCTGCTCACCGCCGCCGGCGACTTCGAGTGCCACGAGGTCCTGCTGGAGGTCCGGGTGGACAACGACCGCGCCCGGCGCCTGTACGAGCGCTTCGGCTTCGAGACCGTCGGCCTGCGGCGCGGCTACTACCAGCCCGGGAACGTGGACGCCCTCGTGATGCGCCGCCCGGCCGGCCACGCGCCGGACACCGGCCACGCGCCCCACACCGCGCCGGGCCCAGTGCCGGACACCGCACCCGACCCCGCAACGGAACACCAAGGAACGACGACCCATGGCTGACGAACCCCTGGTCCTCGGCATCGAGACCTCCTGCGACGAGACCGGCGTGGGCATCGTGCGCGGGCACACCCTGCTCGCCGACGCGGTGGCCTCCAGCGTGGACGAGCACGCCCGGTACGGCGGCGTGGTGCCCGAGGTCGCCAGCCGCGCCCACCTGGAGGCGATGGTCCCCACCGTCGAGCGCGCTCTGAAGGACGCCGGCGTCGCCGCGAGCGACCTCGACGGCGTCGCCGTCACCGCCGGCCCCGGCCTGGCCGGCGCGCTGCTGGTGGGCGTCTCGGCGGCCAAGGCGTACGCGTACGCGCTGGGCAAGCCGCTGTACGGCGTCAACCACCTCGCCTCGCACATCTGCGTCGACCAGCTCGAACACGGCGCGCTGCCCGAGCCGACCATGGCGCTGCTGGTCTCCGGCGGCCACTCCTCGCTCCTGCTGTCCTCCGACATCACCTCCGACGTGCGCCCGCTGGGCGCCACCATCGACGACGCGGCCGGCGAGGCGTTCGACAAGGTCGCCCGGGTGCTGAACCTCGGCTTCCCCGGCGGACCCGTCATCGACCGCTACGCCCGCGAGGGCGACCCGGAGGCCATCGCCTTCCCGCGCGGGCTGACCGGCCCGCGCGACGCGCCCTACGACTTCTCCTTCTCCGGCCTGAAGACCGCCGTCGCCCGCTGGATCGAGGCGAAGCGGAGCGCGGGCGAGGAGGTGCCGGTCGCCGATGTCGCAGCCTCCTTCCAGGAGGCGGTCACCGACGTGCTGACCCGCAAGGCGGTGCGCGCCTGCCGGGACGAGGGGGTGGAGCACCTGATGATCGGCGGCGGCGTCGCGGCGAACTCGCGGCTGCGCGCGATGGCCCGGGCGCGCTGCGAGGCGGCCGGGATCACCCTGCGGGTGCCGCGTCCGAAGCTGTGCACCGACAACGGCGCGATGGTCGCGGCCCTGGGCGCCGAGATGGTCGCCCGCGACCGGGCCCCCTCCGACTGGGACCTGTCGGCCGACTCCTCCCTGCCGGTCACCGAACCGCACGTCCCGGGCGTCTCGCACAGCGGCGCGTCCGGGCACGGGCACACGCACGGCCACAGTCACGACCACGTACACGAGACGAGCGCGGAGAACCTCTACTCATGACCGTCGCCCTGATGTGGGAGGCCCGCGCGGCGGACGGCCGCGGCGCCGAGCTGCTGGAGTGGGCCCGAGGCCAGGCGCTCGACCCCGCGCCCCCGCGCCGCGAGACCTTCACCGCCCCGGCCGACCGCGTCCTGGTCATCACCTGGTGGGACGCCCCCTACGAGGCCGAACTCCCCGAACTGCCCTCACCACCACAGGAGTTGCTCCACCGCCCGGTCCACCGCTGGCGCTTCGAGAGCGCGGACGCCGACGTGCCCTGACCGGTCGCGGGGCCTCAGCCCTCCAGCAACGGGGCGGTGTCCAGCGCCGGGTAGGGGCCGGGCAGGGGGAGGGGGCGGCCGAGGTCCACCTCGACCCGTGTCGCGTAGTGGGCCTCGGCCGGGTCCTCCTCCCGCACCGGGTCGGAGAAGGCGTACGCCTTCTTCTCCTGCCGGTGGACGAGCACGTAGACGGGAACGCCGGCCGCGGCGTAGCCGCGGTACTTCGGTCCGGTATCGGTCTCGTGGTTGGTGGAGGTGATCTCCCCGGCCAGCGCGAGCAGTTCGATGGAGTACCAGCCCCGGTGCGCCCTGCGGTACGCCTCGTCGAGTTCGGTGGGCTTCCGATGCCTCACGTAGAAGTCCGGGATCAGGAGGGAGCGCGTCTCCCCTTGCAGAGCCAGGCGGTATCCGCTTCCGATGCCGGCCAGCCGAAAACCGGCCGAGCGTAGCTGGAAGTAGAACTCGGTCGCGGCATCGTTGTGGTGGTCGTCGGGCTGCGGCGCCACGATCATCGTCCCCTCGACGTACTCGGCCCGAATCGGCGCGTCTGCGGCCTTTTCGAACGCGATCAGCAGATCGATGGGGTCCTGCGGCTCGTTCATCGGCTCGGTGATGGGATCGGCGGCCATGGCTGTCCTCCCCGTTTCGCTGATGTCAGGCTACGCCGCACCGGGTGCCCCGCGAGCGATTGTTCGCCGGCCCGTGCGGCGCTCGGAGCGGAACGCGTGACCATCACCCGTACGGGTGTCCTCGTCAGCGGAGCGGGTGGCCCAGGAGCATCGTCGGGGCGCCCGCGACGCGGGTGAGGAAGACCGTGGCCGACTCCGGGCCGGACGGCTTCACCTTCCGGCGCAACTCCTCCGGTTCGACCGCCGAGCCGCGCTTCTTGACCGTCAGCGTCCCGACGCCGCGCTCGCGCAGCAGCGCCTTCAGCCGCTTGACGTTGAAGGGGAGGGTGTCGGTGATCTCGTACGCGGTCGCGTACGGCGTCGGGCGGTACTCGTCGGAGGTGACGTAGGCGATGGTCGGGTCGATCAGGCGCCCGCCGACCCGCTCGGCCACCTCCGCGACCAGGTGCGCGCGGATCACCGCGCCGTCCGGCTCGTACAGACAGCGGCCGACGGGGCCGCAGGGCGGATCCGGCAGGCCGGCGGAGTCCAGGGTGCGGGGGCCGGGCAGCAGGGTGGCGCGCACCCGGGGCGCCCCGCGCGAGGCGGCCCCGAACCACAGCACGGCCTCCTTCACGTCCCCGCCGTCGGAGATCCACTGCGCCGCCGCGTCCTGCGGTACCGCCTCGTGCGGGATGCCGGGGGCCACCTTCAGCGCGGCGAGCGGGGCGCGCCGGGCGGCCTCCACCGCCCAGGACAGCGGCGGCGAGTACGCCTCGGGGTCGAAGATCCGGCCGCGCCCGCCGCGTCCGCCGCGGCGGGCCGGATCGGCGAAGACGGCGTCGAAGCCGGACGCGTCCACCTCCGTCACGTCCGCGCAGCGCACCTCGATCAGGTCGGACAGGCCCAGCGCCCCGGCGTTGGCGCGGGCGACCGCGCAGGCCAGCGGGGAGCGGTCGACGGCCAGGACCTCGATCCCGGCGCGGGCCAGCGCGATGGCGTCGCCGCCGTTGCCGCAGCACAGGTCGGCCAGGGACCGCACGCCGAGGGCGGCGAAGCGGCCGGCGCGGTACGCGGCCACGCTCGCGCGGGTGGCCTGCTCCACGCCGTCGGGGGTGAAGTACATCCGCGCCGCGTCCCCGGCCCCGAACTTCGCCGCCGCCCGCTGCCGCAGCCGGGCCTGGGCGATGGCCGCCGAGACCAGCTCGGCCGGATGGTCGCGGCGCAGCCGGGTGGCGACGGCCAGCTCCCGCCCGGGGTCGTAGGACCGCAGCTTCGCCAGCAGCGCCTGCCCCTCGTCGGTCAGCAGGCGGCGGAAGACGGAGAGGGGATCGCCGGCGGCCGGGTTGGTGCTCACCTCACCGGCCCGTCACCGCGGCGCGCGGTACAACGCGGTCAGGTCGATGTCCATGGGGAAGGGCACCGGTACGACGAGCTTGTCGCGGTGAATTCCGGTGGGGACGTATGTGCCGGTGGTGTCGTCCAGCTCGTAGACGTGCACGACTGGCTTGCGGTCCTCCTTCTCCACTCGCCAGAAGTGGCGGATACCGGCCTGGGCGTACTTCAGCGGTTTGGTCTCGCGGTCGCGCACAGCCGACTCCTCGGAGACGATCTCGACGACGAGCACGACCTCCTCGGGGAGGTAGGCGGTGCGTTCGTCATGTGGCGGACCGCTGACGACGAGGATGTCAGGCTCCGGGCGCTGGCGCTTCCCCAGTCTGATCGTCATCTCGAACTCGACCCACAGGTCGTGGGGTACCGCGAGTTCTACGGCATTGGACAGCCGCCGCATCACCTGGCCGTGGAACGAGGTCTGCGGGGACACCATCACAAGGGCTCCGTCGATCAGCTCGAAGCGCGGGGCGTCCGGCGGCAGCCGGTCCAGGTCGTCGGCGGTCCAGCCGCCGGGCGGCGGGTAGAACCAGTCGGGCAGGGGCTCTGCGGTCATCGGCGGTACTCCTTGACGGGCGGGCACCTGTGACGCGGTACGGGGTCAGCGTACCGGCGCATCGGCGCGCAACGCGCCGTGCGTTGGCACTCCAGTTGACTGAGTGCTAACGCCGTCATAGTCTCAGCATTGGCACTCCCCCATGGAGAGTGCCAACTCAAGCGACGGGCAGATCCGGCACCCGCGACGACGGATCTACCAGGTCGCCACCCCAGACATCCAAACCCCGCCGAGATCTCCGAAGGGGGAGGTCGGATCGTGACGACCGCCACCAGCTCCAAGGTTGCCATCAAGCCGCTCGAGGACCGCATCGTGGTCCAGCCGCTCGACGCCGAGCAGACCACGGCTTCCGGCCTGGTCATCCCGGACACCGCGAAGGAGAAGCCCCAGGAGGGCACCGTCCTCGCCGTCGGTCCGGGCCGCTTCGAGGACGGCAACCGCCTGCCGCTCGACGTCAAGGTCGGCGACACCGTGCTGTACAGCAAGTACGGCGGCACCGAGGTGAAGTACAACAACGAGGAGTACCTCGTCCTCTCGGCGCGCGACGTTCTCGCGATCATCGAGAAGTAAGCACCGCGAAGACTGCCTGTGATCCGCGCCCTGGTACCCGCGTCCGAGACGTCCGGGGCCGGGGCGCGGTTCCTTTGACGAGGACTCCGAGAGGACCCAAGCAACCATGGCGAAGATCCTGAAGTTCGACGAGGACGCCCGTCGCGCCCTCGAGCGCGGCGTCAACAAGCTCGCCGACACCGTGAAGGTGACGATCGGCCCCAAGGGCCGCAACGTCGTCATCGACAAGAAGTTCGGCGCCCCGACCATCACCAACGACGGCGTCACCATCGCCCGCGAGGTAGAGGTCGAGGACCCGTACGAGAACCTGGGCGCCCAGCTCGTGAAGGAGGTGGCGACCAAGACCAACGACATCGCGGGTGACGGCACCACCACCGCCACCGTGCTGGCCCAGGCGCTGGTCCGCGAGGGCCTGCGCAACGTCGCCGCCGGCGCCTCCCCGGCCGCCCTGAAGAAGGGCATCGACGCCGCGGTCAAGGCCGTCTCCGAGGACCTGCTGGCCACGGCCCGCCCGATCGACTCCAAGTCCGACATCGCCGCCGTGGCCGCGCTGTCCGCCCAGGACAAGCAGGTCGGCGAGCTGATCGCCGAGGCGATGGACAAGGTCGGCAAGGACGGCGTCATCACCGTCGAGGAGTCCAACACCTTCGGTCTGGAGCTGGACTTCACCGAGGGCATGGCCTTCGACAAGGGCTACCTGTCGCCCTACATGGTCACCGACCAGGAGCGCATGGAGGCCGTCCTCGACGACCCCTACATCCTGATCCACCAGGGCAAGATCTCCTCCATCCAGGATCTGCTGCCCCTGCTGGAGAAGATCATCCAGACCAACAGCTCCAAGCCGCTGCTGATCATCGCCGAGGACGTCGAGGGCGAGGCCCTGTCCACCCTGGTGGTCAACAAGATCCGCGGCACCTTCAACGCGGTGGCCGTCAAGGCCCCGGGCTTCGGCGACCGCCGCAAGGCGATGCTCGGCGACATGGCGACGCTGACCGGCGCCACCGTCATCGCCGAGGAGGTCGGCCTCAAGCTCGACCAGGCCGGTCTGGACGTGCTGGGCACCGCCCGCCGCGTGACCGTCACCAAGGACGACACCACCATCGTCGACGGCGGCGGCAAGGCCGAGGACGTGCAGGGCCGCGTCGCCCAGATCAAGGCCGAGATCGAGACCACCGACTCCGACTGGGACCGCGAGAAGCTCCAGGAGCGCCTCGCGAAGCTGGCCGGCGGCGTGTGCGTGATCCGCGTGGGCGCGGCCACCGAGGTCGAGCTCAAGGAGAAGAAGCACCGTCTGGAGGACGCCATCTCCGCGACCCGCGCCGCGGTCGAGGAGGGCATCGTCTCCGGTGGCGGCTCCGCGCTGGTCCACGCCTCCAAGGTGCTGGACGACAGCCTGGGCAAGGACGGCGACGAGGCCACCGGTGTCGCGGTCGTCCGCCGGGCCCTGGTCGAGCCGATGCGCTGGATCGCCGAGAACGCCGGCCTGGAGGGCTACGTCATCACCTCCAAGGTCGCCGAGCTGGAGAAGGGCCACGGCTTCAACGCCGCGACCGGCGAGTACGTCGACCTGGTCAAGGCCGGCGTCATCGACCCGGTCAAGGTCACCCGCTCCGCCCTGGAGAACGCCGCCTCCATCGCGTCGCTGCTGCTGACGACCGAGACCCTGGTCGTCGAGAAGCCGGCCGAGGAGGAGCCGGAGGCCGCCGGCCACGGTCACGGCCACGCCCACTGAGGCACGGCTCACGCGGTACGCCCGCCGTTGCGACGAGGCCCGGTCCCCCGGCACACAGGGGCCGGGCCTCGTCGTGTCGTATCGCGTCGCGGGACGGGGTCGTATCGCGGGACGGGGTCGGGCCGGCCGTAAGAGCGGCGGTGCGTTCCTCACCTCGGGCTGAAGCGCCCGGTGGTGGAGGAGGCGCGCGAGACCAGACCGCGCGGCGCCAGCCGGGCCAGACCCAGCAGCGCCTTGTAGCGCGGGTCCGGGACGGACAGCGTCTTCCCCCTGGCCAGGTCCTCCAGGGCCGCGTCCACCACCCGGTCGGCGTTCAGCCACATCCAGCCCGGCACGCTCTGTGCCGACATCCCCGCGCGCCGGTGGAACTCGGTGCGCACGAAACCCGGGCACAGCGCCATCAGCCGCACCCCCGACGGCCCCAGGTCCCGCGCCGCGCCCTGGGTGAACTGCACGACCCACGCCTTGGACGCGCCGTAGGTGCCGCGCGGCACGAAGGCCGCCACCGAGGCCACGTTGACGACGCCGCCGCGGCCCCGCTCGCGCATGCTCCCGGCGGCGGCCGAGGTCAGCCGCAGCACGGCCTCGCAGTGCACCTTGAGCATCCGCAGCTCGTCCGCCACCGGCACCTCCAGATAGCGGCCCCTGTTGCCGAATCCGGCGTTGTTGACCAGCAGGTCCACCGGGTGCTTCCGGTCGCCGAGCCGCTCCTCGACCGCCGCGATGCCCTCGTCGGTGGCCAGGTCGGCGGTGATTATGGACGCCTCGACGCCGTGCCGGTCGTGCAGTTCGGTGGCGTGCCGCCGCAGCCGCTCGGTGTCCCGGGCGACCAGCACCACGTTGTGCCCGTCGCGTGCCAGCCGCCGGGCGAAGGCGGCGCCGATACCGGCCGTGGCCCCTGTGATCAGTGCAGTCGTCATACGGGCACGCTATCCGGCCGGGGCCGGCGGACCGCGTTCCGGATGCGTCAGGAGGCGTACTTCGCGGTGTACTCCAGCGCCTCCTCCCGCGCGGCGGCGGCCAGCGCGTCACCGGCGGCCAGTACACGGGGGAGCAGCGCCCGCTCGGTGGTCAGGGCACGGAAGAGGAGGGAGACGGTCACCCCGTGGCCGGGCCGGTGCAGGACCTCGATCCGGTCCCCGGCGCGGATCTCACCGGGCTCGGCCACCCGCAGGTACGCCCCGGGCGCGGCGGCCCGGGTGAACGTCCTCATCCATCCCGCTCCCCGCTCCGACGGCAGGATCCCCGCCTCCCCCAGCCGGGCGGCGAAGGTGCGGCAGGGGGTGCGGGCGCAGGAGACCTCCAGCACCGCGTCCGGCCCGATCCGCCAGCGCTCGCCGATCAGCGCCCCGTTCACGTCGGCGCCGACGGTGGTGAGGTTCTCGCCGAAGACCCCGTCCGGCAGTTCGCGGCCGAGGACCTCCTCCCAGCGGTCCAGGTCCTCCCGGGCGAAGGCGTACACCGCCTGGTCGTCGCCGCCGTGGAAGACCGGGTCGCCGATGACGTCCCCGGCCAGTCCGCTGCCGCCGCCGGAGCCGGGGGCGGCCACGGCGACCGGGCCGTCGGCCGGGCGCTTGTCGATGCCGGTGAGACCGCCCGGGGCGTTGGTGTAGCCGACGGACCGGGGGCGGGCGAGGTTCACGGAGAGAAGCCGCATGCCGCGCAGGGTAGAAGGACGCCTTCGAAGAGCGCGAACGGGTAACGGGGCCGCTTATGGTGGGGGAGTGATCGAGGCACGCCATCTCCGTGTGCTGCGCGCGGTGGCCCGTACCGGTTCCCTCTCGGCCGCCGCCCGTGCGCTGGGCTGCACGCAGCCCGCCGTCAGCCAGCAGATGAAGGTCCTGGAGCAGACCGCGGGCACCCCGCTGCTGGTGCGGGCCGGCCGTGAGACGCGCCTGACCGAGGCGGGTGAGGCGCTGGTGCGGCACGCGGCGGGGATCCTGGCCGGGCTGGCCGCCGCCGAGGAGGAGGTGGCCGCCATCGCCGGGCTGCGGGCGGGCCGGGTCCGGCTGGTGTCCTTCCCCAGTGCCAGCTCCGCGATCGTGCCCGCGGCCGTCGCCGCGATGCGCGCGGAGTACCCCGGGGCCCGGGTGTCGTTGACCGAGGCGCAGCCGCCGCGCTCGGCGGAGGCGCTCCGCGAGGGCGAGTGCGACATCGCCCTCGCCTACCGCTACCCGGACGCCGCCGGGCCGGTGGAGAGCGATCCGGAGTGGGCGGACCTGGTGGTGCGGCCGCTGCTGACCGAGCGGCTGGTGGGGCTGATCCCCGAGGACCACCGCCTGGCGCGTGCGGCGGAGGCGGGGGACGGCGTCGGGCTCGCGGAACTGGCCGGGGAGTCCTGGATCGCGGGCTGCCCGCGCTGCCGCGGCCATCTGGTGGAGGTGTGCGAGAGGGCGGGCTTCACCCCGCGGATCGACTTCGCCACCGACGACTACCCGGCCGTGGTGGGGCTGGTGGGGGCGGGGCTGGGCGTGGCCGTGCTGCCGGGGCTGGCGGTGGAGTCGGTACGGCCCCGCGGTGTGCGGACCGTGGGCATCAGTCCGCGGGTGCGGCGCGAGGTGGTGGCGCTGACGCTGCCGGACCTCGCCCGGGTGCCGGCGGTCGCCGCCATGCTGGACCGGCTGTCGGACGCGGCCCGCCGCTGACGCGGACCGCGTCCGGCGTCCGGTACCCGGCCCGTCCGGCGCCCGCGCCCGCGGGGCGTCCGGGTCCGCCGGGCGCCGAGGGGGCATTCGGAGGGCGCGGGGAGCGGCGCTACGCCCCGGCCGCGCCGACCAGCCTGGTGCGGGCCCGGCCCATGAGTTCCTCGCGTTCGTCCTCGGTCAGTCCGCCCCACACCCCGTACGGCTCACGCACGGTGAGCGCGTGGGCGGCGCACTCCGCCCGGACCGGGCAGCGCATGCACACCTCCTTCGCGGAGGCCTCGCGTGCGCTGCGGGCCGCTCCGCGCTCCCCTTCGGGGTGGAAGAACAGCGAGCTGTCGACTCCTCGACAGGCGGCCAGCAGCTGCCAGTCCCACAGATCGGCGTTGGGACCCGGAAGGCGGGAGAAATCTGCCATGGCTTGTCCTCTCGAAGCGAACTGATGCTGGTGAACCAGTCGAGAACAGTCACGACCGTACATCCACGGTATGAGTAGATGTAAATATGCATCTTCGAGATTTTCGGGACATACGCGAGTAATAAAAAGAAAACCCGCCAAACAGGGCAAATGACGACACGGCCGTTGATCAGCGCGGGATACCCCCTCCGTGTCGACGCCATCACGTAGGGTGTTGAAAGCGGGCGCCGGAGACCGTAACTCTTTCGGGTGACCGTCGTTGAGTGTGCGGAGGCGGTTGACACAGACAAGTGCCGGACGGATGTCCGGGGCGGTCAACCGCACAGGTGACGATTCGTACCAGCCCTGGAGGCCTAAGGTGATGCGCATGAGCTGCGGAGGGCGATCATGACTTCCGTCCTCGTCTGCGACGACTCCCCGCTTGCCCGAGAGGCGCTGCGCCGCGCGGTCGCGACCGTGCCCGGCGTGGAACGTGTGACGACCGCGGCCAACGGCGAGGAAGTCCTCCGCCGCTGGGGCGCCGACCGTTCCGACCTCATCCTCATGGACGTCCGGATGCCCGGCCTGGGCGGTGTCGAGACCGTACGGCGCCTGCTGTCGGCCGACCCCGGCGCCCGCATCATCATGCTGACCGTGGCGGAGGACCTGGACGGCGTCGCGCTCGCCGTCGCCGCCGGCGCCCGCGGCTATCTGCACAAGGACGCCTCGCGCGCCGAGCTGCGGGCCACGGTCACCCAGGCGCTGGCCGACCCCACCTGGCGGCTCGCGCCGCGGCGGCTGCGCTCGGCCGAGATGGGCGCCGCGCCGACGCTCACCGCCCGCGAGATCCAGGTGCTGGAGGGCATGAGCCACGGTCGCTCCAACGCCGAGATCGGACGCGAGCTGTTCCTTTCCGAGGACACGGTGAAGACCCATGCGCGGCGGCTGTTCAAGAAGCTCGGGGCTTCCGACCGGGCGCACGCCGTGGCGCTCGGCTTCCGCTGGGGCCTCGTCCGCTAGCGCCGGCGGGGGCGGCCCCGCCGGCGAGCCCGTCCGCCGGTCCGGCCGTCCTCCGGACCGCGGCCGGCCGTACACGCCGCGCACACCGCGTGCGCCGTGGGCGCGGTGCGTCCCGAAGACGCCCCGCCGGTCCCGGAGCACCGGGAGGCGGGGCCTTCGGGACACGGGGGCCGGTGCCGTAATCTCCGGCGTGCCGCATCCTGGATGTATGGAGTTCCTCGGGGACGTGACGGCCGGGCGTGAGGGGAGGGCGCGGGACGTGACAGCGAGTGCGCCTGCCCATAACGCTTCAGTGCACAACCACGGACGGGGTGCGGCGGAACGGCCGCGCCGGGTGCACCATGGACCGATGCGTGACGACGAGACGCCATCCCCGGCCGACGGCCGCGGTGAGATCGGTGCCCTCGTCCGGCGCGCTGTGGAGGGCGACGAGCGGGCCACCCACGACCTGCTCGCCCGTGTCCACCCCCTCGCCCTGCGGTACTGCAGGACGCGGCTGACCCGGCTGCCCGGAGACGCCCGGCACTTCGTGGACGACCTGGCCCAGGAGGTCTGCCTGGCGGTGCTGTGCGCACTGCCGCGCTACCGCGACACCGGCAAGCCCTTCGAGGCGTTCGTGGTCGCCATCGCCCAGCACAAGGTCGCCGATCTGCAGCGGGCCGCCATGCGCGGGCCGGGCAGTACGGCGGTGCCCTCGGACGAGATGCCCGAGCGGCCCGACGACTCGCTCGGCCCGGAGGAGCGGGCCCTGCTGAGCAGCGACGCCGAGTGGGCGAGGAAGCTGCTGGCCAACCTTCCCGAGCACCAGCGCGAACTGGTGCTGCTGCGGGTGGCGGTCGGGCTCACCGCCGAGGAGACCGGGCAGATGCTCGGAATGTCCCCGGGGGCCGTGCGCGTTGCCCAGCATCGAGCCCTGTCGCGGCTGCGCGCCCTCGCGGAGCAGTGATCCGGGGCCGATCACAGTCATCCGGCCATCCGGCCATCCGGCCATCCGGTGAGCGGCCCGGCGGCGATCCCGCCGGCCTCGGCCGCGGGCGGTCCCGCGGCGGTACGGGGCTCCTTCCGAGCCCGTTAGCATGGACGTCCGCGCCGGGCAAGAGTATTGGGGAAGGTGCCATGGAAGGCGTCATGACGGACAACGTCGGCAGTACGGGCAGCGTCGGCGGTGCCGGCAGTGCCGACGGGGTTCCCGCGAAGTTCGCCGCACTCGGGCTGACCTACGACGACGTGCTGCTGCTGCCGGGCGAGTCGGACATGGCCCCGCAGGACATCGACACCTCCTCGTACGTCTCGCGCAACGTGAAGGTGAACGTCCCGCTGATCTCCGCGGCGATGGACAAGGTCACCGAGGCCCGCATGGCGATCGCCATGGCCCGGCAGGGCGGTGTCGGCGTGCTGCACCGCAACCTCTCGATCGAGGACCAGGCCGACCAGGTCGACCAGGTCAAACGGTCGGAGTCCGGCATGGTCACCGACCCGATCACCATCCGCCCCGACGCCACGCTGCGCGAGGCCGACGAGCTGTGCGGCCGCTTCCGCATCAGCGGCGTGCCGGTCACCGACGCCTCCGGCAAGCTGCTGGGCATCGTCACCAACCGCGACATGGCCTTCGAGACCGACCGCAGCCGCGAGGTCCGCGAGGTCATGACGCCGATGCCGCTGGTCACCGGCAAGGTGGGCATCTCGCGCGCGGAGGCCATGGAGCTGCTGCGCCGCCACAAGATCGAGAAGCTGCCGCTGGTCGACGGCGACGGGGTGCTCAAGGGCCTGATCACCGTCAAGGACTTCGTCAAGGCGGAGAAGTACCCGCACGCCGCCAAGGACGACGAGGGCCGCCTCATCGTCGGCGCGGCGGTCGGCGTGGCCGGTGACGCCTTCGAGCGGGCCCAGGCGCTGATCGAGGCGGGCGCCGACTTCATCGTCGTGGACACCGCGCACGGCCACTCGAAGCTGGTCGGCGAGATGGTCGCCAAGATCAAGTCCAACTCCTCGGTCGACGTGGTCGGCGGCAACGTCGCCACCCGCGACGGCGCCAGGGCGCTGATCGACTCCGGCGCCGACGGCGTCAAGGTCGGCGTCGGGCCGGGCTCGATCTGCACCACCCGCGTCGTCGCCGGCATCGGCGTCCCGCAGGTCACCGCGATCTACGAGGCCGCGCTCGCCGCGCGGGAGAGCGGCGTCCCGGTCATCGGCGACGGCGGGCTGCAGTACAGCGGCGACATCGCCAAGGCCCTGGTCGCCGGCGCCGACACCGTGATGCTCGGCAGCCTGCTGGCGGGCTGCGAGGAGTCGCCGGGCGAGCTGCTGTTCATCAACGGCAAGCAGTTCAAGTCCTACCGCGGCATGGGCTCGCTGGGCGCGATGCAGTCGCGCGGCCAGGCCAAGTCCTACTCCAAGGACCGCTACTTCCAGGAGACGGTCGCCGCCGACGACAAGCTCGTCCCCGAGGGCGTCGAGGGCCAGGTCCCCTACCGCGGCCCGCTGGGCGCGGTGGTGCACCAGCTCGTCGGCGGTCTGCGCCAGTCGATGTTCTACGTCGGCGGCCAAACGGTGCCGGAGCTGAAGGCCAGGGGGCGCTTCGTGCGCATCACCGCGGCCGGGCTCAAGGAGAGCCACCCGCACGACGTCCAGATGACCACCGAGGCGCCGAACTACTCCCGGCGCTGAGACGGACCGGCCGGCCTCGGTCACGGCCCGGGCGGGCCGTGACCGAGGCCGGCTCACCCGGTGCGCGTCCCCGGTGTCCCGCTCGGGGATACTGGGTGCGTAGACCGTAGGAAGGGCACAGCACGTGACTGAGATCGAGATCGGCCGCGGCAAGCGCGGGAGGCGGGCGTACGCCTTCGACGACATCGCGGTGGTGCCCAGTCGCCGCACGCGGGACCCGAAGGAGGTCTCGATCGCCTGGCAGATCGACGCCTACCGCTTCGAGCTGCCGTTCCTGGCCGCACCGATGGACTCGGTCGTCTCGCCGCGCACCGCGATCCGCATCGGCGAGCTGGGCGGCCTGGGGGTGCTCAACCTCGAAGGCCTGTGGACGCGTTACGAGGACCCCGAGCCGCTGCTCCACGAGATCGCCGAGATGGACGAGGCCGTGGCGACCCGCCGGCTCCAGGAGATCTACTCCGCCCCCATCCAGGAGGAGCTGATCGGGCGGCGGATCAAGGAGGTGCGCGACTCCGGCGTGGTGACGGCCGCCGCGCTGTCGCCGCAGCGCACCGCGCAGTTCTCCAAGGCGGTCGTGGACGCGGGCGTGGACATCTTCGTCATCCGCGGCACCACCGTCTCCGCCGAGCACGTCTCCTCGGCGGCCGAACCGCTCAACCTCAAGCAGTTCATCTACGAGCTCGACGTCCCCGTCATCGTCGGCGGCTGCGCCACGTACACCGCCGCGCTGCACCTGATGCGCACCGGCGCCGCGGGCGTGCTGGTCGGTTTCGGCGGCGGCGCCGCGCACACCACCCGCAACGTGCTGGGCATCCAGGTGCCGATGGCCACCGCCGTCGCCGACGTGGCGGCGGCCCGCCGCGACTACCTGGACGAGTCCGGCGGCCGGTACGTCCACGTCATCGCCGACGGCGGCGTGGGCTGGTCCGGCGACCTGCCCAAGGCCGTCGCCTGCGGCGCGGACGCGGTGATGATGGGCTCCCCGCTGGCCCGTGCCACCGACGCGCCCGGCCACGGGCACCACTGGGGCATGGAGGCCGTCCACGAGGACGTGCCGCGCGGCAGGCGCGTCAACCTCGGCACGGTCGGCACCACCGAGGAGATCCTGCTCGGCCCCTCGCACAGCCCCGAGGGCCACATGAACTTCTTCGGCGCCCTGCGCCGGGCCATGGCCACCACCGGCTACTCGGAGCTCAAGGAGTTCCAGCGCGTGGAGGTCACCGTCTCCCGCTGAGCGCGAGAGCACGCGTGCGGCGGAACCCGTGCGGCGGAGGGGCCGGGCCCGGTGGTGCGTCCACCGGGCCCGGCCCCTTTCCTTGTTCGCCGTGTGCGCGCCGCCGCGGCGGGCGCCCGCGTCACAGCCGGTGGGCCGCCCCCGTCGGGCTGGCGCCGCGGGTGTCCAGCAGGAGCTGGGCCTTGGCCGACAGGCTCTGCAGGTCGTAGACGCGATGGTGCTGGAGGAGCAGGGTGAGGTCGGCCGCGGCGGCGGCCTCGTGGAGGGAATCGGCGCGCGGGACGGGACGGCCGGCCACCCGCCACTGCGGCACATGCGGGTCGTGGTAGCCGATCTGCGCCCCCATCTCCATCAGCCGCAGGGCGATCTCGGGGGCGGGGGAGCCGGTCCGGTCGGCGAGGTCGGGCTTGTAGGTGACGCCCAGCAGCAGGACGCGGGCGCCGCGGGCCGACTTGCCGTGCTCGTTGAGCAGGGTCGCCGCGCGCTGCGCCACATAGCGCGGCATCCGGGCGTTGGCCTCCTGGGCGACCTCGACCAGGCGCAGCGGGTAGCCCGGGGTGCGTCCCGCGCGGTCCAGGCAGGCGGGGTCGACGGGGACGCCGTGGCCGCCCACGCCCGGGCCCGGCCGGAAGGCGTGGAAGCCGAACGGCTTGGTCTCCGCGCAGCGGATCACGTCCCACAGGTCCACGCCGAGGTCGTGGCAGAGCACGGCCATCTCGTTGACCAGGGCGATGTTCACATGCCGGAAGTTGGTCTCCAGCACCGCCGCCGTCTCGGCCTCGCGCAGGCCGCGGGCCCGCACCACCTTCTCCACCAGCCGCCCGTAGAAGGCGGCGGCGGCCTCCGTGCAGGCCGGGGTCAGCCCGCCGATCACCCGCGGGGTGTTGGTGTAGCCGTGGGAGCGGTTGCCGGGGTCGAGGCGGGAGGGGGCGCAGGCGAGGTGGAAGTCGTGCCCGGCCCGCAGCCCCGAGGCCTTCTCCAGCAGCGGGGCGACGTACTCCTCGGTGCCGCCGGGGTGGACGGCGGACTCCACCACGACCGTGGTCCTCGGGCGCAGCCGCTCACCGAGCGTGAGCGCCGCCGCCCGTACCGCGCCCAGGTCCGGGGCGCGGCCCTCGCCCTGCGGGGTGGGGGCGCAGATCAGGGCGGTGCGGACCCGGCCCAGCACGGACGGGTCCGAGGTGGCGCGGAAGCCGGCCGAGGCCATCTTGCGCACCTCGGCCGCCGACAGCCCGCCGCCCGCCGGCGGGCGTCCCGCGCCCAGCTCGCGCACGGCGTGCTCGTCGGGGTCGTAGCCGATGGTGCGGATACCGGCGGCCGCGGCGGCCCGGGCCGCGGGAAGACCCAGACGACCCAGACCGAGGACGGCGAGATCTGCGGGCATGAGGCGGCGTCCCTTCCCCTGTCGGCGGACTCGTGGGGCTGGCTGGCTTATGGGGCGATGTCAGGTTAAGCGCATATATGACAGATATGGTGGATTGCGTGCGGAGCGGTGTCCGCCCGGGTCGAAGTCGTGGGATCGGCGGACGAACGGGTAGGTGCCAGGGCGGGTACGGACAGGCGTACGGACAGGTGTACGGACGGGCGATCGACCGGGGTATCGGCATATCAGGGAGGCAGTGGTGAGGACAGCGGCACTGGGACCGGCCGAGCGGGCCGAGGCGCTCGCCCGCATGTCGGAGCGCGAGCTGGACATACTGGTCGTCGGTGGCGGGGTGGTCGGCGCCGGCACCGTCCTGGACGCGGCGACCCGCGGCCTGTCGACGGGCATCGTCGAGGCGCGCGACTGGGCCTCGGGCACCTCCAGCCGCTCCAGCAAGCTCATCCACGGCGGGCTGCGCTATCTGGAGATGCTGGACTTCACGCTGGTGCGCGAGGCGCTCAAGGAGCGCGGGCTGCTGCTCCAGCGGATCGCCCCCCACCTGGTCAGGCCCGTCCCCTTCCTCTACCCGCTGCGGCACCGGGGCTGGGAGCGGCTGTACGCGGGCTCCGGCGTGGCGCTGTACGACGTGCTCGCCACGGCCTCCGGACGCAGTCGCGGCCTGCCCCACCACCGGCATCTGACGCGCCGCCAGGCCCTGCGGGTGGCTCCCGCCCTGCGCAAGGACGCGCTGGTGGGCGCCCTGCAGTACTACGACGCGCAGATGGACGACGCCCGCTACGTCGCCGCCCTGGTGCGCACCGCGGCCGCCTACGGCGCCCACGCCGCCAACCGGGCCCGCGTGGTGGGCTTCCTGCGCGAGGGCGAGCGCGTGGTCGGCGCCCGGGTGGAGGACCTGGAGCAGGGCGGCGAGTACGAGATCCGGGCCAAGCAGGTCGTCAACGCCACCGGCGTGTGGACCGACGACACCCAGCGGCTGACCGCCGAGCGCGGGCAGTTCCACGTCCGCGCCTCCAAGGGCATCCACCTGGTGGTGCCCCGCGACCGCATCCACTCCACCACCGGCCTGATCCTGCGCACCGAGAAGAGCGTGCTGTTCGTCATCCCCTGGGGACGGCACTGGATCATCGGCACCACCGACACCGGATGGGATCTGGACAAGGCCCACCCGGCGGCCTCCAGCGCCGACATCGACTACCTGCTCGACCACGTCAACTCGGTGCTGGCCGTGCCGCTCACCCGCGACGACGTGGAGGGCGTGTACGCCGGACTGCGCCCGCTGCTGGCCGGGGAGTCGGACGCCACCAGCAAGCTCTCGCGCGAGCACACCGTCGCCCACCCGGTGCCGGGCCTGGTGGTCGTCGCGGGCGGCAAGTACACGACGTACCGGGTGATGGCCAAGGACGCGGTCGACGAGGCCGTCCACGGGCTCGACCACCGCGTCGCCGAGTGCACCACGGAGGAGGTGCCGCTGGTCGGGGCCGAGGGCTACCACGCGATGTGGAACGCCCGCGCCCGCATCGCCGCCCGCACCGGGCTGCACGTGGCGCGCGTGGAGCATCTGCTGGGCCGGTACGGCTCGCTGACCGACGAGGTGCTGGAGCTGGTCGCCGCCGACCCGAGCCTGGGCGAGCCGCTGCCGTGCGCCGACGACTACCTCAGGGCGGAGGTGGTGTACGCCTGCACCCATGAGGGCGCGCGCCACCTGGACGACGTCCTCACCCGCCGCACCCGCATCTCCATCGAGACCTTCGACCGCGGCACGCGCAGCGCGCGGGAGTGCGCCGAGCTGATGGCCCCGGTGCTCGGCTGGGACGCCGGGCAGATCGACCGCGAGGTGGAGCACTACCACAAGCGGGTCGAGGCCGAGCGGGAGTCCCAGCGCCAGCCCGACGACCAGACCGCCGACGCCGCGCGCCTGGGCGCCCCGGACATCGTGCCGCTCCAGCCGCTGTGACGCACCGTCCGCCGGTGACGGAACGTCACCGGCGGACACCGCGCGGCCGGTACATGGCCGGTACATGGCCGGTACGCGGCCGGTACGCGGCCGGTGCGCGGCCGGTGCGCGGGCGCGCCCGGCGCGCCCGCGGATGCCGGGGCGTCAGCCCCGGCCCCGCGCACCGCCGTTCCGGTTGTGTGTCCCCGGCCGCGTGCACCGCGGTCCGCCCCGTGGGGGAGAATGGGGCCACTGCTGGGGCGGGCTGAGTGTGAGGGGACGCATGAGCGACGTGGACGGCCGCGGCAAGAAGGCCGGACGGCTGCTGGGCGGGCGTTACCGGTTGGGCGACGTCCTGGGCCGCGGCGGAATGGGCACCGTGTGGCGGGCCGAGGACGAGGTCCTGGGCCGTACCGTCGCGGTGAAGGAACTGCGCTTCCCCTCCAGCATCGACGAGGAGGAGAAGCGCCGGCTGATCACCCGCACGCTGCGCGAGGCCAAGGCCATCGCGCGCATCCGCAGCAGCAGCGCCGTCACCGTCTACGACGTGGTCGACGAGGACGACCGCCCCTGGATCGTCATGGAGCTGATCGACGGCCGCTCCCTGGCCGACGTGCTGCGCGAGGACGGCCCGCTGGAGCCGCGGCGGGCGGCCGAGGTGGGCCTGGCGATCCTCGACGTGCTGCGCGCCGCGCACCGCGAGGGCATCCTGCACCGCGACGTGAAGCCCTCCAACGTCCTGATCGCCGACGAGGACGGCCGGGTCGTCCTCACCGACTTCGGCATCGCCCAGATCGAGGGCGACCCCTCCCTCACCTCCACCGGCATGCTGGTCGGCGCGCCCTCCTACATAGCGCCGGAGCGGGCGCGCGGTCAGCGCCCCGGCCCGCCCTCCGACCTGTGGTCGCTGGGCGGGCTGCTGTACGCGGCGGTGGAGGGCCACCCGCCGTACGACAAGGGGTCGGCGATCGCCACCCTGACCGCGGTGATGACCGAGCCGCTGGAGCCCCCCAAGCGCGCCGGGGCGCTGGAGGCGGTCATCCACGGCCTGCTGGACAAGGACGCGGACAAGCGGCTGGACGAGCCGGGCGCGCGGGTGCTGCTGGAGCGTGCGGCCCGCGGGCCGCACGCCGGGGGCGAGAAGGAGAAGAAGAAGGAGGAGCCGGAGGGCACCCGTACGACCGTGCTCCCGGTGGCCGGCGCCGGGGCGGCCGGCCCGGCTGCCGCGGGCGGCGCGGGCGGTGAGCGGCTGCGTGGGGCGCTGCGGTCCGTACGCGCCGCATCGGCCGCATCGGCCGCATCGGCTGGGGCAGCCGGGCGCGGCGAGGAGGGGAAGGCCGGGGAGGCCGGGGAGAAGACCGGCGGGAAGGGCGCCGCGGGCGCCCCCGGAGCGGCCGGCGGCGCCGCGGCCACCACCGCCGCCCCGGCCGGTGTGGCCCGCGCGGCCCGTATGGCACGGCAGCCCGCCGGGCTCGCGGTGGTCGCCGTCGTGGTGCTGGCCCTGCTCGGCACCGTCCTGGCCTTCGCGTTCGCGGGCGGTGACGAGGAGTCCGGCGGGCGGGCCGGATCCGGTACGTCCGCGGCCCCGACCGCCGGGCAGGACGGCAAGGACGGCGGACCGGGCGCGTCCTCCGCCGAGCCGTCCGCCGAGCCCTCCTCCGAGCCGTCCGCCGACGAGGACGGCGGGAAGGACGACGGGAAGGACGACGGGGAGAAGCGGGAGGACGGCGAGGACGGCGGCAAGGGCGGACAGGGCGGCGAGGGGCTGCCCGAGGGCTACGAGACGGTCACCGACGACCGCTTCCACTTCTCGATGGCGATGCCCGAGGGCTACGAGCGCGCCGGGATAGCGGGCCGGAACTCCGGCGGCAAGTACGCCCCGGCCGGCGGCGGCTACCCCAAGGTCCAGGTCGACTTCAACGGCAGCCCCGGGGACAGCGCGGCGGGCGCCTGGCGCTCCCTGGAGCCCGCCGTGCGCGGCAGCAGCACCGGCTACTCCCTGGTGGACATCGAGCCCGTGAAGTGGCGGGACTACCCGACCGTCGCGGACTGGACGTTCGAACGCGTGGAGAGCGGGAAGCGGGTGCGCGTCCTCAACCGCGGCTTCCGGGTCGACGACACCCACGGCTACGCCATCATGATCACCTGTGAGACGGAGAAGTGGGACGGCGAGGAGTGCCGCACGGTGCGGGAGACCGCGTTCCGGACGTTCCGCCCCCGGGACTGAGAGGTACAACCGGCCGACGGGCGACGCGAGGCCGCCCGGGCACGTATCGTGATAGTACGCAGACCCTGTGCGTCCGCTATCCGGCCGCCGTGAACGGGTCTTGACGGACCGGTAGGGCACCAGGTCGTGTGGGGAGGGCGCCGTGGACGAGTACTCGGGTCGGCTGCTGGCCGAGCGGTACCGCTTGCCGCGTCCGCCGTCGGACGAGTACGAGCTGGTGGAGTCCCGCGCGTACGACACGGCCAGCGGGCAGGAGGTGCTGGTCCGCCAGGTGCCGCTGCCGGAGGTCGTCGAGGCCGAGTTCCTCGGCGGGGGCGGCTACGGGCACGACCGCGCCGGCCGTGCCACGCGCCGCCCGGCCGACCCCGCCGTGCGGCGCGCGGTGGAGGCGGCGCTGGCCGCCTCCCGGATACCCGACCATCCAAGGCTCGACCAGGTCTTCGACGTCTTCGTCGAGGGCGACGGCCTGTGGATCGTCAGCGAACTGGTCGCGGCCCGGCCGCTGGCCGCCCTGCTCGCCGAGCGCCCGCTCAGCCCCCACCGGGCGGCGGAGCTGGCGGCCGACCTGCTCGCGGCCCTGCGCGCGGTCCACGCGCAAGGCTGGGTCCACCGCAACATCACCCCCCGCACCGTCCTCGTCTGCGACGACGGCCGGGCCGTGCTCACCGGGCTGGCCGCCGGCGCGGCGGAGGAGGCGCTGTGCGGGTACGACCCACTCCCGGCGCCGCCGAGCGTGCTGCCGCGCGGTCATGTGGACGGTCCCGCGGAGGGCTCCGCGGACGGTGCGGCGGGAGAGGTGTCCGGGGTCGGCGTCCCCGGGCTGCCGCCCGGCTACCGGGGGGCGGACCAGGGCCCGGCGGTGGCCGGTGTGCCCCGCCAGCTGGCCGGTCCCGGCACCGGCGAGGGCCCTGAGGCGGAGGAGTACGGGGCGTACGGCCACCCCACGCCCCACGACGGCGGCGGGCGCCCGGAGCGGGGCGGCCCGGCCGCCGAGCGCGCCGCGCGCAGCGGCGCCATCGCCGCGTACCGGGCCGGTACGCGCGCCGCCGCCGCCCGGACCGAGGTCGAGGCGCGCAGGGACGCGGCCGGTCGGCAGGCCGGGGACCTGCGCCCGGTGCCCCCCGGCGGCTCGACCCCGTACGGCGAGCCGTACGACGAGGCGCACGGCGAGGAGCCGCACGGCGAGCGGACGCCGCCGGTGCGGAGCTGGGGCGAGGAGGACGGCGACCGCTACCGCGGCCCCACCACCGCGCTCGCCGCCGAACGCGCCCGTCAGACCAGGACGGCGATCGTCGGCGCCGTCACCGAGCGCTGGGCCCCCGAGCAGGCCGGGCCCGTCTACGAGAACTGGCGGCTGGCCCCGCCGGTCGGCCCGGCGGCCGATCTGTGGGCTCTGGGCGCGCTGCTGTTCCGGGCCGTCCAGGGGCACGCGCCCTACCCCGAGGAGTCGGTGGCCGAGCTGGTGCAGATGGTGTGCGCCGAGCCGCCCGCGTTCGCCGAGGAGTGCGGTGCGCTGCGGCCCGTCGTGGAGTCGCTGCTGCGCCAGGACCCGACCGAGCGGCCGGACTTCGAGGAGCTGGGCGGCTGGCTGCGTTCCCTGATCCGTTCCGCGCCCGAGCCCGAGGTCGGGCTGCACACGGTCACCGCGCCGCTTTCGCTGGAGGCCGGCCGGCCCGCCGACCCCAGGCGGCTGCCGATCATAAGGCGCCGCGGCGAGCTGGTGCGCAGGAAGCGGGCGGAGCGTTCCCTGGTGGCCACCCACGCCCGGCACCGGCGTGCCCGGAAGCAGAGGTCACCGCGCCGGCTGGGCATGGTCCTGGTCGGGCTGGTCCTCCTGCTGCTGACCGGGACGCTGGTGTACGCGGCCGTGTACATGCCCGAGGGCGGCGCCGGTTCCGCAGGGAACAGCGCCGACCAGCGGCCCGGCAGTGTGGGCGCGCAGCCGGGGGAGCCGGAGCAGCCGGGGGAGCCGGGGGAGGAAGCCCCACCGCGGGAGGCCGAGGCCGGGGAACCGGACGGGACCGAGGGCTCGAAGGCGCCCGGCACCGAGCGGCCGCAGGCCGGCGATCCGGTGGAGGGACTCGACGGCTACGCGCTGCACGAGGACGCGGCCGGTTTCCGGATCGCGCTCCCCGAGGACGCCCGGCGGGCGGGGCCGGACGGCCGGGGGCGGACGGTCTTCACACGCGGTGACCTGGAGATCGTCGTGGTGCCCGGCCGGGACACCACCGAGGAGTACGGCTCGGACCCGATGGCGTACCTCACCGACGACCAGCGGGAGCTGGACGCGTACCGTGCCGCGGACTGGGCGACCAGTTCCGGGATGCGGCGGATACAGGTGGGCCGGACGGTGATGGCCGAGGGCCGGTTCAGCTGGCGCGAGGGCGCGGACAGCACCTACATGTGCGACCGGGCGGTCATCGTGGACGGTCGCTACCACTCGTTGCTGGTCAGGGGTCCGGAGAGCCGTAAGGACGACATCAACCGCCTCTTCGACACGATCGCCGACACCTACCGCGCCACCGGCTGAGCCGCCCCCGCCCGGCCGCCCGGCCGGGCCGCTCAAGGCCGTTTTCCGGTCGCACCCCGGGCCGTCCTCCGGGCCGTCCTGCGGGCCGCCGTCCGAATGCGCGCAAGGTATGTGCCAGTGATCACTGGCGGATTCCGTGAAAAGTGGTTACCGCCGGGTACACAGAAGGTTTCCCACGCCGTACCCTCCCCGGTATGACGGATTCGCCAGGTACCGCCGCCACCGGGGCGGCGCAGACGACGGGCACCGGCCCCGAAGCTCCCGCGGTCACCGCAGCCCCTGGGACCCCTGTGGTTCCTGAGACCCCCGAGGCCCTTGAGTCCCCCGCGGTCACCGCAGCCCCCGCCGCGCCCACGGCGGCCGGCAACCCGGTGGCCGCCGCCCCCGCCGCCGCCCGCACCGCCGCCGACGTGGTGACCGGCGAACTGGTCGCCCGGCTGACCCGCGGCCTGACGGGCAGCGGCCGCACCGCCTGCCACACCCCCTTCACCGGCGAGAAGCTGGCCGACCTGCCCGAATCCACCCCCGCCGAGGTCGCCGAGGCCTACGCCCGGGCCCGCGAGGCGCAGCGGACGTGGGCGGCGCGGCCGGTGCGCGAGCGCGCCGCCGTCCTGCTGCGCTTCCACGACCTGCTGCTGGCCCGCCAGTCGGAGGTGCTGGACCTGGTCCAGCTGGAGACCGGCAAGGCGCGGCTGCACGCCCACGAGGAGGTGCAGGCGGTCGCCGTCGCCGCCCGCCACTACGGCCGCAAGGCCCCGGCGTACCTGCGCCCCCGGAACCACACCGGCGCCATCCCGGTGCTCACCCGGGTGCGGGAGCTGCGCCACCCCAAGGGCGTGGTCGGGCAGATCGCCCCGTGGAACTACCCGCTGGAGCTGTCGGTCGGCGACGCGCTGCCCGCCTTCGCCGCCGGCAACGCCGTCGTCATGAAGCCCGACACCGAGACCGCGCTGACCGCCCTGTGGGCGCGCGACCTGCTGATCGAGGCCGGGCTGCCCGCCGAGGTCTGGCAGATCGTGATCGGCGAGGGTCCGGTCGTCGGTCCGGCGGTCGTCGACCACGCCGACTACGTCTCCTTCACCGGTTCCACCCGCACCGGCCGCGAGGTCGCCCAGCGGGCCGCGTTCCGCCTGGTGGGGACCTCGCTGGAGCTGGGCGGCAAGAACGCCATGCTGGTGCTGGAGGACGCCGACGTCGACCACGCGGCCGAGGGCGCGGTGCGCGCCGCCTTCTCCTCGGCCGGGCAGCTGTGCATCTCCATCGAGCGGCTCTACGTCCACGACTCGATCGCCGACGCCTTCCTGGAACGGTTCACCGCACGCACCAGGGCGCTGCGCCTGGGATCGGCGCTGGCCTACGGCGCCGACATGGGATCGCTCGTCTCGAAGCGGCAGCTGGAGAACGTGGTGCGGCACGTGGACGACGCCGTCGCCAAGGGCGCGAAGGTCCTGGCCGGCGGCAGGGCACGCCCTGACGTCGGACCGCTGTTCTACGAGCCGACCGTCCTGGAGGGCGTCACCGCACCCATGGCCGTCTGCGGTGAGGAGACCTTCGGCCCCGTCGTCTCCGTCTACCGCTTCTCCGACGAGGACGAGGCGGTCGCGCTGGCCAACGCCACCCCTTACGGCCTCAACTCCAGCGTCTGGACCAGGAACACCCGCCGGGGCCGCGAGGTCGCCGCCCGGCTGCGCACCGGCACGGTGAACGTCAACGAGGGCTACGCCGCCGCGTACGGCAGCGTCCAGTCGCCGATGGGCGGCATGGGCGAGTCCGGGGTGGGCCGCCGGCACGGCTCGGAGGGCATCCTCAAGTACACGGAGGCGCAGACCGTCGCCACCCAGCGGCTGCTGCCCATGGCCCCGTCGCTCGGTATGGACGACGCGAAGTACGCGGCCTTCATGAGCGCCTCCCTGCGCGTGATGAAGGCGTTCCGCTTCCGCTGACGCCCCGCCCTCCCGCCGCCCCTCCC
Organism: Streptomyces mangrovi; assembly: GCF_900114215.1. Classification (GTDB taxonomy): domain Bacteria; phylum Actinomycetota; class Actinomycetes; order Streptomycetales; family Streptomycetaceae; genus Streptomyces; species Streptomyces barkulensis. Next base: position 647 of record NZ_FOSG01000018.1, on the reverse strand, counting down.
GACGCCCCGCCCCCGTCCCCGCCCCTCTTCCGCCTCCTTCCCCGGAACCGATACGCACCACCGGAGGTCCCCGTGTCCCGACCGCAGGACGAAGCAGCGCAGCAGCCGTCCGGCCCGCCGCAGCCGTACGACTACGACGTGATCGTGGTCGGTTCCGGTTTCGGCGGTTCGGTGTCCGCGCTGCGGCTGACGGAGAAGGGCTACCGGGTCGGGGTGCTGGAGGCGGGGCGGCGCTTCACCCGCGAGACGCTGCCGAAGAACTCCTGGGACCTGAGGAACTACCTGTGGGCCCCGGCGCTGGGCCTGTACGGCATCCAGCGCATCCATCTGATGGACAAGGTGATGATCCTGGCCGGTGCCGGGGTGGGCGGCGGTTCGCTGAACTACGCCAACACCCTCTACGTGCCGCCGCCGGCGTTCTTCGCCGACCGTCAGTGGGGGCACATCACCGACTGGCAGGAGGAGCTGAAGCCGTACTACGACCAGGCCAGGCGGATGCTGGGAGTACGGCTGAACCCCACGGTGACGCCCTCGGACGTCCATCTGAAGGCGGCGGCCGGGAGGATGGGCGTGGGCGACACCTTCCACCTGGCGCCGGTGGGCGTCTTCTTCGGCGACGGCGAGGACGCGGGAGGCGAGATCAAGGC
>NZ_FOSG01000027.1 GCF_900114215.1 Streptomyces mangrovi | reverse complement strand
CTGCGCGGAAGAGCAGCGGCGGCCCATGGAGCCTGGCTCGTCTTCGAGGACGAAGCCGGTTTCTCCATGACGCCGCCGCACGCCAGAACCTGGTCCCGTCGCGGGCATACCCCGGTGGTGCGGGTCCGCGGTCGCTCCCGCCGTCGGGTCTCGATCGCGGCGCTGACCTGCTACAAGCCCGGTCACCGGTCCCGGCTGATCTACCGGCCCCGCCGCGACGACGGCCGCCGCGACGGCCGCAAAAGCTTCGCCTGGACCGACTACCGCGACCTGCTGACCGCCGCCCACCACCAACTCGGCGGCCCCATCGTGCTCGTCTGGGACAACCTCAACGTGCACAAGGCCGCCGACCTGCAGAAGTGGGCCGCCGACCGGGACTGGCTGACCATCTACTACCTGCCGCCCTACGCACCCGACCTCAACCCCGTCGAAGGGATCTGGTCCCTGCTGCGGCGCGGCTGGCTGTCCAACGTCGCCTTCACCACCCCCGAACACCTCATCCACCGCATCCGGCGAGGACTGCGCCACATCCAGTACCACAGCGACCTCATCGACGGCTGCCTCGCCGAGACCGGCCTGACCATCAGACCCGGATGAACCCTCACGACACCACGAGTTCAACCTCAGTATGTGTGGGACGGCTGGGAGAACCAGTTCATCTCGACCGGAAACTGCGGATCGTACACCCGCTACCTCTCCAGTCTTCCTGCTGACGGCGCGATCCGCGGCATCATGATGTTGAGCGGAAACGTGTACGTGACCCGGTGGCGGTTCATCTGATCCGCTCTCTTCTTCGTGGCCCGTGGAGTCGTGTGCCGAACGGCCCCACGGGCCGCACGGCACAGATAGGGGAGGAGTGATGTGGCGGATCGTCCTTCACTTGACGCCGCTGACGACCGTACTCGTTCTGGCGGCTCTCTTTCTGGGATCGGTCGGCGCGCACCGTGCGAGCGAACTCCGGCCGCGCCTGATGCGCCGCGCGGCGTGGACGGCGCTCACCGCCTGGGGCCTCCTGGTGTGTGCCGCGACGCTCGCCGGTGACGGGAGCGAGGCGGGCAGCGGCCTGGTCTGGTGGGGACAGGGTGTGGAGACGCTCCTCAACGACTCGCAGGACCAGGTTTCCGAAAACGAGAGATCCATGATCATCCGGCAGTGGACGGCGAACTGCCTCATGTTCGTTCCGCTTCCCCTTCTTCTGTCCCTGTCGGCGCGAAGAAGCGTATCCGTGGTGCGGACCATGGTTGTCGGGCTGGGGGCGAGCGTCATGATCGAAGCGTTGCAGTGGCTGCAAGGAGCAAGTCGCGTGGCGGACCTGGAGGACGTTTTCTTCAACACGCTCGGATGTGCCGTCGGAATCGGGGTGAACGTACTCGCCGTACGGACCGCGAGGCGCGGGAGCGGCCGGGCGTCGGTCCGCTCCGGACCATGACGGGCCGAAAGCCGCACCTCTCCCCGAACGGGTCCGGGGACCGCCGGCGGATCCCCGGCCGGGCACCCTCGGCCGGAGGTGCGTGAGGGGGTCCGCCGGGACGAATGCCTGGAACTCTTTCCCCTTACGGCTCGGAAGGCCGCCCGGCAGGCCCCGGTGGGCGGTGCGGCGGGGCGCCGCTGAGGCGGATGGTCCCAGGCGTATGGGAGCGGCCCGCCCCGGGTGGGGCGGGCCGTGGTGCACGGGTGCCGGGGTGTGCCGGTCAGCTCGGCCAGTAGGACCAGCTGGAGCAGCCCTTGTGGTCCTCGCAGACCCGGAACTGCTTGATGCGGGAGCTGTAACGCGCCCACGGACCCCAGTTGCCGTCCGCGCCGTTGCCGTCCCACTGGGAGACGTGGGCGCCGTTGGCCAGGTAGGCGTCGGCGTAGACGCCGTTGCCGTCGCGCTCGCCGTCGTAGGCGCGCATCGAGTAGGCGGTCGCCTGGGCGGCGTCGCTGCCGTGGTAGCGCGTCACGGTCGCCGACGCGGATGTGGCGGTGGTCAGGGCCAGCAGGATCGCGCCGCCGAGCACGACGGCCGTACGCGCGACTCTCCTCGTCTTCCCGGTCTTCCCGGTCGTTCTGGTCGTCCTGGTCATGTTTCCCCCTTGCGGTCGGTGCGGTGCACACGGGCCGGGGGCCCGCTCCTCCAAGTCTGGGAAGGGGATGTGTCGACTTCTCGCTTTCGGCGGCGAACAACGCGAAAGGGGCATCAGGGGAACGGAGTTGCGGATGTCGCCGGAGGGGCGGCTATGCGCGGGCGCAGTCGCGGCAGGCGCGGGCGGAGGACGCCACCACGGTGTGGAGCACGGCGGCGAGGGCGCCCGCGAGCGCGACCGGCGGCCAGTTGCCAGACAGGGGTGAGGACGCGGCGAGGGTGAGCGCGGACACGCCCAGGCAGACACCGGCCGTCGTGCCGGCCCAGGCGGTCGCCCGGGGGAGCCGGTGCGGGGTGGGCAGCCGCCGGGCGAGGGGGCCGGTGGCGGCCAGCGCGGCCGCCGAGAGCAGCGCGGCGACGGCCGCGAACCCGGCCAGGGGGAACGCCAGCAGACGGGTGGCCAGGGGCAGTTGACCGCCGTACCCGGTGGCCAGGAACAGGTACCAGCAGACGGTCAGCAGCGGGGCGGCGAGGGCGACGGCCCTGGCGGTGTGGCGGACCTGCGCGACGGTCAGCTCCCGCTGGCAGGAGGGCAGCACCTCCGCCACGGTGCCGAACTCCCGCACGGCCCGCCGGACGGCGAGCTCGCGGGGCAGCCCCTCGGCGGCGTACGCGGCCACCGTCTCGGCGAGGCCGTCGCGTATCTCCGCCACCAGCCGGGCCCTGGAGCGGGCCGGGCCGCGCAGGGCGGACGCCAGCGCCTCGGCGTACTCGTCGGCGTATGTCCCGGCGGGGCCGGGCCGCCGTCCGGTGCCGCTCATCCGGCGTGCCCGGGGTGCGGGGCGGGGTCCAGGACGGAGCCGATCGCCGCCGTGAACGCCTGCCAGGCCGTCCGCTCGTCGGCCAGCGCGCGCCGCCCGGCGTCGGTGAGCTCGTAGCGACGCCGCTTCCGCTCGCCGGTGGAGTCCCAGCTGCTGCGCAGCAGTCCGATGCGCTCCAGGCGGTTCAGCGCGGGGTAGACCGTGCCGGTGCGCAGTTCGAGCGCGCCCGCGCTGCGCCGCTGTACGGCGGTGATGATCGCGTACCCGTGCAGTGGCCCCGGCTCCAGCACGGCCAGCAGCAGTCCGTCCAGATGTCCGCGTACGGCGTCGGCCTTCATGAGTGGGCAGCCTACACAAGGGAAGTGTAGGCGTGCTATGTATTGGCAGCCAATCTATCCATCATCGGGGTGAGGAGACCGCGGTGACCAAGGTGCTGCTGTCCGTCCATGTCCTGGCGGCGATCGTGGTGATCGGGCCGATCACCGTCGCCGCCTCCCTCTTCCCGCGCCACGCGCGGCAGGCCGCCGGGTCCGGGGCACGCCCGGGGAGCCGGGGGAGGGGCGGGACGCGTGGATCGCCGCGTTCCTGCACCGGATCTGCCGGAACTACGCCGTCGCCGGCATCGCCGTACCGGTCTTCGGGATCGCCACGGGCGCGCGGCTCGGCGTCCTCACCGACGCCTGGCTGATCGCCTCGCTCCTCCTGACCGCGATCGCCGCGGCCGTCCTGGTCCTGGCGATCGTCCCCGGCCAGCGGCGGATGCTCCGGCCGGCAGGCGGCGCGGGGGCGCGTACGGCGGCGGACGACGCTGCGGACGACGGGAAGGCGCGCTCGGCGGCGGCCCGGCTGTCCATGCTCACCGGCGCCTTCAACCTGCTGTGGGCGGTCGTCGTCGTCCTGATGATCGTCCGCCCCGGCTCCACCACGGGGGCGTGAGAGCCGTGCGCACCCTGCGGATCGCCGCCGGCGCCGAGGCCGCCACCCTGGCCGTGCTGCTGGCCAACCTGCTCACCGTCCACGCGCGGCCGGTCACCTCGCTCACCGGCCCGCTGCACGGCACCGCGTACCTGGTCGTCATCGCCGCCACCTGGCAGGCCACGACCGCCGCCGACACCGGCGCACGGTGGTACGCCCTCGTCCCCGGCCTCGGCGGACTGCTCGCCCTGCGCCGCATCCGCGAGACCCCCGCCCCACCCCCGACATCCGGCACCCAGGAGGGATGACATGACGGACGACTACGAGGAACTGCCCCTGCCGCGCACCGCACTGGCACTGGAGGCCCTTCGCCACGCGAAGCGGATCGAGTACCCGGCGATCTTCAACCACAGCCTCAGGACCTACCTCCACGGGCGTGCCTTTGGCGAGCGGCGCGGCCTGCTGCCCGGCCGCGACTACGACGACGAACTCCTCTTCCTGGGCTGCGTCCTGCACGACGCCGGGCTCACCCCGGAAGGCGACGGCGACCAGTCCTTCGACCTCGACGGCGCCGACCTGGCCGCCCGCTTCCTCACCGAGCGCGGGATGCCGGCCGACCGGGTCGAGATCGTCTGGGACGCGATCGCCCTCCACCTCCACCACGACCTCGCGATGCGCAAGCGCCCGGAGATCGCTCTGGTGACGGCGGGGGCCGCGCTGGACCTCGGCCTCGACGACCCGCGCGCCCTCCCGCCCGGCCATGCCGAACGAGTCCACGCCGCGCTGCCCCGTCTGCACGCGGCGGCCGTCCTCCACGACACGATCGTCGGCCAGGCCCTCGCCAAACCGCACAAGGCCCCGCCGTTCGGCCTGCCCGGCGAACTCGTCCGACAGGCGACGGGCGCGGCCTGGCCCACCTGGGAGGAGCTGGACCGGACCGCCGGATGGAATGACTACGACGGCTACCGGCCGGAGGGCTGAGCACGGGCCGCCCGCCTGCTCCGGTCTGCCCGCCGACCGGCATGACGACCTGCCGCAACGGCCTGAACAGGGGCCCGCCGGGGCGGCACGGAGGCTCCTGCGGCGAGGTCAGCCGGACGAGGGGGGACGCCCGGCCCCGGTCTGCGGGGCCACCAGCATACGAAGTGCGAACGGCAGGGCCGCGCAGACGGCCAGAAGCACGCACACCAGGATCCAGATGCCCGGCTCCCGGTTGATGGACAGAGCGATCGCGCTGCCGGCGAGCGCGCCCACGGGCAGGCCGAGCGCGGGCCGCCAGTCCTGCGTGCGTTCGACCAGGACGGTGCCCGGGAACAGGGTCAGGAACCCGCCGAAGACCAGGAGCACGTTCCTGCCGTCGTGCTCCCGCTTCCCCGGTTCCGTGTCGCAGTACCGTTCCCCCGCCGCGCAGTCGGCGGCGTCGATCCAGTCCGCGATTCCCCAGCTCAGCCCCGCCACACCGAGTGCGAACAGGACGAACGTCCCCCATCGAACGGCCATGACACAGAGCGTAGGGCACCGCCGCTCACAGTCGTCCGAGGCCGCGGACGCGCTGCCGGCCGGTGGCCGCGCTGCTCGCGTGGGATCGGCGTCAGCGGTGGCCCAGTACGTTGACCACGCGGCCGTTGGGGTCGCGGACGAGGAACCGCCGAACACCCCACTCCTCGTCCTGCAGGGGGTGAACGATCTCCGCACCGCTGTCCCGCATGACCGCATAGGCCGTGTCCACGTCGTCCACCTCGACACTCATGTCGGGGGTGACGGGGGCGGTCCTGTCGCCGGTCACGAGGCTGACCTGCCCCGCCGGGTTGGACGGGGAAGCGAGCGTCACGATCCAGCCGTGGTTCATGACCTCCTCGAAGCCCAGCAGGCCGTAGAACTCCCGGCTCTCCTGTACGGCCTCCGACTGGATGTTGGGCACGACACGACGAACGGTCATAGACGACTCCAAGCGGGAACGGAATTGAACTCCGGGACCCCCAGGAGTACTACGGCACGTCCGCCGTCGCACGCGCTTTCGCGACACGCCCCGGGGCGCCGAAGCGGGAGTGTCCGTGGCGCCCGCCGCGAAGCGCTCTTGGCCACCTTCGCTCCCGCCTCCGCGAACACCCCTGAAACTGGTCTCCCGGCGAGCCTCCGCCACCGCTACACCGGAAGGACCGTGACATGTCCAGCGACCGTCTGATGCGCATCCACAGCGCCGAGTTCCAGGCCATGGCCGAGAGGGTCCTGCGGGTCACCGAACTCACCTCCCGCCTGAACGCCTTACCTTTCGAGGACGAGGCCGGCAAGGCGAAGCTGTTCGAGCGGATCCTCGGCAAGCCGCTGCCGCCGAGAGTCACGATCTATCCGCCCTTCTACACGGACCACGGCCTCAACCTCGACCTCGCCGAGCGCGTGTTCATCAACCAGAACTGCACGTTCCTGGACTACGCCGGCATCCGGCTCGGCGAGCGCGTGATGATCGGCCCGAAGGCCACGTTCATCACCAGCGGCCACCCGGTCGACCCCGGGGAGCGCAAGCTGTACCTCACCGGTGCGCCCATCGACGTCGCGGAGAACGTGTGGATCGGCGCCGGTGCCACGATCCTGCCCGGCGTCAGCATCGGCCGTGACGCCGTGGTCGCCGCCGGCGCGGTCGTGGCCGACGACGTTCCGCCGGCGAGCCTGGTGACCGGCGGCAAGGCGACCGTGCACCGGCGGTGGTGACGACCCCTCCGGGGCCGCGCGGAGCCCCTGACCACGGGCAGCCATCAACTCCTGACCGGGGCGCCTTCCTTCCACAGCGCCTCGGCGTGCGAGGCGAAACGGTCGAACATGCCATCGTCCTGCAGTCGCCGCAGATGGAGCATGGGCGAGTCGTGACCGACCAGGTTGGACAGGTGAGGAGTGACGAGCATCTGGTCGTCGAAGCGGAACACCGACAGGCTGATGTGGCCCTCGTGACGGCTGTACCGGGCCTCGATGTTCTCGGTGTCCCCGAGCCGTTCCAGGTGCTCCAGCGTGATGCGGATGCGGGTGGAGACGGTCAGTGCGGTCTGTTCCACCGTCTCGCGGCGCCGGGTCGTCTCGGAGTCGGGCTCGCCCAGCAGGAACCGCACCGCGACACCGGCGCGGGCCTTCTTCCTGAGCACGGTGGCGAGGTTCGGGTGGTCGAGCCAGAGGAAGTAGTTGGTGTACCCGGCGAACGTCAGCTCCTCGCGGGCGTCCGTGATCAGCGAGCGCCAGACGGACGACGGGCAGGCCGAGCGGTACGGGTAGACCGAGATGACCTCGCGGTCGGGGCCGGTCTTCATGACGGCCTTCACGGCGTTGGGCCACAGCACGCTTTCCTCAACTCCCAGTCGGACGGCGTTCCGTGGGGCCTACGGCATGCGGAGCTGTGGCGCTCCCGCCGGGGCGGACCCGCCCTTCACGCGATGGGAGGCGCGTCCTGCGCCACCGCCGAGAGGAAAGCGGCCCAGGCGGGGCGGGAGACGCGGGCCGGGGGGACGCTCAGGTTCTTGGAGTCGCGGACGGCGATGCCGGCGGCGCCGGGTATCTCCGCCACCTCCACGCAGTTGCCACTCTGTGCGTTGGAGTAACTGGACTTCCGCCACTGCTCGATCGGCAGGTCATGTCGCATGGTGTTCAGCCTCTACTGTCGAACTCCGCTGCGAGGCCGGCGATCAGCTTCATCGAGTCGGGCGATGACAACGCCTGGGTGCGGAGGTGTTCCGCCGCCGTGCGGTAGGGCTCCAGGCCGGCCTCTTCCTCGATGAAGACCCTACTCTCCTTCTGCTCCAGGAAGCAGATGTCCATATCGGCCGGGGTCGGGTAGCTGAACAGCCGGAAGCTGCCGTCCGCCCCCGCGTGTGCTCCTGCGCTGTACGGGATGACCTGGATCGACAGATGCGGTGGGTTGTTGATGGCGATGAGTTTCCGCAGTTGGTCGGCCATCACCTCCGGTGTTCCCACCTGGCGGTGCAACACCGCCTCGTCGAGTACGCAGATGATGCGGGGCGCGTCGTCACGCTCGATGAGCTTCTGCCGTTCCAGGCGGATCTGGACGGCCTGCTCGACGGGCACGCTGTGCGGCGGTGGGAAACCGCTGATGATGGCCTGTGCGTACTCCTTGGTCTGGAACAGACCGGGGATGACGATGGCCTCGTACTCGAAGATCTGCGACGCGGTGGACTCCAACTCGATCAGCTCCTGGAGTTTCGGTGCCAGGATGTCGCTGCGCTGCTGCCACCAACCACGTTGGCGGCTGGTGCGGTTGAGTTCCACAAGGCCGGACCGGAACCGCTCGTCGGTGACTCCGTAGAGGTCGAGCAGCGCGGTCAACTCCAGCCGGTTCAGGCCGGTCTTGCCCGCTTCGACCCGGCTGATCTTGGTGTCGCTGCCGTCGATGGCCTCCGCCGCGGCGTTCTGCGAGACGCGCGCCTGCTCCCGCAGACGGCGCAGTTCCATGCCCAGGCGCATCCGGCGGACCGTCGTGACCGGCCGTCCCACAAGCATCTCCCTGTCTCGGATGAAGTCGGGCTCAGTGTGCCGCACTCCTTCGCTTCGCGGAGCGAAAGAGAAATAGAACGACGGTTCGCAGGGTGAATAAGTGAAAACTTGCGAATGACTGGCTTGCGGTTGAGCGAGACGGTGGATCACTCTGGATTCCACGACGTTCCGTAATCGATGTGCGACGGATCGTTCGAACCGCGTGCCGGAACAGGCACGTTCCTTCTGCCACTGGAGGCTCCCCATGGCCATCCCCGCACGAGTCGCTGAGGAACGGCACAGCTTCGCCTGGGAGATAACCGTCGAGGCGCGGGAGATCGAGGTGTGGCGGCGGGAGGTCGCGGCGGCGGTGCGGGCGATGGGCGGGGACCGGGCGGCGGTGGAGACGGCGCGGCTGGGGATCTCGGAGCTGCTGTCGAACGTGTGCCGGCACGTGGCCGACCGGCGGTGCCGGCTGGAGGTGCGGCAGGGGCGGGGCACGGCCCTGGTCCGGCTGTACGACCGCTCCTGCCGGGCCCCCGCCGTCCAGGTGCCGGACTGGGACACCGAACGCGGGCGCGGGCTGTGGCTGCTGCGGGAGACGGCCGACGCCCTGGGCTACACCTGCGTGCCCGGCGGCAAGTGGGTGTGGTTCACCGTGCTGCTCGACTCGCCTGCGGGGGAGGGCGGATGAGCGGCCGGTGGCCCGCCGCGTACCGGGCCGAGGCCGTCGCCTACCTGCGTACGCCCCGGCCGCGCATGTTCCACCTCGGGGACTGCTTCTCGGTGCACGCCGGGGAGGTCCAGTGGTGGGCGGGGGAGCGTGCGGTGCGGATCGCGGCGAGCCTAGGCCCCGACGATCCCGGGGCCGCCGCCCGGTTCCTGGCCTGGGGGCACGAGGCGGCGGCCGACCGCACCAACCGGCTGCTGCGCGCCGGGCGGGCGGTGGTCTACAGCCACACGGGCGCCGAGTGCCTGTGGGAGATCTCCCTGCGGCCCGTGCCGCAGGATCCCGTGCCGCAGGACCCCGTGCCGGGGCGAGGGCCGGAGCCGGGGCCGGGAGGCGGCGTCCCGTGATGTTCCGCCGCCTGCGCGCCGAGCCGGACACGGCGGGCTGGACCGGCGAACCGGACACCGCACCCGACGCGCCCCCGGCCACGTACCGCATGACCTGCGAGGTGTGCGGCGCCGCGTCGCACACCGGCGTCGAGTTCGGCACCGCCTTGGACTGGCAACTCCACCACGCTGCCCGCCACCCCGCCCACCGCGCCTACACCCAGACCGTCACCCGCCCCTGGCGGGCCCGGCCCCGGGCTCCCGGCTGACGCTTCAGGCCTCAGGGCGAGTGAGGCCGGGAGCATTAGTCGCTGGTGCGTCCGATGTGCTCGATGTGAAGGGTGCGGGCGTCCTGGTCGATGCGGTAAAGGACGCGCCAGGGGCCGTGGCGGAGACGACGATGCTCGGTCCCCCACGGGCGGGACTCAGGAGGGCGAGGGTTCTCGGCGAGTTGGTCGGTGGCCATGAGGAGGGCATCGACGCTGCCGGGGTCCTTCCTGAGGTGACCGGTGGCAGTGTCCAGTGCGGTCGGTTCCCACAGGACCTGCCAGGTCACTCGCCCCTGCCTGCGGCTTCGAGGAGGGCGCGACGCGCCTCGTTGTGGGGAATTGGCGCCTCGGAGCGGCCGAGGGCGCGGTCGCGCTCCAGACGGGCGAGGGCGAGGGCGTCTTCGAGGTCTTCGAGTTCTGCGGGGGAGACAAGTACGGCCGTGGGAACGCCGCGGTCGGTCAAGGTGATGTGTTCGTGCTGGGCGGCCCGGCGGGCGAGGTCGCCGAGTTTGCCTCGAGCCTCGGCGATGGGATATGTAGCGGACATGCATCTAGTGTACAGATGCATAGCACTTCTCCGTAGTCCATGGCGATGGTGCCGGACGGCGGAGTTCTCAAAGCCGCTCGAAGCCGCGGACGCGCTCCCAGTCGGTGACCGCGCGTTCGAAGGCGGACAGCTCCGCGCGGGCGGCCCGCGCGTAGTGGGCGACGGTCTCCTTGCCGAAGAGTTCGGCCGCGATACCGCTGTTCTCCCAGCGGTGCAGGGCCTCGGTGAGGGTGGCGGGCAGGCGGGGGACGGACGGGTCGGCCAGGGCGTTGGCGGTGTGCTCCGGCGGCAGGGGGAGGTGGTTGTCGATGCCGTACAGCCCGGCGGCGACGGCGGCGGCGACGGCCAGGTACGGGTTGGCGTCGCCGCCGGGGACGCGGTGCTCGATGCGCAGGGAGGCCCCCGAGCCCACCACCCGTATCGGGCAGGTGCGGTTGTCTCGGCCCCAGGCGACGCCCGTCGGGGCGAACGCGCCGGGCTGGAGGCGCTTGTAGGAGTTGACGTTGGGCGCCATCAGCAGGGCCAGGTCGGGCAGGCAGGCGAGCTGTCCGGCGACGAAGTGCCGCATCGGCTCCGACATGCCGTCCCCGGCGGACGGGTCGGCCAGCACGGGTGTGCCGTCGGCGCCGCGCAGGGAGAGGTGGATGTGGCAGGAGTTGCCCTCGCCCTCGTCGAACTTCGGCATGAAGGTGAGCGAGGTGCCCTCGGCGGCGGCGATCCGCTTGGCGCCGTCCTTGAACAGGACGTGGTTGTCGCAGGTGGCCATCGCCTCGTCGTAGCGGAAGACGATCTCGTACTGGCCCGGGTGGCACTCCCCGCGCGCGGTCTCCATCCGCAGCCCGGCGCGCGTCATCGCGCGGCGGATGCGGCGGGCGACCGGCTCGACCTCCTCCAGGCCCTGGAGGGAGTAGTCGGTGTTGTAGCGGGCGGCGGGGCGCAGGCCGGTGTAGCGGCGCTCCCAGGCCTCCCGGTAGGAGGCGGTGAACAGCAGGAACTCCAGCTCGGTGCCGGCGTACGCGGTCAGGCCGCGGGCGGCCAGCCGGTCGAGCTGGGTGCGCAGGACGTGGCGGGGGGCGACGGCGACGGGCTCGCGCTCGTGGTTGTGCTCGGGGCCGGCGCCGGGCCACACCGCGTCGGCCAGTACGAGGGCGGTGCCCTCGTCCCAGGGCAGGAGGGTGCGCAGGGTGGCCGGGTCGGGGCGCAGGGCGAAGTCGCCGAAGCCGCTGTCCCAGGCGTCGACGGCGTAGCCGGGGCCGGTGTCCATCTCCACGTCGGTGGCGAGCAGGTAGACGCAGGCGCCGAAGCCGTCGCGGGCGGCCTCGTCCAGGAAGTAGGGCACGGACAGGCGGCTGCCCATCAGCCGCCCCTGGAGGTCGGGCACGGCGACGATCACCTCCTCCACGCGTCCCGCCTCGGCCTCGGCGCGCAGCCGCTCGTACGGGTCGGTCACCTGGACTCCTCGGTGGAAGCGGCTGGTTCGGCTGGTTCGGCGGGCTCGGCTGGTTCGGCGGGTTCGGTGAGGGGCGCCGCGTCGGCCAGGGGGTTGGGGACGGTGCCGTGGACGACGTCGAAGCCCTCGTCGCGTTCGGCGCGGTCGTGGAAGCCGCCGCCCAGTAGTTGCTCGCGGTTGAGGGCGACCCGGTCGAAGGACGGCGCGAGCAGGTCGAACTCCTCGAACCGGTCGGCCAGTTCGGGGAAGCGGGCGTGGTAGCGGACGGTCTCGGCGCGCACCAGGGACCAGAAGTCCGCCTCGGGGACGCCCAGATGCTCCTCCACCAGGGGCGCCAGGAAGCGGAAGTGGCCCGCGAAGACGGCGCTCAGCAGCGAGTGCGCCAGCTCGTGCGCCGGCCAGCGCAGCAGTACGGCGTCGGCGCGCGGCGGCAGCCCGGCGTACTCGGGGCGGCGGCCGGGCAGCAGGTTGACGTCCTCGGCGAAGTCCTTGAGCGCGATGCCGACGGGTACCTCGGAGGCGTCGTGGAGAAGCACGGTGTTCTCGCCGTGCGGGCAGAAGGCGATGCCGTGGCGGTACAGGCAGTGCAGCAGCCCGGGCAGCAGGGCGGCCAGGAAGCGGGCCAGCCAGGCGCGCGGGGGCAGGCCGGAACGTTCCACCAGTTCGGCGACCAGCGCTTTGCCGTCCGAGCCGGTCTTGAGCAGGGCGGCCATCGTGCGGGCCCGCTCGCCCTCGCGCAGCAGGGCGGTCACCGGCTCGCGCCACACCGCGCCCAGCAGCTCGTGGTAGCGGTAGGGGGCGTCGGTCACCGACTCGTACAGCGGGTGGCGCACGGCGACGGAGGCCACCTCGCCCAGGGGGTGGAAGCGCAGCTCTTCGCGGAGGTAGGGGTCGCCGTCGCGTATGGCGTGCAGCCAGGCGCTGATGTCGGGCGCGGCCCGCGTCGGTTCGGTGGACAGCCCGCGCCACACCAGGGTGTTGCGGATCAGCAGCGGCACCTTGACGTTGCGGCGGCCGGGGTGGTCGAGGTTGGCGAGGGTGCGGATCGACTGCAGGGGCCGGTAGCGGTCCGGGCCCTCGCCGAGGGGGACGATCCGGCTGTCGGCGAGGTAGGGGGCGAAGAGGGTGGCCACGGCCTCGTCCCAGTGGAAGGGGTGGACCGGCAGCCAGACGAAGTCGCCCGGGGAGTGGGGGCCTTGGGCGCAGGCGTCGGCGAGGGTGGCGGTGAAACGTTCGCGCACGGCCGCGTCCAGCTCCTCGGACAGCAGCGTGTCCGCGTCCAGGCCCGGTGCGCCCGGATACCCCGAATACGAGGCCAGGGTGGTGTGGACGGCCGCCCAGCGCAGCCGCACCTCGCCGGCCGCCTCGGGGGCGTAGGCGGCGGCGTCGGAGGCGGAGAAGCCCAGGCGGCCCTTGTTGAGCAGCATGCAGGGGTGGCCGTCCTGGTGGGACTCCAGTTCCAGGTAGTCCAGGTCGGCCAGGCCGGCGGCGGGCAGGTCGCGGGATATGACGTGGGCCTCGGCGCGGCGGGTCGCGGTCAGCTCGCGCAGCACCTCGGCGGTGGTGGGGCCGTCCCAGCCCAGCACTTCGCGGGCGTCGAGCAGCAGCCGCTCCGGGCCCGCCTCCCCCGTCTCCTCCCCCGGGCCGCCGCCGGGTGCGGGCCGGCGGCGCAGGGTGCCGGGGACCAGGCGCCAGGAGCCGAAGGAGCCGCGGGCGGCGCGGAAGGTCCAGCACACCCCGCCCTCCAGGTCCAGCCGGTACGCGTCGGGGGAGGCGGCGGGGTCGGGCTGGGGGACGAGCAGCTCCTCGTAGGCGAACTCCTCGACGGCCCTGGTCAGCAGTCTGCGCCCGGCCTCCAGCCAGGCGTCGCGGGAGACGGCGCTCATCGGGCCGCCTCCCCGGCGCGCGCCCCGGGCTCGGGAGCGCCGGGCTCGCGCGCCCCGGCCCCGGGAGCGCCGAAGGTCGTCCAGGCAGCCCGGTCGGGCACGGGCAGCACGGTGCGCCCGGCGGCGGAGTTGAGGATCACCGCCGCCCGCCAGGCGCCGAGGGTCAGGTCCGGCGCGCCCACGCCGTGGGTGTGCATCTCGGCGTTCTGCACGTACAGCGCGCCGGTGACGCTCTCGTCGAGCGCGACGCGGTAGTCGCCGCCGACGCGGTAGCGGCCGCGCGCGTCCCAGTCGACGAGCTTGTCCAGCGGGTCCAGGCAGGCCGGGCGCACGGCGGCGTAGCCGGTGGCCGCGACGACCGCCGAGGTGCGCACCTCGAACTCCGTGCCCTGCCCGGTGTGGCGGCAGCCCAGCACGTAGCCGCGGCCTTCGGAGTCCTCCACGGGGCGCACGGCGGTGATCTCCACGCCCGGGTGGAGGTCGGCGCGCGGCCGGCCGCCGCCGATGGTCCGCTCGTACAGCTCGTCGTGGATCTCGCCGAGGGTCTGCTCGCTGACGCCCTTGTAGAGCTGCCACTGCTCGCGCACCAGCCGGTCGCGGACGGCCTCGGGCAGGGTGCGGAAGTAGCGCACGTAGTCCGGGGTGAAGTGCTCCAGGCCGATCTTGGAGTACTCCATGGGCGCGAACGCCGGGGTGCGCGCCAGCCAGCGCACGTACGGGCCGCCGCGCCCCTCGCCGTCCTGGTGCCGCAGCAGGTCGAGCACGACCTCCGCGCCGGACTGCCCCGCCCCGACCACCGTCACGTCGTCCCTCCCGGCGAGGGCGGCGCGGTGGGTTCGGTAGTCGGCGCTGTGCAGCACGCGCCCGGCGTGCGCGGGTGTGAGCAGGGGGCGCAGCGGCTCGGGCACGACCGGGGTGGTGCCGACGCCGAGCACGACCCGCCGGGCCAGTACGCGCTCCTCCCGGCCGCCGTCCCGGTCCCCGCCGGAAGGCGCGCCGGAGGGCCGGTGGGTGACGGCGAACGCCTCGGCCGAGGCGTCCCACTCCACCGCCGTCACCTCCGCGCCGAAGCGGCACGAGGGCAGGCGCTCGGCGACCCAGCGGCAGTAGTGGTCGTACTCGCGGCGCGGGATGTGGAAGCGCTCGGAGAAGAAGAACGGGAACAGCCGCCCGTGCTCGCGCAGGTAGTTCAGGTACGACCAGTGGCTGGTGGGGTCGGCCATCGTCACCAGGTCGGCCATGAAGGGCACCTGCAGGACGGTGCCCTCCAGCAGCAGACCGGGGTGCCAGGAGAAGGCGGGACGGCGGTCCAGGAAGAGGGTGCCCAGCCCCGGCACGCCGTCGCAGAGCGCGGCCAGGGAGAGGTTGAACGGGCCGATGCCGACGCCGACGAGGTCGTGCACGCCGTGCGGCGGGGTGGAGTGGTCGGTCACCGCTGTGCCTCCGCGAGGGGGTTGGGAAGGTCGATGTAGACGGACTGGGTGTGGACGTCGCCGACCAGCTCGTCGAGCCCGTCCACACAGGTCAGGAAGTTGGCCTTGCAGCGCAGCGACGGCGCGTCCAGCAGCGTCTCCAGCAGGCCCTTGGCGCCCGGCTCGGCGGCGCGCAGCCGCTCCAGAGCGCCGCGCAGCACGCGCAGCAGGCGCTCCTCGCGGGCCAGGCCGAACGAGCCGAACGCGCCCACCAGGCCCAGCAGGTTGCTGATCCCCAGGTAGTAGGCGACGCGCTCGTCGACGAAGGAGTCCTCGAAGACCAGCTCCACCCCCTCGTACAGGCCCGGCACCAGCCGCTCCAGCGAGGCGGCGCGGGAGGCGGCGACGTAGTAGCCCTGGCTGTCGCGGTAGCGGCCCGCCACCGGCAGCCCGTCGGAGCCCAGCGCCACCAGGGTGTTCTGGTGGTGCGGCTCCAGGGCGATCCCGTGGTGGGCATGGAGGCGGATCAGGGGGACGGCCAGCACGTCGAGGTAGCGCAGCAGCCAGCGCTCGGCGGCCTCGGCGGCGGAGACCCCGTGGGCGCGGGCGGTGCGCGCCACCGCCTCGCACAGCGCGGCGCGGTACGGCGGCGGGGAGCCGTCGCCGGGGCCGGTGCGCTCGGCCAGCAGACCGGCCACGCACAGCGCCTCGCCGGCTCCGTTCCCGGTCCCGTTCCCGGTTCCGCCCCGGAAGGGGTTGTCGCGTATGGCCGTCTCCAGCCCCGTCTCCGGTCCCGCTTCCGGGACGCCGCCACCGCTCCCGCCATCGCGGCCCACCGACACCCAGGCGAAGTCGCGCAGGATGCCGAACTCCGGGTGCTCGGCGCGCAGCCACCCGCCCGGACCGGGGCAGGCCGGTGATCCGGCGGCCAGCAGCCGCGCGGCCCGCACCCCCAGCCGCAGCTCGCCGCGGAGGTTGTTGCGGCGGGAGTTGGTGATCCGCATGCCGAGCGACAGCTTCAGCATCGCCTCCGCGTCCGGCCGGTGCACCGTCCGCAGCGAGGAGGTGGGATACCAGGCGGGGCCGGCCGGCCCCAGCGGGCGCAGCAGCCCGGCCTCCAGCAGCGCGGCGGTCTCCGGGCGGCGTACGGCCTCGCGCGCCTGCCAGGGGTGGGCGGGCACCGGCATCATGCCGGCGGGCACCTCCACACCCGCCGCCAGGGACCGCAGCAGCTCGGGGACAGGGCGGCCGTCCGCGCTCTCGCCGACGACCGCGTCCGGGTGCGCGGCGAACCAGTGCAGCGGGAAGGAGCCGCGCAACTCCGGGGAATACGAATCCAGTTCGGCGTCCGACGCCTCCCCCCGGCTCTTGGGCGCGGGATGGAGGGGGTGGCCCAGCAGCAGCGCCTGCTCGGCGTCCAGGAACGGCGTCGGGCCGGCCGTGCCCGGGGGCTCCGCGCGGCGCCGGGCCAGATGGACGGCGGTACGGCGGGCCGAGTCCAGCACCCGGGCCACCGCGTCGCCCCCGTCCAGGAGGGAGCGGCCGCGCCGCAGCGTGTGCTCCCGGACCAGCCCCGCCGCCGCCAGCGCGATGTCCGCCGGGAGGCTGCCGCCCCGCTCGGAGGTGACCACGCGCGCCTCGCCGAAGCGGTGCCAGCCGGTCGCGGACCGGTAGCGCACCGGGACGCGCAGCGTCATCCTGCTCAGCGGCAGCACCAGGTGCAGCGACTGCCCGGCGGCCGGTACCTCGGTGCCGGTCTCGCGGACGTACGCGCGCAGCAGCCGCTCGGTCGCGGCGGTGGCGGCGGCGCGCTGCGGGTCGGGGTGGTCGAGCGGGTCGGGGCCGCCGTGCGGGCCGGGGCCGTGCGGGCCGCCGCCGTGCGCGGGCGGGTTTCCGCCCAGGGGGCCCGGGGTCACCGGGGGTCCTCCCCGGCCCGCTCCTCCGCCAGGCCCGCCCCGGCGACCGCGTCCAGCAGCCGTTCGACGTCGGAGGGCGTCGCGTGCGGGTTGAGCAGGGTGAGCTTCAGCCGTACCCGGCCCGGCCCCTCGCCCGGCAGCTCGGTGCGGCCGACGACCGCGAGGCCCTCGCGCAGCAGCCTGCGCCGCAGGGCGGCGTTGATCCGGTCGGTCCGCTCGGGATCGCTGTGCCCGGGACCGCCGTGCCCGCGCGGCACGTAGCGGAAGAGGAACGCCGTCAGCACCGGGTCGGCGTGCAGCTCCAGCCGGGGGTGGGCGCGCACCGCGGCCGCCCCGGCCAGCGCGAGGTCGTGGCAGGCGTCCACCAGCCGTCCCAGGCCCTCCCGGCCCAGCGTGCGCAGGGTGACGGCGATGGAGAAGCCGTCCGCGCGGCGGGTGGTGCGCAGCGACAGGCCGAGCAGGCTGGGGTAGCCGGCCTCCTCGTCGTCGCCCGGGTTGAGGTAGGCCGCGCGGCGGGCGAGCGAGGCGTACGTCTGCGCGCGCCGGACGAGGAAGACGCCCGCCGCGACCGGCTGCCAGCCCAGCTTGTGCCAGTCCAGGGAGACTGAGTCGGCCAGCTCGACGCCGTCCAGCAGCGGGGCCAGGCGGTCCGACAGCAGCGCGCCGCCGCCGTAGGCCGCGTCCACGTGGAACCAGGCGCCGTACTCGGCGGCCAGGCGCGCGCACTCGGGCAGCGGGTCCACCGTGCCGGTGTCGGTCGTCCCGGCGGTGGCGACGACGGCGACGGGCAGCTCGCCGGCGTCCGCGCACCGCCTCAGGGCGCCGGCCAGCGCGCCGGGCTCCATGCGCTGGGCGTGGTCGATGCCGACGGGCACCACCGCGTCCTCGCCCAGGCCCAGCAGGGCGGCGGCGCGCTGTACGGAGAAGTGCGCGGCGGCGGAGGTGAACACGCGGGGGCGCGGGCCGGTGCGCGGCACGCCCTCCAGCTCGATCTGCCGCCCCGATACGCGCCCCATCACCCGGTCGCGGGCCAGCATCAGGCCCATCAGGTTGGACTCGGTGCCGCCGGAGGTCAGCACTCCGGCGGCCTCCTCGCCGTACCCCACCAGCCCGGCCAGCTCCGCCAGCAGCAGCGTCTCCAGGGTGGTGGCGGCCGGCGCCTGGTCCCAGGAGTCCTGCGAGGGGTTGAGCGCGCAGACGGCCAGGTCGGCGGCGACGGCGACGGCCAGCGGCGGGCAGTGCAGATGGGCCGCGCACAGCGGATCGGCCGGATCGGCGCTGCCGTACGCCAGCAGCGAGGTCAGCCGGGGCAGGGCCGCCGCGCCGCGGGCCGCCGCGTACTCCCCGGCGACGCGAGCGGCCAGCTCGCCGGGTTCGAGCGCCGGCACGGGGCCGCCCCGCCGGGCCGCGCCCTCCTCCAGCGCCGCGAGCGCGGCGCGCAGCAACGGCTCCAGGGCGCCGGGGCCGTCCACGGAGCCGGACAGGGCGGAGCCGGGCAGGGCGGTGCCGGGCGGCGGGGCGGTGGCGCGCGGTTCGGTGCCGGGAGGTTCGGTGCCGGGGGGTTCCGTACCGGTGTGGGCGGCGGACGCCAGCAGCCCGTCGACGAGGGCGCGCAGCGCCTCGGCCCGGCCGCCGGCCTCCCGGGCGCCCGGGACGGAGGCGACGCCCGGCGCCGGGGAGCCCGCCTCCGCCGCGCGGACGCGGCCCGTCACGCCGCCCGCCCGGTGGGCGCGGCAGCGGGGCCGGTGGCCACGGGGCCGGTGGCCGCGGCGGCGGCCGGTGTCGGAGGTGCGGTGGGCACGGTCATGGCGTTCTCGCTCCGTTACTCCGTCGCTCCGTCGGGAGGAAGGCGTCGGCGGTACGGCCCGGCGGCCGTCTCCGGGGGTGGTCGGTGGTCACAGCAGGTGGCGTTCCGCGACGGGGTGGCCGAGGAAGCCGTGCATCGCGAACTCCCAGCCGTAGGAGCCCGCGTAGGGGAAAACGACCAGATCCCCCGCTCGGACTCGGTCCACCCGGACATCGCGCAGCAGGGTGTCCTCCGGAGTGCACAGCTCGCCGACGACGGTGACGCGCTCACCGGCCGCCTCCGGGCGCGGCAGGCCGTCGGGCCAGCGGTCGACGGGCAGGACGACGATGTTGTGCACCAGGTCCCAGGAGGTGGGGAGCTGGAAGTGGTTGATGCCGCCGCGCAGTACGGCGAAGGCGGTGCCGTAGCTGTGCTTGACGTCGGTGACCTCGGCCGCGTACCAGCCGCAGTCGGCCACCAGGAAGCGGCCCGGCTCCAGGACCACCCGCACGCCCGGCGGCGGCTCGCACTCCGCGACCAGCTCGCCGAAGCGGGAGACGTCGAAGGGCCGCTCGCCCGCGAGCTCCTCGAAGGCCACCCCTATGCCGCCGCCGACGTCGACCATGCGCAGGTCCACGCCGTGCCTGCGGGCGGTCGCCGCGCTCCACTCCACACACCGGCGCAGGTGGGCGGCCTGGGAATCGGCGTCGAGGTTGTTGGAGGCGGCGTGGACGTGGAAGCCCGTGACGTCCAGGCCCGGCAGCCGCAGCGCCTGCTCCAGTACCCCGGGCACGTCCGGCTCGGGCACCCCGAACTGCGACGGCCGGCCGCCCATGCGCAGCGATCCCGAGGCCGGAGCGGCGGTGGCACCGGCAGTGGGGGCGTCGGCCGGGTTGACGCGCAGCGCCACCCGGGCGGTGGTGCCCTCGGCGACGGCGATACGGCTGATGCGGTGCAGCTCCAGCAGGCTCTCGGCGTTGATCGCCTCGACCCCGGCGCGCACCAGGGCGGTCAGTACGGGCACGGACTTGGCCGGCCCGGCGGCGACGACGGGAACGACGGGAACGACGGTGGCCGGGGAGGCGGGGGAGTCCGGCGTGCCCCCGAGACCGTCCCGCTCCCGCAGGGCGGCCAGGGCCAGCTCCAGCTCGGTGCGGGAGGCGACCTCGAAGCCGTCCACGTACGGGGCCAGCGCCCGTACGACGCCGGGGAAGGAGTTGGCCTTCACCGCGTAGTGGACGGCCGCCCACTTCGGCAGCGCCGCGCGCAGCTCGCGGGCGCGCGCGGCGGCGGCCTGACCGTCGTAGAGGTAGGCGGAGACGGGCGTCTCGCCCTCCGCCAGCTCCAGCAGGCGCCGGCGGACCGGCTCGGGCAGGACCTCGGAGGGGTAGGCGGAACGCGGGGCGGCGGAGGGCGGGAGAACGATGGACACGGGCTCTACCTCGCTGGGTGCGGCACGGTCGGGGAGGCGGTGCGGTCTCGGGGGAGGCGGTGCGGTCGTCCGGTGCGCGGCGTCAGCCGCCGTCGGAAGCGCTCACGTCCCCTCCCTCCGGGTGCGTGCCCGGGCCGCCTGAGCGACCGTCAATTTAGGTGAGGCTAACCTAATGGCTTCCCTCGGCCCGTCCAAGAGCGCCGCGCGGCGCGCAGGCGCTCGTACCCCGCTTCCCGCGCGGGTGCCCGCGCACGCGCGCCGGAGACCCCAAAGACTTCGAATCCCTTACCAGCCGGAGCGTTTGTAGTCCTGGGTGGCAGTCACCGGTCGGTGCCGAGGAGAACGCGACGCAGGGCGTAATACGCGTCCTGCAATGCATTCATGGCCAAGACGAGGATCGGCATCAGCCTGGACGGCGAGCATGCCGAGCGCATCAGAGCCCATGCCGAGCGTGCGGGCATGGACGTCTCCGCCTGCCTGGTCAACGCCGCCACACGGCAGGTGGCGGAGACCGAGGCCATGGAGGGCCGGTTCTCCCACATCGACGCGGTGATCGCCGCGGCCGAGGCGGAGGCCGCCGAACTGCCCGCGCTTCCCGAGCCCGGCGACGACGATCTCACCGGGGCGGAGCGGCGGGGGGTGCGCGAAGCCGTGGGACTCGTTCTCGGGGGTGACGCGCCCATCAGGGTCGACAGCCACCCCGGGAACGCGGCGTGACCGCACGGGTGCCGGTGTACGACACCGGAATGCTCGTCGCGCCGGCCGACCGCAAGGCGAAGGCGGCACGCCTTCACGCCGCCATGGGGGAGGCGCCGCACCGGGCCGTGGTACCCGGCCCGGTGCCGGCTCGGGTATGGCGTCCCAGTCCGGCGACGGTCCACGCGCCGGCTTCGGCGCTGAAGGGCTGTACGGTTCCGCAGGCGCGTGGCTGACGAGCCGGCCATGCGTCCCACCGAGGTCGGCCGGACGGCGTGCATCACCTGCGTGACGGGACCGGACCTCGCCGACCGGCGGCGTATCGGCGCGGCCCTGGGGAAGGCGGAGCTCCCGCCGAGGAAGCGTCCGGACGCGGTGGACGCGGTGGACGCGCTGGTGGCGCTGTCGGCCGTCCGGCACGGCAGCGCGGTGGTCTTCACCAGTGACCCTGGCGATATCGGGGCGTATCTCCAGGTGATGAACGCCCATGATGTCCATATCGTTCCGGTCTGAGGCGGTCCTGTGTCCCGGTGCGGCGTCCGCGCCGCCCCGCCGCACCGGTTTCCGGCCATGGGGCCGGGGTACCCGGGGCACCCCGGGAGGAATTCGCGGCCGAGGCGTGTCACGCTTGAAGTCCGCCACGTCGACGAAGACGCCGAGCACCCGATTTCCACAGGGGTGCTCGGCGTCATGCGTTTCACGGGTTCCGCAGGGGTCAGCGGAACCGGCGGGACAACAGGAGCCGCACCTTCTAGGAGTACGCGTGATCGAGAAGATCTACGACCGGATACTGCATCGCAATCCCGGCGAGAAGGAGTTCCACCAGGCCGTGTGGGAGGTCCTGGAATCCCTCGAACCGGTCTTCGCCCGGCGTCCCGAGCTGCTGGACGAATCTCTCATCGAGCGCCTGTGCGAGCCTGAGCGGCAGATCATCTTCCGCGTCCCGTGGAGCGACGACTCCGGGAGGACCCACGTCAACCGCGGTTTCCGGGTGGAGTTCAACAGCGCCCTCGGCCCGTACAAGGGCGGCCTGCGCTTCCACCCGTCCGTCAACCTGGGGGTCATCAAGTTCCTGGGCTTCGAGCAGACCTTCAAGAACGCCCTGACCGGCATGCCGATCGGTGGGGGCAAGGGCGGCAGCGACTTCGACCCCAAGGGCAGGTCGGACGCGGAGGTCATGCGCTTCTGCCAGTCCTTCATGACCGAGCTCTACCGCCACCTGGGTGAGTACACGGACATCCCGGCGGGCGACATCGGGGTCGGCGGCCGCGAGATCGGCTACCTCTTCGGCCAGTACCGCCGGATCACCAACCGCTGGGAGGCCGGCGTCCTGACCGGCAAGGGCGTCCTGTGGGGCGGGTCGCAGGCCCGTACCGAGGCCACCGGCTACGGCCTGGTCGTCTTCACCGAGGAGATGCTCAAGACGCGCGGCGAGACCCTGGAGGGCAAGCGCGTGGTCGTCTCCGGCTCCGGCAACGTGGCCATCTACGCCATGGAGAAGGCGCGGCAGCTCGGCGCCGTCCCGATCGCCTGCTCCGACTCCGGCGGCTACGTCGTCGCGGAGCAGGGCATCGATCTGGAGCTGCTCAAGCAGGTCAAGCTCACCGAGCGCGGCCGGCTGTCCGAGTACGCCGAGCGCGGCGGGGCGCGCTTCGTCCCCGGCGGCCGGGTCTGGGAGGTGCCGTGCGAGGTGGCGCTGCCCTCTGCCACCCAGAACGAGCTGGACGAGAAGGACGCCGCGACGCTGGTGCGCAACGGCGTGCAGGCGGTCGGAGAGGGTGCGAACATGCCCACCACCCCGGGGGGCGTACGCGTGCTGCGCGAGGCCGGCGTGCTGTTCGGCCCCGGCAAGGCGGCCAACGCCGGCGGTGTGGCCACCAGTGCCCTGGAGATGCAGCAGAACGCCTCGCGCGACTCGTGGACCTTCGAGCACACCGAGGCCCGGCTGACCGAGATCATGCGGCACATCCACAACCTGTGCCACACCACCGCCGAGCGCTACGGCCGCCCCGGCGACTACGTGGCCGGCGCCAACATCGCCGGCTTCGAGCTGGTGGAGGAGGGCATGGTGGCGCAGGGCCTGATCTGAGTCGTATGACGGGCGGGTGACCGACGGCCCGGGGCGGGAACCGAGGCCTGTCCCGGGCCGTCGTCCGCACCACTTGCCCGGTTCCCCGGCGGAACGCGGCTTTCCGGATTAGGGTTCACCCTGCGCACAAGGGGAGTGTGCGCCACGTCACGGAACAGCGAGCGGTCGGTCGCCGGTGCCCCGGCGCGGCCGTGTACTTGGGGGGGCACATGCACAAGATGGTCAAGGGCTCCAACGTCGACCTGGCGGCTCTGAGCGAGGACACGGGCTCCGTGGTGCTGAGCCTGAACTGGAGCAGCGCCACAGGGGACGGGGACGCGGACGTCTCGGTCCTGCTTCTGGGCGCCGACGGCAAGGTGCGCAGCGATGCGGACTTCTTCTTCTACAACAACCCGGTCGCCGCCGACGGCGGCGTTCAACTACTGGGGAAAACTCCGACGGCGAACGGCAGCGAGGACCGCATCAGCCTCGATCTGGCCGCGATGCCAACGGACGTGGAGCGCATCGTCGTCGGGGCGAGCCGCTACGGCGGTGCCCGGTTCGGCGCCCTCGAAGGCCTTGGGGTGGTGCTCGCCGACAGTACCGGCGAGGCCCTGCTCGAATTCTCGGTCGATGACGCCGGTGCGGAAAGCGCCTTCATCTTCGGTGAGCTCTACCGGCGAGGAGGGGGCTGGAAGTTCCGGGCGGTCGGTCAGGGCTATGAGACCGGCCTGGCGGGTCTGGCGACCGATTTCGGAATCGACGTCGAGGACGACGCGGCTGAGGACGACGCGGGCGGGGAGGGCGTGGTCGGGGACGAAGCGCCGGAGCCCGAACCGGGACCGCGGACGGACACCGCGGTGGGCGCGGAGGCTCCCACCGGGCCGCTGCCGGGCGTCCCCGGACAGGCGACTCGCCGGGAGTCGGCGCCGGTGGCGGACGAGTCCCCGGCACGACGCCCCCGCACGGCCCGGAAGAAGATCACGCTGCCCAGGGTCGCCAAGAAGTCCCTGGCCGAGAACGAATCCTGGAGGCCCGCCCGACTCTTCCCCGTCTCCTCGCTGAAGAGCGACAGGGAGCGTGAGACGCGGGCGACTTCGATCCTGCTGTCGGTGATGGCCCAGGTACCGGAATTCGGCCGCCGCATCACCGCCGCCTTCGGCGCCCCGGCAGGCCGGATGGAGACGTTCACCGAGGTCTCGCTGCCGCACGGGGACTCCCCGAAGCGGCCGGACGGCGTGATCAGGGTCGAGCGCGCGGGCAGGCTCTGGACAGCCCTGGTGGAGACCAAGACCAACGGCAACCCGCTCAGGGCGGAACAGGTCCAGGACTACATGGACATCGCCGCACGGCGCGGCTACGAGGCCGTGATCACGCTGTCCAACGACGTGGCCCTGGAGGGCAGCCCCCTGGTCGATGTCAGGATCGACCGCCGGCGCAAGCACAAGGTCGCCCTGCGACACCTGTCCTGGGCCGAGGTGGCGCACCAGGCCCAGATGCTGATCCGCCACGAGGGCGTCGGCAACGCCGCTCACGCATGGCTTCTCCAGGAGCTCCTGCACTATCTCCAGCACGAGAACTCCGGCTGCCACGGCTTCCAGAACATGGGCCCGGCCTGGGTGCCGGTACGCAACGCGATCGACACAGAGACCCTCTGCCAGGGCGATCAGCGCGCCTTGGAGGTCATCGAGAGCTGGGAGCGGCTCGTCCGCCAGGTCTGCCTGCGGCTCGGCGGCGAACTCGGGCAGAAGGTCCTGCCTGTCCAGCGTGCCCAGCGCGGTACCGAACCGAACTCCCGCCGTGCCGCTCTGGCCGACCGGTTCTGTGAGGACGGTCGTCTGCACGCCGAACTGCGCATCGAGGGGACACCGGGGATCCTCGCGCTCACCGCTGACCTGCGCACCGGCAAGCTGCGTACGTCCATCGAGATCCCCGCACCCGAGCAGGGCTACCCCCTCAGCTGGGCCAAACGACTGGTGAGGCAGCTCGCCGGAGCTCCGGCGGATCTCCACGTGGAGACTCTTGTCGAAGGCCAGGGTGGAGGGCCGCGCGGCACTCTGGAACGGCTCCGTCCGGAACCGGGTGACATGCTCCCGAGGGACGGTGCACGGATCACCGGCTTCCGGATGTCCCTCTTCAAGGGCATGGGCGTCACACGGGGCAATGCTGAGACGGGGTTCATTCGCAGCGTCGACGATGCCGTGCACCGGTTCCACTCCGGTGTCGTCACCCACCTGGAGGGCCGTCCGCCTCGTCGGCAGGGGACCGGAGTGTCTGCGGGCTGACCCTGGGGCCGTCCGGAGGAGTCGGGACCGCTCCGGGCTGTTCCTGCCGGAACCGGAAACGGGCGTCCCGACGAAGGGGCGGCGGAGGAACGGTTCGCCGCCCCGGTGCCGGGCCGGTCACCGACGCAGGGCGTGCTACAGCAGGGCGCCCAGGGCGGCGAGCAGGACGGAGACGGCGACGACCGCGCCGTTGACCGCCGCCAGGCGGGCCGGGGAGACGCGGCGGGCCAGCCGGGCGCCGGCCAGGAGCCCGGCGAGCTGCGGCGGCAGGCACACCGCCGCCAGCAGCAGCGCGTTTGCGACCTGCGCGTCGTCGCCGACGACGAGGAACGTGGCGACCCGCACCACGGCCGCCACCAGCAGGACGCGCGTCACCACCGCCCTGAGGTCGTGCGGGGTCAGGACGCGCTGGAGGTGGACGACGAGCGGCGGGCCGCCGATCCCGGTGAGGCCGCCGACGAATCCGGCCAGCAGGCCGGCCGCCCCGTCACGGGCGTCCAGCGGCCGGGACTCGCCCACCGGGCCCCGCCGTCCGGCGTCCACCACCGCCGCCAGGCCGGCGAGCACCGCCAGCACCAGGGCGGCGGCGGCCACGGCCTCGGGCACGCGGGTCAGGGCCACCACCCCGGCGGCCGTCCCCGCCGCCATGAACACGCCGGTCAGCAGGCCCTCCCGGCCCCGGCGGACGCGCCGGTCCGCGGCGGTGAGCGCCGCGCCGGAGGTGGCGTCCAGGACTCCGGAGGCGGCCACCGCGGCCGGCTGGCCGAACAGCAGCGACGCCACCGGTACGAAGAGCGTCGCGGGCCCGAAGCCGGTGAGGCCCTTGAGGCCGTGGGCGACCAGGGCCAGGAGGGCGACGGCCGCGAGCTGCTCCGGGCCCGGGCTCACGCGTGGAGCCGGTCGAGGAAGGCCAGGAGGTTGGCCCTGGTGCGCTCCGCCTGCTCCTTGACCGTCAGCGATTCCTCCAGGCGTCCGCCGCCGTCGGGGACCTTCCTGCCGCGCATGTACAGCGAGCAGGCCGGATCGGCGCACATGTACAGCCCGACCGAGTCGCCCTCGCGCCCGGCCCGCCCGGCCTTGGGTGCGGCCATCAGGGCCACGCCGTCGGCCGGGTGCGTGGTCAGGCACAGTGAGCACATGCCGCCGCCGCGGCGGGTACGGCCCGGCGGCCGGGCGGGGGAGCGGAGCGCCACGCCCGTGAGCAGGCGGCCGCGTTCGACGACGACGCAGCGGCGGTCGGGAGCGGCGGGGTCGCGCCGGCCGAGGAAGTCCAGGTCCTCCCAGGGCTGTTCGGTCAGGTCGCGCGGCAGCGCCATGCGTCTGGCCTCGCCCTTGGAGCAGTTGACGAACGAGGCGCGGATGTCCTTCTCGGTCACGGGTCTCATGGCGGGCAGCCAACCATTCACGGGGAATCTCAGGCAAAAGGTTAATACTCACGGGAACGCCCGGCGTTGGCGCGGTCCGGCGCCGCGCGCCGGTGCCGTGCCGAAGCCGCCTGACGGCACGTCACGGAGGCCGTGCGGAGGGGCGGGCGGGACGGGCGTGCGCGTGTCTGAACGGCTAAAGGTCCGAAATGATCCAGAATGGTGGAAAGTGCTCCATGTTGACCATAGTTGTCCCGTTGCCGAGGAGCGTGGCATGCATGTTCGCGAAGGGCTCCCCGACCAGCCCACCCGCGTCGGCCGCATCGACTGGCCCAAGGAAGGCGACAACGGTACGCACCTGCGCCTGAGGAGCGGGCACGTCGTCGTCTTCGACCGGCAGCCCTGGCGGATCCTGGAGATCGACGAGTACCGGGACCACCCCTGGCCGCTCTCCTACGAGCAGGCCTGGCGCGAGCACCTCGAACTGTGGCGGCACTCGGAGGACCTGCGCCGGATGAACGGGCGGCTGAACGCCCAGCCCCCCGAGCGGGCCGACTTCTACAAGCGGCCCGTGGTGCTGGTCCTGCGCAACGAGAACTATCCGCGCTCCGCGCCCAAGCACTGGTGCGCGCCCATCAGCCACGGCTGGCAGGTCCTGCCGGAGCACTACGCGGTCTGCCGCACCTGCGGCGAACTGCCGCCCTGCGGCAACGGGGAGTACCGCGGGGAGATCGGCCCCCGCGCCGCCGCGCAGAAGGAGGGCGCGGGGCTGTGCGTGCCGGCGGGCTGCTGCATCGGCTGCGCGGAACCCATCAAGCCCCGGATGCGGACGGTGCGCTTCCCCGGCCCGAACCTCTGGTACCCCGACCTGGGCGAGGGCAGCGCGATCTTCCACGCCCGCACCGCCTGCGCCGACCAGGTCGAGTGCTACCGGCTGCAGTGGAAGGCCGAGCACGTGCCCACCGCGCCGCAGCCGACGGCGCCGCTGTGGTCCCCGGGCACCGCCGAGAACGTACTGCCGCCGCAGACCAGGCTCTCGCCGGACGCGTCGAGGTCCGCCGGCGGGTGGAACGCCCCGGCGGCCGGCGGCAGCGGTGCGGGCGCGGGTGCGGGCGCGGGTGCGGCGGAGGCCGCCCCCGCGGCGCCCGCCACCCCCGCCACCTCCGCCCCGTCGGAGGCGTCGGGGGTGCCGGGGGTGTCGGGGGCGGCCTCCGCGCCCGCCGCACCCCGGACAGAGCCCCAGGCCGCGCCCGCGCAGCCGGCCCAGTCTGCTCAGCCCTCTCAGCCCGCGGAACCGGCGCCCGCACCCGCTCCCGCACCCGAGCCCGTACCCCTCGTCCCGGCGACCCCGGCCGCGCCCGTCGCACCGGCCCCGGCGGCCCCTTCGAACCCGCCGGCGGCGTCCGAGGCGCCCGCTGTGCCGCCTGCCGAGGAGCTGGACGCGATGCGCCGGCTCACCGAGGACCTCAGCAGTTCCCTGTCCGCGTCCGCCGACCGGCCCGCCTTCCACGACGCCGAGCAGGCCGCCCGGGTGATCGAGGAGCTCACCGCCGCGGTCCGCAACATCGCCCTGTGCCTGAACGGCACCAACCTCCGCGCCCGCCCCTGAGGGCGGGCTTCTGAGAGCGGGCTTCTGGGGGCGGGATCCGCGCTCAGGCCAGGCGGGTGAGCGCGAGGACGGCGAGGTCGTCGCGGAGCCGCTCGCCCCACCAGGCGTGGGCGTCCTCCAGCAGGGCCGCCACCACGCGGTCGGCGGGACGCCCGTCGCCGGGCGGCGGCGAATGCCCGGCGAGCAGGGCGGCGAGGTCCTCGGGCTCGCGGCGGTCCTCCGCCCCGGCGCCCTCGGTGAAGCCGTCGGTGTAGAACACCAGGGTCTCGCCCGGCCCCAGCTCCACCTCGGTCACCGGGTGGTGCAGTTCGTCCAGGACGCCCAGCAGCGGGCCGCGCACCTCCAGCGGCACGGCACGGCCGTCGGCGCGGAGCAGCAGCGGGGCGGGGTGCCCGGCGGAGGCGATGCGGACGCGGGCGGTGCCGGAGGGGCCCGAGGTGCCCGCCGGATCGGAGGGCGGTTCCAGAACGGCGTAGGCGAGGGTGCAGAAGGGGGTGTTCTGGCGCCGCAGCGCGTTGTTGACCAGCCCCAGGACGTGCTCGGGGTCGGTGGTGTGCTGGGCCGCCGCCCACAGGGTGTGGCGCACCAGGCCGGTGATGGCCGCGGCGCCGGGCCCCTTGCCGCAGACGTCGCCCAGGGCCAGGACGTACCGGCCGTCGGGGGCGGCGAAGGCGTCGTAGAAGTCCCCGCCGATGTGCAGGCCGCTGCCGAAGGGGTGGTAGCGGGCGGCGAGGTCGAAACCGGGCAGCTCGGGCAGGCGGGGCGGGAGCAGCGGGCGCTCCAGGGCCTGGGTGGTGGTGCGCAGCCGGTGCAGCAGGCGGTCCCGCTGGATGCCGACGGCCACCTGGTCGGCGATGTTCTCCAGGATGGACAGTGTGGAGCCGGGCAGGGCCAGCCGGGTGCTCAGGGTCAGCACGCCGATCAGCTCCCCGCCGGAGACCAGCGGATAGCCGGCGAAGGACCCGGCAGGCCGGCCGGACCCGGCGCGCCGGCCGCCGGGGGGCGTGAGGTCCAGATGGGGGCGCTGCCGGGCGGCGATCCGCCCGACCAGCTCCTCGTCCGCGTGCTCGGGGTGGAGGCGGTCGGCGGCGGTGGTGCGGTCGACGTCGGCGCAGGCGGCGGGCTCGGGTCTGCCGGACGGCGTCAGGGTCCACAGGCAGGCGCGGTCGGCGCCCAGCCGGTCCGCGGTGGCCCGTACGCAGCGGTGCAGGCGCTCGGCCAGCGGCCCGGAGGCCGTCATGGCGGCGGCGACCTCCGCGCTGAGCAGGGCGTGGCCGGTGCGCTCGGCGAGTTTGCGCTGCGCGTGCAGGCGGTCGGTGACGTCCTCGGCGAGCACCAGGACGCGCTCGCGCCCCCCGGAGTCCGTCACCCTCTGGGGGGCTATGCGCATGGCCTGCGAGGTGCCGTCGGACCTGGTGCGCTCGAAGACCACGTCGGGGCCGGGGGCGGACTGCTCCCGGGCGGTGGCCAGGTGCTGCCGCAGCGTGGCGCGGGCGTCCGGCGGGAACAGGTCGGCCAGCGGACGGCGGAGCGAGCCGTGGTCGTCCAGTTCCAGGACGTCCGCGGCCCGGTGGTTCCAGGCGAGCACCGCGCCGTCGTCGTCCAGCATGAGCGCGCCGATCGGGGCCTGGGTGAGGAACTCGCCCAGCAGCCGCTCCCCCAGCTGCCGGCCCATCACCGCGCCGGTGACGAGCTGCCGCTGGGCGGCGGCCCGCACCGCGGTCTCGGCGCGCCGCCGGGTCACGCCTTCCAGCAGTTCGCGGGCCGTCCGCGGCAGCAGGTCCGCCCGCGCGTCCGGGACCCGGCGCACGAGGTCGGCGGAGAAGAGTATCGGCAGCGTGGTGAGCCGGGAGTCGGTGGCGGAGGTGGCGACCACCACCGCCGCCAGGTCCGCCGGATGGGGACGCAGCGCGTGGATCAGGCCGACCGGGGCCGGCACCCGCCGGCCCACCACCGCCACGGCGGGCCGGCGTTCGCCGGGGGTCCCCTCGGTGTGCTCCAGGACGCTCGCGGCCGTGACGTGGACCAGTTCGGCCTCCTCGCCGGACGCGGCCCCCTCGCCGAACGCGGTCTCGAAGTCCTCCGCGGTCTCGGGGAGGACGTCCACCAGCAGGATGCGGGCTCTCTCTCCGGGCATCGTCAGCACACCGTCAGCCTTCCAGCAGCGGTTCGTCCAGCAGCGCCTTGCCGGCCCAGGTGCGCAGCACGTCGGTGACCGGGGCCATCACATGGGCGGCGCGGGCGTCGCGCAGCATCCGCTGCAGCGGCGAGTCGGTCCCGTAGCCGATCCCGCCGACCAGGGTCAGGGCGTCGTTCACGGTCGCCTCGACCGCGTCGGCGACCTCGGCCTTGGCCGAGGCCAGCCCCGGCAGGGCCTCGCCGCCGCCGAGCTCCGCCTCGGCGGCGGCGTGGTAGATCAGCCGCCGGGTGCGCTCCACCCGGGCCCACATCGTGCCCAGCCGGTGCTGCACGACCGGGTTGCCGGCCAGGGCGCGGCCGCCGCGCGTGCGCCGGCGCAGCAGGTGGGCGCGGGTCTCCTCCAGGGCGGCCGCGGCGATACCCAGGTAGGTGCCGGACATGGCCATCAGGAAGTAGGGGGCGACGACGTTGAACATGTACCAGATCTCGTCGCCCTCCTGCCCCAGCAGGCACTCGGCGGGGATCTCCACCTCGGGCAGCTCCAAGCCGCGGGAGGCGTTGCCCCGCATGCCGAACCCCTGCCACTCGGGTCCCCACTCCAGGCCCGGGGTGCCGGCGTCGACGACCGTGCAGGAGAACTGGCCGGGCGGCGTTCGCGGCCCCACGGCGACGGTGGACAGGACGTAGGAGTCGGCGCGGCCGCCGTTGGTGACGAAGCTCTTGGAGCCGGTCAGCCGCAGCCGGTCGCCGCCGGGGTGCTCCACGCGCTCCATGTGCGTCTGCGGCAGCCAGAACTCGCCGCCCGTCCCGGGCTCGGACAGGGCCAGGGTCGTCAGGTGCTCCCCGGCGGCGATGGGCTCCAGGTACCGCTCCCGCTGGACGGTGTCGGCCTGCGCGGCGATCACCGCCGAGCCGACCAGGTGCATGCCGAAGCAGATCGACGTCGAGGCGCAGGCCCGGCCCGTCGCCTCGCCGACCTGTGCCACGGCCAGCAGCCCGTGCCCCATGCCGCCGGAGTGCTCGGGCACCACCAGCCCGCCCAGCCGGGAGAGCAGGGCCGCCATGCCCTCCTCCGGCCACCGCTGCTCCGCGTCGACCGCCGCCGCCCGCGGGGCCAGGACCTCCTCGGCGATCTCCCGGGCGACGGACACCGCGGCCCCCAGTTCGATCCGCACCACCGCTGTACTCCGCTTCTTCGTACGAACCCGGTCGACAGCATCGGCGGGCGTCACGGTCTTTGGCATCCTTGCCGGACGGCAACGGTGCCGTAGCCTACTTGAGACATCCTCCGGATCGGGAGGCCAGGAATCCGGCGGGCCCGGACCCGCCTCGCGGCCCGTCCGGCCCCCCGCCTCGCGGGCTCGTCCGGCGATCGTCCGCGCCCGGTTCACGGCAGGCGGCGCCGGTGCGTCCGGACGGCCGAAACCCCAGTTCAACAGCTGTTCTCCGGTTCCCTCGCGCCCGGCTGCGGGCAGGTCCGTGCCTCCGCCGCCGACGGCGGCGGGCCGAGCGTATGGGGCGTGCGTCACAGCGCACGGGTCTTCCCGCGCGCCCCCTTACTCCCTCCGCTTGTGGCGCCCCGCACCGACCCGCACCGCCCCCACCGCCCCCACCGCCCCCACCGGTCTTCGGCGCGGACGCGGCCGCGGCCGTAGGCTGGCTGCCGTACGGCCGTCGTCCGATCGGTGCGGCCGCCGCGCGGGCGCGCGCCGCCCCGGCCGGCGCGCTGGTACAACGGCGGGCGGGGGGCAGACCGCAGGCCGCAGGACGACCGGGTGGAGGCCTCGTGAACGCCATGCCGGGCAGAACGCCGGGCAGAGCACCGGCCTTCGGCCGCACGGTGCCGGCCCCCGGCGGGCTCCTCGCCCCCGGAGGAATCAGCGGGCTCGGCCGCGTCGGCACCGGCGCCACGGCCGCCGCGCCGGGCTCGCCGAGCGCCCTGCGGCGGGAGGCCCGCAAGCTGGCGGCCGTCTGCGTCCTGCTGGCGCTGTCCGCCGCCCTCCTGGTGCCGCTCACCCTGCCGCTCGGCTGGGACGAGACGGTCTACGCCAGTCGCTTTCCCCCCTACGGCCCCCCGACCCCGTTCAGCGCACCGCGCACCCGCGGCGTCCCCCTGCTGCTGTCCCCGGTCGCCTCCTGGAGCGACTCGGTGGTGCTGCTGCGCGTCTGGCTGCTGGCGCTGTCGAGCGCCGCGCTCTACCTGGGCCTCCGTCCCTGGCTGCGGGTGGTGCCCCGGCCGTCGGCGGTGTGGGTGGCGGCGGCGCTGTACGGATCGCTGTGGACGGCGCTGTTCTACGCGGGCGCCGCCATGCCCAACCACTACACGGCGATGGGCGCGCTCGCGGCGGCGGGCTGCTTCGCGGGACGCGGACCCGGCCGCGGCGCGCGGTACGCCGCACTGGCCGCCGGACTGGCCGTGACGACCCTGATGCGGCCCAACGACGGCGCGGCCCTCACCGCGCCCCTGCTGCTGGCCGCCGTCGCGGTGCCCGCCTGGCGCGGCCGGGGCAGGGTCCTGGCCGTCGCCGCGGGCGTCGCGGCGGGCGCGCTGCCGTGGCTGGTGGAGGCGCGGCTGCGGTTCGGCGGAGTGGCGCGGCGGCTCGCCGAGGCGAGCGAGGTCCAGGGCGGTATGCGGCCGGTGCTGTCGGTGGCCGACCACCTCACCACGCTGGACGGCCCGCTGCTGTGCCGCCCCTGCACGGGCGACGGCGTGGGGTGGGCGGCCGCCGCCTGGTGGCCGCTGCTGGCGCTGCTCGCCGCGCTGGGACTGCTCGCGGCACGCCGCACCCGTACCCCGTGGGGCATGGCGGGCACGGGGGACGCGGCGCCGCTGTGGCTGGCCGCGGCCACGGCCGGCTCGCTCACGGCGCAGTACTTCTTCCTGCTGCCCTACGCCGCCCCGCGCTTCCTGCTGCCCGGCTACGCGCTGCTGGCCGTACCCGCCGCCCTCGGCCTGCTCCGCATCGCCGACCGGGCCCGCCGCTCGGTGCCGGTGGCCGTCGTCCTCACCGCGGTGCTGGCGGGCCATCTGGCCGTCCAGGCCGGCCTGGCGCACACCCACGCGGGCATCCAGGAGCAGGCGCGCGAGGACTGGCGGCGCATCGCGGCGGTGCTCCACGCGCACGGCGTACGCGCCCCGTGCGCGGTCACGGGCAACGACTCGGCGATCCCCGTCGCGCACGCCGCGGGCTGTACCAGAACGGACCCGCGCGCCCCCGAACGGTCCGACGCGGTGGTCATGCGCCGGGCGGACCCGCCGCCCTGGGCGCGCGACTGGCCGCGCCACCCGGTGCCGGACACCTACAAGAGCGGCTGGACGGTGTCGGTCCGCCCCTGACGACTGGGACGCCCCGGGCGGACCGGCGACCGGCGGTGGACCGGTCGCCGGGGCGCCGGGCCCCAGGTCAGTCGGCGGTGGGGCGCCAGCGGACGGCCTGGACGGCGGCGGAACGGGAGCCCCAGAACCAGAAGAGGACGGCGAGGATCTGGGCGAGGACCAGGAGCGAGGCCAGGAAGGCCCAGGTGAGGACCGCGCCCTTCGCCGTCATCGGGGCGGCGAGCCACAGTGAGACCAGGACACCGAGGGCACCGGCCGCGGCCAGCGGCACCAGGATGGTCCATACGGCGGTGGCGTAGAAGACGCCGCGACGGCTGACCAGCACGCTCAGAGGGGCGAGAGTGTGGCCGAAGCGCAGGAAGTCGCCCAGGTTGTTCGCGGCCGCGGCGAAGGCGAGCAGGCCCACTCCGATAATGCCGAGGAACAGCGTCCACGCGGCGGGCTTCTGGAGTTCGGCGGCTCCGAACAGCCACTCCCCGGCGACCACCATGACCTGGGGGGCCGGCAGTTCCCGGAAGGCGGCTTCCTTCACCTCGCCGACCACCAGTTCACCGCTGTCGCCGACGACCAGGAGCCGCTCGGCGTCCCGGGCCAGCCGTTCCGCCGGGTCGGCACGGTGCAGGACCACGTCCGCCGCGTCGCCGCCGAACCAGGCGGCCAGCTCCCGCACACGCGGGTCGGCCGGGTCGGCGGTGCTCGTGCCGCAGGGGGCCTCCAGCGCCCGCAGTGCGGCGCAGTCGCCGTAGAGGCCGAGCGAGCGTCCGTCGGAGTGCGCGACCTCCATGGCGAGCCCGTGGGCTCCCTCGGGCAGGGCCCGGAGGAAGGCTCCGTTCTGTTCCCGGTCGGCGGCCGAGCTCACGGTGAGCATGGAGTCGCCGATCCGCTCGTGCGTGGCCTTGGCGGCGATCATCGCGTCGTCGAGCAGACTGGTGTTCAGCTGGATCTGGGTGACCAGGCCGATGGCGACCACCACGCTGGCCACCAGCCGGGCGGTGACTCCCGGCTGGGCGACCGCCCGGCGGCCGGCGATCAGCGCCCCGGGGCGGCCGTACCGGTTGCCCGTGCGGACCAGCAGGCGTCCGAGCGCCGAGACGGCGGCGGCGACCAGTGCGGGCAGGGTGGCGAGTGTTCCCACCACACCGGCGGCATAGACGAGGAACCACAACGAGCCGCCACCCGCCAGCAGATCCGGGCCGCGTGTGGCGACGACCAGGAACACCGGGCACAACCAGGCCAACCGGCGGGAGGTGAAGCGGCCGCGGGTGCCGGGCCGGGCGCCCTGCCCCGCCCGGTCGGTGCGGTGCAGCAGCGTCACGGCCGCCAGTACGGTCAGGGCCGCGGCGAGGACCGCCGCGAAGAGCAGGGAGGCCCAGCGACGCAGGTCGGCGGCGGGCAGGACGAAGTCCACGACGGGCACGGTCGGGTTGGACGGCAGCGCGAGACCGACGGCGGCGGCCGCCGCGACCGCGCCGAGCGCCACCGGAAGAGCCGCCTCACCGGCGTTCACCACGGCCCGGGCACGCGCCCCCGCGCCAAGGGCACGCAGCAGCGCGACCCGGCGGTCCCGTCCCGCGGCGCCCGAGCGGGCCGCGACGACGACGAGGACGACCGCGGGGAACAGCAACATCCCCACCACCAGGGAGATGAACGCGGACAGCGGTGGGACGGTCGCCCGGTCGCCGTAGACGGACCGCTCGTCGGAGCCGAACCCCGCCGCCGTGGTCATGTTGCCCGGATCGATGAGGCCGGGCGCGGGGCGCACGTACGCCAGACGCTCCCCCGGCACCTCGAGCCCGGACTCGGAGATGGACCCGGCCGGCTTCCCGTACCTGTCGGGGGAGCCCTCCCGGAGGAGGTCCGTGCGCAGTGCTTCGGAGAGCACCACCTCGCCGGGTGCGGGCCACCGCTCCACGCCCGGGGGCGGGGCGACGCCTTCGTCGCGGGGGTCGAGGAAGACGACGGACCGCTGGACGCCGCCCACGTCGTCGTAGGCGACCTGCACGAGCAGGGGGGCCCGTTCGGGGTTCTCCACGCCGACGTACCGCGGTGCGCGGGCGGATCCGCGCAGTTCGCGGCCGTCGTAGACGGCGAATCCGGCGGCCAGCACGGCCCCGGTGAGGGCCAGGGCGAACGTCGCGCACAGCAGGGAGGTGAAGCGCAGTCCCCGCCCCGCCGAGCCGCGGCCCGCGGCACGGCCCACCGCGAACAGGCGCGTGTAGGTGGCGAGCGTGTTCACCGGGCTGTTCCCCCGGCCGGGGCTCCGGTACCGGGAAGTACGGCGCCGGCATCACCGAGGCGCCCCTGGCTCAGATGCAGGTGCCGGTCCGCGCGCTCCGCGACGGCGGGGTCGTGGGTGACGACGACGAGACCGCAACTCCACTGCCGCGGGACCGAGAAGAGCATCCGTGTCACCTCGTCCCTCGTGCTGCCGTCCAGCGCTCCGGTCGGTTCGTCGGCCAGGACCAGGGACGGCCGGTTGATCAGCGCACGCGCCACCGCGGTGCGCTGCCGCTCACCGCCGGACAGCTCCGCCGTCGGGGTGCCGTTCAGCGGTACGCCCAGTGTGGTCAGCAGTTCTTCGGCGTCCGCGTATGCCCTGCGCCGGGGAGTGCCCGACAGCAGCGCCGCGAGGGCGGTGTTCTCCAGCGGGGTGAGTTCCGGAAGGAGTTCGCCGAACTGGAAGACCACGCCGATGTGGTCTCGCCGGTGCCGGTTCAGCGCGCGCTCACGCAACCGCGTGATGTCGGTCCCGGCCACCGTGATCCGCCCGCCCTGCGGCCTGACCAGACCCAGCAGGCACATCAGCAGGGTGCTCTTGCCGCTGCCGCTCGGACCGGTGATCGCCACCGACTCGCCGGCCCCGACGGAGAGGTCCAGCCCGTCGAGCAGTAAGCGCCCCGCGATCTCGTAGCGCACACCCGAGACCGCGAGCACGGTCCGATCGGTTTCCGTCATCACTGTCTTCCCGTTTCTCCCGAAGCGATCGCCGCCGAGCCGGACGACATCGACGGGCTCGGTCGGCGGGGGCGGTCCGACGATCGAGCCGTCGGACCGCCCCCCGCCGCGGAACCCTCGCGAAGGGTGCTCCCCGTGCTTACGGGTTGGAGACCTTCCCCGAACACCGGTCGGGCCGGAAGTCCAGCGACACGCAGGCCTTCTGGTCGAGGATCTTGCTGCCGGTGCCGCTCGTGGCGTGCGTGCCGGAACCACTCTTGTTGTGGAGGGCGCGCTCGGTCGAGGGGCTGGCCTGACGATGGTAGAGGCCGTACACCGAGTTGCTGTCGCCCTTGGTGTCGTAGACCCGGATGTACTTGTAGCCCTCGGTCTTCTTGGTGCTCGCCCTGGCTCCGTCGGTCTCGGCGGAGAGCGCGAACGCCGGGGAACTGCCGGCCAGCATGGCCACACCGAGGACGCTGAGGGCGATACGGCGCTTCCTTGTGCTGTTCATCTGCCTCTTTCCGGTTTCGGAGCGCGAACCGCCAACACCTGTGAGAGACAGGCGGATTCACGGCCGATGGGGGTTGACCGCACATGACCTAAAGGCGATGTGCGGGTGAACGAAGAAGATGTAGCGTTCACGGTGACAAGCATCGCCGCGGCCGACTGCGTGCGCTCCCCGCTGACCAGGGGAGCTTTGCGGAACTCCCCTCCGAAGGGGGATGGACCGACGGCTCAAGGGGGGGAGCACGATTGATACGTGTTGGAGTCGTGGCGGACCAGGAGTTCGAAGGCATCGGAATCCGGACCACGTTAGAGGAAGACACGCAGCTCAGGGTGGTCGATCCCGGCCGACCCGTGGATGTGGGGCCTCTGTTACGGGCTGCTCGGCTCGATGTCCTGATCCTCAGCTTCCGGGAGGAGGACGAGGCGGTCGCCGCGCTGAAGGACGTCGGGAGACGTACCTGCCCGCCCGCAGTGGTCGTCCTGGCACATGACGTCACGCCGTCCAGTGTGCAGCGGCTGCTCCTGCACGGCGCGAACGGTGTTCTGCGTCATATCTCCGCGTCTGCCCACCTGGTCTGGGTCGTGCGGGCCACCGCCGGGGGTGCGCTTGCCCTCTGCCCGGACCTTGCCGTTCCTGTGGTGGATGCCTACCTGAAACCCGCACGCCGGCGGCAGCGCAGAACCTCGGCCCAGAGGCTCATCGCCAGACTCTCCCCGCGTGAGCGGGAGGTGCTCCTCCACGTGGTCGAGGGACGGTCCGACGCGCAGATCGCGATCAAGCTCTCACTCAGTCCGTACACGGTCAAGGATCACTTGCGCAGCATTCGCGGCAAGCTGGGCAGGGACAGCCGTCTGGGGATCGCCCGGCTTGCATGGCAGGCCGGTTTCGAGGGCGAACTCACGACGGATGGTCTGGAGCCGATCGGCGCATAGCGCGTGACTTCCCCGCCGTACGGTGCCAGGACGATCGGCGGGACCGCGTGGAAAGGGTGGCGCGATCGCCGTCATCGGGCATCCGGGTTGACGCGGCCGGCGGAGCCCGCCACGCCCTCCACGTCCCGCACCGCGTGCCCCGTACCGAACCCGGGCCGGCCGACGCGCGCCGATCGGGTGACCGGCCGCGCCGGTGGGCGGGAACCGCCCGGCGCGAGCCTATGCTGCCGCCTGCCCGCCGGGGCCCTCGCGGGCCGCGACCGAACCACCGGAAGACGCGCATGCCGCCACCCGACCCGCCCCACCGGCCGTCCCCGGACGGCTGGGAGGGCGTCCGCGACGTCCGCTCCGCCCGCGGCGTGCCCGCGGTGCTCGCGGCGGCGCGGCTGGCCCTCATCACCGCCGCGCTGCTGACCGCGTACTACCTGCTGCCCGTGGACGAGGAGTTCACCGGCGGCACGGCCGTCATCCTCGTTCTGGGGCTGCTCGCCGTCCTCGCCCTGTTCCTCTGGGAGATCCGCGAGATCGAGCACTCCCCCCGCCCGATCCTGCGGGCCGCCGAGGCGCTGGTGAGCGTGGTGCTGCTGTTCCTGCTGCTCTTCGCGACCGTCTACCACCTCCTGGAGAGGGCCGAGCCGGGCAGCTTCGACGAGCCCCTCACCCGCACCGACGCCCTGTACTTCGCGCTCACGACGTTCGCCACCGTCGGATACGGCGACATCACCGCCCGCTCCCAGCCGGCCCGGATCATCGTGATGGTCCAGATGACCGGGGGCCTGCTGCTGGTGGGCGTCGCGGCCCGGCTCGTGGTCGACACGGTCAAGTCGGCGCTGCGCCGCCGGGCGCCCTCCGGGCCGGAGGCGTGAACCGCGCGCCGCGCGCCGCCAGGTCCACGCCGCCCGGCCGGGCCCCTCGTACCGGGGGAGCAGGACCGGCGGCCGATACCCGCCGCGCTCCCCGGCCGATAGCGTGGCGGGTGCTTCCAACCGTCAAAAGACCGCTCTCACAAGCCTGTTGAGGAGAACGCCGTGCGCGTCATCGCCTTCGACCACCTGGTGCTCAACGTCGAGGACGTCGAACGGTCCCTCGACTTCTACTGCGGCCCGCTGGGCCTGGAACCGGTCCGTGTGGAGGAGTGGCGCACCGGG
Source organism: Streptomyces mangrovi (assembly GCF_900114215.1). Taxonomy (GTDB): domain Bacteria; phylum Actinomycetota; class Actinomycetes; order Streptomycetales; family Streptomycetaceae; genus Streptomyces; species Streptomyces barkulensis. The sequence continues at coordinate 27,057 of NZ_FOSG01000027.1, read as the reverse complement.
AAGGCACCGTTCCCGTCGGTGCGGGTGAGTGACACGACCATCATCGACCTGGTCGCCGGCCCCCGCGACGGCTCCAACGTGGACCACATCTGCCTGGTCGTCGAACCGCTGGACTGGCAGGAGGTCGTGGACTCCGGTGCCCTCACCGTGGTGGACGGCCCCGGTCCCCGCTTCGGCGCGCGCGGCACCGCCCAGTCCGTCTACGTCCTCGACCCGGACGGCAACACCGTCGAACTGCGCTGGTATCCCCAGGACCGCTCCCCGGCGGGCTCCCGGGACGCCTGACAGGGGCAGAGGAGCCCTGCCATCCTGGACGTCATGTCAAGGGGGAGTGACGAAGAGGACACCGAGCGCGGTCTCGTGCGCCGCCGGCGCTGGACGGGGGCGGCCGTCACCTGCGTGGCGACGGCGCTGGCGCTGGTCCATGTGCTGCGTCCGGACCTGAGCATCGACAGCACGGCGGTCGCACTGCTCGTGATCGCCCTGGTGCCGTGGATGGGCGACCTGTTCCACAGCATCGAACTGCCGGGCGGCGCACGGCTGGAGTACCGGCGGCTGGAGGAGCGCATCGGCGCGGCGGAGGAGCGCGCCACGCGCCTGGACCAGCAGGTGGACGGAGCCGCGGCGACCGCCCGCGTGGCCCTCGCCGCGGCGGGCAGCCCCGACCCGGAAGGCTGGGAGGGAACGGGGGGCGACGCCTCCTGGGCGGCCGGCACCCTCGAACGGCTCGTCACCGAGTACGCGCAGGTGCGCGAGCGGATGCCGAGCAGCTCCCTGCGCACCGCACGCCAGGAGCGGATCTTCGGCGAGATGCTGAAGGTGGTGCCGCACGTACCCGGCTTCGACGCCGACACCATGCTGGCCTCAGAGGAGCCCGGCGAGCGCCTGGCCGCCCTCGCCCGCCTCTACGTCGAACCGGACCCGACGAAGCTGGAGGCGCTGCTGGACGCCACCGCCCGCGAGGAGTTGCCGTTCCTCATGTACTGGTGCGCCAACACCACCGACCGCCTGCTGAGCGGCACGGCCGCGGACACGTACTCCGTCCCCGTCGGCCTCGTCCGCCGCCTGCGCACCCGTCTCGCCGAAGTGCCCGACGGCAGCGACCGCGCCCGTTTCCTGCGCCGCGTCCTGCGCCACCTCGACCCGTCCGGCCCCCGGCCCGCCGCCGGCGGCTGAGCCGGCCGGGCGGCCGGTGACCGTCGCTCCCCGGCGTCGCGGGACCCGTCACGGCCGGCCGGGTCCGACGGCGCCCGAGGGGCGACCGGCACGGGCCCCTTCCCCACATGCCGGAGGAAGGCCGTGACGGCCCCGGCGACCGGCGGCACCGGGAGGGGCCGAAGGCGCCTGACGACGGGTCCGTGTCCTCGGACCGAGCAGTGCCGCGACCTGTGGGCCGGTCCGGACGGCGAACAAGGCCCGGGCGCCGGCCCGAGCCCTCGTCATGGAGCGAGTGACGGGACTCGAACCCGCGCCCCGAGCCCGGGAAACAGTGCTCGTCCGGTCGCCGTTCCCGCGGTGCGGCGCGGCCGCTGCTCCTACGCTGCGTCCATGCGAACCGTGTTCCTGTTTCCCGCAGCCGATCGTGCCGACACAGTGGCCTGCCTGGACCGCCACATGGCGGGGGGCGACGGGGCGTGGACGTTCGCCGAACGCGTCCATGTCGTGATCGACGACGAGGAGACCGGCTGCTTGTTCCAGGACTGGGAGCCCGATGAGGTGGCCCTCCTCGACGCGGCCCTCGGGCATCACCCCACATGGGGAGTGCAGGCCGACATATCCGGGCGCATCGACGGAACCGCTGAGGTGCGCCGCCTCGCCGCGCTGTTGCTGGAGCGAGGCGGCGTCGCGTTCGACGACTACTCCGAGCATGCCTGGACCCTGCGGGAGATCGAGACGGAGGTCGAGGTCGAGGGCCTGCGCTTCTTCGACTTCCGCACGTACCACGAACGCCACCGCCACCGCCATCCTGGGCTGTGAGGGCGGTGAAGCGGCTTCGGCCGTGAGCCGCCGCGGAGCGCTGCTGCTCACCCGCCCCGGCCTCGTACGTCCGGCCGAGCCGCCGCCCGCGGAACCGGTCCGCGCGACGCTCCCGGCTCCCCGAGGCCAACGGCCTCCTGAACGCGCGCCGGGCTTCCAGGAGTTCGTCACCCGCCGGGTGGGGTCTCCCGGCTGCCGGGCGGGCGGTCGATGCCGAACTCGTAGGCGACCTCCCAGCGGGCGTCGGGGACCGTGATGTCGGCTGTTTCGACGGGACGGCCGCCGGTGTCGTAGTAGGTGCGCTCGATGTGGAGGACGAGGTCGCCCAGGGCGATGCCCAGCAGGTTGGCCTCCTCCTGGGTGGCGCGGGCCGGTCGGGGGATCTCCACGGCGGTGTCGACGGTGACTCCGATCGAGCGCATGCGTTCCACGACTCCGGCACCGGCCAGTGGACCTGCCTCGGGCAGTACGACGGGAGTGCCGTCGGTGATGGCCATGGGCTCCCAGGACCGGGAGAGCTGGACGGGCCGGCCGTCGGCGAGGAACTCGTAGCGGGTGACCACGCACAGGTCGCCGGGGCTGATGGCGAGCCGGTCGGCGATGTGCTCGGGAGCGGGAGTACGGGCCTGGCTGTGGGACTCCCAGGTGCCGTTCCTGCCGTGCTCGGCCATGTCGGAGCGGAACGGGGAGGTGCCACGGCGCTCGCGGTGGTGGGAGCGGACCATGCGCATCCGCTCGCGCGGCCTGCGCACGTAGGTGCCCGACCCGGCGCGGCCCTCCAGCAGCCCTTCGATGATGAGCCGGTCCATGGCGCGCTGGGTGACGTTGCGTCCGACGCCGTACTCGGCGGCGAGCTGGGCGCGTGAGGGCAGCTTCTCGCCGACAGCCCACTCACCTGCCTTGATACGGGCGCGCAAGGCGTCGGCGATCTGGAGGTAGGGCGCCTCTCGTGACATGGACTCTCCGTGTCGCCCCGGCGTGCGGGGCGGTGGGGCGGGTTCTCGGTCGATGTTGACAAGTTACTGCATCAGGTGAAAGCTACTGAAGTAGCAATACTCTTCGTATTTATTCGTTCACGGGGGATGCCTGTGCGCTCATGCGGTTTCACGGCGCGGTCCGTCGCGCTGGCCACCGGTCTCGCGGTGGCCTCGGGCAACGAGCCGCGCATTGCGAAGCGCCCCGGAACGATCCGTGTCGAGGTCGGGCTTCCCGGCGATCTCAGCGACACCCGATGGCGCGCCATCTTGGCGATCCTGGCCGACGCCGACCGCTACGGACACGTTCACGCCCGGCACGGAGCCGTCGTCTGGGCGGAGATCGACTAGGAGGAGAGCGCCCCATGACCGCGACCGTTCCCGGCGGTTCCGCCCCGGTCGGCGCCTGCGGACACCAGGAGTGGAGGTCCTTTGTGAGGACGAACCCGACAGAAGAGCGGCGGAACGCACCGCCCGGCGAGAGTGCCGGGCCGGGGCCGGTTCCCTACATCGCCTCGTGGAGCCGGGAGCGGGCGCGCCGGCCTCCGCTGATGCGGCGGACGGGAGCGGACGGTGAGGGGATCGCGTATCCGGGGGAGCCGGCGCACGACCGGGACGGGCGCGGGGTGCTGTGGGTGCGGCAGTCCATCGCGCAGGGCCGGGGCAGGCCGCAGTACCAACTGGTGCACGCGCTGCGGCAGCGGCGGGCGGTGCGGCGCATGCTCTGCCAGGTGTGCGGCGGGCCGACGACGAACGGCGGGCCGTGGCTGTTCGTACTGCGGGACGTGGGCCGCCCGGTGGAGGAGGGGGAGCGGACGACGGCGCCGCCGGTGTGCGTGCCGTGCGCCCGGATCTCCGTACGGGCCTGCCCACGGCTGCGCGAGGGGTACGTGGCCGCGCCGGTGGGCCGGGCACGGGTGTGGGCGTGGCCGGGACCGTCCACCATCCGGCCACCCTGGAGCCGGTCGCCGCCTCCCTGGAGGAGGTGCCCCACGACCACCCGGCGATCCGGTGGACGGTGGCCCACCGGCAGGTCCTGGCCCTCCACGACTGCACCCCCGTGGACCTCCACGACCTCCCCGCGTGACCGCCCGCCGTTCCACTCCGTCCGGTCCGTAAATCCGTCGAGCCGCGAAGGCGGCGGGCCTACGCTGACCGCATGGGACACGCGAAGACCTCGTACGTCTGCCTGCCGTGCCGGGCCTCCTACAAGCAGCCCTACCCCGGTGACCACGAGCGGCGGTGTCCCCGGTGCGGTGAGGGGCTGGCCCACGTCGGTTCGGCCTTCGCGGCGCCCCGGAGGCGGGACGACGAGGGGTGGCGGGTGCTCACCGTGCTGGTGAACGCGGGGATCCACTTCCACAAGAGCTGCTGCGCCGGACCCGGCTACCGGCCGCGCACCCTCCGCGAAGTGCGGGAGCGGATGACCTACGCGGCACGCACCGGAGAACCGATCGCCCGGTCCCTCATCCGCCCCGAACTGCCTTGACCGCCCCCAGCGTTCCACCGAGTCCCCGCCGACCGGCATCCGGCCGCTCCGACCGCGAGAGGCGCGGGTCCGGACAACGAACAAGGCCCAGGTCGCTGACCTGGGCCTTCGTCATGGAGCGGGTGACGGGAATCGAACCCGCGCTCTGAGCTTGGGAATCACCGCTCGATCACCTGCGTATTACACCCCTGAACTGCGCAGATGCCCTCACAGCCCACGCTGAGGGAGGGTCTGAAGTGACCGCTGTTGACCGCTCCTCCCTGCCCGTTCTGGCACGCATCTGGCACGGGTTGCCTTCCGCTCGCCTGGGCCGCCGCTGGGCTGCGCTGGCCGCTCGTCCGCGGTGATCTCCTAGTTCGTAGCTCTACGCGAATCGTTCAGTGGCGGTCATACTGGCTGCCCTGTAGCCGTATGTGATTGCCACTCGGGCAGGGAGGTTACTGGGGTCGCAGTACTTCGCTGCTGTGTTGCTTCGCGTATGGAGAGAGCTGCCCTACGGCACTCCACGGTGTGAGAACCTGCGGAACATAGACAAGTTCGCGACACGTGGGGCGCGAGTCAAGCTCTCTGTGGAGGTCGGCCAGTTCACTGATGCCCCGCAACTCGGCACAATAAGTGTGTCATCGTTACTTGTCATCTAACCAGCTGTCCTACGAGACATGATCCAGTCATCGTATGGCACTCGCTGAAACGGCAAGTCGATGTTGCTCAGGGTGTCTTCTCAGTCGGGTGGCAAGCGCCAAGTCCGTGCCATGATTTCTGCATGACGACTCCTCACCGAGGTCTCAACTCCCCCCAGATGCAGAAGGGAACGCCTCTGGGGCAACCTGAGACCATCAAGCTCATCCTTGATCGCTCTCAACGTCCGACCCGTACAGTGCCGATCCGTCGAGCCTTCCTCCAGAAGGGGAAGAGCAAGGGCGGAGTGAAGTCGCCCGGTGCTCTGGCTGATCTGGTACGCCGCTCCGCTAAGCGCCCTTTGGACCTGTATCTGTTGCTCAGTGCTGTCACTAGTGGCGGAGACTTCTCCGTCACCGAGTGGTCCACGACATGGGCCCGGTCCGGGGGCATCTTTGATGAGACAGCAGGAACCACCGCCGTGTCTCGCGCATGGAAAGTCCTTAGGGAACTGCAACTCATCTCCCGAGCTCGCGGTGAAGGCGGCAAGTCAACCATCACGAAGCTGCATGAAGATGGCTCTGGGCGACCGTACACGTCGCCGGGCGAAAACCTAGGAGACCCCTACTTTCAGCTGCCTTACGAGTACTGGGAAAAAGGCTGGCACAACACGCTCTCTCTTCCAGGGAAGGCCATGCTCCTGATCGCCTTGAACCAGAGGAAGATCGAGTTCACTCTCCCCCAAGAGCGGATGCCCGAGTGGTACGGCATCTCCGCCGACACTGCCGGCAAGGGCATCAACGAGTTGCGGAGGCACGGCATCCTCGATCACCTCGACGACGAGTGGTTCGACACCCTCAAGACTCGATCAGGTAGGGGCTCGCGCCCCGTGTACAGCTTGTGGCCCCCCTTCACTCCTCGCGGCCTCGGAGAACCGACGGCCGACGAGCAGGCTGCCGCTGAGGTTCCCTCGGGCACGGTCCCGAAGAAATGAAGGCCGCACCGCTCCGCATGTGGTTGGCGCCAGGGCGGAGCGGTGCGACATCACCAGCACACATCACTGGATTTTCCGGAGTACCCCTTGAACAAGCACTCCCGCGGACTCCCCTCTACGGGACGTCCTACTCCACACTCTACGGCTCGGTGGCGCCGCCGTAGCCGTCGCTACCTGCGCATTTTTCTTATGAACGCCCTTAAGGGTGCCGCGTACACACTCGGTTGCGCGGTCGTCAGCTGGCTGATTTGGCGGATGCAGGTGGGCTGACCTCTTACCGAAAGAGCTGACTGCCCCTGAGGTCGACCATGCCTCGAACGAGACAGTCGTAAGCGATCTTGAAAATCGTCGTGGTGCCGACACCACCGTGCGTTCAAACCGTACAGCCTCCGCACTCCCACGGCCCCTGACCAGTGCATACGGTTGGGGGCCGTTGCCACACCCGCTGTCTGTCGGCAACCGCGACTCCCGGTGGTTCCCCGTCTGACAGGGCGTGGAAGGGGAGCGACCCGCTGACCCTACCGACCGCACAACTGTTGTCATCTATCGCGTTCTGCGATGTGCTTAGCGATCTTGTCTAGCTTGGCGACTACGGTTGCGCGGTCCAGCGCGGTGCCCTCCATGGCATCAAGATCGATGATGTAAGACATCTCCTCGACAGGGCCAGACGGCCCGTTGGCCTTCACTGTGACCGTATATTGACGGGGCAAGTCGGTCCTTTGGTAAAAACGTGGGGCAAAGGTGAAAAACCACTCAAGTCGCCGCCGTGGTGGCAGGTGAGAGATTTTTCTACCCAAGGCGCGACCGAGTCTTTCGTCCCACACATCTCGCTCTCCCCCCTTGAGTGGAGGGTCGATGCTTATCTCCACATCGCGGGCAACGGTGGGGCCGACGTTCTCTAGGGTGAAGACAAGTAGGCCAGACCCTCCCGCTCGGGGTTGGATGTCTGGCACGACGTAAGGCTGAGCAGCCTCTAGTTGGATGCGCTTGTTGAGCCTGAACTGTGCACCGCTGAAATAGAGAGCTACTAGGCTGACGACCACTGCTGCAGCCGCGATCAGGTTGCTCATGGCAGTGAGAGTACGGGCTGTCATCTGTGCAGCAAGGTCGGTGGAGCGGCTTTGGGCGGGAGCTGCCTTGGGGCGAGAGATCGGGGCCCGTACGCTGGCCGGGAATCGGGCTGGCTCCTCGCCTGCCCGCAATAGCCCGATGTGGGCCCCGATCTTCGAGGCTCGCCCCAAGGTGGCTGCCTAAAGCCGTGAAGCCGACCGGGCCCAGCCACGACGGCGCCTGGTCAGCAACCATGCGGCTTGCTGCTGGTGCGCGGCCGGCGGATGCCGGGGCGGAGCGGGGCGGAGACAGGAGCGCAGGCCCGGCGGGGAGCCGGGCCGCGCGCGGCGAGCGGAGCGAGCCGCCCTTGAACTCGTAGAGAAGGTTGTTACTCAGTCGGCTGGTTGGGCTGACGCTGACGGTCGTGTTCGATGGTGTAGGCGACCGTCTCGGCGCAGTGGATGACCATCTGGAGGCGGTTGAGCACGTCGCGACGGGCGGCCTCGATCAGGTCTTGGTGCGTGGGCGTCGGCTCGGTGCTGGTGTGGGGTGTCCAGAAGCCGCGGTGGCTGTGTTCGGTGACGATGTCCTGGCAGGCGCGGACCACGGCGTTCAGGGCTGCGGTGATCTCGTAGCGGTACAGCTGCTCGTTCCGGGCGGCTCGGTCGTGGTTCATGGGCGGGGCCTTGTGGTGGGGCGGGCGGTGAGCAGGTAGCGCACGGCGTCGTCGCAGATCGTGTGGCTGTAGGGCGTGCCGGAGGCGAGATCGGCCAGCGCGTGTTCGTGGGCCTGATCGTCGTGGAGCCAGGCCAGAACGGGGCGGGCTGCTGGTGGGTCGAGCTGGTCGCTGATGTGGCGGGCCCGTTGCTGGAGCCAGCGCAGGGCGAGGCGCGGTGAGCCGGCTGCGTGGGCGCCGAGCCAGAACGTGCGGCCGTCATTGGGGGTGTGGGCGATCGCTTCGCACCAGTAGGAGCGGGTCAGCATGGCTGGGCTTCCCGCGTGGTCGGCTGCGGTGCAGAGGCGGGGAGGTGAGCGGTCACCGTGTGGCCGTGGCCGTCGTGGTGAATGTCCAGCGCTGCGGCGAGGACGGTGACGATGGCCAGTCCTCGGCCGTGGGTGGTCCCCTCGTCGGGGTGGGTGATCCGCGGGTGCGTGGTGGCGCCGGTGTCGGTGACGGTGAGCGTCACGGCCTCGGTGGTGCGGGTGATGGTGACGCGGAAGGCGGGCCCGGTGGTGTGGGTGACGGCGTTGGCGCCCAGCTCGGTGACGATCAGTGCGGCGTCGTCGGCGCAAGGGCTGTCGTGGAGGATGTCGCGGGTCCAGCGGCGTGCGCGGCCGACCTCGGCCGGGAGTCTCGGGCAGGAGAGTTCCCAGACTCGCACCGTACTCGTATACTCGTCCATACAAGTTCCTTCGTGCTGGTAGGCGGCCATGGGCAGTGGGTGCGGGCTAGACGAGTTTCACGCCGTCGTGGGCCCGGACGGCCGGCGGGGCTGCCGCGTCCAGGGCGTCCAGGACGCGCACGGCGTATGCCTCGTCGGCGAGTTCGGTGACGTCCTCGCGGGTGGCCCAGCGCAGCGCGTACGTCTCGTCGCCGGTGGTGGGGGCGCCGTCGATCGCCTCGCAGCGGAAGACGAGGGAGACGATCAGGCCGGTCATGTTCTTGTAGACGCCGGTCAGGGTCGCCGGAAGGGCGATCTTGATGCCGGTCTCTTCGAGAACCTCGCGCTGGAGGGCCTCGGGGATGGTCTCGCCCGGTTCGAGGACTCCGCCCGGCGGCTCCCAGTGCCCGTTGTCCCTGCGCTTGATCAGCAGGGCCCGGCCGCGGTCGTCAACGATGACTCCGGCGACGCTCACGGAGTGGGGGCGTTCGGCAGTACTCACAGTCCTCGGCTTCCTCGGCTGACTAGGCTCTCCACCGTAGCAACGACACTCAGCCTCTCGTCTAGATATCCAAAGGAGTAAAGATGGCGTCCTCCCCCTCCGGTGCTCTCGGAGCGCTGGACCCGACCAGTGACCGCGCGGTGTTCCGGCAGATCGCCGACCAGATCCGCGAAGCCATCGACAAGGGCCGGTTCAAGGAGGGCGACAAGCTGCCGTCCGAAGCCGAACTGGTCGAGCACTACGGCGTCTCCCGGATGACCGTGCGCAACTCGCTGTCGATCCTCCAGACCGAGGGCCTGGTGGTCTCCGAGCACGGCAGGGGCGTCTACGTCCGGCCGCGCCCGCCGGTGCGGCGACTGGCCTCGGACCGGTTCGCCCGGCGCCACCGGGAGCAGGGGAAGTCGGCGTTCATCGTGGAGGCGGAGGCGGCCGGGAGCAAGTCGGAGGTGGACAGCCTGGAGGTCGGGGAGGAGCGGCCCAGCCAGGACATCGCCGCGCGCCTGGGCTCGCCGCGCCGGGTGCTGGCCCGTCGTCGCCGGTATCTGCTGGACGGGCGGCCGGTGGAGTTCGCCACCTCCTACCTCCCGCTGGACCTGGCGCGGAACACCCCGATCGCCCAGCCGAACCCCGGTCCGGGTGGCATCTACGCGCGGCTGGAGGAGTTGGGGCACCGCCTGGACCACTTCGACGAGGAGATCAAGGCCCGGATGCCCACCCCCCAGGAGGTGCGGACGCTGCGGCTGGCCTCCGGTGTGCCGGTCATCCACCTGATCCGCACCGCCTACGACACCGAGGGGCGCGCGGTGGAGGTCTGCGACACGGTGATGGCCGCCGACGCCTACGTCCTGTCGTACCGGTTGCCGGCCACCTGACGGCCGGGGGTGGCGAGGTGTGGTGCGGCCCGGTGCGCGGCTGGTTTCGACTCGTACACACCCAGACGCATACTCGTATAGACGAGTGGGCAAGCTGTATGGCACAGTGGTCCGCGTTCCGAACTGACTCGGGATCACGTCGACGCATCTTGTCTAGACGAGTAGGCGTCGGTGGTTCCGGTGCGATCCAAGGAGAGACAAGACGTTGCGCACCATCCGTGTGGAGACCTCGACCGCCACGATCCTGCTGACCGAAGCCCCTGAGCCCAAGGTCCGCGACCGGCAGACCGGCGAGGTGGCCAAGGACGCCGTGAGCGGCGAGACGCTGATGACGATCGGCGTCGTCTACATCGACGAGGGCGAGTCCGCGCTGATCCGGGTCACCGTGCCGGAAAGCGGCGTCGCCGAGGGCCTGGCCCTGGGCGCTCCGGTGTCCCTGCCGGGCCTGGTGGCCAAGCCGTGGGAGAACGTCTTCAACGGCCAGCAGCGGCACGGCATCGCCTACCGGGCCGCCGCCGTCACCCCCGGTGCCGTCCCGGCCGCGGTGGGGGCCTGACCAATGCCGGACCTGATGACGTGGCTGGAGGTGGGCGGTCCCGTTGCCGTAGCCGGTGGCGGGGCCGCCGCCTGGGCCAAGTCCCGGCACCCGGCGGCCTACTGGTCCACGGTGGGCCTGCCGGTGTCGGTGGCCCGGCTGGTCACCTCCTACGGGGCGGTCATGGACTCCTGCGGGCTGACCGTGCCGCCCTCCCGGCTGCGGGCGCTGGCCACCTGGGCGACCACCCGCCGGGAGGTGAGGCCGGTGCCGCCCCGCCGGGGCCTGATCCGCCCCACCTCGACCGGCCTGCGCCTGCGGCTGCGGCTGGCGCCGGGGCAGGAACCGGCCGACGTGGTGGCCTCGGCCGAACGGCTCCGCCACGCCTGGGGCGTGCACGCCGTCTACGTGGCGGGGGTCAAGCCGGGCGTGGTCGAGCTGCGGCTTGTCGGCTTCGACGTGTTGGACCGGGTGCGGATGCCGCGCGGTGTCGAGAGCGGTCTCCTTCGGGTGCCGGTGGCGCTGCGGGAGGACGCGACCGCCTTCGTCCGCGACTACCGCGCCATCCCGCACCAACTCACCCTCGGCGCGACGCTGTCGGGCAAGTCCATGTACCTGCGCAACCTCGTCGCGGGACTTGCCCGGCAGCCGGTGGCGCTGGCCGGGATCGACTGCAAGCGCGGGGTGGAGCTGGCTCCGTTCGCCCCGCGCCTGTCGGCGCTGGCCACCGAACCGGCGGAGGCGGCCGAGCTGCTGCCCGCGCTCGTCAAGGAGATGGAGGACCGCTACGACCTGATCAAGGCCCGGCAGGGCATCGCCCCCAACACTCCGGACGAGGAGATCACCTCCGACCTCTGGGGCCTGCCCGAGGATGAGCGGCCCGTGCCGATCGTCCTGGTCGTCGACGAGGTGGCCGAACTCTTCCTCACGGCCTCGAAGAAGGACGAGGAGCGGCGGGACGCGATGGTCACCCAGCTCATCCGGCTCGCCCAGCTCGGCCGGGCCGCCGGAATCTACCTGGAGGTCTGCGGGCAGCGCTTCGGCGCCGAGCTGGGCAAGGGCGCCACCATGCTCCGCGCCCAGCTCTCCGGCCGCATCTGCCACCGCGTGAACGACGAGGCCTCGGCGAAGATGGCACTCGGCGACATCGCCCCCGAAGCGGTGGAAGCGGCCTGCTCCATCGCCCCGGAACGGCCGGGCCTGGCCGTGGCCGGTGACACCTCCGGCGGCTGGTCCCGCATCCGCACCCCCTACCTGTCCCTCACCGACGCCGCCGCCGTCTGCCAGGACACCGCGCACCTCGCCCCCGACGTGCCCGCCCTCGACCCGTTCCGGCCGCACATTCCGCCGGCCCCGGTCGAGCATCCGGCTCCGCTGGTCACACCGCGCCCCGTAACCGACTGAACCACCCCGCACCACGGTCGGGGCGACCGCCCTCGCGCCACGTCCCTACCCCTGCCATGCCGAAAACCGAAAGGAGGTGCCACCCATGCGCCGCTCCCTGGCCCGCGTCGACGCCGTGCTGGTCCAGGCCGTCATCGCCGGTGCCCTGTCCTTCGCGCACCTGCACGACCTGGCCGCAGCGGCCGGACAGCACGGCTGGAAAGCCTGGGCCTACCCGATCAGCGTCGACCTGCTGATGGTCGCGGCCTGGCGGCGCCTGCGCTCCGGCCATGCCACAACGGCCGGATGGTGCTGGTTCGTCATCGCCCTGGCCGCCTCGCTCGGCGCGAACGTCGCCACCGCCGGACTCCTCGACCTGGACGACGTGCCCGCCTGGCTGCGCATCCTCGTCGCCGGATGGCCCGCCGTCGCCTTCCTCGGCGGAACCCTCCTCGCCCACTCGCCGAGCACGGCGGCACCGGATGAGCCGGACGAGAACACCGCCGAGCTGCCCGCGGCTGCCGACCCTGCGCCGGACCCCACACCCGAACCGGCCCGGCCTGCCGCACCTGCCCCGGCGCTCCCGGCGGCACCCGCCGTCCCGGCTGCCCTCGTCGAACACGCCCGGAAGGTCGCCGACGCCCACCGCGCCCGCACCGGTACGCCCATCGACACCGACACCCTGCGCACCCGCCTCGGCGTCCCGCCCGCCCTGGCCGACCAGATCGCCGCCCAACTCACCTGACAAGGAGGACCGCTCATGCGCCCGGTCATCCGCCTCGCCCTGGAGTGCTCCGCCCGGCTCACCCGCCGAAACCGCCTCGACGAAGCCATGGCCGTCGCCGAAGACGCGTTCCGGCGGGCCACCGCGGACGAACACCCCGAGATCGAACAGTGGCTCATCGACCACACCAGCGACTTCACCGGAGAGGACTGAGCCTCATGCCCGCCCGTCGCCGCTTCCGCCGCGTCGTCCGCATCGGCCCCGTCCAGGTCGGCACCGCCTACGACGGCCGGGGCCGCGAGAAGCACACCGCCGCCTGCACCGCGCCGCGCTGCGGCTTCTCCGCCGACTACGACAGCCGCGCCGCCGCCGAGCTGGCCGCCCGTACCCACCGCTGCCCCGTCCGCTGACCGGAGGTTCCTTATGACCGTCTCCCTGCCCCTGGTGGCCGTCCTGGGCGTCATCGCCTGGGCCGCGATCAAGTTCCTCGGCATCCGCCTGTGGGTCGTCGTTGTGATCGCCCTCTTCGGCTTCTACCTCTCCCAGACCTTCCTCGCCCCCGCCATCGACACCGGCACCCGCACCGGGGTCGAGGTCATAGGCGGCACCACCGACTGACAAGGAGAACCCGCCATGTTCCCGCGCCCGCAGCTCCCCACCACACCCCACCTCCCAGCCACCGCCGAGCACGGCCAGCCGCCGGCCTGCTCCTGCCACCCCGCCCCGGCCCGGCGGCCTGTGCTGCCTCCGGCCACGACCGGCGCGGTAGCCGCCGTGCTCGTCGGCGGCGTGGTGCTGACCGCGCTCCTGGCCGCCGTCGCCGTCACCGCCATATCCGTGGCCGTCGCGGCCCTCGTCCTGCGCTCCCTGCTCGCCTCCGGGCACCGCCGCTGAACGGCCGGTCGGGGCGGCCTCGATACCGCCAAGCATCCCGCCGCCCCGACCGGCCTCAACCCCTCGTCCGACCCGCAAGCCAGACAAGGAGAAGCCCATCATCCCCCGCACCACCGCACCGCCGCCGAAAGAACTCGGCATGCTGGCCTCCTGGGGCAGCCTGCCCGGCCTGGTCCGGCAACTGACCGGCCTGGGCGGCTGCGCGCGCCCGATCCGGCTGTCCGGCTACCGCGCCGAACACGCCCTCAACACCACCACCGGCGAGATCGGCCCCGAACTGCACCGCCTGGACTCCACCGACCTCCCGGCCGGGCACCTGCTGGTGCGCTGCAACAACCGCCGCACCACCCGGTGCGCCACCTGCGCCGAGACCTACCGCCGCGACACCTACCACCTGATCACCGCCGGACTGCGCGGCGGCAAGGGCACCCCGGAGCAGGTCGCCACGCACCCGCGCGTCTTCGCCACCTTCACCGCACCCAGCTTCGGCCCGGTCCACAACCGCCCCGACTCCGGCCGCTGCCGCTGCGGTGCCCGTCACCCGGCCGACGATCCCGCCCTCGGCACGCCGCTTGACCCCGAGCGGTACGACTACGAAGCGGCCGTGCTGTGGAACGCGCACGCCGGTGCCATCTGGCGGCGCTTCTCCATCTACCTGCGCCGGGAGATCGCCAAGCGCGCCGGACTCACCCAACGCGCCTTCCGCCAGTACGCGCGGGTGTCCTTCGCCAAGGTCGCCGAGTACCAGAAGCGCGGCGCGGTCCACTTCCACGCCGTCATCCGCCTCGACGGCCCGACCGGCGGCGACACTCCGCCGCCGTCCTGGGCCAGTGCCGAGCTGCTGACCGACGCCATTCGCGCGGCCGCGGCCGCTGCCCGGATCACCGGCCCGACCCTCGACGGCCGCGAGCACACCTTCGCCTTCGGCCGCCAGCTCGACATCCGCCCGATCCGCTCGGCCGACCTCGGCGGCGGCACCGAGCTGACCGATCGGGCCGTCGCCGCGTACATCGCCAAGTACGCCACCAAGGGTGCCGAGACCGCGACCGGCACCCTGGACCGGCCGTTGAAGTTCCTCGCCGAGCTGGCCGCCCTCGACCTCACCGACCACGCCCGGCGCATGATCCGCACCGCCTGGACCCTCGGCGCCCGCAAGGACCTGGAACACCTGCGGCTGCGGGCCTGGGCCCACATGCTCGGCTTCCGCGGTCACTTCTCCACCAAGACCCGCCGCTACTCCACCACCCTCGGGGCGCTGCGCACCGCCCGCGCCGAGTGGCAGCGCCTCCAAGCGGCCATCGCGCGCGGCGAGACGCCCCACGACCCGGCCGCCGAGCCGGAGGAGACCACCCTCGTCCTCGCGCACTGGGCCTTCGCCGGCACCGGCCTCACCGCGGGCGAGCAATGGCTGACCGACGCCCTCACTCCCAACATCACCAGCACGGAAGGGGAAACAGACCGATGAAAGACCGATATCTCAGCGTCGACCAGGTCGCCGAGCTGCTCGGCACCACGCCTCGTTTCCCCCGGCGGTTGGTCGCCGAACGGCGGATCACCTTCGTCAAACTCGGTCGCCACGTACGCATCCCGGAAAGCGCGCTGGCGGCCTTCATCGAGGCGAACACCGTGCAGCCGGTCCAGCGGCGCCGGGCTCGTCTGCGGAGGGCTGCCTGATGGCCAACAGGAAGGGCAAGCGCCGCCGCTTCGGGGCTGTGCGCAAGCTGCCGTCCGGCCGCTGGCAGGCTCGTTACCCCGGCCCGGACGGTGTGCTGCGTCCGGCCGACCGTACCTTCGACACCAAGGCGGACGCCGAGATCTGGCTGTCGCAGACGGAAGCGGACCTGACGCGCGGCGACTGGCAGGATCCGGACGCCGGGGCGGTCAACTTCGAGGTCTACGCCCGGCAGTGGATCGCCGAACGCGGCCTCCGGCCGACGACCGTGGAGCTCTACGAACGCCTGCTCCGCATCCACCTGCTGCCCGCCTTCGGGCACCGGGAGCTGGACGAGATCACCGCTCCCCGTGTCCGCACCTGGCGTACCGAGCGGCTGGAGGAGACCGGGGCGCCCACCACCGTGGCCAAGGCGTACCGGCTGCTCAAGGCCGTCATGGAAACCGCTGTGGACGACGAGCTGATCCGCCGCAACCCGTGCCGCATCAGGGGCGCCGGCCAGGAGCGGGCGCCCGAACGGCCCATCGCCACCGTGAAGCAGGTGTACGCGGTGGCCGACGCCATGGGGCCGCGGTGGCGGCTGATGGTCCTTCTCGGGGCCTTCGCGACCCTGCGGCCGGAGGAACTGGCCGAGCTGCGGCGCGGTGACGTCGACCTTGACACGGGGACGCTGCGGATCACGCTGGCCTCGCCCGAGCTGACGACCGGCCGCCGCGTCACGGGCGAGCCCAAGTCGGCGGCCGGGAAGCGCACGCTGATCCTGCCCGCGTTCCTGCACACCGATCTGCGGCGGCATGTCGAGTGGTTCGCCGACAGGAAGGACCGGGGCCCGAACGGGCTGCTCTTCGTCGGCGAGAAGGGCGCTCCGTTCCGGCGGTCCACCTTCGGGCGGAAGTGGCGCAGGGCGCGCGCGAAGGCGGGGCTTCCCGAGGGCTTCCGCTTCTACGATCTCCGCCACACCGGGAACACCCTGGCGGCGGACACTGGGGCCAAACTGAAGGACCTCATGGTGCGGATGGGGCAGTCGTCCGTACGGGCCGCGATGATCTACCAGCACTCGTCACTGGAGCATCAGCGGGAGCTCGCCGACGGCATCGACGCCCGGGTACGCGCGGCCCTGACGCCCCCGGAGAAGGGCGGCGGCCCTTCTGGCACGGATCTGGCACGGGACGCTTAGAAAGGTGCCGAGGGGTCCGGGCAACGAACAAGGCCCAGGTCTTTGACCTGGGCCTTCGTCATGGAGCGGGTGACGGGAATCGAACCCGCGCTCTGAGCTTGGGAAGCTCATGTTCTACCATTAAACTACACCCGCGAGGAGCGGACGATCACGTCGCTCACCGACGCACACTGTACCCCATACCGGGCCCCCGGCGCACAGCCGAGGGGTCCTTTTCGTCGTGTCCCCGGGGCGTGTGACGGGCGGGTTTCCGGGAAGCGGGGGAAGGGAGTTGGGGCGTACGGTGGGTGCGGAGCGCCGGGTGCGGGACTGGCCGATTGATCCCCTAATGTGGCTTTGGTCGTACACGTAGTGGGGAGAGGCAGGCGATGGAGTCCACCGTCGTTCAGTGTGCCGATGGGCATGTGTTCAGCACCTCGACGTTCCCGATGCAGAACCTCGGCAGCGGCCGGATCGGTCCGGGCCGGCTGCTGCGGTGTCCGCGGTGCGCGCGGCTGAGGCAGGCGGTGCCGGTGGCGCGGCGGGCCGTGACGGGCATGGAGGCCGTGCGGCGCTGAGAGGCCGAAGTGCCCGGGCGGCCGTGGTGAGCGGTCGTGACGGGTGAGGGCACGCGGGCCCGGTGCGCAGGCGCCGGGCCCGCGGTCTGTACGCTCGACGTCGTGCTTCTCTCAGACAAGGACATCCGGGCCGAGGTCGACTCCGGGCGGGTGAGGATCGATCCGTACGACCCGGCGATGGTGCAGCCGTCCAGCATCGACGTGCGGCTGGACCGCTTCTTCCGGGTGTTCGAGAACCACCGCTACCCCCACATCGACCCCGCGGTCGAGCAGTCCGACCTGACGCGGCTGATCGAGCCGGAGGGGGACGAGCCGTTCATCCTCCACCCGGGCGAGTTCGTGCTGGCCTCCACCTACGAGGTCGTCACCCTGCCCGACGACATCGCCTCCCGCCTGGAGGGCAAGAGCTCGCTGGGACGGCTGGGCCTGCTGACGCACTCCACGGCCGGCTTCATCGACCCCGGCTTCTCCGGGCACGTGACGCTGGAGCTGTCGAACGTGGCGACGCTGCCGATCAAGCTCTGGCCCGGGATGAAGATCGGGCAGCTGTGCATGTTCCGTCTCTCCTCGCCCGCCGAGCACCCCTACGGCTCCGCCCGCTACGGCTCCCGCTACCAGGGGCAGCGCGGCCCGACGCCCTCGCGCTCCTATCTGAACTTTCACCGCACGCAGGTCTGAGCGAGCAGCGAGGAGCGAGGAGAGGCGCATGGGCGACGAGCGGGAGAAGCTGACCTACGAGCTGTTCGGGCGGGCGATCCGGGAGCTGGCGCAGGCCGTCGCGGACGACGGGTACGAGCCGGACATGATCCTGTCCATCGCGCGCGGCGGGCTGTTCGTCGCCGGAGGGCTCGGCTACGCGCTGGACGTGAAGAACCTGCACGTGATGAACGTGGAGTTCTACACCGGCGTCGGCACGACGCTGGAGATGCCCGTCATGCTGCCGCCGGTGCCCAGCGTCGTCGACCTGAGCGAGAAGAAGGTGCTGGTCGCCGACGACGTCGCCGACAGTGGCAGGACGCTCAAGCTGGTACACGACTTCTGCGCCGAGCATGTGGCCGAGGTGCGGTCCGCGGTGGTCTACGAGAAACCGCGGTCGCTGGTGAGGTGCGAGTACGTGTGGAAGCGCACCGATCGCTGGATCGACTTTCCGTGGAGTGTGGAACCGCCGGTCGTGCGGCGGGAGGGGCAGGTCCTCGACTCCTGACATGCCTGACACGTGAAGGGGGCCCGCGCCGGTGCGCGGGCCCCCTTCACGTGCGGGCGTACGGGCGGGCGCGTGTGCGGGCGTACCCGCCGCGCCCCGCGCCCTACAGGGTGCCGAGCTTGAACAGCGCCAGCAGCGCGATCAGCTGGATCGCACAGGCGCCCAGCGCCTTCGGCCAGGGCAGGTCGTGCGAGCGGCGGACCATCGAGGTGAGCAGCACGCCCGCCGCGAGCAGGGTGATCCAGCCGACGACCTGGACGACCGTGGCGCTGCCGCCCAGGAACATCGCCAGCAGCAGCCGCGGTGCGTCCGTGATCGTCATGATCAGCATGGACAGGCCGACGGTCGGGGCCCACAGCCCCTCGCCGCCGAGCTGGCGGGCCAGGGTGTGGGTGACCACGCCCATCAGCAGGGCGGAGACGACGACGGCCACGCCGGTGATCAGCACGAACGGGATCGCGCTGGAGAGCGTGGAGTTGATCGCGTCCTCGCGGGCCTGGTCGAAGCCGAAGACGGCGAGCAGGCCGTAGACGAAGGTGACGATGAGCGCCGGGCCCCACACCGAGTGGTCGCGCATCTGCCAGAAGGTGCTGCCGGGGCGCAGCACGATGCCGCTCAGCAGCTGCTTCCAGTGCAGCCGCGGGCCGGAGGGCGCCACGGGCGGCTGCCCCGCCGTGTAGGTGCCGCCGTCGGTGTAGCCGTCGCCGGCCGGGTGGCCCGGCTGCGGGGGGTGGCCGTGGTCGGGGGCCTCGCCGAAGCTGAACATCTGGGTGTGCCCGGGGTTGTTGGCGGGATCGTGCGCGGGCGGACGCACCCGCCCGCCCTGCCCACCGTGTCCGGGGTGGTGTCCGCCGTGTCCGGGGTCGCCGAAGTACTCCGGCTCGCCGTGCCGTCCGCCGCCCTGGCGCCAGAGGGTGTGCCCGGGCTGTACGGGCTGCTGCCCCGGCTGCGCGGGAGGCGCGTACGGCGGCTGCCCGGGTGCGCCGGGAGCCTGCTGCGGGGGGCGGTGCCCTTGCTGTCGTGCGTTCCGGGGATCCCGGCCGTGTCCCATCCTGAATCCAGCCACGCCTTCGAACGTACCGTGTCCGGCCGTACGGGGTGCCGTGGGCCGGGCAGCGGGCCGCGCATTGCCGCCGAGCTGTGACATCCCCCAGGGGGACCCCGTGGGGGATGTCCCCGGGCAGGGGTGGGGCTGCCCGTAGGGGACGGCCGTGGGGCCCGGTCCGCCGGACCGGGCCCCACGGGGGCGCGTGTGCGCCGAAGCGCCGCCGAAGCGGCGCCGAAGCGCCGCCGAAGCGCCGCCGAAGCGGCGGCTGGAGTGGCGGCCGAGGTGACGCGGAGGGCGTCAGCCGGCGAAGTTGACGCCGAACAGCGGGGTGCCGGCCGTGGAGACGCCCACCCTGCTGACGGAGAGGAAGTAGCCGCCGCCGGCGATCTGCGTCCCGTCGGAACGGAGCGCGGTGACAGCGCCGTTGCCGTTGTTCTCGCCCAGGGCTCCGGCCGTCAGGTCCGCCAGGCCGTCGCCGTTCATGTCGGCGAGGTGGACGTCGCTGCCGAACTGGTCGTCGGTCTCGTTGCCACCGGGGACGCCGGGGGTGTCCTGGTGGATGAACTGCGAACCGGAGCCGGTGAGGCCGGAGCCGTCCGCCGCGCCGTACAGGACGACGACCGCGCCGGTGTACTGCGCGTCGCCCAGGGACTCGCCGGGTGCGCCGACGGCCAGGTCGAGGTGGCCGTCGCCGTTGACGTCGCCCAGGTCCAGTTCGGAGCCGAAGCTGTCGTACCGCTCCGAGCCGCCGGGGATGCCGGGGGAGTCCTGGGTGAAGGACTGGCGGTTGCCGTTGGGGCCGGAGGGGGAGCCGTGGAGGACGTTGACCAGACCGCCGGTGCGGCTGCCGGGGACGCCGGAGTCGGAGTCGAAGTGCATGCCGATGACGATGTCGCCGAAGCCGTCGCTGTTGACGTCGCCGATGTCGGTGATCAGTCCGGCGGGGAGCTTCTGCTGGCCGCTCGCGGTCAGACCGGAGGCGGAGCCGGGGACGTAGTAGTTGGCGTTCCAGTGGTACTCGCCGTCACTGGAGTCCCGCTCGAAGCCGTCCACCACCAGGTCGGCGATGTCGTCGCCGTTGACGTCGCCGGAGTGGAGGTTCTTCGGGCCGGTGTCGGCTCCGCTGAGGATGGCGGGACGGACACCGTAGGCGCCGCCGTGCTCCCCCTTGCCCTTGCCGAAGCCGCCGCGGAAGACGCGGACGTAGGAGGAGCTGGTGCCGACGGCCAGGTCGGCCTTGTCGTCGCCGTCGTAGTCGGCGGCGTCCAGTACGTAGCCGAAGCGGTCGTGGGAGCTCGGCGAGGGGTCGGGGACGGTGGTGCCCCCGTACAGACCCGAGGCGGAGCCCCAGATGATCTGGATCGTGCCGCCGTTGACGTCGTCGCCGACCTTCTCGTACGGGGCGCCGACGGCGAGGTCGGTGAAGCCGTCGTTGTTGAAGTCGGCCGCGGTGGTGTCGAGGCCGAAGCGGTCGCCGGCCTCGGAGACGCCGGGCACCCCGGGGCTGTCCTGGCTGATGACGGTGCGCTTGGAGGTGGTGGTGATGCCCGCGGCGGAGCCGTAGAGCACCACGACCTGGCCCGCGTTCTTCTGGCCGTCGACGGTGGCGAAGGGGGCCGAGACGGCGAGGTCGCGGTAGCCGTCGCCGTTGAAGTCGGCGGTCGGGCGGTCGCCTTCGGCGGCGGCCGTGCCGACGGCGGCGGCCATCAGACCGCCGGTCAGGGCCGCCACGGTCGCGGCCGCGAGGGCAGTGCGGAAACGATTGTGCACTCGGAACTCTCCTGCTGCACGAGGAGGATGCCGCCAGGCATCCCGGACTGATGTGGCCAAATCCGCCCGCTTCGCCGGGCGTTGGCCAGGAATTCACGCGGAGGTGGCCAACAGGAGACCTCCGGGGAGGTGCCGGGGTTGTACGGGAGGCGGAAGTTTCTTCACCGGCCGGGCACGGGACCGTCTGTCGCCGGTACGGGTTCGTCGGCCATACTGCCCGCCGTGGAACAGCTCAGAGGTCCGGTCATCCCGCCCGTAACCGCAGCCGGCACCGATCCGGCCTACATCCCCGGCCTCGCTCCGCCGAGCCCCGACCGGGCCGGTGAGGAGGCCGCCGACGAGGAGGTGGAGCAGAAGCAGGAGAGGACCCCTGCCGGGGAGTCCGCCTCGGAGGAGCCTGCCGAGGACGCCGCCGATGCGGCCGCCGGTGAGCAGGACGAGGACGGGGACGGGGACGGCGAACCCGCCTTCGAGGCGTCCGACCGCCGCGGCTCGATCGCCGCCGGCCGCTTCGGGGTGGTGTTCCGGCTGGACGGCGAGGAGGCCCGGTTCCCCTGGGACGAGATCGGCGCGGTCGAGACGGACCTTCCGCGCTTCGGGCGCCGGTTCTCCGTGTCGGTCTGCACGACCGCCCGCCGCTGGTACGAGGCCGACGTCGACGCCCCGTCCCGGAAGGTCCTGAAGGAGTGGGACGAGGAGTTCGACGCCGTCCTGGACGAGTGGTTCGGCGAGGACTGAGGAACCGGGAGAAGGGCCGGGCCGGGACGGCACGGCAGGAGGACGTCGAGAAGACATCAGAACGGCGGAGGCCGGTCCCGCGGGATGCGGGACCGGCCTCCGCCGTCTTGCGTACTGCCCGGCGTACCGCCCGGGGCGTGACCGCTAGGAGGCGGGCTCGGGCTCGGGAGCCGGCTCCGTGCCGGCCGGGCCCTCCGGCTCCGCCGGGGCCTTGACCGACTCCAGCAGGAGCTGGGCGACGTCCACGACCTGGACGTTCTCCTTGGCCTTGCCCTCGTTCTTCTTGCCGTTGACCGAGTCGGTCAGCATCACCAGGCAGAACGGGCAGGCGGTGGAGACGATGTCCGGGTTCAGCGACAGCGCCTCGTCCACGCGCTCGGTGTTGATGCGCTTGCCGATGCGCTCCTCCATCCACATCCGCGCGCCGCCGGCGCCGCAGCAGAAGCCCCGCTCCTTGTGGCGGTGCATCTCCTCGTTGCGCAGGCCGGGCACGCGGCCGATGATCTCGCGCGGCGGCGTGTAGACCTTGTTGTGGCGGCCCAGGTAGCACGGGTCGTGGTAGGTGATCAGACCCTCGACCGGCGTGACCGGCACCAGGCGTCCCTCGTCGATGAGGTGCTGGAGCAGCTGGGTGTGGTGGATGACCTCGTAGTGCCCGCCGAGCTGCGGGTACTCGTTGGCGATCGTGTTGAAGCAGTGCGGGCAGGTCGCGACGATCTTCTTCTTGGACCGCTCGACGGTGACGCCCTCGTCCTCATCCTCGCCGAACGCCATGTTCAGCATGGCCACGTTCTCGGCGCCGAGCTGCTGGAAGAGGAACTCGTTGCCCAGGCGGCGGGGGGAGTCACCGCTGCACTTCTCGTCGCCGCCCATGATCGCGAACTTCACGCCCGCGATGTGCAGCAGCTCGGCGAAGGCCTTGGTGGTCTTCTTGGCCCGGTCCTCCAGGGCGCCGGCGCAGCCGACCCAGTACAGGTACTCGACCTCGGTGAGGTCCTCGATGTCCTTGCCGACGACCGGGACCTCGAATTCGACCTCCTTCGTCCACTCAAGGCGCTGCTTCTTGGCCAGGCCCCAGGGGTTGCCCTTCTTCTCCAGGTTCTTGAGCATCGTGCCCGCCTCGGACGGGAACGAGGACTCGATCATCACCTGGTAGCGGCGCATGTCGACGATGTGGTCGACGTGCTCGATGTCGACGGGGCACTGCTCGACGCAGGCGCCGCAGGTGGTGCAGGACCACAGCACGTCCGGGTCGATGACGCCGTTCTCCTCCAGCGTCCCGACCAGCGGGCGCTCGGCCTCGGCCAGGGCGGCGGCGGGAACGTCCTTCAGCTGCTCCTCGGTCGCCTTCTCCTCGCCCTCCATGTCCTTGCCGCCGCCGGCCAGCAGGTAGGGGGCCTTGGCGTGCGCGTGGTCGCGCAGCGACATGATCAGCAGCTTGGGCGACAGCGGCTTGCCGGTGTTCCAGGCGGGGCACTGGGACTGGCAGCGGCCGCACTCGGTGCAGGTGGAGAAGTCGAGGATGCCCTTCCAGGAGAACTGCTCGACCTGGGAGACGCCGAAGGTGTCGTCCTCGCCCGGGTCCTCGAAGTCGATCGGCTTGCCGCCCGAGGTCATCGGCTGGAGGGCGCCGAGCGCCACGTCGCCGTCGGCCTCGCGCTTGAACCAGATGTTGGGGAACGCCAGGAAGCGGTGCCAGGCGACGCCCATGGTGATGTTGAGCGACACCGTGATCATCCAGATCAGCGAGACGCTGATCTTGATCATCGCGGTGAAGTAGATCAGGTTCTGCAGCGTGCCGGTCCCCAGCCCGTCGAAGGCCTCGACCAGCGGGTAGGAGACGAAGTACGCCGCCTCGTAGCCCTCGACGCGGTGGATCGCGCCCTCCAGGCCGCGCAGCACCAGGATCGCCAGGCCGATGGTGAGGATGACGTACTCGACGAAGTACGCCTGCCAGGCGGTCGAACCGGCGAAGCGGGACTTGCGGCCGGGGCGGGTGGGCAGGTTCAGCAGCCGGATCGCGATCAGCACCAGGATGCCGGCGACCGTCATCAGGCCGATGAACTCGATGTACATCTCGAACGGCAGGAAGCCGCCGAGGACGGGGAGGACCCAGTCGGCCCGGAAGAGCTGCCCGTAAGCCTGGGCCAGGGTCGGCGGAAGGGTCAGGAAGCCGATCGCGACGAACCAGTGCGCGAAGCCGACGATCCCCCACCGGTTCATCCGGGTGTGGCCGAGGAACTCCTTGACCAGGGTGATCGTGCGCTGCTTCGGGTCGTCGGTCCGACTGCCCGCCGGTACGGACTGGCCGAGCCTCACGAAGCGGTAGATCTGCGCGACGGCGCGTGCCAAGAGCGCAACGCCGACCGCGGTGAGTACCAGCGAGACGACGATCGCGGCGAGTTGCATGGCGGCTCCTCGAACCTGCGGGGCGGTGCCTGCGGCTGCAAGCTTACTAAGCGGTAACTTATCCGATCTGTTCGAGACTACCCATGAACAGAGGCCGTCTGTAGCCACTCGTACGGTGATCTGCGTCGCTGAGGCGGCCCTTGCCCGAGAGATGGCCGCGGGGCCTTGAGGGAGAGCCCGGGAACGGAAGGGTGGATCCATCCTATAGACCTCCCGTATACCATCCTCCGAATCGGTGTCGAATGCGGTAAAAAGGGATGCGTCCGTTTCCCGCGGCCGGGAAGGAAGTCCCTATGCGCACTCCGCGCGCGGGGCTCGCACGGGCCTCCGCGAGGCTCTGGGAGAGCCTGTGGGAGGGCCTGTGGGGACGGCTGTGGGTCTGGCTCCTCCTCCCCTGGCTGCTCGTTCTCGCGGTCGCCGTCATCGAGGTCACCGGCGGGCTCCACGGCCGCGTCGCGCACGCCGGCTCCCTGCTCACCCCGGCGCCCGCGCTCGCCGCGGTCCGCGGACGCCCGCGCGACGTGCTCGCCGTCTCCGCCGCCGCCCTGGCCCTCGGGCTGGCCACCTCCTTCGAACCGGTCACGGCCGAGACGGACACCTCCGCGACCGCACTGGTCGCACTGGTGGTGGTGAGCGCCGCCGGCCTGGTGGCGGCCGCGGTCCGGCGGCGGCGCGAGGGCCAGCTCGTCCGGATCCGGCAGGTCGCCGAGGCGGCCCAGCTCGCCCTCCTCTCCCCGGTGCCGCGCCGCACGGACGGGCTGCGCCTGGCGGCCAGGTACAGCGCCGCCGAGTCCGACACGCTGATCGGCGGCGACCTGTACGAGGTCGTGGTCCGCCCGGACCGCACCCGGCTGATCATCGGCGATGTGCGCGGCAAGGGCCTGCCCGCGATCCGTACGGCCGCCGCGGTGCTGGGCGCCTTCCGGGAGGCGGCCCAGTACGAGCCCGCGCTGACGACCGTGGCCGGACGCTGCTCGCGCGCGGTGGAGCGGTGCGCGCGGGAGGCGGCCGGCGGCGCCGGCCCGGACGCGGCGGCGGAGGCGGAGGAGCTGTTCGTCACCGCCGCGCTGGTGGAGATCGAGGGCGGGCGGCTGCGCGTCGTCGACCTGGGGCATCCCCCGCCGCTGCTGCTCACCGCCGGGGGCTGCGAGCCACTGGCGGTCGATCCGCTGCCGCCGCTGGGGCTGGTGCACGGGTTCACGGCCGGGTGGGACGACGAACGCGGTCTGACCGTCCACACCCGGTGGCGTCCCGGGGACCGGCTGCTGCTCCACACCGACGGCATCGACGAGGCGCGCGACGGCAGGGGGCGCTTCTTCCCGCTCGCCGAGACGCTGCGGGAGCTGCGCGGGGTGCCCACCGAGCGGCTGCCGGACGAGTTGCTGGATGCGGTCGCCCGGCACACCGGGGGGAGGCTGCGGGACGACGCGGCGGTCGTCGCCGTCGAGTTCTCGGCGGCCGGGGAAGCGGCCGGGGAGGCGGTCGGGGAGGCGGTCACGGGGGCGGAAGAGGGGCGGTGAGGGCCGGATGGATCGGGCGGCGCGGGGAAGACTGCCCCGTCCGGGAGCCAGGGCGGCCCGGCGGGCGTCCTGATTCCCCGGAAGGCCCCTGCGACCGGCGTTCCGCGGGCAGTTGAGACGGGAACCCCCGGCCATGAGTTCGGTCGCCGGAAGAGAGTTGAGTCGGCGCGACTCATGTCTCTTGACGCTGCCCGCCCTCCTGCTGCACTCTTGAGCCAGATCTACTCAAGGCATGAGCTGGAGGAACCCGAAATGGCACGAGCGGTCGGCATCGACCTGGGTACGACGAACTCCGTCGTCAGTGTTCTCGAGGGCGGTGAGCCCACCGTCATCACCAACGCCGAGGGCGCCAGGACCACGCCGTCCGTCGTCGCCTTCGCCAAGAACGGCGAGGTCCTCGTCGGTGAGGTCGCCAAGCGCCAGGCCGTCACCAACGTCGACAGGACGATCCGGTCGGTCAAGCGCCACATGGGCACCGACTGGAAGATCAACCTGGACGGCAAGGACTTCAACCCCCAGCAGATCAGCGCCTTCGTGCTGCAGAAGCTGAAGCGGGACGCCGAGGCGTACCTGGGCGAGAAGGTCACCGACGCGGTGATCACCGTCCCCGCCTACTTCAACGACCACGAGCGCCAGGCCACCAAGGAGGCCGGTGAGATCGCGGGCCTGAACGTCCTGCGCATCGTCAATGAGCCCACCGCGGCCGCCCTGGCCTACGGCCTGGAGAAGGACGACCAGACGATCCTGGTCTTCGACCTCGGCGGCGGCACCTTCGACGTCTCGCTGCTGGAGATCGGCGACGGCGTGGTGGAGGTGAAGGCCACCAACGGCGACAATCAGCTCGGCGGCGACGACTGGGACCAGCGGATCGTCGACTACCTGGTCAAGCAGTTCCAGTCCGGCCACGGCGTGGACCTGGCCAAGGACAAGATGGCCCTCCAGCGCCTGCGCGAGGCGGCGGAGAAGGCGAAGATCGAGCTGTCCAGCTCGACCGAGACCACCATCAACCTGCCCTACATCACCGCGTCGGCCGAGGGCCCGCTGCACCTGGACGAGAAGCTCACCCGGGCCCAGTTCCAGCAGCTCACCGCCGACCTGCTGGAGCGCTGCAAGATCCCGTTCCACAACGTGATCAAGGACGCGGGCATCCAGCTCTCCGAGATCGACCACGTCGTCCTCGTCGGCGGCTCGACCCGCATGCCGGCCGTCGCCGAGCTCGTCAAGGAGCTGACCGGCGGCAAGGAGGCGAACAAGGGCGTCAACCCCGACGAGGTGGTGGCCATCGGCGCCTCGCTGCAGGCCGGTGTCCTCAAGGGCGAGGTCAAGGACGTCCTGCTGCTGGACGTCACCCCGCTGTCCCTGGGCATCGAGACCAAGGGCGGCATCATGACCAAGCTGATCGAGCGCAACACCACGATTCCGACCAAGCGCTCGGAGATCTTCACCACCGCCGAGGACAACCAGCCCAGCGTGCAGATCCAGGTGTACCAGGGCGAGCGGGAGATCGCCGCGTACAACAAGAAGCTGGGCATGTTCGAGCTGACCGGGCTGCCGCCGGCGCCGCGCGG
>NZ_FOSG01000041.1 GCF_900114215.1 Streptomyces mangrovi | reverse complement strand
CGGCAAGGAGGCGAACAAGGGCGTCAACCCCGACGAGGTGGTGGCCATCGGCGCCTCGCTGCAGGCCGGTGTCCTCAAGGGCGAGGTCAAGGACGTCCTGCTGCTGGACGTCACCCCGCTGTCCCTGGGCATCGAGACCAAGGGCGGCATCATGACCAAGCTGATCGAGCGCAACACCACGATTCCGACCAAGCGCTCGGAGATCTTCACCACCGCCGAGGACAACCAGCCCAGCGTGCAGATCCAGGTGTACCAGGGCGAGCGGGAGATCGCCGCGTACAACAAGAAGCTGGGCATGTTCGAGCTGACCGGGCTGCCGCCGGCGCCGCGCGGGGTGCCGCAGATCGAGGTCACCTTCGACATCGACGCCAACGGCATCATGCACGTCTCGGCCAAGGACCTGGGCACCGGCAAGGAGCAGCGGATGACCGTCACCGGCGGCTCGGCGCTGCCCAAGGACGACATCGAGCGGATGATGCGGGAGGCCGAGCAGTACGCGGAGGAGGACCACCGGCGGCGGGAGGCGGCCGAGACCCGCAACCAGGCCGAGCAGCTGGTGTACACCACCGAGAAGTTCCTGGCGGACAATGCCGACAAGGTGCCCGGTGATGTGAAGTCCGAGGTCGAGGCGTCGGTGGCGGACCTGAAGGAGAAGCTCAAGGGAGAGGACACGGCGGCCATCCGCGAGGCCTCCGAGAAGGTCGCGGCCACCAGCCAGAAGCTGGGCCAGGCCCTGTACGCCGACGCCCAGGGCCAGCAGGCCGCGGGCGGTGCCGAGGCCGGCGCCGGAGCCGGTGCCAAGGCGTCCGGCGCGGACGAGGACGTGGTGGACGCCGAGATCGTCGACGACGACAAGCCCAAGGGTGATGCAGCGTGACGGAGGAGACCCCGGGTTTCGAGCAGGAGCCCGACGTCCCCGCCGAGCCGGGCAAGCCGGGCGAGCAGCCCGGTGACGCGGCACAGGCCCCCGGGGCCGCCGAGGAGGCGGGCCCGGAGGCGGCCTCCGGCGCTTCCGGGGACGCCGAACGGGTGGCGGCGCTGACCGCCCAGCTCGACCAGACCCGCACCGCGCTGAACGAGCGCACCCAGGACCTGCAGCGGCTCCAGGCGGAGTTCTCCAACTACCGCCGCCGGGTCGAGCGGGACCGGGTGACGGTCAAGGAGGTCGCGATCGCCAACGTGCTCACCGAGCTGCTGCCGGTGCTCGACGACATCGGCCGCGCCCGGGACCACGGCGAGCTGGTCGGCGGCTTCAAGTCGGTGGCCGAGTCGCTGGAGACGGTCGTGGCGAAGATGGGCCTGCAGCAGTTCGGCAAGGAGGGCGAGGCCTTCGACCCGACGGTGCACGAGGCCCTGATGCACTCGTACTCGCCCGACGTCACCGAGACGACGTGCGTGCAGATCCTGCAGCCCGGGTATCGCATCGGCGAGCGCACCATCCGGCCCGCGCGGGTCGGTGTCGCCGAGCCCCAGCCGGGCGCACAGCCCGGCAAGGGCGAGGACCAGCAGGCGGAGACGGCAGCTGATGAGGAGAGCGGTGGCCCCGAGCAGGGCTGACGCGAGGGAAGACCGGGAGGAGGGACGCCGGGGATGAGCACCAAGGACTTCGTGGAGAAGGACTACTACAAGGTCCTCGGCGTCCCCAAGGACGCCACCGAGGCGGAGATCAAGAAGGCGTACCGGAAGCTCGCCCGCGAGTTCCACCCGGACGCCAACAAGGGCGACGCCCGGGCCGAGGAGCGCTTCAAGGAGGTCTCCGAGGCCCATGACGTCCTGGGCGATCCCAAGCGCCGCAAGGAGTACGACGAGGCCCGCGCGCTCTTCGGGGCCGGCGGTTTCCGCGCCGGCCCGGGGGCGGGCGGCCCCGGCGGCTTCAACTTCGACCTGGGCGACCTCTTCGGGGGCGCCCAGGGCGGCGGCGCCCCCGGAGCGGGCGGCTTCGGCGGCGGCCTCGGGGACGTCTTCGGCGGGCTGTTCGGCCGGGGCGGCGGCGCGGGCACGCGTACCCAGCCGCGCCGCGGCCAGGACGTCGAGTCCGAGGTGACGCTCAGCTTCACCGAGGCGGTGGACGGGGCCACGGTCCCGCTGCGGATGTCCAGCTCGGCGGCGTGCAAGGCCTGCGCGGGCACCGGCGACAAGAACGGCACCCCCAGGGTCTGCCCGACCTGCGTCGGCACCGGTCAGGTCAGCCGCGGCGGCGGAGGCGGATTCTCGCTCACCGACCCGTGCGTGGACTGCAAGGGCCGCGGCCTGATCGCCCAGGACCCGTGCGAGGTCTGCAAGGGCAGCGGTCGGGCCACCAGCTCGCGCACCATGCAGGTCCGCATCCCCGCCGGAGTCTCCGACGGGCAGCGCATCCGGCTGCGCGGCAAGGGCGCGCCGGGCGAGCGCGGCGGCCCGAACGGCGATCTGTACGTCGTGGTGCACGTCGAGTCGCACCCGGTGTTCGGCCGCAAGGGCGACAACCTGACCGTCACCGTGCCCGTCACCTTCACGGAGGCGGCGCTCGGCGGCGAGATCAAGGTGCCCACCCTGGGCGGCCCGCCGGTCACCCTGAGGCTTCCGGCCGGCACGCCGGGCGGCCGGACGATGCGCGCCCGCGGAAAAGGGGCGGTGCGCAAGGATGGCACCAGGGGCGATCTGTTGGTCACCATAGAGGTGACGGTCCCGAGGGAGCTGAGCGACAAGGCGAGGGACCTGCTGGAGTCCTACCGTGACGCGACCGCGGGCGAGGACCCGCGGGCGGCGCTGTTCAAGGCCGCGAAGGGAGACTGACCGATATGGACGGCTACGGCCGCGGACGACAGGGCCAGGGGCGGGGGCGCGCCAACCCGTACGAGCTGACGGACGAGTCACCGGTCTACGTCATCTCCGTCGCGGCACAGCTCTCCGGGCTCCACCCGCAGACGCTGCGGCAGTACGACCGGCTCGGTCTCGTCTCCCCCGACCGCACGGCCGGGCGCGGCCGCCGCTACTCGGCGCGGGACATCCAGCTCCTGCGCCAGGTGCAGCGGCTGTCGCAGGACGAGGGCATCAACCTCGCGGGGATCAAGCGCATCATCGAGCTGGAGAACCAGGTCGCGGCCCTCCAGGCCAAGGTGGCCGAGCTCCAGCAGGCGGTGGAGGGCGCGGCGGTGGCCATGCGCCAGCGCGAGGCGCAGGTGCACGCCTCCTACCGCCGCGATCTGGTGCCCTACCACGATGTGCGGCAGTCCAGCGCCCTGGTGGTCTGGCGGCCGCAGCGCTCCGCCGACTGACCTTCACTCAGCGGTAGGCCGGGGCACCGCCCCCCGGCACCCCCGAGGCCCGTTTCCGGCCCGGCCGGGCTCACTGTGGGTTCGCTGTGGGCCCTGTGCGGGGCCGGTGTGGGGCCGTCCGGCGTACACATGCGTCCGTCCGGGTCCGCCCGAACGGACGCTTCGCGCCACCCGTCCGGCGGTGTGCGGATGGCATGCCGGCGTGGGAGGGGCGCAGCGTGAGGGCATGGACAGGATACGTGCCGTCATAGCCGCGTTCGTCACCGTCACGACCTCCGCCGCGCTGCTGGGGGCGGCTCCCCTGGGCGTTCCCGCGGTCGATCCGGTGTCCGGCGCCGCGGCCGTTCGCACGACGGCCGACGGGGTCGGCGCCCCCCGGGCCCCCTGGCCCGGCGGTACGGTGCGGACCGTCGGGAAGCTCATCGGGACCTATCCGGACGGACAGCTGCTGGCCTGCTCCGGCGCCGTCGTGGACGCCCCCAACGGAAGCGTCGTCGTCACCGCCGCGCACTGCGTCCACAACCCCGGCGAGGCCCGCTGGAAGCAGGCCTGGTTCGTCCCCGCCTACGACCGCCACGGCACCGCGAACGCCGCCCGGGCCGGCTGGCGGGTGGAGTCGGTGCACCTGGAGTCAGCCTGGAAGCGGGGGAAGCTGCCGCAGGTCCTGCCGTACGACTACGCCTTCCTGAAGGTGGAGAAGAAGGACGGGCGGACGCTCCAGGAGACGGTCGGCGCCAACCGCCTGGACTTCGAGCCCGTCGAACCGGCCGAGCGCACCGTGGCCCTCGGCTACCCGGCGGCCGAGCCCTACGACGGCGAGACGCTCGCCCACTGCGCGGGCACGCCCACCCTGCTGACCGAGCGGGACACCCAGCAGCCGAACGTGGGCGGACTGCTGCTGGAGTCCTGCGACCTGACCCAGGGCTCCAGCGGCGGGCCGTGGCTGCGGGACTACGACGCCGTGAGCCAGTCCGGCACGGTGGTGGCCGTGATGTCGGTCGGCGACGACCGGGGCCGGGTGCTGGGCCGCCCCTTCCCGGCCGAGGCGCGCCGGCTGCTCCGGGCGGCGGGCGGGTCCGGCGGCTGAGCCGCGCGGGAGCCGCAGGGCCCGCCTGACCGGCCGTCCCACGAGCCGACGCCGTCCCGCCCGATGTGCGACCGGGCGGGGCGGCGTCCCGCCGTACGCGGGCTCCTGCCGTACGCGGGCAGGCGTGCGGGCGCGGGCGGCGGGGTATGCGGGTGCGGGCGGCGGGATCGGACGGGGCAGAGGGGCCGGCGGGTCAGCGGGGCCGGACGGTGCCCATCGCCCGCTCCAGGGCGATCTCGATCAGCACCCGCTCCGGGTTGGGCGCGGGGGTGCGCCCGTACCGCTCGGCGTAGCGGGCGACCGCGTCCGCGACCGCGTCGGCGTCGGTGCGCACCGACGCGACGCCCTCCAGGGTGGCCCAGCGCCCCCGGTCCACCTGGCAGACGGCGGCCCGGGCGCCTCCGGGGCGGTCCGCGGCGGCCAGGACGTTGGCGACCTTGGCGCTGGTGCGGCGGGTGATGACCCGTGCCAGACCGGCCCCGGGGTCGTAGGTGACCCCGACGGGCACCACATGGGGGGTGCCGTCGGGGCGG
The DNA here is from genome assembly GCF_900114215.1 of Streptomyces mangrovi. Lineage (GTDB taxonomy): Bacteria > Actinomycetota > Actinomycetes > Streptomycetales > Streptomycetaceae > Streptomyces > Streptomyces barkulensis. The sequence continues at coordinate 4,904 of NZ_FOSG01000041.1, read as the reverse complement.
AGCGTGGTCAGGGTGCACAGATGCCGCTCCCGCCAGAAGGCGAGATACGCGTCGTCCGGGTGCCCGGGGTCCCGCCGGGATTCACTGGCCATGCTCCGGAAACTATCCCGGCGGCACTCCCGTTCGCGCCTTGAGTGGAATAGACTCAACTTACTGCATGCTGATGTATGCAGAGTTGGCGACAGGAGGAGGAGCACGCACCCGTGGACGCCGAGCTGACCAACAGGAGCCGGGACGCGATCAGCGCGGCCAACAACCGCGCCCTCACCGGGGGCCACCCCGACATCACCCCGGCACATCTGCTGCTGGCCCTGCTGGAGGGCCAGGACAACGAGAACATCCAGGACCTGCTCGCGGCGGTCGACACCGACCAGGCCACCCTGCGCTCGGCGGCCGAGCGGCTGCTGGGCTCGCTGCCCAGCGTGCAGGGCTCCACCGTCGCCAAGCCGCAGCCCGACCGCGACCTGATGGCCGTCCTCGCCGACGCCTCCCGGCGCGCCAAGGAGCTGGGCGACGCCTACATCTCCACCGAGCACCTGCTCATCGGCCTGGCGGCCAGGGGCGGCCGGGCCGGCGCACTGCTCACCGAGCAGGGTGCCACCGCCGAGAAGCTGCTCACCGCCTTCGAGACCGCCCGCGGCGGCCAGCGCGTCACCACCGCCGACCCCGAGGGCACCTACAAGGCACTGGAGAAGTTCGGCACCGACCTGACCGCCGCGGCGCGCGAGGGCCGGCTCGACCCCGTCATCGGCCGCGACCAGGAGATCCGCCGCGTGGTGCAGGTGCTCTCGCGGCGCACCAAGAACAACCCGGTCCTCATCGGCGAGCCCGGCGTCGGCAAGACCGCGGTCGTGGAGGGCCTGGCGCAGCGGATCGTCAAGGGCGACGTCCCCGAGTCGCTGAAGAACAAGCGCCTGGTCGCCCTCGACCTGGGCGCGATGGTGGCCGGGGCGAAGTACCGCGGCGAGTTCGAGGAGCGGCTCAAGGCCGTCCTGGGCGAGATCAAGTCCAGCGACGGGCGGATCATCACCTTCATCGACGAGCTGCACACCGTCGTCGGCGCGGGCGCCGGCGGCGACTCGGCGATGGACGCGGGCAACATGCTCAAGCCCATGCTGGCCCGCGGCGAGCTGCGCATGGTCGGCGCCACCACGCTGGACGAGTACCGCGAGCGGATCGAGAAGGACCCGGCCCTGGAGCGCCGCTTCCAGCAGGTGCTGGTCGCCGAGCCCACCGTCGAGGACACCATCGCCATCCTGCGCGGCCTCAAGGGCCGCTACGAGGCGCACCACAAGGTGCAGATCGCCGACGGCGCGCTGGTGGCCGCCGCAGCACTGTCCGACCGCTACATCACCTCCCGCTTCCTGCCGGACAAGGCCATCGACCTGGTCGACGAGGCCGCCTCCCGGCTGCGCATGGAGATCGACTCCTCGCCCGTGGAGATCGACGAGCTCCAGCGCGCCGTGGACCGGCTGAAGATGGAGGAGCTGGCGCTGGCGGGCGAGAGCGACGAGAGCTCTCGGGAGCGACTGGAGCGGCTGCGCCGCGAGCTGGCCGACCGCGAGGAGGAGCTGCGGGGGCTGACCGCCCGCTGGGAGAAGGAGAAGCAGGGCCTCAACCGCGTCGGCGAGCTGAAGGAGAGGCTCGACGAGGTGCGCGGCCAGGCCGAGCGCGCCCAGCGCGACGGCGACTTCGAGACCGCCTCCAAGCTGCTGTACGGCGAGATCCCCACCCTGGAGCGCGAGCTGGAGGAAGCCTCGGCCGCCGAGCAGGAGCAGGAGCCGAGCAAGGACACCATGGTCAAGGAGGAGGTCGGCTCGGACGACATCGCCGACGTCGTCGCCTCCTGGACCGGCATCCCCGCCGGGCGGCTGCTGGAGGGCGAGACGAGGAAGCTGCTGCGCATGGAGGAGGAACTGGGCCGGCGGCTGATCGGCCAGGGCGAGGCCGTGCGCGCCGTCTCCGACGCCGTGCGCCGCTCCCGCGCCGGGGTCGCCGACCCCGACCGGCCCACGGGCTCGTTCATGTTCCTCGGGCCCACCGGCGTCGGCAAGACCGAGCTGGCCAAGGCGCTCGCCGACTTCCTCTTCGACGACGAGCGGGCCATGGTCCGCATCGACATGAGCGAGTACGGCGAGAAGCACTCGGTCGCCCGGCTGGTCGGCGCGCCCCCCGGCTACGTCGGCTACGAGGAGGGCGGCCAGCTCACCGAGGCCGTGCGGCGGCGCCCGTACAGCGTGGTGCTGCTGGACGAGGTGGAGAAGGCCCACCACGAGGTATTCGACATCCTGCTCCAGGTGCTCGACGACGGGCGGCTGACCGACGGGCAGGGCCGGACGGTGGACTTCCGCAACACCATCCTCGTCCTCACCTCCAACCTCGGCAGCCAGTTCCTGATGGACCCCCTCGCCAAGGAGGAGGAGAAGCGGGAGAAGGTCATGGCGAGCGTCCGCTCCGCCTTCCGGCCGGAGTTCCTCAACCGGCTGGACGACCTGGTGATCTTCTCCGCGCTCAGCGGCGAGGAGCTGCGCAGCATCGCCCGGCTCCAGATCGACGCACTCTCCCGGCGCCTGTCCGACCGCCGCCTCACCCTCGACGTCTCCGACGCCGCGCTGGACTGGCTGGCGGTCGAGGGCAACGACCCGGCCTACGGCGCCCGGCCGCTGCGCCGCCTGGTCCAGACGGCCATCGGCGACCGGCTCGCCCGAGCGATCCTGGCCGGCGAGATCCGCGACGGCGACACCGTCCGCGTGGACGTCGGCCTGGAGGAGGAGGGCCTGACCGTCACCCCGGTGCGGTGACCAAGACGCTGTGACAGGCGGTGCCCGGCGGCTCAGGCCGCCGGGCACCGCCACGTGTGCACCCTGCCGGGGAAGGGAACCTCCATGCGGTCGGACGATCAGGTCAGTCCGACGGACGAGCCCCGGAGCCCGGGCTTGCCAGGACCGGGCCGGGGTGGGGGAGGATGGCAGGAATCGTATGAAGGGAAATCCACGGTGACTATCGACCCGTCCTCGATCCCGAACTTCGGGGGCCAGCAGCCCGAACAGCAGCCGACGGGGCCTGCCGGGCCCGTCATCCCGGACCAGGACCTGGTCAAGCAGCTCCTCGACCAGATGGAGCTGAAGTACGTCGTCGACGACGAGGGTGACCTCGCGGCGCCGTGGGAGGAGTTCCGCACCTACTTCATGTTCCGCGGCGAGAAGGAGCAGCAGGTCTTCTCCGTCCGGACGTTCTACGACCGCCCTCACTCCATCGAGGACAAGAACCGCCTGCTGGAGCTGATCGACGACTGGAACCGCCGCACCCTGTGGCCGAAGGTCTACAGCCACACGCACGACGACGGCACGGTCCGCCTGATCGGCGAGGCCCAGATGCTGGTCGGCGTCGGCGTCTCGCTGGAGCACTTCGTCTCCAGCACGGTGAGCTGGATCCGCGCCTCGGTCGAGTTCGACCGCTGGCTCGTGGAGCAGCTCGGCCTGGCCAAGGACGTCGAGGAGTCCGACGGTGAGGGCGAGGGCTGACCTCTCCGCCCCCCACACGAGGCCCCGCGCGGCCCCGGTGCACGGCACGCTTCGCGTCCGCCGCGCCGGGGCCGCCGCGCGTCCGGCCCTCCGGCACCCGGGCCGTCAGGAGGTGGACCGGGCGCGGTCCGGGTCCGGGTCCGGGGCCGGGGTCAGCGCGCCCAGGCGCTCCACCGCCTCCCGCAGCACCTCCTCGCGCTTGCAGAACGCGAAGCGCACGAAGTGCGCGCCCTGCGCCGCGTGGTCGTAGAAGACCGCGTTGGGGACGGCGACGACGCCGCAGCGCTCGGGCAGGGCGCGGCAGAAGGCCACACCGTCGCTCTCGCCGAGAGGGCGGATGTCGGTGGTGACGAAGTACGTGCCGGCGGGGCGGAAGACCCTGAAACCCGCCCGGGCCAGGCCGTCCGCCAGCAGGTCCCGCTTGGCGCGCAGGTCCCCGCGCAGCCCGGTGTAGTACGAGTCCGGCAGGGCGAGCGCCTCGGCGACCGCGTACTGGAAGGGGCCGGCCGAGACGTACGTCAGGTACTGCTTGGCCGAGCGCACCGCCGACACCAGCTCCGGCGTGCCCGTCACCCAGCCGACCTTCCAGCCGGTGAAGGAGAAGGTCTTGCCGGCGGAGGAGATGGAGACGGTGCGCTCGCGCATCCCCGGCAGGGAGGCGATGGGGATGTGCTCGCCGTCGAAGACCAGGTGCTCGTAGACCTCGTCGGTGACCACCAGCAGGTCCCGCTCCACCGCCAGCGAGGCGATCGCCGTCAGCTCCTCGCGGGTGAGGACGGTGCCGGTGGGGTTGTGCGGGGTGTTCAGCAGGATCAGCCGGGTGCGGTCGGTGACGGCGTCGCGCAGCTCGTCCAGGTCCAGGCGGTACGCCGATCCGGGCCCGGGGGAGGGCCGCAGGGTGACGGGGACGCGGGTGCCGCCGGCCATGGCGACGCAGGCCGCGTAGGAGTCGTAGTACGGCTCCAGCGCGATCACCTCGTCGCCCGGTTCCAGCAGGGCCAGCAGGGCGGCGGCGATCGCCTCGGTGGCCCCGGCGGTGACGAGGACCTCGGTGTCGGGGTCGTACTCCAGGCCGTAAAAGCGCCGCTGGTGGTCGGCGATCGCGGCGCGCAGCTCCGGGACGCCGGGGCCGGGCGGGTACTGGTTGCCGCGGCCCTCCCGCAGGGCGCGCACGGCGGCCTCGCGGACCTGTTCGGGCCCGTCGGTGTCGGGGAAGCCCTGGCCCAGGTTGATCGATCCGGTCCGGACGGCCAGCGCCGACATCTCGGCGAAGACCGTCGTGCCGAACCCGTGGAGCCTTCGGTTCAGCAGTGGCCTGGCGTTCATGTCCTCACCGGTCCTCACTCGTGTGCCCGTCGATACTCCGGGGCCATCCTGACT
>NZ_FOSG01000011.1 GCF_900114215.1 Streptomyces mangrovi | reverse complement strand
AAGTTGCGGGCGTTCTCCTTGCCCTGCCCCAACTGGTCGCCCTCATAGGTGTACCAGGCACCCGACTTGCGGATGAAGCCGTGCTCCACCCCCATGTCGATCAGCCCGCCCTCCCGGCTGATCCCCACCCCGTAGAGGATGTCGAACTCCGCCTGCTTGAACGGCGGCGCCACCTTGTTCTTGACCACCTTCACCCGGGTGCGGTTGCCCACCGCGTCCGTGCCGTCCTTGAGCGTCTCGATCCGGCGGATGTCCAGCCGCACCGAGGCGTAGAACTTCAGCGCCCGCCCACCGGTGGTCGTCTCCGGCGACCCGAACATCACCCCGATCTTCTCGCGGAGCTGGTTGATGAAGACGGTGGTGGTCTTGGACTGGCTGAGCGCACCGGTGATCTTGCGCAGCGCCTGGCTCATCAGCCGCGCCTGCAGGCCCACGTGCGAGTCGCCCATCTCCCCCTCGATCTCCGCGCGCGGCACCAGGGCGGCCACCGAGTCGATCACGATCAGGTCCAGCGCCCCGGAGCGGATGAGCATGTCGGTGATCTCCAGCGCCTGCTCGCCGTTGTCGGGCTGGGACAGGATCAGGGAGTCCACGTCCACTCCCAGCCGCTTGGCGTACTCCGGGTCCAGCGCGTGCTCGGCGTCGACGAAGGCGACCATGCCGCCCATCCGCTGGGCGTTGGCCACCGCGTGCAGGGTCAGGGTGGTCTTGCCGGAGGCTTCCGGGCCGTAGACCTCCACCACCCGGCCGCGCGGCAGACCGCCCACGCCCAGCGCCACGTCCAGGGCGGTCGACCCGGTCGGGATGGCCTCGATGGGCTCGTTCGGCCGGTCGCCCAGGCGCATCACCGCACCCTTGCCGAACTGCCGTTCAATCTGTGCGAGCGCGGCGTCGAGCGCCTTCTCGCGGTCCTGTGCTTTCACTGGGTCCACCTCGGTGGGTCGGGTTGCGCCGGTGCGGCGGGCGGCCTGAGGTGCCGGCCGCGGCCGCCCGCCGCCGTGGCGCCGGGTGGGCGGTCCTGTGGAAGACCGCCGCGGTCAGAAGGGGAGTTCGCTCTCCCCGGGCGCGTGCCGCTCACCGTCGTCCCGGCCGGGCGGGCCGTCGGCCGCCGGTGCGGCGCCGAAGCGGTCGCCGGCGGGGACGCCCGTGCGCGGGCCCCTGGCGATGGTCGCGCCGGCGAACCGCAGGGAGGGGCCGACCTCGTCCACCTCGCACTCCACCACGGTGCGCTTCTCGCCCTGGCGGGTCTCGAAGGTCCGCTGGCGCAGCCGGCCCTGGACGATGACGCGCGTACCGCGCGTGAGGGACTCGGCGACGTGCTCCGCCTCCTGCCTCCAGGCCGAGCAGCGCAGGAACAGCGTCTCGGCGGAGTCCCTCCACTCGTTGCTCCGCCGGTCGAAGGTGCGGGGTGTGGAGGCGACGGTGAAATGGGTGACCGTGTCTCCGGACGGGGTGGTGCGGATGTCGGGGTCGTCGGTCAGGTTGCCGACGACGGTGATCACGGGCTCACCGGCCATGGCCGGCTCCTCTCGTGCGAGGGGTGTACGGCGGATGTGGGGCGGGTGCGAGGCGGGCGTGCCGTGGGCGCGCGGAGGCGGTGGTCAGCGCTCCTCGCCCCGGGCCTCGCCCCGGATCCCGCCACGCCCTTCACCGCCGTCGAGGGCGAGCAGCCGGGGCAGGTCGATCTCGCCGGTGCGCCAGGCCCGGGCGACCTGCTCCGTTCCGCCCGGCACGGGCCGGAGGCTGAACGATCGCGGCTCCGGCGGCGGGGCCGTCTCCAGGCCCGGGACCACCTCTCCGGTGTGCGGGTCGGTGACCGGCCCCGGCCAGGCGGTGAGCCCGGCGGTGAACTGCCTGCGCCAGCTGGGACGCACCCTCACGAGCGTCTCCACCTCGTCCGGGTGGTTCTCGACCACCCAGGTGGTGAAGGCGCCCTCGTCGGCGACCACGACCTCCGGCCTGGGGTCGATGAGCGTGATGGTGGCGATGGGCGTGCCGTCCCGCAGGGTCACCCGTATCGACTTCAGCGCGTACTCCTCGCGGGCCGCGCGCAGTCCGTCGAGGACCTCGCGGCGGGTGGCCTGGTACTGCTCCTCCACCGCGTCGCGCAGCACCTTGAGTACGGCGACCCTGGTCGCGTGCTCCTTGAGGTTCATGCCGGCACGGCTTTCCGCTCGGTCTCCTTCCGGGTCTCCCCGGCTTTCCCGGCCCCCTTCCTCGCCTCGGTCCCGCGGCGCACGATGAGGTCGCCCAGTGTGGTGGGCTCCCCCGCCTGGTCCAGGACGGCGGCGGCGAGCAGGTTGTGCCGGCGGGCCTCCTCGTAGAGGGCGCGCAGTTCCTCGTAGGTGGTGTTCGGGGCGGTGGCGGTGGCGAGGTAGTCGGACGCGCTCGGGGTGGGCTTGCCCGCGTTGAGCCAGTCGAGGACGGAGCCGGCGAACTCCGTGCCCGGTTTGCGGATCACCAGCCCGGACAGCGGCTTCGCCCGGGACTTGGAGATCACCAGGGTGTTCTCGTGGTCGAGGTCGCCGACGATGTCGAACTCGTACTCGATGCCCTCCCGCTGCTCGGGCTTGAGCCCGACCTTGCGCGGCACCTTGCGCCCGCGGTCGTCGGTCTCGACGACGTACTCGGTCTTGGTGCGCATGGTGACGATGAGGTGACCGGGGTAGGCGAGCAGGGCGTCGATCATCGCCCGCTCCATGGGACGGGTCTCCTTCCAGGCGGCGAAGCTGCTGCCCGTCCCGTAGCGTTTCGCGGCGTTGTCGACCTGTTCGAGCACTCCGCCCGCGCCGGACCAGAAGTGCGAGAGCGAGTCGACGATCACGGTGTCGTAGCCCTCGTGGGCGGCCACCGCGAGGACGTCGATGAGCCCGGTGGGCTCAAAGGAGGTGAGCTGGAGGGTGTCGAAGGCGAACTCGTCGGCGTACTTGGACGCGCTGCCGTGCTCGGTGTCGATGAGGGCCACCCGCTCACCGATCGCGGTGCCGGTGATGAGCGCGGTGTAGGTCTTGCCCGATCCGGTCGGTCCGGTCAGCGCGATGCGGGCCTTGGCCTGTTCCTTGGTGGCGGGGGCGAAGGTGAAGGTGTTCACGCCATTTCTCCTCTGGCGCATCCGACGGCGGTTCGGGGTGGGCTCGCCGGTTGGCGGGACGCGGTCCCGGCCCGGCGAGACGTGCACCCACGCGGCCGAAGCTTCAGTTCGAATCCATGTTCGAAATCTGTCCTCAGTCACAGACTAGGCACGTCTTGTCGACAAATCAACACTTATCGGGTGGAAAGTCCCATGGACTCCGGCGTCCGGCCCGCCGGCTCCCCGAGCCGCGGCACGACCTGCCGCCAAGGCCTGCGAACAAGGCGCTCCGGAGCCTCTCACTCCTCTTTGACCAGGTCTTTTGTCAGTGGCCCACAGTAAAATGGAAGGCAGATCGAGACGGCCGGACGACCACCTCAGGAGGAAGCCGATGGCCTCTGCCGCGCTCGCCGCCGAGCACCCCTCGAAGGTCCCGACCACACCCGCCGCCACCGCACTGACGACCCTGACCACCCTGCCGAAGAAACCGCTACCGGCCGGCCGGCCCCGCGAGTGGTACGTCTCGCACAACCGCCGCCTGAAGGCCATGCGCCTGGCCATAGCCCTGCTCGACACCGGCGTCCACCGTCCGGAGCGGGCCACCGACCGCAGGATCCGCGCCACGGCCGAGCAGATCGGCGTCCATCCGCCCTCCAGGGCGACCTGCCGCATGGTCCGTTCCCTGATCCGCCACGGCGACCGCTGACGGGGCGGAGGCGCTACCCGGTCAGCGGTACGGACGGAGGGTCCCGTCGCGCACCCTCACAGGTGCGCGACGGGACCCTCCCGACCGCGGTGGACATGGAGGCGGGGCACCCCCGCCTCCATGCGTCAGTCCACGGTCATCACATTGCGCGGCGCCCCGGCCGGCCAGGCGAACGCCCCGCCGAAGTCGCTTTCGACCTCAGCCTTCTCCGCCGCGTTCGGATAAGGGTTCGTGCACGCGACCCCGGCGCTGGAACCGGACATCAGGCTCGAGCAGGGGCCGGGCTTGCGGTCCGGCAGCCCCAGGATGTGGCCCAGTTCGTGGGAGGAGATGCGAACGGTGTTGTAGCCCTGGTCGACGGCCTGCCGGCCCATGTACACGACGCCGTTGCCCAGCGAGTAGGTGTAGGCGCGGGGCCAGCCGTTGTCGGCGAGGATCCGGATGTTGGCGCGCTGCCCGGCCGCCACCGGCCGCAGTTCGACGGCGTCGACACTCTCGTTCCAGATCGCCGCGCCCCGGTCGACCGCGGCCCTGAACTCCGCCGCCCCGCTCGCGTCGTAGGTGAGGATTCGCGGGGCGAGGGCGCGGTCCTCGGTGGCGGGGGCGGCCGGCGCGGCGGCGGCCTGGCCGCCGGCCAGTGCGAAGGTGGCCGCCAGGGCCGCGGTGAAGCCGCGGACGAGTGTGCGGACGTGCATGGTCGTCCTCCTTGTGGGGGTTGAGCGTGCTCATGACACGCTGCAAGCTCCCTGCCCAGCCGCGGCGCGCCCCAATCCGTCAATCGGCACGCTCCCGGCGGCGGCCCCGGGCGGGCGGCGGGGCCGGCCGCTGTGAACCGGCACCGCCACCCGGTCGCGGGGCGGCCGACGAGGGGTCAGCTCGCCCAGACCTCGGCGTCGTCGGCCGGGACGGTGGTGGCCAGACCGAGCTCCTTGCGGGCGGCGACCGTGTCGCCGGGGTCCAGGCCGGTGAAGGCGGGGTCGTAGGCGACGTAGAACGCGTCGGCGTCACCGGCCTTCGCGGCGTCCTTCCAGTGGCCGGCGGTCTTCTCCAGCCGGGTGCGGAGCTTGCCGGTCTCCGTCCCCTCGATGCCCCGCAGACCGTCGAGGTGTGCGTCGAGGGCGGTGGCGACGGCGTCGGCCTGCGCCTTGTAGCCCTCGAGGTCCTCTTCGACGGTCTCCGCCTCGGGCTGGTTCGCCCACAGGGCCTCGTAGACGGCGTTCGCGCCGTTCAGGTAGGTCTTCTGACCCGGCTTCAGCGACTTCGCACCGACCTTCAGCGAGCCGGTGAACTCACCCGACTCCTTGGTGTAGGTGCAGCTCACGGCGCGATCGCCGGTGGCCCAGCTCTCCGCGGTGGGGGTGTAGTAGGAGAGGCCGACCCCCTCGGGCAGCGCCCAGGTGTCCGGGGCGAACTCTCCCGCCTCGGCCGGGCAGCGCTCGTCGGCGATCGCCGTGACCGCCTCGTCGCCGGGGAAGTCCCCCTTCTCCTCGATGTCGAACTCGCCGACGACCTGGCCCCGGTGCGGCTCGTCGCACGGCACGAGCTCGATGGCGAACGCCTCGCCCTCGGTCTTCCGGCTGTTGGGGTTGTAGCAGTCCCCGGTGGACAGCGAGAACACCGACCGCTGGCGGGCCGCCTTCTTCGCGCCGTTCTTGGCGCTGTCGACCACGTCGGAGCACCCCGCCGCCCCGATCGCGAGCAGGGCGACGGCGGCGGATATGCCGCGCGGGGAGCGGAACGGCGCACGGATTGTCATGACGCGTACATCCTCTGGGGAAAATTCATGAATGGTGCGTGCATCTTATGTCACCGTCATGACAAGCCCGCACGCGGAGACCACTCCAGGTCAGGTGGGGTGCCGGGGCTGTCCGCCGCCCCTCGGCCGGCCCCCGCGACGGCTCGGTGGACTCCCGCTGTGGACACCGTGAAGTGCGCCCAGTGCGGTGTGACCGGCCTGGAGCCGGGATTCGTCGAGGACTCGGGCGAGAATTCCCGCGGATACGCCCGCTGGATCGCCGGACCGCTGGAGCGCGGCGTGTTCGGTGGCGCCGAGTGCATGGGCCGCCCCCGGTGGCAGATCGACGCCTGCCGCTGCCCGAGGTGCGGCCATCTGGAGCTCTTCGCGCGGCAACCGGCCTGAGATCACCGCGCCCGGTCCCGGTGTGTCGGCGTGCCGCTTCCGCGCCACGACCGTCACGACGCGTCGTTGACCGCTCGGGGCCGCTGGGTGTGCGAGTGGAAGCCGGGGACTCTCGGACGGTGTGGGCCGGGGCGCGCCGGCATCGGCAGCCCCAGCCCCTCGGTGGAGGCGCGCAGGAAGCCCCGCGCCGACATGTCCGCGGGGAGTTCGTCGGTGATGCGCCGTGTCGTCAGTGCGCGCCGGCCCGGCGCACCGCCGCGGTCGCCTTCCGGGCCGCCACCAGCACCGGGTCCCACAGCGGGGAGAACGGCGGCGCGTACCCCAGGTCCAGGGACGTCATCTGCTCGACCGTCATCGACGCGGACAGGGCGACCGCGGCCACGTCCACGCGTTTGCCCGCGCCCTCGCGTCCGACGATCTGCACGCCCAGCAGGCGGCCCGTGCGGTGCTCGGCGAGCATCTTCACATGCATCGGCGCGGCGCCCGGGTAGTAGCCGGCGCGGCTGGTCGACTCGATCGTCACGGTCACGAACCGCAGTCCCGCGGAGCGGGCCTGACTCTCCAGCAGGCCGGTGCGGGCGATCTCCAGGTCGCAGACCTTGCTGACGGCCGTGCCGACGACACCGGGGAAGGTGGCGTAGCCGCCGCCGATGTTGGTACCGATGACCTGGCCGTGCTTGTTGGCGTGCGTGCCCAGCGCGATGTGGCGGTCGCGGCCGGAGACGAGGTCCAGGACCTCGACGCAGTCTCCGCCCGCCCAGAGGTTCTCCCTCCCCCGCACCCGCATCGCCAGGTCGGTGAGCAGGCCGCCGGACTCCCCCAGCGGCAGCCCCGCCTCGCGTGCGAGCCCGGTCTCGGGCCGCACGCCCAGGCCGAGGACCACCAGATCGGCCTCGTACTCGGCGTCCTCGGTGGCGACCGCCCGCACCCGGCCGCCCTCGCCGGTGCGGACGGCGGTGACGGCGGCCTCGGTGACCGTCTCGATGCCCATGCCGACCATCGCCTCGCGCACCAGTCGGCCCATGTCGGGGTCCAGGGTGGTCATCGGCTCCTCGGCCCGGTCCAGCACCGTGACCCGGTAACCGCGGCGGACCAGCGCCTCGGCCATCTCCACGCCGATGTAGCCGGCGCCGACCACGACCGCGCGCCGCCCGGTGCGCGCCGACTCGGTCTCCTCCAGGGCCTCCAGCAGGGACCTGCCGTCGTCCATGGTCTGTACGCCGTGTACGCCCGGCGCGTCGATGCCCGGCAGGCCGGGGCGCAGGGGGCGGGCGCCGGTGGCGATGACCAGATGGTCGTAGCCCAGCCACTTCCCGGGGCCGCTGTCATCGCCCCCGCCGCCGTCACCGTCACCGCCACCGCGGACGCGGACGCGGCAGCCGTCCGGGTCGAGCTCGGTGACCTCGGTGTGCAGCCGCAGGTCGATGCCCCGCTCACGGTGCTCCTCGGGGGTCCGTGCGATCAGGTCGTCGGCGGCCGCGACATCGCCCCCGGCCCAGTAGGGGATGCCGCAGGCGGAGTAGGAGGTGTAACCGCCCCGTTCGAGGGCGATGATCTCCAGTTCCCCGGGCCCCTTCAGCCTTCGTGCCTGCGATGCGGCGGACATGCCCGCCGCGTTGCCTCCGATGACCACCATGCGCTGCGCGGTCGCCATGGTGTGCGCTCCCTTCGCCGTACCGGGCACGCGTCGGCCCCGGCCTCCGTATGCCCACGCTACGCTCCGCCACCGCCGCGCTCCGGGCCTCTCCGCGCCGCCCGCCGGTGTGGCGGCGGCCGGCGACGCAGCCGACACCCGGTCGTGATCACCGGGGTCTCGAACCGGACCGCCCCTCCCCGCGCGGGCGTCAGTCCCGCGGGGTGACGCCCGCGTCCAGGACGGGGCCGAGCTCCCGCGCCACGGTCTCGAGGGCGCGTACGTCGCGCTCGGCCCTGGCGATCACGATCGCCCCCTCCAGCGCGCTGATCATCAGGGTCGCCAGCGAGACGGCCCGGGAGGCCGGCACACCCATCTCCGTCAGCGCCCGCGCCACCGGGCGGTTCCAGGCGGCGAACGCGGCGGCGGTCGCCTGTCCGGTGGACTCGGCGGAGCCGGCGCGGTCCACCGTGGCGGCGACGACGGGGCAGCCCGCCGCGAACCCGGCCGACCGGTACTCGTCGGTCCACTGGCGCACCATCGCATCGAACAGGCGGCTCGGCGACGGCTCGGGCATCTCGGCCAGGAACCGGGCCACGCGCTTGGCCGCGTAGCGGCCGGCCCACTCCACGGCCTCGTTGACGAGCTGCTCCTTGCCGCCCGGGAAGTAGTGCCGCAGCGATCCTCTCGGGGCCCGCGCGTGCTCGACGATGTCGCGCAGACCGGTCGCGGCGACTCCGTCGCGCCGGATGAGCTGGGCCGCGCTGAAGACCATCCGCTCGCGCGGTCCCCGCCGGGAAACCGCCATCGCCGACCTCCGATCCCCTGGCGAACCGGGCGGACGGCACTCGCCCCGCCGGTCCGACCAGCCTATCGGTGCCGCTCCGGCCGCCCCGGCACGGGAGAGGTCCCAGGTGGTCCGCCCCGCCCCGCCCCGGACCGCCCCGGACCGGGCCGAGCCGGGCCGAGCCGGGCCGAGCCGAGCCGAGCCCGGCGCTATGACACACGTCATAACGGCCGCTACTATGACGGCTGTCATAGAGGGCGGGGCAGACAGGCAGGCGGGCGGGCGAGGGCCGTGGCCCTCCGGCCGGAAGGGCGGCACAGCGTGGACGTGGGTTTCCTCGGCCTCGGCGTCATGGGACAGCCCATGGCGCTCAACCTGGCCCGCGCCGGTATGGCACCGATCGTCTGGAACCGTACCGCCGCCAGGAGTGAACCGCTGCGCGCGGCCGGGGCCGAGGTGGCGGCGAGCCCCTCCGAGGTCTTCGAGCGTGCCGGCACCGTCTTCTTGATGCTGGCCGACGAGGCGGCGACGGACACCGTACTGGGCCGTGGCACACCCGACTTCGCCTCACACGTCGCCGGGCGCACGATCGTGCACATGGGGACGGCCTCGCCCCACTACTCGCGCGGGCTGGAGACCGACGTCCGCGCGGCCGGCGGCGGTTACGTCGAGGCCCCCGTCTCCGGCTCCCGGGTGCCCGCCGAGGCGGGGCGGCTGGTGGCGATGGTGGCCGGGGAGCCGGCGGCCGTGGAGCCGGTGCGCCCACTGCTGCGGCCGATGTGCCGGGAGGTGTTCGTGTGCGGGCCCGCTCCGAACGCGCTGCTGATGAAGCTCTCGGTGAACCTGTTCCTGATCACCATGGTCACCGGTCTCACCGAGGCGTTCCACTTCGCCGACCGCCACGGCCTGGACCGGCGGCTGTTCCTGGACGTGCTCGACGCCGGCCCGATGGCCAGCGGCGTCTCCCGCATGAAGGCGCCCAAACTGCTGGCACGCGACTTCGGCGTCCAGGCCGCCGCCCTGGACGTGCTGAAGAACAACCGGCTGATCCACGAGGCGGCCCGGGAGGCCGGTCTGGCCTCTCCCCTGCTGGAGGTCTGCCACACCCTCTTCGGCGAGACGGTCGCGCTGGGGCACGGCGACCGCGACATGGTGGCCGTTCTGCACGCTCTCGAGGCCAGGACCGACCGCGGTCGGCGGCCCGCTTCCTGACGCTTTCCGGACGGGGCCGCCACCCGCGCGGGGCCGCCGCCCGTCCCGCTCCGGACCGGGAGCCCGGAGCGGGACGGGTGTTTCATCCCAGAAGACGCCGACGGCCGCGGGCCGCCGCCACCAGTTCGGAGACGGTGGCCAGCTTCTCCCTGGGCCGTCCGGCCCGCAGTCCGCGGGCCACTTCCGCCCGGTCGATCGCCGCCTGGCCGCGGGCGTCGACCAGGCGGCGGTTGCGGCCTCTCACCAGCCGGCGGAAGGCTCTCGCACCGTGCTCGGGCGCGGGCAGGGCACCGTCGAGCGCGTCGGCGAGCAGGGTGCCGACCGTCTCGGCCGCGCAGGCGCGGTTGGCTCCGATACCGCCCGAGGGGCCGCGTTTGATCCAGCCCACGACGTATGTCCCCGGCCGCCCCGTCACGCGCCCGCCCTCGTGCGGGACGGTGCCGGTGGCCTCGTCGAAGGGCAGTCCGGGGACCGGCGCGCCGCGGTAGCCGACCGCCCGCACCACCAGGCCGGCCGGTATCTCCAGCTCCCCCTCCGCCGCCGTGGCGCGCACCGCCCGCACCCGCCCGTCGCCGAGCACCTCCGCCGGCGCGCTGTGGAAGCACAGCACGATGCGCCGCCCCGGTGCGGGCGGGAGGGACCAGTCCACCGCCCGCCGGGAGACACCCCGCAGTACGGCCGCCTTGTCCCCCGCCCCGGCCGCGTCGATGCCCTCGGCGATGCGGGGGTCGTGGTCGTCCACGACCAGCTCCACACCCGGCAAGTGCTTCAGGGCGAGCAGTTCCGGCCTGGTGTACGCCGCGTCGGCCGGCCCCCGGCGTCCGAGGAGGACCACCTCCCGTACCTTTGAGGCGCGCAGCGCGCCGAGCGCGTGGGCGGCGATGTCGGTGCCGGCCAGTTCCTCCGGGTCGGCCGTCAGAATCCGGGCGACGTCGAGGGCGACGTTGCCGTTGCCGACGACGACCACCCGCTCGGCGGACGGATCGACGGCGTCCGGGGCGGTCTCCGGATGGGCGTTGTACCAGGCCACCAGCGTGGTCGCGGAGATACTTCCGGGCAGGTCCTCGCCCGGGATCCCCAGGCGGCGGTCGGCGCGGGCCCCGACGGCGTAGACGACCGCGTCGTGGTGCGCGGCCAGTTCCTCCGCGGTGACGTCCCCGCCCACCTCCAGGCCCAGGTACATCCGGACCCGCGGGTGCGCGTACAGCCGGGCGAAGGTGTCCCCGACCCCCTTGGTCCCGGGGTGGTCGGGGGCCACCCCGTAGCGCACGAGACCGCCGGCCACCGGCATCCGGTCGACGAGGGTCACCTCGGCGCCGGTGTGGAGCAGCAGGTCCTCGGCGGCGTACATGCCGGCCGGGCCGGTGCCGACGACCGCGATCCGCAGCGGCGCGAAGTCGGAGGGAAGGGTGCGCTCGAACACCGGCCTGCCCCAGGCGTGGAAGTTCGGTCCGTGGTCGGCGGGTTCGGAGCCGGATCCGCCGGCCGCACGGCTTGCGGCGTCCGCGCGGTCCTCGAAGTACGCCGCGTTGACGGCGGCGTACTCGCGCTGCGCCCCGGTGAGCCGGTCCTTGGGAAGGATCGCGTCCACCGGGCAGGCGTCCGCGCAGGCACCGCAGTCGATGCACGCCCCGGGGTCGACGTACAGCATCTCCGTGCTGCCGAAGTCCCTCTCCTGCGGGGTCGGGTGGATGCAGTTGACCGGGCAGACGGCGACGCAGGTGGCGTCGCCGCAGCAGTTCTGGGTGATGACGTGGGTCATGTCGCGGCCCGTCCGGTCTCAGATGAGGTTGGCGCGCTTGTAGAACACCAGCGCGGGCTTCGTCAGCAGGCCGGTGGAGGCGAGGAACTCCATCAGACCCGAGCAGCTGGAGCGCATCATCGCCTTGTGGTGCTCGTTGGTCCTCGCCTCCCGGACCGCGCGCTTCTCGTCGAGCCCCGCGTTGGCGTACACCTTGCGGTTCACCATGCTGGTGACGATGACGTAGGCCGAGACCGCGATCACCAGGGCGTGGATCCGGCGGCGCAGCCGGCCGGCGCCCGCCAGGCGCTTGCGCGTCTCGTCGCGGGCGAACTTCATGTGCCGGGACTCCTCGACGACATGGATGTTGTTGATGGTGCGGACGAACGGCACGACCCGCTCGTCGCGCATCCAGTCGCGCTGCATGACGTCGAGGACCTCCTCGGCGACCAGGATCGCCGCGTACGCCGCCTCGCCGAACGCCAGCGTCTTGAACGCCCGGCCGAGTTCGAAGGCGAGGCGGTGCGGACGGTAGGGCGGGGCGCCCAGCTTCCGGGCCCCTCGGGCGAACATGATCGAGTGCCGGCACTCCTCGGCGATCTCGGTCAGCGCCCACTGGAACTCGGCGCTGGTCGGGTCCTTGGAGTAGATGTCGCGCAGCACCATCTGCTGGAGGATCATCTCGAACCAGATGCCGGTGCTGGCCACCGAGGCGGCCTCCTGCCGCGTCAGCTCCTTGCGCTGCTCATCGGTCAGTTCGTCCCAGTACGGAGTGCCGTAGAGGGTGCTCCACTCGGGGCTGGCGCCGTGGAAGTCCTTGTCCAGCGGCGTCTCCCAGTCCACCTCGACGGCCGGGTCGTAGGCGAGCCTCGCCGCCGAGTCGAGCAGTCGGCGCGCGACGTCCTGCTCGTCGTGCCGGTCGTGTTCCGCCGACTGTTCCGTCGGCCGTCCCGTCGGTCGGACGATGCCGGTGCTGCTCGCCATGTGCGCTCCTCGAACCGTGTGCGACGTTCCCTGTCCGCCCGCTGCGCCGGGGGCGGCCGTGAAGCCGCCGGGCCGCTCCCGCGTCCCGCGGCCCGGCGAAGGCGCCCTCCAGGCTTGTTAGACAAAATGTAAATCAAGGGGCCCCGCACATGCTACCCCTGGTAACACTTCCGATGGCCGACCGGGAGAAGTGACCGCGCCCGCGCAGGGCGCCGTTCAGACGCGCGGACCGCGGACCGCGGTGCGCAGTGCCTCGCGGACCGCCTCGACCAGACCCTCCCCGCCGACCCGCGCCCCCTCGGCGGCGCGCAGTGCGTGGTGCTCGACGGCGGCACGGAGGGCGCCGTCGACCATGGCCGCCCCCACCGCCACCCACAGACCGCCGGCGGGCCGGCCGGTGGAACGGGCGAGCGCGGCGGCGAAAGCGGCCTCCGCCTCGTCGTGCGCCCGCAGCCACACCGCCCGCAGGCCGGGCTCGCGGAACAGAGGGTCCGGGTTCCCCGGAGGCTCCGCCTCACACCCGGGGCGCCGGACACCCACCGGTTCCGTGACATCCGTCACAGCTCATATCGGTACTACGCCTGCCGGGTAGTAGACGACACCCGGCGGACATAGAGGTCCGTCCCACCTGAAACGGTCATACCGCGCGCCCGGTTCGGCGGACTCCGCCCCGCTTCGCGCACTCCTCCGTGTACGGCGGCACGGGACGGCTCCTGACGGAGCGACACGGCACCGCCGTGCACCCCGGCGCCCACCCCGGCACGGTGCCTCGCCGCCCGCAAGGGGCGCGAGGACCTACGAGGCGGCGTAGTACCAACGCTCGTTGCCCCGTCGGCCGAACGCTTCCGACAATGACGGCCCGCACCGCGTTCCCACAGCTCAGAGGTGGGTTCCGTGCGGGTCGTCCATATCCCGGGGGGATCCGCGATCCGACGATTGGGGTCACATATGAACAAGCACCGCAGAACGAGGCGCTACCGGAAGATATCCGTCGCGGCCCTCGCCGTGACCGCCCTGGGAGTGCCCGCCGTGGCCCTTGCGTGCGTGGACCGGCCGGCGACCGCCGACAACCGCTCCCACTCGTGGCAGAACCGTTCCCACGACGACCGTGAACGCTCCTGGCAGAACCGTTCCTCCGGCGACCGGGACCGCTCCTGGCGAAGCCGGCGCTCCGAGGACCGGTCGCCCGTCTCCAGGTCGACCTCGCGGCCCGAGGCGGAGAAGACCCGTACGCCCACCGCTCCCCCGAGCGCCTCCCCGGCCCCCAGCACCTCCGCGCCCTCCTCCCCCGCCCCCAGCACCTCCGCGCCTTCCACACCCTCTACGCCCGCCCCGGCCGACGATGCCGCGGCCCGCGTCGTGGAACTCGTCAACAGCGAGCGCGCCAAGGCCGGATGCGCGCCCCTGAAGGCGAACGAGAAGCTGACCGCGGCCGCCCGGGCCCACAGCCAGGACATGGCCGACCACCGGAACATGTCCCACACGGGCTCCGACGGCTCCGGCCCCGGGGACCGGATCGAGCGGGCCGGCTACGAGTGGCGGACCTACGGCGAGAACGTCGCCTACGGCTACCGGACCCCCGAGAGCGTGATGGACGGCTGGATGTCCAGCCCCGGCCACAAGCGCAACATCCTCAACTGCTCGTTCCAGGAGATCGGTGTCGGCCTGGCCCAGCCCGGCGACTACTGGACGCAGACCTTCGGCACCGCCCGATAGGGCGGGGCGCGCCGGGAGGCCCGCCGGCGTCCAAAACATCCGGCGGACCGGTGTCACGCCCCGCCCGTTCCGGTGGCGGCGCAGGCAGGGTGGCCCCAGCCGTCGGGGTTCTTCGCGATCGTCTCGCCCTTCGCGTACGGCCGGCCGCAGCGGCACCGGCCCGGGAAGCGCGCCTTGAGCGACCTCCCGGAGGAGCGGCCCGGGGCCCCGGCCTTCCGCGCCGGCTTCGCCCCCGTCGCCCGGGAACGCCCGCCGGCGGGGGCGGTGCCGGGCTCGGGCGGCGGCAGGTCGTCCCCCGCCGCGGAGCCGATCGGCCGCTGGGTGCGGGCGCTGTGGCTCGCGGCGCGGTCGGCGGCGTCGTTGAGCCGGTCGCCGTCCACCCGGTGGGCCGGGGTGTGGACGAACTCGACGTCCCGTCCGGCCAGCAGTTCGTCGATGCGCACCACCAGATCACGGTTGGCCACCGGTGTGCCGGCCGAGGTCTTCCAGCCCTTGCGTCGCCAGCCCGGCAGCCAGGTGGTGACCGCCTTCATCGCGTACTGGGAGTCCATCCGCACCTGTGCCGGTACGGTCGGGTCCAGGACCTGGAGCAGTCTCTCCAGCGCGGTCAGTTCCGCCACGTTGTTGGTCGCCCGGCCCAGCGGGCCGGCCTCCCACCGCTCCACATCACCGTCCGCTCCGGCGATGACCCATGCCCAGGCCGCGGGCCCGGGGTTTCCCTTCGAGGCGCCGTCACACGCGGCGATGATCCGTTCCAGCACCCTGCGATCCTGCCACCCCCTCCGTGGCCGCGGTCACCGGCCCGGCGTCTGCGCCCGTCTCCGCCGTACCCTGCCGGGGAGCCGGAAGGAGAAGCGATGCGCACACCGGAGACGGTCCGGGTGGAGACGGGCGTCCACCTGGTCTCGGGCAGCGACACCAACTGGGTGATCATCCAGGACGGCGACGCCGTGACCCTGGTGGACACCGGGTATCCCGGAGACCGCGAGCTGCTGCTCGCCTCGCTCCACGCGGTCGGCGCCGATCCGTCCGCGGTGGCGGCCGTACTGGTCACGCACGCCCACAGCGACCACATCGGCTCGGCCGAGTACCTGCGCACGCGGTACGGGATCCCCGTCCTGGCCCACCGGGAGGAAGTTCCCCATGCCCGACGGGACTTCCTCCAGCAGGTCTCCGTCGGACGGATCGCCGCAGGCGCGTGGCGCCCCGGCGTCCTGCCCTGGGCCGTGCGCGCGCTGCGGTCCGGCGGGAAGAAGGAGACACCGGTCGCCGAGCCGCGGGAGCTCCCGTGCGACGGTCCGCTCGATGTCCCCGGGCGCCCGGTGCCCGTCCACACCCCCGGCCACACCGACGGGCACTGCGCCTACCACCTGCCGGACAGGGGGATCCTGATCACCGGCGACGCCCTCGTCGGCGGGCATCCCACCTCCGGCCTCCGGGGGCCCCAGCTGCTGCCCCGCATGTTCCACCACGACCACGGCCGCGCGCTGGCCTCGCTGTCCGCACTGGCGGCCACCGGCGCGGACGTCCTGCTGCCCGGCCACGGGCCGGTGCACCGGGGCCCGGTCCGTGCCGCCGTGGAGCACGCACGCGGCCCGGCCGGGTGACCCCTCCCCGGCCGGGCCGGGCCGGGACCGGCCGGGGGTTGGTGGTGGGAGTTCCGGGCCTCGTGGCCCCTGCCGGCCGCGGGGCTCGGCCTGCGCTGACGCCCCGGTTCCTCCGGCCGCGGGGCGGCCGGAGGAACCGGGGCGGCCGGAGGAACCGGGGCGGCGGGACGGATCAGGAGAGGTGACCGGCCACCTGCGGCCTGCGGGCGCGGCGCCGCGCCGCGGGCACCACCAGCGGAGTCCCGGTCTCCGGGTCGTCGATGACCCGGCAGGGCAGGCCGAAGACCTCCTCGACCAGTTCGGCGGTCACGATCCGCTCCGGCGGCCCGGAGGCCACCACCCGCCCTTCGCGCATGGCGATCAGATGGGTGGCGTAGCGGGCGGCGTGGTTGAGGTCGTGGAGGACGGCGACCAGGGTGCGGCCCTCCTCCTGGTGGAGGCGGGCGCACAGGTCCAGGATGTCGATCTGGTGGGCGAGGTCGAGGTAGGTGGTCGGCTCGTCCAGCAGCAGCAGGGGGGTCTGCTGGGCCAGCGCCATGGCGATCCACACCCGCTGCCGCTGCCCGCCGGACAGTTCGTCCACCGCGCGGTCGGCGAGGTCGGCGACGCCGGTGGAGGACATCGCCTCCGCGACGACGCGCTCGTCCTCGGCCGACCACTGGCGCAGCAGGCTCTGGTGCGGATAGCGGCCCCGGGAGACCAGTTCGGACACGGAGATGCCCTCGGGGGCGACGGAGGACTGCGGCAGCAGGCCGAGAGTGCGGGCGACCTGCTTGGCGCCTGCCGAGGAGATGTCCCTGCCGTCCAGGAGCACCGCCCCGGCGACCGGCTTCAGCATCCGTGACAGGGCGCGCAGCAGGGTGGACTTGCCGCAGGCGTTGGGGCCGATGACGACGGTGAAGGAGCGGTCCGGTATCGCGACCGTGAGGTCCTCGGCTATCGTCCGCCGGTCGTAGGCGAGGGTCAGGCCCTCGCCGCTCAGCCTCGTCCCCCCGGCTGCCGGGGTGCCGTGGTCGCGGTGGTTGCCCTGCGTCATCCGTTCTGCTCCGTCCTGAGGGTGTCCGACCGGGGCCTGGAGGTCCTGGGGGCCGGGGAGGTCCCGGACCGCCGCGGGGGTGTTCATATCCTTCCCGCCTTCCGCTGGGTGGCCAGCAGCCACACCAGGTAGCAACCGCCGAGGAGGCCGGTGACGACGCCCACGGGGATCTGCCGTCCGGTGAAGAGGTTCTGGGCGGCCCAGTCGGCGACCACCAGCACGGCCGCGCCCATGCAGGCGGCGGGCAGCAGGTTGGGACCGGGTGCGCGGGTGAGGCGCTTGGCGAGCTGGGGCGCGGTGAGCGCGACGAAGGAGACGGGTCCGGCGCAGGCCGCGGCGAAGGAGACCAGGACGACGGCGGAGCCCAGCGCCGTGGTGCGGGCGCGCTCGACGCTCACACCGAGGGCGTGTGCCGCGTCGTCGCCCATCTCCGTCATCCGCAGGGCCCTTCCGCAGCCCAGGACGACGACCGGGCCCAGCACCGCCAGGGCGATCAGCGGCGGGGTGAGTTCGGGCCAGCCGCGGCCGTCGAGGCTGCCGGTGATCCACAGGATCGCGCGGGAGGCCTCCATCAGCTTGCCGCGGGTGAGCAGGTAGCCGTTGACGCCGGTGAGCATCGCCAGGACGCCGATGCCGGTGAGCACCAGCCGGTAGCCGTGGAGCCCCTGGCGCCAGGCGAGTGCGTAGATGAGCAGTCCGGTCAGGACCCCTCCGGCGATGGCGCCGCCGGCCAGGGCCGTGCTGCTGCCGCCGGCGAGGACGACGAGCAGTGCGCCGGTGGAGGCGCCCTGGGTGATGCCGAGCATGTCGGGGCTGCCCAGCGGATTGCGCACCACGGACTGGAAGACGGCCCCGGCCAGGCCGAGCGATGCGCCGGTGAGGAGGGCGGCGAGCACCCGGGGCAGCCGCAGCTCGTTGACGATGAAGTCCTGGGCCGGGGTGCCGCCTCCGGTGAGGGTGGTCAGCACCTCGGCAAAGCTCATGGGGTAGTCGCCGCTGCCGATGGTGACGACGCCGGCGGCCAGGGCCACGAGCAGGCAGACGACGGCGGCGGCCAGGGCGCGGGGGCGGAAGCGGAGGCTGAGCGCCGGCCCGGCGCGGAGGATCCTCATGCCGGTTCCCTTACCGGTTCCGGCGCCAGTCCTCGTGGCGGTCCTCGTGGCGGTCCTCGTGGCGGTCCTCATGCGGCGGCCACCTTCCGCCGCCGCAGGACGTAGAGGAAGAGGGGGCCGCCGAGGACGGCGGTGACGACGCCCACCTGGAGCTCGCCGGGGCGGCCCAGCAGCCGGCCGAGCACATCGGAGCCGAGCAGCAGCACGGGGGCGAGCACCGCGCAGTACGGCAGCACCCAGCGCAGGTCGGGGCCGGTGATCGCGCGGACCAGATGCGGCACCATCAGCCCGACGAAGACGATGGGGCCGGCGGCGGCGGTGGCCGCGCCGCACAGCAGGGTGACGGCGACGACGCAGGCGGCGCGCACCTTCTCCGGCCGGGCGCCCAGGGCCCGGGCCTGGTCGTCGCCGAGCGTGAGGGCGTTGAGCGGCCGGGCGAGGGCGAGAGCGGCCAGGGTGCCGGTGGTGATGAACGGCAGCACCTGCACCACGGCGTCCATCCGGGCCGAGGCCAGCGAGCCGACGGTCCAAAAACGCATCCGCTCCAGTGACGCGGCGTCCAGAATCATCGCGGCGCTGACGTAGGAGTACAGGGCGGCGTTGAGCGCCGCGCCGGCCAGCGCCAGCCGCGCCGGGGTCGCCCCGCGCCCGCCGCCGACGGCGTAGACGAGGACGGAGACGACCGCCGCGCCGACCAGGGCGAACCACACGTAGCCGGTGAAGCCGGTCACCCCGAGGAAGGCGATGGAGGTGACCACCGCGGCCGACGCGCCGGCGTTGATGCCCAGCAGCCCGGGGTCCGCCAGCGGATTGCGGGTCAGCGCCTGCATCACCGCGCCGGCCAGGCCGAGGGCGAGGCCGACGAGCAGCCCGAGCAGGGTGCGCGGCAGCCGCATCTCGTGCACCACGCTCCAGGTCGCGGAACCGCTGTCGAAGAGCCCGGACCAGACCTCGCCCGCCGACAGCGGCCGGGCGCCGAAGCCCAGGCTCAGCACCAGCAGGACGAACAGAAGGGCCACGGCGCCCGCCAGTCCGGCGGAGCGCAGGGCGGTACGGGTTCGCGTCGGCGGCCCCTCCACGGCAGGGGGCGGGGCCGGTTCCGTTGTCTCCCCGGCGGGGCTCGGTTTGATGAGTGACACGTGCGGACTCCGGTGTGCCGGGGGGAGATCGGCGACCGCCCCCTTGGGCTCGAACTTTGGTTAGGTTAACCTAACAGCCGCGGCCGGTGGTCTGAACACCTGTCGCATCCTTGTGCGTTTGCTCAGAGAGGCCCAGTCATGTCCTACGCAAGAACCGCCAACCTCTCCCGCCGGGGCATTCTCGCGGCGGGCGGCGCCCTCGGCCTGGGCGCCCTGCTCACGGCCTGCGGTGACGGCGGTTCGCAGACGTCGGGCAGGACCGCCGAGAAGGACGGCGGCCCCTGGTCGTTCACCGACGACCGCAAGAAGAAGGTCACCGCCGACAAGACCCCCGAGCGCATCGTCGCCTTCACCGGCACCGCCGCCGCCCTGGCCGACTTCGGCCTGAAGGACCGGATCGTCGGCGTCTTCGGCGAGACGGTCCTGGAGGACGGCTCGGCCCACCCGCAGGCCGGCGACCTGGACGTGAAGAAGATCGAGGTCATCGGCAACGCCTGGGGCGAGTTCGACATCGAGAAGTACGCCGCGCTCAGCCCCGAACTGCTGGTCACGCACCAGTACGACGCCAACTCGCTGTGGTACGTGCCGGAGGAGAGCGCGGACAAGATCCTCAAGCTCGCCCCCAGCGTCGCCGTCCAGGTCGCGGACGTCTCCCTGCTCAAGCCGATCCAGCGCTACGCCGCCCTGGCCGAGTCGCTGGGCGCCGACCTGAAGTCCAAGCAGGTCACCGACGGCAAGGCCCGTTTCGAGGCGGCCGCCGAGAAGCTCCGCAAGGCCGCCAAGGCCAGCGGCGGGCTGCGGGTGCTGGCCGCCTCCGGAAGCGCGGACTACTTCTACGTCTCCACCCCCGCGCCCGCGGCCGACCTGAAGTACTTCGCCGAACTGGGCGTCGAGTTCGTCATCCCCGAGGACGTCAAGGCCAGCGGCGGCTACTTCGAGAGCCTCAGCTGGGAGAACGCCGGGCAGTACGAGGCCGACCTGATCATCCTGGACAACCGCAGCACCGCCCTGCAGCCGAAGGACCTGAAGTCCAAGCCCACCTGGGAGGCGCTGCCGGCGGTGAAGGCCGGCCAGGTCGCCGAGTGGGACCCGGTGCCGCGCTTCTCCTACCAGGGCGCCGCCCCGCTGATGGAGAACCTCGCCGACGCCATCACCAAGGCGAAGAAGCTCGGCTGAGTCGGGGCCGAAAGGCGCCACGTCGCCTTTCGGCCCCGATCGCACAACCCCAGACCGCGCAGGACAGCAACCTCCGAGAAGGAGAGCCCGCAGATGACACCGCGCACCGCCACCCCCGTCGCCTCTCCCGCCGCAGCCTCCCCTGTCGCCGCCTCTCCCGCGGCTCACCGGCGGCCGGCTCCCCGCCGCGCTCCCGCCGCCCGGCAGGCCGCCTCGGCGTTCGAGTTCTTCGAGGCCTCGGTCCTCCGCACCGCGCGGCTGGGGCCGTCCCTGGTCCGGATCACCTTCGGCGGGGAGCGGCTCCGGCGGTTCGCGGGTGGCGGAAGGGACCAGAGCTTCTCGCTCTTCCTGCCGCAGCCCGGCCGGCGCGAGCCCGTCGTCCCGGTGGAGCTGGGCGACGGCTGGTTCGCGGCCTGGCGGGCGATGGACCCTGCGGTGCGCGCGGTCATGCGGTCCTACACCGTGGCCGCGCAGCGCCCGGAGGCGGGCGAGGTGGACGTCGACTTCGTCCTGCACGGCGACACCGGGCCCGCGACCCGCTGGGCGCGGCGCGCCCGGCCCGGTGACCGGGTCCGCCTGCTGGGCCCGGTGACCGCGGAGAACAAGAGCGTCGGTTTCCGCCCTCCCGCCGGAACGGACCGGGTGCTGCTCGCCGCCGACGAGACGGCGCTGCCCGCCGTCGCCGGGATCCTGGCCTGGCTGCCCGCCGGTGTCCGGGCGCGGGTGTGGGTGGAGGTGCCCCGGGCCGGGGACGTACGGCCGCTGCCCACCGAGGCCGACGCGGAGGTCACCTGGCTGGTCCGGGAGGACTTCCGGCGGCACGGCGCGGTGGTCGACGCCGTACGCGAGGCCGCGCCGACGGAGGACGCCTGGGGCGGCGCGTACGCGTGGCTGGCGGGCGAGGCCGCCGCGGTGCGGGCGCTGCGCCGCCATCTGGTGTCCGAACGGGGCCTCGACCGCGGCCGGGTGGCCTTCTCCGGGTACTGGCGGCTGGGCGCCTCGGAGGAGGATCTGCGCGCCGAGGCGCTCGCCGGCGCCGCCTGACGAGGGGTCAAACCCATACAGAGCCCCACGTACCACCCGTGGTACGAGGGGCTCTCATGTGATCAAAGTAAGTTAGGATAGCCTCACCTAAGTTTCCCGCTCCCCCGATTCGGAGGACCCGCGCGTGAGCCCCCAGGGATCCGCCTCCCCTCTCGCTCCTGCCGACACGGCCGACCCCGTCGGCGGCGACCCCCGCTCCCATCTGCTGAACGACTCCACCGCCGAGTACTACCGGCGGCTGGTCTCCGAAGGCGTGGCACGGGTCGCCCGGACCGTCGCCGGAACCAGCCGCCCGTTCACCGGTGTCACCCCCGGTGAACTGGCCCCGGTGATCGACGGCATCGACCTCGACCGCCCCCTGGGCGATCCGGCCGCCGCCCTCGACGAACTGGAGCGGGTCTACCTCCGCGACGCGGTCTACTTCCACCACCCCCGCTACCTCGCCCACCTCAACTGCCCGGTGGTGCTTCCCGCTCTGCTGGGCGAGGCCGTCCTCTCCGCCGTCAACTCCTCCCTGGACACCTGGGACCAGAGCGCCGGCGGCACTCTGATGGAGCGCCGGCTCATCGACTGGACCGCCGCCCGCATCGGTCTGGGCCGCGCCGCCGACGGCATCTTCACCAGCGGCGGCACCCAGTCCAACCTCCAGGCGCTGCTGCTGGCCCGCGAGGAGGCCCTCCGGGTGCTGCGGAAGAACTCCCCCACCCCGCCGCCGGTCTGCGAGATGCTGCCGAAACTGCGCGTCCTGACCTCCGAGGCCGGCCACTTCTCCGTGCTGAAGGCCGCCAAACTCCTCGGCCTGGAGCCGGGATCGGTCGTCTGCGTCCCCTGCGACGGCGACCG
Source organism: Streptomyces mangrovi (assembly GCF_900114215.1). Lineage (GTDB taxonomy): Bacteria > Actinomycetota > Actinomycetes > Streptomycetales > Streptomycetaceae > Streptomyces > Streptomyces barkulensis. The sequence goes on along the minus strand of NZ_FOSG01000011.1, from coordinate 177,354 downwards.
CCGGATGCGCACCGACGCCCTCGCCCGCGAGCTGCGCCGCTGCCGGGAGGAGGGCCTGACGGTGATGGCCGTCTCCGCCACCGCCGGCACCACCGACTTCGGTTCCATCGACCCCCTGCCCGAGATCGCCGAACTGTGCCAGGAGGCCGGGACGTGGTTCCACGTCGACGCCGCCTACGGCTGCGGGCTGCTGGCCTCACCCACGCGCCGTCATCTGCTGAGCGGCATCGAGCGGGCCGACTCGGTCACCGTCGACTACCACAAGTCCTTCTTCCAGCCGGTCAGTTCCAGCGCCGTCCTCGTCCGCGACGGCGCCACCCTGCGGCACGCCACGTACCACGCCGACTACCTCAACCCGGCCCGCAGCGCGGAGAAGCGCATCCCCAACCAGGTCGACAAGTCCCTGCAGACCACCCGGCGCTTCGACGCGCTCAAGCTGTGGCTGACCCTGCGCATCATGGGCGCCGACGGCGTCGGCGCCCTCTTCGACCAGGTGGTGGACCTCGCCGCCGAAGCCTGGCGGATCCTGGAGGACGACCCCCGCTTCACCGTCGTCACCAGGCCGACGCTGTCCACCCTGGTCTTCCGCTGCACCCCCGGCGGGGCCACCGGCGCGGGCTGCGACGAGACGGCCGTGGACCTGGCCAACCTGCACGCCCGCGAGGCTCTGGCCGCCTCCGGCGAGGCCGTGGTCGCCGGAACGGTGGTCGACGGCCGCCACCACCTGAAGTTCACCCTGCTCAACCCGGAGACGACGACGGACGACATCCGCGCCGTCCTCGACCTGATCGCCGGGCACGCCCAGGAGCATCTGGCTTCCTCCGCCGCCCGCCTCAGCGGCTCACCGGCCGCCTGAACCACCGGATCACCAGACCCACGGAGACGACGTGTCCACCCCTCACGACTTCATAGCCATCGGACTGGGCCCCTTCAACCTGGGGCTGGCCTGCCTGACCGAGCCGGTCGACGACCTCGACGGGCTCTTCCTGGAGAGCCGCCCGGAGTTCGACTGGCACCCCGGCATGCTGCTGGACGGCGTCACCCTGCAGACGCCCTTCATGGCGGATCTGGTGACCATGGCCGACCCCACCTCCCCCTACTCCTTCCTCAACTACCTGAAGCAGTCCGGGCGCCTGTACCAGTTCTACATCCGCGAGAGCTTCTATCCGCTGCGCGCCGAGTACAACGCCTACTGCCGCTGGGCCGCCGGCCGGCTGTCCTGCGTCCGCTTCGGCCGCGAGGTCGTCGCCGTCTCCCACGACGAGGCCGAGGGCCTGTACACCGTCACCGCCCGCGACACCTCCACCGGCGAGCTCGGCGAGCACCGGGCCCGCCATCTGGTGCTGGGCACCGGCACCCCGCCGTACGTCCCCGGGTCCTGCGAGGGACTGGGCGGCGACCTGATCCACAACTCCCGCTACCTGGAGCACAGGAAGGCGCTCCAGGCCAAGAAGAGCATCACCGTCGTGGGTAGCGGGCAGAGTGCCGCCGAGATCTACCACGACCTGCTCTCGGAGATCGACACCCACGGCTACCGCCTGAACTGGGTCACCCGCTCCCCGCGGTTCTTCCCGCTGGAGTACACCAAGCTGACCCTGGAGATGACCTCCCCCGACTACATCGACTACTTCCACGCCCTGCCCGAGACCACCCGGCACCGGCTGGAGGGCGAGCAGAAGGGCCTGTTCAAGGGCATCAACGAGGTGTTGATCAACGACATCTTCGACCTGCTGTACGCCAAGAGCGCCGCCGGCCCCGTCCCCACCCGGCTGCTGACCAACACCGCGCTGACCTCCGCCTCCCACGACGAGGCGAGCGGCTCCTACACCCTGGGCCTGCACCAGGTCGAGCAGGACAAGGAGTTCACCCTCACCACCGAGGGCCTGATCCTGGCCACCGGCTACCGCCACCGCGTCCCCGCCTTCCTGGACGGGATCCGCGACCGCCTCCGCTTCGATTCCTCGGGCCGCTTCGACGTCGCCCGCAACTACAGCGTCGACGTCACCGGACGCGGCGTCTTCCTGCAGAACGGCGCCGTCCACGCCCACAGCGTCACCTCTCCGGACCTGGGCATGGGCCCGTACCGCAACTCCTGGATCATCCGCGACATCCTCGGCCGCGAGGTCTACCCCGTCGAGAAGTCCATCGCCTTCCAGGACTTCGGCGCCCCCGAGGGGAGCATCGCGTGAGCGACGTCCTCTTCCACCGCGAGGACCCCGGTCTGGGGGGATTCTCCGTGGTCGCCCTCGACCCCGCCGCCGACGCGCCCCTGCTGCACTCCTGGGTGACCCATCCCAAGGCCGTGTACTGGATGATGCAGGACGCCGACGAGCGGCAGGTCGCCGACGAGTACCGGCGGATCGCCGGACACCCGCACCACGACGCCTTCCTGGGGCTGCACCGCGGCAGCCCGGCCTTCCTCGTCGAGCGCTACGACCCCGCGCACGTGGAGCTGGCCGGGCTGTACGACCACCGGGCGGGCGACGTCGGGATGCACTTCCTCACCGCGCCGTCCGACACCCCGGTCCACGGGTTCACCCTCGCCGTCATCACCACGGTGATGGCGATGCTCTTCGAGGACCCGGCCACCCGCCGCGTGGTCGTCGAGCCCGACGCCCGCAACACCGCCGTGCACGCCCTCAACGCCGCCGTCGGCTTCGAGGTCGCCGGCACGATCGCCAAACCGGAGAAGGAGGCCCTGCTGAGCTTCTGCACCCGCGAGCGCTTCGAGGCCGCCATGCGAGGAGCCGCCCTGTGACCGCCCCCTCCCCCCACGCCGTACCGCAGTCCGATCCGCAGCGGGCCGTGGCCCATCTGACCCCCGGCAACTGGGACACCGCCGTACGGCTGCTGCTGCGCAAGGCCCTGTCGGAGTTCTCCCACGAGCGCCTGCTGACCCCCGCCGAGCTGGGCGACGGACGCTACGCCGTCACCGGCGGCGGCGAGGACGGCCGCGAGGCGACCGAGTACCGCTTCACGGCCCGCCTGATGGAGCTCGACCACTGGCAGATCGACGCCGACAGCATCACCCGCCACCGCGGCCGGGCCGAACTGCCCCTGGACGCCTTCGCTTTCTTCACCGAGTTCCGCGGCGCCCTGGGCCTGAGCGACGAGATCCTGCCCGTCTACCTGGAGGAGATCAGCTCCACCCTGGCGAGCACCGCGTACAAACTGGCGAAGGAGCCGGTCACCGCCGCCGAGCTGGCCGGCGCCGGCTTCCAGGCGATCGAGACCGGCATGACCGAGGGCCACCCCTGCTTCGTCGCCAACAACGGCCGCCTGGGCTTCGGGATCCACGAGTACCTGGCCTACGCGCCGGAGACCGCGGCCCCGGTACGGCTGCTGTGGGTGGCCGCCCACCGCGACCACACCACCTTCACCTGCTCGGCCGACACCGACTACCACGCGCTGCTGCGCGCCGAGCTCGGGCAGGCCGCCCTGGACCGGTTCGACTCCGTCCTGCGCGGCCAGGGCCTGGACCCGGCGCACTACCTGCTGATCCCCGTCCACCCCTGGCAGTGGTGGAACAAGCTCGCCGTGACCTTCTCCGCCGAGGTCGCCCAGCGCCGGATCGTGCTGCTGGGCGAGGGCGGGGACGAGTACCTGGCCCAGCAGTCCATCCGCACCTTCTTCAACACCTCCGCGCCGGGCAAGCACTACGTCAAGACGGCCCTGTCCGTGCTGAACATGGGCTTCATGCGGGGTCTTTCGGCGGCCTACATGGAGGCCACCCCCGCCATCAACGACTGGCTGGCCGATCTGGTCGCCAAGGACCCCGTCCTGCGCGCCACCGGCCTGGAGGTCATCCGCGAGCGCGCCGCCGTCGGCTACCGCCACCCCGGCTACGAGGCCGCCACCGACCGCTACTCGCCCTACCGCAAGATGCTCGCGGCCCTGTGGCGCGAGAGCCCCGTCCCGCGGCTGGAGGAGGGACAGCGCCTGGCCACCATGGCGTCCCTGCTCCACACCGACGGCGAGGGGGGCTCACTGGCCGCCGCTCTGATCGAGCGCTCGGGCCTGACCCCCGAAGCCTGGCTGGGCCGCTACCTGGACGCCTACCTCACCCCGCTGCTGCACAGCTTCTACGCCTACGACCTGGCGTACATGCCGCACGGCGAGAACGTCATCCTCGTCCTGGAGGACGACGCGGTGGCGCGGGCGGTGTTCAAGGACATCGCCGAGGAGATCGTCGTGATGGACTCCGGTGTGGAACTGCCCCCCGAGGTGGAGCGCATCCGCGCCGAGACGCCCGAGGACATGCGGCTGCTGGCGATCCTCACCGACGTCTTCGACTGCTTCCTGCGCCACCTGGGCGCGATCCTCGCCGACCGGGGCGTGCTGACCGAGGACGCCTTCTGGCGCACGGTCGCCGAGGCGGTGATCCGCTACCAGGAGTCCGTGCCGGAGCTGGCCGACCGGTTCGAGCGGTACGACATCTTCGCCGGGGAGTTCGCGCTGTCCTGCCTCAACCGGCTCCAGCTGCGCGACAACCGGCAGATGGTGGACCTGGCGGACCCCTCCGGCGCGCTCCAGCTCGTCGGTAGCCTGAGGAACCCCATCGCCCCCTACGCCCCGGGGAGGGCCTGACACACCGTGGTGACGACCGACCCGGCCACCGGCACCGGCCCGGCATCCGAGCCGGCGGCCGGACCGCCCGGCGGGCACCCCGCCCGCTGGGCGATCCTGGCCGTGGTCTGCCTGGCCGAACTCGTCGTGGTGCTCGACAACACCGTGCTCAACGTGGCGATCCCGTCGCTGACCGGCGAGCTGGGCGCGTCCACCGCCGACGTGCAGTGGATGATCAACGCCTACGCGCTGGTACAGGCGGGCCTGCTGCTCGCGGCGGGCAACGCCGCCGACCGCTACGGACGCAAGCGGATGCTGCTGACCGGTCTGGCCCTGTTCGGGGTCGGCTCGCTGGCGGCCGGACTCGCGTCCTCCTCCGCCCAGCTCATCGCGGCCCGCGCGGGCATGGGCGTGGGCGCGGCGCTGCTGCTGACGACCACCCTCGCCGTCGTCATGCAGGTCTTCGACGCGAGCGAGCGGCCCAAGGCCATCGGCCTGTGGGGGGCCGTCAACGCCCTCGGCTTCGCCTCCGGGCCGGTCGTCGGCGGGCTGGTGCTCAGCCACTACTGGTGGGGCGCGATCTTCCTGATCAACATCCCGGTGGTGCTCATCGGTCTGGTCGCCGTCGCGATCCTGGTGCCCGAGAGCCGCGACCCGCGCGGCGGCCGCCTGGACCTGCCGGGCCTGGTGCTCTCCGTCACCGGCATGACCTGCGTGGTCTACGCCGTCATCACCGGGCCGGAGGAGGGCTGGGGCTCTCCCCGGATCCTGGTGCCGGCCGTGCTGGGCGCCGCCGTGCTGGCGGCCTTCCTGCGCTGGGAGCGGCGCACCGACCATCCGATGCTGGATCCGGCCCTGTTCCGCAGCCGCCGCTTCACCGGGGCGGTGACGGGTGTCGTGCTGATCACCTTCGGCAGCGGCGGCGCCCTGTACCTGCTCACGCAGCAGTTCCAGTTCGTCCGCGGCGACAGCCCGCTCCAGGCGGGCCTGGCCGTGGCGCCCTTCGCGCTGACGGTGGTGCTGGTGAACTTCACCGGCGCCTCCGCGCGGCTGATCGCACGCTTCGGCCTGCCGGTGATGATCGCCTCGGGCATGGCCGTGATGGCGGCCGGCCTCGCGGTCGTCGCCCTCGTCGGCGACGGAGGCTACGGCGGGATCCTGTCCGGTCTGGTGCTGATGGGGGCGGGCTGCGGCTGCGCCAACCCTGCCATCGCCGAGGCCGTCATGAGCTCGATCCCCAAGGAGAAGGCGGGCGCGGGAGCCGGTGTCAACGGCACCCTCACCGAGATGGGCGCCGGTCTGGGCGTCGCCGTCCTGGGAGCGGTCCTGGCCTCCCGGTTCGCCGCCCTGCTGCCGGACTCGGCCGGCAACGCCGAGTCGCTGCCCGCCGCGCTGGCCCGGGTCTCCGGGGAGGCGGATCTGGCCGCGGTCGCCGAGGCGTTCGCCTCCGGCCTGCAAACCGGGCAGCTGGCCGGCGCCGCGGCGGTCCTCGCGGGCGGCTGCGCGGCCGGTCTGCTGCTGGGCCGCGCCGGACGGTCCGCCGGGAGGAGGAGCTGAGCATGGCCATAAGGGTTTACCGGGATGCCTGGGGCGTACCGCACCTGCGCGCGGACGGCACGGACGAGCTGGCGTACGCCCAGGGCCGCAACGCGGCGGCGGACCGCGCCTGGCAGCTCGAGGTCGAGCGGCACCGTTCCCAGGGCACCACCGCGTCGTTCCTCGGTGCGGAGGCCGTCCCCTGGGACCGGTTCGCGCGGCGGGTGCGGCTGGAGGACACCGCCCGGCGGTGCATGGAGGCCCTGGAGCGCGAGGATCCCGGCACCGCCGCCTGGGTCCGCTCCTATGTCGACGGGGTCAACGACGGGCTGGTGCAGGGGGCCACCCGGGCGCCGGAGTTCGCCGCCGCCGGCCTGGCCCCCGGCCGCTGGCGGCCGTGGACGCCGATGGGCGTCTGGCTGTCGGCGCACATCCTGTTCGCGGGCTTCCCGGCCAAGCTCTGGCGCGACGCCGTCGCCCGGCTCCTGGGGCCCGAGTGGGTGGGGGTGTTCGCCACCGACGGGCCCGGCACCTCCGGCAGCAACGGCTGGCTCGTCCCGGCGGAGCGCACCGCCACGGGCTCGGCGATCGTCGCGGGCGACCCCCACCGGTTCATCGAGGCCCCGGGTGTCTACCAGCAGATCCGGCTGGCCTGCCCGGAGTTCGACGTCGTCGGCCTCGCCGTCCCCGGCGTCCCCGGCATCGCCCACTTCGGCCACGCCGGCCAGGTGGCCTGGGCCATCACCAACGCCATGGCCGACTACCAGGACCTCTACCGCGAGCGGCTGCGGCGCACCGGGCCGGGCGGGGAGCGGGTGGAGGCGCTGGGCCCGGACGGGTGGCGGCCCGCCGAGCGCCGTGTCGAGACGATCGAGGTGGCCGGCGGCGAGCCCGTGACGGTCGAGGTGATCGAGACCGAGCGCGGCCCCGTCATCGCCGACGGCGACGAGGCGGCGCACTGGGCGGACCCGGACGCCCCGGCGCAGGACTCCCCGGCCGGGGACGTCTCCGGCGCGCTCTCCCTGCGCCATTCCCCGCGGGTGAGCGCGGACCTCGGTTTCGGGGTGCTGCCCGCCCTGCTGCGGGCCCGCTCCGTCGCCGACGTCGACCGCGCCCTGGACGGCTGGGTGGAGCCCGTCAACGTCGTCCTGGCAGCCGACACCGCGGGCGGGACGCTGCACCGGGTGGCGGGCGCCGTCCCCGTGCGCCACCCGGACAACCGGATGAGGGTCGTGCCCGCCTGGGAGCCCCGGTACGCCTGGCGGGGCCGGCACGGGCCGATGCCGCGCGAACGCGTCGGGGGCGTCACGGTCATGGCCAACCAGCGCGGGATCGCCGAACCCCTCGGTGCGGAGTTCGCACCGCCGCACCGGGCCGAGCGCATCCGGGAGCTGCTGGCGGAGCGGGACATGTGGTCCGCGAAGGACATGGCGGCCGTCCACCGCGACACCCTGCTGGCCTCGGCCGCGCCCCTGCTGGACCTGCTGGCGCGCACCGACCCCGGGGAACTGGGTCCGGCCGCCCGGCGGTTGCGGGAACGGCTGCTGGACTGGGACCGCCGTATGGACGCCGACAGCGCCGGCGCCGCCTCCTTCGCCGCCGTGCGTACCACGACGGTCGGGCTGCTGGCCGGGCATCCGCTGCTGCGGCCGCTGGCGGAGCCGCCTCCCGCGCCGGAGGTCTTCCGGCCCTGGCTCGCGCTCGTGCCCCGCGTCGGATACGCCCTGGAGCACCTGCTGACCTCGGACCGGCTGCCGCTCGCCGACCGGATCGGGGCCGTACGGGCCGCGGTCGAGGAGGTGGCGGCCGGCGAGGCCGCCGCCCAGGGCCCGCCGGCGCGGTGGGGCGACACCCACCGGCTCGCGCCCTGGCAGGCGCTGCCGGCCGATCCCGGTGAGCCCTGGCCCGCCCTGGCCGGCGACCACGACTGCGTGCTGGCCACCTCCAGCGTGCCCGGGGTCACCGACCTCAGTACCCGCGCCTCCGCCGCCCGCTACGTGTGGGACCTCGCCCGCCGTGAGGACAGCGCCTGGGTGGTGCCGCTGGGCGCCTCGGGCGTGCCCGGGGACCCGCACCACCGCGACCAGCTTTCGCTGTGGGCGCGCTGCGAGCTGGTACCGGTCGTCACCGACTGGGACCGGCTCACCGAGGAGCCCGCCGCACCACCGGTACCATCCGTACCGTCCGCAGCCCCCGACCGAGGAGAGAAGTGACCGACCCGGCCGCCCCCTCCCACTCCTCCGGCGCCTCCGCCTCCTCCGAGCCCCGGCGCCGCGAAACCGTGCACGAGGCCCGCGTCGAGGGCTTCGGCACGGTCCGCGTCGTCCCCGTGGACCCCGCCCGCGACATCGATCTGCTCCACGACTGGGTGACCCGGGAGCGGGCCCGCTTCTGGGGGATGCTCGACCACACCCGCGAACAGGTTCTGGAGACCTACGAGTACCTGGACTCCCTGTCCACGCACCACGCCTTTCTGATCCACCTCGACGACCGGCCGGTCGCCCTCTTCCAGACCTATGAGCCGGACGCCGACCCGGTCGGCGAGTACTACGAGGTGCGGCCCGGGGACTACGGCCTCCATCTGATGACCGGCCCGGCGGACGGCGGGGCGCGGCCGGGCTTCACCGACGCCCTGCTGACCGTCTTCCTGACCCGTCTGCTGGCCGAGGACCCCGGCCGCAGGCGGATCGTCGCCGAGCCCGACGCCCGCAACCAGAAGGCGGTCTCCCGGCTGCTGCGGACCGGTTTCGTCCTCGGCCCCGAGATCGAACTTCCGCACAAGCGGGCCCGGCTGGTCTTCCTCGACCGGGACGCCTTCCTCGCCCGGACCGCCTCGCGCCCCTCCTGAGGGATCGGGGCGCCCCGGCGCGGTCCGGTGTGTCGGTGGGCGCGGCTACGGTATCGCCGTGATCGATTCCGACGACGTCCGACGTATCGCGCTGTCCCTCCCGGAGACCGTGGAGAAGGAGGCGTGGAGCATGCCCACCTTCCGGGTGGCCGGGAAGATGTACCTCACCGTCCCCGACGACGAGACCTCCGTCGCCGTGCGCTGCCCGCGCCACGAGCGCACCGAGCTGATCGCGGCCGAGCCGGAGAAGTTCTGGGTGCCGCCCCACGAGGCGTCCTCGGCGTGGGTGCGGGTCAGGCTGGCCGCCCTGGAGGACATCGCCGAACTGCGGGACATCCTCGTCGACTCCTGGCGGCAGGCGGCGCCCGAGCGGCTGCTGGAGGCGCATCCGGATCTGGTGCCCGGCGGTGCGGTGGGGTCCGGGACGTAGTCCGGGGCGCCGTGCGGAGCGTAGCCCGGGGCGCCGTCCGGGGCCCGGCCGGCGGGCGCGGGGCCGCTCATCGCCGGTGGCCGGACGCCTCCACCCTGTCCCCGTGCCCGCCGCCGGGGCCCGCACCGGTACCGGCGCCGCGCTGCCGCAGGACCCTCAGGGCGGTCTCGCACCACTGCAGGTTCTCGCGCTCGAAGGCGATGCCGCGCAGCAGTGTGAGGTAGGGGCCCACGCGCCGGGCCCGGGCGAAGTACTCCTCCTCGGTGCGCCCGTCCAGCAGCTTGGCGCGCCCCCGCTCGTAGCGGGCCAGTTTGGCCGTCGACCACTCCAGTTGCGTCTCGACGGCGGCCCGGACTCCCTCGATGTCGCCCACGTCGGCGCTCTGGACCTTCACCAGCAGTTCGTCGCGGATGACGGTGGGCCGGGCCGGGGCGGCGGCGGTGTAGTCGCGCAGTGCGGCGTATCCCGCCTCGGTCAGGGAGAACAGCCGCTTGTTGGGCCGGCGCTCCTGCTGGACGACGCGGGCCGCCACGAGCCCCTCCCGCTCCATGCGCTCGAGTTCGCGGTAGAGCTGCTGGGGGGTGGCCGTCCAGAAGTTGGCGACCGAGGAGTCGAATCCCTTGGCCAGGTCCCAGCCCGACGCCTCGCCTTCCAGTAGGGCCGCCATCACCGCGTTGCGCAGAGCCATCCCCGTATTGGAGCACGGGGGCGACCTGCCGACAAATCGACCGTTCCCCGCCGGTCCCCCTCCGGCTCCGTGCCGGCGGGCACGGCTTCGGCCCGGGTGTGGACAGACTTCCCGCCAGGATTTACTCTCCAATGCACCTAGTAAACTTTTTGGCTATCGAGGTGGTCGGTATGAACCCCTTCCGGCGCGCCGTGGAGGCCCGCGACGAGCAGGCCCTGGCGGACCTGCTGGCCGAGGACGTCGTCTTCACCAGCCCCGTCGCGTTCAGGCCCTACGAGGGCAGGGCGATCACCGCGGCGATCCTGCGCGGCGTGATGCGGGTCTTCGAGGACTTCACCTACACCCGTGAGTTCTCCGGCCCGGACGGCAGCGACCACGCCCTCGTCTTCACCGCCACGGTCGGCGGCCGGCAGATCCAGGGCTGCGACTTCCTGCACTTCGACGAGGACGGCAGGATCGACGACCTCACCGTCATGGTCCGCCCGCTGTCCGCCGCCCAGGCGCTGGCCGAGGCCATGGGCGCGCAGTTCGAGCGGATCTCGCGCGAGGCCGCCGGCCGCTGACCGCCGGCCCCTCCCGCTCCCCGTCCCACCGCGCCTCGTTCCACCGCGCCTCGTTCCACCACCCCTCCTTCCGCCGCGCCGCCCTCACCCGCAGCCCTCACCCGCACCGAACCGGGAGACCGACCGCATGACCGCCTACCCCCATCTGCTCCGGCCGCTGGACCTGGGCTTCACCACCCTGCCCAACCGGGTCCTCATGGGCTCGATGCACGTCGGACTGGAGGAGGCCCCCGACGGCTTCTCCCGGATGGCCGCCTTCTACGCCGAGCGTGCCCGCGGCGGCGTCGGCCTGATCGTCACCGGCGGCATAGCCCCCAACGAGGCCGGACGCCCCTACCCCGGCGGCGCCATGCTCACCACCGAGGAGGAGGCCGAACGCCACCGCGCCGTCACCGACGCCGTCCACGCCGAGGGCGGCCGCATCGCGATGCAGATCCTCCACTTCGGCCGCTACGCCTACCACCCCGACCTCGTCGCCCCGAGCCCGCTGAAGGCCCCGATCAGCCCCCACACCCCGCGCGAACTCACCGACGCCGAGATCGAGCAGACCGTCGAGGACTTCGCCCACTGCGCCGCCCTCGCCCGGTCCGCGGGCTACGACGGCGTGGAGATCATGGGCTCCGAGGGCTACCTCATCAACGAGTTCATCGCCTCCGCCACCAACCACCGCACCGACCGCTGGGGCGGCCCGTACGCCAACCGCATGCGCTTCCCCGTCGAGATCGTGCGCCGGGTCCGCGAGCGCGTCGGCGAGGACTTCATCATCGTCTACCGGCTGTCCATGCTCGACCTGGTGCCCGGCGGCTCCACCTTCCCCGAGGTCGTCGAGCTCGCCCGCGCCGTCGAGGCCGCGGGCGCCACCATCATCAACACCGGCATCGGCTGGCACGAGGCGCGCATCCCCACCATCGCCACCTCCGTGCCCCGCGGCGCCTACACCTGGGTCACCCGCAGGCTGATGGGGTCCGTCTCCGTCCCGCTGGTCACCTGCAACCGCATCAACAACCCCGAGCTGGCCGAGCGGATCCTCGCCGACGGCGACGCCGACATGGTCTCCCTGGCCCGCCCCATGCTCGCCGACGCCGACTTCGTCGCCAAGGCCGCCGCCGGCACCCCCGAGGCGATCAACACCTGCATCGGCTGCAACCAGGCCTGCCTCGACCACACCTTCAGCCTCAAGATCACTTCCTGCCTGGTCAACCCCCGTGCCTGCCACGAGACCGAGCTCGTCCTGGAGCCCACCCGCCGGGTCAGGGACATCGCGGTGGTCGGTGCCGGACCGGCCGGGCTCGCCTTCGCCGTCTCCGCGGCCGAACGCGGTCACACCGTCACCCTGTACGACGCCGCCCCCGAGATCGGCGGGCAGCTCAACACCGCCCGCCGCGTCCCCGGCAAGCAGGAGTTCGACGAGACCCTGCGCTACTACCGTCACCGGCTCGACACCCTCGGCGTCCGGCTGCGCCTGGGCGCCGAGGTCACCGCGGAGCAGCTCGTGGACGCCGGCCACGACGAGATCGTCCTGGCCACCGGTGTCACCCCCCGCGTCCCCGGGATCCCCGGCATCGACCACCCCAGCGTGGTGGGTTACCTCGACGTCCTCCACGACCGCAGGCCCGTCGGCCGGCGCGTGGCGATCCTGGGCGCGGGCGGCATCGGCTTCGATGTCGCCGCCTATCTCACCCACCCCGGATCCGACGGCGGGCCGGGCGCGCCGGAGAGCACCGAGGCGTTCCTCACCCGCTGGGGCGTCGACACCGGGCACCGCTCCCCCGGCGGCCTGACCGAGCCCGTCCACCCCGCCGCCGAGCGCACCGTCCACCTGCTCCAGCGCAAGACGAGCAAGGTCGGCGCGGGCCTGGGCAAGACCACCGGCTGGATCCACCGCACCGAGCTCAGGCAGCGCGGCGTCACCATGCTTCCCGGTGTCGCCTACGAGCGCATCGACGACGAGGGCCTGCACATCACCGTCGACGGACAGCCCCGGGTGCTGCCGGTGGACACCGTCGTGCTGTGCACCGGGCAGGAGCCCCGGCGCGACCTGTACGACGAGCTGGCCGGACGCGGTGTCAAGGCCCACCTCATCGGCGGCGCCGACATCGCCGCCGAGCTCGACGCCAAGCGCGCGATCGACCAGGGCACCCGCCTGGCCGCCGCCCTGTAGGGCACGGGCCGCCCGCCCCCGCTTCCGCTTCCGCGCGGGAGCGGGACGGACGGCCGTCAGCCGCGCAGGGCCGCCTCGACGACCGCCGCCCACTGGGCCACGACCCGCTCGCGGCGGGCGCCGTCGTCGGTCAGGAGGTTGGCCAGGCCCAGGCCGCGGGCCATGTCGAGCAGGCCCTGCACGGTCTCCCGCACCCCGGGCGCGCTCTCGTCCGCGTCCAGCAGTCGCACCGCCATGCGGTGCGTCTCCCGCCCGATGCGCGCCTCCAGCGCGACCACCCGGGGCGCGAGCTGGGGTTCGTTGGAGGCGGCCACCCACAACTGGAGCGCGGCGCGGAAGAGTTCGCCGGTGTAGAGGCCGACGACCGCCTCGACGGCCTCCCGGACGCCGGCCGGCCTCGGCAGGTCCCGCACAACGGCCGACCGCTCCTCGGCGACGTACTCCACCGCCGCCGTGAACAGGTCCTCGCGGGTGGGGAAGTGGTGCTGGGCCGCCCCGCGGGTGACGCCCGCGTGCTCGGCGACGACCGCGACCGTGCTGCCCGTCCAGCCGCGCTCGGCCAGACAGGCCACGGCCGACTGGAGCAGACGCCTCCGGGTGGCGCGGCTGCGGTCCTGCTTGGGCGCGTTGCCCCGCGTGGTCAGTGGTGCACCCATCGGGGGTCCCGTCGTTCGAGGAAGGCGGACATGCCCTCGCGCGCCTCGCTTGACGCGAACAGCCGCACGGAGAGCTCCGCCAGGCTATCGGTGTCCCGGTCGAAGGCCCGCAGTACCTCCGCCGTGACCAGGCGTTTGGACTCCGCCAGGCCCTGCGGCGAGGCGCGCCGCAGACCGTCCAGGACCGGCTCCAGCGCGGCGTCCGCGTCCTCGGCCGCCAGGGTGACCAGTCCGATGCGGGCCGCCTCCGCCGCGCCGAACCGCTCGCCGGTCAGGTAGTACCGTCCGGCCGCCCGCGCGTCCAGCCGCGGCAGCAGCGGCAGGGAGATCACCGCGGGGGCCAGTCCGAGCCGTGCCTCGGTGAAGGCGAAGGTCGCGCCGGGGCCGGCCACCGCGATGTCGCAGGCGCCCACCAGCCCGGCGCCGCCCGCCCGTACGTGCCCGGTGACGCGGGCGACGACGGGCTTGGGGAAGGCCACGACCGTGCGCAGCAGCCGTGCCAGGCCAAGCGGCGCGTCGGTCGGCCCGGCCGCCGCGCCCGCCTCGCCCAGGTCGGCGCCGGCGCAGAAGGTGGTGCCGGCGTGGGCGAGCAGCACCGCCCGGGCGTCCGGGTCGCGCCCGGCCGCCTCCAGGTGCGCGTACAGCTCCTCCACCAGCCGGGCGGAGAGCGCGTTGCGGTTGTGCGGCGAGTCGAGGGTGAGGGTGGTGACGCCCCGCCCGGCCGAGCTCCGCACCAGGGGCCTGTCCCCGCTGCCGCCGCTGCCGCCCCTGCCGCCGCTGCCGTCCGTGTCCGTCATGCCGTGGCGCCTCTCTCCCCGTCCGTTTCCCCGTCCCGCCGCCGCTGCCGCTCCCCGGCCCGCAGTTCGCGCCGCAGGATCTTGCCGCTGGCGGCGCGCGGCACCGCGTCGGTGAACTCCACCCGCCGCACCTTCTTGTAGGGGGCGACATGCGCGGCCACGTGCGCCAGCACGTCCCCGGCGGTGAGGTGGGCGCCCTCGCGGCGCACCACGTACGCCTTGGGCACCTCGTTGCCGTCCTCGTCCGGGACGCCGATGACGGCGGCGTCGGCGATGCCGGGGTGGGCCAGCAGCACGGCCTCCAGGTCGGCCGGGGCGACCTGGTAGCCCTTGTACTTGATGAGCTCCTTGACGCGGTCGACGACGTACAGCCAGCCGTCGTCGTCCACCCGTCCCACGTCGCCGGTATGCAGCCAGCCGTCGGCGTCGACCAGGGCGGCGGTCTCGTCCGCGCGGCCCAGGTAGCCCTTCATCACCTGCGGTCCGCGGATCCAGATCTCGCCCTCCTGCCCGGCGTCCAGGTCGCGGCCGGGATCGTCCAGGGCGGTGATCCGCATCTCGGTGTTCGGCAGCAGCTTCCCCACCGTCCCCGGCGGAGGGTGCTCCTCCGCCAGCGGCACCACATGGGTGCCCGGCGACAGTTCGGTCATGCCGTACGCCTGCCGCACCGTGGACAGGCCCAGCCGCCGGGCGCACGCCTGGGCGAGTCCGGCGTCCAGCGGGGCGGCGGCGCTGACCACGTGGCGCACCGAGGACAGGTCGTAGGAGTCCACCGCCGGGTGCTTGGCCAGGGCCAGCACGATGGGCGGCGCCACGTACAGGCTGGTGACCCGGTGCCCGGCCACGGCGCCGAGGAACTGCTCCAGGTCGAAGCGGGGCAGGACGACGACGGTGGCGCCCTGCCGCAGGGGCGCGTTCATCAGAGCGGTCAGCCCGTAGATGTGGAAGAACGGCAGCACGGCCAGCAGCCGGTCCTCCGGGCCGCCGGGCGCGACCGGCTGGAGCTGGGCGAGGTTGGTGGCGATGCTGCGGTGGGTGAGCATCACGCCCTTGGGCGCGGCGGTGGTGCCGGAGGAGTAGGGCAGGGCTGCCAGGTCCTCGCCCGGGTCGATGACGACGTCCGGCTCGGGGTCGTCGGTGAGGAGCATGTCCTGGATCGAGCGGTGTCCGTCGGCCCGGTCGCAGACGACGATCTCCCGGACGCCGCCGGCGCGTTCGGCCGCCTGCCGGGCGGTGGCCAGCAGGGGGGAGACGGTGACGATCCAGCGCGCCCGGGAGTCGGCGAGCTGCCGGGCGAACTCCTCGGCGGTGGCCAGCGGGTGGACGGTGGTGACCGCGGCGCCGCACCGGGTGGCGGCGTAGAAGACGGCCGGGTAGGCGATGGTGTTGGGGCTGTGCAGGGCGAGCACATCGCCCTTGCGCAGGCCGGAGGCGGCGAGCGCGGCGGCGATGCGGCGGCTGAAGCCGTCGAGCTGCGCGTAGGTGAGTTCGGTGCCCTCCACTCCGTCGACCAGCGCGGGGCGGTCGGCGAACTCGCGGGCGGACGAACCCAGCACGGCGTCGTGGACGGGCTGGTCGAGGAGCGGGACATCGGCGTACTCGCTGCGGAACACGGTGTCCTCCCGGAAAAGGGGCGGGGGTCTCAGTAGGACCTGGGCAGTCCCAGGGTCTGGTGGGAGACGAAGTTGAGGATCATCTCCCGGCTGACCGGCGCGATTCGGGCGACGCGGGAGGCGGTGACGAGGGAGCCCAGACCGTACTCGCTGGTCAGCCCGTTGCCGCCGAGGGTGTGCACGGCACGGTCGACGGCCTTCGCGCAGGCCTCCGCCGCCGCGTACTTGGCCATGTTGGCCGCCTCGCCCGCTCCCGCGTCGTCGCCCGCGTCGTACAGCAGGGCCGCCTTCCGCGTCATCAGACGGGCCAGCTCGATCTCCACGTGCGCCTCGGCCAGCGGGTGGGCGATGGCCTGGTGGGCGCCGATCGGCTCCTTCCACACCTGCCGGGTGCGGGCGTAGTCCACCGCCCTGGCGACGGCGAAGCGGCCCATGCCGAGCGCGAACGCGGCGGTCATGATCCGTTCCGGGTTGAGTCCGGCGAAGAGCTGGAGCAGCCCGGCGTCCTCGTCGCCGACGAGCGCGTCCGCGGGCAGCCGTACGTCGTCCAGTACCAGTTCGAACTGCTTCTCGGGCGCGGACAGTTCCATCTCGATCATGTTGCGGGAGAAGCCGGGGGTGTCCCTGGGGACGATGAACAGGCAGGGCTTGAGGCGGCCGGTGCGGGCGTCCTCGGTGCGGCCCACGATCAGGGTGGCGTCGGCGATGTCCACACCGGAGACGAAGACCTTGCGGCCGGTCAGGACCCACCCCCCGCCGTCGCGGCGGGCGGTGGTGGTGATGCGGTGGGAGTTGGATCCGGCGTCCGGCTCGGTGATGCCGAACGCCATCTTGCGGCTGCCGTCGGCCAGTCCGGGCAGCCAGGCCCGCTTCTGCTCCCCGGTGCCGAAGCGGGCGATGACGGTGCCGGTGATGGCGGGGGTGACGATGAGCATCAGCAGCGGGCAGCCCACCGCGCCCAGCTCCTCCAGCACGATCGACAGCTCGGTGATGCCGCCGCCCCCTCCCCCGTGCTCCTCGGGGAGGCTGACTCCGAGGTAGCCGAGCTTTCCGGCCTCCCGCCACAGCTCGTCGGTCTGCCCGCCGGCCCGGCGCACCCGCTCGAAGTACTCGCGGCCGTAGCGTTCGCCGAGCGCGGATACGGCCGCGCGCAGCGCCCGCTGCTCGTCGGTCTCCAGCAGTGCGGCCGCCGTGTGCCCGGTGTGCTGGTCAGTGGTCATGTCCCTGCCCCTTCGTCGGTCGCCGGACTCGCCGGCGTTTCCCCGGTGCCGGTGCGGTCCTGCTCCCCGGAGGTGACGACCGCGAGGACGGCGCCGACCTCCACGCGCTGTCCCGCGGTCACCCGCAGTTCCCGCAGCACCCCGTCGGCCGGCGCCGTGACGCGGTGCTCCATCTTCATCGCCTCCAGCCACAGCAGCGGCTGTCCCGCCGTCACCGCGTCGCCGGCGGCGAGGCGGTCGGCGACGCGTACGACCGTGCCGGGCATCTGCGCCAGCAGCGAGCCCGGCTCGGTGCGGGCGTGCGGGTCGGAGAAGCGCGGCAGCGCCGTGAGGGCGTACGCGCCCAGCGGCGAGTCCACGAAGACCCTCGCCCGCCCCTCGGCGTCTCCCGGGCCGGTCCGGCCGCCCGGCCCGTCCGGGTACACCGCGACGTCGAAGCGGTGCCGTACGCCGTCGATCTCCAGCTCGACGTGGTCGGCGGCCACGCGCAGGGCGCGTACGCCCGGCAGGTCCTCGGCCGGCGGCGGGCCGCCGCGCGCGGGCCGGTAGCGCACCTCCACCTCCGTCCCGCCGGGTTCGGCCCGGTAGCGCTTGGTCTGCGGGCCGGAGGGGAGGTTGCGCCAGCCGCCGAGCCGCCCGGAGACGGTCCGCGCGGCCGTGCGGCGCGCCTCGGCGTCCGCCAGGGCCGCCGCGAGGGCCGCCGCGCGCAGGCGCCGTTCGCCGTCCGGGGGTTCCTCGCACAGGCTTGCCAGGTGCCGGTCGTAGAAGCCGGTGTCCATGCGTCCGGAGGCGAAGTCGGGGTGCCGCAGCGAGCGCACCAGCAGGTCGCGGTTGGTGGCCGGGCCGTGGACGTGGGCCCGCTCCAGCGTGTGGGCCAGTTTCCGTACGGCCTCGGCGCGGGTGGGCGCCCAGGCGATGACCTTGGCGAGCATCGGGTCGTAGTGGACGGTGATCTCGTCGCCGCCACCCACGCCCGCGTCCAGCCGTACCCCGGGGCCTCCGGGGACCTCCAGACGGTGCACCCGTCCGGTCCGCGGGCGCCACTGCCGGGCCGGGTCCTCCGCGTAGAGGCGGGCCTCGACGGCGTGGCCGCTCGGTTCGGGCGGCCGGGCGGCGGGCAGCGGGCAGCCTTCGGCGATCCGCAGTTGCAGCGCGACGAGGTCGAGGCCGTACACGCACTCGGTGACGGGGTGCTCGACCTGGAGGCGGGTGTTCATCTCCAGGAAGTACGCACGCCCGTCCGGTGCGAGGAGGAACTCCACCGTGCCCGCGCCCCGGTAGCCGACCGCGCGGGCGGCCCGCTCGGCCGCACCGTGCAGTGCGGCGCGCCGCTCCCCGGTCAGCCCCGGCGCGGGGGCCTCCTCGATCACCTTCTGGTGGCGGCGCTGGAGCGAGCAGTCGCGGGTGCCCAGGGCCCACACCGTGCCGTGGCCGTCCGCGAGCACCTGCACCTCCACATGGCGGCCGCGCTCGACGTAGGGCTCGGTGAAGACCTCACCGTCGCCGAAGGCCGCCTCCGCCTCGGCCGACGCGGCGCGGATCTCGCCGTCCAGCGCGGCCGCCTCGCGCACGATCCGCATGCCGCGCCCGCCGCCGCCCGCCGCGGCCTTGACCAGCAGCGGCAGGTCCTCCTCGCGTACCTCGCCGGGCCGCACCGGTTCCAGCAACGGCACCCCGGCCTTCCTCATCAGCTCCTTGGCGCGGGTCTTGGACGCCATGGCCTCGATCGCCCCGGGCGGCGGACCGATCCAGACCAGTCCCGCCTCCAGCACCGCCCGGGCGAAGCCGGCGTTCTCGGAGAGGAAGCCGTAGCCGGGGTGGACGGCGTCCGCGCCCGCCGCCAGGGCGGCCGCCACGATCAGGTCGCCGCGCAGATAGGTGTCGGCGGGCGTGTCGCCGGGCAGCGGCACGGCCGCGTCCGCCTCCCGCGCGTGGGGGGCGTCCGCGTCGGCGTCGGAGTGGACGGCCACGGTGGCGACGCCCATCTCCCGGCAGGTACGGAAGACGCGCCGGGCGATCTCGCCGCGGCCCGCGACCAGGACGGAGCCGATGGTCCGCTCCGCGTCCGGCTGTGTCGACATGTCCACTCCTCACATCCGGAAGACGCCGTAGCCGCCGCGTGCGCCCGCCACCGGTGCGGTGTGCACGGCGGACAGGCACATGCCGAGCACGGTGCGCGTGTCGCGCGGGTCGATGACGCCGTCGTCGTAGAGCCGCCCGGACAGGAACACCGGCAGTGACTCGGCCTCGATCTGCTGCTCGACCATGGCGCGCAGCGCCGCGTCGCCCTCCTCGTCGTAGGGCTTGCCCCTGGCCGCCGCGGACTCGCGCATCACGATGGAGAGCACTCCGGCGAGCTGCTGCGAACCCATGACGGCGGACTTGGCGCTGGGCCAGGCGAACAGGAAGCGCGGGTCGTAGGCCCGGCCGCACATGCCGTAGTGGCCGGCGCCGTAGCTCGCTCCCATCAGCACCGACAGGTGCGGCACCCTGGAGTTGGAGACCGCGTTGATCATCATCGCGCCGTGCTTGATGATGCCGCCCTGCTCGTACTCGGTGCCGACCATGTAGCCGGTGGTGTTGTGGAGGAACAGCAGCGGGATGTCGCGCTGGTTGGCGAGCTGGATGAACTGGGCGGCCTTCTGGGACTCCTGGCTGAACAGCACGCCGCGGGCGTTGGCCAGGATGCCGACGGGGTAGCCGTGCAGGGTCGCCCAGCCGGTGGTCAGGCTGGTGCCGTAGAGCGGTTTGAACTCGTCGAAGTCGGAGTCGTCGACGATCCGGGCGATCACCTCGCGCGGGTCGAAGGGGACCTTGAGGTCGCCGGGCACGACGCCCAGCAGCTCGTCCTCGTCGTGGCGCGGCGGGCGTACGTCCGCCGCGCCGGGGGCGGGGTGGGCCTTGGGCCGGTTGAGGCGGGCGACGACGCGGCGGGCCTGGCGCAGCGCGTCGGGCTCGTCCATCGCGAAGTGGTCGGCGAGTCCGGAGACGCGGGCGTGCATGCCGGCGCCGCCCAGTTCCTCGTCGTCGGCCTCCTCGCCGGTGGCCATCCTCACCAGCGGCGGGCCGCCGAGGAACACCTTGGCGCCTCGGTCCACCATGATCACGTGGTCGGACATGCCGGGTACGTAGGCGCCGCCGGCGGTGGAGTTGCCGAAGACGACCGCGATCGTGGGGATGCCGGCCTCGCTGAGCCGGGTGAGGTCGCGGAAGAGGGCGCCGCCGGGGATGAAGATCTCCTTCTGGCTGGGCAGGTCCGCCCCGCCGGACTCCACCAGGCTGATGAGCGGCAGCCGGTTGGCCCGGGCGATCTCGTTGGCCCGCAGGGCCTTCTTCAGCGTCCAGGGGTTGCTGGCCCCGCCGCGCACGGTCGGGTCGTTGGCGGTGACCAGGCACTCGACGCCCTCGACCACGCCGATGCCGGTGACCAGCGAGGCGCCGACGGTGTAGTCGCTGCCCCAGGCCGCCAGCGGGGACAGTTCCAGGAAGGGGGTGTCGGGGTCGAGCAGCAGCTCGACGCGTTCGCGGGCCAGGAGTCTGCCGCGCCCGCGGTGGCGGGCGAGGTACTTCTCCCCTCCCCCGGCCAGGGCCTTGGCGTGTTCGGCCTCCAGTGCGTCCAGTTTCGCGAGCATCGCCTCGCGGTTGGCGGCGTACTCCGGCGCCGTGGTGTCCAGCGCCGAGCGCAGCACGGTCACAGCAGCTCCTCGGGTATGTCGATGCGGCGGGAGCGCAGCCACTCCCCCAGCGCCTTGCCCTGCGGGTCGAAGCGGGCCTGGGAGGCCACGCCCTCGCCGAGGACGCCGTCGATCACGAAGTTCAGGGCGCGCAGACCGGGCAGCACATGCCGGGTGACGGGCAGCTCGGCGGTCTCCGGCAGCAGTTCGCGCAGCCGGCCGGCGGTGAGGGTGTGCGCCAGCCAGCGCCAGGTCCGCTCCTCGCGCGCCCACACACCGATGTTGGCGCTGCCGCCCTTGTCCCCGCTGCGCGCCCCGGCCACCGCCCCCAGCGGCGCCCGGCGGACGGCGTTCAGGCTCTCCCGCGGCAGCGGCTCGGGCAGCGGGGGCCCGGCCACCGGTTCCAGCGGCCGGGTGGTGCGGGGCGGCGGCACCGCGATCCGCCGCCCGTCGGGCAGTACGGCCGTGTGCGGCACCTCGGCCGCGTCCAGGTACGCCGCCCCGAACACCCCGTACGGCGCCGCTTCGCCCGGTGGGGCGGTGACGTGGAAGCCGGGGTAGCTGCCGAGCGCCAGCTCGACGGCGGCGCCGCTGACGGCCCGCCCCACCCGGTCGGCGTCCGCGTCCCGCACCACGAGGCGGAGCAGGGCGCTCGCCTCCTGCTGTACGGGCGCGTCCGCGCGGTCGGTGCGGGCCAGGGTCCAGCGGACCTCGGCGGGGCGGCCGCCGGGCGCGGCGTCCAGTCGGTCCTCCATCTGTTCGCGCACCAGTGCCGCCTTGGCCTCGACGTCCAGGCCGGTGAGGACGAAGACCACCTCGTTGCGGAAATCCCCCAGGCGGGTCAGGCCCACCTTGAGCACGGGCGGTGGCGCCTCGCCGCGCACGCCCTCGATCCGCACCCGGTCCCGCCCGTCGGCCCGCAGCCGTACGGTGTCCAGGCGTGCCGTCACATCGGGCCCGGCGTAGCGCGCGCCGGCCGTCTCGTACAGCAGCTGGGCGGTGACGGTGCCGACGGTCACCGCCCCGCCGGTGCCCGGGTGCTTGGTGATCACCGAGCTGCCGTCGCGGTGCAGTTCGGCCAGCGGGAAGCCGGGGCGGCGCACGTCGATCCCCTCGGAGGCGAAGAAGGCGTAGTTGCCGCCGGTGGCCTGGGTGCCGCACTCCAGCACGTGCCCGGCGACCACGGCGCCGGCCAGCGCGTCGTGGTCGGCGGGGTCGCCGGTGTCCCAGCCGAAGCGGGCGGCGGCGGCCCCGGTGACCAGTGCGGCGTCGGTGACCCGGCCGGTCACCACCACGTCGGCGCCCGCCTGAAGGCAGGCGGTGATACCGGCCCCGCCGAGGTAGGCGTTGGCGGTGAGGACGCCCTCGCCCCAGCCGCCGCGGGCGGTCACGTCATCGCCCTCGACGTGCGCCACCCTCGCCGGCAGGCCGAGTCTGTCGGCCAGCTCCCTCACGGCACCGGCCAGTCCGGCCGGGTTGAGCCCTCCGGCGTTGACCACCAACGGCACACCGCGCTCGACGGCGGGGCCGAGGGTGTCCTCCAGCTGCCGCAGGAAGGTCTTCGCGTAGCCGAGGCCGGGGTCCCTCATCCGGTCCCGGCCCAGGATCAGCATGGTCAGTTCGGCCAGGTAGTCGCCGGTCAGGATGTCCAGCTCGCCGCCGGTGAGCATCTCGCGCACCGCGTCGAAGCGGTCGCCGTAGAAGCCGGAGGCGTTCCCGATCCGCAGCACTCCGCCGGCGGTGGTCATCGCGTGCCCCCGTCCGCGTGGCTGCGCGTCCCCCGCGCCCTTCCGGCGCCGGGCGGGCCCGCGAAGGCCTGGGCGATGGAGAGCCAGCCCTCGGCGCCGGCGCCGGTGGCCCGCAGGGCGGTGTCGTCGCGGTGGACGCGCCGGGTGACGAGCAGGCAGAAGTCCAGCGCGGGCCCGCCGACGCGCTGCGGGGCGTCGGCGGGGCCGTACGTCCACAGCCCACCGGGGCCGCCGCCGGCCCCCGGGGGCGGGGTGAGTTCGACGCGGAACGGCTCGGCGGGCGGCTCCAGTCCGTTCACCAGGTGGGCGAAGTCCCGGGTGCGCACGCCGAGCCGGGCGACGTGGCGCAGACGGGCGGTCGGCTCGCGCCGCACGCCGAGCGCCCCGGCGATGTCCTCGCCGTGCGCCCAGGTCTCCATCAGCCGGGCCGTGGCCATGCCGGCGGGGCTCATCGGCGGCCCGTACCAGGGGATGCGGTGCTTCCCCTGGTGTCCGGCCAGTTCCTCAAGCGCGTCGGCGAGCTTCCGCCGCCCGGCGCGCCACAGCGCCAGCAGTGCGCCGGGCGGCAGCGCGGCGCCGCGGCGGGCTCCGTCGTCGACGTAGGTGTCCACGGCCGCCGGGTCCGCGAACGCCGCCTCCGCCTCCCGCCGGAACGCCTCCGGGTCGCGGGCGGCGAGCAGGGAGCGCTCATCGGTCCAGGCCAGATGGGCGATCTGGTGGGCGACGGTCCAGCCGGGCGCCGGGGTGGCGGCCGTCCACCGCCCGCCGGCCTCCTCGGCCAGGGGGGCCACGAGCGCGTCCAGTTCCTCGCCCTCGCGCCGCAGGTCCTCCAGCACCTCGTCCGCAGCCGTACCCGGCATACCGCCCTCCCTCGCCTCGGCCGTGCGGGCCTCTCCGTCCGGCGAGCGTGACAGGGCCGACGGAAACAAGCAAGCACGAATGCATGATTTTCTGCGCTCGGCACCGCCGGCGCCGGGCGGGACGAGCGGTGAGCCGGGGAACAGATCCCCCCCTCGGCGGGGTTGCGCAGGAAGCCGGCCCGGTCGGGGCCGGCACGGGCGCGACCGCCGGTCGCCCCGGACGACGGACTCGGAAGGGCAAGCGATGAAGATCGGCATCATCGGCGCGGGCAACATCGGCGGCAATCTGACCCGGCGGCTGACCGCGCTCGGCCACGAGGTGTCGGTGGCGAACTCGCGCGGACCCCACACCCTCACCGCACTGGCCGAGGAGACGGGGGCCACCCCCGTCGCCGCCGCCGAGGCGGCGCGCGGCGCGGAGGTCGTGGTGGTCACCGTCCCGCTGAAGGCCGTGCCCGACCTGCCCTCCGGGCTGCTCGACGGGGCCGCGCCCGGGGCGGCCGTCATCGACACGGGCAACTACTACCCCCGGCAGCGCGACGGCCGGATCGACGCCATCGAGGACGAGGGGCTGACCGAGAGCCGCTGGACCGAGCGGCAGATCGGCCACCCGGTCGTCAAGGTGTTCAACGGCACCTACGCCCAGGACATCGTCGACAGGCCGCGCCCCGCCGGCGACCCCGGGCGCATGGCCCTGCCCGTGGCCGGGGACGACGAGGACGCCAAGCGCCGGGTGCGGGCCCTCGTCGAGGAGATGGGCTTCGACACCGTCGACACGGGCGGCATCGACGACTCCTGGCGCCAGCAGCCCGGCACGCCCGTGTACGGGCTGCGGGCCGGGACCGAGGAGGTCGCCGCCGCGCTGGCCGAGGCGTCCCCGGAGCGGCCGGCCGACTTCCGCGCCTGACACCGAAGCCGCGGCGGGCGGCCGTCAGCCCTCCCCGTCCCGCTCCCCGGGGTCGCGGCGGTCGGCCGTACGCCCGCCCGCCGCTTTCCTCTCCCCCGCCTTCCTTCCCGTCCTTCGCCCCGCCGGCCTGCCCGCCTTCCCCGGCTCCTCGCGCTGCGGGCCGTCCGCCGCCATCCCCGCCGCGGTCGGCATGAAGTCGCTGAGCAGTTGGTGGGTCTCGCGCACCAGGGGCCGCAGCAGGCGGAAGCGGGTCAGGGATATCGCGCGGGCGACGATCGGCGCCACGCGCTCGGCCAGGCGGCGGCTGTTCGCCGAGCCCTCGGAGCGGTCGTAGACCCAGAACAGGACCAAGCCCATCTGCTGGAGCCAGAGCAACCGGGGCAGCTGCTCGGCGAGTTCGGGGTCGTAGGCGGTGTCCGCCCCCGCCAGGACCCTGCGGTGGACCTCGATCGCGGCCTCCCGCGGGCCCTCGGACTCCGTGGAGAAGGGGCTGAGCGGACTGTCGGGGTCGGCGGCGTTCTTGAAGAACTGGGCCGCGAACTCGTGGTAGGGCTCGGCGATGTCCAGCCAGGCGAGGAGGACCCCGCGGATGCGTGCCGCGAGGTCCCTCTCGCCGTCCAGGACGGCCTCGGCGGCCGCCCGGTGCTGCTCGGCGATCCGGTCGTAGAAGCCCTGGATCAGGTGCTCTTTACTGCCGAAGTAGTAGTACGCGTTGCCGACGGAGACCCCGGCCTCCTGGGCGATGGCGCGCATGGTCGTGCGGTCGTATCCGCGCTCGCGGAACAGGCGCAGGGCGGTCTCCAGGATGAGGGCCCGCGTCTGCTCGCTCCTGGGCCGCCGGGCGGGCCCGGCGGCCTTCTCCGGCTCGTCCCGCTTCCCGGCCCCGGGAGCCGCGGGAGGCTCGGAGGAGCCGGCCGCGGCGCCCTCGCGTACGGATCTCGGTGCTGCTTCCACACGGGTGAGCCTAATCGGGCGCCGGACAGTCTCCCCCGCAGGCCGGGGGGAGGGAGGAGGACGGGGCCTGGCCAGGGGCCCGGCCGGTGAAGGTCCAGCCCGTGGCCGGGTCGTAACTCCAGCCGTCGTGCGCACCGTGGGCCCGCCCGCCCCGGTCGCCGCTCCACTCCGGCCCGCGCGCCACCTGCCGGTACTTCGCCGCGGCGAGCACCGCCGCGCGTGCCAGCGGCGCGCCCGCCGGAGTACTGAGCCGGTGGGCCGTGGGCCGGTACCCGGCCAGGGCCCACAGGCACACGATCCAGGCCGCCGGCCCTCGGTAGACCTGTCCGCCGTCCCCCACGACCGTGATCTCCTCCAGGGTTCGGCCGTGGTCGAGTCCCGGCAGTCTGCGCCGCGCCTCGTCCGAGTCGGCGGGCACCAGGTCGAGGGGGACGAGCTTGCGCTGCCGCGCCAGCCAGTCGCGGAGGTGCCGGCACAGCGGGCAGCCCGCGTCGTAGAGCACCGTCAGCCGGTGGACCGGGACACCCGCGGCGTCCCGGTGCCCGGCGTCCGTCCCCGGCACGCCCCTCACGCCTCGGCGGCCGGAGCGGTCCAGCCCTGCGGCGGCACCGGGGGCGTCTGCTCCCGCTCCATCGCGCCCCGCCGCCGGATCCGGTTGAGCACGTAGACGTTCCCCAGGTGCAGCACACCGAGGACCAGCAGCACCACGCCCAGTTGCTTCGACAGCGCCTCGAACACCTCCCTGGTGTCGTCCACCGGGGACCCGACCCTCAGGTACAGGGCGACGAAACCGAGGTTGACGAGGTAGAACCCGACCACCAGCAGGTGGTTCACGGCGTCCGCGAGCTTCTCGTTCCCGCGCAGGACGTCCGCGAGGAAGATCTTCCCGTTCCTGCTGAGCGTGCGCGCCACCCAGACCGTCAGACCGATGCTGACGGCCAGGTAGGCGACGTACGTGACCACGGTGAGGTCCATGTCCCGCCCCTTCGTGAAGCGCTCTTTGAACGTGTTCAAAAAGCTGTTGCACTGGACTGTAGACCTGTTTTTGAACACGTTCAAGTTGCTTGTGGGGCAAGGGGGGTGAGGTTTGAAGGGCCCCCGTCCGGCGGACGGCGCGCACCGGCCCGCGACGAGCGCCTGACGCACCGGCAGGGACGGATGCGCCATCGTGGGCGGCGGCGCCTCCGCACGGCTGCGCACCGGCGCGGCGCGGAGGGCCGCCCATGCCGGACCCCCCCAAGGAGATGACGTCGTGAAGAGGATCGCCGCCCGGATCTGGCACCGCATCGGCGGCCCGCTGCAGTGGCGCCTGCTGTGGCTGGCCAACCCGAAGTTCATGGTGGGCGTCACCGGCGTCGTACGCGACGCGGACGGCAACGTGCTCCTCCTCAGGCACCGCTTGTGGCACGCGGACCACCCCTGGGGGCTGCCGACGGGGTACGCCAAGAAGGGCGAGACCTTCCAGGAGACGGTCGTCCGCGAAGTGCGCGAGGAGACCGGACTCGACGTGCGCGTCGGCGAACTCGTCCGTCTCACCAGCGGGTACCGGCTGCGGGCGGAGGCCGCCTACGAGGCCCGGCTCACCGGCGGCAGGCTCGAGATCGATCCTTTCGAGGTCCTGGAGGCCAGGTGGTTCGCGCCCGGCGACCTGCCCGAGGGGCTGCAGGAGTCCCACCGGTCGCTGATCGGACGCGAGTTCGGTGGATCTTCGGGCAGTTGACCCGGTCGCCTGAGAACTCCTCGCCGCATGACGGATGATGAACCCCTCACCACCCGGCACGGCCCGCCGCGCCGTACCACGCCGATACATCGATACATCGATACGTCGATACGGGGGACCACAGCTTGCTGACCGGATTGCTCAGGCGACATCTGGCCCCCTACCGGGGGGCGATCACCGCTCTGGTGCTGCTGCAACTCCTGCAGACCTGCGCCACCCTCTACCTGCCCGCCCTCAACGCGGACATCATCGACGAGGGCGTGGTGAAGGGCGACACCGGCCGCATCCTCGTCCTCGGCTCCGTCATGGTCGCGGTCACCGTCCTCCAGGTGGCGTGCAACGTCGGCGCCGTCCGCCACGGCGCGCGGACCGCCGCGGCGCTCGGGAGGGACGTGCGGGCCGCGGTCTTCGACCGCGTGCAGTCCTTCTCGGCGCGCGAGGTCGGCCGCTTCGGCGCCCCCTCGCTGATCACTCGGACCACCAACGACGTCCAGCAGGTGCAGGCGCTGGCGCTCACGGGCTTCACGCTCATGGTGTCGGCCCCGATCATGTGCGTGGGCGGCATCCTGATGGCCCTGCGGCTCGACGTGCCGCTGTCCGCGGTGCTGGTGGCGACCGTGCCGGTGCTCGGCGTCTGCGTGGCCATGGTCGTACGGCGCCTGCGTCCGCTGTTCCGCGCCATGCAGACACGGCTCGACACGGTGAACCGGGTGCTGCGCGAGCAGATCACCGGCAACCGCGTCATCAGGGCCTTCGTGCGCGACGCGTACGAGGGCGAACGCTTCCGCGCCGCCAACTCCGAGCTGACCGAGGTGTCGCTGGGCGCCGGGCGGCTGCTGGCGCTGATGTTCCCGATCGTCATGACCGTGGTGAACCTCTCGTCCGTCGCCGTGGTCTGGTTCGGCGCGCACCGCATCGACGACGGCGACATGCGGATCGGCGCGCTGACCGCGTTCCTCGCCTATCTCATGCAGATCGTGATGAGCGTGATGATGGCCACCTTCATGTTCATGATGGTGCCGCGTGCCGAGGTGTGCGCCGAGCGCATCGAGGAGGTCCTGGCCACCTCCACCAGTGTCGCGCCGCCCGCGGAGCCGGTGCGGGAACTGCCCCGCCGCGGCCGGCTGGAGATCCGCGGGGCCGGGTTCCGCTACCCGGGCGCCGAGGAGCCGGTCCTGCGCGATGTGCGCCTGGCGGCCGGGCCCGGCGAGACCACGGCGGTCATCGGGCCGACCGGCAGCGGGAAGTCGACCCTGCTCGGCCTGGTGGCCCGGCTGTTCGACGCCACCGGCGGCGAGGTCCTGGTCGGCGGCGTGAACGTACGCGATCTGGACCCCGCGCTGCTGGCCAGGACGGTGAGCCTGGTGCCTCAGAAGCCCTATCTGTTCTCGGGGACGGTCGCGACGAACCTGCGCTACGGCAACCCGGAGGCGACGGACGGGGAACTGTGGCACGCTCTGGAGGTGGCCCAGGCGGCCGACTTCGTCCGGCGGCTGGAGGGCGCCCTGGACGCCCCCGTCGCACAGGGCGGGACGAACGTCTCCGGCGGCCAGCGGCAGCGGCTCGCGATCGCGCGCACCCTGGTGCGCCGCCCGGAGATCTACCTCTTCGACGACTCCTTCTCGGCCCTGGACTACGCCACCGACGCGGCGCTGCGCGCCGCGCTGGCGCGGGAGACCGCCGACGCGACGGTCGTGATCGTCGCCCAGCGGGTGTCCACCGTCCGCGACGCCGACCGCATCGTCGTCCTCGACGAGGGCCGGGTCGTGGGCGTCGGGGCCCACCACGAGCTGATGACGGCCAACACCACCTACCGGGAGATCGTCCTCTCCCAGCTGACGGAAGCGGAGGCCGCCTGATGGCCATGGGCCGGATGACGGCCGGAGCCCCGGACCAGCGGTCGGCGGACTTCCAGGGGTCCGCCCGGCGGCTGCTGGCGCGGTTCCGGCCGGAGAGGACCGTGCTGTCCGGGATGCTGCTGGCCGTGGTGCTGAGCGTGGCGCTGTCGGTGGCCGGGCCGAAGATCCTGGGGCGGGCCACCGATCTGGTCTTCGCCGGGATCGTGGGGCGCGAGATGCCTGCCGGGGCCGACCGGGAGCAGGTCCTGGAGGGCATGCGCCGACAGGGCCGGGACGACGAGGCCGACATGCTCTCGGGCATGGAGTTCACCCCCGGTGAGGGCATCGACTTCACCGCCGTCGGCGAGGTCCTGCTGCTGGCCCTGGCGGTGTTCGCCGCGGCCGGGCTGCTGATGGCCGTGGCGACCCGCCTGGTGAACCTGGCGGTGAACAACACCGTGTTCCGCCTGCGCGAGGACGTGCAGGCGAAGATGTCCCGGCTGCCGCTGTCGTACTTCGACGGCCGGCAGCGCGGTGAGGTGCTCAGCCGGGCCACCAACGACATCGACAACATCGGGCAGACCCTCCAGCAGACGATGGGCCAGCTGGTCAACTCGCTGCTGACCGTGGTCGGGGTGCTGGTGGTGATGTTCTGGATCTCGCCGTTGCTCGCGCTGGTCGCGCTGGTGACCGTTCCGCTGTCCGTCGCGGTGGCCCGGCGGGTCGGCAGGCGGTCGCAGCCGCAGTTCGTGCGGCAGTGGCGCTCCACCGGCAGGCTCAACGCCCACATCGAGGAGATGTACACCGGGCACGCCCTGGTGAAGGTCTTCGGGCGGCAGGAGGAGTCGGCCGCGATGTTCGCCGAACAGAACGGGCAGCTGTACGAGGCCTCGTTCCGGGCCCAGTTCAACAGCGGGATCATGCAGCCGCTGATGTTCTTCGTCTCCAATCTCAACTACGTCCTGGTGGCCGTGGCCGGCGGTCTGCGGGTCGCCTCCGGCGCGCTGTCGATCGGCGACGTGCAGGCCTTCATCCAGTACTCGCGGCAGTTCTCGACACCGCTCACCCAGCTGGCGTCGATGGCCAACCTGGTGCAGTCGGGCGTCGCCTCGGCCGAGCGGGTCTTCGAGCTCCTCGACGCCGGGGAGCAGGAGCCCGATCCGGTGCCGGGCGAGCGCCCCGGCACCGTGCGCGGCAGGGTCGTGCTGGAGAAGGTGTCCTTCCGCTACACCCCCGACACACCACTCATCGAGGACCTGTCGCTGACGGTGGAGCCGGGGCGGACCGTGGCCGTCGTCGGCCCGACGGGGGCGGGCAAGACCACCCTGGTCAACCTCCTGCTGCGGTTCTACGAGACGACCGGGGGACGCATCACCCTGGACGGGGTGGACATCGCCGCGATGCGGCGGGAGGAGCTGCGCTCGCGGATCGGCATGGTGCTGCAGGACACCTGGCTGTTCGGCGGCACGATCGCGGAGAACATCGCGTACGGCGCCTCCCGCGACGTGACGCGGCAGGAGGTCGAGGAGGCGGCGCGCGCGGCCCACGCCGACCGCTTCGTGCGCACCCTCCCCGACGGCTACGACACCGTCCTCGACGACGAGGGCTCCGGGGTGAGCGCCGGCGAGAGGCAGCTGATCACCATCGCGCGCGCCTTCCTGTCCGATCCGGTGATCCTGGTGCTGGACGAGGCGACCAGTTCGGTGGACACCCGCACCGAGGTGCTGATCCAGCGGGCGATGGCGCGGCTGTCCCACGGCCGCACCAGCTTCGTGATCGCGCACCGGCTCTCCACCGTCAGGGACGCCGACACCATCCTGGTGATGGAGGACGGCTCGATCGTGGAGCAGGGCACGCACGAGGCGCTGCTGGCCGCGGACGGCGCGTACGCGCGTCTGTACCGGGCGCAGTTCGCGCAGGCCGCGGCGGAGGTCGACTGACCCCCGCATCCCGCGTCCCGGCCGGGCCGGCACACGGTCGGCCGGGACGCGGGACCGGGATGCGGGACCGGCCTCGCCCGTCCACGATGGAAGGCGTGACCGACCAGACGCCGTCGCAGCCCCCGATCATCGTCTGGGGCGTGACACACGGGGACCGGCCGTTCCGCACGGTCCAGCTCAGTGACGGGACGGTCGGCCTCGCCCATGACATCACCGACGTGGTCCGGCTGGCGTACGACGCGGGGCTGAGCCCGGTGGACCTGGACGACCCGGCCACCGTGCGATGGGTGGGCGGGGGCAAGTACACCTGGACCTGAGCCGCCGCCCCGCTCCGGGAGCCCGGCGCCGCCTCACACGTCGTGCCCCCGGGCGGCGAGCCACCGGTGGACCGCGGTCTTGTCGGCCACGCTGACGTGCGCGGGTCCCTGCCTGGAAGGCCCCTCGTCCTCGTTGAACCCGGTGTCGGTGACCCGGGCCGTCACCCAGTCGGCCAGTTCCCTCGCGGCGTCGGGGGACAGACGGCCCTGTTCCCACTCCTGCCGGGCCCGCCCGGCCGCTTCCGCGTCATGGCGGGCGGCCTCCTCCAGCCAGACCGGTACCAGACGCCGGACGGCCTTCTCCTCCGCCGGGTCGCCGGTGGGGGGTGTGCTCGATGAATCGTTCATGCTTCGACGTGTGACCGGCCGGGCCGGATGCCATGCCGGACTCCCCTCTCCATGCCCCGGCAGGGTCAGCGCAGAACCTGCGGGGGCATGGAGAGGGGAGTCAGCGGGAAAGGGACTCGGCCGCGCCGCCCGGGCCGGTCTCCGGCGCCCGCCACCGCACGGTCCGCGCCACCGGCTCCCTCCGGCCGGCGAAGCGGTCCAGCAGCCACACGGTGCCGTTCAGACCCCAGGTGAGCAGGGCCAGGGCGGCGATGGGCGCGACCACCAGGCCGAGGATGAGAACGATGGTTTCCGTCACGGTGCCTCCTGAAACAACCGAACCGGGCTGTCATCGACCGGTGCCCCGTACGGAGAAGAACACTCCTGCCGGCTCGTGGCCGCCTCGACCGGGCCTCGCGGGGCGAGCACGCGGCCGGGGGCGTCATCCGGGCTGGTCGCTGTCCTTCAGGGAGCCCCAGCCGTGCCAGCGGTCGATCTCGATCCAGGCGCTGACGCGGCGGCGGTCCCGCCGCGGATACGACTCGCCGAGGTAGTGGCGGGCCAGCCGGTCGATGTCGGCGAGCTCCGGGTCCTCGTGGATCTCGGCCACGCGGCCGATGAGGCTGACGTGCGTGTACCAGTTGCCCTCGTCGAGCACGGTGAGGGTGACACGGGGATCGTCGCGCACATGCCGCAGCCGTTTGCGGGCCTCGTCCATGTTGACCAGCACCCGGCCGTCCTCCCACAGGTACCAGGTGGCCGTGGACACCGGCTGGCCGTCCGGCCGCAGGGTCGTGATGACGGCCGGGTTGGCCTTCCGCAGCATGGTCACGGCCGCTTCGGGAAGCGGTGGCTTCGACATGGGTGGCACTCCTCGGCACATCGCCGTACGTCGCCGTACGCCGTCCGACCGGCATGGTCCCGCCCAGCATCACACACCGCCGGCGCCGATCGCGGGAGCACGCACGGGTGCGGGAGGCGGCGTCGCGCTGCCGCCCGCACCCGTGTCTCAGCCGTGGGCGGCACGGGTGCGGAAACGGCGCAGCACCGCGCTGAACACCCCGGCGTTGACCACCGCGGCCAGTGAGACCAGGCCCAGCAGGAGCGCCCCTCCGACGGGTCCGTCGGGCAGCGGCACGGCGAGGGCGAGCAGGCTGGTCGGGGCGGTGGCCGCCACGGGCCACAGCGCCGCCATCGAGGCGTCCTCGTGCGGGACGACCGTCGCGTCCAGCACGACCCACAGCACCAGCGCGGCGCACACGGCCAGATAGATCCGGGCGGGCCGGTTGTCCGCGATGCCTCTGACACGCCGGGAGAGCCGCCCCCCGCCGTTCCCGTTCCCGTTCCCGTCGCCCCGCCCACCGTCGTGCACGGCCATCTCGCTCACCTGTCTCTTCCGTCTCGCTCGTCGTCCGCCGCCCGTCGTGCCGCACGTTCCACGGGGTACGCGGCGCCCACCGGCCGGGCGGACGGCACACGCCGTCCGCCCGGCCGGTGATACGGGGCCGGTGGGCCGTGTGTCGGCCTGTGGATCCAGGATCGCGCCGGGTGACCGGGGGGTTCATCGACCGCCGGCAGGAGGTTCTTCTCCACCTCCGGGTAGAGGGGTCTCATACCGGCGGTCGGCCGGGCGGGCGCCGCGGGCGGCCCCTCGTACGGCGGGGAGCGGACCCGCGTCTACCGCGTGGAGGTGGTGCGTGGCCTGATCAGCCCGGTGTCGTACGCCAGGATGGTCGCCTGGACCCGGTCGCGCAGCCCCAACTTGCCGAACAGCGCGTTCACATGGGTCTTGACCGTTCCCGTGGAGACTCCCAGACGCTCGCCGATCTCGGCGTTGGTCAGCCCCGAGGCGACCAGGAGCAGCACCTCCCGCTCGCGGGGCGTGAGCCGCTCCAGTGCCCCGCCGGCCCCGGGACGGACCGGCGCGCCCTGCGCGAAGGCGGCGATGAGCCGGCCGGTCACCGCCGGCGCCAGGATGCCGTCGCCGGAGGCGACGACACGGACGGCGGCCAGGAGGTCGTCGGCCCGGGCGTCCTTGAGCAGGAATCCGGATGCCCCGGCGCACAGGGCCTCGAAGACGTAGGAGTCCAGGTCGAAGGTGGTGAGCACCAGGACACGGGCCCCGCTCGGGCCGCCGGCGATCAGCCGGGTGGCCGTCAGCCCGTCCATGCCGGGCATCCGGATGTCCATCAGCACCACGTCGGGGCCGAGTTCCGCGGCCAGCTCCACGGCCGTGGCGCCGTCGCCCGCCTCACCGACCACCGACAGGTCCGGTTCGGCGTCGACGATCGCGGCGAAGCCCGCGCGGACGACGGCCTGGTCGTCGACGACCAGCACACGAACAGCGATGGGTCCACCTCCTGGCCCGGGCCGGCGGGTGCTCCGTCCGCCCGGGTGTCATCGTCCCACGCGTCCGGGCCCGTCCGCCCCGATCCGCCCCTGCGGGCGGGATAGCCTGGACGGCGCCCCGCCGGGCCACCGCGCCGGGGACGGACACGGGGAGCGGGGGCCGTATGGACGGCGTACGACACCGGCGGCGTGTGCGGCGCGTCGTCTCGGCCGTGGCCGGGACGTGGGCGGCACGCGCCTATCTCGCGCTGTGCGGCGCCCTACTGGTGTGGGTATCGGCGGACGCCTTCCTGGTGAGCCATGAGGACGCCTCCATGGCGGGGGTCGTACCCCTGCTGGCCACCGCGCCGCTGAGCATGCTGTTTCTCCTGGCCCCCTGGGAGGGGATCGCCGCCTATGTGTCGGTCGTCGTCGTGAGCGCCCTGGCGAACGCCGCCCTGGTCAACTGGTGCGTCCTCGCGCTGGGGCGGAGCGCCGGCGCCGCCCGGTGACCCGGCGTCCCGCCCGCCCGGGGCCGGCTCCCCGGTGGGCGGAGGAACCGGCTCAGTAGGTGACCGTGATTCAGTAGGTGACCGTGATACGGCGCGCGGGACCGTCCACCCTGATCCGTCCTCCGACGGGGATGACGAGCTGAGGGTCGGTGTGGCCGAGGTCGACGTCGAACACCACCATGGCGTCGGGGGCGTACTGCCCGAGGGCCCGCAGGACGGCCTCCCGCTGGTCCCGGCGGAACCGTGCCTTCTCCGGGGCGGTGAACCGGTTCTCGAACGACCAGCTCCTCGCCCGGCCCATCAGCAGCGCCGGGAACTGCCGGAGCAGACCGCGTTCGCCCATGTTGCGCAGGATCCGGTAGACCTGTTCGGCGCGTGGCATCTCCTCGGACGTCTCGAGGAAGAGCACGCCGCCGGCGTAGGAGTCGACCGGAAGGATCTCGCGGTCGGCCATCAGCAGCCAGGAGACGATCTCCAGTTCGCCGCCCCAGCCGGTCCCCTCGACCACCCGGTCGCCGTTGTGCCAGGACCAGCCGTCGGCGGGTTCCATCTCCGGTTCGGAGTCGAAGGTGCGCGGGTCGTCCCAGGGGCGGCTGACGTCCCCGTAGGCGTCCGCCGCGGTGAGTTCGTACTCGCCGGAGGTGAACAGCGCCGCCCTGAGCGAGTCGGCGGTCAGCGGGTGCATCGCGCCGGGGCGTCCGAGCTCGACCATCACCGTGCTGCCGTGGTATCCGACGATGCCCAGGTTCCGCAGGAGGAGCAGCAGGTTGGTGTTGTCGCTGTAGCCGAAGAAGGGCTTGGGGTTGGCGCGGAGGAGATCGCGGTCGAGGTGGGGCAGGACGGTGATCTGATCGTCGCCGCCGATGCTGGCGAACACCGCCTTGATGCGGGGGTCGGCGAAGGCCGCGTGGATGTCCGCGGCCCGCTCCTCGGGCGTCGATCCCGTCTTCCTGGAGGCCGGGTACTCCACCGCCTTCAACCCGAACTCCTCCCGCAGTCTGCGCAGCCCCAGCTCGTACGGCACGGGGAAGACGCCGGGCAGACCGGACGAGGGGGACAGCACCGCGACCATGTCACCGGGCCGGGGCTTCGCCGGGTGGAGGGGGTCCGTCATCCTCCGATCATAGAAGTCGGCGGACCCGCCGTCGCAGTGAATAT
Source organism: Streptomyces mangrovi (assembly GCF_900114215.1). GTDB lineage: Bacteria > Actinomycetota > Actinomycetes > Streptomycetales > Streptomycetaceae > Streptomyces > Streptomyces barkulensis. The sequence continues at coordinate 141,993 of NZ_FOSG01000011.1, read as the reverse complement.
CGCGGGGCCCGTCCCGAACGGCTCGCCCCTCCCCCCTCTTCGACCCCGCGGTCCCCGGTCGGGGCGCTCAGGCACTCACCCGGTGCCCGCCGCGGCCGGCGGCGGCACGGGAACGTCATCCCCGGGCACGGCCTCTCCGGGCACGGCCTTCGCGGCCGGTGCACCGACGGGCCGACCGCCGGGCTCGTGGAGGGTGGCGAGCAGCTCGCGCATGGCGGCCAGCGCCGCCCGGGCCTCGGCCGCCACGTCCTCCAGCCGCCCCTCCTCGGCGCTGCGCACCACCCGGCCCGCCCGTTCCAGAACGGTCCCGCGCAGCCCTTCGGCGACGTGCCGCCGCTGGGCGCGCACCGCCTTCGCCGCCTGCCGAACCGCCTCCTGGAGCGCCTCCCGCTCACGTGCGGCGGTACGGGCGCCGCGGGCACGCGCGGCGGCGCCCGCCCGCCACACGGCCGCGAGGGCCGGCACCAGGGCGGCGGTGAGCGGCACGGTGACCGGCAGATGCGCCATCGGTCCGGTGAACCGGTCCGGCAGCAGCCCCGCGGCGATGGCACTGGTGCCCACCGCCGCGCCCAGGACCAACCCCGTCGCGGGGACGGCCCACCGGGCGCCGCGCCCGTACCGGCCGCGGGCCGCCACGGAGTACAGCGCGGCGGCCTCCACCCCGGCGCCCACCCACAGCAGCGGCACCGCCTTCGGGGGCAGCGCCCCGGACAGGGCCGCCGCCGGCCACAGCGACGCGGTGGCCAGGGCGGCCGCCAGTGCCGCCAGGGGCGCGCGCCGCCGCCACAGCAGCGGCAGTGCGTGGACCGCCGTCAGCAGCAGGTACAGCGCGTCGGCCGCCGGCCCGTGGGGCGTGGAGCCGACCGTCCGGGTCGTCAGTGCGGGGACCAGTGGGTTGAGGACGGCGAACAGGGCGAGGAGCACCTGGGCCACCCGCCGCCGGCCCGGCCGGGGCATACGCGCGGACCTGCGCAGTCCTCGCCCGTCTGCCGGGGACTCCGCGGGCGTGGAGCCGTCGGCGGGCAGTTCGGCCCGCACCCGCCAGCCGCCGCCGGGGCGTGGCCCCGCGGTCAGACGCCCGCCGGCCGCCGCCGCGCGCTCCCGCATCCCGGCCAGGCCGCGCCCGGCCCCCAGACCGCGTACGGCGCCGGATGTGTGGGGCGCCCCGCCGGCCGGCGGGGCGTCGTTGTCGACGGTCACCTCCAGCAGGCCGCCGTGGTGCTCGACGACGACCCGTACGGCCGCGCCGGGCGCGTGGCGCAGTGTGTTCGTCAGGGCCTCCCGCACGATGGAGAAGACGGTCCCGCCCGGCCTCCCCGGCAGGTCAGCCCGGAGGTCGGTCTCCACCGGACCGCCCAACCCGCCCACCCCGGCGGCGAGTTCGGCGATGCGGCCGTTCCAGGTGTGTGGCTCTCCCTCCGCCCCGGTGCGCATCACCGCCACCAGTTCGCGCAGTGTGGACACGGTCTCGCGGCCGTCGCGCGCCGCGGCCTCCAGCGCCTCGGCGGCCAGTCCGGGCCTGGAGCCGCCGAGTCTGCGCGCGGCCTCGGCCGTGACCACGACCGAGGTCAGGTGGTGGGCGCCGACGTCGTGGAGTTCGCGGGCCAGCCGGTGGCGTTCCTCGTCGGCGGCCCTGTCGCGCTCCGCCTCGGCCCTGGCCAGTCGCGCGGCGGCGGCGTGCCGGGCGGCCAGCCGGCGGCGCCTGCCCAGGCCGGTCCCGGTGCCGATCACGTGCGGCACGGCGGCCAGGACGAGGCCGGCGGCGGCGCCCCGGCTCCCGCCGTACAGCACGGTGCCCCACAGCAGTTGCCAGCACAGCTGGGCCGCGCCGGCGATCACGACGGTGGCGGCCTCGCACCGCACCGCCACCGTGTGCAGGGCGAGGGCCACCCCGGCGCTGCCGAACACGTCCAGCGCGCCGGGGAACGAGGCGGCCGGCCCGAGGACCGCCACGGCGGTGACACCCGCCAGCGCGCCCACCGGCGCACGCCGGCGCAGGCCGAGGACGGCGGCGGCCAGGCACACCGCCAGCAGGCCTGCGCCCGCCTGCGCCAGTTCCGGGGCGCCGGGACGCAGCGCGTCGAGGGGCCACCACGCGATCTGCGCGGCGGCGAGGGCGGCGGGGGGCGGCCAGTGCCGTGGTGCCTGCATGTTCCCGGGAACATAGCGGTGCGCCCCGGCCCGTCCCGCGGGTCCCCCGCCGCCCCGCGCACACCGACATGAACTTTAGGGCTTTTTGTCCTATTATTTCGTTCTGGTGACTTCTTTCCCGATCCTCGCGAGGGACGGCCGCCGCGGTGTGCGGCCGTCCACCCCCGAGGTGCGTGCGGAGATCCTCGCCTCCTGGCAGCGATCACGTCTGCTCGGCGTCGACCGGGAGAACCCCTCGCTACCCGTCGAGAGCGATCTGGACCCGGACTCCCGGCTGGTCAGGGCCGCCATGCCGGTACTGCGGCGGCTGTACGAGCGGTTCTCCGGGATGCCCGTCACCGTGGTGCTGACCGATCCGCGGGCCAACATCGTCGACCGGCTCGGGGAGACCGGGGGGCTGGAGCTGATGGACGCCGCCTCCCTCGTCCCGGGCGCCAACGTCGACGAGCGGTTCATGGGAACCAGCAGCGTCAGCATGGTGCTGAGCACCCGGGCCCCGTTCGTGGTCGTCGGGCACGAGCACTTCCTGCACAGCCTCAAGACGCTGACCTGCATGGCCGCCCCGGTGCGCGACCCGGTGGGCGGCACCGTGCAGGGCGCGGTGAACCTCTCCGTCCCCATGGAGCTGGCCAGGCCCGGGATGACGCTGATGCTCCAGAACGCCACCGACCGCATCGGCGAGCGGCTGCTGGAGATGGGATCGGCCCGGGAACGCGGTCTGATGGAGTCGTTCCTGCGGGCCAGGCGGCGCGGCGAGCACGCCGAGATCGATCTCGCCTCGGGGACGCCGGCCCGGCGCGGCGGGGCGGCGCCCCGGCTGGCCCCGCGAGAGGAGCTGGCGCTGCTGGAGACCGCCACCGAGTTGATCTCCTCCAGCAGCGAGACGTTCGCCGAGGTGCCGCTGACGGGCGGGCGGGTGGCGACGCTGCGGCGCAAACTCCTGCACCACGGCGACGCGGAGGGCGCCGCCGTCGAGATCAGTTTCCGGGAGGCCCGCTCCACCGTCACCGCGCCGGGAGCGCCCGCGGCCGCGGCGGGCGGTCCAAACGGCCGGAGGGTGCCACTGCTGCGTCCGCCCTCCCCCGCCGGGCGGCCCGCGGACACTCGGGAGGAGACCGGCGTACCGGGCGGTGCACGGGAGGAGCCGGAAGGGCCGCGGGAGGCGGAACGGGGGCATCGGCCCGGCGGGACGGAGGGCGGCGGCCCCGACGCGTGGCTGCTGATGGTGGGCGAGCCGGGGGTCGGCCGCCTGGCCGTCGAGGCCCGCCGGCGGCTGTCGCTGCTGAACGAGGCGGGCACCCGGATCGGCACCACACTGGACGTCCGGCGCACGGCGGAGGAACTGGCGGAGATCACCGTTCCGAGGTTCGCCGACGTCGTCGTGGTGGACCTGGCCGAGGACGTCCTGGCCGGCGAGGAGCCCCCGCCGGGAACCCCCGGTGCAGCGCCGGCGCTGCACCGGGTGGCCGTACGGGGCGGTGGGCGGGCGGAGGGCGCGCCGGGCGACGGCGCGGACGCCCCGGTCGGCTACGCGCCCGGCACTCCGCAGGCCCGGTGCCTGGACGCCGGTCGGCCCGTCGCGGACTCGGTGCGGACCGAGATCCTCACGGCCCCCTCCCTGGGCGGCGCCCACCCCGGCGAACTGCTGCGCGGGCTGCTCGGCGAGGGCGAGCACTCGTATCTGGCCGCGCCGCTGCGCGCCAGGGGCGCCGTCCTGGGCCTTGCCGGTTTCTACCGGCGCGGCAGGGCGCGCCCCTACGAGGAGGACGACCTGGCCCTGGCGGGCGAGTTGGCGGCCCGCACCACGATCAGCGTGGACAACGCCCGCCGCTTCAGCCGGGAGCGTGACGCCGCCCTGACCCTGCAGCGCAGTCTGCTGCCGCGTGACACGCCCCGGCTGGCCGCCGTCGATCTCGCCCACCGCTATCTGCCGGCCGACGCCAGGAGCGGGGTGGGCGGCGACTGGTTCGACGCGATCGGGCTGTCCGGGATGCGTTCGGCGCTGGTCGTCGGCGATGTGGCGGGCCACGGGCTGGAGGCGGCGGCCACCATGGGCCGGCTGCGCACGGCGGTGCGCACCCTGGCCGATCTGGACCTGCCGCCGGAGGAGGTGCTGGCACACCTGGACGATCTGGTCGGCCGCGCGCCCGACGACCCGGCCACGGCCGCGACCTGCCTGTACGCGGTGTACGACCCGGTGACCTGCCGCTGCACGGCCGCCCGGGCCGGGCATCCGCCGCCCGTCGTCGTGCTTCCCGGCGGCGAATCACGGACGCTGGACCTGCCGGCCGGCCCGCCGCTGGGACTCGGCGGGCTCCAGCCCTACGAGCCCGCCACCGTGGAACTGCCCGCGGGCAGCCTGCTGGCGCTGTACACCGACGGCCTGCTCAAGGAGGGCCGCGGCTACGGCGACACCGAAGCGCGCACGGGGCTGCTCACCTCAGCGCTGCGCGGTACGGAGCCGCCGCCGGAACCGTCTCTGGAGCGGATCTGCGACCGGGTCACCGGCACCCTGCTGCCCGGCGGCCCGCACGACGGGGCTCGGGACGGCCCCCGGGACGACGTGGCCCTGCTGCTCGCCCGTGTGCACGCGCTGCCCGCCGACCGGGTGGCGTCCTGGGAGCTGCCCTCCGATCCGTCGGTGGTGTCCGATGCCAGGGCGCTGGCCCGGCGGCAACTGGACGAGTGGGGCCTGCCGGAACTGGAGTACGGCACCGGCCTGGTGGTGAGCGAGCTGGTAACCAACGCCGTGCGGTACGGCGGTGGGGGGCCTGTGCGGCTGCGGCTGCTGCGCGGGACGTCCCTGCTCTGCGAGGTCTCCGACCGCAGCAACTCCTCTCCTCGCATCCGGCGTGCCGGAGTGACCGAGGAGGGCGGGCGCGGCCTGTTCCTGGTGGCGCAGTTCACCAGGAACTGGGGGGTGCGCTACATGCCGCGGGGCAAGACGGTGTGGGCCGAGCAGGTGCCGCACCCCGAGGGCTCCGGCTCCGGGCGCTCCGGCCGGGAGGAGCCCGCCCTGGAGGAGGCGGACGAGCAGGCGCTGCTGGCCATGTTCGACGATCTCGGCTGAGAAGGCCCGGTGCCCGCCGAAGCGACGGATCACCGGACCGGCTGGGCGGCTGGTCAGTGCGGCCAGATCGGCGGTTCGGTGGTGAAGTGGCCGCCCAGGCGGGCATGTTCCGGCCTGTCCGGGTCGAGTTCGCCCTGTTCGGCGATGAGCTCGGCCGCGTACGGCTCGGAGTCGTCCTGCGGCTCGTACCCCAGGGCCCGGGCCGAGGAGAGGTCCCACCACAGCCGGGTGTTGGCGGAGGAGCCGTGGACGACGGTGTGCCCGACGCCCTCGGCGGTCAGGGCGGCGTGCAGCAGCCGGGCCCCGTCTGCGGGGCTCATCCAGACCGAGAGCATCCGCACCGTCGTGGGCTCGGGGAAGCAGGAGCCGATGCGGATGGAGACGGTCTCGATGCCGTGCCGGTCCCAGTAGAGCTGGGCCAGGTCCTCGCCGAAGCACTTCGACAGACCGTAGAAGGTGTCGGGGCGGCGCGGGGTGTCCACCCCGATCAGCGGATCGCCCTCACGCGGACGGGGGGTGTAGCCGACGGCGTGGTTGGAGGAGGCGAAGACGACACGTCCCACGCCCTCCTCGCGGACCGCCTCGTAGAGGTTGTAGGTGCCCTCGATGTTCGCCCGCACGATCTTCTCGAAGGGGGCCTCCAGGGAGATCCCGGCGAGATGGACGACGGCGTCCACGCCCCGCACGGCCTCGCGCAGCGCCGCCCGGTCCGCGAGGTCGGCGGTGATCGTCTCCTCGGCCCGCTCCCCCGCTCCGGGGAGCGGCTCGACGGGAGCGACGTCGAGGAGCCGGAGGGTGTAGCCGTAGGAGGGGAGCAGTCCCCGCATCAGGGTGCCGAGGCCGCCCGCGGCACCGGTGAGCAGGACGGTTCTGGGGGCGGGCATGGGCTGTCTCCTCGGTGCGGTGGGGAGGCCGGCGCGCACCCGCCGAGCGGGCTCGACGAAGGAGCGATTCACCGAACATCATTCACAACTGTGGAGACGGTAGGAGTTCGCCTCGACGGCGTCAAGCATAGGGGAAAGCGCTTTCCCGTGTCTCCGGCCGGGCAGCGCTCCCACAGCAGCCGGCCGTCTTGACCGTGACGAGCCCCCGCCCTACCGTAACGGTGTTCATGAATATGGACAGCGGTCGTGAATATGCACAGTATCCACCGCCCCGCGACACCCAGGGAGTGCCGTGACCACACCTCCTCTCGCCACCCGGCTCGACGGCCTGCTCTTCTTCCCCGTCACCGCGTACGGACCGGACGGCACCCTCGACACCGATGTGTTCCGGGCACATGTACGCGGCGGCATCGACGCCGGCGCCGCCGCCGTCTTCGCCTGCTGCGGCACCGGCGAGTTCCACGCCCTGACCCCCGAGGAGTACGGTGCATGCGTCTTCGCGGCGGTGACGGAGGCGGCGGGGCGGGTACCGGTGGTCGCGGGCACCGGCTACGGAACCGCCCTCGCCGTGCGGTACGCCCGCGCCGCGGAGGAGGCGGGCGCCGACGGACTTCTGGCCATGCCCCCCTACCTGGTCGTACCCGGCCAGGAGGGGCTGCGGGCCCACTACACCGCCCTCGCGGACGCGACCGGGCTGGACGTCATCGTCTACCAGCGGGACAACGCCGTCCTCGCACCGGCCACGGTGGCCGAACTCGCCCGCCATCCCCGGATCGCGGGCCTGAAGGACGGCGTCGGCGACCTCGATCTGATGCAGCGGATCGTCAGTGCGGTGCGCACCGCGGAGCCCGGCCGCGAGTTCCTGTATTTCAACGGGCTGCCCACCGCCGAACTCACCTGCCCCGCCTACCGGGGCATCGGGGTCGGTCTCTACTCCTCCGCCGCCTTCTGCTTCGCACCGGAGATCGCCGTCGCCTTCCACCGCGCCTTCAACGGGGGCGACGACGCCACCGTGCGCCGGCTGATCGATGACTTCTACCGCCCCCTGGTGGAGCTGCGGAACAAGGGGCGCGGCTACGCGGTCTCGCTGGTCAAGGCCGGGGTGCGCCTGCGCGGTCTGGATGTGGGCGGGGTGCGGCCGCCGCTGAGCGAGCCGGACGGCGCGCACATCGAGGAACTGTCCGCCCTGATGGAGCACGGGCGGGCCCTGCTGGTCTGAGCCGGGCGCGGAGGCCCGCACAGGGCCTCCGCGCGGACATCCCCGACGGAGGGCAGAGCCACAGCAGTATCCACATCCATGAACATCGACCCAGGCGCTCGATCGACTCCAATCCTCTTGCAGCTCCAACTGTTCACACGTATTGACGCTCCATGAGGGCGCTTCTACTGTGACGGCACATATTCATAGAGTTGACAGTAGTTCACATCTATGAACAAAAGGAGCCGTCATGGCCGCACTGGACTGGACCGTGCTGGGCGCGTACTTCCTCGTGATGGTGGGCATCGGCCTGTGGTCGAGGAAACGTATCCACACCATCGCCGACTTCTTCACGGCCCGCGGCCGCATCCCGTGGTGGCTCTCCGGGATATCGCACCACATGTCCGGCTACAGCGCGATCATGTTCGTGACCTTCGCCGCGGTCGCGTACGACCACGGCGTCACCGTCTACTTCTGGTGGCCCCTCACCATCGGACTGGGCATCGGCATCGGTGCCTTCCTCTTCGCCGCGCGCTGGAACCGGCTGCGCGCCAGACACGGCGTCAACTCGCCGCTCGCCTACTTGGCCGTCCGCTACGACCTGCCCACCCAGCAGGTCCTCGCCTACAGCGGAACCGCGCTCAAGGTGGTGGACATCGCCGCGAAGTGGGTCGCCATCGCCCTGCTGCTCCAGGGGTTCGCGGACATTCCGCTGGTGTGGGGCATAGCCCTGACCGGCGCCTGCACCATGCTCTACATGGCGTTCGGCGGCCTGTGGGCCGACGTCCTCACCGACTTCGGCCAGTTCGTCATCCAGGCCGTCGCCGGATTCGCGATGCTCTTCGCCCTCTTCGCCCACCTCGACGGGGTGGCCACGCTCTGGACGATGTGGGACGACCTCCCGGCCGGCCGCGGCGACCCGGTCAACGGCCCCGTCACCACCGGGCTGATCATGGCGTTCCTGCTGGTGAAGACCTTCGAGTACAACGGCGGCATGTGGAACCTGGCGCAGCGCTACATGGCCGCGCCCTCCGGCTCCCGGGCCAGGAGATCGGCACTGCTCTCCAGCTTCCTGTGGATCGTGTGGCCGTTCATCCTCTTCGTCCCGATGATCGCCGCCCCTCTCGTTGTCCCCGGTCTGGACGACGGCGAGAAGTCGTACATCATGCTCGCCCAGGAGCTGCTGCCCGCCGGGCTCATCGGACTGCTCCTGGCCGGCTTCTTCTCCCACACCATGGCCATGGTGGCCTCCGACTCCAACGTCATCACCGCCGTCATCACCCGCGACCTCGCCCCGCTGGTCGTCCCTCGCGTACGGCGTCTGACGGAGGCCGGGCAGTTGCTGTTCGCGCGGGTCACCACGGTCGCCTTCGTCACGTTCAGCATGGTTCTCGCCCTCCTCGCCGACCCGGACGGCTTCATCATGACGGTCGTGGTGAGCATCGTCGCCGCCACCATGGGACCGATCTCCATTCCACTGATGCTGGGCCTGCTGCCCTGGTTCCGGCGCCACGGACCGCGCGCGGCGCTGGTCTCCTGGGCGGGCGGCCTGGCGGTCTGGGCGTATCTCTACTGGGGGGTGGAGGACGCCGGGCAGACCGCGAACGTCGGACTGCCGGTCCTCACCTCGCTGACGCTGTACGTCGTCGTCGGGCTGGTGCGGCCCGAGGGCAGCACGGCGCGCGACGCACTGCTCGACTCCCTCGACAGCGACCCGTCGGAGGCCGAACGGGCCGAGGTGGAGCGGAGGTTCGTCGACCACCCGCCCTCCTTTGACGGCGACGCCGTGTCGGGCACGGTCTCCACTCGCTGAACGGGGACCACGCCCCAGGGGCGGCCACCCGCACAGCACGGTCCCCGGCGCCCCGGAGACGGGACTCCCGCCGACCTTTATGCGGAGTTATCGTAAATATCAGACAAATTAGACGGGGGAAACAGCCCAACCCACGGACAGTAGGTGTCTGCGATGCTCCAGGGACTCGCGGCGGCGGGGATCGTGCTGCTCTGCGTCTGCGCCGTCTACGTCGCGCTGGCGGCCCGGGTGGTCAAACAGTACGAACGCGGAGTGGTCTTCCGGCTCGGGCGGGTCATGAAGGACGCACGCCAGCCGGGCTTCACCATGATCGTTCCGTTCGTCGACCGGATGCGCAAGGTCAATCTGCAGATAGTGACCCTGCCGGTGCCCGCACAGGAGGGCATCAGCAGGGACAACGTGACCGTTCGGGTCGACGCCGTCGTGTACTTCAAGGTCGTCGACCCCGTCGACGCGATCGTCCGGGTGGAGGACTACCGCTTCGCGGTCTCCCAGATGGCTCAGACCTCGCTGCGCTCCATCATCGGCAAGAGCGATCTGGACGATCTGCTGTCCAACCGGGAGAAACTGAACCAGGGCCTGGAGCTGATGATCGACAGCCCCGCCGTCGGCTGGGGCGTCCACGTCGACCGGGTCGAGATCAAGGACGTCTCCCTGCCGGAGACGATGAAGCGGTCGATGGCCCGCCAGGCGGAGGCCGCCCGCGACCGGCGGGCCCGCGTCATCAACGCCGACGCGGAGTTCCAGGCCTCGAAGAAGCTGGCGGAGGCCGCGCAGCAGATGGCCGACACGCCGTCCGCGCTGCAGTTGCGGCTGCTGCAGACGGTGGTGGCGGTCGCGGCCGAGAAGAACTCCACCCTGGTCCTGCCCTTCCCCGTCGAACTGCTGCGGTTCCTGGAGAGGGCTCAGCAGACTCCCCAGCCGGGTGCGGCGCCCTCCGCGCAGGCCGCGCCCCCGCAGGTCCCGTCCGCGCAGGTCCCGTACGCGGCGGCCTCCTCCGCACGGACGCCGGCCGACTCCGGGAGCGACGGGCAGCGGGCCGGATGAGGATGAGGCATGCGCCCGGCGGCCCCGGCCGCTCCCGGAGCGCCGGGCGCCTCACCCCCCCGGACGGGTCCGAGGAGGGCGCACCCGGCACTGTCGGCCAAAGACAGCAACGCCGCCTTCCGGTCGTGGTGAGGCGTCCGGACGGGGCGGCCCACTCGCCGAACCGCAGGTCACGGTCACCCCACCGGAGCCCGGCTCTCCTTTGTTCGCATGCCGGACACACTTCCGCGGGAGATTGGAAGGCTCCCGGCCGTCCCGGAGCCACTTTGAGCGACCGCGACGTCGCCGAAGGTGACCGGAAGTGATCCATCCGATGTGCGTTCACCCCTCGCCCCAGCAAGACTCCTGTTCGGAATCCGATGAACCGAACCGAGGAGTGTTCGAAATGCGGTACGCCATCAAGGCCCTGGGCGTGAGCACCGCTCTGGCCGTCACCTGCCTTGCGGGCTCGGCCGCCACCGCGGCCGCCTCGCCCGCGCAGCCCGAAGGGCTGTACGCGCCCTCGGCCCTGGTGCTCACCGTCGGCAAGGGAGAGGACCCGGCGACGGCCACCGTGCTGCGGGCCGCCACGCTGAGCTGCTCGCCGGCGCCGGGCGGCACCCACCCGGCGCCGGCCGAGGCGTGCGGCGAGCTGCGTTCCGCGGACGGCGAGTTCGCCTCGCTGGTCGAGCCCGGAGACCAGATGTGCCCGATGGTCTGGGATCCGGTCACCGTGACCGCCGACGGGGTCTGGGAGGGCCGCAGGGTCTCGTACGCGCACACCTTCTCCAACGCCTGCGCCATGGCGGACGCCGCCCCCGCGCTCTTCTCCTTCTGAGCCGGCAGGCGGCCCCGCCCGGATTCCCGGCCCAGACCCCGGCCCGGAGTCCTGCCGCGTGCCCGGAAACGCCGCGGGGCCGCCGCCGTACGTACGGCGGCGGCCTCGCGGCGGTGGACAAAACCGGCGGTGCCCGGGCCGTCAGGGGCCGAGGGCGCGCAGACGGGTGGCCTCCTCCCGGATCTTTGGCAGCCTGTCGTACAGCGCCTGGCCGGGGCAGTCGGTCTGGTGGCTGTCGCGGTGGCCCGCGATGACGTCGAACGTCGCCGCCTCGCCCTCGTCGTAGCGGCTCTCGTCGTTCGTCGAGACCAGCCGCACCCGGCCCTGCGGGTCCGCTCCGGGCCGCAGCTTCCACGCCGCGACCTCGGCGATCGCGTCGATCACCGCACGCGGCACCTCCTGCCCCGCGCCGAAGGTGCCCAGCGCCGCCACACCGACGCTGTTGCGGTTGAAGCCCTTGGTGTGCGCGCCGTACACCGGGCGTCCGATGCCGCCGCCCCGCCCCTCGTAGATGGTCCCGCACTTGTCCACGACGAAGTTGTAGCCGATGTCGTCCCACCCCTGACCCTCGACGTGGTCCGTCTCCAGCCCCCGCAGCATCTCCGGGACGTCCGAGCAGTCGTAGCCGTTGGGGTGGCCGGTGTGGTGAACGAAGACGGCACTCACCGGGCCCGTATAGCTGGCCTCCTCCCTGACCAGGCTCTCGTCGGCGCGCCAGGCCTTCCGGCTGACGACCGCGGGCCGTGGTGCGGTGTAGGCGGTGGCGGGGCCGGCGGTCTCCGGCACCGGGGGATCGAGGAGATGGGCGGGAACGTCCCGCGCCACCAGCAGCGCCAGCGGCAGAAGGGCGGCGCCCAGCACGAGTCGTGGGTACCACATGCCCCCACCCTGCCCCCGCTCACCGCGGATCTCGCGGCCAAAGGGGCCGGTCGGGTGACGGAAGACGGCCGCCCGGGAAGGCGTTTGCGCAGTTCAGGAGGGGTAACGTGGGCTTCCGGCCGGGACGGCGCCGTGCCGTCCCGGCCGGAAGCCGCTCGGCGGATCGGTTGCTCGACCGCTCAGCGGGAGGCCATGTCCTCGCGCAGTGCGGTGAGGATCCTGACCGCCTCCTCCAGGCCCGCCCCGGCGCAGCGGCGGACCGCCGCGTCCAGGCGGGCCACCGCCCCCTTCGGCCGTTCCAGCCCGTTGCCCTCGATCAGGGCGGCCAGCCGTGCCGTCTCCGCCCGGCCCGCCTCCCCGTCCGGGCCGCCCTCCGCCAGGCGCGAGTCGGCCCGGTCCGCCTCGGCCAGCGCCTCCTCGAAGCGCTCGGCGCGGGCCAGGCAGCGGGCGCGGCACAGGTGGTTGTGGCCGGCGTGGTACCAGTGGGGGAACTCCTCCGGATCCTCGGGGACCTCGGCCAGCAGTTCGTCGGCGGTGACCAGGTGGCCGAGCGCCGCCTGAAGGTCCTCTTCCTCGCCGCGCGTGGCGAGGTCGGCGAACTCCCGGAGCATCTCCAGGACCGGTACCGGGCTGGGCGCCCGGCGATGGGAGTCCAGAGCGCGTTCGCGCGCGGCCCCGGCCGCCTGGGGGCGGCCGGCCCGGGCCAGCGCCGCGGCCGCCTGGGAGGCGACCATGGTGTGGGTGAACTGCTCCTCCCACCCGGCCACCGTGTCGGCCAGGCTCAGGAACTCCTCGGCCGCCGCGCGGTGCTCCTCCAGCTCCGTCAGGCCCCGGGCGAGGGTGAGGCGGATCTGGGCCAGCAGCCGCTCGTCGAGCGGGCCGCCGGATTCCGCGCCGCGCTCGCGGACCACGGACTCCAGCACGGCGACGGCGTCCTCCGGCTGCCCGGAGGCGGCCAGGGCGTCGGCGAGTTCCAGACGGCACTCGGCCGCGCCGTTGTGGTCCCCCTCCCTCTCCATCCGGGCGGCGGCCTCGGACAGGTGGCGGACGGCTCCGGAGAGCTCACCGGCGTGCCGGCAGGCGTGGCCGAGCATCGCGTGGACGGCCGTGACCGGGAAGGAGCGGTCGTCGTACCGCGCGGCCCGGGCCATGGCCTGCCGGAACACCTCGGCCGCCTCCCCGGGCCGGCCGGTGCGCATCAGGATCTGGCCCAGCAGCAGCATGCCGCGGGTCGCCCGCCACGGGGTGCCCGCCTCCTCCAGGATCTCCTGGGAGCGCCGCTGCCGTTCGACGGCCTCCTCGATGCGCCCGGTACGGGCGGCGATGTCGGCTTCGTAGAGGTGGGCGGCGGCCACCTGGTGGGGGATCTCCCAGCGTTCGGCCGCCACGCGCAGCGCCGCGACCGCCTCCTGGAAGCGCGCCGCGGTCTCCGGGCCGGCGTCCGGCAGCGCGTCGATCATCTCGGTGTGCGCGGCGAAGGCCCGGCAGTGGAGCACGACGAGGTACTTGTCCGGCCGGAAGTCCGCCTCCGGCTCCCGGTCCCCGCCGGGGAGCATCCGTTCGGCGAGCTCCAGCAGGGGCTCCAGCTCCCGCCGTACCGCGAGGTGGCCGGCGGGCTCGCCGACGGACTCGTCGGCCACCTCGCCACCGGCCCCTTCACCGTGCCCCTTCCCGGCCCCGGGCCGGCAGGCCACGCGGGCCCGGGCGGCCAGCTCGTGCCAGGGCAGGCCGGCCCGGGCGTAGAGTTCGGCCGCCTCGGCCATCGCGGCCCGGCCGTTCCCGTCCCCCTCGTCCTCGGCGAACGCGCGCTGCTCGGCCAGCTCGGCCAGGAGCAGGTCCCGGTGGCCGAGCGCGGGATCGTGGACGTATCCATCGGCGGCCACGCGCTCGGCGACGCGTTCCCACAGCGGTGTGTCACCGGGGTGCCCCTGGTCGGCCAGCCGCCGTGCCTCGGCGACCAGTTCGGCGAAGTCCTCGGGGACGGCCACCCGGTGTGCGGTGGCGGGAGCGGGGACGGGCTCCGTGGCGGCCCCGGCGTTCCTCGGTCCGGTCAGCGGGGTGACGCGCAGCCCCAGCGCGAGCGGCTCGTCCAGCACGGGGCGCCGCTCCAGGCGCTCGCGGCGGCGCTCGCCGACCGCCGCCGTGCCGTTGCGCCGGTCGAACGCGGCGGCCAGTTCGTCCGCCTCGGCCCCGATCTCCTCGTTCAGCGTCCGCGCCGTCCACTGCCGCCCGGGCGGCCCGGCGACGGGTGTGTCGGCATACCCCTGCTCCACGAGACGGGCGAGCAGCACCTGGACGCCGGTGAGGAAGGCCAGTCGCGCCTTGGGAGCGCCGGTGACTTCGAAGAGTCCGCGGTTCTCGGCGAGGATCTCCAGTCCGCGGCCCTCGTTGCGGGTCAGGGCGCAGAACTCCAGGTGGAGACCGATCTCCTCGGCCATGCCCGTCTTGCCGCGGGCGTAGCGGTACCCGGCCAGATGGTGCGAGCGGGCCTCGTCCACGCGGCCGGTGCGCAGCAGCGGGAGCAGCGCGAAGGCGTGGCTGACGTACGGCTCCTCCTGGCAGCTCACGGCCCCGGCGAACAGCGGCGCCCAGATCCGCAGGGCCTTCTCGTCCTCCCCGAGAACGACATGGTGCAGCGCCCGGTGGCGTATCTCGCACGCCTCGCAGTCGCTCAGTCTCTCCCGGGGACGGGTCACCCACAGGTCGTAGGCGGACTCCAGGCCGCTGCCGGTGTGCAGCGCGACGCGGTGGGCCATCGCCGCCACCGGCTGCATGCCGTGGCCGGCCTCGCGGTAGCGTTCGCGCATCCGGCCGATCCACTGCTCGACGGTGGCCAGCGGTACGTCCGGCACCTCCAGCAGCGAGGTCGTCACCCACTTGAAGCGCCAGTAGACCTGGTGGCCCTCCCACTCGTTGAAGGCTTCGCGGTCCTCGTCCCACAGTTGGAGCAGCCGGGCGAAGACCACCGGCGACTTGCGGTGCTCGCCGGTGTACTCGTAGGCCTCCATCAGTTCCAGCAGCGCGGTGACCAGGAGTCCCTTGTCCTCGAACTGCCCGGCTGCTTCGACCAGTTCCTCGGCCCTCACCGTTCTGGGCAGGCTGTAGGGGCGTTCGTCGTTCTCCCGCAGCGCGTCGAGCACGGCCTCCGGGGTCTCCAGCATCACGGCTCCTTCCGGGAGGCCGGGCCGCCGGGGGTGTCGGCCCGGTCATGCATGGCGTGGTCGAGCAGGCCGAGGAAGGCCCGGTTGAGCAGCGCGCTCTCGGCGGCGCGCAGCGGACGGCGGCTGAGCAGCAGCGCCTGCCCGTACAGTGCCTCCGCCGTGGCGGTGGCCAGCCCGCGTTCGGTGATCGTCGCCGCGCGGCGGACCAGCGGGTTGAGGTGGTTGAGGACCAGTTGGGCGCGGGGGGCCTCGGTGCGCAGGGAGCCGAGGATGTCGGCCCACAGTCCGTCGCCGGTGCCGGCCAGTTCGGAGCGGGTGCGCTCGTGCCGGGCCTCCCGGTTGTCCAGCAGGAGGGCGGGGGCGGTCACCGGCTGGAAGCTGCGCAGCACCACGTCGCAGTCGTGGACGCCGATCACCTCGCGGGCCACGGCCAGGAAGGAGGCCGCGGCCAGTTCGGCGGCGGGCTCCACCGCGTCCAGGTGCGCGGTGACGGTGGCCGGGTCCAGGTCGCCGACGGTGGTGCCGGGGCGTATCTCCGGCAGCCGGTGCACCAGGTCCCGGTCGTAGGTGTAGCCGCCGTTGACGACTCCGAGGCCGGCCGCCGCGGCGATCGGCGCGACCTGCCGGAACTCCTCCACGCTCCGGGTGACCAGGATCGTGGGGTGGCTGCGCGCGAACTCGTCCAGGGTGACGTTGCCGTCGGTCGTCTCGAAGGGCAGCCACGGCAGCAGCATCCGCAGCAGCGCGTCGTCGTGGCGGGCCAGCGCCTTGACGGCCAGGTGGTGGGTCTCGATGAAGCGGTGCAGGAGGGTGGGGTCTCCCGCGGCCAGGCCGGTGAGCCAGTCGCGCAGCCGGTCGCCGAGCGCCTCGCGTACGGCGTCGAGCGTCTCGTCCTCGTACAGCGCCTCGCGGGAGGCGGTGGGCCGCAGGCCGGTGGTGTCCACCACGCAGCGCACGAAGAACGCCCAGTCGGGCAGCAGCTCGGACGCCCGGTCCGACAGGAGCATGCCCTTGAGGTGCACCCGGTGGCCGGCTCGCTGGGAGGGGCTGACGGCGGTCGGCAGGACGTGGGCGACACCGCGCAGCCCGACGACGGGCAGGTCCAGTTCGACGGTGTCCAGCGGGGTGAAGCCGAAGGTGGAGCGGCAGTGCTCGGCCAGCGCCTCGCGGCGGGCCCGCGGGGAGGCGTGGCGCTCCTCCCACGGCGGGGTCCGGTCGATCCGGGTGGCCGTGCCGCGGGCGTCGGTCACGGTGACCTCGTGCCGCAGCAGGCCTCCGTAGTGCCGGGCCAGCTCCAGGACCCGGTCGGGGCGCGTCCACTCGGTGCCGTCCGCGCGGGGGGTGAGCCGCACCGTGGTGCCCGGCTCCGGCCTGGTGTGCGCAGGCAGGGTGCGGATGGTGTAGCTGCCGTCGGCGCGTCCGCGCCATTCGACGACCGGCGCGTCGGGGGTGGCCGCCGAGCGGCTGACCACGGTGATCTCGTCGGCCACCACGAAGCAGGCGAGCAGTCCGATGCCGAACTGGCCGATGAACTCCGAGCGGGCCGAGGCGATGGCCGTTCCGTCGAGACCTCCGTCGGCGGAGCGCTTGGAGCTGCGGCCGATCGTCGCGAGGAAGGTGTGGACGTCCTTCTCGGACAGGCCGACGCCGGTGTCCGTGACGGTGAGCGTCTCACCGGTCTCCACGGTGATCCGGGCGGGGGCGTCCGGGGACAGGGCCCGGCGGGCGGTGATGGCGTCCACCGCGTTCTGCAGCAGCTCGCGCAGGTAGACGCGGGGACTGGAGTAGAGGTGGTGGGAGAGCAGGTCGACCAGGCCGCGCAGATCGACCTGGAAGGTGTGGGACGTCTGATGCTGGGACACCGGGTGGGCTTTCTTCCGTGGGTGGCGGGAGGGGCCGACGAGTCGGCGGGACGGTGGGCCGACGCGGTCAGCGGCCGGCGCGCGAGCGCCACTTGCGGAACGCCGCGACCGGATCGCCGGAGTCGAGGTACTGCCAGGGGAACTCGGTGACCCGTCCCTCCAGCGGTGCGAAGGCGGCGGCCGCCGCCTCCCGTTCGCCGGCCAGCGAGAGGGCCATGGCGAAGGTGTTGTGCACGCCGATCCAGTCGTACGGACGTCCGAAGGCCGGGTCCCCGATGGACCGGTGGGCGGCCTCCAGCAGCCGGGCGCGTACGTCGGGGCGGCCGATGTACTCCGCGTCCTCCCCCGGCTCCAGGTCCAGCCAGTGCTCCAGGTGGGCGATGGCCACCAGTTCGCCCAGCGGGCTGCCCTCGGGGGCCGAGAGCATCGACTCGCGCGCGAACTCGTGCATCTCCTCGTGCGAGCCGCCCCACTTGGCGCACACCTGCTGCAGGTGCTGCCGGTGCGCGCCCGGGTGCCCGGGACAGCGCCGCACCGCCGCCTCGAAGCGGAGCCGGGCGATCTGGGGTCCGACCTGGAGGCCGCGGCCGCAGACCTGGAGCATGAACCAGGGGGCGACCCACTCCGGCTCACGCTCGGCCACCCGGTACAGCAGGTCCTCGGCGACCTCCAGCCGCTGGTGGAAGACCCGGAACTGCTCGCGGGAGACCTGGGAGGCCTGTGCGGAGGTGCGGGCCTCCCAGGCCCAGTCGATGTGGTGCGCGCCGGCCATGAGCAGGGCCAGGGTCCCGTCCGGCTCGCGGTCCATGACACGGCCCATCAGCTCGCCTGTGCCCGGCGCCTTGGAGGCGTGCCACACCAGCCGGCACAGCTCCTCCCCGTCGGTCACGGCCGCCAGCCGCTCGCGCACGGCGGGCCAGTCCCCCGCCCCGACCGCCTCCCGCAGCCGGGCCAGCTCCGGATCGCCGAAGTCGGTGACCAGACGCGCCGCCGGTCTGCGCTTCCACAGCCCGAACGGGAACACCGGCCGGCGCCGCCCGCCCGCCGGCTGCTCCTCGACCGCGGAGTGCCGACTGATGGTCGTCATGTGCATCCCCCCGTGAAGGCCCCGCCGGGGGCCTCTGAATGATCGTCTGGAGAACGAATATCATGCGGCACCGACAATGCTTCGGCCAGGGGTTTCCCGCCGGTTACCAACTGTGACCGACCGTGACCGGCGACGGCGGCCGGTCCGCTCAGCGGGCCGGCCGCTCCTGCCCGGCCCCGCCTGCCGCCTGCCGCCTGCCGCCTGCCGCCTGCCGGGGAACACCACCGAGGAACGACATGTTTCCACCATTTGCCAGCGGTTAGGCGATACAGGACAAGACGGTACGACACCACCGCGAGGAGGCCGTTATGGGCAAGCTGGGCGACATGGCGAACAAGGCCAAGAAGATGGCCAAGCGCCACCCCGACCAGGCGGACAAGGGCGTCGACCGCGCCGACCGGACCATCGACGAGCGCACCGGCGGCAAGTACGACGCCCAGACGGACAAGGCCGCCGAGTCCGTGCGCCGCTCCTACGGCAACGACGAGGACCAGCTGCGGTAGGGCGAGCCGAGGCAGGGCTCTCGTACGGGCGGCGGGGCCGTCGGCGTCTGAAAGCGCCGGCGGCCCCGTTTCCTTTCCGGTCCGCAGAGGTCCCTCCGGAGGGCTGAGGGCCGGCGGGCCGGGTCCGCCGTACCGCCGCACCTCAGTCCCCGGTGACGTCCCGGCGTTCGAAGGCCGCGACGCCCGCCGTCACGGCCAGCAGCCCGAGGCCGGTCATGACCGCCGCGGGCAGGGGTTCGAACGGCTCGACGGGCACGGTGGCCAGGTGGTGGAACGGCGACAGGTCCAGCACTCCCCCCGGCCAGTCCAGCGCCGTCCCGATCGTCTCCACCAGGTAGGCGGCGACCGCGACGGTCACCGGCAGACCGACGGTGAGCCGGGGCGCGGTGCCGTAGACCAGCACGGCCAGGCCGGTCAGGAGCACCACCACGGGCAGGGTGTTCAGCACCGACCCGAACGCGCCGGCCGCCTCCACCTCGGCCCCGCCGGCCACCGCGCCGGCCCACACGGCCAGTGCCGCGACGGCCGCGAGCAGCAGGGACGCGGCCAGGGCGAGCAGGATGTGTCCGCCCAGCCAGCGGTAGCGGGAGACCGGCCTGGTGAGGGTGGACTCCAGCCGTCCGGCGGCCTCCTCGGCACGCGCCGCGCCGATCCGCCAGCAGGCGTGGAGACAGAGCAGCAAACCGAACAGCAGACCCATGGTGCCCAGGTACCCCTCGGTGACCCGCTGCAGGTCCCACCCGAGCCGCTGGAGCATCTCCCGGTAGGACGCCTGCTCGGCCACGAAGTCGGTGACCGCCTTGGCCACCGATCCGGTCACCAGGGCGTAGAGGGTGATGCCGGTCAGCCAGCCGGCCAGCATGCCCTGCGTCCCGCGCCAGGCGAACGCCGCCGGGCCGCCCAGCAGCCCGAGCCGGGCGCGGCGGCTGTCGGAGCCGGCGACCAGGGCGCCGCCGGTGTCGCGCAGCGCGCGCAGCCGCACGGCGACGGCGCCCAGGAGCACCGGCGCGGCCAGCAGCAGGAGCAGGGCCGCCCACCGGGGGTCGCGGTAGGCGTGGAGTTCGTCCAGCCAGCCGAACGGGGTGAGCCAGCGCAGCCAGCCGCGGGAGTCGCTGCTGTTGGCGGCCATTCTGAGCAGGAAGGACGCGCCGAGCACCGCGGCCGCGGTGCCGGTGGCCCGGCGGCGCACCTCGAAGACCTGCGCGGTGACGGCGCACACCCCGGCGAACGTGGCCGCGAAACCCGCGACGCCCAGTCCGAACAGCACCGAGCCCGCCGCGACGGCGCCCGACAGCGTCAGCGCCGTCGCGATCGCGGCGCCGATCACGGCGATCGCGGCGGCGACGACCAGCAGGTGTGCCAGCAGGGCGCGGCCCGCCCGCACCGGCGCCGCCAGTACGGACTCGGCCCGGCCTGTCTCCTCCTCTCCCCGCAGCAGCCGTCCGGTGGTCAGCAGCGCCCAGATCCCGGCGATCGCGGCCAGGATCCAGCCGGCGTCCCAGGCGGCGAAGCCGCCGGGGGTGTCGACGGCGTGCGGGATGCCCTGGAGCATCCGCACGGCCGGGTTGTCCTGGAAGGTGGAGATGGTGCGGCGCGACGCGGCGTCGGGGTAGGCGGCGAGGTAGGTGAGGACCTCGACGACCGCGTAGACGGCGGTCGACAGGGCCAGCACCAGAGTGCCGCGGCGGATCAGCCGGGCCGTCAGCCGGGCGATCGCCGCCTCCGTGCGGTGCCGCCGCGCCGGGCGGGCGGCCCGGGGTGCGGATGCGGCCCTGGCCATCGTCATCGCCTCCTACCGCGGGTCCCGCGGACTCGGTGCGTCCCGCGGGCTTTGTGCGTCCCGCGGTTCCGGCGCGTCCCGTCCCTCCCGGGCGCCGGGTCCGGCGCCGTCCGGCGAGGCGCCGTGTGCGGCGGCGACGGCCCCGCGCTGCCCGGAGGTGGCCTCGTAGTAGGTCAGGAAGATCTCCTCCAGGCTCGGTTCCCGGCTGCGGAGCCTGACCAGTTTGGCCGAGGCGAGCCGGGAGAGCGCGGCCGACGGCGGCCCGGTGACGGACACCCGCAGGCCCCGGTCGATCCGTTCCACGGCGACCACGCCCGGCACTTCGTCGAGCCGGGGCGGAGGGCCGTCCAGGACCGCCTCGAACACCGTGGTGTTCAGCTTGCGCAGATCCTCCAGTGCCGCGACCTCCGCCAGCCGCCCCGCGCGCAGGATCGCCACGCGGTGGCAGATGTCCTCCACCTGGTCCAGCAGGTGCGAGGAGAGGAAGACCGTCTGGCCTCGGTCGGCGGCCTCCCGGGCCAGCGCCTGGAACTCCGCCTCCATCAGGGGGTCGAGACCGCTGGTCGGTTCGTCCAGCAGCAGCACGTCGGGCCGGGTCATGAAGGCGGCGGTCAGCGCGATCTTCTGCCGGTTGCCCTTGGAGTACGAGCGGGCCCGCACGCCCGGGTCGACCCTCAGCCGTTCGATGAGCTCGTCCCGGAAGGCCTCGTCGGCGCCGCCGGACAGGTTGGCCAGGTGGGTGAGGGTCTCCATGCCGGTCAGCTGCGGCCACAGGGAGACGTCGCCCGAGACGTAGGAGACGTGCCGGTGGGCGCGCTCGACGTCCTCGGCCGGCACCCCCATGATCCACGCCGTCCCCGCGGTCGGGCGGACGAGGTGGAGCAGCAGGCGGATCGTGGTGGACTTGCCCGCCCCGTTGGGGCCCAGGAAGCCGAAGATCTCGCCCTGTTCCACCCGGAGGTCCAGGTCCTCCAGGGCGGTCACCGCGCCGAAGTGCTTCGTCAGCCCCTCGGTGTGTATGGCCGGAACGCGCATGCCGCACCTCCGAGGTCCGAGAAGGACACCTCCCACGCTACAGACCTCTTCGGCCGGAGGCAGGCGCGGAGGCGGGGGCGGAGGGCCCGCGCGGTCCCGCGACGGTGGTGACCACCCGCACCAGGGCGGGTGTGCGGGGCGCGGAGCCGAACCCGAACCGCACCGGTGGGTCGACCGGCGCGAGCGGGCCCAGGTCCCGGCCCTCCCAGGAGGCCTCGATCCCGGTGATCCCGCGCAGGTCCCGTACGCCGTACCACTCCCGGTATCCGCCGCCCGCACTGCCCCTGGTCCGCACCCCGGGCATCAGCCGGGCGGGGAGGTCGGTGAGCGCGACCCAGGCGGGCCGGGCGGCGAGCGGGGCGGGCACGCACCGCAGCAGCGTTCCGAGCCCGCCCCGGCGGCCGGTGGTGAGGCGCATCCGCAGCGGTCCGGCCGTGACGTGCCAGTGCCGTCCGGCCGCGTCCACCGTCACCGGGACGACCAGCACCCGGTCGAAGCGGTAGACCGCCGCGACGAAGTCCGCGATCCGCCGGGACGGGGCCAGCAGCAGCCGCTGCCCGTCGGCCCGCTCCACCATCACGTCGCTGAACGGTCCGAACGGCGACCGGGGCCAGTGTCCGAGTACGATCCGCGTCCCGGAGGACGTCCCCGCACCGGCGATCCACCCGTGGAAACGCTGGGCGTTCCGCACCATGGGCGCCCCTTCCGGCGAGAGGGGGTGTTCCCCGCCGGATCACCCCTTGACGTCCAGGATGCCCGGCCGGGCGCACCCGCGCCCGTGCGGTGCCCCGGGGCCGGGGCCGCGTCGGGCGGTCCCTCAGCCAGGCGCCTGCGCGCGCTCGTCGATCAGGCCCTGCCCGTACAGGTCGGCCCACAGCTCCTCGGGGACGCCCGCCCCCGAACGCCTCGATGTCGCGCCGCACCTCCCCGGCCGAGCGCATGCCGAGCACGACGCCCGCGACGACGGGGTGGCGCAGCGGGAACGCCATCGCCGCCCGCGGGAGCGTCACCCCGTGCGCCTCGCAGACGTCGGCGATGCGGTGCGCACGCCGCAGCGTCTCCGGCGGGGCCTGCGCGTACTCGTACCGCGCCCCCGCGGCCGGGCGCGGCTCGGCCAGGATTCCGGAGTTGAACACCGCGGCCGCCAGCACGGAGACACCGCGTCCGGCGCACGCGGGCAGCAGGTCGTCCAGGGCGCTGTGGTCCAGCAGGGTGTAGCGGCCGGCCAGCATGACCACGTCGACGTCGGTCTCCTCCACGAGCCGGGTCAGCATGCCGGTGTGGTGCATCCCCGCGCCGATGGCGCCCACCACGCCCTGGGAGCGCAGTTCGGCGAGCGCCGGGTATCCGTGGCGCAGCGCGTCCTCGAAGCACTCCTCCGCGTCGTGGAGGAAGAGCACGTCGACGCGGTCGGCCCCCATGCGGGTGAGCGAGTCCTCGACGCTGCGCAGCACCCCGTCGCGGGAGAAGTCCCTCACGCGGCGGTGCGTGGCGGGCACCTGGAAGCTCTCGTCCGTGCGGCCCCGCGGGTCCTGCGGGACCAGGATCCTGCCGACCTTGGTCGACAGCGTGTACTTCTCCCGGGGCAAGCCCCGCAGGAAGCCGCCGATGCGGCGCTCGGAGTGCCCGATGCCGTAGTGCGGGGCGGTATCGAAGTAGCGGATGCCGCCCTCCCAGGCCGCCGCGAGTGCCCCGGTCGCGGTGTCGTCGTCCAGCGGCTCGAAGAGTCCTCCGAGCGGTCCGCCGCCGAAGCCCAGCTCCGTGACCTCGACCGTGCTGCGCCCCAGCCGGTTCGTTCTCATCCCGCCGTTTCCTCCTTCTGCGTCACTGCGTCACTGCGTCACGCCGCCGCTGCCGCGGCCTTACCGGATACGGGAGACCCTTACGGGGAGGAACCGTCCCCGCGGCTCCCGGCGTTCAACCGCGCGGCGGCGGATCCCGTGCGGTATGCCGCGGTGCGCCGGTGTCCTGACGGCGTACCGGGTTCCCCGGTGCGCCGCCACCGTGTGTCACCATGTCCTCCACCGAAGCCCCGCTCACGGACGGCACACCAAGGTGACCACACGGATGACGACACCGGACGGCGCTCCGCGGCGGGCGGTCCTCGGTACCTGGCCGACGCCGCTGGAACCCGCGCCGCGCCTGGCTCTCGCCCTCGGGCTGGAGGCGGAGGACCTGTGGATCAAGCGGGACGACCTCACCGGTCTCGGCGGCGGCGGGAACAAGGTGCGCAAGCTGGAGTGGCTGTGCGGGGCGGCCCTGGCCGACGGCGCCACCGTCCTGGTCACCACCGGCGCGCCGCAGAGCAACCACGCGCGGCTGACGGCGGCCGCCGCCGCCCGGCTCGGCCTGGGGGCCGTGCTGGTGCTCGCCGGCCGTCCGGGGGCGTCCTCCTCCGGGAACCTGGCGCTCGACGGGCTCCTCGGCGCCCGGGTGGTGTGGGCCTGTGACACCGGCGCGGCCGCGCTCGACTCCGTCGCACACGGGATCGCCGAGAAGCTGAGCCGGCAGGGCGCCGTGCCGGCGCTCGTACCCTTCGGGGGCTCCAGTGTGCTCGGCGCCCGGGGCTACGCCGAGTGCGGGCGTGAACTCCTCGCCCAGGCTCCCGGCCTGGACACGGTGGTCACCGCCGTCGGCTCCGGGGGGACCATGGCGGGGCTCGTCGGCGAGCTGGGCGCGCACCGGGTCCTGGGCGTCCACGTCGGCGCCGTGTCCGCGCCCGCCGTCACCGTCTCCCGTCTGGCCTCCGGCCTGACCGGCACGTACTGCTCGCCGGAGTCGCTGCGGCTGCGCATGGACCAGGTGGGGGCCGGCTACGGCACGCTGACGGAACCGGCCCGGTCCGCGCTTCTCCTCGCCGCGCGCACCGAGGGGCTCGTGCTCGACCCCGTCTACACCGGCCGGGCACTGGCCGGGCTGGCGGCGGCCGTCGCGGACGGCACGGTCCGCCCCGGGCGCCGCACGGTTCTCCTCCACTCCGGCGGTCTGCCCGGTCTCTTCGGCCACGCACCGGCGCTGGCCGCCGCCGAGTCCGGACTGACCGCCGAGGACACGGACAAGGGCACCGCCGGGCCCTGAGCCGCCTCCTCCGTCTCCTCGCAGCGGCGTCCGCCCGGCCCTGCCGACTGCCGAATTTGATCAACAGAGCTGCTGCCAGGGCGAGTTCGAGCGCGTAGTTTGACGGGAGCAATCGCGCAGGACCTCAGGAGGGGGCTCCCATGGCAGATGGAACGACCACGTCCGAGCAGGTGTCGGCCCGGATCGACACCACCGTCCCGCACTCGGCCCGGATGTGGGACTACTGGCTGGGCGGCAAGAACTACTACGAGGTGGACAAGGCCGCCGGCGACCAGGTCCGCAGCATCCACCCCGGCATCCTGGACTACGCCCGGGCCGACCGGGCGTTCCTGGGCCGAGCGGTGACCCATCTGGCCGGCGAGGCGGGCGTCCGGCAGTTCCTGGACATCGGCACCGGTCTGCCGACCAGCGAGAACACCCACGAGGTCGCCCAGCGCATCGCGCCGGACGCCCGGATCGTCTACACCGACAACGACCCCATCGTGCTGGCGCACGCCAGGGCCCTGCTGACCTCCACCCCCGAGGGCGTCACCGACTACCTCGACGCCGATCTGCACGACCCCGACGCCATCCTGCGGGAGGCGGCCAGGACTCTGGACTTCACCGAGCCGGTCGCGGTCATGCTGCTGGGCATCGTGATGTTCGTCGAGGAGACCGACCGGGCCCGCGCGATCGTGAGGCGGCTCATGGACGCGGTCCCCTCCGGCAGTCACCTGGTGCTGTCGCACACCATCACCGCCCCCGGGCTGGACGACGTGGACGCGGCGGTCGAGTACTGGAACAGCGTCGGTACTCCGAAGCTCCACCAGCGCACGCCCGAGGAGGTCGCGCGGTTCTTCGACGGGCTGGAACTGCTGGAGCCGGGCGTGGTGTCGTGCTCGCGGTGGCGGCCGGAGCCCTCACCGTCCGGTGAACTCCCCGACGAGGTGGCCTTCTACTGCGGCGTGGCCCGCAAGCCCTGACGGACGCCCGGGGCCGCCCGGACCGGCGGGAGCGACGGGTACGGCGACGGCGGGGGCTGGAACCGGGCGGGTGTGCGCAGGGCCTGCCGGAGACACGGCCGCGTGCGTGCCGGGGTTCCGGGGGCTGCCCGGAACGGACGGGACGGACAGGAAGGTGACTTTTCGCTTTTCGCGTTTCGACGTCCGGTTCGCAGGTGACGAGTGTGCCGTTGCCCGTCTGCCCCCACGGAGGAGCGAATATGGAACAGCAGCACCCCGTTCCCGGCCGCCCCGGTCCCGAGCCGCCCCCGCTCGAGGAGCCGACCGAGCCCCGGGGGCCGCTGCCTCCCAAGCCCGACCAGGGCGGCCCCGCCACCGTCAGCCCCACCGGGCAGCCCACCGGCGCGGACCGGGCGGTGATGGCACAGGGCGGGGAGTACCTCACCACCGCGCAGGGGCACCGGCTGCCGGACACCGACCACTCCCTGAAGGTGGGCGCCCGCGGACCGGTGCTGCTGCGGGACCATCATCTGCGGGAAAAAATCACCCACTTCGACCACGAGCGCATCCCCGAGCGCGTGGTGCACGCGCGGGGTGCCGCGGCCCACGGCGTGTTCCGGGGGTACGGCACGGCGGCGAGCGTGACCAGGGCCGCCTTCCTGGACAAGGACGTCGAGACCCCGGTCTTCGTCCGCTTCTCCACGGTGCTCGGCTCCCGGGGGTCCGCGGACACCGTCCGGGACACCCGGGGGTTCGCCGTGAAGTTCTACACCGGCGAGGGCGTCTTCGACCTGGTGGGGAACAACATCCCGGTCTTCTTCATCCAGGACGCCATCAAGTTCCCCGACGTCATCCACGCGGGCAAGCCGCACCCGGACCGGGAGATCCCGCAGGCGCAGAGCGCGCACGACACCTTCTGGGACTTCGTCTCCCTGCACACCGAGGCCACCCACCACACGCTGTGGAACATGTCCGACCGGGGCATCCCGCGCTCGTACCGGATGATGGAGGGCTTCGGAGTCCACACCTTCCGGCTGGTGAACGCCGACGGCAAGACGACGCTGGTGAAGTTCCACTGGAAGCCGAAGCTCGGCGTGCACTCCCAGGTGTGGGAGGAGGCCCAGATCACGGGCGGCGCCGACCCCGACTTCCACCGGCGCGACCTCGCCGACGCGATCGAGGCGGGCGCCCACCCGCAGTGGGAGCTGGGCATCCAGACGTTCCCCGACACACCCGAACAGACCTTCGAGGGCATCGACCTGCTGGACCCGACCAAGATCGTCCCCGAGGAACTGGCCCCGGTGCAGCCGCTCGGGCTGCTGACGCTCGACCGCAATCCGAGCAACTTCTTCGCCGAGACCGAGCAGGTCGCCTTCCACCCGGGCCATCTGGTGCCGGGCATCGACGTCACCGACGACCCGCTGCTGGCCGGGCGGCTGTTCTCCTACATCGACACCCAGATCACCCGGCTGGGCGGCCCCAACTTCGCCCAGCTGCCGATCAACCGCCCGCACGCGCCGGTCAACGACATGCTGCGGGACGGTATGCACCAGACCGCCGTGCACCGGGGCACGGCCCCCTACCGGCCCAACTCCCTGGACGGGGGCTGCCCGTTCACCGCCGGGACCGAGGCGGGCGCGTACGTCGAGGTGCCCGTCGAGGTGCCGGCCGGGCGGAAGGTGCGGGAGGCTCCGGCCTCCTTCGCCGACCACTTCAGCCAGCCGCGGCAGTTCTGGCTCAGCCTGTCGCCGGTCGAGCAGGAGCATGTGATCTCCGCCTACACCTTCGAGCTGAGCAAGTGCTACGAGAAGGCGATCAAGGAGCGGGTGCTGCGCACGCTCGCCAACATCGACCCCCGGCTGTGCGGGGAGGTCGCCGAGGGTCTCGGGCTGCCGGCCCCCGAGCCGTCGGAACCCCTGGCCGACGTCGTGCCCAGCCCGGCGCTCTCCCAGGTGGGGCGGGAGTGGCCCGTCGCCGGGCGGGTCGTGGGGATCGTCACCGACGGCAGCGGCGACCTGGAGTCCGTGCGCGCGGCCCGGCAGGCGGTGCTCGACCAGGGCATGGTGCCGCTGGTGGTCGCGCCCACCGGCGGTGTGCTGGGCGCGGACACCGGTGACCCCGTCACCGTCCAGCGCACCTTCGCGGCCGCCCGCTCCATCGAGTTCGACGCCCTGCTCCTGGCCGGCGCGCCCGCTCCGGCCGCCGACGCCCACGGAGCCCGGGACGCCAAGGCCGGCAGCGGCGACCGGAGCGGGGACGCCGGCCAGGCGGTCGACCCCCGGGTGGTGCTGCTGGTCGGCGAGGCCTACCGGCACTCCAAGGCCCTAGGCGGCTGGGCGGGCGCCGAGCGGGTCTGGCAGGCGGCGGGCATCGCCTCCGACGCACCCGGCGTGGTCGGCGGCGGCGACGGCCGGGACGTCCTGCCCGAGGTCGTCCGGCTGCTGACCCGCCACCGGGTCTGGGAGCGCTTCCCCGCGGCTGTCTGACGCCCCTCCCGCGCGCAGGGCCCGGCCTTCCGGCCGGGCCCTGCGCGTGCCGGAGAGTCCCGGTGGCCGAACGGCGGGGCTCGTGGCGCTTCGTCAGACGTCGGGGACGCGCAACTTCTTCCAGCTGGTGGGGCCGGGGATGCCGTCGGCGTCCTTGCGGTGAAGCCCAGCTCGCGCTGCCAGGCGGCGTAGGACTGCCGGTCGGCCTCGGTCCACCTGGGCCGGGACCCGTCTTGTGGCGCCGGCAGCCCTCGGCCACCAGCCGTCTGCCCATCGCCGTGATGATCGCGCTTCTGCGGCCGGCCCGGAAGAAGCCCGCGCCCGGGTACGGCTCGTACCGCGCGGGCGGCCTGGGCGCCGGCTCGGCGGGGCCGTCCGCGTTCCTTCCCAGGCGCCCGACGATGCGGCTCCGCATGGCGCCCGTCGAGAAGCCGCGCGGGTCCACCTTGCCCGGTGGCCGCTCACGGTGGCCGATCTACGGACTTCTCGTTCCAGCCGTGCGCGCGGCAGACGGCGGCCGCGGCCTTCTCCCCGGCCTCCACCCGGGCCCCGGCCGCCGGTTCCCCCTCGGTCGCCGAGGGGACGGGCCCGGCCAGGGGGCTGATGGACAGCCGCAGGTCGCAGACGCCGTCCTCGCCCATCACCCAGGCCGGCGGCGCGTGGTGCACATGGATACCGGCCGGCTCGCGGTGGTCCCAGCGGCGCAGGTACGGGTGCAGTTCGGGGCGCCGGCCCACACCGCCGCCCGGTTCCCCCGACAGCCTCACGCGCCGCCCGGGCAGATCCACCTCATCCACCCGCAGCAGCGGCAGCGGCTCGCCGCGGCCGGTGCGGGCGGTGTCGGCCCGCTCCGGGCGCCGGCTGCACGCCGCCGTGCGCGACCTCGGCGCGGAGCCTCCGGATGCGCGCGGCGGTCGTCACCCCGCTCTCTTCGAGGGCCGGGCGCGTACGTGCATCCGCTCGCCCTGCGGCCCGAAGATGCTGATGAACTCGACGGGCCGCTCGCCGGCGTTCGCGAGGCCGTGGGGGGTGCGGGTGTCGAACTCGGCGGCCTCCCCCGCGCCGAGGACGAGGTCGTGCTCGCCCAGAGCCAGCCGCAGCCGCCCGGACAGGACGTAGAGCCACTCGTAGCCCTCGTGCGTCTGCTGCTCGGGCCGCCCGCTCCCGCCGTACCCGGCGGGCATGATCTGCTTGTAGGCGTGCAGACCGCCCAGGCTGCGGGTCAGCGGCACGAAGGTCTGCCCGTACCGGTTGAAGGGACGGGAGTGGACACGGGGGTCGCCGGTGGCGGGCGCGCCGACGAGTTCGTCCAGGGGGACGCCGTAGGCCCTGGCCAGGGGGAGCAGCAGTTCCAGAGTGGGTCTGCGCTGCCCCGACTCCAGGCGCGAGAGGGTGCTGAGCGATATCCCGGTCGTCTCGCTCATCTGGGAGAGCGTCGCGCCGCGCGCCTGGCGCAGGGCCCGCAGCCGGGGGCCCACACCGGTCAGAACGTTCTCGAAATCGTCGTCGGCCATCTCTCCATTTGCCGGTCCGGCAAAGATATTTGTCAAGTGGACGGGCCCGGGCGGAGGCTTGCCGCATGACGGAAGGAAGAGGAGACATGACCGGACACGACGAGCATTCCCCGGCCACGCCCGCCCAGGGGGCCGGGGAGTTCTGGGACGACCTCTACGGTGCGGGCGAGCGGATCTGGAGCGGCGAGCCCAACGCCGCCCTGGTCCGCGAGACGGCGGATCTGGCCCCGGGCAGCGCCCTGGACCTGGGATGCGGTGAGGGGGCCGACGCGATCTGGCTCGCCCGGCGGGGCTGGCGCGTCACCGCGGTGGACGTCTCGCGGATCGCCCTGGAACGCGGAGCCGAGCAGGCCCGGCGGGCGGGCGTCGCCGACCGGATCGAATGGCTGCGGCACGATCTGGCCGAGTCCTTCCCCGGCGGCTCCTTCGACCTGGTCTCCGCCCACTTTCTGCACGCCCCCTCCCCCGTCGAGCTGCCCCGCGAGCGGATTCTGCGCGACGCCGCGGCGGCCGTGTCGCCGGGGGGCGTGCTGCTGGTCGTCGGACACGCCGGCCCTCCCCCGTGGGCCGACGATCACGGCCACGACGACCACCCGCCCCTGCCCACGTCGGCGGAGGTCCTCGGCTCGCTCGGCCTCCCGGAGCAGGAGTGGGAGCCGCTGGTGAGCGGGGAGTACCGGCGCGATGCGACCGGGCCCGACGGGCAGCGGGCCGTCCTCGAGGACGCCGTGCTCAAACTGCGGCGGCTGCCCGGCTGATACCTCCGGGGCCGGTCGGGCCGGCCCCGGAAGACAGGGCCGGGCCGGACGGGAACGCGTGCGCGTTCCCGTCCGGCCCGGTGGTGCGCGGGGCCGTGCCCCGGCTCCGGCGCGTCAGACGAGCCGGGCGTCCAGGGTGATGTTCTTGACGCCGGCCAGTGCCTGGCTGACCGGGCAGTTGGCCTTGGCCTCCTCCGCGGCCGCCTGGAAGTCCTCCTCGGACAGCCCGGGAACGGTGGCGCGGACGGTCAGCTTGATGGCGGTGATGCCCTCGCCCGGCTGGAAGGTGACGTCCGCCTGGGTGTCGAGCTTCTCCACCGTGTGGCCCTTGCGGGCCAGGCCGCCGGAGAAGGCCATCGAGTAGCAGGAGGAGTGGGCCGCCGCGATCAGTTCCTCGGGGCTGGTCTTGCCACCGGGCTCCTCGGCGCGGGCGGGCCAGCTCACCTCATAGGTGCCGATCCCGGAGGACTCCAGGGCGACGTTGCCCCTGCCTTCGAGGAGGTTGCCTTCCCAGTGGGTCTTGGCGGTGCGGGTGGTGGCCATGACTGTCGCTCCTGACGGGTTGTGAGTGGCAAGAAATTCTGCGGTGATCAGTTTATGCGGCAAGGCCGCCCCGGCCCGGCGAACCGGCCCGGGCCCGGCGCGTGCCGCGCCGGAACGGGCTCCACGGGCCGCCCGGAACGGATAACCGATGGCCCGCGGTCCGGGGCACCGGTAGCGTCTCTTCCCGCCCGGCGCGGCGGCACACCTGCCTGCCGTTCCCTCCACCTCCCGCACGCACCGAAGGAGCGCCCGATGACAGGCCGGCCTCCGACGACCCCCCTGTGGCGGCCCACCGGGCCGAAGGAACTGGCACTGGTGCGGGATTCCCGGTGGCGCGCCTGGCCGCCCCGGCTGCCCGAACAGCCGATCTTCTACCCGGTGCTGAACGAGGACTACGCGATCAGGATCGCCAGGGACTGGAACGTGAAGCACGACGGGGCGGGCTTCGTCACGCGATTCGAGGTCGAGACCGGCTTCCTGTCCCGTTATCCGGTGCGGCGGGTCGGCGGGGAGACCATCCTCGAACTGTGGGTCCCGGCGGAGGAGCTCGACGACTTCAATGCACACGTCGTCGGGCGGATCCGGGTGGTCCACGAGTTCCACTGAGCCGCCGGGCACCCGTCACCCGGCGCCCCCGCGATCCCGTCCGCGGGCCCCGCGCTAGGGTGCAGCGTGCTCCTGCGATCCCCTCACGGCTCCCTGGCCGACGTACGCGTCCTGCACCACCGGGAGCAGGACGCTTCCTGGCCGATGCTGTTCTGGCGGCCCGAGTCCGGGCGGCGGATGATCAGCAGCGCGCTGCTGGGCGGCGGGCTCGGTGAGCGCGGCTGGGTCCTCAACGCCCAGGTGCCTCCCGGTTACGCGCGACTGGACGCCGAACGGCACCTGGCCGAACTGGCCGGGCGTGCGGGCGCGGAGGGGCCCGGTGTGGGTCTGATGACCGCGGCCCGGGTGCTGGACCACTGCGTCGCGGTGGACGAGGGGGTCGAGGCCCTGGTCACGGCCGGGATCGGCGTACACGGCTGGGCCGCGGCGCCGGGCGCCGGCAGTGGCGGACCGCTGCCCGCCGGGACCATCAACATCCTGGTCTCGGTGCCGGTCGCGCTGTCGGACGCCGCCCTGGTCAACGCCGTGGCCACGGCCACCGAGGCCAAGGTCCAGGCGCTGCGGGACGCCGGTGTGGACGCCTCGGGCACACCGACCGACGCGGTGTGCGTCGCCGCCGCGCCGCCTTTGCCGGGTCGTCCGACCGCCGTCGAGCCCTTCGCCGGCCCCCGCTCCCCGTGGGGCGCCCGTCTGGCCCGCGCCGTGCACCGGGCGGCCTATCTGGCCTGCACCCGTACGGCGGCGGCCGACGGCTGACGGTCCACCCGGCTCACAGGTCCACCCGGCTCACAGATCGGCGCAGATCCCGCGCGCCCGCTCCAGGTCCTTCTTCGCCTGCGCGTCGAACCCGAAGGTCGAGAGAACCCGGTGGTGCGACTTCCGGAGCGCCTCCGCGAGCGGCTCGTACCGCTCGTCGCCCGCGGCCGCCGAGGCGGAGAGGGCCTGCGCCGCTCCCCAGCGGTTGAGCGCCGCCTCACCGGCCGGCCCCTCGTCCGTGTACCGCGACTCGTCGAAGCGCTCCAGGGCGCCGCACGCCGCACGTGCGTCGGCCTCCGGGCCTGCGGCGGCGCCGCTTTCACCGGTGAGGGCCCAGGCGGCCCCGACGCCCGCGCCGCCGATCACCAGTCCGGCCGCCAGTGCGGCGAGAAGCGGGCCCGTGCGGCGGCGGGCAGGGGACACCGGGGTCTCGGATGGCTGCTGCATGAGCCCGAAGCGTAGCGGCAGGCCGCCGCGCCGGTGAGAGGCCCCTCCCCCTTGAACCGCCCTGTCCGGAAGCCGAGTTGTCCAGCCGGCGAGTGGCCCGGCGGGCGCTCCGTCCTCGCTTCCGGGATCAGGCCGCGCCGTGGAGGCGGCGGTGCAGCTCGCGCACTTCCCGCGCGAGGCCGGGGACCGGCCCCTCCACCGCGACACCGGGTGCGATCTCCTTCACCGGCGGCGTCCGCACCAGTGGTGCGGGCACGCCCAGTTCGGCCGGCCAGGAGGCCAGTTGCGCGGAGGAACTCGCGTAGACGATGCGGCCCAGTCCGACCCGGGCGTGGGTGGCGGCGCACATCGGGCAGTGCTCCCCGGACGTGTGGACGGTCGCCGCCTCCCGTTCCCGCGGTGTCATGTGGGCGGCGGCCCAGCGCGCCGGCCCGAACCCCGGGTGGCGGGTGCGGTCGCCGAGGGCGACCCGGTTGCGGTCCTCGGCCAGGACCGTCCCGTCCCCGCCGACGAGTACGGAGCCGAACGGTTCGTCGCCCGCCTCCAGCGCCTCGGTCGCCGGCTCCACGCAGCGGCGCAGATGGCGCAGATGGCGCAGATGGCGCAGCCCGGCACCGTCCACCATGACGGCCTCCTGCGGTGTGTGATCTCGCGGCCCGGATGCTACTGGGCCCTCCTGGCCGGGCTCGTCCGCGCCGCGCGCCCGTTCCGGGGAGGGCGGGGGCCAGCGCCCCCGCCCGGCCGGGTCAGTACATGGTCGCCTTGTAGGCGCTGAGCGCCTCGGGGACGGGCTGGTAGAAGGTGGTGCCGCCCCTGCGGCAGTCGCCGCTGCCGCCGGAGGTGATACCGAGGGCTCTGGAGCCGTCGTAGAGCGGGCCGCCGGAGTCGCCGGGCTCCGCGCAGACGTTCGTCTGGATCATGCCGCGGACGGTGCCGCTTCCGCTGTAGCGGACCGTGACGTTCAGGGCGGTGACGGTGCCGCTGTGGGTGCCGGTGGTGGATCCGGTGCGCTTGACCGACTGGCCCACGTAGGCGTCGGCCGGGGTGAAGCCGCCCGGATGCCCCAGGGAGGTGTTGTCATAGCGGACGAGGGCGTAGTCGTTGCCGGGGAAGCTCGACTTCACGGTCGGGCCGATGAGCGTGCGCTGACCCGAATCGGCGTACCAGGTGTCGACCACGTCGCCGCAGTGCCCGGCGGTGAGGAAGTGGTACGTGCCGCCGCTGAGGACGTTGAAACCGAGCGAGCAGCGGTAGCCGTTGCCGTAGATGGCGTCGCCGGCGGAGCCCAGCGGGGCGATGACGCCCGGTGTCCGCTCGATCCTGATCGCGCCGGCGTTCGCGCCCGCGGCCTTCCGCAGGGCTCGGACGTCGGTGGGCGAGACGGTGCTGTCGGCCGTCACCACGACGCGTCCGGTCCGGTCGTCGACGTGCCAGGCGATGCCGTCGACGTCCGTGTGGAGTACGGCGTCGCTCGCCCGGGAGAGCTCGGCCGCGCCGTAGGCGCGCGGGGCGGCCGCGGTGGCGCTCGGCGCGGTGGTCACGGCGGCGACGCCCAGGCCGAGCACGGCGGCGAGCAGCCGGGCACGGCGGGCTGTGCTCCTTGCGGTGGTGCGTCTGGTCCTCACGTGGTCTCCTCCTCGTGGTGGGGAAGCCGGTGGGCGACGGCACGTGGGGGGTGTCGCGCGGCGCGCGGAGACGTGTCCACCGAGGGCCGTTGATGACGTGCACCTGACATCAACAAAACGAGTATCGGACCGTCGCGCGACCCGCACAAGACCGCCTCCCCGCCCCGCACCCGGCCGTCCCTCAGGCGCGCCGGGCCACGACCAGCCTGCAGCGGGGGCTGCCGTCCTCCCGTCTGCCGAGCTCCTCCAGCGGCAGCGTGCCCACCTCGAATCCCGCGTCGGTCAGTTCCCGGCGCACGCCGGGGAGGGGGAACGTCCGGTAGTACATGACGAACGGGGGGCGCCACAGCGCGTTGCGCACCCGCATCGCCGCGTCGAAGCCCCACAGCGTCCAGTACGCGCGCGACCCGACCCGGGGCGGCGCGCCGACGGGGAAGGCGAACAGGCCCCCGGGCCGGAGCGCCGCGTGCACTCCCGCGAACAGCCCGGGCCGCTCCTCGGGCAGGAAGTGCCCGAACGCACCGAAGCTGACGGCCAGGTCGAAGGCCCCGGCGAAGGGCAGTCTCCGTACGTCGGCGCGCACCCAGCCGACCGCCGGCCCACCGGGGTCCTCCGGGTGGGCGAAGCGGGCCTCGCCGAGCATGCCGGCGCTGAAGTCGACGCCCACGGCCCGCCGTTCGCACAGCCGCAGCAGGACGCCCGTCCCCGCGCCGGTCCCGCAGCACACGTCCAGGCCCGTTGCGAACGGCCCCAGCGGTTCGAGCGCGCGTGCGGTGGCCTCCAGCAGGCGGTCCGATGTCCTGAACGGCGTCAGGTCGAACTTCGGCGCGAGCAGGTCGTAGCCGCGCTCGACGGACGACAGCGCCTGCACGGCGAGTTCGGGGAGGGTCGGGCCCTGAGCGGTGAACATGCCGCCCACCGTAACGAGCGGGTGGGTCCGCCCGTCACCCCGGCAGCCCTCCGCCCCTGCCGGCGGGGGCCGCGGCAGGGGCGGAGGGCGAATCGGCGGGCCGGCCGGGGCCGGCGGCGCGTCACATCTCGAAGACGACGCGGGCCCTGACGTGGCCGCCGAGGATCTCCTCGATGCAGTCGTTGACGGCCTCCAGCGGGCGGGTCTCGTAGATCACCTTCGTGCGTCCTGCCGCGTGGAGGGCGAAGACCTCCGCGAGGTCCTGCCGGGTGCCGACGATCGAGCCGATGACGGAGGTGCCGTTCAGCACGGTGTCGAAGACCGGGACGCGCAGGGCGCCGCCCGCCGGGAGCGAGACGAGCACCAGTTTCCCGCCGCGCCGCAGGCCGCGCTGGAGCGCCTCCGTCGCCCGGTCGTCGACGGCGAGCGCGATGGCGGCGTGGGCTCCGCCGTGCTTGCGGAGCACCTCGGCCGGGTCCTCCTTGCGCGCGTCGATCAGGATGTCGGCGCCCAGCTCCGCGGCCAGGGAGAGCTTGTCGTCGGTGACGTCGACGGCCGCCACCGTGGCTCCGGCGATCTTCGCGTACTGGACGGCGAGGTGTCCCAGTCCGCCGATGCCGGAGACGGCCACCAGATCGGTCGGCCCCACCCCGGCCACCTTGACCGCCTTGTAGGTCGTCACGCCCGCGCAGGTCAGCGGGGCCGCCTCGCGCGGGTCGATGCCGTCGGGCACCGGCTGGGCGAAGTCGGCGTGGGCCAGCATCATCTCGGCGTGGCCGCCGTCGACGCCGTAGCCGGTGTTCTTCTGCCGCTCGCACAGCGTCTCCCAGCCGGACAGGCAGTGCTCGCAGCGCCCGCAGGCCCAGCCGAGCCAGGGCACCGCCACCCGCTGGCCGACCGACAGATGGGTGACGTCGTCACCGAGCCGTTCGATGATGCCGACGCCCTCGTGGCCGGGGATGAAGGGCGGGTTCGGCTTGACCGGCCAGTCGCCGCGGGCGGCGTGGATGTCGGTGTGGCACAGACCCGACGCCTCGACGCGGATGCTGACCTGCGCGGGGCCGGGCCGCGGATCGGGCCGGTCCTCGATGACCAGGGGTTCGCCGAGGGTTCGGACGACTGCTGCTCTCATGGCCTTGGCTCCTTGTGTCCGGCTCCGGCGTACCGGATTCCTGTCCTTCTCCTTCACTCTCCCGCCTCGCGAGGGGCGGCGACAGGTCCGACAGGAACAGTCCGCGGGACCGAACGGCCCCCCTCCGTGGTGCCGTACGGCCTCGGCCGGCACGGTTGCCGGCACGGCGGGCGCGGCGTTACCGGGCGCGGGGTCGGACGGGTCGTCGGCCGCCGGGCGCGTCCAGGAGTGCGGCCAGGGCGCCTGGCAGGTCGTGCAGCGGGGCCGCGGCACCGGGAACGTCCGGGGGCCAGCCCGGTCCGGCCGGGTGGACGGGGGCGGGGGCGGGGGCGGGGGCCGTCTCCAGCGCGGTCCGCAGCCAGGAGAGATCGGCCGTCGCGGGGGAGCGGGCCCACAGCACCACGGCGCCGGGGCGGGCGAGGGCGAGGGCGTCGGTCAGGGCGGGGACGGGCAGGTCGCCGGCCAGGATGGCGGCGCGGCCCTCCTCCGCCAGGGCGGCGGCCAGGGCCGTCAGCGGCAGCGTGTGGTGCTCGGCCGGTGCGGCGGCCAGGAGCACGGGGCCGGGAGCGCCGGGGCCGGGGCCGGACGGGAGCGCGGTGGCACGGTCCTGGGCGTGGCGGCGCAGGGCGCTTTCGACGATGCCGCTGGTGACGTGCTCCACCTCGACACCGCGGCCGGTCTCCTCCCAGTGTTCGCCGATGGCGGTGAGGGCGGGCGCGAGCACGGTCGTCCAGGCGTCGGCGGCCCCGAGCCGGGCCAGCGATGCCGACACCACCGCCTGGACTGCCGCGGTGTCCAGCGCGTGCATGGCCTCGGTCAGCTCCGCCGCGCCCGCTCCCGCGCCCGCGTCCGGCGGGCCGGCCGCGGTCACCGCGCGGGCCGCGTCGGCGGCGGGCACGCCCCGGCGGACGAGCGTACGCATGCGCTCCAGCCGCTCCAGGTCCCGCGCCGAGTAGCGGCGGTGTCCGCCGGGGGTCCGTCCGGAGGGGGCGAGGCCGTAGCGGCGCTCCCAGGCCCGGAGGGTGGCGGTGCTCATCTCCAGGCGTTCGGCCACCACACCCACCGGCAGCAGGATCTGGCCCGCCTCCTGTCCGAAGGCCGGGCGCGCGGCGGCGCGGGAGGGGTGAGCGGAGGGCATGGGGCCATCGTCCGCCCAGGTCGGACCGGAGGCAAGCCACCGGCTGTACAAGTTGCGCACAATTTCGTTTGCCCCTGCCGGACACGGGCACCCGCGAAGCGACGGGTCGCCCCGAACGGCCCGGTGCGGCTTGGAGGGGGCTTTCACACGTGCGTCGGCACCGCGCACTTCCCGTCGCCCATCCGCGCCGCGCGATGCCTCCGCTTCACCCGTCCAGAGCGCCCGTACTGAGAGCATTGTCTTCAATGTTCGGGTGTGAAAACTTCTGTCCGTATGTGCGCCGGGCGTCTCGGCCCCGCGCCGGGAAGGAGCCGCGATGCGGCACCAGGCCACCGACCTGGCCCTCGCCCCTGCCAGTCCCGCACCCGCACATCCCGTGTCGGCCGTCCTGGGAGGAGAGCAGACCGTCCGGGCCGCGCCCCGGCCGCCGCACCGCCCGGACGAGGCCCGCGCGGAACACCCCGCGGAAGGCCGCACGGCCCGCGGCCCCCTCGCCCGGGACCCCGACCACGACATCGCGGCCACCGTCGACGCCGTGCTCACCGAGCATCTGACGCTGCGCCGGGCCGAGGCGCGGCGGATCAGCGACCGTTTCACCGCCGATGTCGCCGACCGGCTGGTCGATCTGGTGCGGCGCGGCGGCAAGCGGCTGCGCCCGGCCTTCCTGTGGTGGGGCTGGCGGGCGGGCGGCGGCACTCCGGAGCACGCCGACGCGGAGGCGGTGCTGCACGCGGCCGCCGCGCTGGAGCTGATCCAGGCCTGTGCGCTGGTGCACGACGACCTGATGGACGACTCGCCGCTGCGCCGCGGCGCGCCCGCCGTCCATGTGGCCCTCGCCCGCCGGCACCGTGCCCGGGGACTGCGCGGGGATGCGGACGCGTTCGGGGCGTCCGCCGCCCTCCTGACCGGTGATCTGGCCCTGGTCTGGGCGGAGGACCTGTGGGACGCGGCGTCCCCCTGCGAGGAGGCCCGGCGGCGGGCCCGCCCCGTCTGGCGGGCGATGCGCACCGAGATGGTGGCCGGGCAGTACCTGGACCTGTACGGGCAGGCGGCCGGCGCGCCCTCCCCCTCCGCCTCCCTGCGCATCGCCCATCTCAAGAGCGGGCTGTACACCGTGGAGCGCCCGCTGCACCTGGGGGCGGCGCTGGCCGGCGCGGACGCGCACACCACCTCGGCGCTGCGGCGGGCCGGGCGGTGCGCCGGGGTGGCGTTCCAGCTGCGCGACGACCTCCTGGGTGTCTTCGGGGACCCGGCCCGTACGGGGAAGCCCGCGGGCGACGACGTGCGGCAGGGCAAACCCACCCATCTGATGGCCCTGGGCCTGCGCCTGGCCCGCGTCCGCGGCCGGGGCGCGGCCCGGGAACTGCTGGAGCACGCGCTCGGCGACCCCGCGCTGACCGAGGAGGACCTGGACCGGGTGCGCGCCGTGCTGACCGAACTGGGCGCCCGTGAGGCCGTGGAGCGGCGCATCGGCGGCCTGACCGGCGAGGCGCTGGCCGCCCTGGAGGAGGCCGCGCTCGACGGGGCCCCGGCCCGAGAGCTGTCGGCGCTGCTGCACGCCGTCCTGGGCGAACCGGCCGCCGGCCACCACCGCCCGGGCGGCGCCCCCCGCGACGCCGCCGCCCTCCCCACCCGCTGAACACCTGCCGAAGGAATCCGGATGAGAAGACTGCACGGGCCGGGCGACCACGTCGTCATCGTCGGGGCGGGGCTGGCCGGGCTGTCCGCCGCACTGCACCTGCTGGGCGCCGGGCGCTCGGTCACCGTCGTCGAGCGGGAGGACGGGCCGGGGGGCCGGGCCGGCCGCGAGGAGTGGGCGGGCTACCGCGTCGACACCGGCCCCACCGTGCTGACCATGCCCGATCTGGTCGACGAGGCCATGGCCGCGGTGGGCGCCAGGCTCTCCGACCACGTCGAGCTGATCGGGCTCCACCCCGCCTACCGCGCCCGTTTCGCCGACGGCGGCTGCCTGGACGTGCACACCGACCCGCACGCCATGGAGGCCGAGATCGCCCGGGTGGCCGGGCCGGAGGAGGCCGCCGGGTACCGGCGGCTGCGCGACTGGCTGGAGCGGCTGTACCGGGTGCAGATGCGCTCGTTCATCGACGCCAACTTCGACTCGCCGCTGGGACTGCTCGGCGCCGACCTGGCCAGACTGGCCGCGCTCGGCGGTTTCGGCACCTGGCACGGGCGCGTCGCGCGCTTTTTGAAGGACGAGCGGCTGCGCCGCGTGTTCTCCTTCCAGGCCCTGTACGCCGGGGTGCCGCCCACCCGGGCGCTGGCCGCGTACGCCGTCATCGCCTACATGGACACCGTCGCCGGGGTGTGGTTCCCGCGCGGCGGCATGCACGCCGTGCCCCGGGCCATGGCCGACGCCGCCGCCGGTGCCGGGGCCCGCTTCGTCTACGGCGCCGAGGTGACACAGCTGGAGCGTTCGCCGGGCGGGCGTGCCGCGGCGGTGCGCACCGCCGGCGGGGAGCGCATCGCCTGCGACGCGGTGGTGCTCACCTGCGACCTGCCCCTCGCCCACCGCCTGCTGGGCGGCGCGCCGCGCCGCCCGGTGCCGCTGCGGTACGCGCCCTCGGCAGTCGTCCTGCACGCGGGCTGTGACCGGACCTGGCCCGAACTGGCCCACCACACGCTGTCGTTCGGCTCCGCCTGGGAGTCGACGTTCCGGCAGCTCACCCGGACCGGCGAGCTGATGAGCGACCCCTCCCTGCTGATCACCCGGCCCACCGCCACCGACCCCGCGCTGGCCCCCGGGGACAGGCATCTGCACTACGTGCTGGCGCCCTGCCCCAATCTGGTCACCGGCCCCCGCGACTGGGACCGTGTCGGCCCCCGCTACCGCGACGAACTGGTCGCCGAGCTGGAGCGCCGCGGACTGGACGGCTTCGGCGACGCGATCGAGGCGGAGCGTCTGGTCACCCCGGCCGACTGGGCCCGGCAGGGGCATGCGGCCGGCACCCCGTTCTCCGCCGCGCACACCTTCGCCCAGACGGGCCCGTTCCGGCCGCGGAACCTGCCGCGCGGCTGGGAGAACGTGGTCCTGGCCGGCTGCGGCACCACGCCCGGCGTGGGCGTGCCGACGGTGGTGGTCTCCGGCAAGCTCGCCGCCGCCCGTATCACCGCCGGCTCCGGCCGCCCGCGCCCGCCACGGCGCGCGGCGCAGGCTCCGACCGGTGCCGGCGCGGCCGAGGGGGCGGCCGTATGACGGCGCGCGAGCTGGACGCGGCGGGCGTCCACGACCCGGCGCTGCGCGCGGCCTACGCCCGCTGCCGCGAGCTGAACGCCCGCCACGGCAGGACGTACTTCCTGGCCACCCGGCTGCTGACCCCCCGCCAGCGCCCGGCCGTCCACGCCCTGTACGGCTTCGCGCGCTGGGCGGACGACATCGTCGACGACCTCGACCCCGCCCTCACCCCCGAGCAGCGCGCCCGGGAGCTGGCGGAGCTGGACGAGGAGCTGTCGGCGGCCCTGCGCACCGGGCGCGGCGGGCACCCGGTGATCGCGGCCCTGGCCGACACCGCCGCGCGCTACGCCATCGCCCCGGGGCACTTCACCGACTTCATGCGCTCGATGGCCATGGACCTGCACGTCACCGAGTACCCCACGCTCGACGACCTGCGGGTGTACACGCACGGCTCGGCGGCCGTGATCGGTCTTCAGGTGCTGCCGGTGCTGGACACGGTCGTGCCGCGCGAGGAGGCCGCCCCGCACGCCGCGGCGCTCGGGGTGGCCTTCCAGCTCACCAACTTCCTGCGGGACGTGGGCGAGGACCTGGACCGCGGCCGGATCTACCTGCCGCTGGACCGGCTGGCCGCCCACGGCGTCGACCGCGATCTGCTGCTGTGGTGCCGCCGGGCCGGGCGCACCGACGCCCGGGTGCGGGCCGCGCTGCGGGAGTTGTGCGAGACCACCCGGGGGATCTACCGGGAGGCCGAGCCGGGCATCGCCATGCTGCACCCGGTCTCGCGGCCCTGTGTGCGCGCCGCGTTCGTGCTCTACCGCGCCATCCTGGACCGGATCGAGGCGGCCGGGTACGCGGTGCTCCACCGGCGCGCCGTGGTCCCCCGCCGCCGGCGGGCCGCCGTGGCACTGGGCGGGCTGGCGGATGTCGCCGCCTCACGCGCCCGCGGCGCCCTGACCGGTGACCTGCCGCGGGCGCCCGGCCGCCCGCGGGGCCCGGTGGAGAAAACGGCGGGGGAAACGGCGGAGAGAACAGAGGAAGCCCCGCGGACCCGTCGGCGGGACGCGCAGCGAGGAGGAGTGCTGTCTTGACCAAGCGCCGTATCGGGGGTTCGACCGGTTGGCGCAGCCCCCTGCGTCCGATGTCCGATCCCGGCTGGAGCCGCCAGGAGCCGACCTGGCGGGCGGCCCGGCCCCAGATCATCGCCGACGCCCTGAAGCGGGCCTCGGCCCGCCCCTCGGGCAACTGGTACGTGGTCGCGGCCAGTCGCGAGATCCGTCCGGGCCGCCCCTTCGGCAGGACGGTCGCCGGAGTGGAGCTGGTGCTCTGGCGCGCGGAGTCCGGGCGCCTGGCGGCCGGTCCGGGCGCCTGTCCGCACCTGGGGGCGCCGCTGTGCGACAGCGTGGTGGAGTCCGGGCGCCTGATCTGCCACTGGCACGGTCTGGGCCTGACCGAGCGGGGCATGCCCGGCTGGGAGCCCTACCCCGTGTACGACGACGGGGTGCTGGTGTGGGTGCGGCTGGACTCGGCGGGCGGCGAGGAGCCGCTGGAGCGGCCCTGCCTGCCGAAGCGCCCCGACCCGGCCGCCTCGGTGGACGCGGTGACGACCCTGGTGGGCGCCTGCGAGCCGGAGGACGTCATCGCCAACCGGCTCGACCCCTGGCACGGGGCGTGGTTCCATCCGTACGCCTTCACCCGGCTGACGGTGGTGGAGGAGCCCGATCCCGCCGTCAACGGCGACCGCTTCCTGGTCGACGTGGCCTACCGCGTCGGCCCCCGGGCGGGCGTGCCGGTGCGGGCCGCGTTCAGCGCGCCGGAGCCGCGCACGCTGGTGATGCACATCGTCGACGGCGAGGGCGAGACGTCGGCGGTGGAGACCCATGCCACGCCGCTCACCGCCCCGGGCGATCCGAACCCGCGCACCGCCGTGATCGAGGCCGTGCTGGCCACCTCCGGCCGGCCGGGCTTCGCCGTGGCGCGGGCCGCCGCGCCGCTGCTGCGGCCGCTGATGCGGCGGGCCGCGGCCCGGTTGTGGCGCGACGATCTGGCGTACGCCGAGCGCCGCCGGCTG
Source organism: Streptomyces mangrovi (assembly GCF_900114215.1). Taxonomy (GTDB): domain Bacteria; phylum Actinomycetota; class Actinomycetes; order Streptomycetales; family Streptomycetaceae; genus Streptomyces; species Streptomyces barkulensis. The sequence continues at coordinate 99,511 of NZ_FOSG01000011.1, read as the reverse complement.
CTGCGCGGCCAGGGCCGCTTCCCGGGGGCGGTGTGAGGGCCGCCGGGGCGGCGGCCCTCACACCGGGTTCCGGGCCGGGTTCCGCGCCGGCCCCCCTGCCGCGTCCCGTGCCCGGCTCAGCGGGGGGCGCGGGCCAGGAAGGTGTGGAGGATGCCGTACTCCCAGCCCGGCAGCGGCGCCGTGCGGACGGGTTCGAAGCCCGCCGCCGTCAGCCGCTCGGCCAGTTCCGGCGCGGTGTCGAACTCCAGGACGCTGCGCCACAGATGGCGGTACAGGTCCGCCCCGCCCGGGCCGAGGGAGCCTGCGGGGATGATCACCGAGCGGCACACGGCCGTCCAGACCAGGCGGTGCCGCGCAGCGCCGGACAGGGCGTACTCGTGGACGGCCAGCCGTCCGCCGGGGCGCAGCAGGCCCCGCAGCCCGTTCAGCACCTTGTCCGGGTCGGTCAGGTTGCGCACCAGATAGGCGGCGAACACCGCGTCGAACGGCCCGCTCACCCCCGCCTGCTCCAGCTCCTCGGCGGGTGTGTGGACGAAGGCGACGTTCCCGGGCCACTCCTTGGCGGCGGCCCGCTCCAGCATCCCGGCCGAGGCGTCCACCGCGGTGATCTCGGCGTGGGGCGCGGCGGCCAGCAGCGCGGCGGTGGAGGCGCCGGTTCCGCAGCCCAGGTCGAGCACGCGCAGGCCCTCGCCGCCGTCCGGCAGGGCCAGTCTGCGGGCGGAGCGGCGCAGTTGCCGGTGGTAGCCGGGGTTCGCACCGACCAGGCGGTCGTAGGCGGTGGAGGCACTGTCGAACGCCGCGGTCAGCGCGCCGTCCTGCAGGAGGGTCATCGTGTCCGTCCTTCCGCCCGTACGGGCCCGGGGTGTGGGGTCATGGCCGCACGCCTACCCGGCGTGCGCCGCCCGGAACGCGCCGGTGAGCGCGCCGGACGCGCTGCCGGGAGGAGGGGGCGCGGATGAACCGCCCGAAGACCGCCGCGGCCCCGGCCGCGCACACGGGAACGGACGCGGACGTGGTGGTGGTCGGTGCGGGCGCGGCGGGCCTGTCGCTGGTCCGCCACCTCCTCGACGCCTCCTCCTCGCCCGCGCTCTCGGTCGCGGTGGTGGAGCCGCCGCCGGGCCCCGCCCGCAGCCCCGAGCGCACCTGGTGCTTCTGGGAGGAGGAAACCGGACCCGGTGCCGGGCTCGGCGCGCCCGTCACCGCCTCCTGGCGGCGGCTGCTGGTGCGGGGCCCCGGCGGGGAGGCCCTGGGCGGTGACAGCCCCCGGCGCTATCTGATGGTCCGCTCCGCGAACTTCACCCGGGCGATGGACGCCCGGCTGGCCGCCGCCGATGCCGTCACCCGTGTCACCGGCACCGTCACCGCCGTCGGGGACGGGCCGCACGGTGCGCGGGTCAGCGGCACGGACGCCGCGGGACGCCCCTTCGCGCTCACCGGCCGCTGGGTGTTCGACTCGCGTCCGCCGCGGGCCCTGCCGCCCGCCCACACCACCTTGCTGCAGCACTTCCGGGGCTGGTTCGTGCGTACCGCCGAGGACCGCTTCGACCCGGGCACGGCGGAGCTGATGGATCTGCGCACCCCGCAGCCGCGGTGCGGGCTGTCCTTCGCCTACGTCCTGCCCCTCACCCCGCGCGAGGCCCTGGTGGAGTACACCGAGTTCTCCCCCCGGCTCCTGACCGTCCGGGAGTACGAGTCGGCGCTGCGGCACTACACCGAACGTGTCCGCCCGCTGGGCGAGTTCACCGTCACCGGTGCCGAGCAGGGCGTCATCCCCATGACCGACGGGCGCTTCGCGCGCCGGGCCGGGCGCTCGGTGTTCCGCATCGGCACGGCGGGCGGCGCCACCCGTCCCTCGACCGGCTACACCTTCGCCACCGTCCAGCGCCAGAGCGCACAGGTGGCCGCGGCCCTCGCGGCCGGGCGCACCCCTGTGCCGCCCCGGCCGCACGCCCGCCGCCATCTGGCCATGGACGCCGCGCTGCTGCGTGCCCTGGCCACCGGCCGGGTGGACGGCGCGGACTTCTTCGCCCGCCTCTTCCGCCGCAACCGGCTGGACAGCGTGCTGCGCTTCCTCGACGGCCGCTCCGCGCTCCGCGAGGAGGTCGCGATCGGTCTGCGCTCCCCCATATGGCCGATGGCGCGCTCCCTGGCCGAACTTCCCCTCCTGCCGCGCCGGCCGTCCGCCGCCGTGCCGCGTCCCGGCGATCCCCACCAGCGAAAGGCCCCCCGATGACAGACGCGACAAACCCGTTCCCGTACCCGCTCGCGGGCCGGGGCCGTACCCGGCTCGCCCGCGACCGTTACGCCGTGCACCGGCCGGCGCCCGCCGGGGCGGCCCGCGTGGGCGACCGCGAGGTGCGCGCCGCCGTGGTGGGCGGCGGCATCGCCGGGCTCACCGCCGCCACCGCGCTGGCCGAACGCGGTGTGGCCGTGGACCTGCTGGAGCGCCGGGAGGTGCTGGGCGGGCGGGTCGGGGGCTGGTCAACGAAGCTGGCCGACGGCACGTCCGTCACCATGAGCCGCGGCTTCCACGCCTTCTTCCGGCAGTACTACAACCTGCGCAATCTGCTGCGGCGTATCGACCCGGCCCTGTCGATGCTCACCCCACTGCCGGACTACCCGCTGTGGCACAGCGGCGGAGCGCGGGACAGCTTCGCGCGGGTGCCCCGCACCCCGCCGTGGAGCGTGCTGGGCTTCACCGCGCTCAGCCCGACCTTCACCCCCTCGGGGCTGGCGGGCATGAACCCCCGCGCGGCGCTGTCCCTGCTCGACGTGCGGGTGCCGGAGGTCCACGAGCGGCTGGACGGCGTGAGCGCCGCGGACTTCCTGGACTCCGTCGGCTTCCCCGAACCGGCCCGGCACCTGGCCTTCGAGGTGTTCTCCCGCAGTTTCTTCGCCGATCCGCGCGAGCTGTCGGCGGCCGAACTGGTGCTGATGTTCCACATCTACTTCCTGGGCTCGGCCGAGGGGCTGCTCTTCGACGTCCCCGACGACCCCTTCCCCGCCGTCCTGTGGGATCCGCTGGCCGCCCGGCTGGAGCGGCTGGGGGCGCGGGTGCGCACCGGTACGGCCGTGGAACTGGTGCGTCCCGGGCGGGACGGCTTCACCGTGGTGACGGCCGAAGGCCGGGGGCCGGGGGCCGAGCGCGGCGAGCGCTACGACGCGGTCGTCCTGGCCGTGGACGGCGCGGGCCTGCGCGCCCTGGTCGACAACTCCCCGCAGCTGGGCGGTCCCGGCTGGCGGGCGTCGGTCGGGCGGCTGCGCGAGGCCCCGCCCTTCCTGGTCTCCCGCTACTGGCTCGGCCGGCCCGTGGCCGCCGACCGGCCCGGCTTCCTGGGCACCAGCGGCTACGGCCCGCTGGACAACGTCAGCGTCCTGGACCGGTGGGAGGGCGAGGCCGCCCGCTGGGCCGCGCGGACGGGCGGCAGCGTGGTGGAGCTGCACGCCTACGCCGTCGATCCCGCCGCGGACCGCGCCGCCGTCCGGCGGGCGGCCCTGGCCGGACTCGCCCGCGTCTACCCGGAGACGGCGGGCGCCCCGGTCGTCGACGAGCGGCACGAGTGGCGGCAGGACTGCCCGCTGTTCGCCACCGGCACCTGGCGGGACCGGCCGGGGGTGCGCACCGGTCATCCCCGGCTGGTGCTCGCCGGGGACCTGGTGCGCACCACGCTGCCGGTGGCGCTGATGGAGCGGGCGGCCACCACCGGTTTCGAGGCGGCCAACGCCCTGCTGGCCACCTGGGGGGTGCGCGGCCACCCGCTGCTGACGGTTCCGCGCCGGGGCCGCTCGGCGCCGCTGCGGCTGCTGGCCTCGGCCCTCGGCGGCTGACGGGTGTTCGGAGCACTGTTCGGAAGACTGTTCAGAGGAGGGGGAGCGGCATGGCCCCGGCGGCCGGGAGGGCGCGCTCGTGCTCCAGAAGCGCCCGTTTGCGCTCCACTCCCCCGCCGTAACCGGTCAGGGCGCCGTCGGCTCCGATGACGCGGTGGCAGGGCACGATGACGCCGACCGGGTTCTTTCCGTTGGCGAGGCCGACGGCGCGGGACGCCGTCGGCCGGCCGATGTGCCCGGCGAGCCGGCCGTAGGTCCAGGTCTGTCCGTGGGGGATCTCGCGCAGCGCGGCCCAGACACGTCGCTGGAACGGTGTTCCGTGCAGTCTCAGCGGCAGGTCGAAGCTCTCGCGGCGCCCGGCGAAGTACTCCTCCAACTGCCGGGCCGTCTCGGCGAACGGCGGCCCGGCGGGCTCCGGCAGCCGCTCGCCGAAGGCCGACTCGTCGGGCCGGTGCCGCTGGGCCTCCATGTAGAGGCCGATCAGATGCTCCTCCTCGGCGACCAGGGTGAGCGGGCCGCAGGGGCTGTCGACGACGGTGTGTGCGCGCCTTCCGGGCGCCCGGGGCACTGCGGGCACGTGCTGGGTCTCCTCTCGGCCGCGGTCCGGACGGGTCCGGTCCGCTCGGCACCAGCATGGCCCGTCACCCACCGACCGACCGGCGGTTTCCGGACATCTGCCCGTCCCGCCTCCCCGGCGGGGCGGAGCGGGGACGGGGATGGTCGCCGCCGGACGCCGTCAGAGGGCGCCGGTCCGCTGCTCCGGCTCCCCGGCCTGCCCCGGGGGCTCCTCCCCGGGCGGTGCGGTGAGGTACTCCAGGGTGCCGGTGATGTCCAGGAGCCGTTCCAGGAAGGGAGGGCGGTTGTCGAGGTGGAGGCGGGTGCCGCGGGCGCCGGCGAGGCGGTGGACGAGCAGCAGCCCGGAGAGTCCCGTGGAGTCGCAGGTGCTCAGCGCGGCGAAGTCGAGGTGGAGGTCGTCCGGCGCCGGCCGGGCGCCGAGGTGCAGGCGTACGGCGCCGACCAGTTCCCCGGTGGTCTCGTGGTCGAGGTCGCCGGTGACGCGGAGCCGGGCGGTGCCGGGGCCGGTCTCGGCCGCGAGCGCGAAGGAGGGGCGGTGCATGGGTGTCATTCGGGCTTTCCGTGGCCGGTGGTGTCGGGTGTGGTGGCAGGAGCGGGAGCGGGGGCGGAGTCCGCGTCGAGGGCCCGGTGGGCCTGTTCCAGCAGGCGGGTGGTGCGGGGGAAGTCCTGCAGCTGACCGGCCAGCAGGTCCAGCGCGGGGCGCAGGGAGTGGGCGGGGACCTTGCGGGCGGTGAGGATCTGCGCGGTCCAGGTCATGAAGCCGGTGAACAGCTCCTCGTCGTCGACGTAGAGGGCGGCGGAAAGGAAGTCGATGATGTGGGCGACGTCCTCGGCCGTGTGCAGCCGCTGGCGTTCGGTGTATTCGCGCATGGCCGGGAACCGCTCCTCCAGCCCGGTCATGGTCTCCCCCACCAGCCGGGGGGCGGTGCGCGAGACCATCGTGTACTCCTGGTCGGCCAGGTGGGGCAGGTCGTCGACCGGATGGTGCGCGGAGCGCGGGCCGGGCAGCAGCGGCGTCTCCCCACCCAGCCTGTCGGCGGCGGCGCGGGCGTCCGGGGCCCAGGCGTCGGCGCCCAGCAGGCGGGCGTAGCGCCCGTCGGGGCCGAAGGCCGCACCACCGGCCAGCACCGGGGTGCCGGCCGCCTGGCAGGCGGTGATCGCGGCGTGGGCGGTGGGCAGGCGGGTGGGGATGGAGGAGGACAGCGCGACGGCGCAGGGCCCCGTGCGGTGCAGATGCGCTATCAGGTGCGGTACGGGGACCTGGGCGCCGAGGAAGTCGACCTGCCAGCCGCGCAGCACCAGCACCTCGGCGAGCAGCCGGGCGGGCAGGGCGTGCCACTCGCCGTCCACGCAGGCGACCGTGACGCGGCCCGCCCCGGCGCCGGGCCGTGCCCCGCCGCGCACCCGGTGGGCGAGTGCGGCGATGATCCGGTCGTTGATGGCGGTGGCGGCGTGCTCCTGCGCCACGGTGATGCGGTCGGCGGCCCACTCGGCGCCCACCTTCCGCTGGACGGGCGCGATGACGTCCAGCAGCACCGCCTCCGGGTCCGTGCCGGCATCCAGCGCGGCGAAGACGGCCTCGGAGGCCGCGTACTCGTCGCCCTCGCGGACGGCGTCCCACAGCCTTTCCCGTGCCGCGTGCGGACCGGCCGTGTGCGGGTCGGCCGCGGACTTCGCGGCGGTGGAGGCGGGGTCTGTGCGGATGGTCATGTTGTGTACCTGCCCCGAGTGTGGCCGTCCACCGCGCTGAGGTGCACGGTGCGCGGCGCGGTGATGGCGACGACGGCCATGTCGTCGTGGCTTCTCCCGGCGACCCACTGGCCGGCGAGCATCCGGACGCGTTCGACCACGGCCTCCGCCGGCATGGCCGCGCACTCCCCGAGCGCGTCCTTCAGCCGCTCCTCCCCGAACATGTCCCCTCCCAGGGGCCCGCCGCGGGCCTCGGTGATGCCGTCGGTGTACAGCAGGCACGTCTCGCCCGGCGCGAGCTCGACCGTGGCGGTGCGCGCCCGGATCCTGGGCAGCACGCCGATCAGCGACCCGCGGGTGTCGGCCTCCTCCACGCTCCCGTCGGCGCGCACGATCAGCGGCGGAGGGTGGCCGGCACTGGTCAGCCGGAGCCTGACGTGGTTGTCCACACGGGCGGCGGAGGCCAGTACGAGGGTGGCGAAGCGGGTGTGGTGCGAGCTGACCAGCGCGCCGTTGAGCAGGCCGAGCACCCGCGGATGGTCGCCGGCCATCGGCAGCAGGGCGTGCAGCGTGTTGCGGATCTTCCCGGTCAGGACGGCCGCCTCCAGCCCCTTGCCGCACACGTCACCCAGGACGACCAGGGACTCCTCGTCCGGCCCGGCCGCGGGGTGGAGGTCGTAGAAGTCGCCGCCGACCCACTCCTTGAGCTCCGACACGCGGTAGCCGCCGGCGAACTCGACCCCGTGCACCTGGCGCAGCCCGGGCGGGAACAGCTCCCGCATCAGCGTTTCGGTGATGGCGGCCTGCTCGGCGTACAGGCGGGCGGCCGACAGCGCGGCTCCGGCCCGGGCGGCGAACAGCCTCGCGAAGGTCTCCTCGCTCCGGCTGAACGCGGCGTGGCCGGTGCGGCGCAGCAGGACCAGCGCCCCGGCCGGGACGCCGTGGCCGGGCAGGGGGGTGACCACCACCGAGCCCGCCGGTCCGTCGAACCGGGGCGGCATGATCCAGTCGGGCAGCAGCGCGGGGTCGATCCAGCGCGAGGGCACCGGCGGGAATCCCTGGAGCGCCTCGCTCAGACCCGGCACCGTCTCCGGGTCCGCCTCGGCCGTGCCGTGCACCGGGCCCTCGGGGGTGCCGTGGGTGACCGGGAGCCTGCGTCCGGCCGCCGGGGCGATCAGCACGGCCGCGTCCGCCAGGTGCTGCACGGCCAGGCGCACGATCGCCTCTGTGCACCGCTCGACGTTCAGGGTGGCCGACAGGGTCTCGGACACCTCCGCGAGAAGGGCGGTGCGTTCCCGCTCGCCGCGCAGGGCGTCCTCGGCCAGGCGCAGTTCGGTGTCGTCGAGCAGCCACCACACCACGTCGCCGTTTCCGCCGCGGGCCGGATGCGCCCGCAGGCTCCGCCCGCCGGCCTCGCCCCCGGGCGCCTCGCCCGGCCCGGAGAGCGGGGCGGAGGACGCGGTCAGGCGCCGGTGGGCATCGGCCAGCCAGTGCGGCACCGCCTCCTCCAGCCGTGCGCCGGGCACCGCCTGAGGGAGGAGTCCGGTGGCGACCGCGTTGGCCCCCACCACCGTGCCGGACGGATCCACCACCAGCACCGCGCAGGGCGCGTCGTCCCACACGGCACCGGAGCCGGTACCGGTACCGCGCGGCCGGGCAGATGAATCCTCGAAGATCGCCACAACCGGGGCCCGCGCCGCGGGCCCCACCGCCTTCCTGCCGAATGAACGCTGAACGGAACGCCGGGTGGAACACCGAACAGAGAATTGCCGTCCGGCAACCTTCCCCCGGATGGCGCGATCGGGGCAACCGCGACGCCCGCCGGGCGAGCGCCCGCACACGGCCCCCGTCTGCCCCATGAGAACAATCGGCGAGGTGGATTCGGGCTAAAAATAGCGATTATGAGGTAATCGTGATAAACCTCACTGTCCCCGACTCCGCCCCCGTCACCGGCCGCTGAACCGCCGGAGTCCGGCGGCCGGGCACGGGCAGCGCCTCCGAACGCGGGCGGCGGGCCGTACGGGGCAGCGGTCACGGGCCGCCCCGGGGCCGCACGTCCCCGCCCCGGAAGCGGTGGCCGAGGCCGTACGTCCCCGGCGGCAGGGCCTTTCGGCCCTGATCCCCGCCCGGCGCCCGAAAGCGCCGCCCGCCGCTGCTAGACAGGTCATGGCCGCACGTCAGCGGCCGACGAACCCCGTGCCCCTTCCTCCTAGGAGCGTCATGCTTTCCGCCGAATCGGCCTCGGTGATCCGTGCCACCCTGCCCGCCGTTGGCGGTGCGCTGGACGAGATCACCACCCGCTTCTACGCGACCATGTTCGCCGACCGCCCCGAGCTGCTCGACGGCATGTTCAACCGCGGCAACCAGGCCAGCGGCGCGCAGCGGCAGGCCCTGGCGGGCTCCATCGCCGCCTTCGCCGGCGCCCTGGTCACCGAGCCCGGCACCCGGCCCGACACGCTGCTGGCCCGCATCGCCCACAAGCACGCCGCCGTCGGTGTCACCGAGGACCAGTACACGATCGTGCACAAGTACCTCTTCGCCGCCATAGCCGACGTGCTCGGCGACGCGGTCACCCCCGAGGTGGCGGCGGCCTGGGACGAGGTGTACTGGCTGATGGCCGGGGCCCTGATCGCCCAGGAGGCCCGCCTCTATCTCATGGCGCAGGTCGAGCCCGGGCACCCCTGGCGGCAGTGGACGGTCGTCGAGCGGCGCGAGGAGACCCCCGACACGGTGTCCTTCCTGCTGCGCCCCTCCGACGGGACGCCCGCGCCGGCCGCCCGCGCGGGCCAGTACGTGAGCGTGCGGGTGCGGATGCCCGACGGCGTCCACCAGCTGCGCCAGTACAGCCTCTCCTCCGCCCCCGGGGACCGGACGCGCCGGATCACCGTCAAGCGGGTCCAGGGCGACGGCGCCCCGGAGGGCGAGGTGTCCAACCTGCTGCACCGCACCGTGCGGCCGGGCGACGAACTCACCCTCTCCGCCCCCTTCGGGGACGTGGTGCTGGACCGGTCCGACCGGCCGCTGATGCTGGTCTCCGCCGGAATCGGCTGCACCCCCATGGTCGGCATGCTCGAACACCTCGCCGTCACCGGCTCCACCCGCCCGGTGACGGTGCTGCACGCCGACCGCTCCCCCGGCGACCACGCGCTGCGCGCCGACACCGAGCGGCTGGTGAATCGGCTGCCGGAAGCGCGCTCGGTGTTCTGGTACGAGCGGCCCGGCGCCGAGGAGTCCCGCGCCCGCCGGGGCGCGATGGACCTCGACGGGCTGGAGGTGGACACCGGCGCGAGCGTGTACCTGTGCGGTCCGCTGTCCTTCATGCGCTCCGTGCGCGAGCAGTTGCTGCGCGCGGGGGTGCCGGCCCGGGAGATCCGGTACGAGGTCTTCGGGCCCGACCTGTGGCTGGCCGGCGCGGCGGCCTGAGGCCGCCGCCCTTCCCCCGGGGCGGTCACGGGTGAACGTACGGCCCGCCGGTGCGACCGGCGGGCCGTACGCGTGTGCGCTCCCGTGCACGCGCACGGGGCCGGACGCGGCCGGTCCGGCGGGGCGGGAACATCCCGGGCCCGAACAGCGCTACTCACTGTGCCCCTGCGTTATGAGCGGTATGAGATGGAAGGTGTGGGAACAGTGGCTGAGACAGGACGGGCGCTTCCCCGGCCGGCCGGCGAGACGCCGATGGTCACCTCCTGCGACCGGCGGATCGCCGTGAAGTGTCTGCGGCTGCCCACCGCGGACCGGCCGATCAGCCGGGTCACCCTGGATCTCGGCCCGGGCCGCGGCAGCACGCCGGGCACCTGGGCCGCGCTCACCGCCGAAGAGGCGCGCGAGCTGGCCCGGCGGCTGCTGGCCCAGGCCGCCCTGGCCGAGCGTGAGGCCACCACGGCGTCCGGCGCACTCCCGTCCGCGCCTTCCCCCGGGCTCTCTCCCGCGTCGCCCGGCCTCCCCTCCCTCTGACCCGGCCCTCCCCCGGCGCCCTGCACCGGCGCCCGGCACGGGCGGCCCGGCGAGTGACACGGTCCGGCCGCCCCTCCCCCCGGTGAGGGAGCGGGGCGGCCGGGTGGCCGGTCACAGCCGGCCGGTGAGCATCCCGCGCCAGTACACGGGCGGCAGGCCGTACCGCTTGAACAGCCACATGTCGCGGCGTTCCCTGGTGGTGTCGATCAGCGGGAAGCTCGGCGCGGGCTTCAGGTCGTAGTCGAACTCGGCGAGCAGCATCCTGTCCCGCGCGGTCACCAGTGGGCAGGAGGTGTAGCCGTCGTACCGGTGCGAGGGCTCGGCCCCCCGCATGGCGTCGAGCAGGTTGCCGGCGACCACGGGCGCCTGCTTGCGGACGGCCGCGCCGGTCTTGGAGGTGGGCAGGTTCGCGACGTCGCCGATGGCGAAGACCTCCGGATGGTGGGGGTGGCGCAGGGTGTGCCTGTCCGCCTCGACGAAGCCGTAGGGACTGGCCGGGTCGGCCAGTGGGCTCTTCTCGACCCAGTCGGGGGCGCTCTGCGGCGGTACCGCGTGCAGCATGTCGTAGCCGAGTGTCTCCTCGGTCCCGGCGGCGCGGCCGGTGAGGGTCACCGTGCGCCGGTCGCCGTCGACGGCGGTCATCTCGGTGTTCAGCCTGACCTCGATGCCGTACCGCCTGGCGACCCGCTCCAGCTCCCGGTTCCAGACCGGCACCTTGAACAGGGCCGGGTCCGGTATCACCAGCACCACCCTGATCCGGTCCAGGACACCCTTCCTGCGCCAGTGGTCGGCGGCCAGATAAGCGATCTTCTGGGGTGCGCCGCCGCACTTGAGGGGGGTGGCGGGATGGGTGAAGACGGCGGTGCCCGAGCGCATGTCCTTGATGAGCTCCCAGGTGCGGGGGGCGTACTCCGGCGCGTAGTTGCTGCTGACGCGGTCGTGGCCGACCGCCTCGGCCAGGCCCGGGACGCCGTTCCAGTCGAGCTGGATGCCGGGGGCCATCACGAGGAAGTCGTAGCCGGCCTCGGTGCCGTCGGAGAGGGTGACGGTGCGGACGCCGGGATCGACCGCCTCGGCGGCCTTCCGGATCCAGCGCACCCCCTCGGGGATGACGGAGGCCTCGGGCCGGCCGGTGATGCGCAGGGACGCCTGGCCGCCACCGACGAGCGTCCACAGCGGCTGGTACCAGTGGACGTCGGAGGGGTCGATCACGGTGATGTCGCGGACTCCCGCGCGCCGCAGCCGGGCGGCGGTGCTGATGCCGGCGCTGCCGCCGCCGACGATCAGCACGCGCCGGTCCGGGGTGCCGGGGCTGGTTCTGGGGGACATGGGGTGCTCCCGTCTGCATGGGTGCGGATGTGCCGGTGAGCCCGGGGGCTCACGCCGCCGGGGCGAGGGGTCGGCGGCTCGGGTGGGAGCCGCCGGGGTCCGCGACTCCTCGACTCCTCCGGACACGTCCAGCACTTCCTTGTATACCCCTGGGGGTATCAGGAGACCCAGACTAGAGCACGGGGCGGAGAAACCGCAAATACCCCACCGGGTATCCGCGAACGGTTCCGCCGCACCGTCCGGGCGGGTGTGCCGAGAGGCCGGGCGGGCCGGAAGACCCCCGGGCACGGCGAGGCGGCCCGGGCCGCTCCTCCCGGGCCGCTTCGACCTCTCCCCCTCACGGCTCCCCACAGCCGCACGACGATGCTGCCCGCCCCGCCGCGTCCACCACAGGGCCGAAAGGGGAACACCGGGCGGGGACCAACGTCCCTTCCCGCCCGGCCCGGTGACGCACCGCCGTGCGAACCGACCGCGCCTCAGGAACGCGGCCCGGCGGCCGTGTTGGACCGCATGCGGACCGTTGCTCCGGGTATCCGGCATGCACGGCGCGCTCCGCGTGCCGCACAGTCGAGGGCCGACCACGACCGGGGGTGCGAGGGATGAGGCGCGGTCTTCCGCCGAGGAGTACGGACTCCGACGCGGCCACAGCCGTGAGCGGGGAGCCCGCCGCACCCCGGCCGCCCCTGGTGCGGGCGCTGGTGATGGTGGTGGCCCTGGCGGCGACGGTGCTGTTCGCCGTGGTGCTGGCCAGACTGACCCTGACGCCGTCGTACGCCTCGGAGGCGCTGACGCACAGCAATCTGCGGCCGGGCGACTCCATCCGCAACTACCTGGAGCAGCCCGCGTTCCGCGACACCGTCAAGCAGCTCGGCGGCAACATCGCCCTGGGGGTGCCGTTCGGAGTACTGCTGCCGGTGGCCTGGCCGCGTGCCCGCGGACTGCTGCGGGTGGTCCTGCTGACCACGGCGGTGATGGTGGCGGTGGAGCTGGTGCAGGGGGCCGTGGTGCCGGGCCGGGCGTTCGACATCGACGACGTCATCCTCAACACCACCGGCGCGCTGCTGGGTTACCTGCTGCTCGGCCGCCGCATCGGCCGTGCCGTCCATCCGCCCCGCCGCCGCTGGTGGCAGCGGGGCACGAGGCGGGAGAGCGCCGCGGCCGCCGGGTCCGGGAAGGCCTGAAGGCGCCGGGCCGGCGGGAGGTCCGGTCTCACCAGATGGCCTCGACCCACTCGGGGCGGTCGATGAACGGATTCCGGTTGCGCTGGTACTCGTTGTAGATGACCTCGTTGCGGTTGCGCTCGAAGGAGTCGGGCGGGTCCTCCCGGTGCCACTGCTTCAGGACGCTGATACGCCCGTGGTAGGGCGCCGATCCGTTGCCCACCCGGTCGTTGGGCTCCAGATCGGCGAAGCCGTCCTCGCCCTCGTAGCGCACGGCCATGTAGAGGATCATGCGGGCCACGTCGCCCTTGACCGCGTCGCGCGGCTCGAAGCTGTCGCCGTCGGTGTAGTTGCCGGGGGCCCCGGAGACCGCGCTGCCGCCGTTGTCGAAGTCCTTGTTCCCCCGGATGCTGTTGACCCGTACGTCCGTGGGGCGCAGATGGTGCAGGTCGGTGCCGGGCCCGGTCCTGGTGCCGAAGTCACCGTGGGACTTGGCCCACACGTGCTCGCGGTTCCAGTCGCCCAGGTTGCCGCCGTGCTCGGACTTCGACTGGGAGCGGCCGCTGTACAGCAGGATCACGTTGTCCGGGTCGTAGGGGTCCTCGTCGGTGTCTCCCAGCGCGTCCCAGACCTGGCTGTAGGAGAGTCTGTTCTGCTCGCTGATGATGTCGTTGAGTGCCGCCTTCAGCGCGGTGCCGGTCCTGCCCTCGGCGGACGCGTAGTAGGTGCTCGCCGTGGAGGCCGGGAGCGCGGCGGACGGAACGGGGGCGGGAGCGGCCGAGACGGAGGTGGGAACGGCCACGGCCAGCAGGGCGGCCGCGGCCAGGGCTATGCCTCCGGCCGCGGACCTGCGGGAGCGGGACATGTGGGGATGTCCTTTCGGTAGGCCCCGGATCAGGGACTGCCAACGGTTGTTCGATATACGGAGCCTCCCATATAGACATGTCCCTGCCAACAGCACAGTGGGAAGATCCCGTGACCTTCACGAGAACGACGGGCCCCGTCGTCACCGCGTCTGCGCCGCCCTCCCGGAGCAGGGCCGGGGCGGTTCCCCGGAAAGCCCGACGGCACGCCCCGGGTGTGGAACAATTTCTCCGCCCGACGCCGGGAGCACCGTGCCCTCGAGTGCCCCCTTCACGCGGGCCGGGGTCCGGCCCAGGGGCGGCCGACCCCCGGAGGGGGGAGCAGCAATGCGTGATGAGGACATTGTGGCGGCGGCCCGTGATATCCGCGCGGAGTCTTCGGCGCCCGGGGCGAACGAGCCCGGGTTCGATACGGCCGCACTGGATGCCCTGCTGCGGAGGGCGTCCTCGGGAGAGCGGGTGGGCGACGAGATCCTCGCCCTGCTGACGTCGAGTGCCGCGGTCCGCCGCGAGTTGAGCCGTCGCCTGCCGCAGGAGGAGGACACCGATCGGTCGGCGGCGGACGGCCCCGGCTACTCGGGCCTGCCCGGCTTCGGCGAGCCGAGCGCGGAGATCGTCCACAGATGTCCCGTGTGCGGGTACGAGTACCCGCTCTTCGAGGTCGGCGAGCCCGTCCCGGAGGAGTGCCCCGACGGGCACGGCCCTCTCGCGCTGACGGCCTGACGCGCCGTGCTCACCGCGTTGTGGACGGGGCTGGGCGGCCGGCTGGCCGAGCGGTGGGACTCCTCCGCCGTGATGTTCTGGACCGGCGGGGTGCTGGCCTGGGTATGGGGCCACGGTGGCCTCAGCGGCCCCGGCTCCGGCTGGCAGGCGTTCGGAAGCGCCTGGGAGCAGGAGTTCGGCGGTCTGCCCGTGGCCGCCCAGGTGGTGATCGCCGTACTGGCGCTGCTGATCGTGGCCGGGTCGAGGCGACTGGCGGAGGCGCTGACCCCCGGCGTGCTACGGCTGCTGGAAGGCTACTGGCCCGCCTGGGCGTCACCGGTGCGGGCCATGCTCATCGGCGTACGGGGACGAGGCATCGGACGCAGGGCCGACCGGTGGCGCGCCCTGGCCCGGCGCCGGGCGGAGCTGTCGGCCGCCGAGCGGGCCGAGTACGCGGCGCTGAACGCCTGGCGTGCCACGGTGCCGCCCGCACCGCCGGACCGGATGCCGACCGGCCTGGGTGATCTGCTCAGGGCTGTCGAGTCCCGGCCTCGGCACCGCTACGGGCTCGATGCCGTGGTGTGCTGGCCGCGACTGTGGCTGGTCCTCCCCGAGGAGGTCCGTGCCGAGGTCGCAGCGGCCCGTGCGCGGCTGGACGCGAACGCGCGATTGTGGCTGTGGAGTCTGCTCTTCGGCGTCTGGACGGTCTTCACCTGGTGGGCTCTGGCCGCCGCGCTCGTCGGAACGGCCGTCGGCTACAGACTGGCCCTCTCCGCGGCAGCGCAATACGGCCAACTGGTCCAGGCGTGCTTCGACCTCCACCGCGGTGGGCTCTATGAGGCGCTGGGACGGGAACTCCCCTCCGATCCCCGGCGGGAGTACGAGGCGGGCAGGGAGCTGACGGCGCGTCTGGAGCGCGGCCGGACGCCCCCCGCTCCCGGGGAGCCGGCATGAGTGCGCGGCGGGGGCGGGAGGTGGAGGAGCAGTTGGGGTGGCTGCCCGTCCCCCGGCCACCGATCCGTTTCCGTGCCCGCCTCGCGGCCGCGGGCCGGGCGCTCGCCGACTACGTGCTCGACGGCGACGAGTCTGCCCGGCGGCGCCTCTCCGACACGCTCGACCGGATAATCGCCGACCGGTGCTTCGCCACCGCGCCCCGGGGTTTCCGGGTCTCCCTCATGACCCGTTCGGGAATCGCGCACAACTGGCGCGGAGTCGCCGAGTACGACCACGGGGAGATACTCCGGGCCCGTGATCTCCTCACCGCGGGGCTGCGGCTCTCGTCACCGGACGGTCCGGACCGGGCCTGGCTCGAGTACGCCCTCGCCAACACGTTGGGCAACCTGCGCGAGCCCGGCCGTGAGGCCGCGTCGGCTGCCGAAGCCCTCGGGTACGCCCGGCGCAGCGTGGCGCATGCCGCGGGCGCGGGCGATCCGCGGCTGGTGGCGCAGTGCAGAAGCGGTCTGGCGCTGTTACTGGGCCGCCTCTTCCGGGCGGAAGGAGGGCTCCCCGTGCTGAACGAGGCCATCGGCCACGCGGAGTGGGCCGTGGCCGCGGCGGGGCAGGGGCTGCTCGGCCCCAGATTCAGATACGCACTCGCCGATCTGCTGTCCGCCAGGTACGACGCCCGCGGAGGGCTGAAGGACCTCGACCGAGCCATCGAGCTGCTGCGCACGGACCAGGGCGCTCGCCTCCACATCATGGCGCCGCAGGGCAAAGCGCTGCAGGGGACGCTCGGAGCCCTGCTGCGCCGCCGGTATCTGCGCACCAGGGACCCCGCCGACCTCGACGAGGCGGTCCGGCTGCTGAAGGAGACCGTGGAGGAGGCTCCTCAGCCCGACCCGGTCGGGCTGACCAACCTGGGCAACGCCCTGCTGACGCGGTACGAGGTCCACCGCGAACCGGACGATCTGCTCGGCGCGTTCGAAGCGCAGCTCCGGTCGCTGGCCGCCCGCGGCGCGGACGATCGGCGCACGGCCCCCGCGCACAACAACATCGGCAACGCGCTGGCGTCGGCCTGGCGCACATCCGGTGACCGCCGGTTCGGCGAGGCGGCGGTCGGGCACTATCGCACGGCGCTGGGGCTCACCGGGGAGAACGCCCCCGAACGTGCCTCCCGCGAGTACAACCTCGCATCGATCCTGCGTGCTCTGGGCGAGCCCGGCGAGGCGGTCGCCGCCTACCGCGACGCCGTACGCCACGGCCTTGACACCTCGCCGGAATGGGCGCTCGCCGCGGCCCGGCAGTGGGGTGGCTGGGCCGCGGACCGCCATCACTGGCAGGAGGCGGCCGACGCCTACACGAACGCGCTGGAGGCGGCCGGACGGCTGTTCCGGATCCAGCTCCTGCGGGAGGAGAAGGAGACATGGCTGGCCGAGTCGCAGGGGCTTCCCGCGGAGGCGGCCCACGCGCTGTTCCGCGCCGGGCGGTGGAAGGAGGCCGTGGTCGCGCTGGAGGCCGGACTCGGCCTGCTGCTGTCCGAGGCTCTGGAGGCGGAACGCATCGACCTCGGCCGGCTCTCCGGCACGGACCACTCCGACCTGGCCGGGCGGTACCGGGCGGCCGTCTCGGAACTGGAGGAGACGATGCGCCGGGGGGCCGGTCCGGACACCCTGCGCCGCCGCCGGGAGGCGGTCGACGAGACAGCCGGGAGAATCCGCTCCACAAGCGGGTACGAACACTTCCTGGGACGCCCGGACTTCGCCGCCGTACACCGTTCCGTGCCTCCGGGCGCCGTTGTCGTGTACCTTGCCGCGGCGAGCCCGTCCGGGGTCGCGCTGGCGGTGGGTGAAGGCGGGGACGTGTCCGCCGTGGAACTGCCGTCGGTGACCGCGGCGGCGGTCAGACGCCGGATCGGCACACTGCTCGGTGCCCGCCGGGGCGCGCCCGGGGCGTGGAGAGGAGCGCTCGACGCGGTCACCCGCTGGGCATGGGACGCGATCGTCTCCCCCGTTCTGTCGATCGCCGGGGACCGCGACGAGATCGTCTTCGTGCTTTCCGGTTCCCTGGTGATGCTTCCGCTGCACGCGGCCTGGAGGCCGGTGCGGGAGGCCCCGGGTTCGCGTCGCCACCTCCTGGACGAGCACACCGTGAGGTACGTCCCCAACGCACGGTCGCTGGCGGTCACCCGGGAGATCGCGGCACGGGTGCCGGCCGACAGGGCCGCGGTCGTCGCCGACCCCGAGCCGACCTCGTGGAAACCAGTCGGGTACGCGCGGGCCGAGACGGCCTGGGTCCGGCACTGGTTCCCGGCCTGCGACGTCCTGCGGGGCGGGGAGGCCCGCCACGCGGCGGTGTTGGAGGCGCTGCCACGGGCGCGGGTCCACCACTTCGTCTGCCACGGCCTCGCCCGTACGGACAGCCCTCTGCGCAGCGCGCTGATCCTGGCCGACGACGCGGAGCTCACCCTGCGGGAGATCATGGAGCTGCGGCTGACGCGGTCCGGCGCCGGTGCGCGGCTGGCCGTGCTGTCCGCCTGCGACACGGCTGTGCCCGGCGCCCTCCTGCCCGACGAGGTCGTCTCCCTCCCGAGTGGTCTGATCCAGGCAGGTGTCGCCGGCGTGGTGGCGAGCCAGTGGGCGGTCCGCGGCGAGGCGGCGAGCCTGCTGACGGCACGCTTCTACCAGCTCTGGCGGGCCGAGGGGCTGAGCCCGCCCGCGGCATTGTGCGCGGCCCAGCGGTGGCTCCGGGACACGACCAACCGGGAGAAGGCCAATGATCTGGCGCCTGTCGCCGCCCTCGCTCCCGGGGACGACGATCTGGCGGTCCTGGTACGGGCCTTACGGCTGCGCGACCCGGAGGCCCGGCCCTATCTGCACCCTGCCGACTGGGCCGCGCTCGGCTACCACGGCTCCTGAGAAGTGCGGACGGTGACGCCTTCGAGGCCTCACGGGCAGGAGTGAGGCCTCACGGGCAGGAGGGGGCCGCCGGCAGATCCGAGACCAGTTCGGACCACCGGTGGGTCCGCCTCGCCCGGCAGACCTCGGCCGCCACCTCGGCGGCGTCGAGCCTCCACAGGCGCTTCCCCTCGCCCGCGGTGGCCAGCGTCCGGCCGTCCGGGCTCAGGGCCATGGCGGAGATCTCCCCGTCGCCGGTGAGCGTGGCCACCGTGTCGCGCGAGGCGGTGTCCCACAGGTGGATCGTGCCCGTCCCCGCGGTGACCAGCGTCTCGCCGCGCGGGGAGAACGCCACGTGCTCGGCGCCGTCGGGGTGGCCCGTGAGGGTGGCGGCGGTGCGGTACGAGGCCGTGTCCCACAGCCGTACACGGCCTCCGGCGGCGGTCGCCAGCAGACGTCCGTCCGGGGAGAACGCCACACCGGTGACCGGGCCCTCGTGGCCGGTGAGGGAGGTCCGCACCCGCCGGTCGCGCACCTCCCACACCAGTACGGTGCGGTCGGCGGAGGCCGTGGCCAGGGTGCCGCCGTCCGGGGAGAACGCCAGCGCGCGCACCCGATCGGTGTGCCGTCTGAGGACGGCCGTCCGCCGCCCCTGCCCGGCCTCCCACAGCCGGACCGTGTCGTCGGCGGACCCGGTGGCCAGGGTGCGGCCGTCCGGGGAGAACGCCATGGCCGTCACTCCGCCGGTGTGACCGGTGAGGGTGGCCCGCCGCCGCCCCGAGGCGGCGTCCCACAGCCGGACCGTGCCGTCGGCGGACCCGGTGGCCAGGGTCCGGCCGTCCGGGGAGAACGCCGCCGCGTGCACGTCGCTTCCGTGTTCCAGGGTGCGCAGCCGGCGGTGGCCGCCCGTCCGCCACAGCTCCACCGCCCCGTCGGCGGATCCGGTGGTGGCCAGGGTCCGGCCGTCCGGGGAGAACGCCGCCAGCCGGGAGAACGGCGCCGCGGTGCCCAGGACGGCGGTCCGCTGCCGTGTGGCCGTGTCCCACAACTGCACCCGGCCCTCGCCGTCGGCCACGGCCAGGACGCGGCCGCCGGGGGACAGCGCCGTCTCGTAGGCGGCCGGGTCCTGGCCGGCGGTGATGGTGGCGGTCGTGCGGTGGTCGCCGGTGTCCCAGAACCTGACGGTGCCGTCGGCTCCGGTGATGGCGAGGGTACGGCTGTCGGGGGTGAAGGCCAGTTCCCGGTGGGCGTGTTCGCGGCGGCCCGTCACCGAGGAGGTCTTGCGGTAGTGGTAGGTCGCGGTGTCCCACAGCCGGGTGATCTCGGTGCCGGCCGCGGCCAGGGTGCCGCCGTCCGGGGAGAACGCCACGTCGTAGACCGGGCTGCGCTGCCCGGTCGACGCGCTTCTCATGACGGCGAGGGTGGCGCTCTCACGGCCCGTCCCGGTGTCCCACATGCGCAAGGTGGCATCGACGCCGCCGGTCACCAGGGTGCCGCCCTCCGGGGAGAACGCCACGGCCGTCACCTCGCCCGTGTGTCCCGCCAGGACGGCCGTCTGCCGCTCCTTCGCGACGTCCCACAGCCGCACGGTCCCGTCGCCGCCGCCGGTGGCCAGGGTACGGCCGTCCGGGGAGAACGCCACCGTCGTCGCCTGGCCGGTGTGGCCGGTGAGCGTGGCGGCCACCCGGCGGGTTCGGGTGTTCCACAGCTTGACGCTGCGGTCGTCGCCCGCGGTGGCCAGCAGCCGGCCGTCCGGGGAGAAGGCCACGTCGTTCACCCGGTCCGTGTGGCCGGCGAGGGTGGCGGCCACCCGGCGGGCCCGCGTGTCCCACAGTCTGACGCCGTGCCCGCCCCCTGTCGTGGCCAGGGTGCGGCCGTCCGGGGAGAACTCCATCGCCGACACGGTGCCGGCCTGCCCGGCGAACCGGTCGGCCCGGTAACGGGCGTAGGCGGACAGCAGACTGCTGCGCGTCTCGGGGACGTCGGCCCGCTGGAAGGCGGCCAGGGCCAGCATCGCCGCCGCCTCCGGGCGTTCCCCGGCCATCGAGTCGGCCTGGGCGGCCAGTTCGTGCGAGGTGACGACGCGCCGCTGCTCACGGGCGATCGAGTACTGCTGGAAGGTCGCCGCGATCGCGGTCGCGCAGAGCACCAGCAGGGCGGACAGCACCGTCGAAAGCCGCCGCAGCCGCATGGTCCGGGCGCGGGCCTCCTCGGCCTCGGCCTCCTCGGCGGCCTCGCTGGCCAGCAGGAACTCCCGCTCCAGCGCGGTGAGACCGGCCCCCGTGCCGCCGAGCCGGTCCCGGGCCGCCGCGAGCCGGGCACCCCGGTAGAGGGCTCCCGCGTCGCGGTCCAGGGAGTGCCAGACCTGCGCGGCCTCCGTCAGCTGCCGGTGGACGAGCAGCCGCCGCCGGTCCGCCTCGATCCAGCCGCGCAGCCGGGGCCAGGCCGCGATCAGCGCCTCGTGTGCCAGGGTGACCGCCGAGCCGTCGAGGGTGACCAGACGGGCCCGCGCCAGCCGCTCCAGCACCTCCGCCTCGACGGTGCGGCCCGCGCCGTCCGCGCCCAGCTCGCCGCGGTCGGTGGGGCGCCGGGTGTCGGGCGCCCCCTCGCCGGGGTTCACCAGCCGCAGCAGGATCCCGCGGGCGGCGGCGGCCTGGTCGGGGTCCAGTCGGGTGTAGAGGTCCTCGGCGGTCTGGGCGATGGCGCCGCGTATGCCGCCGGCGGCCTCGTAGGCCGCCAGGGTCAGCGCGCGTCCGCGGCGCCGGCGCCAGGTCTCCAGCAGGGCGTGGGACATCAGCGGCAGTCCTCCGGGTTCGCCGGTCGCCTCGTCCACCAGCCTCGCGGTGAGGGCGCGTTCGACGATCAGTCCCGCGTCGGCGGCCGGGCGGACGATGGCCCGGCGCAGTTGCGCCGGGGTCATCGGCCCGACCAGGAGCGTGGCGTCCCGCAGGGCGTCGGCGAGGTCGGGATGGCCCGCGCAGTGGCCGAAGAAGTCCGCCCTGACCGCGACGACGACACGCAGCCGGCTGCGGGGGCGGCGGGCCGCCAGCAGCAGGTCGATGAACTCCCTGCGCTCCTCGGGGTCCCGGCACAGGGTGAAGACCTCCTCGAACTGGTCGACGACGACCACCGTGTCCGCGTCAGGGGCACGGGAGGCGGGCGCGAGCAGGCGGGGATGGTCCCTCATCGGGTGCGGACCGGGGGTGAAGACGCGGACGGTGGCCGGCCGCACCGCGGCGGCGCCGGAGCGCAGGGCGGGGATCAGCCCCGCGCGCAGCAGCGAGGACTTGCCGCTGCCGGAGGCGCCGACGACGGCCGTGAACCTGCCCTCCCCCACCCGGCGTACGAGGTCGCCGGTGAGCTGCTCGCGTCCGAAGAAGCGTTTCTCGTCCTCCGGCTGGAAGCGTCTGAGCCCCGGGTAGGGTGCGTCGGCGCCGTCCGTGCCGGACGGCTGGGCCAGTACGTCGGCACACGCCCGGTGCCAGCGCTCCTCCCACTCCTCCCGGTCGCCGCCGCAGGCCTGCGCGTAGGCCAGGGCGACCGGGAGCGTGGGCAGCCTGCGGCCGGCCGCCGCCTCGGCCAGGGTCGCCGCCGAGTAGGGCGCCCGCTGGGCCATCGCCCGGTAGGTGGTGCCGCCCGACGCCCGGCGCAGTTCGCGCAGTTCGGCGGCGAACCGCTGCACCGGGCCGGCGGCCGGATCCAGCGGTTTCTCCCGGCGCCCCATCGCATGTCCTCCCCCGTCGCGTCCGCCCGCCGCGTCCGCGATCGGGCGCCACCGTAGGCCCCCCGCGACCGGCCGACAAGCCCGCGCTCCGCCCTGTCGCCTCCTTCCCCGGCGCCTGCCGCGCACCGGCCGCGAATTGTCCGGCGCGGCGGAACGGGCCTGCCTGACAACGCCTGCCGGCCGAGACTCGGTGCTCGGGCATGGCCGGACGGGCCGGTGTGCTCCGGCCGGGCCGGCGGCGGGAGACACGACCGGGGAGAAGGAGGAACACATGGTGTACGAGACGGCGTTCGCGAGCGAGGACGTGCCCGCGGCCGAGCGGTTCGGCCGCTGGTGCGAGCTGGTCCGGCGGGCCCACGCGCCCCTGGAGGCGGACAGCCCCCACCGGGCGGACTTCCGGGCCCGGCTGCGCGTGCTGAGCCTCGGGGCCGTCACGGTGTGGCCCGCGGAGTTCGCGCCCGCCGTCCTGCGGCGCACCCCGGAGCTGGCCCGGCGGCACGACCCGCGGACCGTCCATGTCTCCCTGCCGCTGCGGGGGCGGCTGAGGGTCGCCCGGGAGGGCCGCGCGGACGGCCACGGTCCCGGTTCCCTGTGTGTGGTGGACACCTCGCGCCCGTGCGAGATGTGGGCGGGCGACGGCGACGGCCCGTACAGCGGCATCGGGCTGGAGGTCCCCCGGGACCTGCTGCACCTGCCGCCGGAGCGGCTGGCCGGGCTGACCCGCCGCAGCCTGTCGGCACGGGAGGGGATGGGGGCGCTGCTGGCGCAGTTCCTGACCACGGTGGCGGCGGACTCCGCCCGCTACCGGCCGTCCGACGGGCCCAGGCTGGCCGCGGTCGCGGTCGATCTGCTGTCCGCCCTGTTCGCCCACGCCCTGGAGAGCGACCACGCGCTGCCGCCGGAGGACCAGCGGCGGGCCCTGCTGCTGCGCGTCCAGGCCCACATACGCCGGCACCTGCACGACCCGCATCTGTCCCCGCCCGCGATCGCGGCGGCACACCACATCTCCCTGAGCCATCTGCACCGGCTGTTCCGGGACGAGGGCTCCACCGTCTCGGCGTTCCTGCGTGACCAGCGGCTGCGGCGCATCCGGCAGGACCTGTCCGACCCCGCCCTGCACCGCACGCCCATCCACTCCGTCGCCGCCCGGTGGGGTCTGACGGACCCCTCCGCCTTCAGCCGCGCCTTCCGCGTCGCCTACGGCACCTCGCCCAGCGACTACCGGCAGCGTGTGCTGGCCGGCGGCGGTACGCCGGCGGCCGCGCGGGGCGGCCTCGTGGCGAACGCCGCCGGCCGCTGACGCACCGTGCGGCCCGGTACCCGGTACCCGGTACCCGGCACCCGGTACCCGGTGTCAGCCCATGCCCAGGCGGGCGGTGGCCTTGCGCATCATGCCCGCCTTCTGCTCGACCGGCTTCTGCTGCTCGCCCTGGAGCGCGCTGACGACGGTGAGCGCGCCGGTCAGGACGGGGATGCTCCACTGGGCCCAGCGCAGCTGCCGCTCGGCGTCCTCCATGGAGGCCGGGTGGTGCTGGGACCCGGCCGCCTTGTCCGGGTCGGTGGAGGTGGCCATCTCCAGCTTCTTGCCCATGACGCGGCTGTAGGCGGTCGCCGCCAGGGCCGCGCCGGTCAGGACGGTCTTGAGCGCCGAGGAGGCCCCCACTCCCCGCTGGTGCTCCACGCGGTACATGTTGGACGCCAGCAGGGAGACGGCGCCCGCGAGGTGGGCGGCGATGGCCAGCCCGTTGACCGGCGTCCACTTCGCCCATCCGGTGCTCGCGATCCTGTCGCCGGCCGCGGCGTCCTCCCACTCCCTGGCGACGCCGTTCAGACCCACGGCGCCCATCAGGGAGCCGCCGAACCATGCGCCCATCCCCAGGTCGTGCAGGCTGCGAGCGAGCGTGTTGCGTTCGGACACGATGATCTCCAGTTCGCCTCGTCCGATTCGAGCGGTATCCACGACATTCGAGAATTTCGCGGCATTCAAGGCATACCAGAGGTTTCCGGAGGCCGCCGCCCGGAGTCGCACGTCCGGGCGGCGGCGCTCACATCCGCACCGGGGCGCGGCGGCGGTCATCCGCCGGCGCCCTCCCCCGCCCCCGGCCGCCGCGGATCGGGGCGGCACAGCACCGGGTTCCGCAGTTCGACGCAGGGGCGGTGGCCGCGGGAGCGCACGATGTCCCTGCCGACCTCGTTCGTCAGATAGCGCAGGAAGCCGGCGGCCAGGGACCTGGCGGGGGGCTCGCCGTAGGTGTAGGCGTACTCCGTCTCCCAGAACGGGTAGGCCCCGTGGTCGGCCGCCTCCAGTGTGGCCCGCTGTCCGCCGATGCGCACCAGCCGCAGGTCCTTCCGGCCGGACGCCTCGTCGAGGCCGCTGTAGCCGATGGCTCCGGGCGTCTGCGCCACCTCGTCCAGCACCTCGGTGGTGGAGCCCCGTTCGCAGTTGAGCGGGCCGCGCGGCATGCCGGGCAGCAGGGTGAGGCAGTCGTCGGAGGTGCGCGCGAGATTCCGCGATCCGCTGAAGATCCGCTCCTCGAAGACGCCGCGGGTACCGGAGTTGCTCAGCCGGCTCACCAGACGGACGGGCAGGTCCGCTCCTCCCACCTCCTTCCAGTTGGTGATCCTCCCGCCGTACAGGTCCCCGATCTGCTCCAGCGTGAGGTCCTGGACCCCGGCGTCCTCGTGGATCACGAGAGTGAAGAGGGTGAAGGCCACCGGACGCGGCAGCAGCAGCGGCTGGTCGTCCCGCTTGACCCCGTCGGTGAACGCCAGTATCCGGGTGTTCCTCCCCTTGCTCTCACTCGTCAGCGCCTCCAGACCCCCCTTGCTGCCCCGGTAGTCGTGGTGGAACGTCACGTCCTGCTCGCCGCAGGTCTCCCGGTACGCCTCCGCGGCCTCTCGCAGCACGGGTTCGAAGGCCGTGGATCCGGTGAGGGTGAGCTTGCCGCCGGCGCAGTCCAGCGGCGCCGCGGTGTCGTCGCGGCCGAGCAAGGAGAAGGCGAGTTGCCCGAGGATGACCAGCACCAGGAAGCAGACCAGCGCGACGGCCTGCCAGGGCGTCCCGGTCTGGCTCCTGGTCTCCTGTATGCCGCCGTTGCCCACACCGCCCTTGATCCCGCCTATGACCCTGGGCGGCTCGAACGGCGCCTGCGGGCCCGCGCCGGCCCCCGCGTCACCGGTGCGCTCCAGGGCGGCCAGGACCTTGTAGTGGGCGGAGCGGTTGAGCGGCACCTTGGGGAGTTCGATGACGCCGTCGCGCACGCTCAGACCCGAGTCGTCGCTGAAGCAGGGGCGCAGGAAGTCGTCGCTGAGCTCGGTCACCACCATCCCGGCGACCCTGCGCCCGGGGAACTCGACCCGGACACCGACCCTGTCGTCGGGGAGGACGGCGTAGTCGTCGATGTCGATGTGGGTCGCGCCGCTGTTCTCCACTCGCAGCAGGACGAAGGACGGGTCCACCAGCCGGGTGCCGTCGCCGTCCTGCAACTGCTGCAGCGCCCCCGCGTACTGGACCCCCGCGAACTGGGCGTGGACGGCGTCGGTGGCGGTGGTGTCCATCTGCACCCGGTAGCCGAGTCGCTTGCGTCCGACGAAGACGAACTCGTAGAGCGCGGCGACGATCGGCACGAGCACACCGAGCACCGCGAGAACGACTTCCCACCGAAGCATGTCCATGGCCTGTCCGCCCCCCGTGGAGAACATGGTGAAGGGCCGTCAAACATACGAGCGGGCCGGGCTCCGGCGAAGTGGCGTGTCCGGCTTCCGGCGAGTGTTCACCGGCTGTTGGGGAGCGGTGCGCCGGCCGTACGGCGCGCCGTACGCTCCCGGGTGGGCCGGGGGCGTACGGCTCCGGGCGGCGGGCCGCGGCGGGTCCCTCAGCCGCAGGAGGCCGTCCGCTCGTACCGGCCGGGTTCGGTCTCGGTGAGGGAGGTGACGGTGTAGATGTTCCACAGCCCCAACGCGTCACCGGAGCCGACCGCGTAGGTGTAGCCGTAGCGGACGATGGCGCGGCCCTGCTGCACATGGGTGTAGTTGCTCGCCGTGAAGCAGGCGGGCGCCCCCGGGTCGCCCGGATCACCGGGATCACCGGGATCACCGGGATCACCGGGATCGGTGTCGCCCAGGCCCCAGTCGGCGGTGATGTACGCCGTCGAACACATCAGGTCGGCGGTGTACGAGCCGGTCGTACCGCAGCCCTCCGACGGGCGCACCGGGACGGCGTGCCCCATGCCGGAGACTCGGTAGTCGCGCACGACGGTGCCGGCGGAGGAGCCGTAGTCCTTCCGCGTCACCCCTCCGGGCAGCGAGGCCGAGCCGTCCGCGGTGGCGTCCGTGCCGTGCGCGTTCGTCCACTGCTTCACCAGTTCGTCCGCGTTCGCCGGGGCGACCGTGGTGTCGGAGGTGCCGTGCCAGATCGCGACCGACGGCCATGGTCCGCCGTATCCCGGGTTCTGGGCACGGACCAGATCGCCCCACCGGTCGGCGGTCTTCGTGACGCCCGGGTTCATGCAGCCGAACGCCCCCACCATGCCGGTGGCGCAGCCGTGCGGCACACCGGCCAGCACGGCGCCTCCCGCGAACACGTCCGGGTAGGCGGCGAGCATGCTCGCGGCCATCGCGCCGCCGCCGGAGAATCCGGCGACGTACACCCGGGACGGGTCGGCCCCCACCGCGTTCACGGTGTGGCCGGCCATCTGACGCAGCGACAGCGCCTCGCCCCGCCCGCGCGAGGTGTCGCCGCTCTGGAACCAGTTGAAGCAGCGGGAGCTGTTGTTGGCCGTCTCCTGCTGGGCGGCGACGAGCGCGAAGCCTCGGCTGTCGGCGTACGCGCGCCAGCCGTAGGTCGCCACGAACCCGGGCGCGTCCTGGGTGCAGCCGTGCAGGACGAGGACGACCGGGGCGCCGGCCGGCAGGTCGTCGGGGACGTAGCGGTACATGGTCAGCGCGCCCGGGTTGGAACCGAAGCCGGTGACGCGTTCGAGGTCGGCGGCCGCCGCCGGGGCGGCGGACAGCCCGGTGAACGCCAGCGCGAGCGTGCCCAGCAGCACGCCCGCGCGGCGCAGGAGGGTCATGGCTCTCATGAGGAGGGTTCCTTACGTCTGAAAGGGACCTGACAATCAACGCCTGCACCGTAGGGCGTGACACAGATCACTCGAACATGCCGGAGCCACAGGTTCACCGGCCCGCCGGTGGCCGCCGCCCACATTGCCCCGTAAGGACCCGCAGCCGCGGAGGTCACTCGGCGCAGGCCTGCTCCGGCCCCGAGCGGGCGAGGGCGGCGAGGGTGTCCAGCGCGCGGGCGAGGACGTCCGGCGGCGGCGAGGCGAGGGCGAGGCGTACGGCGTGGGGGGCCCTGAGCCCGTCGGCGGCGAACGCGGCCGCCGGGGTGACCGCGATGCCGTGCCGGGCGGCAGCCGCGACGAAGGTGTCGGCCCGCCACGGAGGTGGCAGCTCCCACCAGCAGAAGTACGAGGACGGGTCGCCGCCGACCGCGAAGCCCTCCAGCCGGCGGGCGGCGATCTCCCGGCGGGCGGAGGCGTCCCGCCGTTTGGCCCGCACGATCTCGTCCACCGCCCCCTCGGCCCACCAGCGCCCCGCCGCGTCCAGAGCGAAGCGCGCGGGCCCCCACCCCCCGGAGCGCAGCGCCGCGGCGACGGCGGACACGAGGGCGTTCGGGGCGACGGCATATCCCGCGGTGAGCCCGGGGGCCAGACGCTTGGAGAGGCTGTCGACCAGGACCGTACGCTCCGGGAGCAGGGCGGCCAGCGGCGGCACGTCGCGAAGGAAGGCCCAGACGGCGTCCTCGATCACGGCAACACCCAGCCGGCCGAGCACCTCCGCCAGCTCCGCCAGCCGCCGCGGCGGCGTCACCAGGCCCAGCGGGTTGTGGACGGTGGGCTGGAGGTAGACGGCTGCCAGCGGTGCGGCGCGGTGAGCCTCGGCGACGACCTGCGGTACCACCCCTTCCCCGTCCACCGACAGCGGGACGACCTCCACCCCCAGCCGGCCCGCCACGGACCGCAGCACCGGATAGGTCAGCTCCTCGGCTCCCAGCCGCCCGCCCGGCGGGACCAGCGCGGCGATCGCGGCCGCGATCGCCTGGCGCCCGCCCCCCGCGAACAGCACCCGGTCCGGGTCCGGACGCCAGCCGCCCCGGGCCAGCAGGCCGGCGGCGGCGTTGCGCGCGGCGGCCGTGCCCGCGGGGCCGACGGGGCGCGTGGCGGACTCCAGGACGTCCGGGCGCAGCAGCGGCGCGATCCCGGCCGCGAGGAGCGCCGACTGCTCGGGCACCACGGGATGGTTGAACTCCAGGTCGATGCGCCCCTCGGCCGGCTCGGCCACCGCCGGGTCCGCCGTGCGGGCGGAGGCCCGGACGAAGGTCCCCCTGCCGACCTCGCCGACCGTCAGGCCCCGGCGGGCCAGCTCGCGGTAGACCCGGGCGGCCGTGGAGCCCGCGATGCCGCGCCGCCGGGCGAACTCCCGCTGCGTGGGCAGCCGGTCGCCCGGCCGCAGCCGCCCCGCGGCGATGTCGGCCGCCATGCCGTCGGCGATTCGCCGGTAGTCGTCCACAGGGCCCCCTCGCCGGTCTCTTCGGCTTCGTCCGCCACCGCCGATGCCGCCGATGCCGTCCGGCCACATCATTGCACCGAGATCAATATAGTGCATTGCATCGATGCGCACTCGGAACATACGCTCGACGGGCGGTACTTCCCGCGAGCGGCCCGGCGGCCGCGGACCGGCTCCGGAAAGGCGGACACAGGCCATGCTCGGAACAGGTGCGGTGCTCGGCGTCGCGGCGGTCTCCCTGGGGATGGTCCTGACCCCGGGGCCGAACATGATCTACCTCGTCTCGCGGAGCATCGCCCAGGGGCGGCGCGCCGGGATCGTGTCGCTCGGCGGCGTCGCCCTCGGCTTCCTGGTCTACCTCACGGCCGCGAACCTGGGCCTGTCGGTCGTCTTCCTGGCCGTCCCCGGGCTGTACGCCACGGTGAAGCTCGCCGGAGCCGCGTATCTGGCGTGGCTCGCCTGGCAGGCCCTCCGGCCGGGCGGAACGGCCGTCTTCGCCCCGCGGGACGTTCCGCACGACCCGCCCCGCCGCCTGTTCGTCATGGGACTGACGACGAACCTGCTCAACCCGAAGATCGCGGTCATGTACCTCTCGCTCATCCCCCAGTTCGTCGATCCGGGGGCCGGGCACGTCCTGCTCCAGGGATTCGCGCTCGGCGCGGTCCAGGTGGCGGTCAGCCTGGCGGTGAACCTGGCCATCGTCCTGGCCGCCGGCTCCATCGCGGCCCTCCTGTCCCGGCACCCCTCCTGGCTGAGGATCCAGCGGTACGCCATGGGATCCGTCCTCGGCATGCTGGCCGTCACCCTCGCCGTCGACGACTCGCGCCCCGCACGGACGGCCTGAGGCGCCGACGGGGGCGCCGCCGCGTCAGCCCCTGTCACGAGGCTCCGCGCCGCACGTACACTCCCGCGCGCGCCGCGGCCGCGGCGGCGTCGGCGGCACGGTCCGCGTCGGACTCGCGGAGCGGGCCGACACCGGTCAGCAGGCGGTAGTAGAGGGGGGCGGAGACGGCACGGACCACCTCGTGGGCGTCGGTGCCCTCGGGGATCTCACCCCGTTCGACGGCCTGCCGCACACAGGGGGCCCACTCCTCGACGCGGATGTCGTAGAAGCGGCGCAGAGCCTCGGCCGTCCTCGCGTCGCAGGTGGCGGCCGCGATCACGGCCTTGAACAGCGGCCCCTGCCGCGGATCGGACAGAGTGCGCCGCACCAGCCGGGCGTTGGCCCTGAGGTCGCCCGGCAGCGATCCGGTCTCGGTGCGGGGCAGCGACTGCTCGGCCATGTCCGCCAGCAGATCGGCCACCACGACGGGCACCGTTCCCCAGCGCCGGTAGACGGTCGTCTTCCCCACCTCCGCGCGGCGTGCGATGTCGGCGAGATCCAGGCGGTCGAAGCCCTGCTCGACCAGGGCGTCCCCGGCCGCCCGCAGCACCGCGGCCCGTACCCGGGCCGTGCGCCCTCCGGGCCGGACGGTCCCCGGCCCCATGCTCTCGGAATCCATAAACGGCACTCCCGTTCCACTAGCAGCCCGAGTCTGTTAGCCTCGCACACGACTTTTAACGGAACCACAGTACCGTTAAGAGGGTCGCCGCCGTGCTCGCGCAGACGGCCCCGGCCCGACATCCGACGGAAGAGGACCGATATGGAATACAGACGTCTGGGCGCCTCCGGACTCAAGGTGCCCGCACTGAGTTTCGGCGCCGGCACGTTCGGCGGCCGAGGGCCGCTCTTCGGAGCCTGGGGTGACACCGGCGTACAGGAGGCCCGCCGCCTGGTGGACATCTGCCTGGACGCGGGGGTCACGATGTTCGACACCGCCGACGTCTACTCGGACGGCATGTCCGAGGAGGTGCTGGGCGAGGCCGTCCGGGGACGCAGGGATCAGGTGATCATCTCGACCAAGGCCGGTCTTCCCACGGGCGACGGCCCGAACGACGCGGGCACCTCCCGCGCACGTCTGATCACCGCCTGCGAGAACGCGCTGCGTCGGCTCGGCACCGACCGCATCGACCTGTTCCAGCTCCACGCCTTCGACGCCGGCACACCGGTCGAGGAGGTGCTCTGCGCGCTCGACACGCTGGTGCGGGACGGGAAGGTGCGTTACACCGGGGTCTCCAACTTCTCGGGCTGGCAGGTGATGAAGTCCCTCGCGGCCGCGGAGCGGTACGGCTTCCCCCGCTATACGGCACACCAGGTCTACTACTCCCTCGTCGGACGCGACTACGAGTGGGAACTGATGCCCCTCGGGCTCGACCAGGGCCTCGGGGCCATCGTGTGGAGCCCGCTGGGCTGGGGCCGGCTCACCGGCAAGGTGCGCCGCGGCCGGCCGCTCCCGGCCGGCAGCCGACTGCACGGCACCGCGGCCTGGGGCCCGCCCGTGGACGACGACCACCTGTACCGGGTGGTCGACGTCCTCTGCGAGATCGCGGAGGAGACCGGCAGGGCCGTGCCCCAGATCGCCCTCAACTGGCTGCTGCGACGACCCACCGTGTCGTCCGTCGTCATCGGCGCCCGCAACGAGGAGCAGCTCAGGCAGAACCTCGGCGCGGTCGGCTGGACGCTCACACCCGAGCAGTCCGCACGGCTCGACGAGGTGAGCGCCAAGACCGCGCCCTACCCGTACTTCCCCTACCACCGGCAGGAGGGCTTCGCCCGGCTCAACCCGCCGGTGGTGGGCGCCTCCTCCCCGCCCCCGGCGTGAGACCGCGCGGGGCGCGCCGGGCGCCCCGCGTCACCACCGCAGGGCGAGCGACCCGTCCGGCTCGCGGTCGACGTGCGAGCCCAGGCCGCGGCCGGCGCGGTCCAGGACCGCCCGCAGCCACCCGGCGTCCCCCGGCGAGGCGTGGCGCAGCCGTATCCGCCGTGCCTGGAGCGGCACCATCCGCACACCGGCCGTCCGGCCGTCCGGCTCCAGCCGGACGAAGTACAGCAGCCGCAGGTCGTCCCGGTACCGCTCGTAGCCGGTGATGCCCTCGTAGTCGTTCACCAGATCGCCGCAGCCGTACAGCACGAGCCTTTCCCGGTACACCTCCAGGGGGCGGGGGTGGTGCGAGGAGTGGCCGTGGACGATGTCCGCGCCACCGTCGATCAGGGCGTGCGCGAAGCCGGCCTCCTCACCGGAGACCTCGTACCCCCAGTTCGGCCCCCAGTGGACCGAGGCGACCACGACGTCGCCCGGCCGCCCGGCCCGGCGGATCCGCTCGGCCACGGCGGCAGCGGCGGCCGGCGAGGGCTCGTCCACGACGTCCACGCCGGGCCGGCCGGGGCCCGCGGACCAGGACGGCGGTATGCCGCTGGAGGGCATGCCGAAGGCCAGGACCACCACCCGCCGCCCGCCTTCCAGGGGTACCGTCGCGGGCCGCCGCGCGGCGGCGAGGTCCCGTCCCGCCCCCGCCGCGGCGATTCCCGCGCCCGCCAGGGCGTCGAGCGTCTCCTCCAGGCCCGGGCGGCCGAAGTCCAGGACGTGGTTGTTGGCCAGGACGCAGACGTCGGGGCGGGCGGCCGCCAGACAGGGGAGGTTGGCGGGGCTCATCCGGTAGTGGACACCCTTGCCCGGCGCGAACGCGCCGCTGCGCGTGACGGCGGTCTCCAGGTTGACGATCCGGGCGTCGGGGGCGGCCTCGTCGATCGCCGCGAGCGCCCCGCCCCAGGGCCACTCGAAACCGGCCGGCCGGGGCACCGGGCCACCGGCCGCCTCGGCCAGCTCGACGTAGGAGCGGGCGTCGCGGACGTACGCCTCGCGCAGTGCCGGATCACCGGGGTGCGGGAGGATCTGGTCGACGCCCCGGCCGAGCATCACGTCACCGCAGAGGAACAGGGTGACCGCGGCCCCGCTCATGCCTCCCAGGGTAGGACCTCCCCGCCCCCGCCGAGGGGCCGGCCGACCCCTCGGCGGGGGACCGTCGGCCCTGCCGTCCCGGCCCCGTCCGTGGTGTCCTGGTGGTGGCCGTCGGAGGCGGCCACCGGACGCGGAGAAGCGGAGCGAGACCGCGCACCGCGCAATCGGAGCCCGCGAGAAGCGGGTGGCCTCCGGCAGGCCCCGTGTGCCCGACGTGACCCCCGTACGCCGGGCACACGGCACGGGCGCGGCTATCCGCCGGTCCCCTCGCCCCCGGCTCCCTCCAGGGTCGCGGCGTGGTCGGGCACAAGGGTCTGCGTCTCCCTCGGCGGCCGCCGGTAGCCGGTGGACGGCGGCCGGGGCGGCAGACTCAGCCCCGGTGGCTCGACCTCGCGGTACGGGACGCCGGACAGCAGATGGGCGATCATGTTGATCCGCGCCCGCCGCTTGTCGTCCGCGTCGACGACGTACCAGGGGGCCTCGGGGATGTCGGTGTGGGCGAACATCTCGTCCTTGGCCCGCGAGTACGCCTCCCAGCGGACGCGGGACTCCAGGTCCATCGGGGACAGCTTCCAGCGCCGCATGGGGTCCTCCAGCCTCGACCGGAAGCGCCTCTCCTGCTCCTCGTCGCTCACCGAGAACCAGTACTTGCGCAGCAGGATGCCGTCCTCGGTCAGCAGCCGCTCGAAGACGGGGCACTGGCGCAGGAAGCGCGCGTGCTCCTCCTCCGTGCAGAACCCCATGACACGCTCGACGCCCGCGCGGTTGTACCAGCTGCGGTCGAACAGCACGATCTCGCCGGCCGCCGGAAGCTGCTCGGCGTAGCGCTGGAAGTACCACTGGGTGCGCTGGCGTTCGGTGGGCGCGGGCAGGGCGACGATACGGGCCACGCGCGGGTTGAGGTACTCGGTGACGCGCTTGATGGCGCCGCCCTTGCCCGCCGCGTCGCGCCCCTCGAAGACGACGACCAGCCGGGCGCCGGTGGAGCGCACCCACTCCTGCATCATCACCAGCTGCTCCTGGAGCCGGAGCAGTTCCCTCTCGTACACCGGGCGGGGCAGCCGGGCGGGCCGCCCTTTGGGCCTCTTCGGCGGCCGCTTCCCGCCGTCCTGTCGCGGCATGCGCGTCCCCTTCCGTTTCCGTGCCCACCGGGGCCTGCCGGGCCCTCTGTGCCGACAGGGACCGTCTCCCCCCTGCCGCACCGGGAAACACGGAGGACCGAACCGGCGTACCCCGGTACCGGTGGCCCCGAAGGGCGCCGGAGGCCGCGCGGCGGTCACCATGGAGGCATGTCCCGACGCCGATCCCGTCCCCGCCGGAAGACCCCGCCCGTCTCCCACGCCCCTTCCTCCTCTTCCTCCTCCACCGCCGTCTCCCCCGACGCGCCCTGCCCGTGCGGCCTGCCCGCCTCCCTCACCGACTGCTGCGGCCGGTTCCACCGGGGACAGGCCACCGCCCCCACCGCCGAGGCCCTGATGCGTTCCCGCTACAGCGCCTTCGCCGTGCGCGACCGGGCGTATCTGCTGCGCACCTGGCATCCGGACACCGCGCCGAAGCGGCTGGAGACGGATCCGGAGACCTGGTGGCGGCGTCTGGAGATCCTCGGCGCCACCGGCGGCAGCCCCTTCCACACCGAGGGGGCCGTCTCCTTCCGCGCCCACTTCACCGAGCGGGGGCGCGAGGGCGTCATGGAGGAGCACAGCCGCTTCGTGCGTCACGCCGGCGCATGGGTCTACCTCGACGCCTCCGGCACCCCCCGACCGTCCCCCTGACCGTCTTCGGGCACCCCGGGGCGCCCGAGGGGAGGGGTCCGGCGCGCGAGGACGTGAAGAAGCCGTGCACCGCCCGCGCACGACCGGTTCCGGCACGGCCGCGACCGAGTAAGGTCCTCTCCGGGGACCATCCGTGAGCGATCGCGTACTCTGCGGCGCGGCACCGCGGTGGAGCACGTGTCCGCCGCGGAACGTTCGCACGGGCGTACGGCGGTCCCCTCCGCGCCCCGCTCTGCGGGCGCGGAGGAGGTACAGGAGGGGGGAGATGGCGTTGCGTCCCGACCCGAGGCCGCGGCCACGCCGTCCGATCGCCGGGGAGCCGCGCTCCCTGGGCCCGTGGGACCGTCCGGAGCCGGGCCCGCCTCGGCGGCCCGGCGGTGACGTGTCCAAAAGCGGGTACGAGGCCGGCCTGCGGGACACGGAGCCCGGCGGCCCCCACCGGGACGGCCCGGCCGGGCCGGCCGGGCCCGCCGCGCCTCCCGAACCGCGCACCGGCTTCCTGACCGGGCGCCGCGGCCCGCGCACCACCGCCCTGATCCTGACCACCGGCGCGATCGGCTCCGCCCTGGCGACCCTGCTGGTGGCCTCCGGTGTCCTGACGCCCGCCGACCCCCGCCCACCGCTGTCCGGCGGCCCGCCGCCCTCCCCCGAACGGACGGCCTCCGCGCCGGACGCCCCGCCCTCCGCGTCCGGCTCACCGGACCCCGGGCCCGCCACGCCCGCGGCCGGCCCCACCGCTCCGGACGGCACGCCGTCCGCGCCCGCGCAGCCCTCGCGCGCCCCGTCGGCGTCCGCCACACCGCCGCCCAACCCAGCCTCCCAGCAGTCGCTGCGCCCCGTGCCCGGCATGCTGCGGGAGGGCGACAGCGGTCCGGAGGTGGAGGAGCTCCAGCGGCGGCTGCGGCAGATCCAGGGCGTCTACCCCGGCGGCGAGGTCGACGGCCGCTACGACGCCGAGGTCACCGAGGCCGTCGCCCGCTACCAGCAGTGGTACGGCGTCCGGGGCGACGAGAAGGGCGTGTACGGCGACGACACCCGGCGCGACCTGGAGGCGCGCACCTGACGGACGGGCCACGCGCTCACCGACCGCGCGTTCACCATGCGTGCGCCCCGAGCCAGGACTCCACCCGGCCCTCGTCCCAGGCGCCGTCCGCCACCACCACGCGGTAGCGGTAGGCGAAGCTCTCCCCCGGCGGCAGCTCGAACTCCTCGAAGAAGGCCCAGGAGAAGGCCACGACCGGGGTCGGCTCGGAGCGCACGAACCAGTGGGAGGCGTGGATCGCGCCCTCGTTCCCGGGCGCGTGGGCGAAGACCAGGGTGGTGTGCGCGTCCGCCCCGTCGCGTTCGGCGGTGAAGGCCAGCCAGGGAGCCCGGGTGCCCATCATGGCCGCGGCGCCGGCCTCCCCCTTCCCGCCCCGGCCGCCGGGGCCGAGGACGTCACCGCCGGTGAGATCGCGCGGACCGCGCCAGTGGAGACCGGTGTAGCCGGCCATCTCGCGTCCGGCGGTGGTCGGGGAACCGAACACCAGCGGTTCGGCGCGGATGTTGGTGAGGTGGATCGACCAGTCCAGCGCCCAGGCTCCCTCCTCGGGATCGGCCGAGTGCACCTCGACGGTGCGCGTCTCACGGGCCCACTCCCGCCCGCCGTTCTCGATCCACGTCAGCCGTTCGGCCATGCGCACCCGGTCCCCGTCCGGGCCGAGGACGTCCACCGCGTCGAAGCCGTCGTGCCGCATCCACCCCACCCGGTCGCGCAGCGGCAGGTACCCGCGGCCGTGGACGTAGGAGTTGCCGCCCCAGAAGTTCTGCCCGGACAGATGGCTGGCGGTCATCTGCAGCCCCTTGTGCCAGCGGTGGTCGCTGGGCCGGTAGCCGGTGACGGTGCGGCCGGCCAGGGTGCGCAGCGGGTGGGCGTAGGGCTTGCGGGACTCGAAGGCGTCCGGGTCGGGCCGGTAGACGTAGGCCATCAGCTCCACCGCGCCGCAGGCGACGGAGATCCGCTCGCCGTGGGTGTGGGTGACGGTCAGCGGTGCGCTCACCGGGTCGCCTCCTTCGCGGGGGCGTTCGGCGCCCAGTCGGGGTGGCCTCCGTGCATGGCGGTGTAGTACGGGTCGCCGGGGACGATCTCGCCGGCGCGCACCGGCAGCCCGGTGAAGGCGGACTTGTACAGGGCGGCGGTGAACTCCAGGGTGCGGCGGGCCTCGTGGCCGCTGCCGGGCGGCCGGACGCCCGCGCGCCGGGCGGCGAGTACGGCGGCGAGCTGGGCGGTGTGGGAGCTGGGCAGGTCGGTGGCCGGGGTGCGCCAGGCGCGGACGCGGTCGGCGCCGTCGGGGGCGCCGGCCACGTGGGGGGCGGGGGTGTAGACCCAGTCGTCGTTGGAGTGGCCGTACAGATGGGTGAGTTCGACGGTGGCGTCGGCGCAGTCGATCCGTATGCGGCTGGTCTCCCCGGGGGACAGAACACTGTTGACGACGGTGGCCATCGCGCCGCTTCCGAAGCGGACCAGGGCGGTGGAGACGTCCTCGCTCTCCACCTCGTGCACCAGGCGTCCGGCCATGGCCCGCACCTCGGCCCAGTCGCCGAGCAGATGCAGCAGCAGATCCGTCTGGTGGATGCCGTGGCCCATGGCGGGGCCGCCGCCCTCGGTGGCCCACCGGCCGCGCCAGGGTACGGAGTAGTAGGCGGCGTCGCGGTACCAGGTGGTCTGGCAGTGGGCGACGAGCGGGGCGCCCAGAGCGCCGGAGGCGAGCAGCTCACGGGCGTGGACGGCGCCGGAGCCGTAGCGGTGCTGGAAGAGGACGGTGGCGTACGGACCGCCGTCCTCCTGCGGTCCCTCGGCGGCGGCGATCTCGTCGTACTCGGCGAGGGAGAGGCACAGCGGCTTCTCGCACAGCACCCACGCTCCGGCGCGCAGCGCGGCCACGGCCTGCTCGCGGTGGAGGGAGGGCGGGCTGCCGATCAGCACCAGGTCGGGCCTCTCCCGCTCCAGCATCGGGGCCAGGTCGGTGTAACCCGCCACCCCTTCGCCCGCCCGCGCGCGGAAGGCTTCGAGCCGTCCGGTGTCCACGTCGACGACGGCGACCGGCTCGACCTCGTCCGCGTGGGCTTCGAGGGCCGGCAGGTGGCCGACGGTGGCGATGGCCCCGGCGCCGACGACGGCGGCGCGGAGGCGTTGGGTGACCGGGGGCATCGGGTTCGGGCTCCTTCGGTGGCCGACGAGGACAGAAAGCGCTTACCGACCTAGACCCTAGGGGCGGCGCGGGCATCTGGAAAGAGCCGCGCACCGCGTCCGCGGCTTCGCGGGTCAGCCCTGCGGTACGTCCCTGAGGAACACGACGCCCTCGCCGTCCGCCAGTTGGGCCGGATCGAGCGGGGAGTAGCCGAACCAGGGGGACACACGGGGTGCGGGCGGTGCGTCGCCGAGGGCGGCGGCCAGTCGCCGGGCGTCGACGAGGCAGCGGTCCCGGGGCAGCGCGTACAGGAGCCCTTCGAGGGTGTCCGGCGGCGGGACGCCCACGCCCCGGTGCCGGATCGTGCCCAGAGCCGTGGCCACGAAGGCGTACTCCTGGCCGAGCCGGGCGCTCACCAGCGCGCCGGCGCTCCACCACTCCAGCGGCCTCCCGCCCATCCGCATCCTGCTCCTGCTCCGCTGGAGGTGGGCGTTGTGGGCGTGGACGAACACCGGGCCCCGGTCGGCGAGGGCCAGGAGGTTGCCGGCCATCATCGAGTCCCGCCGGCCCGTCAGCCGCGCCAGGCGGTCCGGCGAGGCGTCGGCCATCCGCTGGTGGTAGCGCAGCAGGCCGGTCGCGGCGCGGCCGTACAGGCGCGCCCTCTCCCACTCCTCCCGTGAGGCCGCCGCAATCAGGTGGGGTGTCTGCTCCTCCAGCAGCGCCACGAGGTCGTCGGCGAGCAGTCGCAGCCTGTCCGCCTCGGCCGACCGCCCCACCGACCGGGACGGGTCCGTCATCGCGGCCGGTTCGGTCCACCGGCCGTCGTCGCCGAGCAGGTGGTCGAGCGCCTCCGCGTCACAGGGGAGCAGGCCCACGTCCACATGGGCCGCGAGGTGGCGGTGGAGTGCGGTGAGGGCCTGCCGGGGGCTCGCGGCGTGGGTGATCTCCAGCGGGCCGTCGAAGCCGGCGAAGCGGAGCCGCTCGGAGGCGGGCCGGCCCTCGGCGTCGGCGCGGGCGTTGTGGGCGCGTATCCAGCGCACGAGTTCGCGGTTGGCCGCGAAGGCGCCCCAGCCGTGGCTGAACCCGTGCTCCATGACCTGATCGAGGGTGCCCGTACCGGATGTGACGTAGTCGTCCACGATCAGGCCCGCCAGGCAGTCGCTCTCGATCGCGATCGTCCGGTAGCCCTCCTCCTCGACGAGCTGCCGGAACAGTTCGTTGCGCAGGCCGAGCAGGGCCTCCTCGCCGTGGGTGGGCTCGCCCAGGGCGAGCAGCCGGGGCCGGACCGGAAGCAGCCCCATGACGGCGGCGGCCTCGACGGGGCGGGCGATGTCCTTGGTGTCGGTAGCCATGCCTTCAACGCTATCGTTGAACCTTCGGTGGAAACTTTCCCGCGATATCTTCGGTCTCATGGGGAGAAACCTTCAAAGCAGTGAACGGCTCAGGCCGATCGATCTGGCGCGTGGGCACGGGCTGTCCGCACAGGCGGTCAGGAACTACGAGGAGGCCGGCATCCTTCCGGCCGCCGACCGCACACCCCACGGCTACCGCGTCTACACCCCGCTGCACGCGCGGGCCCTGCGCACCTTCCTCGCCCTGGTGCCCGGCCACGGCCACCAGGCGGCGACGGCGATCATGCGGGCGGTCAACGAGGGTGCGCAGCAGGAGGCGTTCCGCCTCGTCGACGAGAGCCACGCCCAACTCCTGGAGGACCGCCGGACCCTCCGGGCCGTGGAGAGCGCCCTGCGCGACCTGGGAGCCGGTGCGGCCTTCGGGCCGGGCTCGGTGTCCGGAGCCTCGTCCGACTCCGCATCCGCGTCCGCGTCCGGCGGCATGTTCATCGGGCCGCTGGCCGGGAAGCTCGGCCTCCGGCCCGCGACGCTGCGCAAGTGGGAGCGTGCCGGGCTGGTCCGCCCGTACCGCGATCCGCGCACCGGGTACCGCGTCTACGGTGAGGCCGACGTACGGGACGCCCGGCTGGTCCACCAGCTCAGGCGGGGCGGCTATCCGCTGGAGCAGATCGCCCCGCTGATCGACCGGGTGCGGACGGCCGGTGGGCTGGAGCCGCTGGAGGCCGCGCTGCGCGACTGGCACGGCAGGCTGTCCGCCCGCGGGCGGGCGATGCTGGCCGGGGCCGCCGAGTTGGACGCGTACCTGCGCGAACGCGGGTGAAGCGTCCCCTCCCTGAGATCCGCGGATGAACGGCCGCCGCTCGGCGCGGAGTCCGACGGCTGAAGCAGGACGGGGAAAAGCCCCGGATCCGCCGCAACGTCTCCTGCGCCGCCCCGTCCGGCGGCTATGGTGCGGTCACCGGTCGGGCGAGGGGCGTGAGGGGCGGTATGGCGGACGAGGCGGTCGCGGGCGACGGTGCGCGTACGGGGTCCGGCAGGGAGTCCGTGCCGGAGCCGGTACCGGAAGCCGTGCTGGATTCGGTCCTGGAGTCCGTGGTGGTGCACGCCGTCGGGGCCGTGTGCCTCCGGCGCGCCCGCTGCGCCCTGCCGCCCGGTCTCCCGGCGGCTCCGGACGCGGCCGTGCGCGTCCGGGTGGAGGGGCTGCCGATCGCCCTGTACGACCACTCGCTGCGCGGCCGGGTCGTCTCCGGCCCGCCCGGGCTGCGGGTGACCGACGCACGGCCGGTGCGGGCCGCCGCTCCCCGGCAGCACCGCGAACTGCCCTCCCTGCGACTGGAGTTGGAGGAGGCAGAGGACCGGCTGGCCCGGCTGCGCGAGCAGCGCGACCGGCTCACCGCGGAGATCGAAAAGGCGGCCGAGCTGCGGGCCGTGCCGCCGCAGCCCCGCCGCGGGGACCCGCCCCGCTGGGCTCCGGTGGAGTCCCTGCTGGCGCTGGCGAACTTCGTGGACGGCCGGCTGGCGCTGCTCCACGAGCGGCTGCGGGCGGTGGAGGCCGAACTGGGCGGCGCCGAGCACGATGTCGGTGTGCTCATCCGCCGTCTGGAGGCGGCCTCCAGCGCGCTGCCCGCCACGCGGGCGGGCGAGTCGGCCGCCGCCGTCCTGACCCTGGAGTGGGCCGGGGACGGCGCGTCGCACAACGACGGCGGGGACGAACAGGTTTCCTCCCGGGTTTCCTCCGAGGCGGAGTTGGAGGTCGAGTACCACGTGCCCGGGGCCACCTGGTCGCCGGTGTACCAGTTGCGGCTGGACGGCACGGACTCCGCCTCCGGCGGGACGCTCGTGCTGCGGGCCTGCGTGGCCCAGCGCACCGGCGAGGACTGGACGGGCGTGCGGCTGGGCCTGTCCACCGCCGACCTGCTGCGGCCCGCGGACGTCCCCCGGCTGCGGTCACTGCGGATCGGGCGGCGCCAGGAGGAGCCCGCCGCACGGGGATGGCGCGAACCCCCTCCGGGGCTGGAGGAGTTGTTCGCCGGTTACGACGCGGCCGTCCCGCCCGGGCCACCGCCCGGCCCCGCTCCGGCCCGAGCCGGCGGGGCGCCGCCGCCCGCCTCCGCGGCCCCGCCGCTCCTGACCGGTGCGGCCGCGGCGCCGGGCCCGGCGGATACGGCGGATACGGCGGACATGAGCCGGGCGCTCCACGGGGCCGAACGCGGATTCGCCGCGTACGGCGCCCCCGCCGCGGCCTCCGCGCCGCTCGCCCCGGCCGCTCCCGGGGCGGCAGCCGTTCCCCCGCCGCTGTCCTCTCCGCCGTCCCCGCCGGTCCCGGCCGAGGGCATGCTCGACTACTCGGGCCTGACGCTGGCCGGCCCGGACGAGCCCGGCCGGCGCGGCAGGCTGCGGCCCGCGCCGGGCAAGAGGAGCACGGTCGTCGCCGAGCACCGCCGGCGGGCCGAGTCCGTGGCGCGGCTGGCGCGGCCCGCCCACGCGGTCGACGTACGGCGGTCCGCCGGCTCCTTCCACCACCGCTACGACACGGCCGCCCCCGTGGACGTGGCCGCGGACGGGGCCTGGCACACCGTCCCCGTCCGCGAGATCCCGGTGGAGACGGTGCCTCAGTACGTGTGCGTGCCGTCGGTGGACCCGACCGTGTACGGCACGGTGCTGCTGACCAACGCCTCCCGCCACCCGCTGCCGGCCGGGCCTGCCGACGTCGTCGTGGACGGCGACTTCGTCCTCACCGCGCCTCTGCCCACCCTCGCGCCCGGAGAGTGCCGCAGGGTGGGGATCGGTGCCGTCGAGAGCGTGAAGGCGGCGCGGCGCACGCGTCTGCGCGAGTCCACCGCCGGGCTGCGCGGCGGGACCACGGTGCTCGACCACACGGTCGAGGTTGAGCTCGCCAACCGCCTCGCGCACCGGATCACGGTGGAGGTGCGCGAGCGCGTGCCCGTCAGCACCGACAAGGAGGTGCGGATCGAGGAGCGCCCGGCCGAGCCGCCCTGGACGGACCCCGGCAGGCCCCTCGACGACGGGGGCGACGGCCGCCATGTGCGCGGGGCCCGGATCTGGCGGGTGGAGCTGGAGCCGGGCCGGACCACCGTCCTCAGGGGCGGATACGAGGTGCGGATCCCCGCGGGGAAGGCACTGGTCGGCGGGAACCGGAGGGACTGATCCACACCATGACCCGAGCACCCCAGGACACGGCCGGCCCCGGCGCGCCGGCATCCCGCCGGGAACCGGTCCCCCTGCCGGTCACCGCCGTGACGTGCATGGAGGACCGCGCCCAGGTCGAGCGGCGCGGGAGCGTCGAACTGGCCGCGGGCACACAGCGGTTGCTGGTCGGCCCGGTGACGCCGCTGGCCGTGGACCGCTCCCTGCGCGCGGAGGTACCGGCCGGGGACGGCGGCGCGGGCGGTGTCCGGGTCGTCGACGCCCGTGTGGTGCGCACGTACGCGCCCCCGCGCCCCGGGCACCCGGGCGACGACGCGTCGGAGCTGCGCCGCAGGGTCCACGACCTGGAGGAGGAACTGCGCGACACCCGGTGGCTGCGGCAGCGGCTGGAGAGCCGCCTCGCGGTCGTCGCCCAGGCCAGGGCGGACCTGTATCGCGACGTCGCCGAGGGCGCCGGGGCCGGCGCGGCCGATCCGGAGCGCTGGGCGGACCGCATGGAGCGGATCGACGAGGAGGACCAGGCGCGCTCCGGCGAGTTGCACGTGCTGCGGCGCAGGCTGCTGCGCGCGGAGGAGGAACTGGAGGACGCGCGCCGGGCCCTGCGGCGCACCGACGAGGAGCCGCAGGAGCTGACGGCGGTCGTCGAGGTGGTCGTCGAGGCCGACCGCGCCGGGCCCGCCGTGCTGCGTCTGACCCATCTGGTGCCCTGCGCCCTGTGGCGGCCGGCGTACCGGGCGACGCTGGCCGGGGACGAGCGGTCGGTGCGCCTGGAGACCGACGCGGTGGTGTGGCAGCGCACCGGCGAGGACTGGAAGGGGGTGCGGCTGTCACTGTCCACCGCCCGGCCCACCCTCGCCTCCGGCCCTCCGGCGCTGTACGAGGACGAACTGGTGCTGCGGGAGCGCTCGGCCGCGGAGCGGCGCACGGTCGAGGTGGATCTGCGCGAGGAGGAGGTGCGCACGGCCGGGGAGGAGTCCGTCCCGGGCGGGCCCGCCGGGGCGGACGCGGAGCTTCCCGGGCTGTCGGACGGCGGCGAGGTGCGGGTGATGACCGCCGCGGCACCCGTCGACGTGGCCTGTGACGGGCGCCCCCACCGAGTGCCCCTGTCGGTGTTCACCGCACCGTGCCGCACCGGGCTGGAGTGCGCCCCCGAGCTGTCACCGCTGGTGGCCAGGGTGGCCAGGGCGGCCAACGGGGCCGGGCATGTCCTGCTGGCCGGGCCGGTGGACCTGGTGCGCGG
The DNA here is from genome assembly GCF_900114215.1 of Streptomyces mangrovi. Classification (GTDB taxonomy): domain Bacteria; phylum Actinomycetota; class Actinomycetes; order Streptomycetales; family Streptomycetaceae; genus Streptomyces; species Streptomyces barkulensis. The sequence goes on along the minus strand of NZ_FOSG01000011.1, from coordinate 56,745 downwards.
CGGCGGGTTCACCGGGCGTGGCGAACTGCCGTTCACCGGGCGGGGCGAGGAGGTCTCGCTGGCCTTCGGCAGCGAGGACACCTACCGGGTGGTGCGCCATGTCGAGGAGAGCCGCGGCACCGCGGGCCTGAGCGGCGTCAACCACCGCACGGTGATCACGCGTACGGTGCGGCTGTTCGTCTCCCGGCTGGACTCCTCCCCGCAGGGGGAGGCGGCGGTCGTGGTGGTCCGCGAGCGCGTCCCGGTCTCGGAGGTCTCCGCCGTCGAGGTGCGGCTGCGCCGGGGAGCGTGCCTGCCGGAGCCCGACGAGGGCGTCGACGCGGAGGGCATGGTGCGCTACACGCTCCGTCTGGCTCCCGGCGAGAGGCGCGAGATCACGCTGGAGTACGAACTCACGGCCTCGGACGGCGTCGTGGGACTGTGACGGCTGTGAGGCTGTGATGGATTCGACGGACGGGTCTTCCCATAGCGCATCCGGCATCCGGTGTTCAAGAGCCTCCCTGGTGGTCCGCTAGGTTCGCCGTATGGACTTCTCCGCAGCCCTGGAGCTTCTGAGGGACGGCCGCCGTATGGCGCGCCGCGGCTGGATCCAGCCGGGCAAGTACGTCTACCTGGAACCGGAGTCGGTCTGCGTCGGCCCCGACGGGCGGAGCCGGCCGCTCGCCGCTCACCTGCGGTTCGTCACCGCCGACGGCACCGTGCAGGCCGGGGTGCAGCCGTCGCACGCCGGGCTGCTGGCCGACGACTGGTACGACGTCGACGCACCGGAGGAGGCCGGCGGGCACCGAGCCGACGGCGGGGGCTGAGCGGCTCCGCTGTACGGAGGCCGGCCTCCGGCCGGGGGCGGCCGTCAGATCTCGCCGCGCACCATGGCCAGCAGCCGGTTGTGGACGGCGGGGTCCACCCGTACGCCGTCGTGCGCGTGGGCGTTGGTGATCCAGGGGCGCAGGCCGCGTACGGCGGCGGCGGTACGCAGGGAGTGCTCGCGGTCGACGTACAGGTCGTCGTGGTAGACGGCCGCCGCCACCGGCACCCGGTTGGCGGCCAGGCGGTCGGCGTCGTACAGCGCGGGCCAGTCGGTGCGCCCGGCGAGCAGGTGGGCGGCCTTCGCCAGCGGCTCCAGCGCCGGGTCCTCCTCGAAGTGCCAGGGGTAGACCATCTCCCCGGTGAAGCGCAGCGGCCCGCCGCGCAAGGCGTCGAAGGCGGGGAACTCCTCCCGGACCCGGTGCGCGGACCAGGCGGTGGGCCGGCCGCCCTGGGCGTAGATGGCCTCGTGCAGGGCGGCGTACAGGGGGCGTTCGGCGTAGGAGACGGCGGCCTCGACGCCGCGCAGGAAGGTGTCGGACAGCTCCGGCCCGCGCACACCGGGCACGAACGCGGTCTCCAGCAGGTAGTGCAGGGAGTCGAAGGAGGAGACTCCGCCGAAGACGGTGCCCAGGGTCTGGAAGCGGCGCACGGTCAGCCGTTCGCCGGTGGGCAGCCGTACGTCCTCGCCCTCCAGGTGCCCGGCCACGGCGTCGGCCAGGCGCTGGTCGCCGGGGTAGCGGTCGAAGTAGCGCTCGTTGTGGTCCGCCACACGGGCGTAGGCGGCGCGGTAGACGTCGTCGGCGTGCGCGGTCAGGGAGGGCAGGCCGCCGGTGATCATCACCTTCTCCAGTCCCTCGGGCGCCAGGGACAGGTAGGTCAGGGCGCAGAAACCGCCGAAGCTCTGGCCGAGCACCGTCCAGGGGCGGTCCTGCTCCCCGTCGGCGGCGAGATGACGGCGCAGCAGTTCGGCGTCGCGGACGATGGAGTCGGCGCGGAAGTGCGCCAGGTGGGCCGCGGTCGCGGCGGCGCCGGGGAGGGCCGCGAGGGTGCGGCGGTCGGCCGGGGTGCTGCGGCCGGTGCCGCGCTGGTCCATCAGGACGACGCGGTGGTCGCGCAGCGCCTCGCGCAGCCAGGCGCCTGAGGCGTTCGGCCGTTCGGCCCGGTGGCCGGGGCCGCCCTGGAGCCACAGCAGCCGGGGCAGGTCCTCCCCCTCCCGCCCGGCGGCGGTCACCTCGCGGGCGAACAGGGTGATCTCCGGGCCGTCCGGGCGGGCGTGGTCCAGGGGTACCCGGAGGATGTGGTCGGCGCAGACGAGCCCGTTGTGGCGGTAGACGGCCGTGTCCATGGTGCTTGAGGCTCCTCGTGCCGGGGTCGGGGGTGCCGGGGCGTGTGCCGGGCGGCGTCGTTCGCACCGTACGCGGCGCACGCCCCCTCCGGGGGCACGGGCCCCTGCGAGCCGGGCGTACGCCGGGCGGCCCGACCGGTTCCGCGTGTCCGGGCGAACGGGCCGCGCCGCTCAGGTCCGCAGGTGGGAGGCCCCGTTCAGGTCCAGTACGGCGCCCGCGCTCCACTGGGCCCGCGGGGAGGCCAGCCACAGCACCGCCGCGGCCACCTCCTCGGGCGTGGCCACCCGCCCGTACGGGCTCTGCGCGCGGATGGCCTCTCCTTCGGGGCCGGTCAGGCGGTGGGTGACGCGTTCGGTGTCGATGAAGCCCGGCGCCACCGAGGTGACGGCGATGCCGTACGGGGCGAGGGCGACGGCCAGGGACTGGCCCAGCGCGTGGACGGCGGCCTTGGTGGCGCCGTAGGCGGGGTGGTCGGGCTCGCCCCGGAACGCCCCGCGCGAGCCGACGTTGACGATCCGGCCGCCGGTGCCCTGGCCGATCATGTGGCGGGCGGCGGCGTGGCTGAGGTTCGCCGTGCCGAGCAGGTTGACGTCCACGTGCCGCCGCCAGGACTCGCACCAGTCGTCGTACCCCGTGGTCGCGGGCGGGTGGGGGGTGTTGACGGCCGCGTTGTTCACCAGGACGTCCAGGCCGCCCAGGGCCTCGGCCGCCGCGTCCGCCAGCTCCGCGGTCTGCCGCGGGTCGGCCAGGTCCGCGCCGAGCAGGACGTGCCCGTCGCCGGGCAGGGAGGCCAAGGTGGCCTCGGCGTCCTGGCGGCGGCTGCCGTGGTGCACGGCCACCGTGTCCCCGTTGGCGGCGAACGCCCGCGCCACTGCCCGGCCCAACCCCCGGGACGCGCCGCTGACCAGCACGCGCCGGCCGCTGCCGGGGAACGCGGTGCTGTCCGCGGCCGCCCGGTCGGCGGCGGATGTCTCGGGTCCGTCGGGGTGCTGCACGCGGGGCTCCTCGGTGGGTCGGGGGTGTGGCCGTCGGGCCGTCGGGCGCCCACACCCTAATAACGCCGCCGTCTGGTGCCCCTGCTGGGGCGCCGTGCCCGCGCCATGCACGACTTCCTGCGGGACCGGGCCGCCCACGGCGTCCAGCCGTGGGCGAGGCTGTGGGGCGAGGGCCACGGGGAGACGTGGCGGCGCGACGCCGAGTACGTCGAGCGGCGCGAGGGGCTGTGGCTGGACGCCCTGCTCGGCGGTTGAGGCCGCCGGAGGGCCGGGCTGCGGGGGCGCCCGCGCCACAGCCCGGCCGTCCCCGTGTGCCATCCCCGCACGGGCGCGTGTGCAGCACCCGGCGCAGGGAAACCGTGAGGAGCGCGCCGAGGCGCACCCCCTCGGCACGGCACCGAAGGGAGAGGCGATGGCGACTGGCAGCCCCGTGGAATCGTCGGCCGGTACGGGCACGGTCACGACGTCCGTACCGGCCCGGCTCGACCGCCTGCCGTGGTCGCGCTGGCACTGGATGATCGTGATCGGGCTCGGCACGGTGTGGATCCTCGACGGCCTGGAGGTCACGGTCGTCGGCAACATCGCCGGGCGGCTGGCGGAGGAGGGCAGCGGACTGCCCATCACCTCCGCCGAGGTGACCGGCATCGCCGCGGCCCTGTACGTGGCCGGCGCCTGTTCGGGGGCGCTGTTCTTCGGCTGGCTGACCGACCGCTACGGCCGCAAGAAGCTCTTCATCATCACCCTGGCCGTCTATCTGGGCGCCACCGCGCTGACCGCGCTGTCCTTCTCCAGTTGGTGGTTCTTCGCCTGCCGCTTCCTGACGGGCTTCGGCATCGGCGGCGAGTACGCGGCCATCAACTCCGCGATCGACGAGCTGATCCCCTCCAAGTACCGCGGCCGCATCGATCTGATCATCAACGGCAGCTTCTGGCTGGGCGCGGTGGGCGGTTCGCTGCTGTCCATCGTGATGCTGGACACCGACGTCTTCGCCCTCGACGTCGGCTGGCGGCTGACCTTCGCGCTCGGCGTCGTCTTCGGCCTGGCCATCCTGCTGGTGCGCCGCCATGTGCCCGAGAGCCCGCGGTGGCAGTTCATCCACGGGCAGGGCGACGAGGCCGAGAAGCTGGTGAGCGAGGTCGAGGAGGGCATCCGCGCCGAGAAGGGCGCCGAACTGCCGCCGCCGGCCGGTGAGATCACCATCCACACGCGCCGCAGCATCGGCTTCGGGACGATCGCCCGCACGGTCTTCTCCCACTACCGCAAGCGGGCGGTGCTGGGGCTGTCGCTCTTCATCGGCCAGGCGTTCCTCTACAACGCCATCACCTTCGGCTTCGGCGCGATCCTGACCACGTTCTTCGACGTGGGCACCGGCTCGACCGGCTACTACTTCGCCGTCATCGCCGCCGGCAACTTCTTCGGCCCGCTGCTGCTGGGCAGGTTCTTCGACACCGTCGGCCGCCGCGTGATGATCTCCGGCACGTACATCCTCTCCGGCCTGCTGCTCTTCGCGACCGCCTGGCTGTTCGACGGCGGCCATCTGAGCGCCACCACGCTGACGGCCTGCTGGTGCGTGGTGCTGTTCTTCGCCTCGGCCGGGGCCAGTTCGGCCTATCTGACGGTCAGCGAGGTCTTCCCGATGGAGACGCGCGCGATGGCGATCGCCTTCTTCTACGCCATCGGTACGGCCGCCGGCGGCATCAGCGGCCCGCTGATCTTCGCCGAGCTCACCGAGTCCGGCGTCGTCGCGGACACCGCACTCGCCTTCCAGATCGGCGCCGGGCTGATGACCCTGGCCGGGCTGGTGGCCGTCCTCCTGGCGGTGCCCGCCGAGCGGCGCGCGCTGGAGGACATCGCCGTGCCGCTGTCGGCGCAGGTGACGCCCGCCCCGGGCAAGCGCGAGTGACCCCGGCCCCCCTGAACGGCGGAGGGGTGCTGCGGCGGTACCGCCGCAGCACCCCTCCGCCGTTCAGGGGGGCGCCGCTCAGGAGTCGGCCGGGCGCGGCGACAGTGCGCGGATGCGCTGGTCCAGCTCACCGCTGTAGAACTCCAGGAAGCCGTCCGGGTCGGGGCCGGCGTTCATCAGCACCAGCCGGTCGAAGCCCGCGTCCACGTACCGCTGCGCCATCTCCACGAACCCGGCCGGGTCCGGGCCGCAGGCGAAGTTGGCGAGGATGTCCTCCTCGCGGACGGTGGTGGTGGCGGCCGCGAAGTTGACCGGGTTGGGCAGCTCGCTCATGACCTTCCAGCCGGTGACGGCCCACCGTGTGGTCTCCAGGACGGCCCGGGCCGCGGTGTGCTCGTCGGGAGCCCAGGCCACGGGCACCTCGGCGTAGGCGGGGCCGGAACCGCCGGCGTCGTGGTAGTGGCGCAGGATCTCGGGCTTGGCCTCGGTCGCGAACAGCCCGTCGCCGAGCTCGGCGGCGATCCGCGCCGACGGGCGGCCGCTGGCGGCCACCGCGATCAGCGGAAGCTCCTCGGGGAGGTCGAAGACCCGCGCGTCCTCCAGGTGCAGGTGCTTGCCCTCGTAGGACCGGTATCCGCCGCGCCACAGCAGCCGGATGATCTCCAGCGCCTCGCGGAACATCTCGTGGCGCGCGGCGACGGCGGGGAAGCCCCGGCCGACGACGTGCTCGTTGAGCCGCTCGCCGGCGCCGACGCCGAGGACGAACCGGCCCTCCGAGAGCAGGGCGAGCGTCGCGGCGGCCTGGGCGATGATCGCCGGGTGGTACCGCACGGTCGGGCAGGTCACGCCGGTGGCCAGCCCGATGCGCTCGGTCCTCGCCGCGATGGTGCCCAGGACCGTCCAGGCGAACGGCGAGTGGCCCTGGTTGTCCAGCCACGGGTGGTAGTGGTCGCTGATCTCGACGAAGTCGAAACCGGCCTGCTCCGCGCGGACCGCCTGCCGGACGAGTTCGGCGGGCCCGAACGCCTCCGCCGCCAGTTTGTAGCCGATCTGCATCTGTCCCTCTGTCCCTCGCCGTACGTCGCCGTACGTGGTGCCGTTCGGTTGCCGCTCGCGGCGGGTTCCCGCAGTACGCGGCGCGAAACGGCGCGGTGGGCCATGTGGACGAGGGACGGCGGTGGGAGAGGACCGGGCATGGAAGCACGGGGTGCGGGGGCGCGGGGGTGTGATGAGGTGCGGGCCCCCGCGCTCACCGGTTCACAGGTCGAACTCGTGCGGGGGCAGGTCCAGTGCCCGGCAGACCTCACGGACCACGGCCCGTTCGGCGAGGTCGAAGCGGCCGTCGGCGCCTGCGATGACGATGCCGATCTGGACGACGGCGCGCGCCTCCAGCGGCTTTCTCCTGACCCCGGCGATCTCCCGGAGGGCGTCGGCCCTGCCGCTCTCGCGGTCGGCGGCGATCGCGTCCAGCCGGCCCTCGAAGAGGCCTTGCAACTCGTCGGCGGGGAAGTTCTTCAGTACTTCGTTGTTGGCGATCAGATAGGCGACACGGCGCCGCTCGGCCGGGTCGACCGTGCCGTCGGCCGCGGCGACGAGTGCGCACATCGCCATGGACGCGTCGCGGAACGCGCCGCCTCTGAGCTCGTTCCTCCTCTCCTCCAGCTGGGCCTGCATCGTCTGTGCGGATTCCTTGAGGCGGTTCCACAGTGCCACGGGCACACTCCGTACGTCGCTCGAGAGGTCCTGGCCGTGCGCCGTCCGGACCGTCCGCCCGGCGGGGCGGCGCGGAGCCGCGGCCGTCCGCGCGCCGTTCGGCTCCGGGGGAAGGATAGAAGTGCCCCACCGGCTCCGGTGACATCGCCCCTGGCCGGAGAGGCGAATACGCCGAACGGGTGATGCGCCGTCACAGTGCCCGTGGAAGCTGTCCGCTGGAGGTCGGCCCGGGAAGGCGGACGCGGATCGCTTTTCCACGGCCAACCGGGTGTGAGCGGCGGATCGCCGGGCACGCGCACGGTACGGCCGCGCCCGCGACGCCCCTCCCCCTCGTCGCGGCGCGGCCTTGTGCTGCCCGGGGCCGGGGCTCATGACCGTGCGGTGGACGACCTCTTGTTCCATCCGGAAAAAGACCGAAACTTTCGACCGGGAACATGCCCCGATCGATCCATTCCCCCCTTCGCATACTCCAACAACCATGCCAGGGAGGGGGGCTGGACCTCGATAGCATCCGAAATTTTTCCGGAAGGAAGCATTGACGCTGACTCGTGGTCAGCGCATACTCCACTTCGATCGTTGCTGATCGCCATGGACCTGTCACCGGCCTCGCGCCGGTCGGCGGGGCCAGGAGCCGCGAACGGCACACCCACCGGCCCGACGGCGTCCCGTCCTGCCCCGGCAGGACGAAGGCGGGCCACGGACGAAGGGACCGCAGTGATCGACACCCCCCGCACCTCCCACGAACCCAGAACACCAGGCCGGCGCGGCCGCTCCGCGCTGCGCAACGCGCTGGTCGTGGGTGCCACTCTGGCGCTGGCGGCCGCAGGCACCGTCACCGCTCTGACCGGCACCGCCTCCGCCGCCTCCACCCTGGCCGGGGCAGCGGCCGAGCAGGGCCGCTACTTCGGCACCGCGATCGCCGCCGGCCGGATGGGCGAGTCGGACTACATGAGCGTCCTGAACCGCGAGTTCGACTCGATCACCGCCGAGAACGCGATGAAGTGGGACGCTCTGCAGCCCTCCCGCAACTCGTTCAACTTCTCCACCGCCGACCGGATCGCCAACCACGCCCGCAGCCAGGGCATGAAGCTGCGCGGCCACACCCTGGTGTGGCACTCCCAGCTGCCGAGCTGGGTGACCAGCCTGTCCACGAACGACCTGCGCTCGACGATGAACAACCACATCAACCGGGTGATGGGCCAGTACAAGGGCCAGGTCCACTCCTGGGACGTGGTCAACGAGGCGTTCGAGGACGGCTCCAGCGGCGCGCGCCGCAACTCCGTCTTCCAGCAGCGCCTGGGCAACGGCTTCATCGAGGAGGCCTTCCGCACCGCCCGGGCCGCCGACCCGGACGCCAAGCTCTGCTACAACGACTACAACACCGACAACTGGAACCACGCCAAGACCCAGGCCGTGTACAACATGGTCAGGGACTTCAAGTCGCGCGGCGTGCCCATCGACTGCGTCGGCTTCCAGGCCCACTTCAACAGCGGCAACCCGGTGCCCAGCAACTACCACACCACCCTGCAGAACTTCGCCGACCTCGGCGTCGACGTCCAGATCACCGAGCTCGACATCGCCGGCTCCGGCTCCTCCCAGGCCGAGCAGTTCAAGGGCGTCACCCAGGCCTGCCTGGCCGTCTCGCGCTGCACCGGCATCACCGTCTGGGGCGTGACCGACAAGTACTCCTGGCGCTCCTCCGACACCCCGCTGCTCTTCGACGGCAACTACAACAAGAAGCCCGCCTACCAGGGCGTCATGGAGGCCCTCGGCGGCTCCGACGGCGGCGGGACCACGGGAGGCACCGACGGCGGCACGGACGGCGGGACCACCGGTGGCGGCGACACGGCCTCCTGCACCGTCACCTACGAGCAGACCGAACGATGGGGCGACCGCTTCAACGGCAGGGTGACCGTCAGGGCCGGCAGCGCCCCGATCACCAACTGGTCCACGACGGTGACCGTCTCCTCGCCCCAGAAGATCTCCGCCACCTGGAACGGCACCCCGAGCTGGGACTCCAGCGGCAACGTCATGACCATGCGGCCCAGCGGGAACGGCACCCTGGCGGCCGGCTCCTCCACCAGCTTCGGCTTCACGGTGATGGCCAACGGCAACTGGAACGCGCCCCGGCTCGGTTCCTGCACCGCCTCCTGACCCCGGTCACGGCGGCTCCCGCACACACTCCCTCCCCCCACAACCGGTGGCGCGGCGGTCTTCGGACCGCCGCGCCACCGGCGCGTCGGCATCCTTCCGTCTCCTTCCGCCCCCGCCCGATGCGCCGCCCGTCCGGATCCACCGGGCGGGCGGCGATGAGTTCCGGCGGCCCGGCCGGTCCACCCATCGGAAGGCGTTCGGCATCCGCACACCAGGAGGGCATGCCATGCAGAAGCAGAAGATCGCGACCTGTCTGTGGTTCGACGGCCGGGCCGAGGAGGCCGCCCGGTACTACACCTCTCTCTTCCCCGACTCCCGGATCACGGACGTCCAGCACTACGGCGAGGCCGGGCCGGGCGAGCCGGGATCGGTCATGACCGTCACCTTCGAGCTCGCGGGACGCGAGTTCATCGCGCTCAACGGCGGCCCGGAGTTCACCTTCAGCGAGGCGATCTCGCTCTCGGTGGACTGCGCCGACCAGGCGGAGGTGGACGAGCTGTGGGCCGGTCTCACCGACGGCGGCGAAGAGAGCGTGTGCGGCTGGCTCAAGGACCGCTACGGCCTGTCGTGGCAGATCGTCCCGCGGGAGCTGCCCGAGCTGCTGAGCCACCCCGACCCGACGGTGTCCCAGCAGGTCATGAAGGCCATGCTGGGCATGAGGAAGATCGACGTCCAGGCCCTGCGGGAGGCCGCCGGAAAGTGACGCCCGGCGCCCCGTCCCGGCCCGGTCGGCCCCGACCGGAGCGGATCAGAGGGGGGCGGCTCGGACGGGGGCGGCTCGGACGGGGGCGGGGGCGCTCCATGCGCACCAGAGCATCGATCGAGCGGGCCTGCTCGCCCCCCGGGGCCGACCGCACGTGACGGGCCCCTCTGGACATTCATACCCCTAGGGGTATAGAAACGGAGGTGGTGTCCGCGCCCCGGCCTCTCCCGCCCCACCCGCCCCGCGGAAGGAGGGAAGACCCACGGCCGACACCGTCCTGTACGCTGCCGAGCGTCCCCGGTCACCCGGTGGACCGCATGTTTCACGCCGACCGGGCCCTGCGGGAGAGGGGGAGCACAAGCGATGCACGTCTTCCGCCGCCTCCCCGGCCTCTCCCCGTGGGCCGTCTGCGCCCTGGCCCTCACGGCCCTGCTGACGGTGCTCTGCGTCCCGGCGTCGGCCTCCTCGGCCCATCAGGACCGCGCTCTCACCCCCGCCGGGTCCGCACTCCTCGCGGAGGGGTCCCACGCCTCAGGGACGCCCGCGTACGCCGACCGGGTGATGGCGGTGGTGACCGCGCCCACGGCGGGCGACGGTGACTCCCCCTCGTGCTCCGGCGACGAGGGCGCGCCGGCGGTCGTTCCCGCCACAGGCGCGGGAGACCCCGTGGCGGCGCCCGAGGTCCACGGGCGCCCCGTGTCCGCGGACCCCGGCATCCACGGCGCCCGGGCTCCCACCGGCCGGGCCGGGCCCGTCACGCACGACCCGCACGCCTTCACCGTCCTGAGGATCTAGACCTGTCCGGGGCCGCCTTCCGCGGCTCCCGCCGTCGCCATCGTTCACACGCGGTCCGCACACGGACCTTCCGGTCCCCCGGTTCCGCGTCACGACAGGACAGGATCTCCCTCATGCTCTCCTCCCTTCCGCGCACCCTGCGCACGGTCGGCATCGCCCTCGCGGCGTGGACCCCGCTGCGCTGGGGCGCCGCGGCGGGCGGCGCCGCCCTGACCGCCCTGCTGGTCGGCCTCCCCGCCGCCGTCATCCCCAACCCGCTCTTCTCCCGGATGACCCCGACGCTGTGGTGGAACTACCCGACGCTCGTCGCCACCGCCCTGCTGGCCGGCATCGTCCTCGCCACCTATGTCAGGGCCCCCGGCGCCCCCCGGGCCTCGCGCTCCGGCTCCATCGGCGGTGTGCTGTCCTTCCTGGCCGTGGGCTGCCCGGTGTGCAACAAGTTCGTCCTCATCGCCCTGGGCACCTCCGGCGCGCTCAGCGTCTGGGCCCCCATCCAGCCGTTCCTCGCCCTTGCCTCGGTCGCCCTGCTGGCCGTGGCGGCGGTGAAGCGGCTGACCGGTGAGATCGCCTGCCGCGCTCCCGTGCAGGACGCGGCCCCCGCGGCCTGACCGCTTCTCCCCGCAGGGCTTCCGGCAGACCTCTTCCTCCTGCCCTTCTCCCCTGCTTTCCGCCACTCCTTCCCGTTCCTCCCCTCTCCCTGTTCTTCCTGGAGCTTTGCCATGCCCGCCATGTCCAGCACGTCCACACGCCGCAAGCGCGGCGTCCTGGCCGCCGTCGCCGTTCTCGTCCTCGCACTCGTCCTGGGCCTGGTGTCGGCCCTGGGCACAGCCCCCGGCTCCGGCGACGACGAGCCCGCGGCCCGGGTCGAGACCCCGCAGGACACCGCACCCCCCAACGAGGACCTCCTCGCCCTCGCCCGCCGCGACGACGGCGACCCGAACGCCATCGGCAGCACCGACGCCCCCGTGGTGCTGATCGAGTACGCCGACTTCCAGTGCCCGTTCTGCGGGAAGTTCGCCCGGGACACCGAGCCGGAACTGATCGAGAAGTACGTCGAGTCCGGCGTCCTGCGCATCGAGTGGCGCGACTTCCCGATCTTCGGCGAGGAGTCCGAGGCCGCCGCGCGGGCCGGGTACGCCGCCGGGCGGCAGGGCAGGTTCTGGGAGTTCCACAAGCTCGCCTTCGGCGAGGAGCGCAAGATGAACAGCGGCCACTTCGCCGGGGACGAGCTCGTGGAGATGGCCCGCGAGGCCGGGGTGAAGGACCTGGAGAAGTTCCGCTCCGACATGGACAGCGACGCCGCCGGCAAGGCGATCGAGCGCGACTCCCGGGAAGGCTACGAGCTGGGCGTCACCAGCACCCCGGCCTTCCTGGTCAACGACCGGCCCATCCTGGGCGCCCAGCCGACCGAGGTCTTCACCGACGCGATCGAGGACGCGAAGAAGGCTGCGGAGACACACGCCAAGTGAGCGACATCGGATATCTCGCCGCGTTCGCCGGCGGGCTGCTGGCCCTGCTCAGCCCGTGCAGCGCCCTGCTGCTGCCCGCCTTCTTCGCCTACTCCTTCAACAGCCCGGCCCGGCTGCTGGGCCGGACCGCGGTCTTCTACGGCGGCCTGTGCCTGACACTCGTCCCGCTGGGCGCCGCCGGCTCCTTCGCCAGCCGGCTGTTCTACGGCAACCGCGACCTGCTGGTCACCGTCGCGGGCTGGACGGTCATCGCGCTCGGCGTCGCTCAGATTCTGGGCCTGGGGTTCGCCTCGCGCCGGATGCAGACGGCCGCGGCCGGCATCCGGCCCTCCTCGCCCCTGTCGGTCCTGGCCCTGGGCGCGGTGTACGGGCTGGCGGGCTTCTGCGCCGGCCCCATCCTGGGCAGCGTCCTGACCGTCGCCGCCGTCAGCGGCAGCCCCTGGTACGGCGGCGCCCTGCTGGCCGTCTACGCGCTGGGCATGGCCGTGCCGCTGTTCGTCCTGGCCCTGTTCTGGGAGCGCTTCGAGCTGGGGCGCAGGAAGTGGCTGCGCGGCCGCCCCCTGCGCGTCGGACGGTTCGAGACGCACAGCATCTCGCTGCTGTCCGGACTGTTCTTCATCCTGCTGGGCGCCGTCTTCCTGGTCTTCGACGGCTCCTCCGCGCTGCCCGCGCTGCTCGACGTCGACCAGGAGTTCGCCCTGCAGCGGTGGGTGACGGAATGGGGCGGCGGCATCCCCGACGCGGCCGTGCTGGCCGGGATCGCCGCCCTGGCGGCCGCCGTCCTGCTGCTTCGGGCATGGCGCTCCCCCCGGCAGAGCGGCGACAGCGGCGAGGGGGACGGCGGGGCGGCCGGCGCGGAACGGAGGCGGGAGACCACCGGCCGGACCGACTGACGCGGGCTTCCCTCCCCCGGATCCCGGGCCGCTGAGGGCCCGCGCGTCACGCCCCGGCGGTGGTCCAGGCACGGCGGAGCTGCTCGAAGCGGGTGGGCAGCGGGGGGCGCCGGCCGGCGTGGGCGGCGTTGGTGCGGTACACGAAGCGGCGCCAGGAGAGCACCAGGCCCTGCCGGGTGATGGGCAGCCCGGCCGCGACCGTCACCCCGTTGTCGTGCGTGTGGTGGACCGTCAGCAGCAGTGCCTCGGGGACCGAACCCTCCAGCTCGGCGCACAGGTCGGCGCGGACGTCCATCCAGCGGCGCAGTACCAGCACCGTGCCCGCGTCCAGGCCGTGCCGCCGCGGGACGCGGTGCTTGCCGTGCTCGACGTCCACCCGGCCCGCCCCCAGGTCCAGCGACCGCACCGTGCACCGCAGCAGGTCGCCGTAGCGTGCGCCGGAGGCCCGGGCCAGGCCGGTCACCACGGCCAGCCGCACCGTCTCCGGCTTCGCGCCCTCCTCCATGGCCTGGGAGGCCAGGGTCCGCCACACCCACTCGGCCTCCTCCAGCGACACCGGGGGCCTGGGGTAGCGGGCCTGTGCCGCCCTGCCGGGCTCCTCCGCCTGCTCCGCCTCTTCCGCCCGCCCGGTCGTCATGGTCTCCGTTCCGTCCGTACTGCTCGGATTCTCCAGAGTTTCGGATTCTCCAGAGTTATCGTACGCTTGGCACATTATTTTTGTCGATGACGGCGCCCCGCCCCGGCGGGACGGTCGCGTCCCGCCGGTCACTCCGTGTGGATGCGGCGCCCGGTGACGCGCTCGGCCCGGATGACCACCCACAGGTCGCGTTCCTCTCCCCCGGCCCAGGGCTCGCTGAGCTCCTGTCCGGCCAGATGGCGGGCCTCGTCCGCGCCGGCGGCCCGGGCCCGGCCCACGACCAGGACGCTCCAGCCGCGCCGGAAGGCGTCGTCCACGTAGTCGACCTCGAACGCCACCTCGTGCCCCACGGCCGCCGAGGGCGCGGAGCCGGGCTTGGTGCGGAAGGCGATCGCGCCGTCCGCGACCTGGTAGTTCACCGGGATGATGGCGGGCCCGTCGGCGGTGGTGACCGCGATGCGCCCCACGCCGTGCGTGGAGAGCCTGGCCCAGCACTCCTCCTCGTCGAGTTCGAGGTACCGGGGGCGGCCCGCGGGCCGCCCCCGCCCGGGCGGGGTGTTGGTGCCGCCGCCGCGCAGCCACTCCACGGAGGTCTCCAGGGCGGCGGCCAGCCTGAGCAGTCCCGGCCCGCTCGGGGCCGAGGGGTGCTCCTCCAGGTACTGCAGGTATCCCGGCGCCATGCCGGCCCGTACCGCGGCCTCCTCACGGGTGAGGCCCAGCCGCTCGCGCTGGAGGGCCACCCGCCGGCCGATGTCCCCGGTGTCCGGCAGCTCGTGGTGCTCCTTGTCGGGCACGGCCACCGCCTCCTTCCTCGAGCCCACCGCTGGTGCGGGCTCCGCCGTGGCGATCGGGTACCCGTGCACGGGTACCCGATCACGCCCCGCTCCATGGGGGCCGAAGGGGCACACTCGCGGACAGGGTCCGAGGCCGGGGCCGGCCGGCGGGTCAGGCCTCGGCGGTGGGCACCAGTACCGCCCGGCCGTCGACCCGGCCGTCGCGCAGCCGCTGGTAGACCTCGCCCGCCTCACCGAGCGGATGCACCTCCACATGCGGGCGGATCCGCCCGGCACGGGCGAGGGCGACGACCTCGGCCAGTTCCGGCCGGGTGCCCCAGTACGGGATCGACACCGCGGCCTCGAAGGGCACGGCCCCGAAGGTGACGGGCAGTGTGCCGCCCGCCAGTCCGACGACGGTGATGTCGGCCTCCACGGCGGCGCACGCGGCGGCGGTGGCCATCGTGGCATCGGCACCGACGCAGTCCAGCACCAGGGTGGCGCCGAGGCCGCCGGTCAGCGTGCGGATCCGGTCCGCGTCCCCCTCTCCGGCGGGCACGCAGTGGTCGGCGCCCGCCCCGGCGGCCAGGTCGAGCTTGTCCGGGGCGACATCGACGGCGATGACGTCGACCGGACTCAGCGCCTTGAGCAGCTGGACGGCCATGTGCCCCAGCCCGCCCACGCCGATCACCACCGCCGCCGTTCCCGGCACCAGCTTGTGCAGGGAGCGCTTGACGGCGTGGTAGGGCGTCAGGGCGGCGTCGGTCAGCGGGGCGGCGGTGCGCGGGTCCAGGTCGCCCAGTGGTACGAGGAGCCGGGCGGAGGGGACGAGCATGTACTCGGCCATGCCGCCGTCCAGGCCCAGTCCTCCGCCGGCGGCCCGGAGTTCGGCGGCCCGGTGACAGTAGTTCTCCGCCCCCCGGGCACAGGCGGGGCACACCCCGCAGCCCCAAGGTCCGTAGACCAGTACCGCGTCACCCTCGCGCAATCCGGCGTTCTGTGTGCCCGGCCCCAGGGTGTGCACCCAGCCGGAGGTCTCGTGACCCAGGGTGAAGGGCAGGTCATAGGGCATCGTTCCGGCGGGCCAGTCCATGACGTGCAGGTCGGAGTGGCACACCCCGGCACCCGCCACCTTCAGCAGGACCTCTCCCGGGCCGGGTTCCGGCACCGGGACCCGGGTCATCTCCGGGGGCTTCTGCCAGCCGGTGAGCCGCACCGCGGTCATCTCGGACATCCGCTTCCTCCCATCCGTACACGGCCTCGAAGCCGTCCCGCCCCGCGGTACCCCCGGAGTACCGGTGCGACACCACCGGGCCGCGGGGCGGGCCGGAACGTACGGGCGGAGGGCCGGGAACGCGGGGGACGCGGGGGACGCGCGTCAGCCGGCCAGGGCGGCCAGGGTGGCGTCCAGGTCGGCGGGCCGGGGGCGGTTGTGGGGCAGTTTGGCCAGTACGCGGGCCATGCCGCAGGTGTCGGTGAGGGCGGAGAGGACCAGGCCGCCGGCGATGCCCGCGGAGATCAGGCGCGCGGCCGGCCTGCGGCGGCCGGCGATCAGGCCCAGCAGGACCAGGGAACCGGCGGTGAGCCGGACCTGCCGCTCCATGGCCCAGGCGGTACGGGCGCCGGCGGGCCGGTGCAGGTCGTGGCCGCGCTCGGTCCAGGCGGTGGTGCCGCCCTCGAGGGTGGCAGCGGTGATGCCGTGCTCGGCCAGGACGGCGCAGGCGGTCGCCGAGCGGGCTCCGGAGGCGCACACCACCAGCAGGTCGCCGCGGGCGGAGGCGGTCCGCAGGGCTGGCAGTGCCTGCTGGAGGCGGTCCAGAGGGATGTTGTGAGCGCCGGGCAGGTGGCCGGACGCGTACTCGCCGGGGGTGCGCACGTCGACGACGGTCAGCTCGTGTATGCGGAAGCTGCTCTGTTCGACGGTGAGTGCGGGGGCGGTGGACATGTGTGAGATGTTTCCTTCCGAACGCGGGGGAGGACGACCCGGCAGGTAGGGTACCCGGCGGGGTATGAAAGGGGAGGTTCCGTGGAACTGGCGATGGCGGCCGAGGAACTGAGGACGGTGGTCAACCGGCTGCGCCGGGCGCAGGGCCAGATCGCCGGAGTGATCAAGATGATCGAGGAGGGGCGGGACTGCGAGGAGGTCGTCACACAGCTCGCGGCGGCCTCCCGGGCGCTGGACAAGGCCGGTTTCGCGGTCATCGCCACCGGTCTGCAGCACTGCCTGACCGACAGCCCCGACGGCGACCCCGCCGCCGCCCTCGACCGCGAGCAGATGCGGGCCCGACTGGAGAAGCTCTTCCTCTCCCTGGCCTGATCCCCGGGGCCTCGCGGGTCCCGGCCGCGGGACCCGCGAGGGATCACAACGGGGCCGGGAGGGTCACGCGACGGTGCCGGGGCGTCCGCGCCCGTCGCGCACGGGCAGGCCCTGCCTCTCCCAGGCGGCCATGCCTCCGGTGACGTCCACCGCCTCCACACCGCGCTCGGCCAGCAGCCTGGCGGCCCTCTGCGAGCGGTTGCCGGAACGGCAGACGGCCACCACGGGCTTACCGGTCAGATGACCGGGCAGCTGCGCGCCCTCGACCAGGCGGGACAGCGGCAGGTGGACGGCGTGCGGGGCGTGGCCGGCCTTCCACTCGGCGTCCTCGCGCACGTCCAGCAGGACGGCGTCTCCCTCGGCCGTACGCCGGTCGGCCTCGGCCGGGTCGACGCGGCCGGGACCGCGGCGGAACAGGGACATGGTGCTCTCCTCTGGTGGATGGTGCGGGTGGGGGCGGGCCGGGCCGACAGCGCGGAAGGGGTTCTCAGGCCTCAGGCCGTACGACGGTCAGCCCGGCCTGCTCGGCCGCGTCGAAGGGATCGTCCACGGCGACCACCTCGCGGCCGGCCGCGTCCAGCATCGAGGCGGCGATCGTCGCGCGCATCCCGCTGGCGCAGTGGACCCAGACGGTCCCGTCGGGCACCTCGGCGACGCGCTCGTGGAGCTGGTGGACGGGGATGTGGGCCGACCCCTCGACATAGCCGTTCGCGCGCTCGGAGTCGCGGCGTACGTCGAGCACCACCACCTCCTCGCCGCGCTCGCGGACGCCGGACAGCTCGGCGAAGGCCGCCCGGGGGAAGGAGCGCGGCTCCTCGCCGTGGCCGAGCCAGTCCGCGGGGCCGCCGGTGGCGGCCGCGGCGGGGCGGTCGATGCCCACCCTGGCCAGCTCCCGCTGGGCGTCGGCGAGCTGTTCGAAGCTCTCGGCCAGCAGTGTGACCGGCTTGCCCCAGGGGATCAGCCAGGCCAGGTAGGTGGCGAGCTTGCCGTCGGCCTCGAAGTTGTACGCGCCCGCCACATGGCCCTCGGCGAACGCCACACGGCTGCGCAGGTCCACCACCCACTCCCCCGCGGCCAGCCGGGCGGCGATCTCCTCCGCGTCCGCGCGCCGGGGCGGGGTGAGGTCGATCGGTTCCGGTCCGGCGGAGTTCACCGGCCCCATGTGGGCGTAGTACGCGGGGATGTCGTCCAGGCCGGCGAGCAGGTCGGCGACGAACTCGTCGACATCCTTGACCAGCGCGTCGTTGGACTCGCGCTCCTTGCCGATGGTGGTGGAGTCGCCCTCGGCCTGGGTGGAGGAGCAGAAGCTGCCGAAGCCGTGGGTCGGCATCACGGGCACGTCGTCTTCCAGCTCGTCGGCCAGTCGGCGGGCGGAGGCGTGCTGGGCGCGGGCCAGTGCGCGTGTCATGCGGGGCTCGACCAGGTCCGGCCTTCCGACGGCGCCGATCAGCAGCGAGCCGCCGGTGAAGACGGCGACCGCGCGCCCGTCCTCCTCCAGTACGTAGGAGGTGTGGTGCGGGGTGTGGCCGGGGGTGGCCAGCGCGCGCAGCGTCAGCCCCTCCTCTATTCCGGCGGTGTCGCCGTCGGCCACCGGCGTGCGGGGGTACGACACACGGGCGCCGGCCGGCACCAGGTACTCCGCGCCCGTCACACGGGCCAGCTCCAGCCCGCCGGTGACGTAGTCGTTGTGCACATGGGTCTCGGCGACGAGGGCGATCCGCACCCCCCGCCGGGCCGCCAGTGCGAGCATCCGGTCGATGTCCCGCGGCGGATCCACCACGACGGCCGCCGACCGGCCCCCGGCCAGGTAGCCACGATTGCCCAGTCCCTGGATCTCCACGGTGTCGACGAAGAACACGGTGTCGCTCCTTCCGGATCGCTCTGCCCCCGGGGATGTGATCACCACCGTAACATATACCCAGGGGGGTATTTCAGGGATCGAGACGCCGCGTAGCCCCTCACCCGGCGGGTACCCGCCGGGGCGAGCGGAAACGGACGCCGCGCACCGGCCCGTGACACCACCGAGCACAGGAGAGTTATGACGTGAGCTACGACCGCACCGTCCGGGTGGACACCGACTTCGACACCACCGTGGCCGCAGTGCGTGACGCACTGGCCGAACAGGGCTTCGGCGTCCTCACCGAGATCGACGTCACCGCCACCCTGAAGAAGAAGCTCGACCAGGACATCGAGGACTACCTGATCCTGGGTGCCTGCAATCCGCAACTGGCCCACCGTGCGCTGGAGAGCGACCGCAACATCGGACTGCTGCTCCCGTGCAACGTGGTCGTGCGCCGCGACGGCGGCCAGACGGTCGTCCAGGCCCTCGACCCCGGCACCATGGTGACCCTCACCGGGCTGCCCGCCATGGAGCCCGTCGCCTCCGAGGCCACCCGGCGGCTGGACGCGGCCCTGGCCGCCCTGGGCTCCCGGGACTGAATCACGCTTGTCGGTCCGAGCCCCGCCCGGAGCCGCCGCGGCTCCGGGCGGGGCTCCCTCACCGGCCTCGTCCCGCGGGCAGCACGCACACCGCCCGGTCGAAGGCGAGCGGTTTCCCGGCCGGCGCGAGGGAACCGCTCACCGGGTCCCGGCGCAGGAGCGCGACCGTGCCGGAGTCCTGGTTGGCCGTGTACAGCAGGCGCCGGCCCGTCCCGAGGGCACCGAAGGCGATGTGCCGGGGCGACCTCCCACCACAGGGGTGGTGGGAGACCGGACGCGGGCGGATCCCGCCGGACATGCCCGTGGCGAGAACGGCGACGAGGTCGTGGCCCCGGTTGGACGCGTACACGAACCGGCCGTCCGCCGAGACCAGCACCTCGGCGGCGGTGGTGCCCGCCGGATCGGCGCCCCGGGGCAGGATCGGCACGGTGGTGACGGGCGTGAGCGTGCCCCGGGCGGGGTCGTACGCGCAGGAGGTGAGCGTGGAGTCCAGTTCGCCCAGTACGTACACGGTACGCCCGCAGGGGTGGAAGGCCAGGTGGCGCGGGCCGGACCCGGGCGCCATCCGCACCTCGGCGCCGCCCGTCAGCAGACCGCGCCGGGCGTCGAAGCGGTGGACCCGGACGGTGTCGGTGCCCAGGTCGGCGGTGAGCAGCCGCTCCCCGGTGGGGTCGGGCAGCACCATGTGGGCGTGCGGCCCGTCCTGCCGCTCGGGGTCGGGGCCGGAGCCGTTGTAGCGCACCACCTGGACCAACTCCCCCGGCGCACCGTCGGGTCGCAGCTCGACGACACCGACCGTGCCGGACGTGTAGTCGGCGGTGAACAGATGGCGTCCGCCGGGGTGGAGGGCGAGGTGGCAGGGGTGGGCGCCGCCGCTGGGCGACTGTCCCAGGAAGCCCCGTACGGCGCCGTCCGGGGAGAGCGCGTAGGCCGACACCCGACCCTTCTCCACCTCGTTGACGGCGTACAGGACGCGGCCCGTCGCCGACAACGCCAGGAAGGAGGGATCCTCGGCGGGGACCACCGACTCCAGCCGCAGGGCGCCGGTGTACGGGTCCGCGCTCGCCACCCCGATGCCGTGACCGGGGGCGCCGCCGGTGTAGGCGCCCAGGTAGACCCGTAACCGCCGCCCCTCCCCGCCCCTCGGCCGCGCGGCGGCGTCCGGTGCGTACGCCAGGGCCGCGGCGGCCGCGCCCGCCAGGGCCGTACGCCGTGTCGGGTGGTGCTGTCCGTTCATCGGTTCCTCCGGTTTGGGATCGATTCCACTGGGCGTCCGTCAAGGATCACCGCCCCTCCCCTTCCGGGGAAGCCCTCCCCGGAAGGGGAGGGGGGTCCGCCGGGCGAGTGGCGGGGTGCGGACGGCGGCGCGATGCTGGAGGCATGAGCGGACACCGGCGGGGAGCCCGCCTGCTCCCCCTCACCATGACCTCCGCGGCCTCCGCGCTCTACGCGTTCCGGCTCCGCCCCCGGCTGCTGACCTGGGGCGCGACCGAGGAGGAGACCGCGAGCACCTACCCCGGCGACGCCCTCGTCCCCGACGCCACCAGCACCTCCACGATGGCCACCACCCTCCCGGCGCCGCCCGAGGATGTCTGGGCCTGGCTGGCCCAGATGGGAGGCGACCGCGGCGGCTGGTACAGCTGGGACAGCCTGGACCACTACGGCGAGCCGAGCGCGGACCGCCTCGTGCCCGAATGGCAGGGCCTGGCGGAGGGGCAGCGGCTGCTCGCGACGCGCGACGGCCGCGCCTGGTTCACCGTGGCCCTGCTGGAACCGAACAGGACCCTGGTGCTGCGCTCGGACCTGGAGCTGCCGTCCGGCCGCTCCTTCGACGTGCCGACCGCCGCACCGCCCCGGGCGCACATGGACGGCATCTGGGCCTTCCATCTGCGACCGGCCCCGGCGGGCGGGACGCGCCTGGTGGTCCGCACCCGCGGCCGGAGCCGGCCGCGGGGCATCACCAAGCCGTTCGACCTGCTGATGGGTGAGCCGGCGCACTTCATCATGCAGGTGCGCCAGTTCCAGAACCTGCGGGCCCGCGTCGGCGCGGGAGCCTGACACCCGCCGCGGGCCCGGGCGATCGGCCTCCCGCGCCATCTCCTCTCCCCCTTCAACTCCTTTCCGCGGACGGCGAGTTGCCGTAGGGTGCCGGACGACCGCATGGGAGCGCTCCCAGAGCGGTTCGGCAGTCCCCGACCCACCCGAGGGAGAATCCCCATGCGCTCCTTACCCCGCTCGCCTCGTCCGCCCCACCGCCGGCCCCGTGCCTCCCGGCGGCTGTCCGGACTGCTCGGCGCCCTCGCCCTGGCCGCCGTCACCACCCTCACCGCCACCGGCGGCGCGGCGTCCGTCCCCCACCCCGCCCACGACCGGCCCGGCGACCGTCCGCCGCACCACGGCTGCGTCCCCTCCCCCGCCCTGCTGTTCTGCGAGGACTTCGAGGACCTGCCGCGCGGCGCGGGCACCAGCCTGGACTGGGGCGTGGACACCCGGCACGGCACCCTGACCGTGGAGCGCTCCACCGGACGCGACCGCCGCCACACCGGAAGGCACCGGCCGGGTCAGGTGCTGCACCTGCGCACCGAGGGCAACGGCCACGCCTTCCTGGAGGTCGACGACTTCGACGCCCCCGGAAACAGCTTCTTCGGCCGGATGCGGGTCCGTGTGGACGCCTTCCCCACCGCCCCGGACTGGGCCCACTTCACCCTGGTCGAGGCCACCGGCCGCGGCGACGGCAGCGTGGTGCGGCCCATCGGCGGCCAGTACGTGCCGACCGTCGGCGGCGGGACGCAGCTGTGGGGCGTGGGCTCCGACGGCGGACCGACGGGCGACTGGACCGACTGGCGCGAGTCCGCCCCCGCCGAGGCCGGGAAGTGGACGTGCCTGGAGTGGGAGACGGACGCGGACGACAACCGCGTCTCGGTCTGGATCGACGGCGAGCCCAAGCCGGACCTGACCGTCACCACCACCCGCCACGGCGGCAACCCGGTCGACTTCGTCCTCCCCGACGTCGACACCGTCCGCATCGGCTGGCAGCTCTACCAGGGCGACCCCACCCCCGGCTCCTACGACCTGCTCCTGGACGACCTGGCCCTGTCCACCGAGCGCGTGGGCTGCGGGCGCTGACGGCGGTTCGGAACCGTGCGCTCACCGATGTCGAGGAACCCGGTCCCGACTGCCCGGGTTCCTCGACATCGGACTGTGAGATCAACGGCAGTGGTCGGCGCCGGTCTGCACGGCGCCGGAACAGCCGGCCCGTCCGGCCGTTCGCCTCCATCCCGCGTCCCGAGCGGCGCATGTGCGCACGCTCACGATCGCGTCGACCGCCGCGCCCGAGGTCACCCGTTGAACTCCCACCACATGGGCTTCAGCTCGGGGAGCGGGCCCGGGCCCGGCGGCTTGAGCGCCTTTCCTCCGACCTCGGGTTCGGCCCGTACGATGCGGTGTCGCCCAGGGCGAGCCGTCGCCGCCTCCCCTGCCACTTGGCGCGCCGTCCGGGCCGCTGTCCTCCGCCGCGAGTACGAGGCGGACTTTCCCTCGGACTCTTCTCTGCTTCGCTGTACGCGACCCCCGGGCCGCTGTTTTCCGGATGTGGTTCCGATTCGCCGTTTACTCGCGGACTCCGTGGCGTCCTGCGCTCTGCGACGGCAGGGCCGACAGAGAATCCCTTCGGGATAAGGCGTTGCGCGTGCCAGGTTCAGACAACCCGGACGACTGCATCTGGCATTGTTCAAGCTTCCCCCCTTGAACGCCTGGGACATTCACAGTACTCCGCCTTTTCAGGGAGCAACAGGCTTGCAGCGGTCGCGGACAGCAGCACGGCGCCTCCTTCGGAAGACGGGCGGGAGAAGGCGTGACGCGAGGCGCGGACCGGCCCGTGAGGCGGTGACTGCGCACTGCGCGACCCACTCCTGGAGAATCGTTCTTGATCGCGGACGATGTCTCCCTCGGTGACCGCCTGTCAGAAGGGCTTCTCGATGCGCAGCGTTTATGCGATCGCCCACCCGGAAGCAACGCACCATGTGGAGAAAGTGGTCGGCGGATGGCACGACTCGTGTCTCACGCCCGCGGGCATGCGCGCGGCGGCCTCCATCGCCCAGACGCTACGGGCCCGAATTCCTGAAGGGGCCGAGGTGGAGGTGGTCTCCTCGGACCTGCTGCGCGCCCGGCAGACAGCCGACCGCGTGGCCGAAACGCTGGGTGTGGAAGCGCTGTTGGACCGCAGGCTGCGGGAGAAATCCTACGGGGAGGCCGAGGGGAGGCCGCAGGAGTGGCTGGACCGGCGGTTCGTCCCGCCGCCGGCCGCCGGGGACCGGATGGGCCACCACGAGGGCGTACGGGGAGCCGAGACCAGGGCGGAGTGCGCACGGCGCGTCTACGCGGCCGTGGACGAGCTCCTGCGGCGCCCGTGCGGGCACCAGATCGTCGTCACGCACGGTTTCGCCCTGACGTTCGTCGTGGCGTTCTGGATCGGGATGCCGTTCGAGTCGCTGGGCTCCGTCAGTTTCCGGGCTCCGTCCGGCAGCATCACCGTCCTCCGCGAGGACGACTTCTTCCACAATCGCCAGGTCGTCAGCCTCGGCGACACCGGCCACCTCGGGCTGTGAACGGAACGTCCTTCCATGGTGGGCGTACAGGCCGCCCCGGTCACTCCGGCGCGGCGCGACGGCCGCCCCACCTCAGGCGGCATCGGCGCGGAGCCAGGCGGCGAGTGCGGTGAAGTCCTCGTCGGTGAACCCCCTGGCCGGGTCGACGCGGTGGAGCAGCGCCGGCGCCCGATGCTGCGCGTCGACCCAGAGACGGTCCATGGCGCCGATCTCGTCGTCGACCCAGACGAACGGGCGGTGACCGGCCCACTCGACGAGATGAGGGGTCTTCCAGTGCAGGCCCCGCGGCCCATGGCCGGCGGAGGCGTCCGGCCACCTCACCACGGGCAGCCTCGGCAGCCCGATACGCGGGGCGACGGCCTCGTTGGCGTCGTCCATCCAGGTCGTGGCCCACACCAGGTCGCAGCCCAGCGCCGCCAGACGCGGCCCGACGGCGGGGTCGAGCCGCTCCAGCAGCGGGTTTCCCGGCCCGCCGGACGCCGCGGGGCCGGGCACGGGCGTTCGCCGGGGCCGGTGGGGCGGCACACCGAACGGGATGAGCGGTCCGTCGACGTCGAGGAAGAGGATGGTGCGCTGCGCCGGGCCGGTCATGACAGCACGGTAGTCCTTCGCCGCGGGCAGCCGGCCCGGCCTGCCTGCGCCGTGAGAGGCGTCCGGAGCCCGCCGGCGGCTGAGAAGCCCAGGGAAAGCGGCGGTCCGCCGGGCGCCCCGTTGGAGACGGGGCGCCCGGCGGACCGGTTCGGGTGAGTGGGCGGGCGGGTCAGCGGGCCAGTCGGTGGGCCTCGGCCAGGTGGCGGATCGCCTTGGCGTAGTCGCCGGAGGCCAGGGCGTGGTCGGCGTCCGCGGTGCGGGACACCGCGCGCTCCGGGGCTCCGTCACCGGCCTTCAGCAGTGCGGTCTGGGCGATGTCCCGGGCGACCGAGGCGAGTTCGTCCGCCTGGAGGTAGGACTCGGCCCTCGACTTCTCCAGCAGGGCGGCGGCCCGGGTCAGATGCCTCAGGACCGCGTCCGTGCCGCGGACCGTGCCGTCGGCCTTCCAGTGCCGGTTCTTGAGGGCGAGGCGGACGTGGACGGCCGCGACGCGGGAGGCGATGTCGCGGCGGTCCCGCAGCTCCTCTCGGACATCCTCCAGCCGGTCGCGGGCGCTGTCGGTGCGCAGGCCCCAGCCGTACGGGTAGAGCGGGTCGTAGGAGGCGTCGCCGACGTTGACCGGGACCTGGGCCGCCGAGCGCGGCCAGCTCACCGGCAGGCGGCCGGTGAAGGGCCGCTCGCCGAAGAGGGTGTCGGCCACGCCGGTGCCCTCGGTGCCCGGCAGCCAGGAGGCCACCAGGGCGTCGATGTCGCCGAGTCGGTCGGTGATGATCTGCGGGCGGCCGGAGACGAGCAGCACCGCGCACTCCATGGCGCCGCAGACGGTGTCGACCGCCTTCCCGTCCGCCTCGGACAGCTGGAGGTCGTGGCCGTTGCCGACGTCACCGACGCCCTCGGCGTACGGGGTCTCGCCGACCACCACGATGCCCACCCGGTGCCCGTCGGTGGGCTCGGAGGCGTCCTCGCTGAAGGTGACGGAGGCGTCCGGGGCGACCTGGCGGATGCCCTCGACGATGGTGGTGCCCTCGGTGATGTCGCCGGAGGAGCCCTGCCAGGAGATGGTCCAGCCGCCGGCCTGGTTGCCGATGTCGTCGGCGTTGGAGCCGGCGACGTAGATCTTCTCGTCACCGCTCAGCGGCAGCAGGTTCCCGTCGTTCTTCAGCAGCACCTGGGAGTCGGCGGCGGCCTCGCGGGCCAGCTCCCGGTGGGGGCCGGAGCCGACGGAGTCCAGGTGGGTGCGGTCGGCGTAGGGCTTCTCGAACAGGCCGAGCTGGAACTTCTTGGTGAGGATGCGGGTCACCGCGTCGTCGATCCGCGCCATGGGCACGGCGCCGGAGTCGACCTGCTCACGCAGGGTGGTGGTGAAGCCCTTGTAGTCGTACGGGACCATGATCATGTCGAGTCCGGCGTTGACGGAGGTCCGTACGTCGGAGGCGTAGTCACCGGGGATCTGGTCGATGGCCTGCCAGTCGCTGATGACGAATCCGTCGAAGCCGAGGTCGCCCTTGAGGACGTCCGTGATCAGGTCGGCGTGGGCGTGCATCTTGACCGGGCCCTGGTCGTCGCCGAGGAAGTCGACGCTGGAGAAGGACGGCATGACGGTGCCCACTCCCTCGTCGACCGCTTCCACGAAGGGGGCGATGTGGACGGTTTCCAGCTCCTCGCGCGTCGTCCTCGTGACGCCCTGGTCGATGGTGTAGGTGCCGGTGGTGGAGGAGCCGAACTCGGTGCCGCCGTCGCCGACGTAGTGCTTGGCGGTGGCCAGCACCCGGTCGGCGTCCTTCAGGTCCCGGCCGTCGGCGCGGCCCTGGTAGCCCTCGACGGCCGTGGCCAGGCGGGTGACCAGCGCCGGGTCCTCGCCGAACGCCTCGTACGCCCGCCCCCAGCGCTCGTCGCGGCTGACGCACAGGCAGGGGCTGAAGTTCCAGGGGACGCCGGTGGCGCGGACCTCCTTGGCGGTGGCGTGGGCGGTGTCCTCGACCAGCTTCGGGTCGCGGGCGGCGCCGAGGCCGGTGTTGTGCGGGAAGACGGTGGCGCCGACGACGTTGTTGTGGCCGTGGACGGCGTCGACGCCGTAGATCAGCGGGATCTGCAGCCGGGTCTGCCGGGCCCGCAGCTGGAACCCGTCGATCATGTCGGCCCAGGCCTCGGGGGTGTTGGGGGCGGGGTTGGAGCCTCCGCCGGACAGCAGTGAGCCCAGTTCGTAGGAGGCGATGTGGTCCTGGGCCTCCAGGGCCCCGCGCTCGGCCTGGGTCATCTGGCCGATCTTCTCGTCCACCGTCATCCGGGACAGCAGGTCCTTCACGCGCTTGTCCACCGGGAGCCGGGGGTTCTGGTACGGCAGGCCGTGCGCGTCGATGACGACGGTGGGCGGGTCGTCGGGGGCGCGTGCGCCGTCGGCGGAGAGGGTGATGGGGATGGTCTTGGCGGTGGCGGGCTCCGCGCTGCGCCTGGTGTCGACGGTGAAGGTCTTCGCCGTGCCGGAGGGGGTGCCCGCGGGGAAGGTGAGGGTGCCCTCGACCGGGGTGTAGTCCTCGCCGGGCTCCGCGGTGCCCTCGCCGGTGGCGTAGGTGACGGTGACGGGTTCGGCCAGCGGCACGCCGCCGGTGGTGCCCACCGACACCTCCACGGTGGCGGTGCCACCGTGCTCGACGGTGTGGACGGGCCGGTCGGTGGCGACGCGGGCCCGCACCCCGCCCACGCCGTACAGCTCCACCTGGTCGAACTCCAGGGCGCCGGAGGCGGTGGGCAGGTTGACGGCGTAGCCCCACATCCGGGTCAGGTCCAGCACGCCGTCGTCCGGGGCGCCGGCGGGCTGGTGGTCGGGGCGGCGGACGAAGTCCTCGAAGGGGGTGCGGACCTGCTTCCAGCCGTCGGTGTCGTCGGTGAAGTAGCCGGCCCACAGCTCGGCCTGACCGGCGTTCGGGCCGCCGTCCTTGACCTCGAACTGGACGCGCTCCCCGCTGCCGGTGCCCTTCACCCAGAAGGAGAAGCCCTCGTGGCCGCTCCAGTCCTCGGCGCCGGTCAGGGCGTGGTCGAAGCCGCCCCAGGCGGTGATGTCGTACTCCACGCGCATGGCGCGGTTGAAGGCGTTGGCGCCCGGGCGGGCCTCGGCGGCCACCTGGCTGAGTGCGGGGGTGTCCTCGGGGGTGCTGCCGTAGGTGCCGATCGGGCCGGGCACCGCGCTGTCGAAGTCGTCCAGGACGCGGTCCTGCGCGGCGGCCGACGCGGTGGGGGTCAGACCGGAGGCGAGCAGGGCGAGGAGAGCTCCGAGGGCCGCGGCGGCCGTTCTTCCGCGCCGCCTTCGCCGGCCCCCTCCCCCGGGTCCCGTTCCTGTGTGCGGTGGCTGTCCCATGGCGGCTCCCTCGGGGGCGGTCGAAGTTTTCAGCACTTGAACACACGGAGGCGCAGGCGCACCGTCATGCGCACGGCGCTGATCCTGTATGCGACCGGATGGACCGTCAATACCCTTGATTCGTAAACCTCTTGGAGACGTGAGCCCTTCCGGCACTCCCTCCGACCGAGGAATGAGAGCGCTCTCGGCATCGTGGCAGATGAGGGGTCCGCAGGGCGCTCGCAACAGCCCCGCGGGCCCCTGGCACGCCATCGCACGCCGGATGCCCGGCGAACGGTCAGTCGTCGCCCGGGTAACGGACCCCGACGCGCTCGCGGACGGCGTCCAGCGTCGCCATCACCGCCAGCGTCCCGTCCAGCGGCACCAGCGGGGACTCCGTCTCCTTCTCCCGCAGGCAGCGCATCACCTCGGCCGCCTCGGGCCCGTAGCCGGTGCCGCCCTCCGCCTGCGGCACCCGGACCTCCTCGGCCTCACGCCCCTCCCGGTGCAGTACGAAGGACTCCGGGGCGAAGAAGCCGTGCGGCAGCTCGATGCGCCCCCTGGTGCCGCTGACGGCCGCCACGGTGGGGCTGGCGGAGGCGATGGAGCACGAGAGGGTGGCGACGGCTCCGCTGTCGTGACCCAGCAGGACGCCGGTGGTCTCGTCCACGCCCTCGGGCGTCAGATGGGCCCAGGCGGCTACGGAGGAGGGCTCGCCGAGGACGAGATGGGCGAAGGAGACCGGATAGACACCCAGGTCCAGCAGGGCGCCGCCGCCCAGCCGGGGGTCGCGCAGGCGGTGCGAGGCGTCCGCGGGGGCGACGATGCCGAAGTCGGCGTGGACCGAGCGCACCTCGCCGATCGCGCCGTCGGCGACGAGGTCGAGCATGCGGCGGACCACCGGGTTGCAGTAGGTCCACATGGCCTCCATCAGGAAGACGCCCCTGCGGCGCGCAAGTTCGACCATCTCCCGCGCCTGGGCGAGGTTGAGGGTGAGCGGCTTCTCGCACAGCACCGCCTTGCCCGCCTCCAGGCAGACGGTGGCGGCCTCCAGGTGCGCCGAGTGGGGCGTGGCGACGTAGACCACGTCCACGTCCGGGTCGGCGGCCAGCTCGGCCCAGCTTCCGTAGGCGCGCGGGGCGCCGTGCTCCTCGGCGAAGCGGCGGGCGGACTCCGGCGAGCGCGAGCCGACCGCGAGGAGCTCGCCGCCGGGCAGGGCCGCGAGGTCGCGGGCGAAGGCTCCGGCTATGCCGCCGGTGGCGAGGATGCCCCATCTGATCGTGTCGTCGGTGCGCGTCATGTGCGTGTGCTCCCCGGGTGCGGGCCGGTCTGGCGTGCGTGGGCGTGTCGGCGGTCACCCTACGGCGGGAGCGCGGGGCGCGGGCGGGCTGTCCGCATGGTGTACGCCGGCTGGGCGGGGAGCGGGGCGGCTGCCGCCGGGCGACCGGGCACCGCCTCTCCGGGCGGGAGGCCCCGCGCGTTTCCGCCCGGGGACGGTGAGCAGAAGAGGGGTGAGGACAGCCGTCCCGGCTCCGGGCCGCCTGCCGGGCGGCGAGCGAGGAGGTCCGTTGGAGACCTGGCAGGTCGTACTGATCGCCGTCGGCGCGGTGCTCGCCGCCGCGACGCTGGCCGTCGCCGCCGTCCTGCTGGTCAGGCTGGTGCGCGCCTATCTGCTCCTGCGCGGCGCGGACATCCCCGTGAGTGCCAGGGCCGCGTTCTGGGGAGCGCTGGTCTACACGGTCTTCCCCGTCGATCTGCTCCCGGACCCGGTGTACCTGGACGACGTCGGCCTGCTGCTCCTCGCCCTCCACCACCTGGGCGCGGTGGCCGGGCGGTACGGGCGGGCCGGCGGGGAGGCGGAGGCGAAGCCCCCGAAGGCTCCGGAGGTTCCCGGGGTTCACCGCCGGCGCTGACGGAGCCGGCGGACGCGTACGCGTCCGTCCCCGTTCCCGAATTACTCTCATGGCATGACACAGCGGGACGAGTGGGCGGTGGATCCGGTGACTCCGGTGGGTCCGGTGGGTCCGGTGGGTCCGGTGGGTCCGGTGGACGACACGGCCCCGGTGATCGATCTCAACGCCGATCTGGGCGAGGGCTTCGGACGGTGGGAGCTCACCCACGACGAGGCGCTGCTCTCGGTCGTCAGCAGCGCCAACGTCGCGTGCGGCTTCCACGCCGGGGACCCCTCCACCATGCGCCGGGTGTGCGCGCAGGCGGCCGAGCGGGGGGTGGCGATCGGCGCCCAGGTCGCCTACCGCGATCTGGCGGGTTTCGGGCGGCGGCCGATGGAGGTCCCCGAGGACGAGCTGGCCGACGAGATCGCCTACCAGATCGGCGCCCTGCGGGTGTTCGCCGAGTCCGCCGGGGCGCGGGTGGCGTACGTCAAACCGCACGGGGCGCTCTACAACCGCGCGGTGCACGACGAGGGCCAGGCGCGGGCGGTGGTGTCCGGGGTGCTGCTGGCGGGCGGGGAGCTGCCGGTGCTGGGGCTGCCCGGGTCGCTGCTGCTGGGGGCCGCCGAGGAGGCCGGGCTGCCCGCCGTCGCCGAGGCGTTCGCCGACCGCGGCTACACCGCGCGGGGCACGCTGGTGCCCAGGCGGGAGCCGGGTGCGGTGATCCACGAGCCGGACACCGTGGTCTCCCAGGCGCTGGGCATCGCGCTGCGCGGGAGTGTGGCCACCGGCGACGGCGGGGAGGTGGCCGCCGGCGCCAGGTCGCTGTGCGTGCACGGCGACACCCCGGGCGCCGTCGCGCTCGCCCGGCGGGTGCGGCAGGCCCTCGCGGAGGCCGGGGTGCGCATCGAGGCGTTCACGCCGTGAGGGTGACGAGGGTGCTGCCCATGGGCAGGCGCGCCCTGCTGCTGGAGGTGGGGGGCACCGGGCGGGCCCAGGCCCTCCACGCCGAGCTGGTGCGGCTGCGGGAGGCCGGTGAGCTGCCCGAGGTGGAGGAGATCGTCCCGGCGGCGGCCACCGTCCTGCTGGACGGGGTGGAGGAGCCGGGGGCGCTGGCGCGGTGGCTGCAAGGCAGGGAGTTCCCCGGCGCCGCCCCGGCGGGCACCGCCGCGGTGGTGCTGCCGGTGCGCTACGACGGCCCCGATCTGGCCGGGGTGGCGGCGCTGTGGGGGGTGGACGAGGAGGAGGCGGTCGCGATCCACACGCGCACCGAGTTCCGGGTCGCCTTCTGCGGATTCGCCCCCGGGTTCGGCTATCTCACCGGGCTGCCCGGGGAGTTGGGCGTGCCCCGCCGTGCCGTCCCCCGCACCTCGGTGCCGCCGGGCTCGGTGGGGCTGGCCGGGGCGTACACGGGGGTGTATCCGCGTACCTCGCCCGGCGGCTGGCAGCTGATCGGCCGGACGGACGCGGTGCTGTGGGACGTGTGCCGGGAGCCGGCCGCGCTGCTGGCCCCGGGCACCCGGGTGCGGTTCGAGGCGGTGACATGACGGGCGCGGGCGTACTGGAGATCCTGCGGCCGGGTGCGCTGACCACCGTGCAGGATCTGGGCCGGGTGGGCCTGGCGCATCTGGGGGTGCCGCGTTCGGGGGCGCTGGACTCCCCCGCCCACCGGCTCGCCAACCGTCTGGTGGGCAACGCGCCCGGCGCCGCGACGCTGGAGACCACCCTCACCGGGTGCGCGGTGTGCCCGGACCGGGCCGTGGTGGCGGCGGTGACCGGTGCTCCGTGCCCGGTGCGGATCGACGGCCGTCCGGCGCCGTGGGGTGCGGCGGTACGGGTGCCGGGCGGGGCGGTGTTGGAGGTCGGCGCCGCGCGGGCCGGGGTGCGCGGCTATCTGGCCGTGGCCGGCGGCGTCGGCGTCGAGCCGGTGCTCGGCAGCCGGTCCACCGATCTGCTGTCCGGGCTCGGCCCGGCGCCGCTGTCGGCGGGGGCGCGGCTGCCGGTGGGGCCGGCGTCGGGGCCCGTGCCCTGGGCGGACGCGGTCGCCTCCGCCGCTCCGGGGCCGCCGTCGGGCGAGCTGGTGCTGCCGCTGGTGCCCGGGCCGCGCGACGACTGGTTCACCCCGGGCGCGCTGCGCGCGCTGGCCCGGGGGATCTACCGGGTGTCCGCCGAGAGCAACCGCGTCGGGCTGCGGACCGAGGGGCCCGCCCTGGAGCGGGCGGTGCGCGGTGAGCTGCCCAGCGAGGGGATGGTGGCGGGCGCGGTGCAGGTGCCGCCGGGCGGCGAGCCGATCGTCTTCCTCGCCGACCATCCGACCACGGGGGGCTATCCGGTGGTCGGCGTGGTGCCGCGGGAGGCGCTGGCGGCGGCGGCGCAGGCGGTGCCGGGGCTGAGGGTGCGCTTCGTCCCGCTGCGGCGCTGAGCGCGCCGGGCGCACCGGGCCGCTCCCGGTGCGCCCCGCCCGCGCCGGGCCCGCCCGCGCCGGGGCTCAGCTTCCGCGCTTCCGGCCGGAGCCGGAGGCGTCCTCCTCCGCCCGCCGCGCCTTGCGGGAGGCATCCTCCTCGGCCTCGACGCCCTTGAGCGGTTCGCCCTCGACGGTGCCGCCGCCGGAGAAGCCCTCCGCGGCGCTCGCCGTACCGGGGACGGTGCGGTGCTCCATCCGCGTCTCCTGGCCGGAGTGGGCTCCGGGGCCCCGGTCGGCCGGGTCGGTGCGACGCCCGGCACCGTGGCCGTGCTCGCCCTCGCCCTGCTCCTGGTGCCTGTTCGTCTCGCCCATGGCCATCCGTCCTCACCGTGTGTCGCGTTCGGGTGCACGGCGCAGGTACCCGGTGCGCGGGAGCGGAAACGGCGGGCCGGCCGGAGTGGTCCGGCAGGAGCGGGGCCGGGTCAGCGCATCCGGACGCCGACGACACAGGTGTCGTCGTCGGTGTCGGAGTTGCTGTAGGTCAGCAGGCGGTCGAGCTGCTTGTCCAGGGTGGCGCCGAAGTCCCGGGCGAGGGCCATGAGCTGGTCCAGGGACTCCTGCAGGGAGCGGTCCCGGCGCTCGATGAGGCCGTCGGTGTACATCAGCAGCATGTCGCCGGTCTCCAGCACCAGTTTCTCCTCCTCGTACCCGGCCTCCGCGATGGCGCCGAGCAGGAGTCCGCCGACCAGCGGCAGCGTGGTCGCCTCCCCCCGGCGCACCAGGACCGGCGGCGGGTGGCCCGCGCGGGCCCAGCGCAGTGTCCGGGTGTCCGGGTCGTACAGGCCGCAGACGGCGGTGGCGGTGACGTTCTCGGTGAGGTGGTGGGCGACGGTGTTGAGCCAGGCCAGTATCTGCGCGGGGCCGGCTCCGGTGGTGGCCAGACCGCGCAGCGCGTTGCGCAGGACGACCATGCCGGTGGCCGCCTCGATGCCGTGGCCCGCCACGTCGCCGACGGAGAGCAGCACCTGGCCGGACGGCAGGACGACGGCGTCGTACCAGTCGCCGCCGACCAGATGGTCCTTCTCGGCGGGGCGGTAGCGCACCGCGATGTCCAGCCCTCCGGCGTCGATGGGGCCCCGGGTGGGCGGCATGATGGCGCGCTGGAGCTGAAGCGTCATGCGGTTGCGCTCGGCGGCCTGCTGCTCGGTCTGGGCGAGCTGGTCGCGGGTGGCGCCCAGCGCGACCTCCGTCCAGTGCTGTGCGGAGACGTCCTGGTAGGCGCCGCGCACCGCGACCAGCCGGCCCCCCTCGTCGAGGGCCGGCTCGGCGACCACGCGGATGTGGCGCACGATTCCGTCGGTCCGCTGGAGGCGGAAGGCCGTGGAGGCGGGGCGGCGGTGGTGCAGCAGAGTACGCAGGAAGCGCCCGATGGCGGCCTCGTCGTCCGCGTGGGTGTGGGCAGGAAGCTGCTCCAGGGGGATCGGCGCGGCGGTGGGCGGCAGTCCGTGGAGGGCGAACAGCTGGCTGTTCCAGACGATCTCGCCGGTGACGAGGTTCTCCTCGAAACCGCCGATGCGGCCCAGGCGCTGGGCGTGCTGGAGCACGCTCGCCAGCCGTGCCGCCTCGTCCTGGACGCGCCAGATGAGCAGGACGTTCTCACCGTGGCGGCTGATGCTGACGGCCGCCTCCACCGTCAGCGGCACCTGGCCGACCAGGGCGCGCAGCACCATCCTTTCGGCCCGGAACGGCTCACCGGTGGCGTGGACGTGCTCGATCTTCTCGAACAGACCGCTCTCGCCCACCGCCATCGGGTAGGCCTCCAGCAGCAGCGATCCGGCGACGGCGCCGCGCGGACGGCCCACCGGATCGACGAAGTGGGCGCTGACGTGGTGGATGCGGAAGTCGGCGAGCCGGCCCTCGGCGTCCGGCTGGGGCACCAGCACCAGGGCCGGGTCCAGCAGGCCGTCGGCGAAGTCCACCAGTTCCGAGGCGCCCGGGTGCCGTGCCCGCAGGACCTCCTCCGCGTCCCCCGCCTCCGCGGCGCGGCTGTCCAGGGTGTGGGCGCACAGTTCGGCCAGGGCCTCGATCTGCCGCTGGACCTGCGGGGGCTGCGGTTCCAGCGGGCCGGGCCAGCAGATCTCCAGGACGCCCAGGATGCGGCCGCCGTTGTCGGCGGGGACCGTGACCCGGCAGCCCTCGGGCGCCTGCCTACGGCCCAGGGTGGGCAGCCCGGCCTCGGCGGGAGAGGCGAACCACACGGGCCGGCGCTCGGTGAGGGCCCGGCGGGCGAGGGTGGCCACCCCCGGCGGTACGTAGTGCCACCGCGCCGCCTCCTCGGCCGCGTAGCCCGCGCAGCCGGCCAGGGTGAGGGAGGCGTCGGTGCCGGCGGCCCAGATGGCCACCGCCACGGCGCCCAGCGGGGTCAGCGCGTGTTCCAGCAGGGACTCGGCGACCGCCTGGGTGTCGTCGGCGGCCAGTGCGCCGCTCTCCGCGGTGCGCAGCCGCACCGACAGCGAGGGGGTCTGCCCGCCGTCCTCGCCCCGGCCGCCGTCCTGGTCCTCCCGCCCCCCGCAGCCGCCCTCCCGGTCCCCGTGGCCGCCGTCTCCCGCCCTGGCCAGGAACTCGCGGGCCGCCTCGGTGACCCGGTCGTGGGCGGCCTGGTCGATGAGGTCGGCGGCCAGCTCCAGCCGGGAGAGGCCGGCCTGGTCGGCGAGGGTGTCCAGCTGTCTGGCGGCCTGCGCCGGGCCGCAGCCCAGCCGCTCGACCAGGATGCCCTTGGCCATCTCGATCAGGGCGCGGCCCTCGGCCGCCGCGTGGGCCTCGCGCACCTCGCGGCGCAGCCGCTCGACGGTGGCGGCCAGCCTGCCGACGCGGACGTCCGCGCCGTCGCGCGGTGGGGCGCCGTCATACACCCCGCGCTCGTACACCCGGCCTTCGTAGGGCTGCCGCACGGACGGCACCGGGGCCGCCGCGTCCCGTGCCGGGGCAGCGCTCGGCGGCCCGTCCTCGGGGACGGACTCGTCCGGCCGCTGGGTCTGCACTGAGCTGCTCCTCGGGGAGGTGGTCGGCTGGCGGGCGGGGCTTGTGACTACACGTCCAGGCAGCGGCGGATGCACGCGACGAGGTCGCGGGCGTCCAGCGGCTTGGTCACGTAGTCGGTCGCTCCGGCGGCGATGCTCTTCTCCCGGTCTCCGGGCATCGCCTTGGCCGTCACCGCGATGATGGGCAGACCGGCGTGGTCGGGCATGGCACGGATCGCCGCCGTCGCGGCGTAACCGTCCATCTCCGGCATCATCACGTCCATCAGCACCACGTCGACGCCGGGGTGGCCGGTGAGGGTCTCGATGCCCTTGCGTCCGTTGTCGGCGTGCAGGACGTGCATTCCGTGGAGTTCCAGGATGCCGGTGAGTGCGTAGACGTTGCGCGCGTCGTCGTCGACGACCAGCACCGTGCGGCCCGCCAGCGAGCCGTCCGCCTCCTCGGGCGGGGCCGCCGGCTCGGCACTCTCCTCGGCGCGCACCAGCGGGAGCACGTCGCCCGGCTCCTCGGCGGTCAGGTGCAGTGCGATGCGCTCGCGCAGCTCGTCCAGGCTGGAGAGCAGTTCCATCGGCCGGCTGTCGGCGCGGGAGCGCAGGGCGCGTTCCCGCTCCGGGTCCGGGCGCCGGTTGTCGTGCGCGAGGACCGGGACCCGGCGCAGGGCCGCGTCGCCGTCCATGGCCTCGAGGAAGCCCATGGCCGTCCCGTCGGGCATGTCGAGCTGGAGCACCACGCAGTGACAGGCCTCCGCGGCGAGCGCGGCGGCGGCCTCCTGCGCCCCGACCGCGGTGACGACCTCCACGGGGCCGCGCGGGTCGCCCATGTCCCCGGTGCCCTCGGCCAGGTCCGCCACGGCGTTCTCCGCCACCAGGGAGAGCAGGCCGCGGGGGCGGTCCTCGATCACCAGCAGTCGCCGCTTCCGCGGCCGCTGCGGCTCGGCGGGCGGCTCCTGGGCGGCGGCGGGCCCGGGTGTCTCCCCCCGGGCTCCGGCCTGGTGGGAGGCGGCGTTCGGCGCGGCGGTGAAGTCGGGCCGTGCCACGGGCAGGTAGAGGGTGAAGGTGCTGCCCTGCCCGGGGGAGCTCTCGGCGGTGATGGCGCCGCCCAGCAGGTAGGCGATCTCGCGGCTGATGGACAGGCCCAGACCGGTGCCGCCGTACTTGCGGCTGGTGGTCCCGTCGGCCTGCTGGAAGGCGCCGAAGATGGTCTCCAGCTGCTGCTCGGGAATGCCGATGCCGGTGTCCTCCACCCGGAAGGCGACGGCCGAGCCGTGCAGCCGGACGGTGGGGGGCAGCTCGTCCGGGGCGACCGGTTCGATCCTCAGGGCCACGCCGCCGGACTCGGTGAACTTCACCGCGTTGGACAGCAGGTTGCGCAGCACCTGCCGCAGCCGGGAGTCGTCGGTGAACAGGTCGACGGGGACGCCGGGCGCGGTGGTGATCGTGAAGCCGAGGCTTTTCTGGGTGGTGAGGGGCCGGAAGGTGGCCTCGACGTAGTCCAGCAGGCCGCGCAGGGGTACGCGTTCGGGGTTGACGTCCATCTTGCCGGCCTCGACCTTGGACAGGTCCAGGATGTCGTTGATCAGCTGGAGCAGGTCGGATCCGGCGGAGTGGATGATGCCCGCGTACTCGACCTGCTTGGGGGTGAGGTTGCGGGTCGGGTTCTGCGCCAGGAGCTGGGCGAGGATCAGCAGGCTGTTGAGCGGGGTGCGCAGCTCGTGGCTCATGTTGGCCAGGAACTCCGACTTGTACTTCGAGGCCAGTGCCAGCTGCTGGGCGCGGTCCTCCAGCTCCTGCCGCGCCTGCTCGATCTCCAGGTTCTTGGTCTCGATGTCGCGGTTCTGGGAGGCCAGGAGGGCGGCCTTCTCCTCCAGTTCGGCGTTGGAGCGCTGGAGTTCGTCCTGCTGGACCTGGAGTTCCTCGGAGCGCTCCTGGAGCTCGGCGGCCAGGCGCTGGGACTCGGCCAGCAGCTCGTCGGTGCGGGCGTTGGCGACGATGGTGTTGACGTTGACGCCGACGGTCTCCATCAGCCGGCCCAGGAAGTCCTGGTGGAGTGCGGTGAAGGGGGTGACCGAGGCCAGTTCGATGACGCCGAGCACCTGGTCCTCCGCCGTGATCGGCAGGACGATCAGACCGGCGGGCTCGGTGGCGCCCAGGCCGGAGGAGACGGTGACGTAGCCGGGCGGCAGGTCGTCGACGGTGATGGTGCGGCGGCTGCGGGCGGCCTGGCCGACCAGGGACTGGCCGAGCCTGAAGCGCGGCGGCTCGGCGCCGCCGGCCGCGGGGTGGCCGTAGGAGCCGACCAGGCTCAGCTCGGTGCCCTCGTCGTCGTCCTCGGCGAGGTAGAAGGCGCCGTACTGGGCGCCGACGAGCGGGGTGAGCTCGTCCATGATCAGTTCTGCGACGACGGCGAGGTCGCGGTGGCCCTGCATCAGGCCCGAGATGCGGGCCAGGTTGGTCTTGAGCCAGTCCTGTTCCTGGTTGGCCCGGGTGGTCTCGCGCAGGGACTGCACCATGAAGTTGACGTTGTCCTTGAGGTCGGCGACCTCTCCGGAGGCGTCCACGGTGATCGAGCGGGTCAGGTCGCCCTCGGCGACGGCGCCGGTGACCTCGGCGATGGCGCGGACCTGGCGGGTGAGGTTCCCGGCCAGCTCGTTGACGTTCTCCGTCAGGCGCTTCCAGGTGCCGGAGACGCCCTCGACCTCGGCCTGGCCGCCCAGGCGTCCTTCGCTGCCGACCTCGCGGGCCACCCTGGTGACCTCCGCGGCGAAGGCGGAGAGCTGGTCGACCATCGTGTTGATGGTCGTCTTCAGTTCCAGGATCTCCCCGCGCGCGTCGACGTCGATCTTGCGGGTGAGGTCGCCGCGCGCGACGGCGGTGGTGACCTGGGCGATGTTGCGGACCTGCCCGGTCAGGTTGTTCGCCATCGAGTTGACGTTGTCGGTCAGGTCCTTCCAGGTGCCCGCCACGCCCGGCACCCGGGCCTGGCCGCCGAGGATGCCCTCGGTGCCCACCTCGCGCGCCACCCGCGTGACCTCGTCGGCGAACGCCGAGAGCGTGTCGACCATCGTGTTGATGACGTCGGCGAGGGCGGCGACCTCGCCCTTGGCCTCGACGGTGATCTTCTGCGACAGGTCGCCGCGCGCGACGGCGGTGGCGACCTGGGCGATGGAGCGCACCTGACCGGTCAGGTTGGAGGCCATCACGTTGACGGAGTCGGTCAGGTCCTTCCAGGTGCCGGAGGCTCCGCGCACCGCGGCCTGGCCGCCGAGCTTGCCCTCGGTGCCCACCTCGCGCGCCACCCGCGTGACCTCGTCGGCGAACGCCGAGAGCTGGTCGACCATCGTGTTGATGGTCTCCTTCAGCTCCAGGATCTCCCCGCGCGCGTCCACCCGGATCTTCTGGGAGAGATCGCCCTCGGCGACCGCGGTGGCGACCTGGGCGATGGAGCGCACCTGGCCGGTCAGGTTCCCGGCCATGAAGTTGACCGAGTCGGTCAGGTCGCGCCAGGTGCCGGAGACGCCCTTGACGTCCGCCTGGCCGCCGAGCTTGCCCTCGGTGCCCACCTCGCGCGCCACCCGCGTGACCTCGTCGGCGAAGCCCGAGAGCTGGTCGACCATCGTGTTGATGGTCTCCTTCAGCTCCAGGATCTCCCCACGGGCGTCCACCCGGATCTTCTGGGAGAGGTCGCCCTTGGCGACCGCGGTGGTCACCTGGGCGATGGAGCGCACCTGGGTGGTGAGGTTGCCCGCCATGAAGTTGACCGAGTCGGTCAGGTCGCGCCAGGCTCCGCCGGCGCCGGGCACCTGGGCCTGGCCGCCCAGGCGTCCCTCGCTGCCGACCTCGCGGGAGACGCGGGTCACCTCGGAGGTGAACAGCGACAGCTGGTCCACCATGCCGTTGAAGACCGTGGCGATCTCGCCGAGGACTCCGTCGGCGCCGTCCGGCAGCCGGGTGCCGAAGTCGCCGTCCCGGACGGCCGTCAGGCCGGCCAGGAGCTGCCTCAGCTCCCGCTCCCCCGCCTCGCCGTCACTCCGGCCGCGGTTGTTCCCGCCGTGTTCCGCCGGGCGCGGCTCGCCAACCGTGGTGTCAGCCATGTCCGCCATCGCTCCGCTCGTCCGCCACCGGATTCGTCACGTGCCGTGCTCCTCCGGTCGCACCCGGACGGGCAGGCGGTGTTCACACCACGTTCACAGGCCGTCACGCTTGTCATCCGACAAACGTGCGGACACGGCGAGATTACCCCACCGCGGGACGGTCACCGAATCTCCGCCTTTGCGAACAGCGGCGGACATGTCAGAGGTTGAGCGTTCATGCGCCGCGGGCCGGCGAAAGGCCGCCGGCCCCAAAGCGACGGCATCACCCCCGGCCCAGGGTCCGGCTCACTCCTCCAGGTCGAACGAGCCGTGGCCCGGCCGCCCCGCCACCCGGTAGGTGCCGATCGCCACCCCGATGGAGGTCGTCCTGCCTCCCGTCCGCTCCAGTGCGGTCGGCACGGCGCCGCCGTCGAACAGGCGCTTGCCGCCGCCCAGGATCACCGGATAGGTCAGCAGGCGGTACTCGTCGATCAGGCCGTGCGCCATCAGGCTCCGCGCCAGGTTCCCGCTGCCGTGGATCTGCAGCTCGCCCTCCAGCCGCTCCCTGAGGGCCGCGACCTCCCGCACCGCGTCGCCCTCCAGCAGCGTGGAATTGTGCCACCCGACACTGTCCAGCGTCCGGGAGGCGACGTACTTGGGCAGGGCGTTGAGCCTGCTCGCGACCGGGTTGTCCGGGTCGGTGACCCGCGGCCAGTAGGCGGCGAAGATCTGGTACGTCCTGCGGCCCAGCAGGAAGGCCTCCGCGGACCGGAAGCCCTCCGCGACGAACCGCCCCATGTCCTCGTCGGCGTACGGGACCAGCCAGCCGCCGTGCTCGAACCCGCCCTCGCGGTCCTCGTCCGGGGCTCCGGGCGCCTGGACGACCCCGTCCAGTGTCAGGAACTGCGTCAGTGTCACCTTCGCCATCGTCCTCTTCCTCTCCAGTCGGCCTCACGGGCCAGGCCTCACGGGTTCGGACCCGCCGGTGCGCCGGAAGTCATCGGTCCCGGCACCTCTCTTCTTCCGCGCTCCGTTCGGTACCGGTGACGGCCGTCCGGGCGAGGATGGGGAGATGCTGCTGGCCGAAGTCGCCCAGGTCTCCCACCGGATCGCGCGGACCCCGTCGCGCACGGGGAAGGTCGCCCTGCTCGCCGGGCTGTTCCGCGAGGCCGGGCCCGAGGACGCCCCGGTCGTCATCACCTACCTGGCGGGCAGGATCCCCCAGCGCAGGACGGGGATCGGCTGGAAGACGCTGAGCCGGACCGTCCCGCCGGCGGCCGCGCCGTCGCTGTCGGTGGCCGACGTGCACCGCACTCTGGGTGCGATCGCCGCCGTCTCGGGCCGGGGCGCGCAGGCCGAGCGCGGACGGCTGCTGCACGGGCTGCTGTCCGCCGCCACCGGCGAGGAGCAGCGCTTCCTCGTCCGGCTGATCGGCGGCGAGCTGCGACAGGGTGCCCTGGACGCGTTCGCCGTCGAGGGCCTGGCGGCGGCGGTGGACGCGGAGCCGGCCGGGGTGCGGCGGGCGGTGATGGTCGGCGGGTCGCTGGGGCAGGTGGCCCGAGCCCTGCTCGCCCGCGGCCCCGGCGCGCTGTCCGACTTCCGCCTCGACGTGGGGCGGCCGGTGCTGCCGATGCTCGCGCAGACCGCCGGGAGCGTGGACGAGGCGCTGGACCGGCTCGGGCCGTGCGCGGTGGAGGAGAAGCTCGACGGCATCCGCGTCCAGGTGCACCGCGACGGTCCGGCGGTGCGGGTCTTCACCCGCACCCTGGACGAGATCACCGACCGGCTCCCGGAGGTGGCGGCCGCCGCCCGGGAGCTGCGGGCCGGGCGGGCGGTCCTCGACGGCGAGGTCATCGCCCTGGGCGAGGACGGCCGGCCCCGGCCCTTCCAGGAGGTCGCCGGCCGGGTCGGGTCGCGGCTGGACGTGGAGCGGGCGCGGGCGTCGCTGCCGCTGTCGCCCGTCTTCTTCGACCTGCTGTCCGTCGACGGCCGCGATCTGCTGGAGCTGCCGGTCGCCGACCGGTACGCGGAGCTGGCCCGGGTGGTGCCCGAGCCGATGCGGGTGCTGCGCACGGTCGTCGAGGACCCGCGGGACGAGCGAACCCGCGCCGCGGCGCGGGAGTTCGCCGACGAGGTGCTGGCGCGCGGCCACGAGGGCGTGATGCTCAAGGCGCTGGACTCCGCGTACGGCGCGGGGCGGCGCGGCGCTTCCTGGCTGAAGGTGAAGCCTGTGCACACCCTCGATCTGGTGGTGCTGGCCGCCGAGTGGGGGCACGGGCGGCGCGCGGGGAAACTGTCCAACCTCCACCTGGGCGCGCGCCGCCAGGACGGCTCCTTCGCGATGCTCGGCAAGACCTTCAAGGGGCTGACCGACGCCCTGCTGGCCTGGCAGACCGCACGGCTGCGCGAACTGGCCGTGGACGACGACGGGCTCACGGTGACGGTGCGGCCGGAGCTGGTGGTGGAGATCGCCTTCGACGGAGTGCAGCGCTCCTCCCGCTACCCGGAGGGCGTCACGCTGCGGTTCGCCCGGGTGCTGCGTTACCGGGGGGACAAGACGGCGGCGGAGGCGGACACCGTGGAGGCGGTGCTCGCCCTGGCCGGGTGAGCGCTCCCGCCCCGCGGGGCGGGCTCGCGCGTAATCTGGGCCGTACGAGCCCCCTCCGCGAGAGCCCGCCATCGCAGCCGCACTCAGGGAGGACCGCACCGTGACCGAACGCAAACCGCCCGGGATCGACTTCGAGACATGGGCCGACCGGCAGATCCGCGAGGCGGCCGAGCGCGGCGAGTTCGACGCCCTGCCGGGCATGGGCCGACCGCTGCCCGACCTGGACCGGCCCTACGACGACCTGTGGTGGGTCAGGAAGAAGATGAGCCGCGAGGGGCTGTCCTACCTGCCGCCCGCGCTCGCCCTGCGCAAGGAGGCGGAGGACGCCCTGGCCGCCGCCCGCCGGGCCCGCTCGGAGCCGGAGGTGCGGCGGATCGTGGCGGGGGTCAACGAGAGGATCCGCGCGGCGCTGCGGATGCCGCCGCCCGGTCCCCCGCTGGGCCTGGAGCCCTTCGACGCCGACGAGGTCGTACGGGAGTGGCGCGAGGGACCTGGAGAGCGCGGGGGACGCGGGGAGCCGGACGGCCGCGGGGACGGCGGGCGGCAGGGCGCCTGACCTGCCGGTAGCGGCCGGCCGCGGGCCCGGCCGACGGATCGGAGCCGGGCCCGCGGCCGGGGTCTCGGGGTCTCGGGGCCCTGGGGCCTCAGGCGCGGTCAGGCGCCCGTGCCGGGCTCCGGCGGCAGGGCGCCGTCGCGGACCACCTGCGCGTACCAGAGGGCGCTGGCCTTGGGGACGCGCCTGCCGGTCGCGTAGTCCACGTACACCGCGCCGAAGCGCTTGCTGTAGCCGTATCCCCACTCGAAGTTGTCCAGCAGGGACCACAGGAAGTAGCCGCGCACGTCCGCCCCGGCCTCGATGGCCCGGTGCACCGCCGCCAGATGGCCGTGGAGGTAGGAGATCCGCTGCGGGTCCAGCACGCGGCCCTCGGGATCGACGTAGTCGTCGAAGGCCGCGCCGTTCTCGGTGATGACCACCGGCATGCCGGGGAAGTCGTCCCGGACCCGCAGCAGCAGGTCGTACATGCCGGTGGGGTCGATCGTCCAGCCCATGGCGGTGGTCTCGCCGGGCGTGCGGTGGAAGGCGACGTCGTCGCCGCCCGGCCAGGGGCTGTGCTCGCTCGCGCCGTGCCCGTCGGCGTTGTGGGTTCCGGGGCCGGAGGCGGCGGAGACGAGGGTGGGGCTGTAGTAGTTGACGCCCAGGAAGTCCAGCGGCTGGTGGATGTCCGCCAGGTCCCCGTCCCGTACGAACGACCAGTCCGTCAGGTGCGCGGTGTCCCGCAGGACGTCCTCCGGGTACTCACCGCGCAGCATCGGGCCGGTGAAGACCCGGTTGGCGACGCCGTCGATGCGGCGTGCGGCGTCGGTGTCGGCGGGGTCGCCGGTCAGGGACCGCACATGGTGGAGGTTGAGCGTGACGGAGGTCTGCGCGCCGTCGGGGAGGGCGGCGCGCAG
This sequence comes from Streptomyces mangrovi, assembly GCF_900114215.1. GTDB lineage: Bacteria > Actinomycetota > Actinomycetes > Streptomycetales > Streptomycetaceae > Streptomyces > Streptomyces barkulensis. Next base: position 13,805 of record NZ_FOSG01000011.1, on the reverse strand, counting down.
GGCCTGGGTGCCCAGTCCGTGGGCGAGGTTGAGGTGGTGGGCGGCGCGCAGGGCGCCCGCCTGGTCGGTGCGGCCGGGGGCGTGGACGCCCGAACCGTAGCCGAGGAAGGCCGAGCACCAGGGCTCGTTGAGGGTGGTCCAGGTGCCCACCCGGTCACCGAGCGCGCCGGCGACCAGGGAGGCGTACTCGGCGAACCGCTCGGCGGTGGCGCGCTCCGGCCAGCCGCCCGCGTCCTCCAGTTCCTGGGGCAGGTCCCAGTGGTAGAGGGTGACGACGGGCTGGATGCCCTTGTCCAGCAGCCCGTCCACCAGGCGGCTGTAGAAGTCCAGTCCCTCGCGGGAGGCGGGGCCGCTGCCGGTGGGCTGGACGCGCGGCCAGGAGACGGAGAACCGGTAGGCGCCCACACCGAGGTCGGCCATGATCTCCAGGTCCTCGCGCCAGCGGTGGTAGTGGTCGCAGGCGATGTCCCCGGTGTCGCCGTTGCGCGTCCTGCCGGGGGTGCGGGAGAAGGTGTCCCAGATGGAGGGGGTGCGGCCGCCCTCGGCGGCGGCGCCCTCGATCTGGTAGGCGGCGGTCGCGGTGCCCCACAGGAAGCCAGGCGGGAACACCCGGGCGCTCCGGGTCGCCGGGGCGGGTTCGGCTGTACGGGATGCGGTGGCCACGAAGGTCCTTCCGGATCGGTGGTGTCGAGAGGGTGGGATCGGGTGTGGGGTCGGGGCGGGAGGGGCCCGGAGCGCGGGGCGTCCGGGTCTTCCTGGCGGGGCGTCAGCCCTTGACCGCGCCCTGCATGATGCCGCCGACGATCTGCTTGCCGAAGACGACGAACATCGCCAGCAGCGGCAGGGTGCCCAGCAGCGCGCCGGCCATGATGAGCGACTGGTCGCGCACGTATCCCGCGCTGAGCTGGGTCAGGGCGACGGGGATCGTGGGGTTGGTCATGTCGAGCACGATGAACGGCCAGAAGAAGTCGTTCCAGGCGTGCACGAAGGTGATCATGAAGACCACCGCCATCGCGGGACGGGCGACCGGCAGGACGACGCTCCAGAAGATCCGCAGACTGTGCGCGCCGTCCACGCGGCCGGCCTCGATGAGCTCGTCGGGCAGCGCCTCCAGCAGGTACTGCCGCATGAAGAACACGCCGACGGCGCTGACCAGGGTGGGGAAGATGACCGCGGGCAGCTTCTGTCCCCAGCCCAGCTCGGTCATCATCATGAACAGCGGCACCACGCTCAGTTGCGGCGGCACCATCATCGTGCCGATGACCAGCATCAGCAGGATGTTGCGGCCGCGGAAGCGCAGTTTGGCGAAGGCGAAGCCGGCCAGGGTGGCGAACAGGACGGTGGACAGGGCGATCGTCATGGCGACGATGAGGCTGTTGACCAGCGCCGTGCCCATCGCCGCGTCCTCCCAGGCGGCCGAGAGGTTCTTCAGCAGGTTGGGGCCGGGGAGGAAGGGCGGCGGGGTCTGGGAGACCCGGGTGTTGTCGGTGGAGGCCGCCACCATCGTCCAGTACAGCGGGAACAGGGAGAGCAGCGCGGCCAGGCCGAGCAGCGCGTAGGCGACGGGCCCGGCCTTCCGCTGCTGTCCGGCCTTCGGGCGCAGGGACAGGCGGGGCCGGCGGCTCGTGGGCGCGACGGTGTCCGCGAGCGGCTCGGGTACGTCCGCCCGGGGGCGGGCGGTGTCGGTGGTCATGGGATTACCGCTCCCTGGTCAGGACGTGCGGGACTTGACGCGCTTGACGACGCGCTGCAGGACGAAGGCGAGGATGAGTAGGAGGAACATCGCCCAGGCGACCGTGGCGGCCCGCCCCATCTCGTAGTTCTTCCAGCCCTCCTCGTACAGCAGCAGGCCGAGCGTCTGGTACTGGTTGTCCGCTCCTCCGCTGACGCCGTTCGGCCCCTGGCCGAAGATCAGCGGTTCGCCGAAGAGCTGGGTGGCTCCGATGGTGGACAGCACGATGGTGAAGACGATCGTGGAGCGGATGCCGGGGATGGTGACCTTGGTGAACTGCTGCCAGCGCGAGGCGCCGTCGATGGCCGCCGCCTCGTACCGCTCCTGCGGAATGGCCTGCATCGCGGCCAGGTACAGCAGGGCGTTGTAGCCGGTCCAGCGCCAGATCACGATGGAGGAGATCGCGAACTGGGCGGGCCACTTGCTGTTCTCCCAGTCGACGTTGTCGACTCCGAACAGGCTCAGGAACCAGTTGATCATTCCGAAGTCGCGCTCGAAGAGCATGGTGAACACCAGCGCGGCGGCGCCGATCGAGGTCGCGTAGGGCGTCAGGGCCGCGACCCGGAAGAACGCCGAGCCCTTCAGCTTGTAGTTGAGCAGGTGCGCCAGGCCGAGGGCCATCAGCAGCTGCGGGACGGTGGAGATCACGCCGATGGTGAAGGTGTTCGCCAGCGCGTTCCAGAAGCGGTCGTCCTGCCAGAGCTGCGAGTAGTTCCCGAAGCCCTCCCACTCCATGATGTCCATGGTCGCCAGCTCCACGTCGTGGAGGGAGATCCAGGCCGTGTAGAGCAGCGGGTAGAGGCTGAACGCGCCGAAGACGACGAAGAAGGGGGCGACGAAGGCGTAGGGGGCCGCCTTGATGTCGAAGCGGTGCAGGAGGGTGCTCCACGGCCGCCGGGGACGCGCCCCGTTCCGGCCGTCGGGGCTCTCCTTGGTGGGGCCGGCCGGTCCGCTCTGCGGCCCGCCGAGGCCGGATGCCGGGGTGGAGGTGGCCACGGGGGGCTTCCTTCCTGGGAGTGCGTGGTGGGAGGAGGGTGAGGACTGGGAGGACGGGGGACGGTGGGGCCAAAGGCCCCGGCGGCCGCGCGGGGAGGCGGTGGCCGCCGGGGACTTCGGAGAGGGGAGGGCCGGGTCAGTCGACGGCCTTCCTGATGCGCTCGTCGGTGGTCTCCCACGCCTCGGCCGGGCTCTTGCCCTGCTCGACGAGCTGGAGGCCCTGGGAGAAGGTGTCCTTGATGGTGCCGTCCTTGGGGCCGAGGACCTGCTCGTCGGGGATGTCCTGGGCCGCGGCGCCGAAGACCTCGCCGATCGGGGCGTTGTTGAAGTACTCGGACTTCGCCCCGGTGACCGCCGGGGACTTGAGAGCCTCCGCGGAGGAGGGGAAGTTGCCGATCTCCTTGAAGATGTGCTCCTGCTGCTCCGGCGCGGTCAGCCAGGCCACCAGCTTCCTGGCCTCCTCCTTCACCGGGCTGTCCTCCATGACCCCGAGGAAGGAGCCGCCCCAGTTGGCGCCCTTGGGGGCCTTGGCGACGTCCCACTTGCCCTTGTTGGCCTCGCCGGCCTTCTCGCTGATGTGGGCGAGCATCCACGCCGGGCAGACGGTGGTGGCGAAGCTGCTGTTGGCCAGGCCCGGGTCCCAGCCGGGCTGGAACTGGCGGAGTTTGGCCGTCAGGCCGTCCCGGGCCGCTCCGGTGGCCAGCTCCCAGGCATCCTTGATGACCGGGTTGTCCTGGTAGATCAGCTCCCCGTTCTTGTCGTAGAACTGCTCGGAGCTGCCGTAGATCATGGCGTTGAACAGGCCGCTGGCGCTGTCCAGATAGGCGGCGTCGCCCTTGAAGCCGTCCTTGAAGTCCTTGCCGACCTCGACGTACTTCGCCCAGTCGCCGTCCCAGAGCGCGGCGACCTCCTCGCGGTCGGTGGGCAGGCCCGCCTTCTCGAACATGTCCTTGCGGTAGCAGACCGCCATCGGGCCGATGTCCGTGCCCAGGCCGATCACCCTGCCGTCGCCGGTGGTGACCTGGCTCTGCTTCCAGGGCAGGAAGTGGTCGGTGCCGGGGACGCCGGAGAGGTCGGCGAACTTGTCGGCCCGGGTGTCGGCGAGCTCCTTGGCGCGGCCGACCTCTATGCCCTGGATGTCCTTGAGGCCGCTGCCGGCGGCCAGGCGGGTCTGCAGCGCGGTGTAGTACGTCTGCTCGTCACCGGCGATCTCGGCCTTGATGACGACGTCCGGGTTCTCCTCCATGTACTTCTCGAGGAGGCCGGTCTCCTTGATGCCCATGACGCCGAACAGACCCATGGTGATGACGGTCTTGCCGTCCTCGGTCTTTCCGTCGCTGTCACCGCCGCCCGAGCAGCCCGCCACGAGTGTGAGGGCGGCGACCGACGCGACGGCCACGACTCTTGTACCGAACAGCTTGCGGGCACTGCCCATGGCGTCCTCCTTGCGGGCGGCGACGGAAATCACCGCGGTGCGGCCCCGGCGGGCCGCACGGGCCCGACGGGTGGAATCGTTCCCACTCGAAGGTGGGAGCGTTCCCATCAGGTTGTGGAAGACTGTCCGCAGGAACGTTCGATGTCAAGGACGGGGACCGGATCCGTTATCCGCCGGGGCCCTCGGCGGGCACCGGTGCCGGCCGGCCGCCGTACGGCCGTCTGACACAATGCGCTGGTGAGCGCCGTGCGCGGCGCGGTGGAAGCAGAGGGAGGCGGGTACGCCATGGGGGCCACTCGGCGGCCGACCATCAAGACCGTGGCCGCCCGGGCCGGAGTGGGACGCACCACCGTCTCCCGGGTCCTCAACGGCTCCACCCTGGTCAGCGACGAGGCCAGAGCGGCGGTGCAGACGGCGATCGCCGAACTGGGCTACGTGCCCAGCTCCGTGGCGCGGTCGCTGGTGACCAGCAGGACCGACTCCATCGCCCTGGTCATACCCGAGTCGGAGAGCCGGCTGGGGTCGGAGCCCTACTTCTCCGCCGTGATCCGCGGTGTGAGCAACGGCCTGGCCGGCACCCAGATCCAGCTGCTGCTCACCCTGGTCCGCGACCAGCGGGAGATGGACCAGCTCACCCGCTTCCTCACCGCGCGCCGGGTGGACGGCGTACTGCTGGTCTCGGTGCACCGCGACGATCCGCTGCCGGGCCTGCTGGAGAAGCTCGGGCTGCCGACCGTCCTGGCCGGGCGCCGCTCCCCGGCCGAGCCGCTGCACCATGTGCACTCGGACAACATCGGAGGCGCGCGCGACGCGGTGCGCCACCTGATCGAGCGCGGGCGGGGCGAGATCGCGACCATCACCGGCCCGCCGGACATGGACGTGGCCGACAGCCGTCTGCGGGGCTGGCGGAAGGCTCTGGGCGAGGCCGGGCGGGAGGCCGGCGGGGAGCTGGTCGCCCCCGCCGACTTCACCGAGGAGGGCGGACGCCTCGCCATGCGCGAGCTGCTGGAGCGCCGCCCCGGGCTGGACGCGGTCTTCGCCGCCTCGGACGTGATGGCGGCGGGTGCCCTGGCCGAACTGCGCCGCCGGGGGCGGCGGGTGCCGGACGACGTGGCGGTGGTGGGCTTCGACGACTCGATCGTGGCCCGGCACACCGACCCGCCGCTGACCACCGTGCGGCAGCCGGTCGAAGAGATCGGACGGAGCATCACCGACCTGCTGCTGCGGGAGATCGGCGAGCCCGGCGGCGCGCGGCGGCACCTGCTGCTCCCCACCTCGCTCGTCGTCCGCGACTCCACCTGACGCCGTCCGCCCGCGGCTCCGCAGCGCTTCGCGCTTCCACCCAACCAGCTTGCGCGCAAAGGGGGTTGCTCCCGGCCGGGCCACCGGGGCGCACCGCGGAAAGCAGCCGGCGAGTGTTCGCCTTTCCGCGGCGGGGAGGGGGCGCGCCTGGCAGCATGGGTCCCCACTCGGCGGGTGCCGCCCCAGTCTCGACACATCTCCCAGGCGGAAGGTTGTGAAGGCCCGGATGAACCAGTCCAGGGAACCCCTCACCGGCAGGATCGACGTCACCGTCCCCACGGCCGCGCGCATGTACGACTACTACCTGGGCGGCAAGAACAACTACGCCGTCGACCGGGAGGCGGCCGACAAACTCCTGGAGGTCGTCCCCAGCACCCAGGCGCTGGCGCTCAACAACCGCCGCTTCCTGCAGCGCGTGGTGCGCGTCCTGGCCCAGGACTACGGGATCCGGCAGTTCATAGACCACGGCTCCGGCCTGCCCACCCAGGACAACGTCCACCAGATCGCGCAGCGGGTGGACCCCGACGCGCGCGTGGTCTACGTGGACAACGACCCGATCGTGCTGGCCCACGGCCGCGCGCTGCTGGCGGAGAACGAGAACACCACCGTCATCCAGGCGGACATGTGCGACACCGACGGCATCCTCGACCACCCGGACACCGCCCGGCTGATCGACTTCGACCGGCCCGTCGCCGCCCTGTTCAACTCCGTCTTCCACTGCGTCCCCGACTCCGCCGACCCGGCCGGCGTGGTCAAGCGGGTGGCCGAACGGCTGGCGCCGGGGAGCTTCTTCGTGATCTGCCAGCTGGTCAGTGAGGACGCCGAGACGCGCAGGTCCGTGACCGATTTCATGGACAGGAGCACCGGCGGCAACTGGGGCCGGGTCAGGGAGCCGCACGAGGTCGAGCGGTTCTTCGAGGGGCTGGAGATCCTCGAGCCCGGCCTGGTGGAGGTCTCCACCTGGCGTCCGGACTCGGACGTGGGGCCCAGGCAGCGCACCTGGGAGTGGCAGGAGTTCGGGGGCGTCGCCCGTATGCCCTGAGGACCGCCGCCGGACCGTGTGCGGGGCCGGGGCCGCTCTCCTCGAAGGGAGAGCGGCCCCGGCCCCGCACGGATGAACGGGCCGTTCCCGCCACCGTGTTCAGGCGAGTCCTTCCAGAAGTCCCTCCAGGAAGCCCACGCTGTCCACGGGGGTCTCGGCGACCGCGCAGAGCCGGTCCATGATGGACAGGTAGTGGTCGACGTCCTCCTCCTTGTCCAGGTAGAGCGCGCTGGTCAGCTGCTCCAGATAGACGACGTCGGGCAGATCCGGCTCGGGGAAGCGCAGTATCGTCACCGGGCCGCCCACCGCGGCCAGGCCGCCGGTCTCGAACGGCGCGACCTGCAGTGTGACGTTCGGCCGCCGCGCCGCCTCGATCAGACGGCGGAGCTGACCGCGCATCACCTCGGTGTCGCCGAGCGGGCGCCGCAGGGCGGCCTCGTCCAGGACCGCCCACAGGCGCGGGGCGTCCGACCGGGCGAGCAGGGCCTGCCGTTCCATGCGCAGCCGGACCCGCCGGTCGTTCTCCTGGGCGGAGGCATGGGGGTGGCACAGACGGGTCACCGCGTGGGCGTACTCCTCCGTCTGCAGCAGGCCGGGGATGAACTGCACCTCGTAGGTGCGGATGACCGAGGCGGCCTCCTCCAGGCCGAGATGCCGCTCGAACCACTCGGGGAGGACGTCGCTGTACCGGTGCCACCACCCACGGGTGTTCGTCTGGCGGGTCAGCGCGAGGAAGTCCGCCCGTTCGTCCTCGTCCAGCACCCCGTAGAGTGTGAGCAGGTCCGCGATGTCGCGCTCCTTGCACGCGCCCTGGCCCCGCTCCAGACGGCTGACCTTGGCGGTGGAGCCGCGGATCGCCTTGGCCGCCTCCTCCAGATCGATGCCGCGCTCCTTGCGCAGCCGCCGAAGCTGGGAGCCGACCACCAGACGCAGCACCGTCGGACTGCCCTTGGGATGCTCGATATAGCGCTTTATCGACAAGGAGTGGCTCGGTCCGGCGGCCATGATTGCTCTCCTGGGTGAAGGGACAGGCACTCAGTGTGCCACCGCCGCCGTCGCGCCGTACAGCGGTGCCGCCGGACCGCCGCCGGTTCGGCCGATCCCGCGGAAGCCTTCCCTCCGCCCCCGCCCGGCCTCGGCTCAGCCGACCATGTCGTCGAACTCGCCGTCCTTGGCGCCCTGGAGGAAGGCCGCCATCTCCTCACGGGTGTAGACGAGGGCGGGGCCTTCGGGGTGACGGGAGTTGCGCACGGCCACCGCGCCGTCCGGCAGCGGGGCGAGTTCGACGCAGTTGCCCATGCTGCTGCGGCGGCTCTTGCGCCACGCCGCACCCTCGAGCTCCGCGGCCTGCATGCCGTTGACGGTCTGCTGCATTGTCGCCCCTCACCGGCCGGGCCGTCCCCTCGGACCGGGCCCCGGCCATGACGTTCCGTTGTTCCGCGTATCGGCGTTGCCCTGGCTGCAATTACATCTGCAAGCGCAGATGTAATTGCAGCCAGGTGCGACAGTCGAGGATGGTAGTGCCTGCGGACCGGTTCCCGTGCCGGGTTCTCCGACGGACTCCGGGTGATCGGACGGGCCGCCGCCCGTCCGGCGGGTTCGGTGGGCGGCACTCAGCCGACCCGCCGGGTTCGTACGGGGGACGGCCCGTACGAACCCGGCCGCGGCCGGACAGCGGTCAGGCGGCGGTGGCGGTGCAGGTGACGGTCGCCGAGGCGGAGTCGGCCGACGCCACGAAGCCGAAGGACGCGCTGCCTCCGGCGGGGACCGTTCCGTTCCAGGCGGCGTTGCGCACGGTGGCGACGCCTTCGGCGCCGGCTTCGAGGGTTCCGTTCCAGGCCTGGGTGATGCGCCCGTCTCCGTCCGGGGCGATCCGGACCGTCCAGCCCGAGATCGGCCCGGTCCCGGTGTTGCTCACCGTCACCTCGCCCTGGTAACCGCCCTGCCAGCTCGACGCCACGCGGAGCGAGGCGGTGCAGGCGGCCTCGCCCTGGCCGGGGTCATCCGGGTCGCCGGGGTCACCGGAGCCGTCCTCTGCCAGCAGGTCGGCCAGGGGCGGGAACCAGCGGGCGGCGATCTTCTCGTCACCGGAGGCGTTGGGGTGCACACCGTCGTAGGTGTCGCTCCCGGTGCTGAAGCCCGTCCACTGGTCGACCGCGATCACCGGCGAGCCGGGGGTGCTCTCGGAACGGGCCCAGTCCGGGATCCGCTCGTTGAGCTCCACGACGCGCCGGGCGCACTCACCGCAGGTGGCGGGGTTCATCGGGATGATCTGCGCGACGAGGACCTTCATGCCCGGGTTGCTCGCCCGCATCTGGTCCACCAGGGTGCTGTAGGCGGCGAGGACGGCGTCCGGTGAGCGGTTGCTCCAGACGTCGTTGGTCCCGAAGTGCATGACAACGATGTCCGGCCGAGTGGCGGACAGCCAGCCCGGCAGCAGGTTCCGGCTCGCCACATCGGTCACCAGCGCGCCGCCGTGCCCCTCGTTGTCGCCGTCGTGCGGCTGCCCGCACCCCTGGGGGCCGAGCGTTCCGACGAAGTCGACGTCCGTGTGCCCCGCCTCCTGGAGGCGGTTCCACAGCAGCGAGCGCCAGCATCCCGGCGAGCCGGTGATGGAGTCGCCCAGCGGCATGATCCGCACCGGCTCCGCGGCGGCACCCGCCGGGGCCGCCGCGGCGGTGCCCGCTCCCGGCGGACCGAGGGATTCGAGGGGCCCGAGAAGCCCGAGCAGTACGGCCAGGGCGGTCAGGGCCGCCCGTAAGAGATGTCTGCTGCGCACAGTCGTCCTTCCGATGGAATGGGAGCGCTCCCAGCAAAGCCATCAAGCCACCGGGCCGGCAGTGCGTCAAGAACCGGGGTCCGGTGAATCACTCCTCCGCCCCCCCGAGGGCGCCCCGGGGACGGCTGACCTACCCTCGAAAGACAGGGTGGCGGCCCTCGCCGCGGAAGGGTCCGGAACTCCGGGAACTCCGGGAACTCCGGGAAAGCAGTCCACGGCCGACGGCCGTGTGCGATGATCGGCACCCGTCAACGGTCGCTGAGCCTCGGGGCGGGCCGACGGAAGCGGAACGAATGCCTCCGTCCGGCTCAACGCCCCTCTTCCCGACGAGCCGCCGCCCACGGCCTGGAAGACCCTTGAGGCACCAGTGGCGGGGTGCGAGTGGGGAGAGTCGTGACAGCGAACGGCAGCGGTGGCCACCGGCGGCATCGGCCCGTACGGAGCGGCCGGGCGCCCGTGCGCATGCGCCGCGCGACCGCCGCCCTGGCCCGCCCCCGCGCCTCCCGCAGCCGCCTGGCGTGGCTCAACCAGGCGAGCACCATGATCGGCACGACGCTCGACCTGGAGCGGACCGCGCAGGAACTGGCCGACTTCACCGTCCCCCGGCTGGCCGACGGCGCGGCCGTCGACCTGCTGGAGTCGGTGCTGCGCGGCGGGGGCGGCGAGCGGTGGACGGGACCGGAACCCCCGGTCACCCGGGCCGTCGCGGTGTCCTCGGTCGTCGAGATGGAGGATCTGGAGCCGGACAAGCCCGGCGAGCTCTCCGTCCACCCCCAGACGCTGCTCTCGGTCCACTGCCTGCGGGCCCAGGAGCCGGTCCTGCTGAGCCGGATGAGGCGCGACGACTACGTGCGGGTGGCCCCGACGCCCAGCGCGGCGGTCAAACTGCGCCAGGCGGGGGTGCACAGCTACATGGCCGTGCCGCTGACCGCCCGCGGTGTGCTGCTCGGGGTCGCCGACTTCGTCCGCGGCCCCGGCAGCCCCCCGTTCACCCGCGCCGACGTCGAACTGGCGACGGAGCTGGCCTCCAAGGCGGCGGTCTTCATCGACAACGCCCGCCTCTACGGGCGCGAGCGCGAGCACGTCCTCTCCCTCCAGCGCAGCCTGCTGCCCCGCGCCACGCCGAACACACCGGGTCTGGAGGTGCTCACCCACTACACGCCGAGCCTGGACCCCAGCGGAGTCGGCGGCGACTGGTTCGACGTGATCGCCCTGCCCGGCGGCCGGACGGCCCTGGTGGTGGGGGACGTCATGGGCCACGGGGTGCCCGCGGCGGCCACGATGGGGCGGCTGCGCACGGTCGGCCGTACGCTGCTGGCCCTGGACACCGCCCCCGACCGCGTACTGGCCCGGCTGGACCTGGCCGCCCGCGACCTGGAGGACGACCAGGTCGCCACCTGCCTGTGCGCCGTCTACGACCCGGCCACCGCGAGCTGCACCATCGCCGGCGCGGGGCACATGCCGCCGCTGCTGGTGGACGCCGACGGCACCGTCTCGCGGGTCGAGGTGCCCGCCGGGGCTCCGCTGGGTGCCGGGGTGATCCCCTACGACGCGGCCACCGTGCGGGTGCCGGCCGGGAGCCGTCTGGTGCTGTACACCGACGGTCTGGTCAAGACGCGCCGGGGGGACATCGAGGCGCAGCTGCGGCGGCTGACGAAGACCGCCCCGGAACTGGTGGACCGGCTGCTGGAGCACCGGAACCCGGACGGGATCGCTCCGGGGGGCGTGGAGCGCCTGGACGAGTCCGTCCTGCTGGTGGCCGCCGGCGGGAAGCTGCCGCCGGGCACCGATCTGTGCGTGTGGCCGCTGCCGCCGGACGGCACCGCCGCGTCCGTGGCCCGCTCCCTGGTCACCGAGCGGCTCGCCCTGTGGGGCCTGGAGGAGCTCTCCGACATCGCCGAGCTGGTCGTCAGCGAACTGGTCGGCAACGCCCTGCGGTACGGCGGCGGGCCCGGGCAGCTCCGTCTGATGCGGCACGAGAGGCTGACGCTGGAGGTGTCCGACACCGGCCCCGATCTGCCCCAGATCCAGCACGCGGAGCTCAGCGACGAGGGCGGGCGCGGCCTGCAGCTGGTCAACATGCTCAGCCGCAACTGGGGTTCGTGCCGCACGCCCGGTGGGAAGGTCGTCTGGGCGGAGCAGGACATCCCCCGCACCGTCTCCTGAGGAGCCCTTCCCGAGGGGGCGGGGCGGACGGGCGGGCCGGAGAAGGGCGGGAGCCGGCGTGGAGCAGGCGCGGTACGTGCGTTTCCAGGGTGCGGACCGGGGTGGACGGGACATCCACCCCGGCATCTTCGCACTGGTCAACAATCTGGGCCGGGCGGGCCGGCTGACCGCCGAGCAGGAGCTCTTCCGGCGGATCAACAACGCCTGGTACGACGCCAACTACACCAACCCCACCTCCGTGGACCCCACGGTCTACGACCCCGCGGTGAACCCGGGCGCGGTGGCGTGGTTCAAGTCCTCGGCCCGGCACCTGATCGAGCGCGTGGACGGCTATCTGGAGATCCTCGCCGCGCACGGCATCGCCTACCGGTGCCTTCGGTCCTCGGACCCCGGGCGGATCGTCTACGAGGACGACGACCAGGTCGTCGCCGTACCGCATCCCCGCTCGGGGTAGCGCACGGCCGGCCCGGTGGCCGGTCGGTACGTCAGCACGTCAGCACGTCAGTAGGGCCGTGCGGCCTCCTGGTGGTCGAAGGCGAGCCGGTGCGCCATCTCCCGGGGGAAGCTGACCGTCTCCGGGTCGCCGTCGGAGGTGTAGCGCTCGACCGTGCCGTCGTCCAGCTTGTCCAGCCAGGCCGAGGAGCTGTACGCGCCCTCGGCGGTGTCGGTCTCCTGGGAGCGGATGCGCGGGATGGCGCCGGGGTCGAGGTCGGAGGAGTAGGGCGAGGAGGCGGGGCGCCCGCCGGCGAGGTAGACGCCCTGGTGGCGGTAGCGCACGCCGCCGTACTCGCCGGTGAGGGCGAGCTTCCGGTCGCGGGGCATGGAGCCGTAGGGAAGCGCCATCGACACCACCGGCGAGTCGGGCAGCGCCTTGTCGATCAGCCACTGGTTGGAGGCGATGTCCCACTGGACCGTCGCGTCGTCGGCTTCCCCCAGGACGCTGTGCTTCAGGGTGTGGTTGCCGACCTCGAACCCGTGGTCGTCCAGCCACTTCAGCGTCTTGCGGCCGCCGGGTTCGCCGAACGGGTCGGCGTTGACGAAGAAGGTCGCCACGGGCCGGAAGCCCGGGTGGCGCCCGGCCACGTCCAGCAGGATGTCCACCGCGGTGCCGGGAGCGGGGCGGCCGTCCTCGCCGAGCCGGAACTGGCCGGGGGTGGAGTCGTCGAAGGTGAGCACCACCGGGTGCTTTCCGGCGGGTATGTCCATGTCCGCGCCGGTGAACTCCCGTGCGGTGACCGGTACGTAGCCCTCGCGCGCCAACCGCTCCAGCTCGGCGCGGAACTCCTGGGGGGTGCGGTCGTCGATGCTCTGGGGTTCGTCCGTGATCTGGTGGTACATGAGCACCGGTACGGCGCCCAGTTCGTTGGCCCGCACCGCCGCCGGGTCGCTCTCCCCGGGACCGCCCCCGGCATCTCCCCGCGGCCTGTCGGATCTGTCCCGCTGCGGGTTCTGGTGGGAGTCCTGCCGTGCGTTCCCCGGCGCCTTCGGCGCCCGGTCGTCGGGTGTGGCGGGGGTCTGGGAGCCGGCCGTCGCGGAACAGCCGGCGAGGACTACGGCGATCGCGGCCAGCGCCGCGCGGTCACCTCGGATGATGTGGCGCATGGTGCCCTCCGGGTGTCGGCAGGGGTGACGTCCGGCCGGTCGCCGGGCCGTCTCCCCCAGACTCCGGCAGCGCCGCGTTCTTCTCCTGTCACGCTCGGCCGATCGGCGGAGGGTGGGCCGATCGGCCGTCACACGCGCGGGGCCCCGCCGGGTTCCGGCCGGGCCCGGTGCCGGGTTCTCGCGGTTCACTCCCTGGGCGGGACCGGCGGCACGGGCAGGACCAGGGCCGCGTGGGCGTGCGCGGGGACGGCGGGGCTGCGGGGGGCGACCGGCCGCACGCGTACGTAGTCGGTGCCCTGCTCGGGGCGGGGGTCGGCCTCGCCCTTGTTGGGCCACAGGGACATCGCCCGCTCGGCCTGGGCGGTGATGGTCAGCGACGGGTTGACGCCGAGGTTGGCGGAGACGGCCGCGCCGTCGACGATCGAGATGCCCGGGTGTCCGTAGAGCCGGTGGTAGGGGTCGATGACGCCCTCGTCGGGCGAGGCGCCGATCGGGCAGCCGCCCAGGAAGTGCGCGGTCAGCGGTGTGCCCATCAGCTCGCCGAGGTTCGTGCCCGGGAAGCCGCCGATCTCCTCGGCGAGGAGTCTTGCGGCCTCGGCGCCCTCGGGGATGTGGTCGGGGTTGGGCGCGCCGTGGCCCTGCTTCGCCGTCAGCAGGCCCTTGCCCGGCCCCCTGGGCTTGAGGTAGGTGGTCAGGGAGTTGTCCAGGGACTGCATCACCAGGCCGATGATCGTCCGCTCCGACCACCGGT
>NZ_FOSG01000047.1 GCF_900114215.1 Streptomyces mangrovi | reverse complement strand
CCCGGCACCACCGCCACCGCACCCCGCGTCACCACCACCAACGGCCCCTCACCACCACCGGACAAACGCCCCTGGACAGCCTCCAGAGCCCCGGCGGCCGCCTCATGAGCGGACACCACCGGATCGGAGTGCGCCGGCTTTGCCGACCACACAGTCATGTCGGACGCGGTAGCGCCTTCGGCGGTGGAGTCGTCGGCGGTGAAGGCCTGCCACTCGACGCGCAGCAGGGGCAGCCCCGCCCGGCCGGCCGCGCGCAGTGATTCCGTGTCCACCGGCCGGAGCGCGAGGGAGCCCACGGTGGCCACCGGCGCCCCGGTGGCGTCCGCCACGGTGACGGTCAGCTCGTTCCGCCCGGTCGCGCGCAGCCGGACCCGCAGGGACGCGGCCCCGACGGCGTGCAGCGAGACGCCGTTCCAGGAGAACGGCAGCACGCCCTCGTCGTGGTCGCCGCCGAGGGCGCCCAGCACCACCGGGTGCAGCGCCGCGTCCAGCAGGGCCGGGTGGAGTCCGAACTCGCCGGCCGTGGAGCGTTCCCCGGCGCCCAGTGCGACCTCGGCGTACACGTCGTCGCCGAGCCGCCAGGCGGCCCTCAGCCCCTGGAAGGCGGGGCCGTACTCGTAACCGTCGTCGGCGAGTCTGTCGTACGCCCCGGTGAGGTCCACCGGAGTCGCTCCGGTGGGAGGCCAGGCCTCGGGCAGTCCGGCCGCCGCCCCGGTCCGCGGTTCCCCGCGGACCGCCCCGGTGGCGTGGCGGGTCCAGGACCGCCCGGGCGTCTCCTCCTGGTCGTGCCCCCCGGCCTCGTCGGGCTGGGAGTGGACGGTCAGTGTGCGGCGTCCCTCGTCGTCGGCCTCGCCCACGGCGACCTGGAGGCGCACGGCGGCACGTTCGGGGAGCACCAGCGGCGTGAGCACGGTCAGGTCCTCGACGTGTCCGCAGCCGATCCGGCGGGCGGCCTCCAGCGCCAATTCCAGGAAGGCCGTGCCGGGGAGGAGGACGGTGCCGCCGACGGCGTGGTCGGCCAGCCACGGGTGGGTGCGCAGCGACAGCCGCCCGGTGAGCAGCAGTCCGTCGCCGTCCGCGGTGGGCACCGCCGCGCCCAGCAGCGGATGGTCGGCCGCGTGCAGTCCGGCCGCGGCCACATCGCCCGTCCGGGCGGCCGGTTCCAGCCAGTAGGACTGGTGCTGGAAGGGGTAGGTGGGCAGTTCGACGTCCGGTACGCCGCCACTGCCGGTGACCGCGGACCAGTCGACGCCCAGGCCGTGCACGTACCCCTCGGCGGCCGAGGTCAGGAACCGGGCCATGCCACCCTCGTCACGCCGGAGCGAGCCCAGCACGACGGCATCCCGCTCCGCCGCGCCCTCCGCCGCCCCGTCCTGCGCGGTGTCCTGTTCGGCGTCCTGTTCGGCGTCCTGTGCGGCGTCCTGTGCGGCGATGGTGTCCTGGAGCGCCATGGTGAGCACCGGGTGCGCACTGACCTCGATGAAGGTGCGGTGGCCGCGGGCGAGGAGGGCGCGCGTGGCCTCGTCGAAGCGCACCGGCTGCCGCAGGTTCCGGTACCAGTACTCCGCGTCGAGGTGCGAATCGTCCGGCTCTCCGCCGGTGACCGCGGAGAAGAACGGCACGACGGCGTCGCGCGGCTCGACCGGGGCCAGCAGGTCGAGCAGCCGTTCCCGGATGGCCTCGACGTGCGGTGAGTGCGAGGCGTAGTCGACGGGGATCCTGCGGGCGCGGACGCCGTCGGCCGTGCATTCGGCCAGCAGATCCTCCAGCGCCTCCGGGTCTCCGGACACCACGGTCGACCCCGGGCTGTTGACGGCGGCCACGGCCAGCCGGTCGCCCCACCGCCGGATGCGCCGTTCCGTCTCGCCGGCCGGCAGCGGCACGGAGACCATGCCGCCGGTGCCCGCGAGTTCGGCCAGTGCCCGGCTGCGCAGCGCGACCACGCGGGCGGCGTCCCGCAGCGAGAGCGCGCCCGCGACGCAGGCGGCGGCGATCTCGCCCTGGGAGTGGCCGACGACGGCGTCGGGGCGTACGCCCAGCGACTGCCACAGCGCGGCCAGGGAGACCATCACGGCGAAGAGCACGGGCTGGACCACGTCGACGCGGTCGTAGCCCGGCGCCTCCGGCTCGCCGCTCAGCACGTCGAGGAGGGACCAGTCGGTGAACTCGGCGAGCGCCGCGGCGCACTCGTGCATCCGTTCGCGGAACACCTGCGAGGTCTCCAGCAGTTCCAGCGCCATGCCGATCCACTGCGAGCCCTGTCCCGGGAAGACGAACACCGTGCCGCCGTCGCCTCCGGCGGTCCCGTGGACGGCTCCCGGGTGCGGCAGGCCCCCGGCCAGCGCGTCGAGTGCGTCCAGGAGGCCGGCGCGGTCCTGTGCGAGGACCACGGCGCGGTGGTCGAAGGTGGCACGGCCGGTGACGAGGGCGCGGGCGAGGTCGGCGGGGTCGAGGTCCGGTGACTGCGCGAGCAGGGCGCGCAGTTGCGCGGCGTGTTCACGCAGCGGCTGCTCGGCCCGTGCCGAGAAGGTCAGGGGCGGCACGCCCTGGACGGCGGGGGTGGTGTCCGGTCGTGGGTTCCGGTGGTGTTCGCCGGGCTCCTGCCGGTCCTCTTCGAGGATGAGATGGGCGTTGGTCCCGCTGATCCCGAACGAGGACACCGCCGCCCGCCGGGGGCGCCCCTCACCGGCCGACCACTCCACCGGCTCGGCCAGCACCCGCACCCC
>NZ_FOSG01000048.1 GCF_900114215.1 Streptomyces mangrovi | reverse complement strand
CCCCGATCCGCTCCGGCCGGAGCAGCTCGGCGATCTTGGCGCGGTCCTCCAGGTCCGGACACGCCCCGTAGCCCAGCGAGAAGCGGGCGCCGCGGTATTTGAGGGCGAACATGTCCTCGATCGCGTCCGGATCGTCGCCGGCGAAGCCGAGCTCGGCACGGACCCGGGCGTGCCAGTACTCGGCCAGCGCCTCGGCCAGCTGCACCGACAGGCCGTGCAGCTCCAGATAGTCGCGGTAGGCGTCCGCGGCGAACAGCTCCGCGGTGGCCTGGCCGATACGGGAGCCGACGGTGACCACCTGGAAACCCACCACGTCCGTCTGACCGGACTCCTTCGGGCGGAAGAAGTCCGCCAGGCACAGCCGCCGGCCGCGGCGCTGGCGGGGAAAGGTGAACCGGCACCGCTCGGCCCCGTCCTCGGCCAGCACCACCAGGTCCTCACCCTCGGCGTGGCAGGGGAAGTAGCCGTAGACCACCGCGGCCTCCAGCAGGTTCTCGGTGTGCAGCCGCTCCAGCCAGCCCCGCAGCCGCGGGCGGCCCTCACGCTCGACCAGCTCCCGGTAGGAGGGCCCGTCCCCGGTGCGCGGCGCCTTCAGCCCCCACTGGCCCTTGAACAACGCGTCCTCGTCCAGCCAGGACGCGTACTCCTGGAGCTGGATGCCCTTGACCACCCGCGTGCCGGAGAAGGGAGGCTCGGGCACCGGGTTGTCGGTGGCCACGTCCGAGCGCACCGGCCCGGCCGGCTCCGGCTCGGCCACCTGCACCCCCTCTCGCCGGGGCACCCGCCGCTGCTTGAGTTCGGGCAGCTTCGCGCCCGGCACGCCGCGCTTGACGCCCATCAGCGCGTCCATCAGCCGCAGCCCCTCGAAGGCGTCCCGGGCATAGCGGACCTCGCCGTCGTAGAGGGCGTGCAGGTCCTGCTCGACATAGGCGCGGGTCAGCGCGGCCCCGCCCAGGATCACCGGATACCTCCCGGCCAGGGAGCGGGCGTTGAGCTCCTGCAGGTTCTCCTTCATGATCACGGTGGACTTCACCAGCAGCCCGGACATGCCGATCACATCCGCACCGTGCTCCTCGGCCGCCTCCACGATCGCCGTCACCGGCTGCTTGATCCCGAGGTTGACCACCGTGTAGCCGTTGTTGGACAGAATGATGTCGACCAGGTTCTTGCCGATGTCGTGCACATCGCCGCGCACCGTGGCCAAAACGATGGTGCCCTTGCCCTCGGCGCCCTCGGCCTTCTCCATGTGCGGCTCCAGATGGGCCACGGCCGTCTTCATCACCTCCGCCGACTGCAGCACGAACGGCAGCTGCATCTGCCCGGAGCCGAACAGCTCCCCGACCACCTTCATGCCCGCCAGCAGCGTGTCGTTGACGATGTCCAGCGCCGGACGCGTCTCCAGCGCCTCATCCAGATCCTTTTCGAGGCCGTTGCGCTCCCCGTCGATGATCCGCCGCCGCAGCCGCTCCTCCAGCGGCAGCGCGGCCAGCTCCTCGGCCCGGGAAGCCTGCACACTCCTGGTGTCCACGCCCTCGAACAGCGACAGGAACCGCTGCAGCGGGTCGTAGCCCTCCGCCCGCCGGTCATAGATCAGATCCAGCGCCACCCGGACCTGCTCGTCGGGGATCCGCGCGATGGGCAGGATCTTGGAGGCATGCACGATCGCCGAGTCCAGCCCGGCCTTCACACACTCGTTCAGGAACACGGAGTTGAGCACCATCCGGGCGGCCGGATTCAGGCCGAAGGAGATGTTCGACAGCCCCAGCGTGGTCTGCACCCTTGGATGCCGCCGCTTGAGCTCACCGATCGCCTCGATGGTGGCCACCCCGTCCCGGCGGGACTCCTCGGTACCGGTGCAGATGGTGAACGTCAGGCAGTCGACGAGGATGTCCTCCTCCCGGATACCCCACTTCCCCGTCAGGTCCGCGATCAGCCGCTCGGCCACCGCCACCTTCTGCCCGGCCGTGCGCGCCTGCCCCTCCTCGTCGATGGTCAGCGCGATCAGCGCCGCCCCGTGCTCGGCCGCCAGCGCCGTGATCTTCGCGAACCGGGAGCCGGGCCCGTCACCGTCCTCGTAGTTCACACTGTTGATCACCGCGCGGCCGCCCAGCTTCTCCAGCCCCGCCGCGAGCACCGCCGGCTCGGTGGAGTCCAACACGACCGGCAGCGTGGAGGCCGTCGCCAGCCGCCCGGCCAGCTCGGCCATGTCCGCCACCCCGTCACGCCCGACGTAGTCCACGCACAGATCCAGCATGTGCGCGCCCTCACGGATCTGCTCCCGCGCGATCTCCACGCAGTCCTCCCACCGCCCTTCCAGCATGGCGGTGCGGAACCTCTTCGACCCGTTGGCGTTGGTGCGCTCCCCGATCGCCAGATACGCGGTGTCCTGCCTGAACGGCACCGCCTGGTACAGCGACGCCGCCCCCGGCTCCGGCCGCACCTCCCGCCCGGCCGGCACCGCCCCCCGCACCCGCTCGACCACCTGCCGCAGATGCTCCGGCGTCGTCCCGCAGCACCCGCCCACCAGCGACAACCCGTACTCGGCCACGAACGACTCCTGCGCATCCGCCA
>NZ_FOSG01000053.1 GCF_900114215.1 Streptomyces mangrovi | reverse complement strand
CGGGAAGAGTTCCTCGACCGCGTCCCACACCAGCAGCAGGCCGCCGTCCTGCTCGATCACCTGGTGGTCCAGCCACACCTGCGGCGTCTGCGACACACCCCACACGCGCTCGGCGAAGGACGGCTCGCCCGGGTTCCCGTCCCCGTCGAAGACGCCGAGCGTACTGGTGAACACCACCGGCATCGTCACGCCGTGCGCGCCCCTGCGGCGGGCCAGCTCCCGCATCACCCACAGGGCCGAGACGTCGCTGTGCGCCAGGTCCCGGCCCATCTGCCGCTGCGTCCGCAGCAGGGCGTCCCGCCAGGTCTCATCCGCCTCGGGCCGGTAGCCGAGCAGCAGTAGCGAGGTGAAGTCGCCCAGCACCCGCCCGATGTGGGGGTGCGCCTCCCGCCGGTCGAAGAGAGTGAGGTTGACGGTGAGCTCCTGCCGGGCGCTCCAGTTGGAGAGCACCTCGGAGAAGGCGGTCACCAGCAGCGTCGATCCGGTGACGCCGCAGGCCCGGGCCCGTTCGCGCAGCCGCTGCCACCTCTCGGCCGGCAGCCGGTCCTCACGCCGGACGAAGCGGGGGGTGCCGACGGCGGACGGGTCCTTGGCCAGCGGAAGCTGCGGTCCGTCCGGAAGCTCCAGCACCCGCTCCGACCAGTACGCCTCCGAGGATTCCAGCTCCTCGGGCGAGGGCCGGACGCTCGTCACGTAGTCCCGGAACGTCACCTCTACCGGGGGCAGTTCGGCGTCCGGGGCGTGGTAGAGCGTGTCGAGTTCCCGCAGCAGGGTCATCACACTGAGCGCGTCGATCAGGATGCTGTCGAAGCTGACCCCCAGCCGCACCCGGCCCCGGCCGTACCGCACCGCCCGCACGTCGAACAGGGGCCAGCGGCAGGGGTCGAGCACCTGGTGCGACATCTTTGACCGCAGCTCGGCAAGGGCTGCCTCGGCCTCCTCCGGGTCCGGGCCGGCCTCGGAAACCGGGATCGTGAAGGGCGGGACCTCGGGCCGGACCTGCTGCCGCCCGTCGGGCAGGAAGACCGCGCGCAGCATGTCGTGCCGGGCGATCAGTGTGTTCCAGGCGTCCTCCAGCCGGTGCAGATCGATGTGCTCGCCGTCGTACTCCGTGTAGAAGTGGCAGCCCACTCCGCCCAGTTCGAAGTCGTCGGTGCGGCCCATCCAGTAGGCGCGCTGCACATCGGTCGGGTCGAACGGCTCGTACCGGTGCTCGGGGGCCGGGCGCAGGACGGGGACCGCGGGCCCGGCGGCGGAGCCGCGCGAGCGCAGTCCCGTGCTGAAGGCCGCCAGTTCCGGTGTCTTGAACAGGTCGCCCAGCTCGGCGCCCTCCCAGCCCGCGGCGCGGAGCCGGGAGACGACCCGGGTGGCGATGAGGCTGTCGCCGCCGAGGGAGAAGAAGTTGTCGTCCCGGTGGATGCCGGAGACGTTCAGCAGTTCCTCCCACACGGCCGCCAC
>NZ_FOSG01000049.1 GCF_900114215.1 Streptomyces mangrovi | reverse complement strand
GGTGATCCGAGTTTCGCGGAGTTGCTGGAGCGGGTGCGTGCCGTCGATCTGGGGGCCTACGCGCACCAGGACCTCCCCTTCGAACGACTGGTGGAGGTGCTCAACCCGGCACGCTCACTGGCCCGCCACCCGCTGTTCCAGGTGCTGCTGGCCTTCAACAACGGCACGGCGCACACCGACGTCCCCGCCGACCGGGCCTCGGACGTCCTGGTCCGGCCCATGACGGTGGAGACCTCGGCAGCCAAGTTCGACCTGTCGCTGTCCTTCAACGAGGACCGGGCGGCCGACGGCTCGGCGGCGGGCATCCGGGGCGTGCTGGAGTACAGCACCGACCTGTTCGACGAGGACACGGCCCACAGGATCGTCCGGTACTTCCTCCGGTTGCTCGGCGCGGCGGTCGAGCAGCCCCACACACCGCTGACCGGGATCCCGGTCCTGAGCGAGCGGGAGCGGCACGAACTGCTCGTCCGGCGCAACGACACGGCCCGCGCACCGTCCCGGGTCCCGCCGCTGCGGCGCTTCGAGGAACAGGCCGCCCGGACCCCGCACGCCACGGCCCTGGTCGACGGCGAGGAGCGGATCGGCTACGCCGGACTCGACGAGCAGGCCAACCGGCTGGCCGCACTGCTGTCGGAGAACGGCTCGGCACGGCGCGGACCGGTCGCGGTCGCGCTGCGGCGCGGCGCCCTGCTGCCGGCGGTGCTGCTCGCCGTCTGGAAGGCGGGGCTGCACTACCTGCCCCTGGACCCCGGACATCCCAAGGACCGGCTGGCGGACATCCTCGCCGACTGCGCGCCGGGGTGCGTGGTCACCACCGCGGACCTCGCCGGGGACCTTCCGGCCGGCCCGGCCCCGCTGCTCGTCCTGGACGACCCGGACACCGCCCGGCGGCTGGCCGCCCTGCCCGGCATCCCACCGGCCGGGGCCGCGCACGCCCGGGAGCATCCGGAAGAACTGGCCTACACCATCTACACCTCCGGTTCCACCGGCCGGCCCAAGGGCGTCATGGTGACCAGGGCCGGCGTGGCCAACTTCCTCGCCGACATGACCGAGCGGCTGGACATGGGGCCGAACGACCGGCTGCTGGCGGTCACGACGGTCTCCTTCGACATCGCCGTCCTGGAACTCTTCGCCCCCCTGCTCACCGGAGGCTCGGTCGTCCTGGCCGACGGCACGACCCGGCGCGACCCCGCGGCCGTGAGATCCCTGTGCGCCCGTGAGGGCGTGACGGTCGTACAGGCCACCCCCGGCTGGTGGCACGCCATGGCCGTGGACGGAGGCCTGGACATCACCGGCCTGCGTGTGCTCGTGGGAGGCGAGGCCCTGCCGGCCTCCCTGGCCCGCGCCCTCCTGGAACCCGGCCGCGCGCCGTCGCACGGACACCTGCTCAATCTCTACGGGCCGACGGAGACCACCGTCTGGTCCACCGCCGCCCGCGTCACCACCGAAGCGCTGGACGCGCGCGGCGGATCGGTGCCCACGGGAACACCGATCGCCAACACAGCCGCCTATGTGCTGGACGCCGCGCTCCAGCCGGTGCCGGACGGAGTGCCGGGAGAGCTGTACATCGCCGGCGCGGGTCTGGCCCGCGGCTATCTCGGGCGGCCGGGGATGACCGCGGAGCGGTTTTTGGCCTGTCCGTTCGGGGGGCCGGGTGAGCGGATGTACCGCACCGGCGATCTGGTCCGCTGGCG
>NZ_FOSG01000051.1 GCF_900114215.1 Streptomyces mangrovi | reverse complement strand
GGAGCGCAAGGGCCGAGTCCGGTGATGCTAAGTCCGTGAAGCCGCCCGCATCCTTCGGGATGTGGTGCCGGTGGAGCCGACGGCCCGATCCGGTAGTAGGTGAGTGATGGGGTGACGCAGGAAGGTAGTCCAGCCCGGGCGGTGGTTGTCCCGGGGTAAGGGTGTAGGGCGCCAGGCAGGTAAATCCGTCTGGCACAAGAGCCTGAGACCTGATGCCGAGCCGATGACGGTGAAGTGGATGATCCTATGCTGTCGAGAAAAGCCTCTAGCGAGTTGCACGGCGGCCCGTACCCCAAACCGACTCAGGTGGTCTGGTAGAGAATACCGAGGCGTTCGGGTGAACTATGGTTAAGGAACTCGGCAAAATGCCCCCGTAACTTCGGGAGAAGGGGGGCCACGTCCGGTGATCCGTCTTGCACGGTGAGCTGGGGGTGGCCGCAGAGACCAGCGAGAAGCGACTGTTTACTAAAAACACAGGTCCGTGCGAAGCCGTAAGGCGAGGTATACGGACTGACGCCTGCCCGGTGCTGGAACGTTAAGGGGACCGGTCAGTCATCCTGCGGGGTGGCGAAGCTGAGAACTTAAGCGCCAGTAAACGGCGGTGGTAACTATAACCATCCTAAGGTAGCGAAATTCCTTGTCGGGTAAGTTCCGACCTGCACGAATGGCGTAACGACTTCTCGACTGTCTCAACCATAGGCCCGGTGAAATTGCACTACGAGTAAAGATGCTCGTTTCGCGCAGCAGGACGGAAAGACCCCGGGACCTTTACTACAGCTTGATATTGGTGTTCGGTTCGGCTTGTGTAGGATAGGTGGGAGCCGGTGAAGCATGCACGCCAGTGTGTGTGGAGGCGTTGTTGAAATACCACTCTGGTCGTGCTGGATGTCTAACCCGGGTCCGTGATCCGGATCGGGGACAGTGTCTGGTGGGTAGTTTAACTGGGGCGGTTGCCTCCCAAAGGGTAACGGAGGCGCCCAAAGGTTCCCTCAGCCTGGTTGGTCATCAGGTGGTGAGTGTAAGTGCACAAGGGAGCTTGACTGTGAGACTGACGGGTCGAGCAGGGACGAAAGTCGGGACTAGTGATCCGGCGGTGGCTGGTGGAAGCGCCGTCGCTCAACGGATAAAAGGTACCCCGGGGATAACAGGCTGATCTTCCCCAAGAGTCCATATCGACGGGATGGTTTGGCACCTCGATGTCGGCTCGTCGCATCCTGGGGCTGGAGTCGGTCCCAAGGGTTGGGCTGTTCGCCCATTAAAGCGGTACGCGAGCTGGGTTTAGAACGTCGTGAGACAGTTCGGTCCCTATCCGCTGTGCGCGTAGGAGTCTTGAGAAGGGCTGTCCCTAGTACGAGAGGACCGGGACGGACGAACCTCTGGTGTGCCAGTTGTTCTGCCAAGGGCATGGCTGGTTGGCTACGTTCGGGAGGGATAACCGCTGAAAGCATCTAAGCGGGAAGCCTGCTTCGAGATGAGGACTCCCACC
>NZ_FOSG01000056.1 GCF_900114215.1 Streptomyces mangrovi | reverse complement strand
CGCCCGATCTACGCCGCCACGGCCGCCTACGGGCACTTCGGCCGGGAGCTGGACGACTTCACCTGGGAGCGCACCGACCGCACCGACGCACTGCGCACCGCGGCCGGCTGCCGGAACTGACGGAAAAGGGGGACAGCGCCGTGCGAACAGCTGTAACCGGTTCGATCGCCACCGACCACCTGCTCACCTTCCCCGGGGTCTTCACCGACCAACTCCTGGCCGAACGGCTGGAACGGGTCTCGCTGTCCTTCCTGGCCGACCGGCTCGAAGTCCGCCGCGGGGGAGTGGCCGCGAACATCTGCTACGGACTGGGGCTGCTGGGCCTGCGCCCCGTGCTCGTCGGCGCGGCAGGCGGCGACTTCGAGCCCTACCGCCTCCATCTCAAGGAACACGGAATCGACACCGACTCGGTGCACATCAGCGAGAGCCGTCACACGGCCCGGTTCGTCTGTACGACCGACCGGGTGCAGAACCAGATCGCCACCTTCTACGCGGGTGCCATGGCGGAGGCGCGCACCATCGACCTGCGCCGGGTGGTCGCCCGCGTGGGCCGCCTCGATCTCGTCGTGGTCTCACCCGACGACCCCGAGGCGATGATCCGGCACACCGACGCGTGCCGGGCCCTGAACATCCCCTTCGCGGCCGACCCCTCCCAGCAACTGGCCAGACTGGAGCGGAAAGAGGTCCGGCGGCTCCTCGAGGGCGCACGCTGGCTCTTCGGCAACGAGTACGAGGCCGCGTTGCTCCAGGAGCGCTCCGGCTGGAGCACATCCCAGATCCTCGACCGCGTCGGGTGCTGGGTCACGACCCTGGGCGACTCGGGCGTCCGCCTCCGGCAGAAGGGCCGGCCGGACACCGGGATCCCGGCGGTACCGGTCGAAGGCGTCGTCGATCCGACAGGCGTCGGCGACGCCTTCAGGGCGGGATTCGTCGCGGCCCTGTCCTGGAACCTCCCGCGTGAGGTCGCGGCGCAGTTCGGCTGCACCGTCGCCGCGACAGTCCTCGACTACATCGGCACGCAGGAGTACCGGCTCTACCGCGAGCCCCTCCTTTCCAGAATGCGCACGTCCTACGGAGTACCGGCGGCGGCCCGGGTCGTCCCGCACCTGAGGGAGCTGCCGTGACCGCGGCCGGACCGAGGGTCCAACTGCTGCGTGAGGCGTTGGCGTCGCGGGTGGTGGTGGCCGACGGGGCGATGGGCACGATG
>NZ_FOSG01000057.1 GCF_900114215.1 Streptomyces mangrovi | reverse complement strand
CTGCTCCGGCCGGAGCGGATCGGGGTGAAGCTGTCCGAGGAGTTCCAGCTCCATCCCGAGCAGTCCACCGACGCCATCGTCGTCCACCACCCCGAAGCGACCTACTTCAATGCCGGAGGCGGCCGGGCATGAGAACCACGAGAACACTGCGCGAGGTCCTGGCCGCAGGGGAGCGCTCGTACTCGTTCGAGTTCTTCCCGCCCAGGACCGAGGCGGGTGAGCGCACCCTGTGGGACGCCATCCGCCGCATCGAGGCGCTGCGCCCGACGTTCGTCTCGGTCACCTACGGCGCCGGCGGATCCTCCCGGGACCGCACCGTCGCCGTCACCGAGCGGATCGCGGCCGAGACCACGCTGCGGCCGGTCGCCCACCTCACCGCCGTCGGTCACTCCGTGGCCGAGCTGCGCAACATCATCGGCCGGTACGCCGACGCCGGGGTGCGCGATGTCCTCGCCCTGCGCGGCGACCCGCCCGGCGACCCGGGCGCGCCCTGGACCCCGCACCCGCAGGGCTTCACCCACGCCCACCAACTGGTCTCCCTGGTCAAGGAGATGGGCGACTTCAGCGTCGGGGTGGCCGCCTTCCCCGAACGCCACCCCCGCTCACCGGACTGGGCCAGCGACATCCGCCACTTCGTCGCCAAGTGCCGGGCCGGCGCCGACTACGCCATCACGCAGATGTTCTTCCACGTCGAGGACTATCTGCGGTTGCGCGACCGGGTGGTCGCCGCCGGCTGCGAAACCCCGATCATCCCGGAGATCATGCCCGCCACCGACGCCCGGCAGATCGCCCGCTTCGCCGAGTTGTCGGGCGCGGCCTTTCCCGAGGACCTGGCTCGCCGCCTGGAGGCCGCCCGCGGCAACCCGGCCGCCGGCCACCGCATCGGAGTCGACCACGCCACCGCCATGGCCGAGCGCCTGCTGGCCGAAGGCGCGCCCGGGCTGCACTACATCACCCTCAACCGCTCCACCGCGACGCTCGACATCCACCACAACATCCACGGCAGCATCCAGAGCAGCATCCAGAGCACACAGACCCCAAGGAGTACCCGGCATGCCCTCGCAGCCCACCGCTGACTTCACGGACTTCAAGGTGGCGGATCTGTCCCTGGCGGCGTTCGGCCGCAAGGAGATCACGCTGGCCGAGCACGAGATGCCCGGTCTGATGGCCATCCGCC